>CAWHDD010000030.1:162500-165769 GCA_963827885.1 uncultured Alphaproteobacteria bacterium | reverse complement strand
CGGCATTGCGGTTGGCCGACGCAATTGGACCTTCTGCGGCAGCGATTTAGGAGGTCACCGGGCGGCGGTGTTCTATACGCTGATCGAGACCTGCCGCCTGAATGGCGTAGACCCGCATGCCTGGCTAGCCGATGTGCTCGCCCGCATCGCGGAGCTGCTGCCCTGGAATTGGCAGGCGGCGCGCCCGCCGCAGGTGCAGGCTCAAGCCGCCTGATCACAGCGAGGCACCCCGGGGGCTCGCCGGATGCGTACTGAACGTCTGCGCGTCCGCCAAGAGCAAAGTGCGCTCCACGTGACCGGCCTGGAAACATGGCTGCGCGAGGAGCGTGCTGGTCTGTCGCGCTCCGCCTTCCTCGGCGATGGCCGCATTTGCCTGACAAATAATGCCGCCGAGCGGTCGCTCAGAGGCTCTTCGTTGGCTCCGAACGCGCCGCAGCCATGACCACGCTGATCATGACGGCCAAACTCAACGATATCGCCCCGCAGGCCTAGCTGGCTGGCGATGCTCGCCCGCATCGCCGGTTCCATAAACTGCTGCCATGGGAGTTGAAGCGCGTTGCCCCTGCGCGTGGCTGCAATCGCTTACGTCTTCACAATACGGCGCGCCGCCCAGATCCTGGGCCGTGACGAAGACCTGTGTGGAACCTCCTGGAGCAGCCCGCCCCCCGAAGATAGCCTGTTGTGGGTCTACGACATCAATGACGACGAGGCCGTCCCGGCCTTCACTGACTTTGGCATCGAGACCGTGCGCTAGAATACAGAACCCGCGCCGGTGCAACAGGGGATTTATCTCAGACGGAATATCCTTGGTATGCCTGGCAGCGACCTACTCTCCCATTTTCATAGTACCATTGGCGCTGGAGCGTTTCACGGTCGAGTTCGAGATGGGATCGAGTGGGGGCGCTCCGCTATAACCACCAGGCAAACGAAGGATATTCCGATGATCTGGCCATTGCGCACTGATGTGCATTTTCCTCGTCGAAGCTCACTGGAGGTGAGCATTGCAAATGAGAGCAATCAAGCTCAATCGAGCTATTAGTATTGGTAAGCTTCATGCGTCACCGCACTTCCACATCCAACCTATCAACGTAGTAGTCTACTACGGCTCTCGAGGGAGAACTTGTTTTGAGGGAGGCTTCCCGCTTAGATGCCTTCAGCGGTTATCCCGTCAACACTTAGCTACCCTGCACTGCTGCTGGCGCAACAACAGGTCCACCAGAGGTGTGTCCATCCCGGTCCTCTCGTACTAAGGACAGCTCCTCTCAATTCTCCTACACCCACGGCAGATAGGGACCAAACTGTCTCACGACGTTCTAAACCCAGCTCACGTACCGCTTTAATTGGCGAACAGCCAAACCCTTGGAACCTGCTTCAGCTCCAGGATGTGATGAGTCGACATCGAGGTGCCAAACGACCCCGTCGATATGGACTCTTGGGGGTCATCAGCCTGTTATCCCCGGCGTACCTTTTATCCGTTGAGCGATGGCCTTTCCACACAGAACCACCGGATCACTATGACCGACTTTCGTCTCTGCTTGACATGTCCGTCTCACAGTCAGGCAAGCTTATGCCATTACACTCAACAGCTGATTTCCGACCAGCTTGAGCTAACCATTGCGCGCCTCCGTTACTCTTTAGGAGGCGACCGCCCCAGTCAAACTACCCACCATACACGGTCCTGAACCCGGATAACGGGCCGCAGTTAGATATCCATAATCGCAAGGGTGGTATTTCAAGGTTGACTCCACGAAACCTGGCGGCTCCGCTTCATAGTCTCCCACCTATCCTACACATGTAATCACGAATACCAGTGTGAAGCTATAGTAAAGGTGCACGGGGTCTTTCCGTCTAACCGCAGGAACTCCGCATCTTCACGGAGAATTCAATTTCACTGAGTCTGCGTTGGAGACAGCGGGGAAGTCGTTACGCCATTCATGCAGGTCGGAACTTACCCGACAAGGAATTTCGCTACCTTAGGACCGTTAGAGTTACGGCCGCCGTTTACTGGGGCTTCAATTCGGAGCTTGCACCCCTCCTCTTAACCTTCCAGCACCGGGCAGGTGTCAGACCCTATACGTCGTCTTTCGACTTCGCAGAGTCCTGTGTTTTTAGTAAACAGTCGCCACCCCCTGGTCTGTGCCCCTCGGACATGCTTGCGCAAATCCGAGGCCCTCTTCTCCCGAAGTTACGAGGGCAATTTGCCGAGTTCCTTCAACGTAGTTCTCTCAAGCGCCTTGGTATACTCTACCAGTCCACCTGTGTCGGTTTAGGGTACGGTCATTTGGGGGGCTATTTCCTGGGACCACTTCGCTGCCAGTTCAATCCAATAAGGACTGACAACACACGTGATCCGTCACCATCCCCTGGCTGAGGAATATTAACCTCATTCCCATCGACTACGGCTTTCGCCCTCGTCTTAGGAGCCGGCTAACCCTGCGCAGATTAGCTTTACGCAGGAACCCTTGGACTTTCGGCGAGAGTGTTTCTCACACTCTTTATCGTTACTCATGTCAGCATTCGCACTTCTGATACCTCCAGCAAACCTTACAGTTCACCTTCACAGGCCTACGGAACGCTCCGCTACCGCGTGCTTACGCACACCCGCAACTTCGGTGTATGGCTTTAGCCCCGTTACATTTTCGGCGCAAAAATCCTTATTTAGACCAGTGAGCTGTTACGCTTTCTTTAAAGGATGGCTGCTTCTAAGCCAACCTCCTGGTTGTTTTGGGATTTTCACATCCTTCACCACTTAGCCATAACTTGGGGACCTTAATTGGCGGTCAGGGCTGTTTCCCTTTTCACGACGGACCTTAGCACCCGCCGTGTGTCTGCCGGATAAGACATTCCAGTATTCGGAGTTTGGTTAGGTTTGGTAATCCGGTAAGGACCCCTAGCCCATCCAGTGCTCTACCCCTGGAAGCATACGTCCGACGCTCTACCTCAATAGATTTCGCGGAGAACCAGCTATTTCCGAGTTTGATTGGTCTTTCGCCCCTATCCACAAGTCATCCCCCGGCTTTTCAACGCCGGTGGGTTCGGCCCTCCAGAAGGTGTTACCCGTCCTTCAGCCTGCTCATGGATAGATCACCCGGTTTCGGGTCTAATTCAACGGACTGAACGCCCTGTTCAGACTTGCTTTCGCTGCGCCTACACCTACCGGCTTAAGCTTGCCCGTTAAACTAAGTCGCTGACCCATTATACAAAAGGTACGCCGTCACTTGCGCTCCGGCTGTTTGTAGGCATCCAGTTTCAGGTTCTGTTTCACTCCC
>CAWHDD010000030.1:0-157500 GCA_963827885.1 uncultured Alphaproteobacteria bacterium | reverse complement strand
TCATCGCGCTGGGCGCCAAGATGGCCAAGGCGGATGGGGTCGTCACCCGCGCCGAAGTGCATGCGTTCAAGGAGGTCTTTAAAGTCCCCGAGCACGACATGCATAATGTGGCGCGCCTCTTCGATCTGGCGAAGCAGGATGTGCTGGGCTACGAATTCTACGCCAAGCAGATCAGCCGCCTGTTCCATGACGACCGCGAACTGCTCGGCCACGTGCTCGACGGCCTGTTCCATATCGCCACGGCCGACGGCGTGTTCCATGGCGCCGAGGAGCGGTTTTTGTCCACCGTCGCCGGAATTTTCGGCTTCAGCGAGGCGGAATACCGCTCCATCAAGGCCCGTCACCTGCGGACGGACGAACGCTGCCCCTATGAACTGCTGCAAGTGCCGCGCGATATCCCCGATGCCGGGCTGAAGACCCATTACCGCAAGCTCATCGCCGAAAATCATCCCGACCGGCTAACGGCCCAGGGCTTGCCGCCGGAGTTCATCGAGATCGCCACAAAGAAGGCCGCCGCCATCAACGCGGCCTATGAGGAGATCCGCAGGGAGCGCGGCATTTGACTTTCCGCCCCGATACGCCGCTGGCCGCGCGCATTGTGCCCGCGGCCAATTTCGAGCCGCGCCGCGACGGCTTCACGCCCGATTTGCTGCTGCTGCATTACACCGGCATGCCATCCGCCGAGGCCGCGATTTCCTGGCTGGCGGTGCCGGAGTCGAAGGTCTCCTGTCATTATGTGGTGGATGAAGCCGGCGTCATAACGCAGATGGTGGCCGAGTCCATGCGCGCCTGGCATGCGGGCCTGTCCCATTGGGCGGGCGTCGACGACATCAATTCGTGCTCCATCGGCATCGAGATTCACAATCCCGGCCCCGATGGCGGTTATCCCGATTTCCCCGATGCCCAGATGCGCGCGGTCGAGGCGCTGTGCGGCGATATCGTCGAGCGGCACGGCATCGAGGCGGCGCGGGTGCTCGCTCATTCCGATGTGGCGCCCAGGCGCAAGCGCGATCCCGGCGAGAAGTTCGGCTGGGCGCGGCTGGCGCGGGCGGGCATCGGCCTTTGGGTCGAGCCGTGGCCGGTTGGGGACGATGACGGGCTGACGCTGAACGATACGGGCAGCGAGGTGATGGACCTTCAGGAGCGGCTTCGCGCTTATGGCTACGGCATCGAGGTGAGCGGCCTTTACTGCGAGCAGACCGCGTTCACCGTAAAGGCGTTCCAGCGCCATTTCCGCCCGGCACGCGTCGATGGCCGCGCCTGCCGCTCGACCATCAAGACGCTCGACGCTCTGCTGAAGGCGGTGCCGTAATATCCCGCGGGCGTCAGGCGGCCCGCACCCTTCTCACGAACTTATCCACCTCGCCGCGCAGCGATTCCGCCTGATGCGACAGACCGCGCGCCGCACCGAGAACCTGCGCCGCAGCCGCACTGGAGCTTTCAGCCGATTGCTGCACCCCCACGATATTTTTCGCCACCTCGGCGCTGCCGGTGCTGGCCTGCGCGATGTTGCGGGCAATCTCCTGCGTCGCCGCGCCTTGCTCCTCCACCGCGCTGGCAATGGAAGCGGCGATGTCGTCGGCTTCGTGGATCGTCTTGGCGATGCCCATCATCGTGGCGGTTGTCTGCTGGGTAGACATCTGAATGGCCGATATCTGCGAACCGATTTCGGCTGTGGCCTTGGCTGTCTGTTCGGCCAGCACCTTCACCTCGTGAGCGACCACATTGAAGCCCTTGCCCGCTTCCCCGGCGCGCGCGGCCTCGATGGTGGCATTGAGGGCCAGAAGATTGGTCTGCGCGGCAATGTTGTTGATGAGTTCGACGATGCCGCCGATCTTCTCCGCCGCGCGGGTGAGATCCTGCACCTCCGCGCTGGTTTTCTCAGCCTCGACGGCGGCGCGGCTGGTGACGGTGGTGGACTGATGCACCTGATGCGCGATATCGCGAACCGAGGAGGACAATTCCTCGGTGGCGCTCGCCACGCTTTGAACATTGCTCGACGCCTGTTCGGACGCCGTCGCGACAGCCGCCGAGCGGTCGCTGGTTCCCCTGGCCGCATCGGTCAACTGTTCGGCCGTGGTGCTCAACTCGGCGGAAGCCGACGAGACCATGTCCACAATCGAGCCGACAGCCTGTTCGAACGACGTGGCCAGCGCGTGCAGTTCGGCCTTGCGTTCGTCCTGCGTGCGCTTTTCATTGGCCTTTATCTCTTCCTGCGCCTGTTTTTCCGCAAGCACCTGCTCCTGCCGCATCTGCTCCGCCAGCTTTTCGGCGCGATCCTGCTCCTCGCGCATGCGCTCGGTTTCATGCAGGTTGTTCTTGAACACCTCCAGCGCCTCGGCCATTTCGCTGATTTCGTCGGTGCGGCCGCGGCAGGGAACGGCAACCTGGAGATTGCCGCGCGCCAGTTGCCGCATTGCGTCCGACATTAGGACGATGGCATTCGAAATACCCCGGCCGATGAAGAAACCGGCGAGGGCGACGGCGATAATGGTGGCAATAATCGCGATCTCCATCGTCAGCGCCATGCTGTTGCGGGAGTCACCGCTGGCGCGCTCCGCCTCCACGCGCATCTGCTCGACGGCCTGGCGCGCCGCGTCGAGCTGAGGCTCCGCGCCGGCATACGCCTGGATGATCGCCTTCTCCTCCCGCGCGACCTGCTCGGCCGTGTCGGCCCAGGCGTAGAAGTCCTGGGTATAGGCCGCGAGTTTCCCGCCGATGCCGCCCTTCACCTCCGCGGGAAGCGCGGACGATGCCAGCAATGCCGAAAACTCCCCGGCGCGCGCCTTCATTTCCTCGATGTATTTGGCATTGCGGCGCAGCATGAAATCCTTCTCATGCCGCCGCATCATCAGCATCTTGATGGCCAGCCCAGGGTCGTTGAATTCGGCCAGTTGCGTTTCGATGCCATGAACGGAATTGCGCAATTTCCCTTCCAGGCCCGATTTTTCATCCAGTCCCAGGCCGCGCTGGGCATCCACCAGGGCGGTAAACCGCGCCGCGTAATCCTCGACGCTTCTGCGGATCGCATGCATCTTCGCGGCAACCCCGGCGTGGCCAGCCTTGGACGCCATCTGGCGGGCAGTGTCGAGATCGTTCATAACCGAGGCGGTGAATTCCCTCTGCTGCTGGATGTAACGCTCTTCATGATGCAATATGAAGTTTTTCTCAGCCTGGCGGGCCTCCTGCATATCCATGTAGAGCTTGTTCGTGATCGCGGAAATGGCCTGAGCCTCGCTGGCCTCGGCGCGATATTTATCCTGTTCGGCGCTGGAGAAAAAATATGCGGCGCCAACCCAGATGAGCCCGAGAATGCCGATTACGCCGATGGAAGCGATTTTGTGGCCAAGACGCAGACGGAACAGATTGCCATTCATGAGAGAGTCCAATCATGCAGCCGGTGCCATGCGCCTCAGGCGGCCGGTCCCGCCGGACCGCCCTGGGTAATGAAATTCGCCATGACACGGGCTGTTACAGAGACAACACGCGAGGTTCCCCTAATACCATGGCGGCAAACAGTAATTCGTGAACTCCGTGCCGGTCATTGGAATGACGGAGGCAATACCTCGTTAATGCCCGGAACCCTGGGATGCCGCACGAGTTCCGCTGCCGGCAAACGCGGCGAGCCGGACACATGCGCGCCCGGCTCGCCTGAATGAACTGGTATGTGCTCGTCTAAGTCAGTCTCGCCCTGGGCTGTACGCGCCCAAAGCGGAACTCAGACGTCAATCGTCCTCGTAAAGCCCCTTATCCGCCTCCTTGTGGCAGGCCTTGCAGTCGGCCGCGGACTTGGCACCGCGCCGTTTGAGCGTCGCCGGGGCAGTGCGATCCTTCTTTCCGTGCTTTTGCTTGAACCACGGCGTCTCTGTGATGCGCAGCGGCGCCTCGGACGCCGACAGCTCCTTGCCGCGCGACTTGCCCTTGTCGTACGCATTGGCCGTCAGATAGTCAGTGATGGCCTGAGCGGTGGCGGGGTTGAGTTCGGCATTCTCACCGAAATGGTCCTTCAGGCCGGACATCATCTTTTCCCAGGAGCGCGCGGGCAGGAAGGCCGGCTGGAAGGCCATGTGGCAGGCACCGCATTCCTTGAGCACGGCCGCATCCTTGACCGGAGGCATCGAATCGCCGCCAGCCGACACCGGGCTGACCGCGTAACCCGCCACGCCAAGCCCCGCAACCATCGTGAATATACCTGTCAATATCAGCTTTTTCATAGCATTCAGCTCCAATCGCGTTTCACAAACCCAGGAGATATGTCAGTACATTGCCTTTTTCGGTCACGGTACATTCGCGCCCAACCACGTCGTTGCAGTTGCGCTTGAACCACTTTTCCACATCCGCCGGATCGGTGTAGCGCTTTGGATTGACGGAGGCGGCCATCGGCTCGATGTCCTTGCCGGCGCGGGTCTGGCCCTTCTTCGTCAGGTCCGTGGTGTGGCATTCGGTGCAAACAGTCGTCTCGGGTTTGCCGCCCGTGTGCTTCTCGCGAAAGAAAGTCTCGCCCTGCTTGGCGTTGAATTCCTTGAACGCCGGGTCGGCTGTCTTGGCTGCCGCGACGTACTGGTCGTAGACGGATTTCTGCTGCGCGTTCATGCTGGCCGCGAGCGCGGTGGCGGCGGTGGAGACCATTAATGCTCCGGCAAGTGCCAGAAGGAGGCGGTTCTTTCTCACGTTCATGTTCCTGTTTCCCGTGCCTATTGCTGACTATTGTTTTTGACTGTTAATGAGGGACGTCGATGGCGCGCGGCGCGAAACGTCCCGTTTCCGCGTCGCCGTGGCATTTGCTGCAATTCAGCTTTCCTCCCACGGCCTTGGCCTTGAAGAGTTCCGCGGGCAGGTGTTTATGGAAGCGCTTCCAGCCCCTGGTCGCCGTGATGCGCAGCGGCTCGGCCGAGTCGGCAACGCGCAGGCGGTTCGCGGGCCAGGTGTCCCATTTCTCCGCCGCGTTATCGGTCATGTAGGCGGTGAGCCTGGCGGTAAGTTCCGGCGAGAGACTGGCGTTTTCGCCGAAATGATCGTCCAGCTTGCTCATAAGGGCGCTCCAGGTGCTGGCTGAGGCCACGCTCGGATGATGGGGCGAGTGGCAGCTACCGCATTCCTTGATGTAGGCCGCATTGAGCGGCGCGGTTGGCACACCGAAAGCCGGCTGGAGCGACAGATAGGCGATCAGGATAGCCGCACTGCCGCCGATGCCGGCAAATGCCGCCGTGGCGAAAGCGGGCCGGGCAATTGCCGGAGCCGCCGCCTCGGCATCGGGCCGCGCAAGCTTCGTCCCCGTCACCATGGCGCGCACGAGGCTCTCCCGCGTCCGCAAGCTTTCGGCCACCACGCCGATGACATGGAGCGCAACGAACCCCACCAGTGCGAAGGCTAGCAACTGATGGAGTTCGCGGTAAGAAAAAGCCGTCGTGAAGGTCAGGAAAGGGGCAAGGGGACCCTCCTTCACGACGCCGCCAAGCACGATGACGCCCGTGACGATAATCGCGGTGAGAACCGCGAGCAGCACCAGGATCATCGCCGTGCCGACGGGATTATGTCCGATGTGATGGGACGCCCGGCCGCGCATCAGGTCGCGGGCGTGGCGGAGGCTTTCCAGCGGCGAGCACACGAAGCTGCCGAAACGCGCATAGGTCGAACCAGAAAATCCCCAGATGAGGCGGAAGACGATAAGCACGCCGATCAGCGTGCCCGCGATGAGATGGATGTCGAGCGTCCGCTTATCGCCGAAGAACCCGGTTAACGCCGCTGTAACGGCGCTGAGCACCAGAAGCCAGTGGAAGAGTCTGACGGCGCGGTCCCACACCGCGATTTTCTGCTCATTGATATCGCGGATTTCGCGCATGGCTTCTTCTTCCCCCAAATCGTGTCCGGTGTGGTCAATGTGCTGTGCTGGTATTGCGCGGAGCTGGATGCTGACGATTGCCCCGGAGTTGGCTTTATTCCCGAACGTTAACAAGAATGAACTGTCAGCCCCCTGGCGGGCGCTGTTAGCATTTTTACAGGTGTGCGCGGGGAGGTCAAAAAAAGTTGCGTCGCGCTTGAACCTCCAGGTGTCCTCCAGCGACTGAAGGAATGAGCACCTGCCCGCGCACACCGGCGCTCCCCCCTTGCCGGTGTGCGCGGCGGTGCCATGTGAGGCAACGCCGGAATGAATACGATGCGCTGGATAATGATACTGGCCGCTGTGATGCTGGTGCTGCCGCAGGGCACGGCAATTTGCCGCAGCGCGGACACCGATTGGAGCGACTGCGACAACCGCTTGGATGCGGCTGCGCAGATTCGCGGCTGCACGCGAATCATCGGCGACAGCGCGGAGGCGCCGGAATATCGCGCCGCCGCGTATTACCAGCGCGGCAATGCCTACAGCAGCGCGGGAGATCACGAGCGCGCCATTGCCGATTACACCAAGGCGATCAGCCTGTTTCCCCGCAGTGCCTGGTTTCTCGCGTCGCGCTGCTGGGCCTATTCGCGCCAGGGCGACACCATCCGCGCCATAGAGGATTGCAACGAGGCCATACGGCTACGCCCCACTCTGGCGCAGTCCTATACGAACCGGGGCGCGGTGAGGGAGATATTGGGCAACCCCAGGCAGGCCGCCGCCGATTACCGGATGGCGCTGAGCGTGAACGCCGAAGACGCGGATGACCATTGGGGCCAGGACGGCGCGCGGATGGCTTTGTCACGTTTGCAGGGGCGGCAGGCGGAGAAATAACCGGCGGGCCGGACCGGCGCTCACATCCAGAGTTTCAAAGCGATGGCCGCCAGCGACACCGCCACAACCCACAGCGCGGCATGGCTCCAGGCGGCCCGCCGCGAGGCGCCATTGCCGGCCCGTTCCGCCTGCTCCCGCGCCGTCTCGGCCAGCGCGTCGATGGTGCGGCCCGCTTGCGCCAGAAGCTGCGGCGCATGGGCCGCAAGCCCCGCGATCATGGCCGCGCCTTCGCCCAGGGTCTTGAGACGCGCCGCCGCGCCCAGTTCGCCCTCGATCCACGCCCGCACCACCGGCTCCGACGCCGTCCAGATGTTGATGCGCGGATCGAGCGTGCGCGCCACGCCCTCAGTCACTACCATGGTCTTTTGCAGCAGCAGCAGCTCGGGCCGCGTGCGCATGTCGAAAAGCTCCGTCACTTCGAAAAGCTGCGTCAGCACGCGCGCCATGGAAATTTCGTCGGCGGAGCGGTCCTTGATCGGCTCGCCGATGGCCCGCAACGCCTGCGCGAAGGTGGCAACGTCCTGCGTCGGCGGCACATAGCCGGCCTCGAAATGCACCTCGGCGATGCGGCGGTACTGGCGCGTGATGAATCCATAGAGGATTTCGGCCAGAAAGCGCCGCTCCTTCGGCCCCAGCCGCCCCATGATGCCGAAATCGACCGCGACCAGGCCGCTGCCGTCGCGCTCGGCGAACAGGTTGCCCTGGTGCAGGTCGGCGTGGAAAAAGCCGTCGCGCATGGCGTGGCGCAGGAAGCTCCGGATGACGAGGTTGCCCAGCTTTTCGCGGTCGAAGCCGGCCTTGTCGATGGCGGCGAGGTCGTTGAGCGGAATGCCGTCGATCCATTCCAGCGTCAGCACGCGCTTGGCCGTGCGCGTCCAATCGACTTTCGGCACGCGGAAACCTTCGTCGCCCGCCTTGGCGATGTACTCGCCCAGCTCGGAGATGGCGGACGCCTCCATGCGCAGGTCCATCTCGATGGCGGTGGAGGCGGCGAGCGTTTCGACGGCGGCCACGGGACGCAGACGGCGCGAGGCGGGGCTGAAGCGTTCCGCCTGCCGCGCCGCGAAGAAGAAGCTGCCCAGGTCGCGCTGGAACCGCCATTCTATGCCCGGCCGCAGCACTTTCACCGCCACGGCGCGGCGGCTGCCATCCGCTGCGGCGACGCTGGCCTTGTGCACCTGCGCGATAGACGCGGCGGCAATGGGCGGACCAAACTCGGCGAACAGCGTCTCGACCGGCGCGCCCAGTTCGGCGGCGATGGACGCCCGCGCCTCCGCCATGGGGAACGGCGGCATGCGGTCTTGCAGGCCGGAGAGATCGGTTGCCAGCTCGTTGCCGATGACGTCAGGGCGTGTGGCCATGAACTGGCCGAGCTTGATGTAGCTGGGGCCGAGGCTGGCCAGGGCTTCGGACAGCCGCTGCTTGCGCTCGTCGTTGCTGAACGTACCGCGAAACGGCGCCGTCAGCCATTGGAGCACGCGCACGGGCAGCGGCGCCGGCATGGTCTGCGGCCAGATATCGGCGCCGTGCCAGCCGAGGGTGAGACCGGCGCGCGCCAGGGAGAGCGTATGGGTGAACCAGTTGGCCATAACCGCCTTATAGCAGCGCCGCTGGCAAAGTTTAGATAGGAAAATCAGCCACCGGCGTTTTGCCGCCGGTAACGTGGTTAACGGGCGGCGGGATTGCTGTAGAATGAAGCTTTGAGAGGGAGCTTGCCGCCTCATGCTTGCCACAACAGGTCTTATCGAAATCGCCAGGCGGGACCATATCGCCCGGCTCTGCGTGGCCGCGATCATCGCCACCTCTGATGACCGCATCCTGTTCTGCAAGCGCAGCATGACGCTGAAGGTTGCCCCCGGTCTTTGGCATATGCCGGGAGGCGGGATCGAGGAGGGCGAGACCGTAGAGGAAGCTATAACGCGCGAATTGAGCGAGGAGCTGGGGCTGTCAGTGCGCGAGGCCGCGAAGTTTTCCGGGGTGCAGCACGATTACCCGGCCGGCGGGGAGACGCATCGCACGCTGTTTGTGTACGTGGTGGCGGAGGGTAGCATTGTGCTCTGCCCGGAAAACGATGAAGCCGGCCTGTTTTCGCTCGAACAGCTCAGCGAAATCCTTATGCCGAATGTTTCGCTTGAGCAGCGGAGCAAAAGCTATTCGCAAGGTGTTTTGGATTGCAACATTGCCGCCTTCAGGCACGGCCTTTCGCACCAAAACCGCAGCCGGATTGTTCTGCCTTAGTCGAACCGCCCCGCCATGCAGTCGATGGCGCGCTTTTTAAGCTGCTCGCAGGTGGTGGAGGCGGATTTCTCCGAGAAGCCGTCGAAGCGCACGCGGATGACGTGGTTCTTGCCCGATTTGCCAGCCACGACGAGTTGCGGATGACTGCCGAGGATATCGCCGGCGTCCTTCAGCACGGCGGCGAGGCGCTGCTGCGCGCTTTCCTCGGTGGCATAGGCGCCGACTTGCACCTGGAAGCGTTTGCCTGACATCTCGACCGGCGCGGCGACGGAAACCGCCGATGCCGTCACGGACACCGGCTGCGCCTCGGGCTTGCTATCGGGCGCCGCAGGCTCGGAAACAACCGCGGGCGTCACAGCGGCGAAACGCAACTGCGGCCCCTTGACGCCGGGAACGGACTCCACGGCGGCGGGAATTGCCGGCGCGGCAGCCGGTTGCGGCGGCGGGGGGATTTCGGCGGATTTCGCGGGCGCAAGGCTTGCGGGCGTTGCGGGGGCAACAGGTTCCGGCGGCTGAGATTTGAACGAAGGCGCCGCGCTCGCCAGCATGACTTGAGCCGGTTTCACGGCGGCCGGAGCGGGTGCCGGCGCGGGCTTGACGGCGGCCTTCACCGGCGCAACCGCCGGCTTCGCGTCGATGACTGGCGCGGGCGCGGGTTTCGGCGGTGGCGGCACCTGTACAACGGCGGCCATTTCCACCGGCTTGGCGGGCTTGAGCCCGGCGCGCGCCCACGACGCATTCAACAGCCCGCGCATAGTATCGTCGCGCAGACGCGCGCTGCGTCCGCCCATCACCACGCCGATGAGGAATTTCTTGTCGCGCCGCGCCGTGGCGATGACGTTGAAGCCGGAAGCCTGGGTGAAGCCGGTCTTCATGCCCTCCGCTCCAACATAATTGAACAGCAGGCTATTGTGGTTGCGGTAGACGTTTCCTTTATAATTGAAGTACCGCGTCTGGAAGACGGTTGCCTCGGCCGGGAAGTCCTTAAGGATACGCCGCGCGAGGACGGAGAGGTCGTAAGCCGTGCTGCGCTGCTCGGAGTTAGGCAGACCGTTGGCGTTGCGGAAAGTGGTGTTGAGCATGCCGATCTGGCGCGCTTTGGCGGTCATGAGCTTGGCGAAGGCTTCTTCCGAACCGCCGATATGTTCGGCAAGGACGACCGCCGCATCGTTGGCCGACTTGGTAACGAGACCGCGAATGGCGTCGCGGACGGTGATTTTATCGCCCGGCTCCAGGTCGAGCTTGGTGGGGTCCTGGCTGGCGGCGTGGGCGGAGACGTTGAGTTCGGTGGCGGGCGTGATGCGTCCGGCGCGCATGGCCTCGAAGGTGAGATAGAGTGTCATCACTTTGGTAAGTGACGCGGGATAACGTGCCTCATCCGCGGCGCTGGAGTGCAGGATTTTGCCGGTATGGCCGTCAACGATGATGGCCGCGCGGGCGGGCGCATAGGCGCGCGCATAGTGGTGACGGCGGGCATCGGCGCCGGTAATGAACGATAGCAGTGCCACGGCGGCGGCGCAGCCGAACGCAACCATGGACCGTAGGAGATTTACACGGGACCGGCAAAGCGGCATGGGCACAACACTCTGGACTCTCAAACGCGGCATCGAAACAACCCTTGCGAGCATGACATGTTTCGCACAACCTATAATGCCTTAGGTTAGCGAAACGTGAACGCCCTCACCGTAAAGCTGCAACGGTCCCGCATTGACAACCTTGACAATGGCAACCGTGGGGCAAATCTTTAAAAAGGGTTAAACCGGCGAAATTTTGCCCGGTTATATCCACCGCGTGAAATCCAAATTTTATCTTCCTCAACAGATCTTGCGGTGTTCGCCTGAACGGATATGATTGGTGTGGATGGTGAATTTGAGCGATGAAATTAATCGGCCTTTTTGCTGCCTTGGTGTAGACTGACAGTCTCTCGGAAGTCACGCTTCTCGCGCCGGTCCTATGCGAAAGGGTGGCACCGCTTGAAATGGAAAACCGGAACCTTCGATCACGATAATGCTGCGAACCTGTCAATGCAGAATTTGAATTCACATCGGTCGCCGCTGACGCATCGTTCCAATGCACTTTCCTGTTTTCTGAACCCAGAGCTGCATTCATGGGGCGTGAACAGGGCTGCCACCGGCTTGATTACGGCAGCGGGCAAGGACAATCCGCCGGACGGCGAGGACGACAGCGAGTCCAAGTCCGGCACAGTCACGAAGCCCAAGCCGAAGACGCAAAGACCGAGCCTTTATAAGGTCATGCTCCTCAACGACGACTACACGCCGATGGATTTCGTCGTTCTGGTGCTGGAGCAGTTCTTCAACAAGAGCCGGGAAGACGCGACACGGATCATGCTGCACGTCCATCAGAAGGGAGTCGGCATCTGCGGGGTCTTTACCTACGAAGTCGCCGAAACGAAGGTGGCGCAAGTGATGAACTTCGCGCGGCAACATCAGCATCCCCTACAGTGCACCATGGAAAAGGAGTAGGATCACAACGTGCCCTCGTTCTCGAACAGCCTGGAAAGCGCTCTGCACCGCGCGCTTCGAGTACGCCAACGAGCGAAGTCATGAGTACGCGACGCTCGAACATCTGCTGCTGTCGCTGATCGACGATCGCGACGCCGCGGCAGTCATGCGCGCCTGCAATGTCGATCTCGACGTGCTGCGCGGAAAGCTCGTCGACTATCTCGACAACGAGCTGGATAATCTCGTGCTTCGAAGCCGATCGACGAAGCGCAGCCCACGGCCAGGCTTCCAGCGCGTCATTCACCGCGCCGTCGTGCATGTGCAGTCTTCCGGCCGCGAGGAGGTGACCGGCGCCAATGTGCTCGTCGCCATCTTCGCCGAGCGCGAAAGCCACGCCGCCTATTTCCTGCAAGAGCAGGACATGACCCGCTTCGACGCGGTGAATTTCATCTCCCACGGCATCGCCAAGCGTCCCGGCATGTCCGAGCCGCGCACCGTTCGCGGCGTCGACGACGACGCGGCCACCGTGGAGCAGCGGCGAAGAGAAGAAGCGCGCCGGCGACGCGCTCGACACCTATTGCGTCAACCTCAACCACAAGGCGCGCGAAGGCCGCATCGATCCGCTGATCGGCCGCGCCAAGGAGATCGACCGCACCATCCAGGTGCTGTGCCGCCGCCAGAAGAACAATCCGCTGTTCGTCGGCGATCCCGGCGTCGGCAAGACCGCCATCGCCGAGGGTCTGGCGCGCAAGATCGTGCGCGGCGAGGTGCCCGAGGTGCTGCAGCAACGCCACCATCTTCCAGCTCGACATGGGCGCCCTGCTCGCGGGAACCCGCTATCGCGGCGATTTCGAAGAGCGGCTGAAGGCCGTGATGCGCGAGGTGGAGGCCTATCCCGGCGCCATCATGTTCATCGACGAAATCCACACCGTGATCGGCGCGGGCGCCACGTCGGGCGGGGCGATGGACGCCTCCAACCTGCTCAAGCCCGCCCTGCAGTCGGGCACGCTGCGCTGCATCGGCTCCACCACATACAAAGAGTACCGCCAGCACTTCGAGAAGGACCGCGCCCTGGTGCGCCGCTTCCAGAAGATCGACGTCGCCGAGCCGACCGTTCCCGACGCGATCGAAATCCTCAAGGGGCTGAAGCCCTACTTCGAGGATTTCCACAACATCCGCTACACCAGCGCGGCGCATCAAGGCGGCGGTGGAGCTGTCGGCGAAGTACATCCACGACCGCAAGCTGCCCGACAAGGCCATCGACGTCATCGACGAAACCGGCGCCTCGCAGATGCTGCTGCCGGCTCTCGCCGGCGCAAGAAAACCATCGGCGTCAAGGAGGTCGAGGCCACCGTCGCCGTCATGGCCCGCATCCCGCCCAAGACCGTGTCGAAGTCCGACTACCGACCTGCTGCGCAACCTCGAAGCCGACCTCAAGCGCGTGGTGTTCGGCCAGGACGAGGCCATCAAGGCGCTGTCGTCCGGCCATCAAGCTGGCGCGCGCCGGTCTGCGCGAGCCGGAAAAGCCCATCGGCAGCTACCTGTTCTCCGGCCCGACCGGCGTCGGCAAGACCGAAGTCGCCAAGCAGCTCGCCGCGCTGCTGGGCGTGCAGATCCTGCGCTTCGACATGTCGGAGTATATGGAGCGGCACACCGTCTCGCGGCTGATCGGCGCGCCTCCGGGCTATGTCGGCTTCGACCAGGGCGGCCTGCTGACCGACGGCGTCGACCAGCATCCGCATTGCGTGCTGCTGCTCGACGAGATCGAGAAGGCGCATCCCGACCTGTTCAACGTGCTGTTGCAGGTGATGGACCACGGCAAGCTGACCGACCACAACGGCAAGCAGGTGGATTTCCGCAACGTCATCCTGATCATGACCACCAACGCGGGCGCCACCGATCTGGCCAAGCCGCCGATCGGCTTCAACCGCGCCAAGCGCGAAGGCGACGACAAGGAAGCCATCAAGCGGCTGTTCTCGCCCGGAATTCCGCAACCGGCTCGACGCGATGATCGCCTTCGGCCAATCTGCCGCGCGAAGTCATCGCGCAAGGTGGTGGAGAAGTTCGTCTTCCAGCTCGAAGCGCAGCTCGCCGACCGCAACGTCACCATCGAACTGACACCGACGAGGCCAGCGACTGGCTGGTGGAACACGGCTACGACGAGCGTTCGGCGCGCGGCCCATGGCCCGCGTCATCCAGGAGTACATCAAGAAGCCGCTGGCCGAAGAACTGCTGTTCGGGCGGCTCGAGCATGGCGGCACCGTCCGTATCGCGGTCGAAGAGGTGGACGGCAAGAAGCGCCTGGCGTTCGAAGTCATCGAGGCACGGCCGAAGCCCCTGGCGCCGGCGAACGGCGACGATGAGGCCGAAGCCGAGATCGCCGAGGAGCCGAAACTGCTGGTGACCGAGCCGCCGCTGCAACTTGAGGACAAGACCCCGGTGGCGCAGAAGCGCGAACCAAAGGCGCCGAGAGGTTCGGGGCCGAAGGGACGCAAGTAGACGGCGGCACAGGACTGCACATCATCGCCGGATCGCTCAGCAACGCGATCCGGCTTTTTTGTGCACGCAGCGGACCGCGGGAAACATTGCGATTGCTTCGCTGAACATCGAGGTCTGGCAACCCCGCCGCATACCAAGGCCGGATTGGGGCAGTGAAGGCGGCAGGCGCAACGCCGGTGGCGGTCTCCGGCCCATTGCCGATACGCCGGAGCACCGGCCTGCCGCATTCGCAACTCACGCCTTATAAGCCCGCGCGCTGCGGCTCCAGTGCGGAAATCCCGCCCATTTCGCACCGCCGCCCCGAAGGCGCTTGCATTCGGCAGGTGTTTGGTTTTTTCTGCCGCTGCGGGACAGTCACCCGGCGGCTCCAGAAAATCTTCGAAAAACACCCATGAAATTCACCCTCTCCTGGCTTAAAGATCATTTGCAGACCTCCGCCTCGCTCGACGAGATCACGGCCAAGCTGACGCTCATCGGCCTTGAGGTCGAGGAGGTCATCAATCCGGCGGAGAAGCTGAAGGGCTTTACCGTGGCGCGCGTCGTCGAGGCCGGGCCGCATCCGAACGCGGATAAGCTGCAAGTGCTGAAGGTCGATGCCGGCAAGGGGCCATTGCAGGTGGTCTGCGGCGCGCCGAACGCGCGCGCAGGGCTGATCGGCGTGTTCGCGCCGGAGGGCACGTATATTCCGGGCTCCAACATGACGCTGGGCAAGGCCGCGATCCGCGGCGTCGATTCGGCGGGCATGATGTGCTCGGAGCGCGAGTTGCTGCTGTCGGACGAGCATAACGGCATCATCGAGCTGCCGGAGAGCACGGCGGAGCATCTGGGCGAGCCGCTTTGCGGACGTCATGGGCTTCGACGATCCGGTCATCGACATTGCGATCACGCCAACCGGGGCGACTGTCTCGGCGTGCGCGGCGCGGCGCGCGACCTCGCGGCGGCGGGCATCGGCAGCCTGAAGCGCGAGAACGACGGGCTATGCGGGCAAGGGCGATTTCGCCGTGTCCGATCGCGGTCAAGCTGAAATTCGCCAAGGCGGACGCGGATGCCTGCCCGATTTTCGCCGGCCGGCTCATTCGCGGCGTGAAGAACGGGCCGTCGCCGGAATGGCTGCAGCAGCGGCTGAGCGCCGTGGGCCTGCGCCCCATCAACGCGCTGGTGGACGTCACCAACTTCATCTCGCATCGACCGCGCCCGCCCGCTGCATGTCTACGACGCGGACAAGCTGAAAGGCGCCGTTCACGCGCGCCTCGGCAAGGCAGGGCGAGAAGCTTCCTGGCGCTCGACGGCAAGACCTACGAGGTGGACGCCAGCCATGTGCGTGATCGCCGACGACGACGGCGTGCTCGGCCTCGGCGGCGTCATGGGCGGCGAGGCGACCGGCTGCACGGAGGCGACCATGAATGTGTTCATCGAGTCCGCCTAGTTCGATCCGGTGCGCACGGCGAGACGGGCCGCAAGACGGGCATCCTGTCCGACGCGCGCTACCGTTTCGAGCGCGGCGTCGACCCGAAGTCGGAGCCGCTGGGCCTCAATCTGGCGACGCAGATGATCCTGGAGCTGTGCGGCGGCGAGCGCGAGCGAGGCGGTGGTCGCCGGCCACGAGCCCGACGGGCGCAAGCCCATCGCTTTCGATCCGGTCGGTGGAGACGCTGACCGGCGCGAAATTCACGCAAGCCGAAATCCTGACGCACGCTGAAGAAGCTCGGCTTCGAGATGGAGGGCAAGGCGCCCGCGCTGAAAGTGACCGCGCCGTGCTGGCGGCTGGACATCCATGGCGCCGCCGATCTGGTGGAGGAGGTGGTGCGCCTGGACGGCGCCATCCGCATGCCGTCCACGCCGCTGCCGCGCGCGGAAGGCGTGGCGAAGCCCGTGCTCACCAGCTTGCAGAAGCGCGCTGATGCAGGTGCGGCGCACGCTCGCGGCGCGCGGGCTGGTGGAGGCCGTCACCTGGTCGTTCATCCCGCATGAACAGGCCAAGCTGTTCGGCGGCGGCCAGGACGAGCTGGAACTGGCCAATCCGATTTCGCGCGAAATGTCGGACATGCGGCCGAGCCTGCTGCCGGGCCTGCTGTCGGCGGCGCGCGGCAACGCCAATCGCGGTTTCGCCGATCTCGCGCTGTTCGAGGTCGGGCAGATCTTCCGTGGTGACGCGCCGGAAGAGCAGGTACCGGCGGCTGGCGGCGTCCGCGTGGGCCCCGCCCGCATCGAGGGCACCGGCCGCCATTGGGAAGGCGCGCCAAGCCCGCGACGTCTTCGACGCCAAGGCCGACGCCTTCGCCGTGCTCGCCGCCGCCCGCTTCGACGCCGCCAAGGCGCAGATCGCGCGCGACGTGCCGTCGTGGTTCCATCCGGGCCGCTCCGGCGCCATCAAGCTGGGGCCGAAAGCGATCCTCGGCTATTTCGGCGAGCTGCACCCGGATGTGCTGGAGGCGTTCGACCTGACGGGCGGCGTGGCCATGTTCGAGGTGTTCCTCAACGCCATCCCCGAGGCGCGGCGCAAGACCACGGCCAAACCGCCGCTCGACGCATCGGACTTGCAGCCGGTGCGCCGCGACTTCGCCTTCCTCGCCGGCGCGGACGTGGCGGCGGCCGATGTGGTGAAGGCGGCGCGCGCGGCTGACGACAAGCTGGTGAGCAGCGTCAGCGTGTTCGACCTGTTCGAGGGCGGCAACGTCGCGGCCGGCAAGAAGTCGTTGGCCATCGAGGTGACGCTACAGCCGCGCGAACGCACGCTGACCGATCAGGAGATCGAGGCGGTATCGGCGAAGATCATCGAGCGCGTGCGTCAGACGACGGGCGCTGAAATCCGGGGGTGACGGCGCGGCAGCGGAGATTGCCGCTTTCGCTGCCCTATGCCGGCGTTTCTTGTGCGGCTAAGTCTTAGTAGTCGTCGCTCTGTGCTTCGCCCACCCGCTCCTCTTGCCCCTCCGGGGCTCAATACACTGGCGCGGGGCTTTGGTGCGTGAGCAACCAGCCGGAGCCCGCCACGGGCGCCGCGCCTGCCGCCGTCACTGCCCCAAGGTTTCATTCCTTGTTCGGCCGGAATGCCATTCCTCGTCCCGGCCATGCACGAAGTCCAGGCCGCCGCGCGCAGGATGGGTCAAGGATGACCGCTTCTTCAGCGGTCACCGCCGGAGGCGGCTTGTCCTTGACGCTTCCGAGCACGGCGGCATGCTGATGTGCGCCGGGGCATCCCCAGCCTTTTCACCCGGTCAAGCAATCACCCCCACACGGCGGCCTCGCCCGTGGCGATCAGATTGGTCACCGCATGCATCGCCAGCGGCAGGTAGAGCGACCTGGTGAACACCCGCGCCGCGCCGAAAATCAGGCCCAGGAAGAAAATGGTCCCGATGCCGTAGAGGTCGTATTGCAGGTGAATGCCCGCCCACAGCGCGGACGTCACGATAACCGCGCCAGGCCGGCCCCATGATGGTGGCCTCGAAGCCTTTGAACAGGAAACCGCGGAAAAACGTCTCCTCGAACAGCGGCGCGGCGATCACGGTGGCGATCCAGATCGTCCATACGGGATTGGCCGACTTGTAGACGGTGGCCACAAAATCCGGCACAATCGGCTTGTTCAGCGCGCCCGTGAGCAAATCCAACAGCACGAGGAGAACCACCAGTCCGCCGATCCACAGCACCGCCGCCCGGATGGAGACGGGGTTGAGGCAGAGATAGTCGCGCAGCGTCGCGCCGTTTTTGGCAGCGACGGCCACGGCAATCGCGCCGCAGCAGATGATCGTCGAGCAGTACGTCGCGATGGAAAGCACAGTGCCGTCTTTTTCGATGGCCGCGAGCTGTTGGGCAAAATCCGGTTCCGCCAGGTTCGCCGTCCGCAAAACCACGGCCACGATGACGGCGATGGACTGCGCCAGCGTGAAAATCAGGGCAATCCCAACGCCCCAAAGCAGCGTTGCCCAGAAGCCCCAATGCGCGGGCCGGGGCATTGCGATTTCGTCAACTTGCTCGCCGGTACTCAATGGCGTGTCTCCCTGGCTTCGAGATGGGCGGATGATGAAGGCTATGGCCGCACTGCGCTTTCACGGCAGTTGAGCCTGAAAAATAAGACCCGCTTGAGGCAAAGTATAGCGGGAACAGACCCCGGGATACGAACGCCGTCTCCCCGGACGCGTAAAATTTGCAATTTACTGTGAACCGGGTGGAATGGTGGACACGACAGGGATTGAACCTGTGACCCCCACGATGTCAACGTGGTGCTCTACCGCTGAGCTACGTGTCCAGAACGCGGTGGCAGGAGGCGCGGCTGCTGAGATGCGCACCGGCCCCATGGCGTGGCAACTGTTTTAACGAGCAAACCTTCCGCGCGTCAATACGCTGTGTTCAGATTGTTCTCCGCAATCGCGCTTTCTCACGCATTTGCGGCAAAAGCGGTGGTGCATATTGGCGATTGCATGCGAGTCATTACATCTTAGGATGTCATAATTAGCCTGTGCCGGAAAAAGGCGCAGGCAGCCGGGCACTTCGGCACGACACGGAGAGGAAAGGGATCGCATGACTTCCCGCATCCGGCTGTTCAGCATTCTGGGTTTCCGTATCAGCCTGGATTTCTCGTTATTCGTGCTGGCCGCCGTGCTGATCTTCAGCCTGGGCGGCGGCTATTTCCCGGCGATGGTCGAGGGCATCGACAGCCTGACCGCCTATTCCCTCGCGGCCATCGGCGCGCTGGGGCTGTTCGCCTCCATCATTTTCCATGAGCTGGCCCATTCGCTGGTGGCGCGCCAGTTCGGGCTGCCGGTCGGCGGCATCACGCTGTTCATCTTCGGCGGCATCGCCGAGTTGCAGCATGAGCCGCGCACGCCGGGCTCGGAATTCTGGATCGCCATCGCCGGTCCCATCGCCAGTTTCGTGCTGGCGGCGGGAATTTACGTCATCGGCATCGCGGCGGAAAGCGTCGTCTCCGTGCCTGTCATGGTGCTCCTCAGCTACCTCGCCGTGGCCAACCTGCTGCTGGCAATCTTCAACATGCTGCCGGCTTTTCCGCTGGACGGGGGCAGGGTGCTGCGCTCGATCCTCTGGCGGCTGAATGGCGACCCGCTGAAATCGACGCGCATCGCCACCCGCATGGGCACGATCCTGGGTTACAGCGTCATGGCGCTCGGCCTCTATGAGATGGTGGTCCTGCGCGGTTTCACCGGCGGCCTCTGGTATATGCTGATCGGCTATTTCATCACCAATGCCGCCGCCCAGTCGCGCTTCCAGGCCGAAATCCTCAACAGCCTGCGGGGGGTGCCGGTCGGCCGTGTCATGAGGGGCTATGCCGACGCGGTGCCCGCCGGCGCGAACTTGCAGACCGCTGTCATGGGGTACTTCGACCGCATCGGCCGCAAGAGTTTTCCCGTTGTGGACGAAGCCGGAGCCATCGCGGGCGTGCTGCCGCTGAGCGCCGTTTCCGGCGTTCCGAGGGAGCGCTGGGGGGAAACGCTGGTGCGCGACGTGGCGCAACCGCTCACCCGCAGCGTCATTGCCTCGCCAAACGACGATGCCTTCGACACGCTGATGCGGCTGTCCAACGGCAATTTGAACGAACTGGTGGTGGTTTACAACGGCGGCCTGGCAGGCAGCATCAGCCGGAGCGACCTGTTCGACTTCCACAAGGCGCGCATGGCCGAGGCGGGGTATCCAGTGCCGGGCTCGATGGAGGATTGACGGCCGCAGGCGGGTTTTCCGCCGGCTGACCAGCGAAAAACGTGCCTGGATGGAGTGTCCCGCGCTGCGTTACGCCGCCAGAAGGCGGTCAACCTCGCGCACCAGATCCTTCAAATGGATCGGCTTGGAGAGGATGCGCGCATCTTTCGGCGCCCGGTTGTCTGGGTGAAGCGCCACCGCCGCGAAGCCGGTGATGAACATGATGCGCATGCCGGGGTCGATCTCGGCGGCGCGGCGCGCCAGCTCGATCCCGTCCATCTCCGGCATGACGATGTCCGTCAGCAGCATGGTGAAGGATTGCGTCTGAAGGCATTCGAAAGCCTCGGCACCGTCGCCGAAAGCCTCCACTTGATAGCCGGCTTTTTCCAAAGCCCGCACCAGAAAACGGCGCATGGAATCGTCGTCTTCGGCTAACAGAATGCGCTGCATGGTCCTCACTCTCTAACTTAACGGCTCATCATACCGCATTTTGAATTAATGCGTGTTTGTTAAATGAAGCCTTAAAAAACCGGTCTGATAACGAGAGTACCCAGCCTTGCGGCAAAATCGAGGCTGTTTGTGCTTTTAACGTTACTGTCAAATCATACCCGTGAATAACTCACAAGGCGCTAACGCCTCGCGCTTCACGGTGACGCATTTCCGAGGAAGTGCGCCGCGATCCGTCTTCGCTGTGGCCTGTCGCGATGCTCGATAACGTAGATGCCTTGCCAGGTGCCCAGAGCCATCCTCCCGTCGATGATGGGGATAGATAGATTGACGGAGGTTAACATCGCCTTGATATGCGACGGGGCATCGTCGGGGCCTTCCTGATCGTGCGCATAGCCGGCCCCGCGCGGCGCCAGCGTGTCCAGCGCGGCGAGCAGATCGTGCTGCACGGCCGGGTCGGCGTTCTCCTGAATGGTGAGCGAGGCGGAGGTATGGGCGATCAGCAGCGTGAGCAAACCTTCGCGCGCCCGGATATCGCGCAGCCATGCGCCGATGGATGGCGTGATGTCCGTGAAACCGGCTCCGCGTGTTTCAACGGCAAAGATATGGGTCTTTTGCAAAATTCCGCTCATCGGATGCCCGCTCAGAACCTTTTGCCCGCCGGACTTGATGGTAACGGACAAGGGCATGCTTTGGCAATGCGCTGCCGGGCGGGTTGTGCCGGGGCGGTGTTCTTAAAGCTCCGCCAGAAAAAATGGATGAATTCATCAGTTTTTACCGAATGTTTACGCCTGCCTGCGAACGTGAACTCCAAACTGTTAATTATGCCCCGAAATATCACGCGTGCTGATTGCATCTGTCATTAATCCGGTCAGGCGTCCAGGCACACGGTTTCGGGCACGAAGCGCGCCAGCGGAAGGCGTAGGTGCGCGGGCTGGGGGATGCCATGAGTGCAAGATCAAAAGTGTCCGCGGGACACGAGGCGCCGGAAAGGCCGTCCCGTCAGGGCGCCGCTCCGCAGCCGGGCGCCGTGGCCAGGGACGGTATCGAACTCCTTCTCAAGCAATTCGTCGAGCGCCTTGGCGAGGCCGATGCGCCGGCGGGCGTGCATCAGCTCCAGCGTCAGGTTTCGGCGCTGGCCAAATCCTATGGCGCGGATACCGGCGAAGATGTTGAGGATGGCGGCAAGGCGCTTCCGTATGCATCAAGCCACTTCCCGGACGAGGCGCGTAATGTGTTCCTGGCCAACGCCAGGGGCTGGGATGACGACAGCGTGGAACAGACCGCGCGCGAACTGGCGCCAGAGCGCTTTCCCGGAACGCAGGCACCGGCTTTCGGCGGGGACGCACGGCCGGGCGATACCTTGGAGCACTTTTTCGGTTCGTCCGCGCCGACTTTACTCAATGACGCGCGGCCGGACAAGGATGCCGCCGGCAATCTCTGGCAGCGCGATTGGTTCGAGCACCGCTTCAGCGAGCTGAAATCGCTGATTGTCAGCACCGGCTCGCTGGGCGCGGACGAGCGCCTGAGCGCGGTCGAACAGCGTCTCGACGAAATCAGCAGCCGGCTCGACGCGATGCGCAAATCCCCGGCCCAGACCGAGGCGCTGCAACTGGTCGAGCGGCAGATGCGCATTCTCGCCAATCATCTGGCCCACAGCAAGGACTGGCAGCAGACGGCGCAGCACACCCTGGGGACGCTCAATGCCAAGGTCGATACGCTGGGGCAGATGACCAATCGCACCATGAATATCGTGGCTGAAAGCGGCAAACGCTCCGAAGCGGCCATTTTCGTCGCGGTGGAAAAAGGGGCGCAGCGCGCCTCGGACCTGACGGCCCGGCGCTTTGCCGAAGGGCTGCAACAAGCCTTGCCCGCCGCC
Source organism: uncultured Alphaproteobacteria bacterium (assembly GCA_963827885.1). Lineage (GTDB taxonomy): Bacteria > Pseudomonadota > Alphaproteobacteria > Rhizobiales > Rhodomicrobiaceae > CAWHDD01. The sequence continues at coordinate 135,614 of CAWHDD010000030.1, read as the reverse complement.
CGTTTCGCCGTAATCGAACAGGAAATCCGCGCCCTCAGCCAGCACCAGCGCGAAACCGGCCAGCGCTCCGCCCGAGCCATGGAGGACGTGCGGCAGGCGTTGAGCCAGGTTCTCCAGCACAGCCCGGCCGCGAACGGCGCGCAGCATGCCAACAGGCGCGCCGGTATTGGCGACCCGATCCAGACGCCCGCGCCGAAGGCGGTGCAGCCAGCCGTGCAGCGGCCCCGGTGGCCCGAAAGCGGCATTCCGGGCGAGACGGTTTCGCATACGGGCTGGAACAACGCGCCGGCGCCATCTGTGGCGAAGGACCGGGAATTCGCGAGCGCAAATGGCGCCGCGCCGTTGCCGGATGCCGCGCCATCAAGCTGGGAACTGGAAACGCGGCGGCAAGCCGGCGCGGACAATGCCTGGCGTCCGCTGGATACGGCCCCCGCGAAACCGCACCCCGCGCCGGAGCCCGCCGCGCACACGGCCCCGGCTTTCGAATTCATACACGGCCACCCCGGCGCCGACGGCGAGTACCCGGAAAATGGCCGCCAGTTGAAATCCGGCCTGATCGCCGCCGCGATCATCCTGCTCCTCGCCAGCGCGGGTATGCTGTATCTGAATTTGACGGCAAAGAAATTCGCGGTGCACGCGCCGCCCGCCGCCACCAGCATGGTTGATGCCCCGGCGTCCACGATGGCGGTTGCCACTGTCGTCGATGTGGTGGGGCTGGAATGGCCGGATATCGCTGTTTCACCGGCCGTCGCCAGCGTTGCAGATTGATTTGGGGCGCGGCAAAGGCAGCGCGCGCGTGACCACCATCTTCAAGACGCCGGCCGCTGCCGTCCAGCACAGGGAGGACGGCGCCGCCGCGCAAGACTTCGCCCAGTTGAAGAGCCTGGCGGAGCGAAACGACCCGGTTGCACAATACCGGCTGGCGGCGTCCTACGAGCGCGGGCGCGGTGTGGCGAGAGACCTCGGCCTCGCCGAGCTTTGGTATGGCCGCGCGGCCGCTCGCGGTAACGTGCTGGCCATGCATAATCTCGGCAGCCTGCATGCCGCGAAGAGCACGAAGAACCGTCAGCAGAGTAACCGGCTGGCAGTGGTGTGGTTTCAGAAGGCCGCCCAGTACGGTCTTGCGGACAGCGAATACAATCTCGGGCTTATTATGGAAAAAGGGCTCGGCGTAGCGGCGAACCCAGTTGAAGCCTACAAATGGTATTCCCTCGCCGCCGCGGCTGGCGACCGGGAAGCGGCCGGCGCCGCGCGTCGTTGGGTCTCCGGCTGTCGCCTGCTGAGATCCAGCACGCCGAAGGGCTGGCCGCGGCATGGAAGCCGTTGCCCTGGCCCGCCAGAGCCAATCCGGCGGACAACAGCTCCGATCAGGCATAACGCTTTGATGCGCAAGCCAACTCGCGGCTTGTGCACACGCATCAACTCTCAATAGCCGGATATTTGGTTGTCTTTTGTGCCGGCCGCCGCTGGTCCGGCGGCCCCGCTATTGAGCGGTATCGGCCAGGAGCTGGCCCGAAGCCACCTGCTGCACCCGGCCGTTGTTGAGCACCCAGACAAACAGGCCATTGCGGCCCAAAAGCGGGTCGAAGCTTTCGCTCAGCACGTTATTGCCGGTGCCGTAGCAGCCCATCGACGGCAGCACCAGCCGCATGCCGTTGGACACGAAACAACGCCCGCGCTGGGTGTGTTCATATTCGCAAATGCTCGCCACCGGCTGCATGCAACCCGCCACTTCATGCCCGACAGGTGCCTCGACCGGCGCGTGACGGAACTTGATGCCCGCCAGGGTCACATGTTGCGATACCACCCCGCCGATGCCCTCCGGCAACGGTGCGCTGTCCGGGCCCATGACCCAGAACCAGTCGCGATCCTCCATCAGATCTTGCAGCCAGTAAAAGTCGTGAGGATCAAGGCCGCCTTCGCCGCAAAAGCTCTCGCCGAGCGCGATAACACGCCGGGGCTCGTAACGGTCGATGGCTTCCTCCAGCTTGTCGAAAGCCGCGGTGGTATCGTAGGGCGGCATGAGGACATCCTCTTCCGTCAGATACGATCCTCTGCCCAGATGCAGGTCAGCCACCGCCAGCGTCTCTTCCGCGGGCCAATAAAGCGCGCCGGTTTTATCGGCGTGAAAGGCCTTTCCGCAAAGAAGCAGGCGGGATGATGTATGCTCAAAAGACTGTTCGTCATACCGAAGTAGATAATCGGCTGACGCGGCCGCTTGTTTGGTCAACAAAGTCTGCCTCAAATGCAAAACTGTTAAACTTTTACATTTCGGCGGCGCGAACGCAAGATGACAAACAAAAAATCTGCGCGACGACGTAGTGACACTTATGGCGCAAGTTGATGCTGATTCGCGCCGCAAGGAAAGAAAAAAGCGAGTGTGGCTTTCATTCCTCACAGCCGGCAGATCACGAATCGGTGATTCGCCCGCCGCCCGGCGGCAATTTCGCGGCGAATTTGCGGCGGAATAGCGCGGGCTCACTTTGTCGCGGCGGACGATGCCCGGAAGTGATGCTATCCTGAATATGGTTAATGCGGCTTCAATTCGAACCACGGCGTCGCGTGGAAGCGCGAAGAGCGGGATCTCTGGCACGGCTTTTGCTTGAATATCCATGGTTGGGGTTGGCCGCGTTGGCCGATCTCGTGGATATGGAGGCATAAAGTATGGAGGTTGTTCTCTTCATTTGTCTGATCGGTGACCCGACGCAGTGCAAGGACCAGCGCTTGGAACACAAGGTGCAAACCGAAAATCCATTCCGCTGCTCCACGGTATCGGTGCCGATGATTGCCCAATGGGCTGGTGAACATCCGCAATGGGAAATCAAAAAATGGAGTTGTGTCGCGCAGGGTGGACGCGACATGTAAACACCGCCGCGCTGCCGGCGCGGTTATAAGGCTCTCATGCAGACCCCGGCCATGGGGATGAGAAGCTTTTTTCCCAACGCGCCCAATCGTCGTCAGAAACGATCGGCGCACCCCCTCCTTTTCAATTGGCCGCTTTTTCCACGGCCCGCTCCGTGCTAAACAGCCCTGGAAACCCCACGGGACCATAGGGAGCACGATATGGAGCATATTTTCGGCGGCAGGCCGATCACCGTTATTTTACGGCTCGTGATCATCTCCATCATCGTGGGTGTCGTGTTCTCCGCGCTGGGACTGACCCCGCTCGACCTCTGGGCCAGTCTGGGGCGCCTGTCCGACTGGCTTTACAATCTGGGCTTTGCCTCCTTCAAGAACGTCCTCGGCTACTTTATCATCGGCGCGATGGTGGTTTTCCCCATCTGGGCGGTGTATCGCGTGGTCAAGCTGGCGGGAGGGGCCGCGAAGCCGGATGCGGGGCAGCAGCGGCCGCAGAACCATAAATAGGCCGCTGGACGGCATCCAACGGCGGGAACCTAAAACGCTGTTCTCTCACGCCTTTCCCGCCGTGAACCGCTCGATCAGTTCCGCCAGATCTTTCCGCTGCTCCAGCCGGCGGAGCTGACTGTCGAGCCTCTCCGAGAGCCGCTCGGCGCATTTCTCCTCCGTGGCCCGCGCGATGACGTTGCGGGCCTGCTCGTCGCGCTCGCACGCCACACGGTTCGCCTCCTCCGCCAGCGCGCCGAGGCGCTTCGCCATGTTGTCGATGAACAGCCCTTGCAGCGCGCCGTCTTTGTTCAGCGCTTCGATGATATCCACCTGCTCGGCCTCCAACTGCACGAGCCGGCGCTGCAACTGGTACATCTTGAGATCCTCGATGCGCCGGAGCTGCTTCTCCACCGCCAGGATGCGTTTCGCCTTTGCCGCCCGCGCCTTCGTCATCGCTCATCCATGCCGCAGCCAGCTCGAAAACGCCGCGATGAAAATTTGCAGGAACTCCGCCACGGTGAAATAGACCAGCAGAAAACCGCCGGCCAGCACGAAGGGCTGCGAAATGAAGTAGACCGGAATTTGCGGCGTCAGCTTATTGATGATGCCGAACATCAGGTTGACGATGAGTGAGTAGACGATGAACGGGCTGGCGATCTGCAGGGCGAGCAGAAAGGCGTCGGACAGCGTGCGTATCAGCCGCGTCATGGCGAAGTCCGAGGCGAACAGGCTGTCAACGGGCAGCGCCGAATAGGATCCCAGCAGCGCGCGCAGCACCTCCCAATGCTGATCGGTGAGGAAGAACAGCAGCGTCGCCGTCAGCGTGATGAAGCTGGCCACCACCGGCAGCGGCTCGGTAGTCCTCCACGGCCATGCCGGTCATCTTGTTGAAGCCGATGGACATGGCCATGGCGGTCGCCGGCGAACTGCAGGGCGAGGAAGAAAATGCGCGCCATCAAGCCGATGAGCAGGCCGATGACCGTCTCCGAGACGATCAGCGTCACGGTCTGATCGGCGGTTGCCTGCCCCCGCGCCTCCTGCAATCCCGGCAGCAGCAGCGGCGCCAGCGCCAGCGTCACCGCCAGGGCGAGGAACAGGCGCACGCTGAGCCGGCACGCGCGCGCTGGAGAAGCCGGGCATCAGCATCAGGCAGCCGCCGATGCGGCAGAAGAGCGAGGAAGGTCAGCAGCACGCGTTTCGGAGCGCGATGGGCATCACGAGATGGTCCCGAGCGACTTGATCTGCACGCCGCGCGCGATCTCGACATGCGAGAGCACCGGCAGCGTCGCGAACAGCCGCTCGGTCACCATGCGCACGTAGGGCCGCGCATCCGGCGCCGCCACCAGCACGAACTGGTGGCCCTGGTCCATGAGCGCGCGGATGACCTTGGTGGCCTCGGTGCCGAACTGCTCGATCAGGCGCGGGTCGATGTCGAACTCGACCACCTCGCCCTTGGCGTCGCGCTTCAGCGCCTGATGGAAGGCCAGATCCCAGCGATTGCCGAGCCGCAGCACCTTCAGCACGCCGTCCGTCGGACAGATCGCCGCAGATCTGCTGCGCCATGCGCATGCGCACATGCTCGGCGATCTGCTCGGCCGCGGCGCACGATGCGGCGCGATCTCGGCGATGGCCTCCAGGATGAGATGCAGATTGCGGATGGAGACGCGCTCGGCCAGCAGCAGCTTCAGCACGGCCTGCAGGCCGGAATAGGAGATCTGCGAGGGCGTGATCTCGTCGAGCAGGCGGCGATATTCCGGCTCGAGCCGGTCGAGCAGCGACGCGCATGTCCTTGTAGGACAGCAGCTGCGCCAGATTGTTGCGGATCACCTCGCCCAGATGGGTGAGCAGCACCGACATGTTGTCGATCGGCGTGAAGCCCTCGCGCTTCAGCGTTGTTGGCGAACATTTCCGAGATCCACATCGCCTTCATGCCGAAGGCCGGCTCGCGGGTCTCGTCGCCGGGAACGTCCGGCAGCGGCCCGTCGCCGGTGACGACGAGCACGTCGCCGATGCGCAGCTCGCCGCTGGCGACGACGGTGCCGTGGATCTTGATCTGATAGGTCTTCGGCGGAATCGACAGATCGTCGGTGAGCTTGATCTCCGGCACGACGAAGCCGTATTGCTTGGCGAACTTGCGCCGCATCTTGGCGACGCGCTGCGCCAGCTCGCTGTGCGACGGCAGCAGCGACGCTGGAAATCTGCTTGCCGAGGCACAGCTCGATCTCGGCCGTCTTCAGCGATTCCTTGACCGACTGGCGCGCTTCCTCCTCGGTCGGCCGGCTCTCGGCGGCGCGCTTGGCCTCTTCGCGGCCGCGCGCACCTCGGCCCGGCGCTTGGGGATGGCGTAGGCGATGAAGGCCATCAGCGCCGCCGAGCAGCGCGAACGGCAGGAACGGCAGCCCCGGCGCCAGCGCCAGCACGAACATCACCACGCCCGCCACCGACAGCGCGCGCGGATAGTTGCCGAGCTGAGCGAAGATGGCCTTCTCGGTCGAGCCGCGCGTGCCGCCCTTGGAGACCAGCAGGCCGGCGGCCAGCGAGACGATCAGCGCCGGGATCTGCGTGACGAGACCGTCGCCGACCGACAGCTTGGTGAAGACGTCGGCCGCCGTGCGCGAGCGACATGCCGTGGCGCGTCACGCCGATGACGATGCCGCCGAAGATGTTGACGGCGGTGATGATGAGGCCGGCGATGGCGTCGCCGCGCACGAACTTCGAGGCGCCGTCCATGGAGCCGAAGAAGGCGCTTTCCTCCTCCAGCTCGCGGCGGCGGCGCTGCGCCTCCTTCTCGTCGATGCAGCCCGGCGGAGAGATCGGCGTCGATGGCCATCTGCTTGCCGGGGATGGCGTCGAGGGTGAAGCGCGCGCCGACCTCGGCGATGCGCGTGGCGCCCTTGGTGATGACGAGGAAGTTCACCGTGATCAGGATGACGAACACGATGGTGCCGATGACGAAGTCGCCGCTCATCACGAAGTTGGCGAAGCCGGCGATGACGTGGCCGGCCGCGTCGTAGCCCTCGGCGCCGTTGCGACAGGATGAGCCGCGTGGTGGCGATGTTGAGCGACAGCCGCAGCAGCGTGGCGATCAGCAGGACGGTCGGGAAGGCGGAGAAATCGAGCGGCCTCTGGATCCACAGCGACACCATCAGGATGAGCACCGACGAGCGCGATCGAGAACGCCAGGCCGATGTCGATCAGGACCGCCGGCATCGGCAGGAACAGCACCGTCAGGATGAAGACGATGCCGATGGCGAAGCCGACGTCCTTGGAGCCGCGACTCTCTATTGCTTCAACTTCGGTGGCCGCGTGCGGGGTGGTCATGCATTCCCTCTTTGGGGCGAGCATGGGCCTCGAAGCTTGCGCGAGGGTGCACGTTATGGCTGCCGGCGGCCGAATAAGCTGGCGTGGCTCGGCGGTCCGGCCGGTTCACCCGGAAAGACCTGCGCTTCATAGACGCCGCGCGCGATGGCCCGCGCCAGGGTGTTGGCCGCCAGCGCGCCCAGCCGGGCCAAATCCCAGAGCGGATCGGCCAGCGGCTTGGCGCCCGTCGAGAGCGCGAAAACGATGTCGCCGTCGAGCGGCGTGTGCACCGGGTAGAGCGCGCGGGCCAGCCCCGTTTGCGCCATGACGGCCAGCCGGCGCAACTGGTCGCGGCTTAGTGCGGCATCGGTGGCGATGACGCCGAGCGTGGTGTTCTGGCCGATGGCGCCTTTGAGAATGGGCGTGTGCGCATCGGCGGGAAACGGCGCGGGCCAGCCGAGGCCGCCGAATTCGCCGTTCAGCTCCAGCGGCGCGGCCCAGAAATGCGGCGTACCGGCGATGGTGGCGCTGCCGGCGGCGTTGACGGCGGCCAGTGCGCCGATGTTGATGCCGCCGTCCGTCACGAGGGAGGCGCTGCCGAGGCCGCCCATCATCAGCCCCTGGCCGTGCGCGACGGTGGCGCCATATCCCGCACCCGCACCGCCGAGGCTGAAACCGGCCGCCGCGCTGGCACAGGCGGCATAGCCCAAGTCGCGATAGGGCGGGTGAAGCCCCCAGTTCTTATCGCCGCCGTTCAGCAGATCGAACAGGATGGCTTGCGGGACGATGGGCACGCGCGCGGAGCCGACGGGGAAACCGATGCCGCGCTCGCGCAAATAGCTTTGCACGCCGGTCGCCGCGTCGAGGCCGAAGGCGGAACCGCCCGCGAGAACCAGCGCGTGAATCTCCTCCACGGTGCCGCCCGCCGCCAGGGTTTCCGTTTCGCGCGTGCCGGGGCCGCCGCCGCGAATGTCCACCGCAGCCCGCAGCGGTGCGTCCGCCAGGATCACAGTCACGCCGGAGCGCAAGCGCGCGTCCTGCGCATTGCCCACGCGTAAGCCGGGCACATCGGTGATGAGGTTCGCTAGGCCTGGACGCATGTTTTTCCTTCCTCTCGTCCGGCGGGATGTACTTGTCATAAAGCATCGGCTCGCGCAACGGCGTGTCCGTCACCAGCATTCTCCGCATCCATGCCGGGATCGCAAACGCAAAAAGGCCGCCCCGGAGGACGGCCTTCGTCATATTAGCGCGAGCGGCCCATTGGTGCGGGCGCTCCGGCAACGGCTACCAGAAGAACGTCGTGCCAGCGATAATGGCGTCATCCTCAAGAGAGCGGCCGCCGTGATTTTCCGCCGTTGTATGCACGTATTCCGCCTGGAGGTTAACCCAGTTGGTCAGCTTGTACTTGGCAAAGGCGACTTCGGATTCGTTCCACTTTACGAGGGTCGAATTGGTGACGCTGGTTTCCGTCGAAGCCAGATCAAGCTCGCTGACGCCCCAGCTTCCGCCCAGACTCAGACGGTCGGTGAAAGCGTAGCTGCCCTGCACATAGCCGCCATGGGAGTCGCGCGTCTTGCCATCAAGCGCGAAGGCGCGGAAAAACAGCCCCGTGGTGCCGAGACCGCTGCCGGTGTAGCCATAGCCAACGAGGGTCGCCGGCCCCCAGTCGATGCGAGTGCCGGCATCCCAGCCCCAGCTACGATATTCGTCGCCGTATGCCCCAGTGACGGTGTCGCCCGCCTCTTTCTGGTGTCCCTGCTCCACGACGCTGGTCCAAGCGGTGAGCTTCACACCTTCACGCAGCTTGCCGGTATATTTCAAGCGGCCTTGCACCATCGGTTCGGCCTGGCCGCTGATTTCCGAGGAGGTTTCGACGCCAGTCTCAGCAACCATCGAAGTCGCGGTCGCATTCAGCGGCGTAAAGATACCGGCCGACCAGGAGAAACCGCAACGGTCAGGTGAGGTGTAGGAGAACTGCGGCATGAAGTCGGCGTAGACATAGCCGATACCGATGCGGCCCAGCGTGGTGTTGCTCGGCGCGGAATTGCCGGCGGGCGTGCCCGCGCCGAAAATCGTCGCGTCGTTCAGGATGGCCTCGGCGCCGAAGATACCGATGTCACGGCCAAACTTGAACGTGCCAAGAGCGGGTGTGCCGATGGTGCCATAGGCTTGGCGGAAGTCGATGCCGGATGTGCCAAGGGCCAACGGATAGCCGGTGGAGTTGGCGCCGTTGCTCCAGCTCACGTTGTTGCCGCCAACATACATGCCGAAATAGGCACCGATGTCATAGCCGCGCTGGTTCGTGCTCAGGCCGAATTGCAGTGAGCTGGGCAGAAGACCGCCGCGGATGGAGTTGGAGTTGTTGTGGCCCGTCGTCGCCAGCCCGCCGTTGATGATCCAGCTGTTGCTGTTGGAATCCGGGAACTGCTCCATCGCGAAGAAGCTGATGTCGCCATGCACGACGAAATCCACTTCGCCAACGCGCCAGCCGACTTTGCCCGGCAGCGCCCGCACATATTCGCCCGGCCCGTCCTTGAAAGCCAGGTTAGCGCCTGCGGGAGCCTTCGCCGACAGCGTCTGCTGCTGCGCGAGGATCTGCTCCGTCTGCGCCTTCTGCTGCTTGAGAGCGGCAAGCTCGGCGTTGTGACGGGATTTGATCTTTTTGTATTCGTCGTCGGTGATTGCGTCCTTCTTCTTCAGAATTTCAAGCAATTCATCCGTAGAGTTGGCCTTAGCCGCTGTGGACCAGCCCACAGAGACTGCCAGACCGCAGGCAAGAAGCGCTACGGTGGCAGTTGAGGCCATCAGTTTAGCCTTGAGAATCATAAGCATCTCCCCAGTTCGTTCATCGTCGTGATCATAGTCGTTCCTAGAGTTCCAGAATCATCCAAGGAATTGCTCTGAAATGACTTAGCGGATATCTCTCATTGTAGAACGCGGACGCGACAAACGCTGATGGACTTAACTTAGCGAGCGGTGCTCAGCACAACCATTAGTTGAAAAAAGCGCGGAGGAACACGTGGTTGCACGAGTTTTCGACATAAAATGCCGTGATTGTGATTAATGTGTCACAGGCTGGGGAAGGGGGCGTTTCAAAGGCGGGCGCAAATGGGGTGGCGCCTGCCGCCAGTGGCTGCGGTTAGCTGAATGCAGCCTCGGACGCCAAATCCCGCCGGAGCGGGTTCAATCAAAGCCCGGTGTGAACCGGTTTCGAAACTGTGCTGGAATTTTCCCCTCCCCGCAGCGGAGGAGGGGGAGTCAAAGCCTGCGGCTCAGCGATTCTTGAACTGCGCCGGGCGCTTTTCCTCGAACGCGCCCATGCCTTCTTTCTGGTCCTCGGTGGCGAACAGCGCGTGGAAAGCGCGGCGTTCGAAGCGCACGCCCTCCGCCAGCGTTGTCTCGAAAGCGCGGTTCACCGCCTCTTTCCCCAGCATCACGGCGGTCATGGAGAAGTTCGCGATTTTCTCCGCCGTCGCCAGCGCTTCTTGCAACAGCTCCGCGGCGGGGACCACGCGGGCCACCAGTCCGCAGCGCTCGGCCTCGGCCGCGTCCATCAACCGGCCGGTGAGCACCAGTTCCATGGCCTTGGCCTTGCCCACCGCCCGCGTCAGACGCTGCGTGCCGCCCGAGCCGGGGATGATGCCGAGCTTGATTTCCGGCTGGCCGAATTTCGCCGTATCCGCCGCCAGGATGAAATCGCACATCATGGCCAGTTCGCAGCCGCCGCCCAGGGCGAAGCCGGCCACCGCCGCGATCACCGGCTTGCGGCAGCGCGTAACGTGGTCCCAGTCGCCGATGAAATCGCCGTGGAACACGTCGATGAAGCTCTTGGAGCGCATTTCCTTGATGTCCGCGCCGGCGGCGAAGGCTTTCGCCGAGCCGGTGATGACGATGGCGCCAACCTCGTCGTCGGCCTCGAACCCGGCCAGCGCCTCGTTCAGCTCGGTGATGAGCGCGCCGCGCAGGGCGTTGAGCGCTTCGGGCCGGTTGAGGGTGATGAGGCCGGCCTTGCCCCGTTTTTCAACGATGATGTTTTCGTATGCCATGCTCGTCGTCCTTCCTTCTTCCCGGCGTGTTCCGGTATTAACGGGAGATAGTTACGCATCCGCGTTTCCGTTAGCCGCGCGTGATCTTGATCCGCGAAAGCCTCGTGGATCAAGATACAATGCCGGAGTGTTCTTACGCATAACTTACGGGGGGCAGGACTACGCCGGAAGTGCGGCATAATCCGCGTAGCCGTGAGCGCCGCCCTCGAACAGCGTGGTGAAATCGAGGGTGTTCAGCGGCGCGTCTGTTTGCAGCCGGCGCGGCAGATCGGGGTTGGCGATGAACGCCTTGCCGAAGGCGATGGCATCGGCCTCGCCCGCGTCCAGCACCGCCTGCGCGGTCCCCCTGGTGAAGTTCTCGTTGGCGATAAAGGTGCCGCCGAATGCCGCTTTCAATTGCGGTGTCAGCCAGTCCGCGCCTTGATACTCGCGCGCGAACATGAAGGCAATGCCGCGCCGGCCGAGTTCTTTCGCCACATAGCCGAATGTTTCGGCCGGATTCGCATCGCCCATGGTGTGGGAGTCGCCGCGCGGTGCGATGTGCATGCCGACACGGTTTGCACCCCAAACCGAGATCGCTGCATCCGCGACCTCCAGCAGCAGGCGCGCCCGGTTCTCGATGGAGCCGCCGTATACATCGGTGCGCTGGTTGGTGCTGGATTGCAGGAACTGGTCGATGAGATAGCCATTCGCGCCGTGGATCTCCACGCCATCGAAACCGGCGGCTTGGGCATTGACGGCGCCCTGGCGATACGCGGCGATGATGCCGGGGATTTCCTCCGTTTCCAGCGCGCGGGGCGTGACATAGGGGCGCTTCGGACGCAGCAGGCTGACGTGCCCTTCCGGCGCGATGGCGCTGGGCGCCACGGGAAGCGCGCCGTCTAGATAGTCAGGGTGCGACACTCGGCCCACATGCCAGAGCTGCATGAAAATGTGGCTGCCGGCCTCGTGCACGGCGCGGGTAATCTGCTGCCAGCCTTCGATCTGGTCCGCTGACCAGATGCCCGGCGTGTCGGGATAGCCGACGCCCATGGGCGTCACGGCCACGGCCTCGCTGATGATAAGCCCCGCCGTGGCGCGCTGCACGTAATGGTCGCGCATGAGTTCGTTCGGCACGCGTCCGGCGCTAGCGCGGCAGCGTGTCAGAGGCGCCATGACGATGCGATTGGCGAGGTTCAGATCGCCGAGTTTCAGCGGGTCGAAAAGACTGGGCATGCGTTCACCTTCAAGATTAGTGCGTTCAAAAATGCGGGGCGGGTATGCGATTTGCGGGGGCGTTAGGGGCGCGTCAGCTCTGTTTTAACTCTGCCACAGTGCGGCGTGTTTGTGACAGAAGTGGGAATGGTTGCATACAGGATGCCTTGGGGTGGCCGATATAGTGCCCCAAAGCCACAGTAAAGTCCTTTGTGGTTTATCAGAGGGGTGGTCTGCGTTCAACGCTCGTGCTGCCAACCCCTTGCAAACATTTGTGAAGAAGACCCGTTCGAGAAAATTCGCCTGGTTGAATACACGCACATGTCCGGCTTGAACTCGCCGGAATCAGCTCGCGGCGGAATTTTTGCGAACTCATACTGAAGGACGCTCCGATGAAATTGCAGTTTGCCGTGGTTGCCGTCACACTGGCCTTGGCCGGGTGCACCTGCGCCGATCCTCAAATTCGTTCGCATGCCGGGCTTCGTCATTCGGGCGAGTGCAAATCGAGAACCGCCAGCCTCAATTATGTCTCCGAGGACAAGCAGCCCAAGGAGAGCTGGCAGGTTGGCAAGCTGCTGAAGGCGCGTGTGCGCGACCGGGATGGTAAGGATGTGGCCCAGATCGAGGATATGCGCCTGGCGCCGGATGGGCATATTAGCAGCGTGACCGTCAGGGTGGATGCGCCGGCGGGGGAGCGGATGGTGACGGTTCCGTTCGGTGAGCTGAAGCGGTCGGTGGATCGCAACGGCGATTATGTGGTGCAGACGTCGTTCAACCTGAAGCCGCCCGCGGCCAAGGAGGCGGACAAGCCCAAGACCCCGGAGAAAGCGCCGGAACGCGCCGGTGCGGGCAAAGGTGAGCCCGAGCAGCCTGCCAAGGACGACAAGGCTCCGAAGAAGTAGCAGCCGCCCGCGCCAAAGCGGTGGAACGCCGGTTCACGGCGTTCCCGGTCCCGCCATCACTCCTGCAACAGCTCGACGATGCTATCCAGCTCCTGCTTGTTGTACGGCGCATAGAGTTGCCGGTCGAGGTAGGCTTGCAGCCCCGGCGACAGCCACCAGCTCAGCGATACATTCTTCCAGGCTTTGCGTTTGTGCTTCGTCATGGCGGCGGCTTTATCTCCCAGCAGCCGGACGACAGAGTTATAAATGATGTTCTCGCGCTGCTGCGGGCAAACGTAGATCAGCGAATATGACGCCTTCTTATTGTTGATGGCCTCGATCTGGTTGCCCAGCGCCACCATGGTTTCATAGCTGCGCGCAACGCGGGTGCTGTTGATCGCCGACACGTCGCCCCAGGTGCCCAGAACGCTGAAATCCGCCTCGTTGGGCAGCGGCGGCGCTTCTTCCTTGGCAACCTGTTGCGGCTGTATGCGTATCTGGGGCCGGGTTTCCAGCCGCGACTGGCAGTTGTCGATGAACCACTGCGGCTCGCTGGAGATCTGCACCACGTAGGGCTCAAGCCGGCTGTCGGCGCGCTTCAGCGCCACGGCCATTTCATACGCCGTCACCGCGCCCGAGTTGTCGAAGTAGCCGCCGTCCGCCCAGCTATCGGCGACCTGCCCGTTGCGGTCGCGGATATTGGCGTGGGGCGAGACGATGGGCGAGCGCGCGCTTACACCCGCCGCCGTGCTGAGCCTGACGTCGATGGCATCGGGCTTGTGGCCGGTGCAATGTGTATCGGTCACCTGACTGAACATGCGCGGCAGGTAGCTGGAGATGCGGTCCTTCCAGCCGAGGTTTTCCCACCTCTGTTTGGAGCAGAAAAGCTGGTTGATGTCGTAGGAGTCGGTGAACACGAATTTGCCGTCGCTGAGCATTTCCGTCGCCGGCAGCGGACTGATAAGCCCCCGCCGTCCGCTGTCGATGGACGTGGTGTTGAATACAGGGATGGGCGACCAGCCGTCCTATGCGCGGCGACATTGTGCGCAGCGGCGCCTGCATGGCCGGCGGCATGCCGGGCTTGCCATAAATGCCGTCGAAATAAATCTCCCAGGACGTCTCCAGCACGCCCGGCGCGGTCCATCACCATGGGCAGGCGCGACACCGTCGTCAAATCGCGCGAGAGGTAGGCGATCAGCACCGGCGAGAGGAAATCGTTGGAGATCGTCGCCTGTAGCGCGTCTTTATAGGTGACGAAGCCATGCAGGAAATCGCGCTGCGGCTCGGCGATATTGCGGAACCACAGACGCTGGCGGTAAAGCGCCAGTTCCAGCTCGGCCACTTGCCGCTTGGGATGCTCGCGTAGCGCCGCCAGGAACATCGCCGTGCCGACAGAGCCGCCCGAGACGCCGGACACGCCGAAAAGCTGATTGCTGAACGGGCGCAGCTTGCGTTTCGCCGCCTCCTTGGCGTCGAGGCTGGTGTCTTGCAGAATGCCCAGCACGCTGGCGGTCAGGAATGCGGCGCGGCTGCCGCCGCCTTCCGCTGCGACGATGATCGGGCGCGGGCAGGCTGGTGCCCCCGCCGCGCCAGGCGTGACCGCCGGGAGGGCCACTGCGCGGTCGCACCCCTTCTCATACCAGCCGTTGGCCTTTTTCCACTGCTCCACCGCGGTGTTGAACTTCAACTGCGGCTGCTTGGGCGCCTCCTCGGGCGTGGTTAGCCGCACGATGCGCACGTCGTGGCCATCGCCGATGAAAAAGCTGAGGGCGATCAGTCCGGCGATCAGGGCGCCGAGATAAGGGAACTGATTGCGGTTCGACAGCAGTGTCAGGAACGCCGCGAACGGCAGCCACGCACCGAACAGAATCGGCAGGAACGCCGCGCGCTTCAGCCAGAGCGTGTCGGAGATCGCCTGCACGAACGTTCTGAGGAAGGACGGCCAGGTCTGCATATCGTCGATATCCAGCTTGGCGCTCAGCCACTCGGAATAGCTGATGAAATGCAGCACGATCAGCAGCAGCGTCACGATCATGATGCCCTTGAGGTAAAGGATCATCGCGACTTTGGTGCGCTGGTGCTTGATGAAGGTGTCGCGGTCGAGGAAATCGGGCTTCAGCTCGTCGAGGTAGAAGCTTAGCTTGGCCGGATCGGTTGGGTGTTTCCTGGAGAGGCGTTCGAAGTTGGCCAGGATGGCGTGGAAGCGTTCGGGCCGCCGCTTTTCCAGCCGTGTGGCAAATATGTCATAGCGGCCGATGATGAAATTACGCACGAACAGCAGAACCGCAACCAGCGCGGTGACGCCAAACAGGATGGTGATGTGTGTGGCGAGGTAGGTGCTGAGGCGCGCCTGCAATTCGTCGTCCGGCGTCGGCGTGGGCAGATCGGCCGCGGCCTGGTAGATGCCGCCCAGCACGATCACGAAGGCGATGGTGACGTAGATTTTCGGCAGCGCCACGACGATACGATTGTAGCGGTCCACCGTATCGACGCCGATGACGTCGAAGTTCTGCATCAGCAGCAGCCGCGCGCAAAACGCCAGCGGGATGGCCCAGAACGCGATGGCGATGATGTAGAAGCCCGCCCAATAGATCAGCCCCTGATACACGTAGAAGCGGACGTCGAAGAAGAGATCCTGGATCTGCGGCAGGAAGACGAAGGCGTAAAAAGCCAGCCCCAGGCTGACGAGGCTCAAGAAGGAAACGCTGAGCGCACGGATAACAAGTCTGGTGAAGGTGACGCGGTATTTATTGTGTGCGGCGGCGCTATACGCTGTGACGGTTTCCGTCATGGGGGGCATCCTTCAGGAACAAAGGAACGGGCAGGAAGGGTAACACTAGCTGCTGCCTCAGGATGTGACAAGATTGCGCGCCGGCGCCGGTGCAGGGATTGCGAGCGGGCTGTGGCTGGGATGGCCCTCGAACGATAAATCGCCATCGCGGATTAATGAGTATGCCGCAATGGGCTGCGGAGCAGGCGCCCCGCCCATAAGACTAGCTGCTCCGGCACTCCCGGAGAGTTGTTGTAATTCTGTAGGCAAGGTAGCAGATTTTGACGCAAACGCAAGGGTTGTGAGAAACTATTTTGCTGAATGGTTAGCAGAGTCATAATGTATTAAGTGTAGTGCCTTGAGTATATACCCCCAAAATCGAGGGGTGAGGCGAAAATATTCGGGAGACCAGCAAAAGTATGCAAAAATTGCATGCGATAAATCTGATGTATTCTTCGTTAGACAGCCGTGCCACGAGTTGCGGAATACAGCCGGCAGGAAGGGGTGGCGGGTATCCCGGCCGCGCCTGTTACTCTCCGCTGGTATCCAGCACCGGCTGCGTATCCCACCCCAGCTTGCCGCGCAGCGTCACCACCGTGCCCACGATGATGATCGTCGGTCCGTGCAAATCCGCCTCCGCCGCCAGCCGCTCAAGCGTGCCGATCGTCCCAACGACGATACGCTGCCCGGTGCGCGCGCCGTTCTCGATGATGGCAGCGGGGAAATCCGCATCGGCGCCGGCGGCCACGAACTTGCGCATCAGCTCGCCCAGATGCTTCAGCCCCATGTAAATCGCCACGGTCTGCTGCGGCCGCACCAGCGCCGACCAATCCAAGTCCACCTCGCCGTTTTTGCCGTGGCCGGTGACGAAAATGCAAGCCTGCGAGTGGTCGCGATGGGTGAGCGGAATGCCGGCATAAGCGCTGCACGCCGCCGCCGCCGTCACGCCCGGCACGATCTGGAACGGAATATTGTTTTCCGCCAGCCCCTCGATTTCCTCGCCGCCGCGCCCGAAGATAAACGGATCGCCGCCCTTCAGCCGCAGCACGCGCTTGCCCTCGCGCGCCAGCCGGATCAGCAGCGCGGTGATATCCTCCTGCGCCAGCGTATGGTTGTCGGGGCGCTTGCCGACATAGATGCGCTCGGCGTCCGGCCGGACCATATCGACGATGGCCGGGTCCACGAGCCGGTCGTACAGCACCACGTCGGTTTGGCCCATCAGCTTGTGGGCGCGGAAGGTGAGCAGGTCCGGGCCGCCGGGGCCTGCGCCGACGAGATAGACTTCGCCCAGCGCGGCCGGCTCGCCGTCAGTGCCTTCCGGCGCGGACAATTCGGCGGCGCTTGCCCACGACAGCATCGTTTCGCCCCAGCTCCGCGCCGTGGCGGCATCGAGGTCGAGCTGCGTGATGCGGTGGCCTTCGCGCACGACGACGCGCAGCATCCGCATGCCGCTCTCGAACTCCACCTCCTCCAGCTTCACTTCACGCCGGTACGGCGCTTCCAGCTTCGCCAAAGGCCGCTTGCGCTCGCCGCTCATTGCCCGCGTGCCCCCAGCGTCTCTGCCCGGTAAAAGGTTTCCTCCAGCCGCTTATGCCAGTCGCGCGGCGTGTCGGGGAAATCGGGCTTCACGTCGAAATACAGCAGCACCAGCCCGTCTTTCGCCGCCTTCGCCACCATCTCCTCGATGCCGGCGTAGGAGTTGATCTCTGGATGCGCGATAACGAGTTCGCTTAAGTGAGCCATCCCGGCTTTCCCTTTTTAATTCGTACCAGCCAAACGGTCGTAGGAACGGATGCGCCACAATAGACGCCCCTCGCCGCCGCCATCGGTGAACGCCGTCCGCCGGTGCAGTACGTTGTTGCAGATCACGCCCCAGCCGGGCTCCAGCCGCAGATGAAACACCAGCGGGTCTTGCACCAGCACATGCATCAAAGCGCCCAGCGCTTCAAGGGTCATCGGGTCGTTGCGCCATATGATATTGCGAGCCCGCGCCGTGAAGCGCATGTGCAGGCCGCCGGCTACCGGATCGACGGAGAACACAGGCCCCGTCACCTCGGGATGCCCGTTGCCATCTTCATCCTCGCACGGCGAAATCGTCATGGCCTGCGGGTGCATCAGCGCGGCGACGTAGCGCGGATCGAGATCGCGCAGGCGCATGTATGCAATCTCATGATCGAGCACCGCGCTTTCGCCGCCGTCCGCCGCCTGGCGCACGCAATGCAGCACCATGGCGTTGATGCGCCGCGACGGCCCTTCGTAGCTATAATAGCCGTCTGTATGCCAGCCGATCACTCGCGTGGTGTAGGGAATGAAGCCGCGCTTTTTCGGATCGTCGGCGACCTCGATGGCGACGATGCCGTCGCTGGAGGCTGAGCGGTGCCGCTCGAACTGGCGCAGGCCGAAAATTTTGGTCAGGCCGTGCACGCTGGCGCGGCTCGTGCCGAGGTCCAGCGGGCCGCCGGCGAGACGGTAGACCGCCATGCTGGCGCGCCGGCAGCGATCAGCAATCGCGGCGATTTCCGCCTCGCTGGGATGGGCCGGATCGGCGATATCGACGATCAATCCGGCTGCCTGTGACGGATGATCGCGGAGCTTTTGCTCACGCCACCGCCGATAAGAATCGCTATCATCGAGCGAAAATGGACCCTCCGCGGGCCAGAGCGGCGGTGCCATCGCGGGGACTGACAACCCCATGAAATTCCTCCCTATTCTTATCTTTAACAGCAATCGGCGCGCCCTTGCCTGTCGGCGTTGCCGGCCGCACTCATGGACACATTCAAATATTTATATTCCCTATTGCGTATTTTGTCACATTCGAATATTTTTAACTAACTGCAGTGGCGGGCAGGCAGCGCCGCGTATGACGGCGCGCTAAGATACCAGGGGAGGACGAATTGACGGACGATAATACCACCACGCCCGGAAATACCAATGGCTGCGGATCATCCTGCGGCTGCGCATCGCAACCTTCGCAGCATCCCACGCCGCTGCTCGATCAGCTCGAAACCGGCCCGTGGCCGAGCTTCGTTACAGGTCTGAAGCGCCTTCGCAATTCGAAGGACAAGCCCTACGCGGCGATGATGAACGACCTGCTGGGGCAGCTCGAACTCTCTTATACCAACCGGCTCGGCTACTGGAAAGGCGGCACTGTGTCCGTCCTCGGTTATGGCGGCGGCGTTATCCCGCGCTTCTCCGAGGTGGGCGACAAGTTCCCGGCTTCCCGCGAATTCCATACGCTGCGTGTGCAGCCGCCGGCGGGCTACCACTACACCACCGCGCTGCTGCGCCAGCTTTGCGACATCTGGGAGAAGCACGGCTCCGGCCTGATCGCTTTCCACGGCCAGAGCGGCGACATCATGTTCCAGGGCGCCACCACCGAACAGGTGCAGACGTCCTTCGACGCCTTCAATGAAATCGGTCTGGACCTCGGCGGCGCTGGTCCGGCGCTGCGCACCTCCATGAGCTGCGTCGGCCACGCGCGCTGCGAAATGTCCTGCTACGACGAGGTCAAGGCCCATCGCAGCATCATCAACGAATTCCTGGACGAAATGCATCGTCCGGCGATGCCCTACAAGTTCAAGTACAAGTTCTCCGGCTGCCCGAACGATTGCGTCAACGCCATTCACCGCGCCGACATGGCCGTGATCGGCACCTGGCGCGATGCGATGAAGGTGGACCAGAACGAGGTCAAGGCCTACGTCGCGAAGAAGGGCCGCAAATACGCCATCGACCACATCGTCGCCATGTGCCCGACGCGCGCCATCAGCCTGAACGACGACGACACGATGGACTTCGACAACAAGTCCTGCGTGCGCTGCATGCATTGCCTGAACGTCATGCCCAAGGCGCTGTCGCCGGGCGACGACAAGGGCGTGACGATCCTCATCGGCGGCAAACGCGCCCTGAAGATCGGCGACCTGATGGGCATCATGATGGTGCCGTTCATGCCGATGAAGACGGACGAGGATCACGACAATCTCGTGGAATTCGCCCGTAACGTCATGGAATTCCACATGGATAACGCTCTGGAGCACGAGCGTATCGGTGAAACCATCGACCGTATCGGCCTGCCGGTGTTCCTTGAAGCGATTGGCGTCGAAGCCGACCCGAACATGGTGAAGCATCCGCGCACGTCCAGCTACGTTCGCACCGACGATTTCACCGTGGAGGCCGACAAGTACTTCGAGCGTCAGAAGCACAAGAAGGCGCCGCCCGCTGCGGCTGAGTAATCCCCTCTGGGAAGCACGTTGAATAGGGAGAAGCCCGGAGCTGCCGCAGGAAGCTGGCACTCCGGCAAACACGCGAAGATAACAGGAGAGGGTTGATGACCGAAGCGCAAGCGAAGGCCCCGCCGAAACTACCCGTTGAGCATGGAGTGCCGGACCCGTTCCCCTACATGCATCCGGTGATGAAGAAGAACTACGGCCAGTGGGCATGGCATGACCGCCCGCGTCCCGGCGTTCTGCACCACGTCGCCAAGAGCGGCGATGAAATCTGGACGGTTCGCGCCGGCACGCAGCGGCAGATGGACGTTTATACCGTCCGCACGCTGTGCGACATCGCCGACCAGGCCGGTGAGGGCCACGTCCGTTTCACCACGCGCTCGAACATCGAGTTCATGGTGGCGAACTTCGAGAAGGTTCCGGCGCTGATCTCCCGCCTTCAGGCCGAGGGTTTCCCCGTCGGCGGCACCGGCAATTCCGTGTCGATGATTTCGCACACGCAAGGCTGGCTGCACTGCGACATTCCCGGCACCGACGCGTCCGGCGTCGTGAAGAGCCTGATGGACATGCTGCACGATGAGTTCATCAACGAGCAAATGCCCAACCGCGTGCGCATCACCACGTCTTGCTGCCAGATCAACTGCGGCGGCCAGGGCGACATCGCCATCAACGTGCAGTACACCAAGCCGCCGAAGATCAACCACGACCTCGTGGCCAACGTTTGCGAGCGTCCGGCGGTTGTGGCGCGCTGCCCGGTGGCGGCGATCCGTCCGGCCATGGTGAACGGCAAGCCGTCGCTGGAAGTGGACGAGAAGAAATGCGTGTGCTGCGGCGCCTGCTATCCGCCCTGCCCGCCCATGCAGATCAACGGCGCGGACTCCACCCGCATCGCCATCTGGGTCGGCGGCAAGCATTCCAATGCGCGCTCCAAGCCCACGTTCCACAAGCTGGTGGTCGCCAATCTGCCCAACAACTCGCCGCGCTGGCCGGAAGTGGCCGAGATCGTCGGCAAGATCCTCGCCGAGTACAAAGCAGGCGGCAAGGATTGGGAGCGTCTGGGCGAGTGGATCGACCGCATCGGCTGGCCGGCGTTCTTCGAGCGCACTGGTCTGGCCTTCACCAAGCATCATCTCGATACTTGGACGGGCGCGCGTCATACCATGAACATGTCGGCGCATGTCCGGTTCTAGGTTGGGGAGACGAAAGTGAAGCTAGCCATTGCCGTCAACGAAGGGCCGTACACGCATCAGGCGTCGGACTCGGCCTATCTTTTCGCCAAAGCCGCCTTGGAGAAGGGACACGAGATTTTCCGCGTCTTCTTCTACCACGACGGCGTCAACAACGGCACGCGTCTGACCGTGCCGCCGTCGGACGAGCGCAACATCCAGCGCAACTGGACCGAGCTGGCCGAGAAGCACAAGCTCGATCTGGTCATCTGCATCGCGGCGGCGCAGCGGCGCGGCATCCTCGACGAGAACGAGGCCAAGCGCCAGGGCAAGGACGCCAACAACATCGCGCCGGGCTTCCGTATTTCGGGGCTGGGCCAGTTGATCGAGGCGGGCATCGAAGCCGAACGCCTCGTCGTGTTCGGCGATTGAGGGGACAGTCATGAGCGACGATAGCAAAAAGAAGCGGTTCCTCTACGTCAACCGCAAAGCCCCTTACGGCACCATCTACGCGCTGGAATCCCTCGAAGTCGTGCTGATCGGCGCGGCTTTCGAGCAGGACGTGAGCCTGGCGTTCCTCGATGACGGCGTGTTCCAGCTCGTCAAGGGCGCGAACACCACCGGCATCGGCGCCAAGAACTTCTCCAACACTTACAAGGCGCTGGGCGATTACGACGTCCGCAAACTGTATGTGGAGAAGGAGTCGCTGGACGAGCGCGGGCTGACGCTGGAAGACCTGCTGCCGCTGACGCACGACACGGATGACGAGGACGATGTTCCGTCCATCCAGCTCGTGGACCGCGCGGGCATGGCGAAAGTCATGTCCGAACAAGATGTTGTTTTGAGCTTCTGACCGCGAGGGTGAACATGTCCACTTTGCATACCGTGAACAAGTCGCCTTACGAGCGCGTGAGTCTCGCAAGCTGCCTTCGCCACACGCTGCCGGGCGACGCCGTACTGCTGATCGAGGATGCTGTTGTGGGAGCGCGCAAGACCGGCGGCGCCGCCGCGATGCTGACCGAAGCGGCGAAGACCTGTACCATCTATGCGCTGGGGCCGGATCTGGCCGCGCGCGGCGTCCCCGAGAGCGAACTCGCCGATGGCGTGAAAGTCACCGATTACGCGGGATTCGTCGATCTGACCGTCCAGCACAATCGCACGCAGTCCTGGCTTTAAGAAATACTAAGGAGAGAGACATGCCCTATACCGCCAACGGAGCCACCGTCGAACACGACGAAGAAGGCTACATCACCGACCTCAGCGCCTGGACCCCGGAACTGGGCGATGTCATCGCCAAGGCCGAAAACGTCAACATGACGCAAGAGCATTGGGATGTCGTGAACTTCCTGCGCGAGTATTATGAGGAATACCAGATTGCGCCGGCTATCCGCGTGCTGACCAAGGCGCTGAAGAAGAAGCTCGGCGAGGAGAAGTCCTCCAACAAATACCTGTACGAGCTGTTCCCGTATGGTCCGGCCAAGCAGGCTTGTAAGATCGCCGGGCTGCCGAAGCCGACGGGTTGTATCTGATATCTCTATGCATGGGGGCGTCCGGTTGTAACCGGGCGCTTCTATTGAAGACCGGAAATCCCGCCTGCATCCAGGATGCCACTGGTTCGGGGAGCTATCAAGGACAAGCCCTCCGGGCGCGCGAAGAGCGCGTCCTTGACAGCTCCCCGAACCAGTGGCTGTGCGGATATGCATGGCCGGGACGGAGAAATGACTTCCGGCCGAACAGAGAAATCCCTGCCTTGGGCAGTGGAGGCGGCAAGCACCGCATCTGTGGCGGCACCGGCTAGTTGTTTTGCACCGGAGCGAGCAAGGTCGCCCGAAGGGTGGCCGCAGCGGTGCGCCAACCTACTGAGGCCCGGAGGGCCGAAGGAGCGGTTGGGCGCAGCACAGAGCGACGATAACTTAAGACTCTATGGAGGGCGCATGCTTACGGCTGTCTATGCGCTGCTGTTTTATTTCGCCACGGCCGTTTTCGTCGTGGGACTTGCCATTCGCGTATACCAATACGCGAAGACACCGGCGCCGCTGAAGATCCCGACTACACCGGCGCCGGTGTCTAAATCTGGCGTGTGGCTGCGCATGGCGCGCGAGGTGGTGCTGTTCGAGAGCCTGTTCCGCTCCAACAAGTGGATCTGGCTGTTCGGCATCGCCTTCCATGGCGCGCTGGCCGTGGTGGTGGTGCGGCATCTGCGCTACTTCCTGCCGGTGGTGCCGGAGCCGCTGGTGTTCATCCAGCCGATCGGCGTGTATGCCGGTTTCGCCATGGTGGGCGCACTGGCGGTGCTGTGGGCGCGCCGTATCGTGCTGCCGCGCATGCGCTATATCAGTGCGCCGTCCGATCATCTGATGCTGGTGCTGCTGCTGGCCATCGGCGGCAGCGGGCTCGGCATGAAGTTCGTGGCGCATACCGATATCGTGTCGCTGAAAGCCTTCACGCTCGGCCTGATGACCTTCAACTGGCAGCCGCTGCCGCCCGATCCGCTGGTGCTGGTGCATCTCGGCCTCGTGGCGCTGCTGATGATCATTTTCCCCTTCTCCAAGCTCCTGCATGCGCCCGGCTTGTTCTTCTCGCCGACGCGCAACCAGGTGGATAATCCCGCGCGAGCGGCGTCATCTGGCACCCTGGGCCGCGAAACTCGAAGCGAAGGTATGAGCGCCGTGGATCAGCCGACAGACAAGCAGCACTTCCTTGATCCGCTTGAGGTTCCGCAGCTCGCGCCGTGCATGATGGCGGAGAGCAAGCCTTATGTGGCTGCGCCCCAGCATCAGGAGCCGCTGGGCTTTCCGGGCAAGCTGGTGGACAACTGGCAGGAAGTCGCCATCGCCAAGATGGGCGAGCTGCTGGGCAAGTACCGCTCGCTGCGCGTCTATATGGATGCCTGCGTGAAGTGCGGCTCGTGCACCGACAAGTGCCACTACTTCCTCGGCACGGGCGATCCGAAGAACATGCCCGTGGCGCGCGCCGATCTGATGCGCAAGGTCTACCGCCGTTATTTCACCTTCGCGGGCAAGATACTTCCCCTGGCTGGTGGGCGCGGAGGATCTCGACGGAGGAGGTGCTGAAGGACTGGTACAGCTACTTCCACCAGTGCTCGCAGTGCCGCCGCTGTTCCGTGTTCTGCCCCTACGGCATCGACACCGCCGAGATTTCCATGGCCGCGCGCGAGATCATGGACAGCATCGGCATGGGCCAGAAGTACAGCAACGAAATCATCGCCAAGGTCTACGGTATCGGCAACAACCTCGGCCTGAAGCCGAAGGCGCTGCGTTAGACACGCTGGAGGGCCTGGAGGAGGACATCGAGGACGAAACCGGCGTCGCCGTCAAGCTGCCGCTCGACGTGAAGGGCGCGGACATCCTGCTGGTTACGCCGTCCGCCGACTTCTTCGCCTGAGCCGCACATCGAAGGCCTGATCGGTTACGCCAAGGTGTTCCACGAGGCGGGCGCAGCTGGACCATTCAGCAGCCACGCCTCCGAGGCCGGCAATTTCGGCATGTTCATCGGCTCGTACGAGAACATGCGCAAGATTTCGCTGCGCATCCGCGAGGCGGCGCTGGAGCTGGGCGTGAAGCGTATCGTCATCGGCGAGTGCGGGCATGCGTGGCGCGTGGCGTATTCATTCCTCAACACGCTGGCCGGGCCGTTCGACTTCCTCGACCCGCGCTATCCCGTGCCGCAGCATATCTGCGAATACACCTGGGACTCTGATCCAGCAGGGCAAGCTGAAGTTCGACAAGTCGAAGAACGACCACATCCGGCTGACCTTCCACGACTCCTGCAACGTGGCCCGCGCCACGCGCATGGGCGAAACGCCGGGCGGTCAGTTCGAGATTCCGCGCAACATTCTGCGCTCAGTCTGCAACCACTATTTCGACATGGCGGACGAGACCATCCGCGACAAGACCGTATGTTGCGGCGGCGGCGGCGGCCTGCTGACCGACGAGCTGATGGACCTGCGCAAGAAGGGCGCCCAGCCGCGCATGCGGGCGTTGCAGGACGTGAAGGACGAGCACGGCGTGACGCACATGGCCGCCATCTGCGCCATCTGCAAATCGCAGTTCACCAAGGTGCTGCCGTACTACGGCTTCGAGATGGATGCGATTTTGAGCGTGCACCAGTTGGTGTCGAACGCCATCGTGCTGGACGTTACTGAGAAGGAAGACGAGGCGTGAGAGGGGGACTCCGCCAGATAGAACACAAGCTGGACAAAAGAGCCTGGCGCGGGAGGAATAGCATGACCGAAGTTGTTGACCCGAAGAAGCATACCTTCCGCCGGTTTAAGTCCGGCGAGAATGTGTGGCACTGGGACGACCTACAGGAAAAGATTTTCAACGGGGATCATTCCCACAAATGCCCGACCTACGTCCACCGCACGCCCCCGTGCCAGGGCGGCTGTCCGTCGGGGCATGACATTCGCGGCTGGCTCGCCATTGCGCGCGGGCAGGACAAGCCGCCAGTGCCGGGCATGGCGTGGCAGGAATATGCGTTCCTGCGCATGGCCGAGGCCAATCCGTTTCCGGGCACCATGGGCCGCGTCTGCCCCGCGCCGTGCGAAGACGGCTGCAACCGTAACGAAGTGGACGATTTCGTCGGCATCAACGCGGTGGAGCATTACGTTGGCGACTGGGCGATCCAGAATAAGCTGAAGCTGCCCGAGGCTGGTGCGCCGACTGGCAGGCACGTCGCTGTGATCGGCGGCGGGCCGCGGTCCTGAGCGCCGCGTATTTCCTGCGCCGCGCCGGCCATGCTGTGACGATTTTCGACTCGCAGGACAAGCTCGGCGGCATGATGCGCTACGGCATCCCCGGCTATCGCGTGCCGCGCGGCATGCTGGATGCGGAAATCCAGCGCATCGTCGATATGGGCGTGAAGGTCCACACCAATGTGCGCGTGGGGACGGATATCGCCATTTCGCATCTTGAGATGACGTTCGACGCTATCTTCTGGGGCATCGGCGCGCAGAAGGGCCGCGCGCTGCCGATCCCCGGCGCGGACGCCGAAAACTGCATCACCGGCGTGGAGTTCCTCAACTCCTTCAACCAGGGCTGGGTGTTCTCTACCGCCAAGCGCGTGGTGGTCGTAGGCGGCGGCGATACCTCCATCGACGTGGCGTCGGTGGCGCGGCGTCTGGGCCACATCACCAAGCAGGCCGACAAGGACCATTTCACCGCCGATGTGCTGGGCTTCACCGCCCATGACGTGGCGAGCGCGGTGCGCCGCGAAGGCGTCAAGGCGACGCTGACTTCGCTGTTCCCGCTGGAAAAGATGATGGCCGCCGCGCGCGAGCGTGAGGACGCCATGCGCGAAGGCGTCGAGATCAAGGACAGCGTTATGCCGCTGGAAGTGATCGTGGCGGCGGACGGCAAGGCCAAGGGCCTCAAGATGTGCGTGTGCCACATGGAGGGCATGAAGCCCGTCCCGCATCCGGGCACCGAGTTCGTCATCGAATGCGACATCATCGTTTCCGCCATCGGGCAGATGGCCGATCTGGCCAAGGGGCTGGAGGCGCTGGACAACGGCAAGGGCGGCATCGACATCGTGCCGGGCTACAAGATGAAGGGCCGCGAGCAGCATTTCGCCGGCGGCGACATCGTGCGCCCGCATCTGCTGACCACGGCCATTGGCCATGGCCGGATCGCTTCGGAGGCCATCACGCATTTCCTGGCCGGCGAGCCGGCGGACAAGCGCCCGAAGGTGGACGTGCATCACTTCAACCTGCTGGAAGAGCTGCATCAGCGTCATCTGGAGCCCTCGCCCTACGATCATAGCCAGGTGCGCGGCACTTCGGACGCCAAGTTCGCGGTTCACAATTTCGAGGATCGTTCCGCCAGCCAGATCGTGACGCATAACGAGCTGTTCAAAGGGCATTTCCCCGCCATGGAGCGTACCGCGCGCGGCGAGCGGCATGTGGACGCCGATGCGGTGATCTGGAACTTCGGCGAGCGCATCGTGGCGCTGACCGAGGAGCAGGCGAAGAACGAAGGCAAGCGCTGCATGAGCTGCGGGCTGTGCTTCCAGTGCGATAGCTGCGTGATTTACTGCCCGCAGACCGCCGTGGAGCGTGTGCCTGTGAAGGAGCGCGCGCAGGGGCGGTATGTGCAGACGGATTACAGCAAATGCGTGGGGTGCCACATCTGTAAGGATGTTTGCCCCACGGGGTACATTCAGATGGGGTTGGGGGAATGACGATGCGAAGACCGGATGCCCCGGCGCACACAAGCATGCTACCGTGCTCGGACGCGTCAAGGACAAGCCCTTCGGGCGCGCAAAGAAGCGCGTCCTTGACCCGTCCTGCGCGCGGCAGCATTGACTCTGTGCATGGCCGGGACGAAGGAATGGCAGCCCGGCCGAACAAAGGAATCAACCTTAGCGCAGCAAGACTCTGGGCGTTTGTGCTCACGCTGCTGGCGGCGGTATTGTTCACGCAGGCGGCCTACGCTGAGGGGCTGACGCCGGTCATTCCCAAGGCCAAGGGCGAGAAGTGCGTCGCGGACACGGACTTCATGCGCCGCAACCACATGACCATGCTCAAGCATCAGCGCGATGACACCATGCGCGAAGGCGCGCGGGACGGCAAATTCGCGCTGAAGGAGTGCGTGAGCTGCCATGCGGTGCCGGGCGCCAATGGGCAGCCGGTGGGCATCGACAGCCCGAAGCATTTTTGCCGGACCTGCCATGAATACGCGGCGGTCAGCGTCGATTGCTTCTCCTGCCATAACTCGAAGCCCGAGGCGAAATCTTCCGCCGCCAGCGTCACGCCGGATGCCAATGCAACGGCCACGCTGCGCGGTTATCTGACGGAGCAGCCGCAATGACCCGCCGCCCCGAAAACGTTGACGAGGCCCGCCGCCAGTTCCTGCGCGGCGGCGCGGCGCTGACTGCCGCCATCGTCGCCCCCGGCATCACGCTCTATGCCTTCGACGCGCAGGCCGCGGCCAGCAGCAAAGTGCGCTGGGGCATGCTCATCGACACGTCCAAGTGCAAGGACGGCTGCAATGCATGCGTCGCCGCCTGCAACAAGGAAAACGGGCTGAAGGACACCGGGCACCCGGCGACGGATGCGCAGTGGATTCGCAAGGTTTCCGTGCGCGATCCGAAGACGGGCGCGGCGCGTTCGCTGCCCGTCATGTGCCAGCATTGTTCGTCGCCGCCCTGCGTGGATGTCTGCCCGACCGGCGCGTCGTTCAAGCGGCCCGACGGCATCGTGCTGGTGGACCGGCATATCTGCATCGGCTGCCGGTATTGCATGATGGCCTGCCCGTATAAGGCGCGCTCGTTCGTGCATGAGGATATCACGGACCAGAAGGCCAACGCGCCGCGCGGCAAGGGGACGGTGGAGGGCTGCAACATGTGCGTGACGCGCATCGACGCCGGCAAACCGCCCGTCTGCGTGGAAGCTTGCGCCAGCGAAGGCGCGGCGATGCTGTTCGGCGATCTCAACGACCCGAAAAGCGCCATCGCCAAGCGGCTGGCCGAACTGCCGTCCGAGCAAATTCGCGCCGACCTGGGGACAGACCCCGGCGTGCGCTACAGCCGTCTTTGAGGGAAGCAATGGCCAGAACCATTTTCCGCGAAGTGCAGGTTTCCCCCAGCTTCATCCTGCTGGCGGCGCTGCTTGCCGTAATGATCGCCATCGGCGGCGGCTCGGCGCTCTATATGGAGCACCACGGGCATATCGTCAGCGGCATGACCAACCAGGTCGTCTGGGGCATGCCGCATGTGTTCGCCATTTTCCTGATTGTGGCGGCTTCCGGCGCGCTGAACGTCGCCTCGCTGGCGAGCGTGTTCAACAGCAAGCCGCTGAAGCCGGAGTCGCGGCTGTCCGGCCTGCTGGCGATTGCCATGCTGATGGGCGGGCTGGCTGTGCTGGTGCTCGATCTGGGCCGGGCGGACCGGCTCGATGTTGCCATGACGCACTATAACTTCAAGTCGATCTTCGCCTGGAACATCTTTCTGTATACCGGCTTCCTGGTGATTGTGGGCGCGTATCTCATCGTGCAGATGACGCGGGCGTGGGAGGAGCACACACGCAAGGTGGGCATGCTGGCGTTCGTCTGGCGTCTGACGCTGACCACCGGCACGGGCTCCATCTTCGGCTGGCTGTTCGCGCGCGCTGCATACAACTCCGCGGTGATGGCGCCGCTGTTCATCGCCATGTCGCTGGCTTACGGCATGGCCGTGTACAACCTCGTGCGGCTGGCAGCGCGTCCGGTGGACGACGAGATGATCCCGCGCATGGGGCGGCTGCTCGGCATGTTCGTCGCCGCCACGCTGTACTTCACCGCCATCCAGCATTTGACCAACGCTTACGCCGCCGGGCGTTTCGGCGTGGAGAAGTTCCTGCTGTGGGACGGCGGCGTTTATCCGCTGCTGTTCTGGGGCGTGCAGGTGGTGCTCGGCGGGCTGATCCCGCTGGCGCTGGCGTTCAGGCCGAATACCGGGCGGCCGTGCATCGTGATGGCGTCCATCCTGGTGATCCTCGGCGGCGTGGCGCAGGTTTACGTCATCGTCATCGGCGCGCAGGCGTATCCGCTGACGCTTTTCCCTGGGATGGAGGTGACGAGCGCCTTCCATGACGGCGCGGTTGCTGCTTATAGTCCGAGCTGGCCGGAAATCGGCCTCGGCCTGGGGGGCATGGCTCTGGCGCTGGCGATCACGATGGCCGGCCTTAAGCTGCTGCGCATCCTGCCGGTGAACAAGCCAGCATGAGGACATACGCGTGACCGAACCGCATCCATTCGCCAGATTTATCAACATCCTCGGGCGCGGCAAGACGCTGACCCGCGCGCTGACCATCGAGGAGGCGGAAGAGGCGTTCGGCTTCATCCTCGACGGCAAGGTGCTGCCGGAGCAGCTCGGCGCGTTCATGATGCTGCTGCGCGTGAAGGAGGAAGTTGGGGCGGAGATCGCGGGCTTCACGCGGGCGGTGCGGGCGCGTCTGGCGGCGCCTGCGGGCGCGGCGGATGTGGACTGGCCGTCCTATGCCGGCAAGAAGCGGCAACAGTTGTGGTATCTGCTGGCGGCGCTATGCATGGCGCGCAGCGGTGTGCGCGTGTTCATGCACGGCACGGAAGGGCACACGCCGGGGCGGGTATACACGCGCGAAGTGCTGGGACGCCTGGGCGTGCCGCTGGCCGGCAGCCTCACGGAAGCGGCCGAACATCTGAAGGCCCGCAATTTCGCCTACGCGCCGCTGGAGACATTCAGCCCGCGTCTGCATGCGCTGTTCGGCCTGAAGGCCATCCTCGGCCTGCGCTCCGTGGCGCACACGCTGGCGCGGCAGATCAACCCGATGGGCGCGCCCGCCACGCTGCAAGGCATTTTCCACCCCGGTTACATGGCGATCCATCTGGACGCCGGGCTGCTGCTGGGCGACGCGCGGCTGGCGGTGTTCCGCGGCGAGGGCGGCGAGGTGGAGCGGCGGCCGAATAAGCCGTGCGAGGTTTGGAGCATTGCGAACGGCGAAAAGCTGGTGGAGCGTTGGGCGCCGCTGCTGCCGGAGCCTGTGCAGGAAGCGCAGGAGGATATGGACCCGGCGCGGCTCGTGGCAGTCTGGCGCGGCGAGCAGGCGGACGAATATGGCGAGGCCGCTGTGATAGGCACCATCGCCATCGCGCTGCGGACCATGGGCAAGGCCGGCACGATGGCCGAGGCGCAGACGATGGCCGGCGTCATGTGGAGCGCGCGGGACCGGAGCCAGTTGCTGGCGGCGGCTTAGATTTCCTCACTTCTTCTCCCTCTCCCCTCGCGGGAGAGGGCCGGGGTGAGGGGGCTCATAATTCAGGGACGGTGTTTGCCGCTCCCCCTCACCCGGCGCTTCGCGCCACCCTCTCCCGCGAGGGGAGAGGGGAAGATAGTGTGTACCCATGCCCAGGATTTTCATCTCCGCCGCGCATAAATCCTCCGGCAAGACGCTCGTCTCCGTCGGCCTGACGGCGGCGCTGACACAGCGCGGCGTGGCGGTGCAGCCGTTCAAAAAGGGGCCGGATTATATCGACCCGCTCTGGCTCGCGGCGGCCAGCGGGCACGCCTGCTACAACCTCGACTTCAACACCCAGGAACACAGCGAGATCGTCGCCACCGTCGCCGCGCGCGCGGCCGGCCGCTTCGGGCTGATCGAGGGCAACAAGGGCCTGCACGACGGCATGGACGTGGAGGGCAGCGACTCCAATGCCGCCGTGGCCAAGCTGCTGGATGCGCCCGTGGTGCTGGTGATCGACGCGACGGGCATCACGCGCGGCATCGCGCCGCTGCTGCTCGGCTATCGCGACTTCGACCGGGACGTGCGCATCGCCGGCGTCATTCTCAACCGCGTCGCCGGGCCGCGCCAGGAGTCGAAGCTGCGGCAAGCTATCGAGCGTTATTGCGATCTGCCCGTGCTCGGCGCCATCGGCCGCGACGCCTCGCTGACGCTCACGGAGCGGCATCTCGGCCTGATTACGCCGGGCGAGGCCGGGGCGGCGGACAGCCGCATCGCACATATTCGCGACGCTGTGGCGGCGGGTGTCGATCTCGATCGCATTCTCGCCATTGGCGCCAGCGCGCCGCCGCTATCGCCGGCCGCCGTGCCGCCGCCGCGACCGGAGCAGGCCGGCAGCGAAGTGACCATCGCCGTCGCGCGTGACGCCGCCTTCTGCTTCTATTACGCCGACGACCTGGAGGCGTTGGAGCGTGCCGGCGCGCGGCTGGAGTTCTTCAGCCCTCTGAGCGCCCCGCATCTGCCCGAGGCCGATGGCCTGTTCATCGGCGGCGGCTTCCCCGAAACCCACGCCGCAGCGCTCGCAGGCAACGCCAGTCTCCGCCGCGAAATCCGCGAGGCCGCCGGGGCCGGCATGCCCATCTATGCCGAATGTGGCGGGCTGATGTATCTCAGCCGGTCCATCGAATGGCGGGGCGTGCGGCACGAGATGGCCGGCGTGATCCCCGGCGATGCCGTCATGACGGACCGTCCGCAGGGGCGCGGCCTGGTGGAGCTGGAAGCCAGCGGCTGCGCGCCATGGCTGCCGGCCGGTTTGCCGCCCATCCGCGCCCACGAGTTCCACTATGCGCGGTTGCTGAACGTCGAGCCGTCCGCCGCCTACGCCTTCAACGTCCGGCGCGGCGCGGGCATCGACGGCCGCCGCGATGGCATCGTCACCGGCAATACCGTGGCCGGCTTCGCCCACCTGCGCGACACCTCACGCTGCCGCTGGGCGGAGAGCTTTGTCTCGTTTGTGCGCCAGACGCGGCTGGGCGCAGTTGTGCCGCCGCCGCAGCGCTCCGCCTTGCAGGCCCTCCGTGCGGCCGGCATTTCCTGAGGCAGCCGCCGGGATGGCATCGACTGGCAACACCGTCGCCGGGTTCGCCCGCCTGCGCGGCACATCGCGCTGCCGTTGGGCGGAAGGCTTCGTCTCGTTCGTGCGCGACACCCGCCACGGTGTACACCGCGCGCCGTCCGCCGCTCTGAAGCGCGCCTAACCCGGACACGCAGCCGTCCTCCCATAGCCTTTGTCGCGCCACGCCGCCGGCCCAGCCGCGCCGCAAACGCCGGATAGCATCTGCATGCAAACCTAAATAACAATAAGAGGTTGTCATGCGTGCATTGTCTCTCGCCTGTCTCGCGGCGTCCCTCATCGCATTCTCCCCGCTCCTGCCACGAGACGCCGCCGCTCAAACCGAGCCGCCGCGTATCAGCGGCCCCATCGTCCACGAGAACCTGGCCGTCTACTTCATCCACGGCCCCAGCGCGCCCGGCCCGGTGCCGCTGACGTTGCAGGAGGCCATGGACAAGGGCACCGTGCAGGTGATCGAAACCGGCAGTGTCAATCAGATCAAAATCGAGAACACCGGCAGCGAGGAGGTGTTCATCCAGTCCGGGGATATCGTGAAAGGCGGGCAGCAGGACCGCGTGATCCAGGTGAGTTTCGTGCTACCGGCGAAATCCGGGCAGGTGCCCATCGCCTCGTTCTGCGTCGAGAGCGGCCGCTGGAGGCAGCGCGGCGCCGAGGCGCGGGATAAGTTCTCCGGCTCCAAGAACGCGCTGCCCTCACGCGAGGCCAAGCTGGCCCTGAAGGCGCCAAAAGCGCAGCCGGCTCCCGAGACACAGGCGAGCGCAATCCCCACCAAGGACGGCGGCCGGCGTGATGATACCAGCAGCCGCCAGCAGGAGGTTTGGAAAGAGGTCGCCAAGACGCAGCAGAAGCTGTCCGGCAGCGTCAAGGCGCCTGTCGCGGCGGCGGAATTGGCCAGCAGCCTGCAACTGTCGCTGGAAAACGATAAG
Organism: uncultured Alphaproteobacteria bacterium; assembly: GCA_963827885.1. Lineage (GTDB taxonomy): Bacteria > Pseudomonadota > Alphaproteobacteria > Rhizobiales > Rhodomicrobiaceae > CAWHDD01. Next base: position 102,415 of record CAWHDD010000030.1, on the reverse strand, counting down.
CTTAAGGAGGCGCGCGAGGGCTATCTCAATGCGCTGCGCGGCAAGGGCGAGGCCGGCGACGACATCACCGGCTATGCCTTCGCCATCAACGGCCAGATCAACAGCGCCGACATTTATCCGTCCAACGGGCTGTTCCGCAAGATGTGGGGCAAGCTGCTGGAGGCGAGCGTCACCGAAGCCATCGGCGGCAAGGCTGATGGAGCCGCCGCCGAAGCGCCGCCCGTGACCGCCGTCGCGGAGTTTCTGGCCGACGCCGAGAAGGGCAAGGCGCAGCAGGAAGATGCCGGCGTTTCTCAGCAGGATGTGCGCGACGCGGATAAGGCGGTGTACATCGAGTCCAAGGGCAAAGACGGCAAATCGCTGCACCGCAACTATTTGAAAAAGTAGCGCCGCGCAGATCAAGTACTACGCGGGTAGGGCATGGCCGGTTCCGTATGCCCTACCACGCGGATGATACGCGGAATGTCCTGGCGCACCGCCCGCTCAATGGCATCCACATGCGTATGCATCTCGGCGACGGTCAGCTCGGGATCGACGCAGCAGTGGTAGTTCACCACCAGCCCGTCGCCGGTCTGGCGCGCCCGGACATTGTGCACATCCACCACCACGCCGTTTTCGCTAGCCCGGAGCGTCAGCGCGTCCTTGATCCTAGCGGTCTCGGCGGCGTCCACATCGTGGCCGGCGATGCCCTGCACTCAGCAGCGGCTCCAGATGCGTCTCCACCTCGATGTCGGGGCCGAGTTCCTCAACGATGGCCTGCTCCAGTTCCGATGGCGATGACGTGTGCGCGCCCGAGCGGCATCTGCCCATCCACCTCCAGATCGAGGCTGACCGACAGCCGCTCGCCGATATGCTGCACGGTGACGTGGTGGACGGGATGGCGCATCACGGCGGCCACATGCAGCACGCGCTCCAGCACGGTTTCGTCGTCGAGGGCGCGCGGCGTGGTGATAACCGTGACCCGTGGCGCCGGGCTCCTTCGCCGCCACGGCCGTCTGACGGCAGCCTTGATGGAAGTCACGCGTTCGAGCGGCAGAGTGCGCGCCACGCCGATCTCGATGTCGGCGAAAATCGACGTCGCCGGCTCGGCCGCACCCGCACGGAATTGACAGCACACAACGCCGCGCACATCGTCGGCAATGCCGCGGATTTTGTCGGCTAGACCCTCGGGGACGGCGTCCATCAGCGTGTCGATGGTGCGCTTGCCGAGCCGGTAGCCCGCGATGCCGATGAACACCGCCACGCCGATGGCCGCCACGGCGTCGCCCTGCGGGATAGCCGTACTGCGCGGCGATCAGGCCCACCAGCACGAGCGCCGAACTGACGAGATCGGACCCGAAATGCAGCGCGTCGGCGGCCAGCGCCTCGCTGCTTGGTTTCCTTGGCGATGCGCAGCAGGCTGCGCGAACGCACGATATCGACGACGATGGAGACGACGAGCACGGCATAGGCGACCAGCGACGGTTCAAGCTCGGTCGTCCCCGGGCGCAGCCGTCCGATGGCCTCGATGCCGACATAAACCGCGACGACGAACAGCAGCCCGGTCTCGATCAGCGCGGCGACGGCCTCGATCTTGCCGTGGCCGTAATGGTGCTTGTCGTCGGCCGGCTTGCCGCTGATGCGCACGGCGAAATAGGTCATGATGGTCGCGCCGACATCCAGCAGCGCGTGCAGGGCGTCGGACAGCAGGCCGAGGCTGCCGGTCATGAAGGCGGCCACGAATTTGCCCGCGGCCAGCCCCACGCTGGCGAAGATGGAACTGAGTGCCGCCTGTTCCTTGATGTCAGCCATCCGATGGCCCTCCGCTTAGGCCGATGCGTTAGACAGGAGGGGCCGGCACCTGCCCGCGCAATAAAAATTCTTGATTTACAAGGCAATATTATTCCTGGGCGGCGTCTGGCCCGCTGCTGCCGCACAGATACCTCGTAACATCCCGTGGGCACATTTTAAAGCCTTCAGTGGACCTTTTCCCGTGATCCTGGCGCCGGATGTGCATGCAATATACTGCATGCATTAACTGCGATGCCCATCAGAACTGTCTGGTCCACGGCAGACATTCCAACTGCATGCAAAACCCCTCCGGCAGCATAGTTATTTGCAACTACGATTTGCCTTTTGTTCGCCAAGAAATTCGTGTTCAATAAGCTTGGATGAAACTCAAGCAATACGGTGCCTTGCCATGCTCGCCATGTACAGCCAAGGGGACGTTTTGTTAGTTGAAATGCGCGAAGCGCCGCCACACGGGAAGCGCGTGCCTCCCGGCAGTGACGGCGTGGTGGTTCTGATGGACGGCGGAGCGGCCGGCCATCGCCACGCCCTTATCGGTCCTGATGTGGTTTTCTTCCGGGATGAGGGTGTGTCCCTCGATGCGGCGGACCTGTTTCTTGGCCACGTGCATATCGGTGACGGCGACGCGGAGTGGCGTCACGAGAAGCACGGTTCCATCCGTATTCCGCGCGGCACCTATCGTGTGCGGCGCCGGCACAAGTATGGCGCGGACAGCGTGCGTTATATCCTGGATTGACCTTTCAGGCGGTCACGGCTCTATTGCGGCGGTCAGGCGATCCTCGGACGGGGATTGCCTGGCCGTGTAACAATACGTGTCCGTGATTGAGACCTGATCGCCACATGCCGCAATTTCAACCGCACAGGTTCTGTGTCGCCCCCATGATGGAGTGGACGGATCGGCATTGCCGCTTCTTCCACCGGCTGCTGAGCGCCCGCGCGCTGCTCTATACGGAGATGGTGACGGCGGCGGCGATCTCTGTTCGGCGACAAGGAGAAGCTGCTGGGGTTCGACCCGTTCGAGCGGCCGCTGGCGCTGCAACTGGGCGGCAGCGATCCTGGCGCAACTCGCCAGGGCCGCGCGCATCGCCGCCGATTATGGATACGACGAGATCAACCTGAACATCGGCTGCCCGTCGGATCGTGTGCAGGAAGGCCGCTTCGGTGCCTGCCTGATGGCCGAGCCGCAGGTGGTGGCCGAGTGCGTGTCCGCCATGCAGGCCGCCGTCTCCGTGCCCGTGACGGTCAAATGCCGCATCGGCATCGACGATCAGGACAGCGAGGCGGACTTCAACCGTTTCGTCGAGGCGGTGAGCGCGGCCGGGCTGCCGGACCTTCGTCGTGCATGCGCGCAAGGCGTGGCTGCAAGGGCTGTCGCCGAGGGAAAACCGCGACGTGCCGCCCCTCGATTACGGGCGCGTCTACCGGCTGAAGGCGGCGCGGCCGGAGCTGACGGTGGTCATCAACGGCGGCATCAAGTCGCTGGATGAGGCGGCGCGGCACCTGGAATTCGTGGACGGCGTCATGCTGGGGCGCGCCGCGTATCAGAACCCGGCCATGCTCGCCGATGTGGATGCCCGGCTTTATGGCGAAACCGGCGCGCCCGGTCTGGCGGCGGTTTTCGAGGCTATGACGGAGTATGCGGCGCGGCAGGTGGCGCGGGGCGAGAAGCTGTCGTTCATCACCCGCCATATGCTGGGGCTGTACCAGAGCGTCCCCGGCGCCCGCGCCTTCCGCCGTCATCTGACCGTGGAAAGCGTCAAACCCGGCGCCGGCGTGGAGGTCATGCGGCAGGCCATCGCGCTGGTTCCCTCCGCGCGGTCATGTGCGGCGAAGCACTGTAGCATCGGTTGAGAACTGTGGCTTTGTCTGTTGGCAGCATGCATTCTACACCTAGTCGCATACGAACAGAGAAGACTAGCACTTTATGAGCAGGGCAGTGAAGTTTACTCTCACCGTTATTTGACAAAGCGTTTCTTTGTGTTATTAATGGCTGAAAATATAAATAAATGTGGAGAGGTTTTTGATGACAAATTGTAAAGTAATAGGCATCGCAATCGTGGTATTATTCGGTACGGCCGCATCTGTGAGCGCGGAGACTTATGTTAATGGTTATTATCGTCAGAATGGCACTTACGTCCAACCGCATCACCAGACATCACCGGACGCCAACCGGTACAATAATTGGAGCACGCAGGGCAATGTGAACCCGTATACTGGGCAGCCGGGAACCGTGAACCCTTACAGACAGCCACAACCCTACCAAAATCAGTGGCACCAGCAGCGAAACAATTCAGGTTACAGGTAAAGTCAGTGTCACTTAATGGTTGCCTTGCGCGATTGACAAAGATCGCGCGGGTTGCCGTGCTTACGCACGCAAGTAAGGCAATGGACAGGAAACAGCTTGGGATTTTTTCGCTGATCTCAGGCGGCGCCGGCGTGGAGGTCATGCGGCAGGCCATCGCGCTGGTTCCGTCCGCCCGGCTGAGTGCGGCGTTAATGCCCCAATAGGCGCCGTTCAACATTAAGTGCGCGCACCTGCGCCGCGAAGCTATTGTCAGCGCGCGGTATTTCCGCCAAGCAGTGGGGACGTTCCGTCGCGTGATGCTCACCGCCTCATCCGCCGGGCATGTGCAACCCATACCAAGATCATCATGACATCGAACGCGGAAATCATGTGGCTCGTGGCGGCCCTGCTGGCGAGCGGGTTTGGCGCTGGCTTGCTGGCCGGGCTGTTCGGCATCGGCGGCGGCGGTATACTGGTGCCGTTCCTGTATGAACTGTTCCGCCTCGCTGGTGTGCGGGAAGCCGCCTGTATGCAACTCGCAGTCGGCACATCGCTGGCCATCATCATCCCCACGGCGTTCCGCTCGTTCAGGTCGCATCGCAAACGCGGCGCGGTGGATATGGATGTGGTGCGCAAGCTGGGCCGGCGGTGGCGGCTGGCGTGGTGGCGGGGATCGTTATCGCGGGATTCACCAGCGGTTCGGTTATGAAAGCCGTTTTTGCCTGTTCCTGCGGGGTGATGGCGGCCAAGATGCTGGCCGGCGGCGACCGCTGGCACCTCGGCGATGAACTGCCGGGCAATCCCATCAACGCCGCCGTTGGCATGGTCATCGGCCTGATTTCGACGCTCATCGGCATCGGCGGCGGCGTATACGTCAGCACCTACATGACGCTGTACAGCCGCCCGATCCATCAGGCCGTGGCGACTTCCTCCGCTTTCGGGCCGATCATCGCCATTCCCGCCGTGATCGGGTATGCATGGGCCGGGTGGAATGTGCCGGACCTGCCGGCGGGCAGTGCGGGTTACGTGAGCCTGCTGGGCGCGGCCATCGTCGTGCCGGTCAGCGTCCTCGCCGCGCCGCTCGGCGTGCGCATCGCCCATGGCATCTCGCGCCGCAAGCTGGAGGTGGGGTTCGCCTTACTGCTATTGGCGCTGGGCACGCGTTTCGTTGTCAGCCTGATGGGGCATTGAAATCAGATATAGCCCTGTGCCTTCAGGCTGGCGTGACCGTCCCTGCCGATGATGAAATGATCGTGGACCATGACGCCCACAGGCTTCAGGGCCTTTTCGATTTCCTTGGTCATGTCGATATCCGCCCGCGACGGCATGGGATCGCCCGACGGGTGGTTGTGCACCAGAACGATGCCGATCGCCGAAAGCTCCAGTGAGCGCTTGACGACTTCGCGCACATAAACCGGCGCATGGTTCACCGTGCCGCGCTGCTGCACCTCGTCGGCAATGAGGCGGTTGCGGTTGTCGAGGAACAGGATGCGGAATTGCTCGCGCGTTTCGCAGGCCATGGCGGCCTTGCAGTGTGCGATCACCTGCGACCAGGCGCCGATCACTGGCCGCTTCATGATGTTGCCCTGCGTCAGGCGCAGAGCCGCCGCCTGCACCAGCTTGATTTCGAAGATCGCCGCCGGGCCTAAACCCTGCACTTCCGCCAGCCGCTCCCAGGGGGCGCTGACGGCTTCGGCGAATGAGCCGAATTTCTTGAGAATATCCTTGGCCAGCGGTTTTGTATCCCGGCGCGGAATGGCCCGGAACAGCAGCAGTTCCATCAGCTCATAGTCCGGCAGGGCGTCGGAGCCGCCGTCGCGGAAGCGGTCGCGCAGCCGCTCGCGATGGCCGAAATAATGCGGCAAGGGAGCCTCGCAGAAGCCGTTTTTCGCGGCCTTCGCCGGCGTTTCGCGCTTGGGCCGGGCCGGCTGCTCCAGCTTGTCCGCCGTCCGCTTCACCCTGATTTCGCGCGCAACCTTAATACGTGTATCGTCCGTCAAACCGTCGAGGCGCCTTTCCTCGAAGCGGTTGCGCGTTTCGCTCACGGTGCGCACCTTGACGGCGAATTCCTTGGCGATCTCGGTGTCCTTGAAGCCCGCCGCCGCCTTGAGCACGATATCCGCCTGGAGCGCATCGCCACGCGGCAGCCCCTCCGCCAGCGCGCGCCGCTGCAATTCCTGGCGCTCGGCATCCGTCAGAACGATTTGCGATCCGCGCCCCCCGGCCATGGTGTCATCCCGTAATGTTGTAAGGCGGCTGGTGCAGCCCCTTGGGTGAAAGTGTGAAAATCTCGCAGCCCTCGGCGGTGACGCCGATGCTGTGCTCGAACTGCGCCGACAGCGATTTGTCGCGCGTGACCGCCGTCCAGCCGTCCGACAGCAGCTTCACGTGCGGCTTGCCGAGATTAATCATCGGCTCGACCGTGAAAATCATGCCCGGCGCCAGCCGCACGCCTTCACCCGGCTCGCCGTAATGCAGGATGTTGGGTTTGTCGTGGAAGACCAGCCCCAGCCCATGGCCGCAGAAATCGCGCACCACAGTGCACCGCTCGGCCTCGGCGTAAACCTGGATGGCCGCGCCGATGTCGCCGGTCGTGGCGCCCGGACGGATGGCGTTGATGCCGCGCATCATGGCTTCATAAGTGACCTCGACCAGCCGTTCCGCCCGGCGCGCGATCTTGCCGACCGGATACATGCGGCTGGTGTCGCCGTGCCAGCCGTCGAGAATGAGCGTCACGTCGATATTAATAATGTCGCCCTCGCGCAGCATGCGCTGGCTGGGAATGCCGTGGCAAACCACATGATTGAGCGAAGTGCAGATGGATTTGGTGTAGCCGCGATAATTGAGCGGGGCCGGGATCGCGCCATGATCGAGGGTGAAAGACAGGCACAGATCGTCCAGCCGTTCGGTGGTGACGCCGGGCTGCACATATTCCGTTATCATATCCAGCGCGGCCGCAGCCAGTTGACCGGCGCGGCGCATGCCCTCGTAAGCCTCGCGGCCGTAGATTTTGATCTTGTTATCGGAGGTGCGCTTCGGGCCAGTGTCCAGAACCATCATGTTTCTATTCCGAGGTTTGCGGGTGGTTATTTAAACTAATTTTTCCTGAAATACAATCTTTGATTTCAGTTTTTCTTTGTTGTGAGAGGCGCGAATGATGGGAAGCTTGTGTGAAACTTCAAGTCCATCCAGCGTCACCTCGCAGGTATAGCATAAGGCTTCGACACCTGAGGATACAGCTTTGTCAAACGTGTGCGCATATACCGGGTCAATGTCGGCGGCCAGATCAAAACGCTCCGCGTCGCCGCGCTGCACGCAGAACACCATCGCCGCCCGGTGCCCCTGCGCCACCATCTGGCTCAGTTCGCGCAAATGTTTCGCCCCTCTCGCCGTCACGCAGTCGGGGAATTCGGCAAGTCCAGGCTGGCGCGATAGATGCACGTTCTTCACTTCCACATAACAGCGCGCGCCGCCGGCGTTTTCCAGCAGAATGTCGATGCGGCTCGCCTCGCCGTATACCACCTCACGCCGCGAGGTTTCATAACCGGCCAGCTCCGGGATCAATCCGCTCGCGATGGCCTGGGCGATGAGCTTGTTCGGATGCATCGTATTGACGCCCGCCAGGATGCCGCCAGTTTCGATCAATTCAAACGTGTAGGCAAGCTTTCGCGCAACATTGGGGGAGCGCGACAGCCAGACCGTGGCGCCCGGCTCCGAAAGTCCCAGCATGGTGCCGGAATTGGGACAATGTGCGGTGACAATCTCGCCGCCTTCCAATTCGACATCCGCGAGAAAGCGTTTGTACCGCTTTATCAACCGGCCCTGTATAAGCTTGGAAGGAAATTGGATCATGACGCCGGGTTTTACAGGAGCAAACATGCAGATGGAAGGATCAAACGCCGTTGTCACGGCCGCCCTTATCGTCATCGGTGACGAGGTGCTGTCCGGCCGGACGAAGGATACGCACATTGGCACCATCGCCGATCATTTGACCGCCATCGGTATACGTCTCATGGAGGTGCGCGTAATCGGCGACGGCGAGGAGGCGATTGTGGAGGCGGTCAACGCGCTGCGCGGGCGGCACGATTACGTCTTCACCACCGGCGGCATCGGGCCGACGCACGACGACATCACCGCCGATGCCATTGCCAAGGCGTTCGGCGTGGCGCTGCCGGTTGACGAGCGCGCCGTCGCCATGCTGCGGGAGCGGTACGGCGAGGAGGGATTGACGCCGGTTCGTATGCGCATGGCGCGGATTCCCGAGGGCGCGGGGCTGATCGACAATCCGATTTCCAAGGCTCCGGGCTTTATTGTTGGCAATGTGATCGTGATGGCGGGGGTTCCGAATATCATGCGGGCCATGCTGGATGCTGTGACGCCGGGATTGCGCACGGGCCGGACGATATTGTCGGAGACCATTGAGCTGCGCGAGCCGGAGAGCAAGGCCGCCGAACTGCTGCGCGCCGCCCAGGCCGCATTTCCAGACGTCAAGATGGGGAGCTATCCTTATTACACGGAGGAAGGGCGGTTCGGCACGAGTCTGGTGCTGCGGGCGGTGGATGCCGGGCGGCTGGCGGCGGCCAAGGCGCGTTTGCTGGAGGATGTGCGCGCGGCGGGCCTGTTGATTTGAAGGGGGAGCAACCAAGCTAAAGACAAGCTGATGCATAATGCATGCTTGATTACACCACATGAATTAAAGGAACTTATCAAAAAATGCTGTCATCTCCCTGAAAAATACTGGGATATTAATCCAATATGATTTTGACAAGCGTTGCAATTTGTGGTGGTAGATATTCTCTGTCATAGGGAATGCGTGCCATGTCCGAAAAAACAAAGTATGCGATATATGGAGAAATCTGGCTTGTAGCGATACTGGCCGGATTGTCCGCCGTAACAATGATGCTCGTGATCAGAGCCAGCCATATCGCCGAAATATCCCTGCCAACGCTGGCGATCGGCGGCGTCATTATACTCCTGACCGCGCTGACGATCGTCTCCATATCTTTTAAACATTTCGGCCTTGACGATCGAAGACAGGCGCTGGCCTTGCCGGAGGGGTCGATCCGGGCGGTGATCGCGCTCATGTTGATCATCATCTTCGCGATTCTGGTGGTTTTCCTCTTCAACGCCAGCTCGACGCACGCGAAAATCGTCGATGGCCTCGATGAACAGCAGGCGCAGGAGTTCGCCGCGCAATTGCCCAAGGACCGCTATTGGAGTTCCGTCCTTCCGTCCGGCGGGGCACCGGCCAAAAAGCAGGTCGTGTATGGCGAAGTCAGGAATGGGGCCAGCGAGGATTTTCTCAAACAGATTCTTATCATGCTGGGCACCCTCGTGACGTCCATATCGAGCTTTTACTTTGGTGCGAGAGCCGCCAGCGGCATCGCTCCAGGCGGCAAAATCCCGTGACGCCCGGCGCATGCGGTGATTGCGTACCGGTATGCGCACTTCCGGCATATTGGCCATGGAGGCGTGTTTCCCGTATAAGTGACCCAGCTCCGCAATCCCGAGACGCGAGGTCCGCGCGCTGTCATGACCGAATACAAGCGTATCGTAATCCTGACCGGCGCCGGGCTTTCGGCGGAATCGGGCATCTCGACGTTCCGCGACAAGGACGGCATCTGGGCGAAGGTCGATTATCGCGATGTCGCCACGCCGGAGGGTTACAAGCGCAACCCGGCGCTGGTGCTGGATTTCTACAACCAGCGCCGCCGCCACAACGCCAATGTCCAGCCGAATGCCGCGCATCACGCGCTGGCGAAGCTGGAGCGGGACTATCCGGGCGAGGTGCTGATCGTGACGCAGAACATCGACCCATTGCAGGAACGCGCCGGCAGCCGCAAGATCATCCACATGCACGGCGAAATCGAGAAAAGCCTGTGCAGCGCCTGCGGTATGCGGCACGTGTGGGGCAGCGAAGACCTCACGCTGGAGAGTGTCTGCCCCGCCTGCTCGCGCACTGGCGTGCTGCGTCCCGATGTGGTCTGGTTCGGCGAGATGCCTTATGAAATGGAGAGCATCGGCGAGGCGCTACAACGCTGCGGCCTGTTCGTATCCATAGGCACCAGCGGCACGGTCTACCCGGCGGCGAATTTCGTCATGATGGCGCGGGAGGCCGGCGCGCAAACCATCGAGCTGAACCTGGAGCCGTCGGCGGGCGCTTCGCAGTTTCACCAGGCGTTGCACGGTCCGGCGACGATGCTGGTCCCCGCTATGATCGATAAATTGCTGACATTGGTGTAGTATCAACGGCTCTAAGTTCTGCCCTGCGCCCACGCCCAGGTTGCGATTGAGCGGATGATCTCCGGCGTTCGCATCAAGCCGTTGCACGCATTACGGCACGCTTCGACGATAGCTTCGTAAGTTTCCCGGACTTGATGGCTCAGGGTATTGCCCCGAAGGTATTCCCAGATGTTTTCGGCCGGATTCAGCTCTGGCCCATAAGAGGGCAGCTTCAGCAGAACGATATTCTCTGGAACGGCCAGCTCCGGCGAGCCATGCCATCCGGCTCCATCGGCGATGACCAGGGTGATTGGTCCCGCAGCGGCGCGTCTGGCGATATCGGCGGCATTTTGAACCGTCTTCGACAGAATTTCGTCGCGCGGGCCGAGAGCCGCGATCTCGCCGTCCCGCATCACCGCGAGGACGCTCACGGCGGCAATCGCGCTGGGCCGGTGGGCGATGATGATGCCGATGCCGCCCCTTTCGCCGATGCCTGCGATGGCTGACGTGAGCGCGGCTTCGCCCTCGGCGTCGAGATTGGAATTCGGCTCGTCGAGCACCACGAGGAACGGATCGCCGTATAGCGCGCGGGCAAGGCCGAGGCGCTGCCGCTGTCCGGCGGAAAGCTCGAAGCCGCCGCGGCCAAGGGGCGTTTCGAAGCCGCCGGGAAGCGCGAAGATATGCTCGCGGAAACCCGCGTCCGCAGCCGCCTTCAGCACGGCGGCGGAGTCGAGCGGCGTCTGGAACCGCGCGATGTTTTCCGCAATCGTTCCATCGAAAAGCTGCACGTCCTGCGGCAGATAACCGACATGCGGCCCGAGATCGCCAGCGTCCCAGTGGTGGATATTGGCGCCGTCGAGCGTGACCTTGCCCGCGAGCGGCAGCCAGACGCCGGTCAGCGTGCGGGCGAGCGTGGACTTGCCGCTTGCGGACGGGCCGATGATGCCGAGCGTTTCGCCCGCCGTGAGTTTCAGGTTGATATTGCGGATGACGGTCGCCCTCACACCCGGCGGCGCGGCAAACAGGGCCTCCGCGGCGAGGCTCTTTTCCGGCGCCGGAAGCTTCATGCCGGGCCTGATCCTCGGCACGCTTCCAAGCAGCTTCTTGAGCCGCGCGTATCCCTGACGGGCGGCGATGAAGCCTCTCCAGTTGGCGATGGCCTGATCCACCGGCGCGAGGGCGCGCGCCGCGAGGATCGAACTGGCGACGATCGTTCCGGCGGAAATCTCGCCTTTGATCGCCAGATAAGCACCTAAGCCCAGCATCAGCGACTGCACGATGAGGCGCGTCATCTTCGCGAACGCCGACAGCCCGCCGGTGGCGAAATTTGCCCGGCGCTGGGCGTCGAGATGGCGGATATGCGCGTCGTTCCAGCGGGCGGCGAGCGCCGGGACCATGCCCATGGCGCGCGCCGCCTCTGCCCCCCGTTGGGTATTGTCGGCAAGCATGTTGCGTTCGGACTGCGCCGCGAGCGCGGCCCGCATCGGCCCCCGTCCGCGCAGTTCCGCCAGCAGCGTGATGATGACGAGCAGGCACGCGGCGAGGAGGGCGGTGTAGCCGAGCAGCGGATGCAGCAGGTAACACAGGATGATATAGACCGGCAGCCAGGGCATATCGAGGAGCGCTATGGGGCCGGCGCCCGACATGAAGCCGCGAATGGCTTCCAGGTCGCGGAAGGGCTGCAACGTTTCCTGGCCGTTTTTGGGGTCGATGAGCGGCAGCGCGGCGACGGCCTTGTAAAGCTCCGGCCCGGCGGCGCCGTCGATGCGTTCGCCCACGAGCGCCAGGACGCGGGCGCGGATGGCATCGAGACCGCCCTGGAAGATATAGGCGGTGAGGGCGATGGCCGACAGTGCGGCGAGCGTCGGCATACTGCGGCTGGACAGCACGCGGTCGTAAATCTGGATCATAAAAACCGAGCCGGTCAGCATCAGCACGTTGATGACGCAGCTTATGAGCGCGAGGGCGATGAACGCCCTGCTGCTCCGGCCCAGCGCGCCCGCCAGCGGCCCGGCCTCCGGCACCGCCTGATCGAACTTACCGGCTTGCGACTGCTTCATACTGCCAACCTCGCCGTCAAACAGGTGTCCGCACCGCTCTTCCCCTCTCCCGCAAGGAAAGGGGGGCAGATAGGGAGGCCGCCGCGCGAGCGCCGGCCTTTCTCATGCGTGTGTCTCCGGGGCGCGCCCGGCCTCATGCCAGGAACTGGAAATCCCCCGCATGAGCGCTGAGCAGTTGCAGGTTGACGCCTTCCAGCACCAGATGGTCCGTTCCCACGGCGACCGTCGATGTCGCAACGCCGTTGCCGTCGAAGGTAACGGTGGTATGGCTCAGCAGCTCATTGAAGGTCGTGATCCCCAGCGCGGTGAAGCCGTGGAATTCCAGCGTGTCGTGGGTGGAGTTCGAATAGACGCCGCCCGCGTTGTGGTGGAAGTCCGTGACGGTATCGTCGCCGAAGCTGACGTAGAACACGAACGTGTCGTTGCCCGTGCCGCCCGTCAGCGTATCGTTGCCGGCGCCGCCCAGGAACCGGTCCGCACCGGCGCCGCCGCTGAGGATGTCCGCGCCATCGCCGCCGTCGAGGATGTTGGCGCCGCTGCTGCCCACCACGCTCTCGATACCGGACAGCGTGTCGGTGCCGGTCTGCGCGCTGGCGGCCGTCAGCCCGGCGATGGTCACACCGTTGATGGTGACGGCCGAGGCGCCGAGGTTGACGTTGGCGTCCGCCGTGGTGGCCGACAGGTTCAGCGTGTCTATGCCGGCGCCGCCGGTATAGGTGTCGTTGCCGTCGCCGATGGTGGCCCAGATCGTATCGTTGCCAACGCCGCCGTCCACGAGGTCATCGCCGCCGAAGCCGCGCAGCACGTCGTTGCCGCCGTTGCCGAGGAGGACATCCTGATTGGCTGTACCGTTCAGGGTATTCGCCCCGTTCGTGCCGCTCAGATAGATGCCCACCGCCTGCGTTGCCGCCGTGGGCGCGAAGGTGGCGGCCGTCGCTCCGGCGGCGTTCGTCCAGGTGGCGCCGCCGTCCGCCGACGTCTGCCACTGGAACGTCCGCGAGGCCGGTTCGATGCCGTTCGGGTCCTGCACCGCGCTCGCGTCGGCGGTGAGGATGTACGGCGATGCCGCCGGCTGCCCCGCGCTGGCCCAGCCGGAGATGGTGACGGCGCCGGCGGGTGCCTGGTTGATGAGGTTGGCCGCTGTCACCGTCCGATCGGAGAACTGGAAGAACTCCACGTCCTTGACGATGTCGCCGGCGGCGGTGCTGTCGATGCCGCGATTGTCAACCACCAGATAGGTGGCGGCGGCGAGCGCGGTCAGCCCCGTCACCGTGTAATCGCTGCGCCGGCCGCTGAACACCGCCCGGTCATTGGCACTGGCCGCGCCGTTGTCGCCCAGGATATGGCCGAGGCCGCCATTGACGCCGAAGTCCGGCCGGTCCTCGCCGGTGGCTTTCCAATTCGCCATCAGCGTGTAGCCCGTGGCCGCCGGATCGTAGACGACGCTCAGGTCATTCCTCACATAGGCGCTGTCGCCGATGATGATGTCGTCGCCGCTGAGGCCGGTCAGAACGTCGTCACCCGCGCCGCCGATCAGCACATTGTTGAAGCCGTTGGTGCTGATGGTGTCGATGCCGGCGCCGGTCAGGCTGTCGTTGAGGCGCGTGCCCACCAGGCCGTCCATGCCGGCGTAAGTGTCGATCAGCGGGCCGGTGCCGTTTTGGTTGGCGGTATGCAGGTTCGCGACGATGGCGACATTCACATCCTCGTAGGACGCGATGTCGAAATCGCTATCCACGGGCACACCCACACCGAACACAGGAGCGCCGCCGCCCATCAGCCGGTCGCCGTCGCCGGCCGCCGCGCCGATGCCGCCTTCCATGAGGTCGTCGTCCAGGCCGCCGCCGGGTTGGGCGTGAACATCAGCTTGCCGGTCGCATCCACGCCCAGCGCGGGCGCGTCGTGGACGCCGGCATCGGTTAGCGTCACGCCGATTCTCGCCGCGTTGGCTTTCAGATCGGCCCAGGTCGCGAGGCCGCCGGCCGCGCTGTCTACATTGAAATCGCCATGGCGGGTGATCCGCAATGGAGGCGCGCCGAGGTGCTGCGGCATGAGCTGGCCGAGGACGTATGGCTGCCGCTGATCCCGGCACTGCTCCTGACCAGCCTGTTCCTCGCCTGGGGGCTGCACCGGGCGCTCAAACCGCTCTGCAACGCCGCCTCGCTGGCGCGCTCCCTCGACGTGGAAGGCGGGCTGAAATCAATCGAGACGTCCGGCCTGCCGCGCGAAGCCGCCGATTTCGCCGCCAGCATGAACGGGGTCATGGCCCGCATGGACAAACTGATGCGCTCGCGCGAGCATATGGCCTCCTATGTGGCGCATGAGGTGAAGACACCGCTGGCGTCCATGATGCTCGACCTGGAGCAGATCGTCGATAAGCGCGCCCGCAGGCTTGAGGCCGACGTGATGGCGCTGAGCGGCACGGTGGACGATATCCTGGGGTTCGCGCGTTCGGGGAAAGCGGCGGCGGAGACGGTGTGCCTGGAAGCCATCGTGCGCGAGTGCGTGGCGCGGGCGCAGGCGGCGGCCGGCTGCGGGCACGAGATTACCATCGTGGTGGACCGCCCCGCGAAAGTGAGGGGCTACGCCGCCGCCGCCCGGTGCGCGGTGCAGAACGTCATCTGCAACGCCCTGAAACACACGCCACCGGGCACGGCGGTCCGCGTCACCTGCGGGCCGGGCCGGCCGTGACCATCGAGCACAGCGGGCCGGGCATTCCCGAAGCGGATGCCGCGCGCCTGACGCGGCCGTTCGAACGCGGCAGGACAACCGCTTCGGGGAGCGGCCTGGGCCTCGCGATCGCCCGGCACGGCACCGGATTGATGGGTGGTACACTGGAAATCGGGCGTTCGTCCCTGGGCGGCACAGCCTGCCGTCTGCGCTACCAGACGGCGGGCGGCGGAGCGAAGGAGCCGGTTCCCGCGGAGTGAATTGCCGCCGCCCGTCCCCTCTATGGCCACAGGCGGGCACGGATTATCCGCATCGCTGCATCAACGGGATTTCTACTGAAGAACCCGCCGAAGTATACGCCTCCCAAAGAATGCCCCACAGAGATCCGCGACTGCTGACATATTTCGGATACATTTTGCCGTTTCAAAAATACACACGCCGCGCCTTTCGCTTGCGAAGCGGCGGCTTGTGATTGTGCAAATACTCGTGGGGTCCACATGCGTACTCGGCAGTTGGCGGCTTTTATGGTTGCGGCAATGCTGGGCGGGCCGGCGGCGCAGGGGCAGGGCCTGGAAAGCTGGCCGCAATCGCAATACTCCAAAAAGCTCAAAAAAACCGCGCCCGCACCTGCCCTCAGCATCGCTAATCCGCCCGGACAGGCCGCACCGCCGCCAGTTCCCGCGCGCCGGGCCAGCGAAGCCGAAGCCCTTGCCGCGCAGGCGGAAACACACCGCCAGCAGGGCCGGTACCGCGAGGCGCAAGCGCTGTTGCAGGCGGCACTCAAGCTCGCGGAGGCCAAGGCCGGCAGGGACCGCCCGGAAACCGCCCTGGTTCTCGCCCGTCTGGGGGAAATCGAACGGCTCCTGGGCCGCTATACGGCAGCCGAAACGCTGCAAAAGCGCGCCATCGCCATCCTGGAAAAGACGGCCGGTCCAGAGCACAACGACACCGCCCGCAGCCTCGATTATCTGGCGGTGCTCTATCTCGACATGGGCCGGTTCACGGACGCGGAACCGCTCGCCGTCCGCGCGCTGGCGATCCGCGAAAAGAGCCTCGGCCCCGATCACCCGGATACCGCGAAGAGCCTCGACACCGCTGGTGTACTCCATATGCACCAGTTGCGGCATGACGATGCCGAGGCGCCGTTGACGCGGGCGCTGGCGATCCGCGAGAAGACGCTGGGGGCGGAACATGCCGATACCGCCGTGTCGCTCAGCCGGCTGTTTTCGCTCCGCTTCCGGCAGCAGCGTGACCTTGAAGCCGAACCGCTGGCCCGGCGCGCCCTGGCGATCCGCGAGAAGGTTCTCCCGCCGGACCATCCCGATCTTGCCGTTAGCCTCGACAGCATCGCCGCGATCAACGTGAGCCGGAAGACCTATGCGGCCGCCGATCCGCTCGCCCGCCGGGCGCTGGCGATACGGGAGAAGGCGCTCGGCGCGGAACACCCGGTGACGCTGACCAGCGCTGACCGGCTCGCCGCACTTCATATGCTGCGGCAGCGCCCGGATGAAGCGGAACCGCTGGTCCGAAGCACGCTTGCAATCCGCGAGCGGGTGCTGGGGCCGGATCACCCGGATGTGGCTGAGAGCCTCAACTCGCTGGTATCAATCCATGTCTACCGGGCTCCACTCGATACCGGCCCGCCCGGAAAACTCCTCCGCCGCATCCTGACGATCCGGGAAAAAGCATATGGTCCACAGGACCGGCGCGTCGCGGAGACCCTATCCAGGCTTGCGCATTACACGGATGCCCCCAGCGAGGCCGAAGCGTACCACAAACGCGCGCTGAGCATCCTGCAACAGGCGCTGGGCGCCGCCCATCCCAAAACGATCGAGGCCCAGACCGCTCTGCTGAAGCTCTACCAGAGGCAGGGGCGGGGAAACGACGCCATCGCGTCCGGCGAGAAGCTGCTGGCGGATTTGCAGGCTCAAGGCGCCAAGGACGGGCCGGCGCTCGTCAACATTCTCGACACGCTGGCGGAATTCCACGCC
Source organism: uncultured Alphaproteobacteria bacterium (assembly GCA_963827885.1). Taxonomy (GTDB): domain Bacteria; phylum Pseudomonadota; class Alphaproteobacteria; order Rhizobiales; family Rhodomicrobiaceae; genus CAWHDD01. The sequence continues at coordinate 85,400 of CAWHDD010000030.1, read as the reverse complement.
GCCGGAGGGAACAAGCAGCATGCCGCCGAGGCGATTGCGCTGCGAAAGAGGGCGCTGGCGATCCGCGAGCAGGTGCTTGGAGCGGAGCACAACGAGATCGTCGAGCGCCTCATCCGGCTCGCCAATGCTACTGACGACGCCGGACAAACACAGGAGGCGGAGGATTATTACAAGCGCGCCCTGAGCATGGCCGGGACGTTGCATGGCCTCAATTCTCCGCAGGCGGCATACCTCACCGCTCGCATGGCAGGCTTCTATGGTTCTCAACGGAGATATGCCGATGCCGATCCGCTGTTTCGACGTTACATGGAGATAACCGGGGAGTTACTACTCAAAGATTCGCGCATATCGAGTCTTTCAACCGACATGATGGCATTCGAGGGCATGTATAGCGCGCAGAACCGGCTTGCGGAACTGGAGGTTGTTTATCAAAAGCTGCTGACCATTAGCGATTCGGTTAATAAAAATGACGATGTAGACCATACGATTTATGTCAGAATGCTCGCGGAGTTTTACGGCAAGCTGAATCGCTTCCCGGAGGCGGAAAAACTCTACCTGCGTTACCTCGCGTCCAACGAAAAAGCTTATGCCGCCGGCAACAAGAAGGCCAATTTCATCTACGGCGCCGAAGGGCTGGCAGGGATATACGAAAAGGAAAAGCGGTATTCGGATATCGAGGCGCTGTACAAGCGGGCGCTGGCTCTGGCGGAAAAGGTCCATGGCATGGAGGCCGTGGAAATCATGCCGCCCCTTTACAAACTCCAATTGTTTTACACGAACCGCGAGAGGCCGAACCAGGCCGCCGCCGAAGCCGTTTTTAAACGCACGCTGGCCATCTCGCAGAAGGTCAATGGGCCGGACGCGCCCAAAAATATTTTTCACCTGGACCACCTGGCAGAGTTCTATTCCGAAAACGGCCGCGAAGCCGAGGCGGAGCCGCTGCTCAAGCACGCCCTTTCGATCGGCGAGAATCGCCCGCAATCTGATGAAATCACCGCCTTGACCAATGGCAGCGTCGAGGAACGGCTTAGGAAGCTGACGGCGCTCTATCTCGACACTGAGCGGTACGCCGATGCGCTGCCGCTGCTCGAACGGCGGCTCGCCATCGTTGAAAAGAAAGGCGGGCCGGATAGCCGGGAACTCATCCAGCCGCTCGTGGACATCGGCGGCGCGCACGATAAGCTGGGAGACGTCACGGCGGCGGAAGACGTGCTGAAACGCGCTTTTGCGATCGAGACAAAAGCGCTGTCTGACAATGTTCGCGAGTACTTCCGGTCCCGTGCGGCGCTTGAGGCGCTGGACAGGTTTTACCAGACACGGCGCCTGGACGGCAAACGGGAAGCGTTTCTCAAGGAGCGCCTGGGGCAGGAAGAAAAAGCGCTGGCTGCGGGCGCGATCACAAGGCTCTCCGCCCCCCACAGCCTGTTCCTGCTCTACCGGGATCAACAGCGCTACGACGACTGCGAGGCCATACAGAAATACGAACTGGCCGCGCTGGAAAAAGCGCTGGGGCCGGAGGATCGCGCTGTCCTCAGCAGCCTGACCCTGCTGGCTGAGTATTACCGCCAGCAGGGCCGCAATGCCGAAGCCGGGGCATTGCTCGAACGCGCCCACCGCATTCAGGTGAAACTCGGCGGCCCGGAAAACAATGAGACCCTCCGCGCGTTCGCAGGGGTCGCGAACTCTTACCGGCTGCAAGGGCGTCTGGACGAGGCGGAACGGACGTATGGCCAGATCATCGCCATCCTGGAAAAGAACGCCAAGCCGGACAGTGGCTGGTTCTACTCATATACCACCGCGCTCGACGGCCTGGAACGCCTCTACAAGGGCGCGGGACGCACGGCGGACGTGGACCGGCTCTATGAACGCGCAACGCCGGTCATCGAAGGCAAGGCGCTGGCGCCGGCCGGCCAGAACGTCAGCGAGACCCATGAGAAGGCCGTGAGTTTCTACAGCGAGCATTTCCGCTATGCCGGAGCCAAACGCGTCGCGAAGCAATGGCTGGCCCTCAAGGAGGCCGGCGGCCCTCCCGAGGCGCTGCTGGCCCCGCTCACGGCACTGGGGGCTGCGCACCAGCGTCTGGCCGAATATGCCGAAGCGGAGCCCTATCTGAAACGGGCGCTTGCCATCAGCGAGCAGGTGCACGGCGCCGAGAGCACACAGACCATCGGCGCAATCCTGTCCCTGGCGGGGCTCTATCAAACCCAGGCCCGCTATACGGATGCTGAGACTCTGAAGCTGCGCGCCCTGGAGATCGCGAAGACCATCGAAGCCAAGGCGAACGCCGCGAAGAACGTGCACAAGCGGGCAACGTTGTCGTTCCACGCCCAGTCGGACATTGCCGATTGCCTGACCAGTCTTGCCGTGCTCCGCGAGGCGCAGGGCCGGTATTTCGAAGCCGAGGAAATGTACAAACAGGCCGCGGACATCAACGGGAAGCGGTTCGGGCAGCCGGGCAGCCAGTCACAGCTCGACCTTCTCGGCAGCCTTTACGTTGATCTTGGCCGCTACGCCGATGCCGGGCCGATGCTGAAGCGGTCGCTTGAACTCAGCCGGTCTGTCATGGGCGGCGACGATCATCCGTCGATCGCTGGCCATCTCGACAGTCTGGGCTGGCTGTACCTCCTGGAGGGCCGCTATGCCGAGGCAGAGCCGTTGCTGCGGCAGGCCCACAACACTTTCGAACGGATAAATGGCGCCAGCCATCCAACGGCGCTGGGCACGCTGTCGAAACTTGCCAGACTGCAAGCGGCGCAGAAGCGGCCCGCCGAGGCTGAGGCGCTCAAGAAGCGGGTACTGGAGGGCATGGAAAAAGTGTACGGCAACGGCCATCCCTCGACGCTCGGGAGCCTGGAAGTTCTGTTCTCCTTTTACGTCGAACAAAATCGGCTGGACGAGGCCGGCGCGCTGGCGGAGCGGCTGCGAGAGGCGGCCGGCAAGGTCTACGGCCCCGAGGACAAGGGCGCGGCATACAACCATTTCCTCCTCGCCCGCATGGAAGAAAAGCGCGACCACTGGCGCGAGGCGTGGCAGCTCCGCAAAGACGCGTCGGCGGTTCTCATCCGCAGCATCCGCCAGCGGAGCGCCAGCGTGACGGGGCCGCGCGCCGGCGAGAACTGGACCGAAACGCGCTACGATCAGTCCGCCCTCGTCGCGCTGGTCCGCAGCACGGCGCAGGCCGCCGCGCAAGAGCCGGAGCGTATGCCGGTTCTGGCGGACGAAGCCTTCCAGACCGCTCAATGGGCCCGGCATTCGTATGCAGCGGCCGCGCTGGCGCAAACGTCCGCCCGGTTTTCCAAGGGCGATGGCCGGCTCGCTGAACTCGTGCGCAAGAGGGAAGACCTCATCGGGCAGTTCAAGGCGGCGGACGGCGCACTGAGCGCCAGCCTGGCGAGCCAGGACGATAACGAGCAATGGGAGGTTCGCCAGGCCCGGCGGGAGCAAATCTGGAGCGACCGTACCCGGCTCGATGCTGCCATACAGGCGGCCGATGCCGAATTGAAGGAGGCATTCCCCGATTATGCGGCGCTGGCCAACCCCGAACCGCTGCCGCTGGCCGAAACCCAGACCCACCTGCGGCCCGGCGAGGCGCTCTATCAGATCGCCTTCGACAGGGACGCCGCCTATGCCTGGGTAATCACCAGGGACGCGGTGCAGTGGAAGACGCTGCCGCTCTCCGCCTCGAAAGCAGAGGAAATGGTGGCCGCGCTGCGCTGCGGTCTTGACGCCAGGGCCTGGGAGTACGATCCAGAAACGGCGGCTGCGCCCGGCCCGCAGGCCGCTCAGCCGCCCATGCCGGGCTGCCGCCAGCTCACCGGTGCGAATGGCCCCGGCGCGGTGCCGCCCTTCGACCTCGGCCGCGCCCACGAACTGTACAAGGCGCTGTTCGCCCCGTTCGAAGACCTGATCCGGGACAAGCACCTGTTCGTCGTGCCGCCGGGCATCCTCGCCTCGCTGCCGCTGCAAGTGCTGGTCACGGAGGCGCCGGACCCGTCGCTGACCGGCGATGAGCGCTACGCGAAGGCCGCATGGCTCGCCAGCCGCCAGCCGGTCACGGTGCTCCCCTCGGTTGCGAGCCTGCGCGTGCTGCGGATGCCTGCCAGGAAGCGGGCGAGTCTGCCCTACACGGGCTTCGGCAACCCGCTGCTCACGGGAGAGAACGGCAAGGACCGCCGCGCCTGGGACCGTGCGGAATGCCGGGGGACACCGCCGCAGATGGAGCGGTCCGCCGTGCAGATGGCGTTCGCCGGTAACACCTCAGCCGTCCCGCGCGGCGGCCTGCAAACATACTACCGCGGCGGCCTCGGCAACGTGGAGCTGATACGCCGGCAGCCGCCTCTGCCGGAGACGGCGGACGAAATGTGCCGCGTCGCCGAGGCGCTGGGCGGCGAGGCCGCGGACGTGTTCCTCGGCGCCAGGGCCAGCGAGATGGCGCTCAAGGCCCACAGCCGCGACGGCCGTCTCGGCGCTGTCCGCGTCGTGCATTTCGCCACCCATGGCCTGATCGGCGGCGAGACGGAGATGCTGACGAAAAACCGCCTCGAACCGGCGCTGATCCTGACCCCGCCGGACCACCCCAGCGAGGAGGACGACGGCCTGCTGACCGCGTCCGAGGCGGCGCAGCTCAAGCTGAACTCCGACATCGTCATCCTCTCGGCCTGCAACACGGCGGCGGGTGACGGCCGGGCCGGCGAGGCGCTTTCGGGGCTCGCGCGGGCGTTCCTCTACGCGGGCAGCCGTTCGCTGCTGGCTTCGCACTGGTACGTCAACTCGGAGGCGGCGGTGGAGCTGGTGACGGGAATGTTCGCCGAAACCGCGCGGACGCCGGGCATCGGCCACTCCGAAGCGTTGCGGCGAACCATGGCCGCGAGCATTCGCGCCGGCGGAGCGCGCGCCCATCCGTCCTATTGGGCGCCGTTCACGGTGGTGGGTGACGGCGGATGAGCCGGCGGAGAAACTGTACGGGAGGTCTTGCCGCAGACCGGCAGGCTGGCCCCCCGCGAGTTAGATTGTTGGGCCGCCGCGCAAGGCCGGCGCACGTGAATTGGCTCCGTCTCCTGCCGGGAGTTCACGGGAAATCTATACCGCGAGGGTCATACGCTCCGGGGCAGTAGCAATTCGGCCCGCAAACCGCCATGCTCGCCGTTGGAGAGCCGTATCTCGCCGCCAAGGCTGCGCGCGATGTTGTTGGCGATGGTGAGGCCAAGCCCTATGCCGCCGGTCGAGCGATTGCGCGATTTCTCGACGCGCACGAACGGGCGCAAGACCGCATCGAGCTGCTCCTCGGGAATCCCCGGCCCCTCGTCGAGCATGACGAGCCCGATGTGGCTGCCGGATTGGATCAGGCTCAAATGGAGCTTCTTTCCGTATGCAATCGCGTTATCGAAGAGATTGGTGAGGCAGCGTTTCAGCGCCACCGGCCGCGCACGGCACACCATGCTGCGCGACCGGGGCGGTTCACCCTCGAAAGACACCGCGTCATAGCCGTCCGCGATGGAGTAGACCAGCGACCCGAAATCGATCAGTTCCGGCTCCTCATCGGCCACCTCAAGGGTCGCGAAATCGACGACGGAGCGCGCTATGGATTCGATCTCTCGGATATCGTGCATCAACTCTGTCCGCGGCGCGGACTCGCCAACCTTCTCCATCCGCAGCCGCATGCGCGTCAACGGCGTGCGCAGATCATGCGCCAGCGCCGCCGCAAGCTGCTCGCGGTCCTCGACATACACGCGCAGCTTGGCTTGCATGGCGTTGATCGCCCTGGCGGCCGCGCGATATTCGCGGCTTCCCTCCTCCGGGACCGGCGGACTCTTCAGGTCGCCGCCGATCCTGGTGACGGCGTCCTCCAGCAGCCGGTAGGGCCCCGTGAGCCTGTGAATGGACCAAGCGGACATCGCAACGATCAGTAAGGCAACCACAACATAGAGCGGCAGGCTGTTCCTGTTGAGGATCGGTTCAATCGGCGCGACGGCCATGATGAGGTTCAGCCATGTTCCGTCCGCAAACTGGATCGACGCGGTCAGCTTCTTGCTTTCGGCAAAGCTCGCGGCAAGCGAAAGCAGCTCCCGCTCGACGCCGCCCGCGTCCGGGCCGCTGGTCTGGCCGCCGCTCGCCGCCGTGTCCGGGGTGCCCGCCATGTCGTGCCGCACCCGCGCATCAATCACGCCGAACCGCGCCAACTGCCCGATCATCACATCCGAAAGCTCCGCGAGCGAATCGTCCGGCGCGATGGCCGACGCGACGACCGGATTTTGCGAGATCGTCAGAGCGTGATTCGAATTGGAAAGCGCGGCAGCAATCCGCTTGCGATCATCTACGTTCGGCGTGGTGGAAAGAAGCTTCACAACCGAGACGGCGCGCTCGCTCAGTTGAAAAAGCTCAAGAACTTCATTGGCGGCGGTCCGGTCCAAGGACACGATGGCAAATGTTGCGATCTGCGACAACAACAGACCGCCAATGAGAACGGACAGTATCCACGCCGGCCGCGTTTGCGGGAGAAACCCCCTCATGCTGAGATGACCTCGGGTACGAACTGGTAGCCGCCGCTGCGCACGGTCCTGATGAGCTTCGGCGCGCGCGGATCGTCCTCCATCTTGCGCCTCAGCCGGCTGATGAGAATGTCCACGCTCCTGTCGTAGCTGGCGCCTGTCTCACCGCCCGCCAGTTCGATCAACTGATCGCGGGTCAGCACACGTTGCGCGCTGCGCACAAAAGCCAGCAGCAGATTGAACTCTGCGTTTGTCAGCTCCACGCGAACGTCGCCCGGCGCCATCAGGCGGTGCTTGCCGCAGTCCAAAGTCCATCCGTCGAAGCGGTAAATCCGGGCGGCGTCCCGGCTGGGCTTGGCTCCGGCTTCGTGCCGGCGCAGGACCGCGCGGACGCGGGCCAGCAGTTCGAGCGGATCGAAGGGCTTCGGCACATAGTCGTCGGCTCCGATCTCCAGCCCCACGACCCGGTCCGTCGTTCCGGCGACGGCGGTGAGCATGATGACGGGGACCGGCGAGCGGGCCCGCAACTCCCGGCACAAGTCGAAGCCGTTGGCGTCGGGCAGCATAACGTCCAGAATCACCAGGTCGAAGGCCGCGCGCAGCATGAGGCTGCGCATGGTGGCGCCGTCCCCGGCCACCGAGACGCTAAGGCCCCTCGACTGGAAGAAGTCGCTCAGCAGCCTCAGCGTTTCCGCGTCGTCATCGACAATTAAGAGATGCGGATTAGATTTCACGCGCCCTCGACGTGCATGATGGTGGAGGCAGGTTAATTTCCCAATGTGGCGGAGGCCAGCACGGATAACCTCATACAATAATTCAGAAACAAAATTCAACAAGCCGGAAAACATGGTGAAAAGGCGAAGGCGCATAATGCGCTGGGGCTGCCTCGTCGCGAGGCGATACGGGGTTGGGGGGTGTTCATGCGCCAGATAGATGCTGGTTATGTTGCAGCGGCGTTCATCGCGATTCTGGTCGCGGCCGTGCCCGTTCAAGCGGGGGCGGACACAATCCTTACCCCTGCCGAACGGTGCTCCCGCCTGAGCCGGCAAGTCGATGAAGCCATCAGTGCCCACACCGCAGGCACGCGGGTTACCGGGGCCCGCGCTCTCCAGAAACGGGGGGATCATCTATGCGCCCATAAGAAGAGGGCGCAGGGAATTCGCACACTGGCGAAAGCGTTGAAGCTGCTCGGGGCGAAGCCGGTGAACATCGACTAGCCCGGCCTGTGACCAAAACCACGGAAAATTTGCGATTTGCCGCGCTCGGGATCACGGGCCTCTCGAAAGATGCAGAAATGAATCGTTGGGTGAGTAGCATCGAACTGGGGCAGAGTGCTGTCGCGAGCCTCGGCATACGAGACCTCGCGGCGATTTCGCGCCCTCAGGTTCTCATAGGCGCCGCCTTCGCTGAACCAGGGCAGCCGGGCGAGCGGCTCGACACACTTTTCGAGCAACTTGCCGGATTATTCGATGCGTCGCCCGCCGTGATTTCGCAGGATCGCGTCTGGACATACCGCGAACTGGATGAGCATGCCAATCGCTTCGCCCGCGTGCTGATCGGCCGGGGGCTGCGGCCGGGCGGCCGGGCCGGACTTCTGCTCGACCGCTCCGCCGAGACCTACATCGCCATTCTCGCCGTGATGAAGGCGGGTGCGGCGTTCGTGCCGCTCGCCCCCGCCTTTCCCGATGACCGCATCACGATGATCGCCGAAGACGCCGGCGTGGAACTGGTTGTCACCGTCGCAGCCTACGCGTCCCGCATGGAGACATTGCCGGTCCAGCATGTGCTGATCGACACCGCGGACCCGGAATTATGGCGCAGTCCGGCGCTCCGATCCCGCCGCGCCATGAGCCGTCCGCCGCCGGCGACATTTGCTACATTCTGTATACATCTGGCACCACCGGCAGGCCGAAGGGCGTGGCCGTCCAGCACCAGAGCATCTGCAATTTCGTGCGCGTGGCCGCCGCGTCCTACGGCTACCGGCCGTCGGACCGGGTCTACCAGGGCATGACCATCGCCTTCGATTTCTCGATGGAGGAAATCTGGGTGCCCTTCGCCGCAGGCTCGGCCATTGTGCCCGCGCCGGGGCAGCTTGCGCTGGTCGGCGAGGAACTGGCCGATTTCCTGCGGGCGAACCGCGTCACCTGCATGGCTTGCAGTCCGACATTGCTCTCTTCCATCGAGAGCGATGTGCCCCGTCTGCGCCTGCTCCTGGTCGGCGGCGAGGCTTGTCCTCAGCAACTCGTCGTGCGCTGGTCGAAACCGGGACGGCAAATCCTCAACACCTACGGTCCCACCGAAGCCACCGTCACGGCGACCATGGGCGTGCTCACGCCTGACCGGCCAGTGACCATCGGCAAGCCCTTGCCCACCTATTCCATCGCCATTCTCGACGCGGAACGGCCAGCGCTCGCCGCACCCGGCGAACCCGGCGAGATCGGCATCGCCGGGATCGGACTCGCAGCGGGTTACCTCAACCGGCCGGACCTGACGGAAGAGAAGTTCATCGCCGATTTTCTCGGGCTTCCAGACAATCCGTCGAAGCGCATCTACCGGACCGGGGATCTCGGCCGCATCGGCGCGGACGGCGAGATCGAGTATCACGGTCGCATCGACACGCAGGTGAAGATCCGGGGATATCGCATCGAACTGGGCGAAATCGAGGCCGTGCTTCTCGATCATCCCGCCATCGGGCAGGCCGCTGTCACGACATGGGAATCCGAGCCGGGTCGCGTGGAACTCGTCGGCTACTACGCGCTGAAGACCGGCGCGCCGCCGCTCACGCGGGCCGCTCTTACCGCGGAACTGAAGCGGCGCCTGCCGGATTACATGGTTCCGGCCGACCTTGAAGAACTGCCGGTGATCCCGATGACGGTCTCCGACAAGGTCGATCTGAGACAGCTCCCGAAGCCGGCGCGTTTGTGTCTCGCGGCCGGGCGAAGGATTGTGCCGCCCCGCAACGGCACCGAACAGTTCCTCGCCGATGCGCTGGCCCAGGTGCTCGGTTCCGGCAACATATCGGTGGACGACCATTTCTTCGACGATCTGGGCGCCAACTCTCTGCTCATGGCCCGGCTCTGCGCGCGCATTCGCACCAGAAAGCCGTGGGCCGCCGCGTCGATGCGGGACATCTACCTTCACCCCACCGTGGCGCGGCTCGCCAAACACCTGCATGTCCCGCAGGACGAGACACCCCCCGTCCACGAGCCCGCCTGCGTCCACCGGGCCACGAACTTCGCCTATTGGGCCTGCGGCACGGCGCAAATGCTGTTCTACGGGCTATACGGCTATGCCGGCGTGTGGACCCTGAACCTCGGCCTTAGCTGGGTCTACGGGGCAATCGGCGATCCGGCCCAGTTCTTCCTGCGGTCCCTGGCTTTCTGGGCCGCCATGTTCTTCGGAATGACCGGAGTTCGCAATCGGCGCGAAGTGGCTTCTCGCGGGCCGCTGGAAACCGGGGAAATTTCCCATATGGGGGCTGAGCTACTATCGCTTCTGGGTCGTGAAGACGCTGATCCAGACCGCGCCTGCCGTGATGTTCCGGGGCGGCCCGCTCTACAACGTTTACCTGCGGCTGCTCGGGGCCAGGATCGGGGCGGGCGCGGTCATCAAATGCCGCTCCGTGCCGGTGTGCACCGACATGATTTCCATCGGCGCCAATACCATCATTCGCAAGGAATCGAAGCTCCTCAGCTACCGGGCGCAATCGGGATATATCCATGTGGAGCCGGTGACCATAGGCCGCGACGCCTTCGTAGGCGTGGGAAGCGTCCTCGACATCGGCACCAAGATCGGCGACGGCGCCCAGCTCGGCCATGCCTCCTCGCTCCAGACCGGACAGAGCATTCCCGATGGCGAGTGCTGGCACGGATCGCCGGCGGTCCCCGCCACGGCGGATTATTGTGATGTGCGCGGCGCCGGCGTCTCAAAGCTCCGGCCCATCCTTTTCGAAACGTTCCGGCTTCTGACGCCTCTCGCCGTCCTCGCGCCGCTGCTGCTCGTTGGTTTTCATGGCTACGGGCAAATCGCAGGCGACGGCCATCTGGAGACGCTCGGAACCATTGCCATAGGGTCGGCAGCCGCGCTGTTTGGCTTTATCGCCGCGGCGCTCCTGGCGGCGGTCGCGCGTGCCGCGCCTCGTTGCGTCCGTTCCTGAAGCCCGGCCGCACCTATCACCTGTACGGCTTCCGCTATTGGCTCTATACCGTCGCCGAACTTGCGAGCAATTCCCGCCTCCTCAACCTGCTGTTCGGCGACAGCTCGGCGATTGTCCATTACATCCGGGCCATCGGCTGGAAACTGAACACGGTCGTGCAGACAGGCTCCAATTTCGGAACGAACCAGCAGCACGAGTCCCCGGTTCTGTGCGAGATCGGCAGCGGGACGATGGTGTCGGACGGGCTGTTCATGATCAACACGCACAAGTCCGCCACCGCGTTCAGGCTCGAACATACCAAGATCGGCGAAAACAACTTTCTCGGCAACAACATCTACTTTCCCCCGGACGGACGGACGGGCGCCAACTGCCTGCTCGGCACCAAGGTCATGATCCCCATCGACGGGCCGCTGCGCGAGAACGTTGGTCTCCTGGGTTCGCCCTGCTTCGAAATCCCGCGCATGGTGAACCGCGACAAGGAACTGCTCGACGGCATCGGCGAGGATGAGCGCCGCCGCTGTGTCAGGTCCAAGAACCTGCACAACGCCGTAACCGTTCTTCTGTTCCTGGCCGCCCAATGGTTCATGCTGTTCGCCACGCTGGTCATCTGGGATCGCGCGCTCGATTACCACGCCCAATGGGCGGAGACTGTCCGCTGTTCGCGGCGTCCGTCCTCACGGCGGCGATCGGCATTCCCTTTTATGCGCTGCTGGAACGGGGCAGCCTTGGTTTCCGCAGGCTGAAGCCTCAGGTGATGACAATCTACGACCCCGCCTTCTGGCGCCACGAGCGTCACTGGAAGCTGTCGGACTCGCCCATCGCCGGTCTGTTCGGCGGCACGCCTTTCCGGCCGGTGATCCTCCGCCTGCTTGGCGTGAAGGTGGGCGCTCGCGTCTATGACGCCGGCAGCAACCTCACGGAGCGGTCGCTGGTGGAGATCGGCGACGACGCGACCCTCAACGAAGGCTGCGTCGTCCAGGCTCATTCGCTGGAGGAAGGCGCGTTCAAGTCGGATTACATCCGCATCGGCAATGGCTGCACGCTCGGCGCCGGCCGCCTTCGTCCACTATGGCGTCGTGATGGAGGAAGGCTCGATGGCCGATGCCGACTCGTTCGTGATGAAGGGCGAGGTGCTGGAGGCAAACTCGATATGGCGGGGCAACCCGGCCAAGCCGCATCGGTTCATCGCGCCGGCGCAGGCGGATGACCGGCTAGAGGAGGAGGCGGAGCCGTGTCGGATGGCAGCGGAGTGAGCGCGGACCTTGCCCTGCCGGCAACGGTGAGAACCCCTTGAGCCCCCCGGCTTTTTCCACCGCCGGCTCGCCGCTGGAAGCAGCGCTGCTTCGGGCAATGGCTTCGGCCGCGCCGGAAATGTGCGGATCGGATGCAGAATCATCCGCGAGGGAGACGACGCCCATCTGTTGCCCGATGAGGCCCGCTCCCTTCGTACCCGCCCCCCCGCTTTGCTTAGGGCCAGCGGCGCGGCCCGCTGGCTGGCGCATGGATTAATGACCGGCCTCGGCGTTCGCGGCCACGCCGTGATACGCAAGCCTTCCGGCGAGCCGGCCTGGCCGGAGGGTCTCACGGGATCGCTGGCGCACGACGACGAAATGGCCGTCGCGGCCGTCGCGCTCGTCCGTGACACCGGCTCCATCGGCATCGACATCGAACCTGCGCTGCCCCTCCCCGAGGACGTTTTCGCGCTTGTGGTCACCGGAGCCGATTCCATGGCCGGGGCGGACCGGCAGCTTGCGGGCCGGGTCCTCTTTTCGGTCAAGGAAGCGGTCTACAAGGCGGTTTACCCGCTCGACCATGAGATGCTGGACTTCGAGGATATCGCCGTAGACCTGAGCGCCGGCCGCGCGGTGACCAGAACTGGCCGCAGCGCCGATGTCGCCTACTGCGTGCAGGCGCATATCGTTGCTTTTGCGCGGGTGCGGTGAACCGGCCTCGCGGATGCGGGCACGCCGCTCGTCTGTGACCATGCCGGTGTCCATAAGTCCGGCGTATGCACGCCGGCGGCGCCACAGCGCAATCGCGAGGTAAACCGCGAGTTGCAGCCCGATGGCGGCCGTGATCCAAAGAAGAAGGGTGAGCGATGTCATCAGGCGCCGCCGGAATTGCGGGTTAACGGGGGAGAATGACTTCGGCAGCAGGGCCTTCCTGGTCAGGCCCTCCGCCAGCTGTCTGCTGATGCCTCCGTTTGTGCCAGAACCCGCCTGACAAACGGGTAACGCCGCCATTTAGCGGATTTCCAGTTTCTATCGTGACGCTGCTGGTCCAGGCGGCCGGATCTCCCCGCCGCGCAGTTCAGGTGGCGCCAGCCGCCATATTCCAGAGTTTCAGCGTTTGATCGGCGCTGCCGGAAACGGCCGTGCGGCCATCCGGGGAGATCGTCACGGCGGTCACCCCGCCCGTGTGCCCGGCGAAAGCGCCAAGCTGCCTGCCAGTGGCGGCATCCCAAAGCGTCAGCGTCGAATGGCCGCCGGCCAGAACCGCACGGCCGTCCGGCGAGAAGGCTACCGGATTGAATTCGCGCGCCTGATCCGGGAAGGTGCGAAGCTCCTGGCCTGAGGCAATATCCCAGAGTTTCAGCGTCCTGTCCGTGCTGCTGGAGAGAACCGTGCGCCCGTCAGGCGAAAAGACCACCGCGCTGATCCAGTCGGTATGTCCGGTGAAGGTGCGCAGCTCTTTGCCGGTGGCGGCGTCCCAGAGCTTCAGTGTACGGTCGCGGCTGCCCGAAAGAACCATGCGCCCGTCAGGCGAGAAGGACGCCGCGTGGACCTCGCCGGAGTGCCCTGCGAAGGTGCGTAGCTCCTTGCCCGAGGCGGCATCCCAGAGCTTCAGCGTCTTGTCCCAGCTACCCGAGAGCACCCGGCGGCCATCCGGCGAGAACGCCACCGCGGGAATGCCGTCGCGGTGCCCCTTGAAGGTACGAAGCACCTTGCCCGCGGCTGCATCCAGGAGAAACAGCGTATTGTTGCCGCCACCGCACAGGATGACGCGGCCATCGGGCGAAAACGCCGCCGAGCGGACTTCGTCGGGGAACCCCGCAAAGGAATGGAGTTCCTTGCCGGTGGCGGTATCCCAGAGCTTCAGCGCATTGTCGCCGCTGCCGGAAAGGATGGAGCGGCCATCGGGAGAAATGGCCACGGAGTGTATCCAGGCCGCGTGCCCGGCAAAAGTGCGGACCGGCTGCGCATTGAAAACCGCCTTTGGAGTCTCCACTCCCGGCTGGCTTGGCGTCTCTTCTCCCGGCCGGCTCACCGCATACAGCACCACGCCGCCCGCTGTAATCGCCGCAGCGCCAATGCCCAGGCCTGCGAGCACATTGCGGCGCGTGGGCTGCGGGCGGCTCAGTTCGCTAATCCTCGCGCGCGCTTCCCCGGCGAACCTGCTCGCCGGCCAATCCTCCTGAAACGCCCTGATTTCCGCGATGCTGCCGCTTCTCGAAGCATACTCCCAGGCGCTCATCTCGTTGAGCTTCCTGGCCATCTCCTCCCAGGCGGCATTGGCTTCCGCCTCCAGCACCCGCAATCGCGCACGGCCCTCTTCCGCGTGCTCGCCTTCCGGCCATTCGCTCAGGTAGGCCCTGTAATCCAGGATGCCGCCGCCGCTCAAGGCATTGGCCCAGTCTTTGGCTTCGGCGCGCCTTCTCGTTTCAGCCGCCCAGGCCGCCTGCATGGCGAGTTCCAGTGCCTGCAACCATTCCCTTGCTTCCCCGGAGTACTTGCCCGAGGGCCATTCCTTCAGGAATGCCTTGAGTTCCTCGATACTCCCGCTGCTCGTGGCTATTGCCCAGGCTTTCGCCTCCGCGAGTTCGCTGGGTTCCTCCGGCAGGTCCGCTTCCGCCTCGTGCCCCAGCGCCAGCAGCCGCTCCCGCACCGTCTCGACGCCGGCGTTAACGGGGAACCTGTTCAAGAAGGCGTCCCACGATGCCAGGTCCGGGTGAACCGCAGAAACCGGCGGCTCTTCCGGCAGGTCCGGCGTATTGCCGGGCGGATCACGCAACTCCGGGGCGCGGCGCCGGTCCTTGAGGAGATCCCAGACCGCCGCCTCCCCGCCATCGCCGATTTTCACCACCGTTGGCGCACCGTCCGCATGTCCGGGAAGCGCCGCACCGGCACTACTCCCTTCGTTGCGCTTTGCATCGGCCAGTGCCGTCCTCAATACCGCCGCCAGAACGTCCAGGCTGGCCGGGACATGCTCGTGCGAAAGCTGCACGGCGTTGTAGTACACAAGGGGCTTCAGAGGCTCGGGCAGCCTGCCGGCGCCGGGCATTTCCGTCCCGTTCACCAGCACCGGGATGACCTGCTTTCCCAGGCTCAGCGCCGGGGCCACCTGGATGAGCACAGGATCATCGGCGCTATCGAGCAGCCGCCCGCCGCTGCCGTCCGCCGCATCGAGCCATGCCTCGCTAATCAGCACAAGCAGCACATCGCATTCCGCCGCCCGCTCATTGAGGCCGGATTTCGCTTCCCTGCCCGCGGAAGAGCTTTGCGCATTCACGAATTCGGCGGCCGTGCCGAACTCCTCTTCGAGCCAGTAATGGAGCTGTTCCGCAACCGGGGCGTCGTCACCCTGCCGGTAACTGAGGAAAACTTTACCCGCCGTTGTCTCAGACATTGGTTGCCGCCCCTCAGAAGCAGTGGAATAATCGATCAATGGTCGCATTTTATCTGGAACACAATGGCGGCGGAAGGATGTTGTCAATGCCGGCGTGTTTCGAACCGCTACACATATGCTAAGCCATTCAAATTTCGGCCGCTATGCGGCGATATGGAGATTCAGTGCGTGCGGGATACCGGATTCCAGCGGCACGGACCGGGCGAGCCGCGTGCAATGCCTTGAGGGAATGAGGCCGCAATGAAGCGTTTCAGTACTGCCCTATTGATCCTGATGGGCGCTGGGCTTATCCCGGCGCCAGTCAGCGCCGGCGGCCAGTCTTCCGGGCCGGAGAGCAGCGAAGAGCTTGGGCGTGCGGCGCAGCGCGAACTGGCGCGGCTTGGCTGCTTCAGCGGAGACATCAACGAAGGCTGGGGACGCGAGGGCCGGGCCGCAATCAAGCGGTTCAATCAGACCTCGCAAACGAAATGGCCGGACTGGCCTGCCGCGGACATGATCGGTTCGCTGCGCACCTATGCGGACGGTTATTGCACCGCCGCGGCATCGGCTGCACCGGAAAAGAAACCGGCGATGTCATCGGTGGCCAAGCTGCCCGCGGAAACGCCGCTGGAAGAACGGTCCGCGCCGCCGGTGCCGCTACCGGCTCCTGCTCCGCCAGCGGTTGCGGCGGTTGAGAAGACGCCCGTGCCAAGCGCGGCCAAGGCCGGGCAGTGGCAACCCGCACAGGAAATTGCCGCAACGGCGCCCGCCCCCGAGGATCAGATGTTTCCGGCGGCAGCCGGGAAGGTGACGCCAAAGGCGGATATTGCGAAACCGCCTGACAGCGTGGTGAGGGGCGAGCAACGGCCCAACAGCGTTACGGCGCCGAGACCGCCAGTTGCGCCCGTGGCCCCGCCCGCCCCCGCGCCCATGGTTGCATCCGCGCCGGAGGTTGCCGCGGCCGAGCCGGCAAAGGAGCCGCCGGCCCAGCAGCCGTCACCGCGTGCCTCCTGGCTTAGCAGCCCGAAATCTCGACGGCAGGTGAAAGCATCCCGATCCGTTGAGCGCCAGGGCTTTGGATGGGACAACGGCCATATCCCGGCTGAATTTTGTTAAGATCGGCCGCTATGCTGCGGCTGCAAATGCAGAATGTGCAATACCCCGGCGCCTGCCAAGCAGAGCAGCGCGGTGCATTGGACCGATGAGGGCGGGAATGAAGCGTGCCGGTACTGCGGCATTGATCCTGGCGATTGCCGGCTTCCTGCCTTCGCCCGCCGGCGCGGGGCCGGATGGCGCACGCCCTGGCGCGCCCGCTGCGTCTGGCGCCGCGAATGACAGCGAGAAGCTCGGACGGGAAGCGCAGCGCGAACTGGCGCGGCTTGGCTGCTTCACCGGGGATGCGAACGAAAGCTGGGGGCGTGAGGGCCGCGCGGCGATCAAACGGTTCAATCAGGCTGCTCAGTTCGCGCTGCCGGACTGGCCTGGCGCCGGCATGATCGATTCACTGCGGAATTATCCAGACGGCTATTGCCAGCAATGCCGCGGTGACGCCTGCACAGCCACGGTCAAAGCGCCGGAGCCGCCGCCTACGCCCCGCCCCGCGCCGCTGCCGCCCGTGGAAGCCCGGAAGGAACCGCCTGCCGAGCCGGTGTCCGCGCCAGTTCAGGCGCCCCCTGCCGCACCGCCGGATGCCCCAACGCCCGTTGCCGCTCCCGGAGGTCAGGAGCAGGCCAGCCCGCCGGTTCAGCCGCAGGCAGCCACGGCCAGCCCCGCAGCAGCGCCCGAGGCCAACGCAGGTAAGCCGGACAGCGCGATCGAACCGCCGGCGGTGGTGAAAGCACCTGGGCAAAACGAAGGAAAGCGGCCAGCCGATGTGGCCGGCGAGGACGACGATGAACCCGATTCCGCCTCGCAGCCGAAGCGCAGGCAGAGTCCGAAGCCCAGGGCAGCGGCGCGCAGAGAACCCGCGCCAGCACCGCCGCCCGCGCCGGTGGCGCCATCGCGGCGGGGTGTTCCAAGCACATGGCCCGGCAGCGGCCCGAACCTCGATGGCCGGTGAGACCGGCGCGTGATACAATCTTACGCCGGACATCCGCTGTCAGTACTGCTGAAGGCAGCGCCGGCAAGCAAAAAGGCCGCCCAAAGGCGGCCTTTTCTCAAACGTTGCGATTTGCATCAGAATTTGATGCGCGAGCCCACCAAGACCGTGCTCAAATCCCCATAGTCGGCTGCACCCGACCTGGACACATTGTCTTCAAAGCTCCAGATGGTTGCCTGGGCGTAGATATCCATGGCCGCCGAGTCGATCTTCTGCACCACACCAAAGCCAACGCGGGTGGCTTCACTGTCACTTTTTGCCAGGCCCCCGCCCGGACCCGGAGTAAAGGTCATCGTTTCAAACGACTTGTAGAGGCCATACTCGCCATAAATCGTGGTCGTACCGTAGGGCAAGAATTTCCGCTCCACGCCGCCCTGCGCGTACCAA
This sequence comes from uncultured Alphaproteobacteria bacterium, assembly GCA_963827885.1. Taxonomy (GTDB): domain Bacteria; phylum Pseudomonadota; class Alphaproteobacteria; order Rhizobiales; family Rhodomicrobiaceae; genus CAWHDD01. The sequence goes on along the minus strand of CAWHDD010000030.1, from coordinate 67,666 downwards.
TACGAGGGGTCCTGCAATGTTGCGCGGTTGACGCTCGCTTCCCAGTCGCGCCTGCCCGCGGCGAACGCGCCGTAAAGGCCCGTAGGCGCGTGCATGACCGAAACCGAGCCGGCCAGCACTTCAAACTTCATGCTCGGGTCAACAATAGTATACGAATATTCGGTTCCGTCCTCTTCGTCTATTCCGGAGTATGTAGTACTGACGGATTTAATCCGGTGATCCCACTGATAGGAAACTGCACCAGCGACCCGGAAATCGCCGAGTTCCCGTTTGAAGCGAAGAGCAACATCGGCATAATCGTTATCCCCCACCGACGCGGAAAGGATGAACCCGTATACAGACGGGCTGTCGTAGCGAAGGGCGTTCACAAGCCTGTTGGCGGTAAAATCCTCGCTCCACTGATATTGGTGCGTGAGCCGGGGGCCATAACCCTGAGCATTCTGGAGAACCGTCGAATTTAAGATATTACGGCAATCCCCGCCCGGCAGCCTGTTCTTGTCTCGAATGCACATGGCGGAGCCGGTGTCCGGGTCGGCACTGCGCATCGAATTGCCCAGCACGACTTCGGATGTGCCGCTGGATGCCGCATGCTGCTGGCCCACGCTGATGCGGCCGAGGCGGTCGCTGTCCAGGAACCAGTAACTCTGGCGGATCGTCAAACCGTTCTGAAAGCCGCCCCTGGCGTAATCTCCAAACCCGCCATTATTGACTTCATCGGCGCGCGCGTCGAGAAGCTCAATTTCCATGTTATACCCGGCCGACCAGCCCGGCTTGATATCTCCCTTGCCGATAAAACCGAAACGGCTGGATGCCCGCGTATTGTCAACGATGTACGTGTCCGAATCTTTGCCGTCATCCCAGATCATCAGCGCCTTGTTGACCTGTCCATAGAGCTGTAGCGAAACCTTGCTGTTGCCCTTGCGCGCCGCCGTTGCCTCAAGCTCGGCGACGCGATCTTCCAGACTGCCCGCGCCGGCATCGGCGGCACTCGCCGGTGCCGCCGCCCCGTACAACAGAATGCCCGCAGCCGCGATTAGCGCTAAACGACTTGTCATACTCATTCCCCCAAACAACAGAAACTGCCCTCAACGCCGTTCAATGAATGTCCGCCGGTCCTGCCCATGCCCGTCTGTGGTATGCACTAATCAGCGAAACTCCCATCCCGGTGCTTCCCCCCGGATTGCGCTGGTGCAGCGGCGGCCCGCGAAACTTGGCAAACACGATCAAAGCTCGACAACATAAATACGATCAACGCTCGGTGTAAACAGGGTTTTGATGAGTTTGCATACGCTTCGACGTATTATGTGTCCCCGTGGTCACGGCTTTCGGTGATTGCGGCGGGAAAGAGGCGTGAGCGCCAGCGATTAAGGCTGAGGCAGGGCAGATAAGGCGGGGATTTCTTCGCGCAATTGTCTGCTACCGCCGCGATCCCCCATGACATATTACACGCCGGCAGAATAGGCGCGGCATGAACACCCGCGGAGACTGCGGGAACACTGGCGGTGTATAAAAAACCGCCCGGAGGCGGCCTTCCGTAGCGAACTTTAGGGTTCAAAGCGGCTTGTGGTGCCCGTCTATCTCCCGTGCGCTTCAAGTGCCTGAGAAACTTCCGCAATCACCATGCCGGCGGGACCGAGGGTCAAAGCCTTCGCCTGGGCGGTAAAGGCGCATGCCGCATCTTTGAATACGCGCCCGGCTTCGCTGCAAAGAGCCTCAACCACCGGCGTGAAATCCGCGATAAGTTGCGGCTGGAGGCCGGCTTTCCCGTCCGCATTATGCGGCGCCGCCGGCTCGCTCAAGGCGGCGAGTGACGGCGCGAATGCGGGCAACTGCCCCATGACGATCTCCGGCTTCCCCGCCAAACCTCCGGCGTTCAGCAGGCTGGAAAGCTCCGCCTTGAGCGCGTTCCGTTCACCGCCAAGCGCATCCCGGACATCGGCGATGGCCTCCAGAAACACCGTTTCCAGTTGCAGCCGCAGTTTGGCGCCGAGCTGACTGGCCTGCGCGGCGGCATCGCCGTCAGGAAAGGCGCCCAGCGCAGGGGGGATGAATGCCTCCACTGCGGCGGAAAGCTTCTGCCTGATGCGGCTCACCTGTTTGGAGTGAATCGCATCGAGCTTTGCCGGAAACGCGTCGAATCCGGCGGCGAGTGCGTTCCGAAGACGGGTGATGGCGGCAAGGTCTTGCTCCACCTGCCCGGCGCCGGCGGGAATCCGGCCCAGCAAATCGGCTTTGATTTCCATCCAGGTGATGAGATTGCGGCTCGCCCCTTCGATCAGACTGGCGGCCTCGTCGATCACGCCGCCCGCCGGACTGTTGCGCATCATTTCCGATATCGCATTCGCCAGCAGCACAACGCCCGACTGCGCGAACAACGCCGCCGCCTCCGCCTCATCCGCCGCGCCGTCCTCCGCCAAGGCTTTCCGCGCAAACGCGGCGCTTCCGGCGATGATGGGGATGCTGGCGGACGGGAATTCCTGTTCGAGCGTGGATGCGACGCGCTGCTTGATCGCCTTCACGATTTCCTCGCTCCCCCCCACCTCGTCGATTTTGTTTATGAAGATGATGAGCCGGTTCTTGCCCAGCCCCTTCAGCGTCCGCAGCAGGCCGATATCGGCTTCGGACAGCGGCTGCCGGGCGGTGACGGCCACCACGCAGATATCCGCCTCCCCCAAATTCTGCCGGGTGATCTCGTCCCGCACGAGGGATGGATCGTTGACGCCGGGGGTGTCGATCAGGACCGCCGGGAACTGGAACACGCCGGGGTCCAGAAAGATGTCGGCGGATTTGGTGATGTCGGAAAACTCCCCCTCGGCGAGTTCCTCGGCGCTCTCCGCTTCGGGAAATTCGACGCCGATATAGCGGATGAGCAAATTCGCTTCGATATCCTCAAAGGAATGCGCCGTTCCCAGCAGGCCGTCGAGAGCCGCCCCATGTTTCTGGCGGGCGCGTTGTTCCATCGCCTGCAACTGGCTCTTGAAGATGCCCCAGTCGAAGTCCGGGAAAAGCTGATCCGAAAGCTCCCGCGTCCGGCCCCTCAAGGACAGCCGGCGCCATTCCTCGCCGCTGAAGAACGTGAACAGCGCGCCGGTTTGCGGTTTGCCCGGCACGGCGAAATTCAGCCGGGTGATGACCGCCGTGCACGGATTGATGTCGGCGGGCAGGAAATTCAGCCGCTCGGCCATAACATTGATTAGCGAGCTTTTGCCGGACTTCACTTGCCCCGCGAAGGCGATGCAGCAAACCTGCCTGTGAAGCTGCTCCGTTACGCCAAGAATTGCCCGGCCCGTCTCCGCATCCGCGAGAGCGGCAAATTTTTCCGCCATGGCCAGAGCGCGCCGTCTCGCCTCGTTCAACCCCGCGCCCACGGTCAGCTTGTCGCGGAAGGAGGGCGGAGCGGCGCCGCCATCGTGCGGCTGAGCGCCTGATCCGGCAGTCAGCTTTCCATCCGGGATCGCTCCCCTGGAGCCGGGCGGCGAGGCGGCCCCGCCGGAAGCGGGTTTCGCAGGCGTCTTCCGCTTCGAAAACAGACTCAGAAACGGACTCAAGAACGTCAATGTCATCAGTTCGCTCCCAAGTGTAGCTGGAGGCTGAAAACCTCTCTATCGCCTCTTGCAAGAGGAGTGTATACAATAATGAGATGCCCCCCTGCATCCGGCTCCCGCATTGCGTGCTTTTCAGGATAAGCGCCGCTTCGGCGCGCGAGGGACGGAAGGGGAGCCGGTTAACGAAACGGCCGGCGATATGTGCTGGAAAGTTACGAGCTTAGCGCGAGACTTCGTCAAATGATCATAGGTAAGAAGCTTCAGTCTGCGGCGGAAAGTCTCATGACGGCAGCGGACGTCTTGCATGAAGTTGCGAGCGCTTATCCGGCCCTGGAAGGGCTGGGCCGCGAATTCGAGAGCATCGCCAATGCGGCAATCCGGCCGTTGCGGATCGGCATCGCGGGAGAGACGAATTCCGGCAAGTCGTCCTTGGCCAATATTCTTGCCGGTGTTGCAATTATGCCTGCCCATCCGGTGCACAATACCGGATTGCCGACGCTGCTCAAGTATGCGTCCGCGCCTTCCGTCTCGATTGTTTACGAAAGCGGTGAGACTATCGCGCTCCCCGTGAAGGAAGAGATCCCAAAGCTTCTCGCCAGCCTTTATGACAGCGGTGGAAAGATCAAGCTCCCGTCGCGCAAGAAGCGTCCCGCAGGCGCGGTGAAACGTGTGGAGGTGGGGCTTCCGAGGCAAATGCTTCGCTCGCTCGAAATTCTGGATTTTCCCGGCTGTGCCGGCGTTTTGTCTTCGGCCAGGGACGACGATCCGCTAGCCCACGACATCGACGCCGCCATCTGGACGACCGTCGCAACGCAGGCATGGCGCGCCTCGGAGCAGCGGGAATGGCTGGAACTGCCGGAGGCGATCCGCTCCCGCAGCCTGCTTGCGGTAACCTATTGCGATCAGATTTCGGGCGGGAAAAGGGACATCGGACGGCTGCAAAACCGCCTCGACGCATCCGCGATGCCCTATTTCCGGGGGATCTGTCTCGTCAACGCCAGGGACGCGGACCCGGCCGCCGCGGCGACTATGAACGAGAACCTGTTCGCGCATGTCGAGCGTTTAACCCAGGATTTGCCGGGCGAGCGCTTAGACGATGCTCTAGGTGTTGCGCAGCGCATGCTGAAGGAGGCGCTGGAAACACCGGACCTGCCTCGTGTGGATCGCGCTCCGCTCCGCGCATGGCGTGTCGGCCTTGCGCTTGCCCAATTGGACGTAAGAACGAATTTGGCCCGCACTGGCCTCGCCGGCAATCCGGCAGCCGGGCGCGGAATACCGGGCGGTGCCGGACGGGTGGTGCGTTTGGAGCCGCTTCCGGCCTGATCCGCCTCGCAACTCCCGGTATACCCAGGCTTGACGAAGCCAGTCCTAATAAGCGATGACCTCTGAAGCACAGCCGAATCACCGGCTGAAACTGAGGCGTGAATTGATGAACAGCAGTGGTGAACGCGGCGAGAATGCCAAAGAGCGGCTCGCACTGCGCCACAAACCGCAGCAGGAGAGGAGCCGGGCGCGGCTTCTGGCATTGCTCGATGCGGCAGATGAAATCATCACGGAATCCGGGCTGCAAGGGCTGGCGATGCGGGAAGTCGCACGCCGGGCAAAGTCGCCGATTGCTTCCGTCTACCACTATTTCCCGTCCACAACGGCGCTCGTCCGGGCGGTGGTCGAGCGCCAGCTTGATAAGCTGAGTCGCGTTCTGGAAGACGGGTTGAAGGCCCGGTTTTCCGAGGACGATACCGGATTCACGCCTGAACAGATCGGATCGCTGATCGACGATATTGCCCAATTCTTTTTCCAGACGCCCTCGGCGCCTGAAATCTGGGCCAGTGTGCACGCCTACCCTGACCTGCGCGCCATCAACCTCGAAGACACGATGAAAAATGCGGCGGCGTTGCAGCCCTATCTCAGCCGCTTCTTCCCCGCCCTCGACAAGGAGCAGAGCGAACTTACGGCGCTCATCCTGATCGAATGGGTCAGCGCGACGATGCGTTTCGCCATGGGGATGCCAGCGGAAGCCCGCACAAAGATTGTCGGCACCATGAAAATGCTGCTGCTTCAGACGCTGGCGGGCCTTTCGCAGCAGGCGGGAAGCGCGGCCCAGCCGGCTTGATCCGGCCAATGCCCGCGATGTGAATGCGAATTCCGGTTGCGGATGGGAGACGGCCGCGCCCGCAGGTGTAGCCAAGTTCCAGCCCCATTTTCGCCACAGCAGCCCCTAAATCCAGTCACAATATTGCATACAATTGCCGCGGATTTCTGAGCCAAACTTTAGCGCCGCCCGTTCTTGGCCGGGTTGCGGAAAGGCGCTCAGGGGGGGACTCGTGTTCCGCTGAAAGGCGCGCGCGGAGATAACGGGGCAGCAGCACACCAGGATGAACGCGTTCACACAACACCGGAGCGGCGGGGCGCCGGAGAGGATTCCGTTGCCCTGCGTCCGCGAGAGCCGCCTCACGAATGGAGCGCCCGCGCCCATTCCCGCCCTCCGCAGGGCCTGACCGCATGTCTCTGCCGGGCCTCTGGGCCGCTCGTACTCGCCGTCGACCTGGGCACCTCGGGATGCAAGTGCGCCCTGGTGTCTTTCGACGGGACCGTGGCCGGCGTGGGCGTTCGAACCCGTGGCGTTGCACATCGACGGCGTCACCGCCGAACAGGACCCGCACGACTGGTGGGCCGCTTTCCTGGCCGCCGCATCGGCCGTGTGCAAGGACGGAGACCTGCGCCGCCGCATCGCCGCCGTCTGCTGCTCCACCCAGGGCGAGGGCACGGTCTGCGTTGATCAGCAGCGGCAACGCCATCGGCCGCGCCATGCTCTGGCTGGACATGCGGGGCGGCCCGGCGATCGCACGCCGGATGCGCGGCCGCTGGCTCAACGTCGAGGGCACCGATCCGTGGAAACTGTGGCGCTGGCTTCGGCTGACCGGCGGCGCGCCCGCCGACTCGGGCAAGGACAACGCCGGCCACATCGCCTACATCCGCGATCATGAACCCTGGCGCTACGAGCGCACCTACAAATTTCTGAACGTGCTCGACTACATGAATCTGCGCCTGACCGGCAGGTTCTGCGCCACGCCCAACTCGCATCGTCACCACCTGGGTGACCGACAACCGCGATCCCGGCAATGTCCGCTACAACGACGAACTGCTCGGCATGCTCGGCGTCGAGAAGCGAGAAGCTGCCGGAATCTGGTGGCGTCCACCGAGGTGCTGGGCCCGCTTCTGCCGCATGTGGCCGAGAGCCTTGGCCTGCGGCCGGACATGGTTGCGGTCGCCGGAGCCATCGACACGTCCGCCGTGGCGGTCGGGAGCGGCGGTAGCGGACTTCGCGCCTCACCTTTATCTCGGCACATCGTCATGGATGGGCGCGCATGTGCCGTTCATGAAGACCGATGTGTTCAACAAAATCGCCTCCGTTCCCTGCGCGGGGCGGACCGCTATCTCGCAGTGGCGTTTCAGTGCACGGCCGGCGCCAATCTCGCTTTCCTGCGCGATCGCATCCTGTACCATCGCGGATGAACTGCTCGACGGTGCGCAGCGGTCCGATGCTTACGAGGCTCTTCAACAAGATCGCCGCCCGCGTGCCTGCCGGAGCCAACGGCCTAATTTACATGCCCTGGCTGTTCGGCGAGCGCACCCCCGTCGACGACCCGAGCCTTGCGCGCCGGCCTGATCAATCTGTCGCTGGCGCACACGCGCGAGGATATGATCCGGGCCTTCATGGAAGGCGTCGCGCTGAACACACGCTGGATGATGGAGCCGTTCGGGCGCTTCCTCGGCCAGCGTCCGGCGAGATCGTCGCTGTCGGCGGCGGGGCGCAGTCGGACCTCTGGTGCCAGATCATCGCCGATGTGACCAACCGGCCGGTCCGCCAGCTCGTCAAACCGATGCAGGCCAATGCCATCGGCGCGGCCTTCATCGCGGCGGCCGGGCTTGGGGCTTTGCAGTTCTCCGATTTGCCGGCACTCCAGCGGGTGCGCCGCGTCTACGAGCCGGATGCTTCCCTGAGGGAGCTGTATGACGAGCGATTTGATGTGTTCAGGGATTTGCACCGGCGGCTGGCGCCGGTCTACCGCCGCCTGAATGCGCCGGCCGCAAGGGCTGCGCAGGAATGGCTGCCGGCTATTCTTCGAAAAGAAGCTTGAGGCTGGAGACCGCTTCGCCGAGTGCCCGCACGCTCGCTTCGGTGTTCGCCGTCCTGCGTCTCCTTGAGCGCCAGGGAAACGTTCTCGATCACACGATCAGGGGGGCCGAAAATCAGAGCTTCCGCCTGCCCGGCGAATGCCGAAGTTCCCTCGTGAAAAACTCGCGACGCCTCGGCGGCAAGCTTTTCCGTGATGGGCGCGAAATCCGCGGCGATGAGCTGCGAAAGACCGGCGGTCTGGGCCGATGCCGGCGTTCCGGTGAGTTGCGTCAGATGCGCGGCAAGGCCGAGTGCCGCCGGCTCGCTCAATGCCGCGAGCGAGGGCGTAAACGCCAGCGGCAGCCCCAGGGTGATCCCCGGCGTTCCTGGCAAACCGCTCGCCGCCAGCAGGGCCGAAAGGTCCGACTTGAGCTTTTCCTGTTCGCTGCCCAGCGAGGTGCGGACATCTTCGATGGCGGCGATGAACGCCGTTTCAAGCCGCATCCGCAGTTTGACGTCAATCTGGCTAGCCTGCCCGGCGAGATCCCCCGCGCGCAAGTGTGCCAGCGCTTCCGGGATGAAGGCTTCAACCACCGAAGCGAGCTTCTGCCGGATGAGGCTGACCTTTTGAACATTGAGTTCGTCGAGCCGCGCCGAAAACGCGCCGAACCTGTCCGCGAGTTCTGTTCTCAGGCCGGTGATGGCGCCGAGTTCGCGCTCCGCCTGCCCGGCGTCCTGGTGAATTTGGCGGAGAAGGCCGGCTTCGATTTCCAGCCACGCAATGAGGTTACGGCTCACGTCCTCGAACAGGTGAGTGGCCGTCTTGATTACATCGGCGATTGGGCCGGTGCTCATCATGTCCGATACGGCGGCGGCAAGGGACATAAGCCCCGATTGGGAGAGAAATGCCTCCGCCCGGACCTTGTCAGCAATCTCCTCTTCGCCCGGCCAGTGGAAGCCGCCGGCGTTCCCCGGCCTGTATACCGGCGAAGCTGGACAGCAGAGTGTCGCTCTGATCCTGGGTTATTGCCTTATGCGCGTAAGCCGCGCTGCCGAAGATAAGCGGGATATGGGTGGTAGGAAATTCCTGTTTGAGCGTTGCCGATGCCCGGCGTTCAATTTCCGCCAGGACGTCCGCGCCGCCTTGGATCTCATCGACCTTATTGATGAAAATGATGAGCCGTTCCTTGTTCAACCCCCTCAGCATGCGCAGAAGGTTGAGGTCGGTCGCGGACAGGGGCTGCCGGGCGGTGACGACCACGATGCAGATGTCGGCGGCGTCCAGATTTTGCCGGGTGATCTCGTCGCGCACGAGAAGCGGATCGTTGACGCCGGGCGTGTCGATGACCACCGTCGGGAAGCTGAAAGCGCCGAGGTCCAGGAAAATGTCGGCGGATTTGGTGATGTCCGAGAACTCGCCCTCGGCACGCTCGGCAGCGCATTCGGCATTCGGGTGCGCCGCGCCCACATACCTGACCAGGGCGTTGGGCTGAACTTCGTCATAAAAATGCGCCTTGCCCAGCAGGTCTTCGAAGGAGGTGCCGAGCTTTTCCCTGGCCCGTTCCTCCATGGCCTTGACCTGGCTTTTGAGCACGTCCCAGTCGAAGCCGGGAAACAGGCGGTCTGTCAGCTCCCGCGTCTGGCCGCCCAAAGACAGGCGCTGCCATTCGTCACGGCTGAAAAATGTAAACAGGGCGCCGTTCTGCGGCCGGCCCGGCACGGCAAAATTCAATCGCGTGACCACGGCCGTGCAGGGGTTAATGTCGGCCGGCAGGAAATCCAGTTGCTCGACGAGCGACGTTGATCAGCGAGCTTTTGCCCGCTTTCATTTGCCCAACGAAAGCAACGCGGCAGGCCTGATTTTCGAGCTGGCGCACTACATCCGAGATCGCCCGCGCCGTTTCCTTGTCCGCGAGCGAGATCAGCTTGGCCGATACGTTCAAGGCGCGCCGCTTTGCGCTGTCGAGCCTTGCGCCGACGTTCAGCCTTTCCGGCGACGGGACCGCGCTGTGCACACGCCGCTGCGGTTTGGCCGCGGGTTCGGCAGCGGCCACGGAGGTCAGAATATCTTTCAGGAGTGCGCTGACTGTTTCAGCTTGAGGAACGGGACACGGGGCCTCCTGAGAGGCTGCGTCTTGAGCCGCCTTTCGCCTCAAGAACGAACTCAAAAACGGGCTCAAGAACGAAAACTTCATCCACCAACTCTCGGCTGAATAGCGGGAACATTTCCACCACTTCAAATGTCAGAAGTGTATACAATAACTAAGCGCAGACTCGATATCTAGCGTTAGCGAGTGAGGCGTATTGGTTTAATTTTTAATGATGCGCAATCTCCACGTCTGTGCTGTTGCGGAAGCCGGCGGCGAACCGGTATCGCTGGCCGCTGCCGCGCGCATGACGCGGACCGGGCGATAATCTGAAGCGCCGGTGTATCTGGTGATGGATTTAGACGCCGCCATTTCTGGCACTCGCGGACATTGCGCTGCCTCTGAACCTCCACAACGTCACCGGACTGGTCCGGGTGCAGTCCATACGAAACGGCTTGGTTCCGCATCGATCAGAGCATACTGGCGAGCAGCACCAATTTCGGCGCCGATGTCACCGGCGTGCAGTACTTCGACATCATCGCCCGCTCCATCGTCATCGCCGGCAAGATCAACGGCGGAGCGAACACCGAGATGGGCATGTTCGCCGGCCGCAACAACTACGAATACAACGCGCGCACGGTGACGGCCAAGGCGAACGATGGCTCGAAGAAGCCGGAATTCGGCATCAATTCCACCGCGCTGGGCGGCGCCTATGCCAACCGTATCACGCTGATCGCCACGCAAAAAAGGCGTGGGCGTGCGCTCGCCGTCGGAGATGACGGCGGCTTATGGCGGCATTGGCCTGACGGCGGGCATCGGCTTCACCGGGTTCAGCATGTCGGGCAATGTCTCGGCCAGCTTCCTGAACGGCGACATGCACGCCGAGGGCGTGACCAACACCAACGCGCTGGTGAGCGGCGGCACGGTGACGCTGAAGTCCGGCCGCGACGCGACGGTTATCCAGCTTTTCGTGCAGTAAGCAGCCGACAGGCAAGCTCCCTTTTTTCCCACCGGGTCGAAAAGGTGTCGGAAACCTCGAACCAACTACCATCGTTACCGACACCGTGGTGGAGGCCCATGCAAGAACATTGACACTCGTGTCCAATGGCATTCTGGCACGCAGGAGAGCACTTCTCCTGCCTCCGAAAGGGCTGAACGATGTAGACCCTCCCAAAATAGGCCAACGACCGATCGACAAAGTCGTTGAACCAAGCCTTTGGAAGCTCCCAGCAAGCCTTTTCGGCTACCCACTCTGGAGCTGTTCGCCTGCCATTCTGGAGCCACTTTCGGTTGTCTTCAGCATACGGCAATCTGACACGCAGGCGTTCACCCTTGCCGGTCCGGCGCAGTACGACGGGGACCTGCTTTTGATTCCAGACATAGGATAGGGTCAGCTTGTCCATTGGAGGGCGTGACCTGCACCTTTCTAGCCGAGCTTTTTGCAGAATTTCCTCTGGCACATAACCGCGCCTTCATTCACCGGGAATGACCGGGCTCTGCCTTGCTGACTTCAAAGCGCAAACCCATAGCCGCCAACACCTTAAAAACCGTCGCAAACTCAGGATTTCCACCTGCTCCAAGCGAGCGATACAGGCTTTCCCGAGCAAAGCCGGTTTCCTTCGAGATCTGTGTCATGCCACGTGCGCGAGCGATATTGCCGAGAGCGTCGACGAACGATGTTGGGTCACCCGAAGCGAGAGCCGCGTTGATCGAGTTGGCTACATCGTCGTTGGATGGGAGGGGGTGCGTATCGGTAATTGGTGCAGGCTCATTCTGGTCGAAGAAATTCGCTTGCGCGCTGAGTTCAGCAACCTCCCACTCATCGGGCGTGGCCCTGTCGCGCAGATCCGCGCGCAACTCCGGGCTGCACATTGCCAAAAACTCGTTCCATTGTTCGCGCGTCTTGAAGGTAATGGGGATCTTATCGGGAATGTTCATGAGCACGGCTTTCTTACCAGCGCCGATCAACCGCAGAACATTGAGCACCGTGCCGGGGCTTTTCCCATCCCAGATCATAAAACCGAAATCGGCTTCACGTGCCATCTGCCGATCCTTGGCAGCATAAAACTGAAATCCCTTCACATTCTTTGGTGGCTTGATGTTGCGGCAGTGCCATTGGCCGAGATTGTTACGCGGCTGATCCCCTGAACAAAACACCGTTACCTTGTCGTATGAAGCGTCCAGCAAATACTTCTGCACGGCTTTGTCCGCCCCGTTCGCATCACCGATGACAACGTGGTGCCCGTTCTCAATGATGTTGTTCAGTCGTTCTTTGACCTGGGCTGGCAGACGCGTAACATGGCGCGAACCGCCGATGAAAACCGTATTCATTGGTTGCTCCGGGTTTTGGTGATCGTAAGCACGCGCACACTTGCGGCCTTGCCTTGCAGTAGCAGCACCTCTGTAATTGCATTCAGGGTCGAACCTGATCGGAATAAGTCATCAAACAAGAGAACATTTTTTCCAGCGGTATAGCTGGTATCAACGGCATAAAGACCTTCGAGCAGTTCTCTCCGCTTTTCAGGATCTGTAATGCCTTTGAGTTGCGTGGTCGCACGCGTTGTAGTGACACAGTTGCACACTGGAATGTTAGCCATCGATCCTATCCCTTCAGCCAGAATGATAACCGGCTGAACCGTGCGGAATGTCGAAGGTGGTACTGGAATCAACAAATCGAATTTTTCTCGGTGCTTCAAGACCAGTGTTCCAGCTGCCTCAATGATTTCCTGTGCGGCATCTTTGTTGCTCTTGTATTTAAGCTGATACAGCAGTTCAGCAATTTCTGGACGCACAGTGTCAAACTGCATATGGCCCGCTTCGTTGTAGCCGATTGGCGTGCTGCTGGTGGTGTGGAAGTCCAGGGCGACACCCGTCAACCATTTCCCCTCAAGTTTCTGCGGATTGATTGTGACCACGTTCCCCGTCTCCTGAATCGTCATGGAGTGTAACCTAGAAGCTACGATTTTGCCATTTCCTTTTGGCGGAAAGGGGTGGTTTCCTACACGGCTATGTCACCGGATGGGTTGACAATGTTAATTTTTTCTACCACAAATGCGGCAGGGAAAATTAACACGGGGCCTATCATGGCAGTATTAAAGGAAGAATTGGAGGTGACGACGCGCCTGAGCGCCTTGGGCGTCACCAAGGAAGAATTGCTTGATGTTGTGCGTGCTGCCGTAGGCGGGCGGCGGGACGCGACCCCTTTCGATCCGGTGAACGCCGGAGGGCTGTTCGCTTGGATTTATGGAACACGCCAGCTCCGCGCTATTTTCGTTCCGAAAGAATGGGTGGCCAGCCGCAATGACAACATCGAATCGGTCTTCAATCCTGAGGTGGGCGTCAAAATAATCTATCAGAGCGCGGAACGGGCCGGCGACCCAATACTTGATCCACTCGCTATTTCCAAAAAAGGCGGCGGCGCCGCCCGCGCTGTCGAAATGGGACAGGGTGAGTTCTGGCCGGAAATGCGCGCAGAGGAAGTTCGTGAAGGCAGCGCTGCCAATTGGTATCTGTTCGTTTATGCAGATGGCGACGATGTTCGCGCGGAGTTGTCTTATCCAAAGGCCATCGAAGGCGATCAGTTTCGCGGGTTCAATGAACGGATTTTGCTGGTGCAGAAGGGTGAATGGCCGGGCGTCGACATTACTGTCGACGATGTCCCGATCCCTGATTTCGATGTGAGCGTCACCCGGAAGGAGCAATAACGTGGCTGCGGGCGTTTTTAACCCTCAGAGAATGATCCTAGCCAGGAAACGTCGGCGCCTGTCATCCAAGGCGCTGGCGGAACTGGTCGGGGTTTCGCCCGTAACAATATCTCGGCTGGAAAATGGCAATAACGATCCAGAGCCCCAGACATTAGACACGATCGCAAAGGTTCTGGAGTTCCCCAGAGACTTCTTCTTGGGAGATGAATGCGAAGAGTTGACTGCTGAGGCGGCGAGTTTCCGCAGTCTTGTTGCTATGTCAGCGAGGGAGCGCGACGCGGCGCTTTCGGCTGGAGCGCTTGCGTACATTTTCTCGGATTGGGTTGCTCAACGGTTTAATCTGCCCGAACCTGCATTAGCGGACTTATCGTTTCAAACGAGCCCCGAAGCGGCGGCACATACGTTGCGTCAGGAATGGGGGTTGGGGCAGCAGCCGGTTTCAAACATGGTCAAGCTGCTTGAATCGAAGGGGGTCCGCGTTTTTTCTTTGGCCGAGAATACCAAGAATGTGGATGCATTTTCATGCTGGCGGGATTCGGCCCCCTATGTGTTTCTCAATACGTTCAAATCAACTGAACATAGCCGTTTTGACGCCGCGCACGAGCTAGGGCATCTGGTGCTTCATAAACATGGCGGGCCTCATCAGGGACGCGAGGAAGCCGCGCATGAACTCGGGCAGATGGCATCAGGCAAACCGGCGGGACATCAGGCGCGAGAGGCTGAAATGGAAGCCAATCTCTTTGCGTCTTGTTTTCTCATGCCGACCGAAGATGTTGCCTCACGGATCAGGGGCGTTACCGCGCTCGACGATTTGGTGATGGCCAAGAAAAGGTGGGGGGTCTCTGTCGCCGCGCTTGCCTACCGCCTGCACAAAATGGGGCGACTGACGGATTGGCAGTACCGCAGTTTTTGCATTGAGATGAATCGTCGTGGCTATCGCACTCAAGAACCGCAAAGTCTTCCGCCGGAACGATCCGTGGTTTGGCATAAGGTCCTAAGCGCACTTTGGAATGATCGGATCACGAAAGAGCATATCGCGACAGAACTAAATCTTCCCGCTGCTGAGCTGGAGAATCTTGTATTCGGTTTGACGGGTGAAACTGGAGCCGTTTCCCGGCCTGATAAACCAATACTACGCTTGGTAGACTAATTTAATCGCGGTGCATACGGTCGATGAGATAGTGGAGACCGAGCATGGTTGCGACAAAGAGGCTTGCTGCCATCATCAGGTAGGCGGCGAGCCATATGAACTTGAGTGTTGCCGCTGCGCCGACTTTCACGAATGAAGGCGCGACCATAATGGAGACCACGCCGAAGCCGAACAGCATGATCGATACGAATGCGCAGTACCCAAATAGAACCACAAGGAAGCGACGGCGAGTTAGTTTTTCCTCGAAAGCCTCTCCTTGGCGGTAATTGATGATCGTGGGTGCTCTTCCTTTCATCGGCTGATCCAGAGCTTCATTCGGAAAAGCTGCCACGGCCGCCAAAGCAGCTATATAGAAGCCGATTAGTGTGTTAAGCAGGCTGTTGACTGTATTGACGAGTCCTTTGTCCGTGAATAGCGGTGGTTCAATAGGAAGGCTGTAAAAACTGGCCACCCCGACCAACGCAAGAAGCGCTGGCAGTGCCCATTGATAGACCCACAGATCGGGACTGCGGAGACGCAGGTATGAGACAGGTGTCAATAGATGCCGATACCTACGCATCGTCGCATTCTTCGTCTTTATGGTTCAGACGGTCAGGAATTGCCAGTATTTTTTCAACAACATCGTTTCGAAGACCGTCGTGGCGCTGTTCAAGAGGCGTATTGAAATCACTTATTCTCTCGTTGTGAACAAATGCTTGTTCTAAAGTTTCTTCCTCGACATTCATGACTTCAGTGCGCTTGAGTTGGCCCGCCGCTGTTTTGATTCGAACAAATAGGTGGGCATCCTCTTCATGATCACGAAATTTTTCACGAAAGAACGTGCCAATTTTACCGAAGACCTTCCTGGCCTGTGCCTCGGAGACCTTTTGCTTTATGTCCCATTTGGCTTTGTGGACAATCTCCTTGATTACCGGGTCTTCATCTAAACCGTCTTCATGATCTTTCACGGTATTTACGAACTCAATGTCTTGTAGCGTGCCAGTTCTTAACGCATCACGGATGGTGCTCGACTGATGACCGTCAATCTCAAACACGGGTCTTGCAGTTCTGTCGTGACCGCTTTCGTCTGCATATTCTTTTAAGAATCGTTCATTGCTGCAGAGCCACGTGAAATGGTGTTTTAGAGAACCAAAATATATACCTGGAACACGCTCAACCAAGATGAGGTGGCCGCCGTGTTCATCGGGTGTTTTGGCGATTGCCACATGGGCGGTGAAGTGACCGCCTTCATTATCAGCTTTTGGGACATCTCGGCTTTCGCGGGTTTCAAAATCTATAAAATAAACTCCCGTGGTGTTCTTGTCCCCGTTCTCAGCGAGAAATAAATGGAAGCTGTTATGAGTTCCAAAATTGCTGAACCACATAAGATGAGATTTGTCGGCCCCGTACTCGCGATACTGCTTTCCCTCGGCGAGCCGTGATTTTGCTTCATCCATCACCTCGTCGAATGTTGTCGTTGGTGCACTCGGGGAGGCACGTTTGTCGTTGCGAATTATAAGGTTGCCGAGAGCTATCCAACGATGTGTGCTAGGAAGTGCCATGCGTCGCCGCGTTCGTGGCGCTCGACCATGCGGCGGAAGCAGCCGCCGGGGCTTTGATAGTGATCCCGTCCGTGAGCAACCATGATGGCGAAGATGGCGGTCGCCATGCGGCGGCCGACGCGATCCTGGGCGTCATCCCAAAGCCGTCTGCTGATTTCATAGCGCTGGAGCAGGGGCAGGCACGCCGCCGAGAGGTCTGACCAGTCGGCTTGTCCTATCTGGATGACGGAAACAGCCCTGCAGGAAGCGGCACGAGCTCCCCTCAGGCTGGAGCCAAAGTCAAACACGGAAGAGCAAAGACGCTGTGTTTGCACCTCAAAAATTCATAAAGCATCTTGGTTCTTCCGAACAGCCGCAACTGTTGCGGTCATGCCGTGTTTCTCGAAGGTCGCCAAATATTCCGCCGGTGTCTTCGGCGGGTTTTTGAGGCTTTGCCGGTGGCGGCGCATAACGGCCAGCACGGCGGAACGATCCGCCTCAAGCAGGCCGACGAGGAATGCGTCGGGATGTTGCGCCGTGAGATGATAGGGGGCGAGCGCCGCTGCCGGAAAATCGCGCAGGTTATCTGCGGCGTCCGGGCTACAAGCGGGTAGCCTTGCCAGGTCTCGCTTGGTCGCCGGGATTCATGGCGGTGTACGAGGCGGCCATGGCGGGCGAGAAAATCGAGCCGGGCAAGAGCAAGATCACGCCGGGGAGCGTGGCCGACCTCATCGCCATCTATTACCAGACCGCTGCATTCACCGGCCTCGCCGATGCGACGCGGCAGACTTATCGCGGCATTCTGGAGCGCTTCCGCGAGGAGTACGGCGATCTTCCCGTCGCGCGTCTTGAGGAGCAGCACATCACCGCTATTCTCGACAAGAAGGCGTCCACGCCTGCGGCGGCGAACAATTTGCGCCGAATGTTGCGGACGATTATGAAGCTGGCCAAAAAGCGAAAGATGATCACGGTCAATCCCATGACCGATGTGGAGGCGATCCGTTACAAGGTGAAAGGCTTCAAGGACTGGTCCGACGCCGAAATCGAGGTGTTCACCAAGTGCTACCCCGCAGGCACGCGCGAGCGCCTGGCGCTTGAGCTGCTGGTTTGTGCCGCGCCCCGCCGCAGCGATGCGGTTCTCATCGGGCCGCAGCATCTTTCGGGCGGACGGCTCGTGTATCGGCAGAAAAAGACCGGGGCCGAAATCGACATTCCGATCCTGCCGCAGCTCCGTGCGGCCCTGGAGGCGATACCGGCGCTCGCGAGCCAGAAATTTCTTCTCCAGACGCAATTCGGCAAAGCCTTCACCGAGACCGGGTTCTACAACTGGTTCACCGAGAAGGCGCAGCGGGCAGGGGTGCCGAAGGGACGGTCGCCGCACGGACTGCGCAAAGCCTGCTGCCGCCGCCTCGCCGAAGCCGGGTGCTCGCCCCACGAAATCATGTCCGTAAGCGGCCACGAAACGCTGAAGGAAGTCGAGCGCTACACGAAAGCGGCCAACCGGTCGCGCCTCGCCGACAGCGCCATGGACGCGCTGAAAATGGCACAAAAAGAGGTCGTACTGCCGGGAAAGTCAGACTCGGAATTGGCTAACATGGGCGGAACGGTTAGCCAATCGACAAGCCAAGATATTGATTTCTCAAGGGTAAAATTCACGGGATGGCGGAGCGGGAGGGATTCGAACCCTCGATACGGCTTTACACCGTATAACGGTTTAGCAAACCGTCGCCTTCAGCCTCTCGGCCACCACTCCATTGCCCGCAGCGTGGCAGCATTTCGCCGCGCCCGTTACAACCGACGCACGTTTAGCATCATTTCCGTTCCAGTTGAAGGGATATCGGACGGTTTCCGCGAGCTTTTCACACGTCTGGCGGCGCAACCGCATCAGGTGGCGCGATAGGACCATTCCGATGGCCTTGCCAGGGGAATTGGCAAAGCACCGCCGAAGGCCGGGCTGCCTTCGCCGCTTGCGTCTGGCGGCCATCACGCGTGCCGCCAGCGAAGATCTTCCGCCCGCTCAGTGGACGAGATGTTTTTCAATCTCGTAGATCGGCAGCTTGGTCAAATCCTTGCCGATCTCAACCTTGAGCGCACCGCGCACGGCATCCGTAAAGGCGTGGCGGATCATACCGAGGGCGCGCGGGGAGGCGGCGAGGAACAGGTTTTTCGTCTCGCCACGGGTGATGGCCGTGTCGAGACGGGCCGCCAGGGCTTCGAGGAAGCTGCGCTCGGCGGCGTCGTGCAGGTCGTGGTTTTCCACTGAGCTGTGAGCCGTGCCAGCCGACTCGTGCACACGCCCTGGAGCCCCGCGCCCCTGTTCGTGAGTGGGCGGATTCTCCTGCGTTTTGGTTTCCTTCATACGCAGGTTGGGAAACTTCTCGTCGCCGGCGTTTTCCAGGATCAGGAATTTGCCCCCATCGCAAACCACGACCCAATCTCCGGCATGAATTTTCGTATGCGGCATCGGTGTAACCTCTCGTGTGCTGTTGGCGCAAAAACTCGGGTCATTTCATCAAAGATGCCTTTAAAGAACGTTATGAGAGCCGTCACAAAATGGGGCGTTGGCCGTCTGCTTGCAGCCGCAGAAATGGACCGCCTCACTCCGTTCGGCCTTATAGGCCAAGGGTGTGATTCCTGTGCCTTTATGGGCGCCATCGCAAAAAGGCTGGCTGGCCGAGCGTCCGCACCTGCACCAGAAATAGGTTTTCCCCGCCTCGACTTCAACCAGACAAGGATACAACTGCGCGATAACTGGCTGGTCAGGCATATTCTTCTCCTCCGTTCCACCGGATCATCACGGATACGGTGAAGGAAGGAACCAGCCTAATCCTCGAAAGGGTCGTGCACAAGGATGGTGTCTTCCCGGCGCGGCGAGGTGGAGAGCATCGCAACCGGCGCCTCGATCAGCTCCTCCAGCCGCTTCACATACTTGATCGCCTGCGCCGGCAGATCGGCCCACGAGCGTGCGCCCTCGGTCGATTCATGCCAGCCTTGCAGCACTTCGTAGATCGGCTGCACGCGCGCCTGCTCGCCCTGGCCGGCGGGAAGATGGTCGATCTCGCGGCCGTCCAGCCGGTAGCCGACGCAGACCTTGAGTTCCTCGAAGCCGTCCAGCACGTCCATCTTGGTGAGCGCAATGCCGTCGATGCCGGCGACGCGGATGGTCTGGCGGACGAGCGTCGCGTCGAACCAGCCGCAGCGGCGCGGACGCCCGGTCACGGTGCCGAATTCGCGGCCAATCTCGCCCAGGCGCTTGCCGTCATCGTCGAGGAGTTCGGTCGGGAACGGCCCCGAACCGACGCGGGTTGTGTACGCCTTCGTGATGCCGAGCACATAATTAATGGCGCGCGGGCCGAGGCCGGAGCCGGTCGCCGCCTGCGCCGCCACGGTGTTGGACGAGGTGACGAACGGATAGGTGCCGTGGTCGATGTCCAGGAGCGCCCCTTGCGCGCCTTCGAACAGGATGCGCTTGCCGTCGCGGCGGAGGCGGTCGAGGAGCTGCCACACCGTGTCCACGTAGGGCAGGACGTCAGGCGCGATGGCGCACAGCTCGTTATATAGAGTGTCGAGGCAGATTTCCGGCTCGCCAAGGCCGCGCCGCAGCGGATTATGATGCGCCAGCGCCCGTTCCAGCTTCGCCTTCAGCGTTTTCAGATTTTGCAGGTCCATGACGCGGATGGCGCGCCGGCCCACCTTGTCCTCATACGCCGGCCCGATACCGCGCCGCGTCGTGCCGATCATATTGGCGCCCGAGGCATTCTCGCGCAGGGCATCCAGCTCGCGATGGAACGGCAGAATCAGCGTGGCATTTTCCGCGACGCGCAGATTTTCGCGGCCGAGATCGACGCCGAGTTCGCGCAGGGCGGCGATTTCCTTGGAGAGCGCCCACGGGTCCACGACCACGCCGTTGCCGATCACCGACAGCTTGCCCGGCCGCACCACGCCCGACGGCAGCAGCGACAGCTTGTAGGTCTTACCCTCGACGACGAGCGTATGCCCAGCGTTATGGCCGCCCTGGAAACGCACGACGACGTCGGCGCGCTCAGACAGCCAATCGACGATCTTACCCTTGCCCTCGTCGCCCCATTGCGAGCCTACTACCACGACGTTGGCCATGCTTTATCCTCCAGCGGCAAACGATAATAATTCTGCAAACGGCTAGTTATAGCCTCGGTTTTGGCCGTGCGCGACAAAAAGCGCTAGCCGGCACCGGCTCATTGCACGGCAATCCGTCGCGGGGGCGGTTTTCCTCCGTCTTTCGGCCTGTTTGTAACGCCGGGGTTTGACTACGGTATTATTGCGGTGTGCCAACCTCATGGACATAATGCGGGAACAATCGGCGCACCATAGGGAGGAAAATCAATGTCCGATGCCAAGGTTTACGCAGTTCCAGAGGCTTGGGCCAAGTCCGCCTATGCCGACGAAGCGAAATATCAGAGGATGTATCAGGCCAGCGTTGACGACCCGGATAGCTTCTGGGGCACGCATGGCAAGCGCCTCGACTGGATCAAGCCTTATACCAAAGTCAAGAACACCTCTTACGCGCCGGAAAACGTATCCATCAAATGGTACGAGGACGGCACGCTGAACGTCTGCGCCAACTGCGTTGACCGCCATCTGGAGAAGCGCGGCGATCAGGTTGCCATCATCTGGGAAGGTGACGATCCGTCCATGGATCTGAAGATCACCTACCGCCAGCTCCACGAGCGCGTCAGCCGCTTCGCCAACGTGCTGAAAAAGCTCGGCGCTAAGAAGGGCGACCGCATCACCATCTATATGCCGATGATCCCCGAGGCGGCCTATGCCATGCTGGCGTGCGCGCGTATCGGCGCTATCCATTCGGTGGTGTTCGGCGGCTTCTCGCCCGACAGCCTCGCCGGCCGCATCATCGACTGCGACTCGAACATCGTCATCACTTCGGACGAGAGCGTGCGCGCCGGGCGTAAGGTGCCGCTGAAGGCCAACGCCGACAAGGCGCTGGAAAAGTGCCCGACCGTGCAGAAGATGCTGGTGGTGAAGCGCACCAACGGCGATGTGCATTGGCAGGCTGGCCGCGATCATTGGCTGCACGAGGAAATGGAAACCGTTTCCGCCGATTGCCCGTGCGAGGAGATGAGCGCCGAAGATCCGCTGTTCATCCTGTACACGTCCGGCTCGACCGGCCAGCCCAAGGGCGTGCTGCATACGTCCGGCGGTTATCTGGTGTACGCCGCCATCACGCACCAGTACATTTTCGACTATAAGGACGGCGACGTCTTCTGGTGCACCGCTGACGTTGGCTGGGTCACTGGCCACAGCTATATCGTTTACGGGCCGCTGGCCAACGGTGCGCAGACGATGATGTTCGAGGGCGTACCCAACTATCCGACGCCGGCGCGCTTCTGGGAAGTGATCGACAAGCACAAGGTCAACACCTTCTACACCGCGCCGACAGCCCTGCGCGCGCTGATGGGCGCCGGCAACGAGCATGTGAAGAAGACCAGCCGCGCTTCGCTGAAGCTGCTGGGGTCGGTGGGCGAGCCGATCAACCCGGAAGCCTGGGAGTGGTATTATCACGTGGTCGGCGAGGAGCGTTCGCCCATCGTGGACACGTGGTGGCAGACGGAAACTGGCGGCATTCTCATCACACCGCTGCCGGGCGCGACCGCGCTCAAGCCCGGTTCGGCGACGCGGCCGTTCTTCGGCGTGAAGCCTGCCATGGTCGATGGCGAGGGCAACATCCTGGAAGGGCCGGGCGCCGGCAATCTGGTGATTCTCGATAGCTGGCCGGGGCAGATGCGCACGGTCTACAAGGATCATGACCGCTTCGTGCAGACCTATTTCAGCATCTACCGCGGCATGTACTTCACCGGCGACGGCTGCCGGCGCGACGAGGACGGCTATTGGTGGATCACCGGCCGCGTTGACGACGTTATCAACGTGTCCGGCCATCGCATGGGCACGGCGGAGGTCGAGTTGGCGCTGGTGGCGCACCCCAAAGTGGCCGAGGCGGCCTGCGTGGGCTATCCGCATGCCATCAAGGGCCAGGGCATCTACGTCTACGTGACGCTGATGGCCGGCGAGGAGCCGACGGACGCGCTGCGTGCGGAATTGCGCGACTGGGTACGCCAGGAAATCGGCCCCATCGCCGCGCCGGACCTGCTTCAGTTCGCGCCGGGGCTGCCGAAGACGCGCTCGGGCAAGATCATGCGCCGTATCCTGCGCAAGATCGCGGAGGACGATTTCTCCAACCTCGGCGACACGTCCACGCTGGCCGAGCCGCTGGTGGTGACGGATTTGATCGACCACCGCATGAATCGGTCGCATGGGTAATTGATAATGCGGCGCCTTCCTCCGGCTGGGGGAGGGCGCCGTGTTTTATGTCCGCAGGCCGTTTCGCCAAGACATTCGCGGCAGAATACATAGCAGCGCGGAATTCCCCAGTCAGGGGCATATATCCTCCCGCCGCAGCGGATTTGATTGTCACTATTAGCGCAAAATGACGCGGCCACGTTCGCCGCCATGGACCTTTTGGGTCACACGTTCCGCCGGAATTCTTGTGACGCCATTGCCGGCTCCACCGTTTTCAAATAACACCGCTTGATGTTTGCCCCATGATGGCAGGATGGGTGCATAATGCTCAGCCGTGGCTGGACCATCGGTCCGGAGTTACAGTCACGCAAGTGCCGCCGGTTAATGAGGTGTAATAATGACTGGCAATCCTGTTTACTTCACGGTGCACGTCACCTATCGCACCCCGGCCGATATCACCGCTTCCTCTGAGCATGACGATTTCTGGAAGCCGTTTTACGTCAAACTTCAGGAACGCAAACTTGCGCAAGTGAGTTTAGACGAGGAACTGACTCCGGGAGAGTGGATAAGCAGGAAAATTAAGGAGGGCCTGGGAGAGCGGATCAGAAGCGAGGTTATCAATTTTTTCGCCTACATTCCTTTGAGGAAACTGGAGGGGCTTTCCTTCAAGGTTGTTTCCATCAAGAGAGGCAGCTTGCTGATCGGTATCGCCGCGGCCAGCCTTGGTGTCATATTGAAGGAGGCGGGTTTTGGCATCGACGCCTTGCGGGAAGTTCTCGCCGGGAACGTGAAAGACGCCCTGGTGAGTTTGCTGAAGGAGGTTTGCGGGGGCGTAATTGAATTTATTGACGGGGTATTTGATGTCTCCATTCCGGATCTGAATACACCTTACGCGAAAACTGCTGTCGGCGCCGGTGTCCAGACGTTTAGTCGCGTTAACTTTGTCTCATTGATGCCTATAATATACTCTGTACTTTCTCTGATAATTGTCTTAGCGGCACTGGTTTTCTCGCATATGGAGCGCTCGGAAGTCCTGCTTTACTGGAAAAACCTTGTGCTGCAGCATGAGGCGCTGGAACGGGCTCAACTGGAGCGCCTCATTCAGCGAAGCGTACCGCCAGTGCGTTCGAGAAGGACTACCGCGTGCCACGCCAGCGCTCGCGCATCCTGCGGACGGTAAACGCCGGCGCTCCCGTCAGGCCGGCTCCGGCCGCTGGTGCACCGACAGGTCGAGAATCGACGGCTCCCGCCCGGTGAGCGGATTGTCCACGTCCCACGCCACCGTAATCGTCTCAAACCGGGCCGCCAGCGCGTCATACATCAGCAGGCGCCCGGCGAGCGATTGGCCGATGCCCAGCAGCTCCTTCACCACCTCCACCGCCATAAGCGTGCCCATGACGCCGGCGACCGCGCCGAGAATGCCGGCCTCCTGGCAGCTCGGCACCGTGCCCGCAGGCGGAGGCTCGGGGAAAATGCAGCGGTAAGACGGATTTGGGTTGCCGTCCGCGCCGGTCTCGAAGGCGCGGAAGGTGGAGAGATAGCCGTCGAACGGCCCCAGCGCGGCGAAAACCAGCGGCTTTTGCGCGAAAAACGCCGCGTCGTTCACCAGATAGCGCGTGGCGAAGTTGTCGGAGCCGTCGGCCACGAGGTCGTAACGGCCGAGGATGTCCAGCGCGTTACCGGCGTCAATGCGAACCGGCATCAGCTCCGTTTCCACATGCGGGTTGAGCCGCCGCAACGCCTCCGCCGCGCTATCCGTCTTGAGGCTGCCCACATTGGCCGTTGCATGCACGATCTGGCGCTGGAGGTTGTCGAGCGACACGTGGTCGTCGTCGATGACGCCGATATGGCCCACGCCCGCCGCCGCCAGATACAGCAGCAGCGGCGACCCAAGCCCGCCCGCGCCCACCACCAGCACGCGCGCCTCTTTCAGCTTCTGCTGTCCCTGGCCGCCGATCTCCTTCAGCAGCAGGTGGCGTTTGTAGCGGCGGATTTCGTCCGGTTCCAGCATCAGCGCCCCGTGGAGCCGAAGCCGCCCGCACCGCGCTCGCTGTCGGCCAGTTCCACGGCGAGCCGCAACTGAGCCCGCGCCACCGCCTGCACCACGAGCTGCGCCACACGATCGCCGCGCTCGATAATGAACGGCTCCTGGCCGTGATTGATGAGCAGCACCTTGATTTCACCGCGATAATCGGCGTCGATGGTGCCGGGGCTGTTGAGCACCGTGACGCCGTCGCGCACCGCCAGCCCGGAACGCGGGCGCACCTGGGCTTCGAAGCCGCGCGGCAGCTCGAAGGCGAGGCCGGTGGGGATCAGTGCGCGCTGGCCGGGTTGCAATGTGACGGGCGTTTCCGCGCTGACCGCCGCTTGCAGGTCCATGCCCGACGCCCCATCGGATTGGTAAGCGGGCAGGTGCAGCCCCTCGCCATGGGCCAGTTTCTGTACGCGGATGACAATTGCCATGTGATTTCCCTCCTATTCCGCCGCGCGGTCGGAGTGGCCGCCCGACGCGAAAAACTCCGCGATGCGGCTCATAAGCGTGTCCGCCACCGCCTCCTTGGTCATTTCCGGCCAGCTCTCGGTGCCGCCGGCCGTAATCAGATGCACCGTGTTGCTGTCGCCGCCGAACACGCCGGTTTCCGGCGACACGTCGTTGGCGACGATCCAGTCGCAGCCCTTGGAGGCGCGCTTGCCTTCGCGTGCGCGAGAACGTCCGTCGGTTTCGGCCGCGAAGCCGATCACCAGAGCGGGCCGGTGCTCGGGCCGCTGCGCGATGGTCTTGAGGATATCGGGATTTTCGACCAGCGTCAATTGCGGGCGGCTGCCCTTGCCGGCTTTCTTGATCTTCTCGGCCGCGCACCTCGGCGACGCGCCAGTCGGCGACGGCGGCGGCGAAAATCGCCACATCGGCGGGAAGCGCGGCCTCGACGGCGGCCAGCATCTCTCGGGCGGTGTCGACGCGCACCACTGCGACGCCCGGCGGGTGCGGCAGAGCGACCGGGCCGGTAATCAGCGTCACGCGGCGCCGAGCCGCGCCGGCGGCGGCGGCGATGGCGTAGCCCTGCTTGCCGGACGAGCGGTTGCCGATGAAGCGCACGGGGTCGATGGGCTCGTGCGTCGGCCCGGCCGTCACCAGCACATGGCGCCCCGACAGCGGCTTCGGCGCGGGCCGCTGGCGAGGATGGCCCGGCGGCGTCGAGAATTTCCGGCACCTTCGGCCATGCGCCCCACGCCACGCTCGTTGCAGGCCATCGCGCCTTCGTTCGGGCCCGACGAAGTGCACGCCATCGGCCTTGAGCTGGGCGAGGTTGCGCTGCGTGGCCGGATGCTCCCACATGCGCCAGTTCATGGCGGGGGCGACGAGAATGGGCTTGTCGGCGGCGAGCAGCACGGCGGTCGCCAGGTCGTCCGCGAGACCATGGGCCATGCGCGCCAGAATATGGGCGGTGGCGGGCGCGACGATGATGAGGTCGGCCTCGCGCGACAGGCGGATGTGGCCGATCTCGGTCTCGTCCTTCAGGTCGAACAGCTCGGTGAACCTCCTGCTCGCACAGCGTGGCTACGCGAGAGCGGCGTCACGAACTGGTGGCGGCGTCGGTCATGATGGCGCGGACGCTGGCGCCGCGTTTTCGCCCGCGGATGAGATCCAGCGATTTGTAAGCCGCGATGCCGCCGCTAATGATCAGAAGGATGTTCTTGCCGTGGAATGTCATGGGGACGCCGGAATGTTCGCTCGCGGTTCAAGGGGTCGTGGCGGCAGTCTAGCGCATTTTGGATTAATTTGGGATTGCGTTCGCGCGGGGGGCGAGACAAAAGCTGTTGAGCGGGCATGAAAAAGCCGGCGCTTTGGGCGCCGGCTTTCGAAATTTCCGCTGTGAGCTGCGCTTATTTCAGCGGCTCAAGCTGCTCGCGCGGGCCGCCAACGTGATACTTCACGCCAGCGGACACGATGTCGATGCTGGTATCCGAGGTTGCCGTCAGCAGCGTCGTGCTTCCTGACTTGACCTTGATGTCGCCGTCCCCATAGAACAAATGTGAGTAAGCGAAGTCGAACGAGATATTGCTCGAATATTTGTAGGTCATACCAAGGCTGCCCCAGATACGGTCGGAGTCCGGCAGCAGAACGTTGCGGTTGCGGTCGCTGATGGGCGAAAGCTCCCAGGCCGCGCCGCCGCGCAGGGTCAGCTTCGGGCTGTAGGCATATTCGGCGCCCAGAGAGTAGAACCAGCCGTCCTTGTAATGCAGGCCGAGGCTGTCAACCGCCACACCGGCGTTGTTGACGATTGCGGGCGACTGGATGACGCTCCAGTCCGTCCACTCAACCGTACCCAGAACCGTCAACTGCGAGGAAATGCGCTGGCTAATACTGGCCGTCACCATCTGTGGCAGGGTTATGTTGGCGTTGATGTCGCCGTTGCAGAGGGCAAGGCTCGCCGGGATATTAGCTGCTCCGCCCTGCCCGGAAAAGGTGGACAGGCTTCTGCCGCGGCAGCTGCCCTCCAGATCGAACTCGACCTCAGAGCGGTAGCCCACGCCGATGATGGTGCCGGGAGTTGCCTTCCAGGTCACGCCAGCTGTGTAGCCGAGGCCCCAGTCGTCGCCCTTGGTTTCGCGGCCGCCCAAGTTGACGCCAGCGGCTGGGAAGTTATTGATGTTGCCGCTATTCAACCGGATGTTGAAGTATTCGATCTGCGCGCCAACGCCGACAGTCAGCTCGGGCGTCAGCTTATAAGCGACAGTCGGGTTGATATTGATATCAAAGACCTTGGATGTAGCGCCGATGGGCGAGCCCACCCAATCCCTGTTCTCCGGCTTCGTGGTGAAGCCGAAGGGGGAATAGAGGGCGAGACCAAGGAAGAGCCGGTCATTGACCTGGTAGTTGGCGTAGCTCGCGGGAACAAGGGCGAGTTGGCCAACGTTGCCGGATTCGTTGCCGCTAATGCCGAACGCGGCAGCGTTGTCTTTCAGCAGCCCGCCCGTCGCCGTGATCTCGGAGTTGGGAATAACCAGGCTGTAGCTCGATTCCGTGTTGAACCCGCTCACGGACGCCGCCGCGGCGGAGTTCCAGGCCATGGCGCTGAGCGTCTGCCCCGTCGCCACACCGGCGAACGACATGCCCTGATAGTGCGCGGACTGCTCGCGCACGCTGAAACCGCCTGCCTGCGCGGCGGTCAGCCCCGCGAAGCCGATCAGCAGCGCGGCGGCGGCAACCCCGATTTTCATTTCACGTTTGAACGTCATAACCACTCCCCCGGCCCTAAGGCCCCCTACATTCCCCCGGAAATCGCCGTGCATTCGCGGCAAATTGTCTTAAAAACGTTAGCTTAGGAGACCGCGTTCGCCAAGTCCGGCAATTCGAGGGGGACCATGGCAATGATGCGAATGGCTGGCATGCACCGGACGCAAGCCGCCCCCCAGCCCTGGTAAAATACTGAACGTTTTCCGCGACTTGTATGCAAACCCCCTCAACGGAGAGACATGCGGGAAACGCTAATCTGATCCTGCTTGCGCGAAACTGACTGCCGCTTTTTCGCCCGGTTTGTTGCCGCCGCGCAACGCACTGTTACCGGGGCGGCGTCGTCAAACTCCGCAGCGCCGCCATCGCCGCCGGGCCGGGACAAACACTTTCATTGGCGGGGAGCACAATCCGCCGCGAAGACGGAAACAGCCGCGCCAGCGCCGGGTGGCCGAGCAGCGCGCTGCCCTCGTCAGGGGCGGCGGCATTGCCTGGAACGATCAGAAAATCGGGATTTGCGGCTGCCACCGTCTCCAGCGGCACGAATCCGCCGGCGTTGAAGCCCGCCCGTCCAGCCGCATCGGCAAGCCCCACATGCGCCACCAGCGCCTGGATGAAACTCGCCGCGCCGGCCGTGAAGCCGCCATGCTCATAATAGAGTGCTGTCTTGCCGGCGGCGCGCCAATGGCCGGCGGTCTCCGCCACGGTGCGGTCGAACTCCGCGGTCAGGCGTGCGGCGCGGTCCGCCTGGTGCAGCCGCTGGCCCAGCCACTCGATCTGCGCGCGAATGCCCGGCAGCGTTGACGCCTCCTCCATGGCCACCACGGGGATGCCCAGCCGCCGCAGCCGCGCCAGCGTGTCCGGCTGGTTGTAGATGGAGGCCAGCACCAGATCCGGCTTCAGCACCAGCACGCTTTCCGCGTCGTCCACCAGATGGCGGGACACGAGGGGGAACGGCGCGGCCTTGTCCGCGAAATAGGAGACGGTGACATCGCGCGCCGATGGGCTGAGCGCCAGGATCTGCGACGGATCGGCGAGCGCCAGCAGGTACTGGTCGGCGCAGACGTTGATGGAGACGATGCGGCGGGGCGGCTCTTCGGCCAGGGCGGGAGAGCAAAATAGAAGTGCGGCTGCCGCGATGAAGCTGCGGAGAACCTTCATTGCGCGCCCCCGCCGTCCCCTCCGAACCAGGCGAGCTTGCCGTGCAGGCTGACGACGCTGCCAACGATGGTCATCGCCGGGCCTTCCAGCGCGGCTGCCGCCACCCGCTCGCCGATTGTATCCAGCGTCCCCGTCACCACGCGCTGATTGGGCCGCGTGCCGTTATCCACCACGGCGACGGGCAGATCCGCGGGCGCGCCGTGCGCCTTCAGCCCCTCCGTCAGCGCATCCAGCGCGGCGAGGCCCATATACACCGCCAGCGTCTGCCCTGGCCGGACCAGCGCCGGCCAATCGAGAACCAGCCGGCCGTCCTTCATATGGCCGGTGACGAAAATGCAGGTCTGCGCGTGGTCGCGGTGGGTGAGCGGAATGCCGGCGTAGGCCGCACAGCCCGCCGCCGCCGTGATGCCGGGCACCACCTGGAACGGCACGCCCTCGCGCGCCAGTTCCTCGATCTCCTCGCCGCCGCGCCCGAAGATGAACGGATCGCCGCCCTTCAGCCGCAGCACGCGCTTGCCCGCCTTGGCCAGTTCCGCCAGCTTGCGGCTGATTTCGTCTTGCGGCACCGTGTGATCGGAGCCTTCCTTGCCCACATAAATGCGCTCGGCCTCGCGGCGCACCAGGGCCAGAATGCCGGGGCCGACGAGCCGGTCGTACAGCACCACCTCGGCCTTCTGCATCAGCCGCAGCGCCTTGAAAGTGAGCAGATCGGGATCGCCCGGACCGGCGCCCACGAGATAAACTTCGCCTTGCCGGGCGCGTTTGTCGCCCTCCGCCGCCGCATCGAGTGCGGCGCTAAACTCACGCTCCGCCCCGGTCATGTCGCCCTTTAGCACCGCGTCCGCCACCGCGCCGTCCATGACGCCCTCCCAGAAGCGGCGGCGCGCGGTGACATCGCCAAGACGCGCGCTCACCCTGTCGCGGCGGCTCTGCGCGAAGGCGGCCAGTTCGCCATGCCCCGGCGTAATCAGCGCTTCGAGCTGGGCCTTGAGGTTGCGCGCCAGGATCGGCGAGGCGCCGGACGAGGAAATGGCGGCCACCAGCGGCGAGCGGTCGAGGATGGCGGGCATGATGAAGTCGCACAGGTCCGGCGTGTCGGCGATGTTGACGGGCACGCGCGCCTCACGCGCCAGCCGGGTGAGCGCGGCGTTGCGCTCGTAGTCCTCGTCCGCGCCGAAGCACAGGGCCGCGCCGGCGAAATCGGCGGGGCCGGGGACGCCGCGAGTGTGCGTGAAACGCTTGTGGGCGCATGCATCACGGAATTCGCCGGACAGTTCATCCGCGAAAACCGTCACCTGCGCGCCCGCGCCGAGCGCCAGTTCCGCCCGCCGCGCCGCCGCCGCGCCGCCGCCGGTGATGAGAACTTTTTTGTTCCTGATGTCGAAAAAAACCGGCAAATGGTCCATGCGGCTGGGTTCCTGGCATTTCGCGGGGTCGAAATCCCCCGCCTGCATTGAGGATGCCACCGGATTCGGGGAGGTATCAAGGCCAAGCCGCCTCCGGCGGTGCGCGCGGAAGAAGCGCGCAGCCTTGACACCTCCCCGAAATCCGGTGGCGAGCGGAATTGCAGGGCCGGGACGGAAGGAAGGGCTTTCCAGGCCGAACAAAAGGAAGTCCGCTTCAGGGCGGTGCATGCGGCGGGCGTCTGCATCCGGTTTGGAAACTGGTTATTTACCACAAGACCGGAAATACCTGTTCAAAATGCCGGGGCCGCTGGTGCCGCCGGCGGCAGGACACGAACGGCTTACAGGATCGGCAGCGATGCAACAAAGTCTCGACATCATTCAATCGCCCTTCGCACGTCTGCGCGCGCTGCTGGACGGGCTGGAGCCGGGCGCGCCCGTCATCGACATGACCATCGGAGAGCCGCGCCATGGCATGCCGGCGTTTCTCAACGCCCGGCTGGAGGAAGCGGCGGCGGGATACGCGAAATATCCGCCATCGGCCGGCACGGCGGAACTGCGCGGCGCCATCGCGGCATGGCTGGGGCGGCGTTATCCGGCCATTGGCGCGCAGATCGAACCGGCGCGCCACATCCTGCCGCTCAGCGGTTCGCGCGAGGGGCTGTTCTCCGCGATTTTCCCGGCCATGGACCGCAAGCGGCACATCGCGCGCCCGGCGGTGCTGCTGCCCAATCCGTTCTATCAGGTGTATCTCGCGGCGGCGCTGGCGGCGGGCGCGGAACCCGTGTATCTGCCCGCCATCGCGGAGACCGGCCACCTGCCAGACCTGGACCGCATCACGCCGGACCTCGCCCAGCGCACGGCTGTGATGTACCTAGCCTCGCCCGCCAATCCGCAGGGCGCGGTGGCTTCGCGCGAATGTCTCGGCCGCCTCATTGCTCTGGCGCGCGAGCACGATTTCCTGCTGTTCCTCGACGAGTGCTACAGCGAAATCTATTACGGCGCGCCGCCGCCGGGCGGTCTCGACGCGGCGGACGGGGATTTTCGCAACGTGCTGGTGTTCAATTCGCTGTCGAAGCGCTCCAGCGTGCCCGGTCTGCGCTCCGGCTTCATCGCCGGCGATCCCGATTTCCTCGGCCGCTACGCCGCCTTCCGCAATGTCGCCTGTCCGCAAATGCCGCTGCCGGTGCAGCATGCCTCCGCCGCGCTGTGGTCCGACGAAGCCCACGTAACGGCCACGCGCCAGCTCTACGCGGACAAGATGGCCGCCGCTCAAGCGGTCCTCGGCGGCACGCCCGGCTTCCAATTGCCGGCCGGCGATTCTTCCTCTGGCTCAATCTGGCGCAAATCGGTGGCGGTGAGGCCGCCGCGAAAACCATTTGGAAAGGTTATGGAGTGAAAATACTCCCTGGCGCCTATCTCGCGCAGACTATGGACGGCGGCGGTAATCCGGGCGGCGATTATGCCCGCCTCGCCCTCGTCGATGGTCTCGCTGAGACGGAGGAGGCCCTGCGGAGGATTGCCGTTTTGGTGCGTTGAGGCTTGTGAATGTCCGATCAGTCAGGCCGCCTGTTCCCTGAGTCGATGGAAGCCGCGTTCAAGCGGCTGCCCTGGCGCTTGGGCGGAGGCGCGATTATCGCTGCGTCGCTGGCGGGCTATGTGAGCCTGCTCACCTGGTCCATTCACGACCCGAGCCTCAATCACGCCACCGGCGCGCCCGCCACCAATCTGCTGGGCCGGCCCGGTGCGATCCTGGCGGATTTGCTGATGCAGAGCGTGGGGCTTGCCGCCGCCGCACTGCTGCTGCCGCCTGTCATCTGGGGCTGGAATCTGGCGCAGGGCACGGTGCTCAAGCAGCGCACCACACGCTTTATATACTGGGCGGTAGCGGCCACACTGTTCGCCAGCGCCCTCGGCGCGCTCGCCGTGCCGAAAGCCTGGGCGCTGAGCCATGGCCTTGGCGGCGTGCTGGGCGATGTGTTTTCGCGGCCATTCTTCTGGCTCGGCGGTTTCATCGAACCACGCTACGCGGGCCAGATCGGCGCGGGCGTGGCCTCGGCGCTGGGCTTCTGGGCGCTGTGCCGGACGCTGGAATACAAGCTCACCGAATTGCTGCTGCTGTTCGCCGGGTTCTCGCGCGAGAAGCCGAAAACGGCGCCGCAGCGGAAGCGATATTATCTGCCCGAGGCTGAGAAAACGCAGCCCGCGAGCTTCACCGCGCGTCTGACCTCGGCGCTGCGCAAACGTTTCCTCGCCCTGTGGAAACAGCCCGCGCCGCCGGTGGTGACAGGGCCGCGCGAATTCTGGATGAGGGACGGACAGGCTGCGGCCGCCGCGCAGGCCGGGGCGGGCATCTGCGTCAGCCGCGGGGAGCCGAAGCCGGACGCCGGGGCGGACGAGCTGGACGAGGACGAGATCGACGGAGTTCCGCCGCACGCACGCGTCGAGCCGCATTTCGGACCGCTCAAGCAGGGTGCGCCGCGTACCGCTGCGAGCAATGCCCCTCCCGCCCGCACGCAGGCGCCCTACAGTGCCCCGCGCGAGGCGCCGCGCAGCCACGCCCGTCCCCGGCAGGGCACGAGTGAGACCGCCCGCAGCGCCTCGCCGAAGGGCGGCATTTCCAGCGCCAACGACAATTTCGTGCTGCCCCCGCTGAAGCTGCTGAGCGAGCCGCAGGCTACCTCCGCCGAGGCCGTGCTGTCCGACGAGGAATTGCGCACCCGCGCCGCCGAACTGGAAGCCGTGCTGGACGATTTCGGCGTGAAGGGCCGCATTTCGCGCATTCATCCCGGCCCGGTGATCACGCTGTACGAGCTGGAACCGGCGCGCGGCACCAAGTCCTCGCGCGTGATCGGCCTCGCCGACGACATCGCCCGCTCCATGAGCGCGGTTTCCGCCCGCGTGGCCGTGATTCCGGGGCGCGACGCCATCGGCATCGAGCTGCCCAACCAGAGCCGCGAGATCGTGTATCTGCGCGAACTGCTGAGCCACGACGAGTTCAACGCAGCAACCCGTCGAAGCTGGCGCTGGCGCTGGGCAAGACCATCGGCGGCGAGCCGCTGATCGCCGATCTCGCGCGATGCCGCATCTGCTCATTGCGGGCACCACCGGCTCCGGCAAGTCCGTCGGCATCAACACCATGATCCTGTCGCTGCTCTACCGGCTGACGCCCGACGAATGCCGCTTCATCATGATCGACCCGAAAATGCTGGAGCTGTCGGTTTACGACGGCATCCCGCATCTGCTGACGCCCGTCGTCACCGACCCGAAGCAGGCCATCGCCGCGCTGAAATGGACGGTCAACGAGATGAACATGCGCTATGAGCGCATGTGCAAGCTGGGTGTGCGCAACATCGGCGGCTATCAACCAGAAGGTCATTCGCGCCCAGCAGCACGGCGCGTCCGCTGAGCGCGCACCGTGCAGACCGGCTTCGACGAGGTCACCGGCGCGCCATCTACGAGCACGAGGACGATGGTTGCTACGACCCGATGCCGTACATCGTCGTGGTCATCGACGAGATGGCCGACCTGATGATGGTGGCGGGCAAGGAGATCGAATTCGCGGTGCAGCGCCTGTCGCAGATGGCGCGCGCGGCGGGCATTCATCTGATCATGGCGACGCAGCGGCCGAGCGTGGACGTCATCACCGGCACCATCAAGGCGAATTTCCCCAGCCGCATCAGCTTTCAGGTGACGTCCAAGATCGACAGCCGCACCATCCTGGGCGAGCAGGGCGCCGAGCAGCTCCTGGGCGCGGGCGACATGCTGTACATGGCGGCGGGCGGGCGGATCATGCGCGCGCACGGGCCGTTCGTGGCGGACGAGCGAGGTGGAGAAGGTGGTGACGTTCCTGCGGTCGCAGGGCGAGCCGGAGTATCTGGACTCGGTGGTCGAGGCCATGGAGGCGGCGGCGCGCGGCGACGATGCGCCGGGGCGTAAAGGCGGGAACGGTGGCGGCGGCGACGACCTGTACGACCAGGCGGTGGCCATCGTGGTGGAGGAGAAGCGGGCGACGACGTCCTATCTCCAGCGCCGCCTGGGCATCGGCTACAACAAGGCGGCCTCGCTCATCGAGCGCATGGAGCAGGACGGCGTCATCAGCCCGCCCAGCCGGACGGGCAAGCGCGAGGTGCTGACGGAAGCGGCGTCGTGAAGGGGGAGACATTCGGGGGATCTGCCGCATTGGTGATCCTCCGCACCGGAAACCGGCTGCCCAATCATCGCGCAGACCGGGCTCCGCCGGGCGCGCCTATGCTGGCCGCTTGCCACGGGGGCGTGTCTCGAAGTGGCCCCATTATTGCAGCGGATTCCGTTGCGTTGCAGCAATCCAAGAGAACCCCCATGGAACCCGCCGGTTACGCCTACGCCATTTGCGCCCTGAACGACGTCCCCAACCGCCGCGCCAAGGCGTTCGACCTGTTGCGCGTCGAGCCGGACGGCAGCGAGCGGCCGTGGCACATTTTCGTGGTGCGGCGGGGCAGCAAGGTGCACGGTTTTGTCAACGTCTGCCCCCACCAGGGCACCAACCTCGACTGGGAGCGCAATCAGTTCCTCGATCCCAACAGCCCGCGCATCATGTGCGGCAAGCACGGCTCGCTGTTCGAGGTGGAGACGGGAGAGTGCGTGGAGGGACCGTGCAAGGGTGAGCGGCTGGAGCAGGTGCAGCTCAGCGTCATCGACGGCGATATCTGCGTGACGGGTGTGACGCTGGCCGAGGACGCGGAATAACGGCGCCGCGTCCGCCGTGCCGGAATGGGCCGCTGCGATAGTCTGCCTCCGCAGCGGCCATGCTTGAGATTACCGTGCTCAGCGGCGGGGCACGATGATCAGCTCTGCAACAGGCTTGCCGTTGACGAAGTGGGAGCTGACGATTTCGTCGATGTCGTCCAGCGTTCGCGGCTGATACCAGATGCCTTGCGGGTAGACGACCATCAGCGGCCCGGCATTGCAAAAGCCGAGACAGCCCGCCGGTGTCATCCCCACGTCGGCCATGAGGCCCTCGGATTCCAGCTTGGCGAAAAGCCGGTCCCAGAGGGGCTTGGCGCCGGATTCCGAGCAACTGCCGCGCGGATGTCCTGGCGGACGCTGCTGGAAGCAGCAGAAGGCGTGGTATTTGTAGACCTGCGGTATTTCAAGCGGCATGTGTACTCCTTGCATTGATGCACTCAGCCGGCATCCGCTGGGCAGACAGCGAAGACCGGCACGGAACTCTTTGTTCCAGCAGAGGTTCCATGTCAAACCGGGATGACCGTTTTGGCTGGCTCTGCTTGCACAATGTGCGAATTCAAGAATCGTGCCGCCGGCTGGAAATGCGGGCGGGCGGCTGCGCGCCAGGCGATGGGAGCCGCCGCCGCGGAGCCGGTCCACTGGCGGATGTCGCACACCGGCGCGGTTTGTGTCAGGAAGCAGACGACGGCACGGCGGAGCGTACCCTGGCGCGGCTGCTGCCCTGCACGAAGCTGACGGCCGCCTTGATGCAGCGCCAGTTCTTCAGAATGCGCAGGTGTCCGGCGTCCTCGACCGCGTGGAATGTCGAATCCGGCCAGTGGCCCGCCAGCGCCGCGCCCTCCTCGAAAGGGATTTCGCTGTCCTGAGGGTCGTGCAGAACCAGCAGCGGCGCGGTCATACGGCCTGCGAGGGCGACCGGCTCGATGTCCTCGAACCTAACCTTGAGCCAGCGCTCGGAATCCTCGACGAAACGCAGCCACACGCGGTCCGGTATGGCCAGCCCTTCGCGGAAGCGCGACCAGATGTGGCCGAAGCGGGCGAGCGGCGCGAAGAACACCGCGCGTTCGACGTTCAGACCGCGCGCCATGGCGGCGGTTGCGCCCGCCGCGCCGAGCGAATGCGCGATCAGCCCTTGCAACGGGCCGAAATGCTCGCCCGTGGCGTTGATCGCGGCCGCGAAATGCACGAGCGACGACAGACGGCCACCGGATTGGCCGTGCCCGGGCATGTCCAACGCCACGGCGCGGAAACCCGCCTGCGTCAGCGGTTTGACGAACGCCGTCATGTGCGCCGCGTGCCCGCCCCAGCCGTGCACCAGCAGCACCGGCGGTCCATCGCCCCAGGTGTATCCGCTGACGCGCTCACCGCGGACGTGGAGCGAGAAAGTGCCGGCATGAGCCAGCACTGCGTATTCTTCGTCACGGATGCGGGTGCGCGGCGGGGTGAAGAACAGGCGGCCCAGCCATCGGGCCGTGAGGCGGGGCGCGACGGTGGCGGTAAGCTGAAAGCCGGCGCGGAACCATCGGGGGGCATGCGGCTTCGCAGCGCGAACGTTCGTGCTTTTATCCGCGCGGGAATCGCCTCGTATATCGCTAACTGCCGTCATGACCTTTACTCCTTGCGAAAATTGCGTCCGCTAATCGTGTGCCGCCGGAACGCGGCTCCGCTCGATCAGCGCCTCGAAAGCGGCCTGCGCCTTGTCGTGGGCTTTCGGGTCCTGGAGCAGCTTGTTGGTGTAGTCGAATGCCATGCCTATCCCCATGAAATCATAGGCAAACTGCTCAAGATCGAGGCCGGGGCGAAACTGCCCGCCGGCGATGGCCGTCTCCGCGACGCGCATGATGGTGTTGCGCCAGTCATGCTGCGACTTCACCAGCAGGTCGCGCACGGCGCCGGGGCGGTCGTCATATTCGTGGCCCAGCGCCATGAATATGCAGCCGCCCTTGGGCACGCGTCCCATGATCCAGCTCATGTATCCACCGAACAGCGCCCTGACACGCGGTTCGCCGCGCGGCGCATTGAGGGCCGGGCGCACGACGATGCCGGTGAACCATTCGACGGCCTCCTTCAGCACTTCGAGCTGTAAGGCTTCCTTGGACTTGAAATGGGCGAACAGGCCGCTCTTCGATAAACCGGCATCGGCCGCCAGCACGCCGAGCGACACGCCCTCCAATCCGACCTTGCCGGCCAGATCGAGGGCGCGTTCGACAATTTCCTTGCGGGTTTTTTCGCCTTTGCTCATGGCGAGAGTAATAGCACGACCGTTCGTATTTTACAAGCGTCATCCGGCCAACTGGCCGGACGCAGGTGCGAATGGCGCCTTATCGGCTATCCAGAAACTCGCTGCACCGCACAATGCCTTGTTTCATCCATCCAGGTGCGCGAAGCGAATGGAAACTCTTGTGAACACTCCACCGGCTGAAGCCGGTGGCTTCGGATTACGGCTGAAAGCCGGATTGGCCGGCCCTACGGCCGGCTGGTCATACCACCCGGAAGTCATCATCCGGCTCAGGGGGCTTCTGGGTTTTGATGTATTCTTTCCACATCTCATCCGTCACATTCCCGCTTGAGCACACCCAATACCCGCGCGCCCAAAGGTGCTGCCCCCAATACCGCTTCCGCAGGCTTGCGAATTCCGAGAGCAGTTTATGCGAACTCTTGCCCTTCAGATATTGTACCGCGCGTGACACGGACAGATCGGGCGGTATCGAGATCAGCATATGCACGTGATCCCGGTTGATGGAACCCGCGTAGATTTGCATCTCCTTCGATCTGGCGATCTCACACAGCAGTTCACGGCACCGCTGCCCCACGTCACCAGCCAAAACGTCGTGCAGATATTTCGTCACCCAGACCAGGTGATATTTGCAGTCCCAGACCGTGTGACTGCTGCGCTTATAATCTTCCATCCCCGGATGCTATGCATCCTGTCGCCTGAAGGCGAGGGATTTACCGATCCCCTATCGGGGGACTTTAAGCAGATGACGCTTTTCAACTGAACCAATTGCTTGTGCCGCCGCACCGGCAGCCGAATTATAGTTCACCCGGCCGCAAGCATCCACGCTCAATGTAGGCGGTCCCGCCGTCGCAGCGGCAGCGCGCCCAGAGTGCTGCCTGCGTTACGATGCGGATTGCCATTGCAGGGCGCTGGCGGCGGCGGCATGGACAAGGCCGGACTCCGGCGCCGGTTTGGGGCAGCGCTCCAGCGCCGCGCTGCCGCTTGCCCCTGCCAGCGCGCCCAGCAGCCGCAGATCGGGCACCGCCACCTCGCGGCTCGAAATCAACCCGATAACCTCCTGGCGCTTCAACAGCGTCAACTGGCGGCAGACGGTCTCCTCGGTCAAATCGAGAAACACGGCGATCTCCTGCCGTGTCCCCGCCCCGCCGCGATGCGGCAGGCGGACCTGCCGGCGCGGGGTGGACGCGGGCTTCAAACCGTTCGCCGGGCGCGGATAAGGCGCGGCTGCAATTACTGGCTTGAATAGACCCCTTGTCCGTACGTGGCGGCGGACTGGCGCCGGTTTACCGGCTCTGGTACGCGGTTGGGGCGCGCGCCAGAGCCGGACCGGAGCTGGACCAGACGCAAGGTATGGCTATGGCGGGGGTATTCCTCGCAATCGCGGGCAAAGGCGGCGGACAACTGCCTCGCCCCGTTTGGACTATCCCCCCCGCGTGCGCATCCAGGCGTCACGGGTCCGGCCACGAAATGTTTCCCTGTTCTCTCTTCCAGGCACGGCACATCGGGCGAGCACGCGCATGCCGCGTGGCCAGGAAAACAGGCGCGTCAGCTCACCGGAGGCTCATGCCTGGGGAGGACCGCGATTGCGCTGGGTGAGGATGGCGAGACGTTCCGGGAGCCGGTCAGCGGCAGGCCGGATTGCCGGCGCGGGCTGAACGTCAAGCTGCGGAACGGCGGCGATAACGGGCAGATCGGCCGCGGCGGCGGGCGCAAGAGCCACGCACACTGGGCAGCCTTCGGAGCCGGAGGGCTGTCCGCCCTTGCCGGTCTCGCCCGTGGCGGTGATGGACACTCGCTCGAAGCCGAGCGAGGTACAGATCACCATTTCCTGGCCGTGAGACGCAGCCGCAACGGCAGCCTGCATCACGGGCATGGGCAGCATGAACGCGCTCACGGCGGCCTGAAAGATCAGGCCGAAGATGGTGACCTGCGCGAGACCGCGCCGCCACATCTTGTGAGCTTTCACCGTCATACTGAGGATTCGCCTCCAAAATCGCCTGGGGATGCTTGCGCGATTCCCCTAAGGTATATCACTTTGACGAAGCAGAGTTTACGGCGTAGAGACGTTTTGTAGCGCCCGGCCCGCCTGTGCGGCGAGAACTGTTGCGGCAGCATTCGCGGGATGTCCGGCGAATGTCCGCTCAGGGCTGACGCATGCTCCAGACATGACAGCCGCTCACATCGCGCTCTCGTGCATCGGGGAATGGCTTCGCTGGCGGGTAAGCGCGGAGCTGAGTGCCGCCGCGAAGCTCGCCTTCTCGCCGTCCGAAAGGAACGCGCCGAACACAAGCTCGCGGCCGTGGCTCGACAGCCAAAGCTCATTGGCGGAATCCTGGCGCCTCCCATGCTCGAAACGCACCCAGTACGGGTTGAATTTCCAGCTTTCGCGCTCCCCCGACGGATGAATGCGGGTGACGCAAAGCTCCTGCTCTGTCAGCTCGACCCGTTCGAATAAATGCCCTGTCCCATACCGCCAACGGTATGCGGCATAGCAAAGCACAGCATCGAGGCACCACAGGCAGGCCAGGGACCACGCCCCCAGGACCACGAATGCGAAGACGCTCAGGTAGCTCATGGCGGCGATGTTGAACAAAAGCGCGCGAAAGCCCTCGCGCGGCAGGGAATGGGCGGGCAGCAAAGTGGCGGTGAACCGGGCGAACGATGCGGGGGACACATCTGCTGCGGCTCGTTCCAGGGTGAGTGTGTTCTGCATGCGCTTGATCTTCCAGGTTACAAACCATGACGAAGTCTGCCGGCCAAGCAAACACCCCCTGCACGCGGGTCGCAGACGCGATCCGCGTGCATCTCCCTTGCGGCAGGGAGCGCAGTTGCGAAGGGGTTTTTGCTTGGCGGCAGCGGCACCGGAGGGAAAATGGGCACAGCCTGAACCGGCCCCGTCATCCACGGCAGGTGGAACGGGCGGCATGACAGCGCATTGCCCGCGATCGTATGGAAAGCAGGCTGGTTATTCCCGAGGTGCCGCGGCGGAGCCGGGCAAATTCCGGCCGGGTCAGGCTTGGCGGGGAGGGCCGCGATTGCGGGC
The DNA here is from genome assembly GCA_963827885.1 of uncultured Alphaproteobacteria bacterium. Lineage (GTDB taxonomy): Bacteria > Pseudomonadota > Alphaproteobacteria > Rhizobiales > Rhodomicrobiaceae > CAWHDD01. Next base: position 27,439 of record CAWHDD010000030.1, on the reverse strand, counting down.
CGTGGAGATGGCGGCGGTGCGATAGTGCTGTGCAGCGCCGGGCCGCATGAGCTGAATGGACGCGAGATCAGCCGGTGTCAGCGCAGCCGGCAGCCGCGGCAGCACGGCGCTTGCATGCATAACGAGGCAGCAGGGGCATTCATGCTGCTGGTGCAAAGGCTTGCCGGGCTCGCTAGGGACGATATTGCCATCCGTGCCGAGGAGGAGCATCTCTCCGCCAGTGCAGATGACAAGTTCGCCGTCCTGCAAAAACGCTAGCCCGCGCGCGGTGCCAGCCCCGGAAAGGAAGCCGGCGAGGAGATTGAGGAGGATGGCGAGAACGCCAAAAGCTGCCGTCGCCCCGCGCTTCAGCGCGCTGCGGCCGGTTCCCGGCAGTCCACAGTCCAGCTTTCCCCCCACGCATCCTCCATCAGTCCGGGAAGCATGCCGTAAGGCTAACACAGAAGGAGCGCCCGTAGCTGTTGGAAGTGGCGGCGAAAGCGTGCGGGTTTTTGTCGCCCTCATTGAGTAGAAGGCGGCCAGCTTTGATCGATGGGAGCGCACCGCCAGCGTAATGGCCTGTCAGGCCACCGCTCACCCGCTGCGGTGAGGCTGCCCCCTCAATTCAGACATAACCCTTGTGCACACCATCCGCATTCATTTACGGCATTTGGAGTCTGGCAAATGTTACAGATGCAGCGAGCGGCGGCGTATGTCCTGACCGTGGCGGTATTCCTCGCCATCGCTACCCCTACGGAGGCGCGGGCGCAGAGCGCCGCTGACATTGACGCCCTCAACCAGCAAGTCAACCGCTTCCGCCTGGCCTCGAGAACAGCGTCTGCAATGCGGCACGCGTTTGCATGGCAGGGGATACCACCGGGGGGCCGGAATGGCGCATAACCGGCGGCGAAGGCCGCCAAGCTGGTGCGCCGGCGATCAGGCCGCAAGCGGCTGCTCACGGCCGTGCGGAAGCAGCCCCGATCGGTCATCCTCCGCGATCGTTATGCCGCACCGCAGCGAACTGCGGCACGAGCCAGATCTGGAAATCAACATCTGGTGCTTCCGCAGCCAACCCACGGATGCCGATGCGGGTGCCGGGCGTTGCCGTGAATCGCCGTAACCGCTGTCGCAATCTGCTCCGGGCATGCTGCGGAGTGTGGAAGGCCGGCCGGGAAGAGCTCGGGACGGCGCGTCAGTGCAAGAATAGGGATGCCGCCTTCAGGCGCCGGAATTTTACGCGCCGCCCTTCCAGGCCGGTCCGCTACGATCCGGGGTATTGGGAGCCGGGGCCAGCATTGGTTGTCCACAAGACTGCGCACTCGGGCGGCTAAGGTGTGTTTACGGAATTCGACCGGACGGGTTCAATCATGTAACCTGCGAGGACTTTCGCTTTCGTCTGGAACAGCCGTCGCTAGAGGAGCTTCATACCATGTCCACCACCACGATCGTTGTTCTCGTCATCCTCGCCGTGCTCGTGATTGGGATCGTTGTCATATACAACGGACTGGTCGCCATGAGGCAGCGTGTCAGCCAGGCGTTCTCCGACATCGACGTGCAGCTCAAGCAGCGCCACGATCTGATTCCCAACCTGGTCGAGACCGTGAAGGGCTACGCGGCGCATGAACGCGGCACGCTGGAAGACGTTGTCAAAGCCCGCAATGCCGCAATCGCGGCGCAGGGGCCGGGCGCTCAGGCCGCCGCCGAGAATATGCTGTCAGGGGCGCTGCGCCAGCTCTTCGCGCTGAGCGAGGCCTATCCCGATCTCAAGGCCAACACCAATTTCCAGCAATTGCAGAGCGAACTCGCCGACCTCGAAAACAAGATCGCGGCGGCGCGGCGGTTCTTCAACAATGCGGTCCAGGAATACAATACCGGCATCCAGCAGTTCCCGGCGGTGCTGTTCGCGGCCTCTCTCGGCTTCACCAGCCGCGAGTTCTTTGACGTTGGCGACGAGCGCAAGGTGATCGCTGAAGCCCCGCGTGTGAGTTTCTGATCGCGCACGGCCCAATCCAGTAGCGAAACGGAGGCCACCGCCATGGGAGCCGCCTACGGTCTCTATACCCACATCCAGTCGAACCGGCGCCGCTCGGTGATCCTGCTGCTGTGGCTGTTTTCCTTCGTCTACCTGCTGGTTTATGCAGGCGCCCTGGCAGGTGAGGCGCTGTCTTACAATGCGTCGCTGGAATGGCTGCTGCGGCGCGCTTGGTACGATCTCCTGGCGGCAGCGCCATGGGCGACGCTTGGCACGGCCTTGTGGATACTCATTGCCTACAAGTTCCACCAATGGATCATCGATTCGGTGACCGGCGGCAGCGAGGTGACGCGCCAGGAGCAGCCCCGCCTCTACAACCTCATGGAAAACCTCTGCATCTCGCGCGGCATCACCATGCCAAAGTTGAAGGTGATGCCGTCAGAAGCACTCAACGCCTTCGCCACGGGCCTCAACGAGAAGCAATACTCGATCACGGTCACGGCCGGACTTCTGGAGCATCTCGATGACCAGGAGATGGAGGCGGTGCTGGCGCACGAACTCACGCACATCCGCAACGGCGATGTACGGCTCATGGTCATCGCAGTGGTCATTGCCGGCGTGATCTCGTTCTTTGCCGAGATGTTCTTCCGCATGTTCTTCAATTCCGGCTTCGGCTGGGGAAACCGGCGCTCAGGCGACGGCAATGGCGATGAGCGCAAGGGTTCAGGCGGAGGCACAGCGGCTCTAGTGATCGCATTTGTCCTGATCGCGCTGGCCTGGCTGCTGTCGGTCATGGTCCGGCTGGCGCTGTCCCGCACGCGGGAACTGCTCGCTGACGCTGGCGCGGCCGAGCTTACGAAGAATCCCGACGCGATGATTGCGGCTCTGCGCAAGATCGAAGGGCGCGGCGAGCTTCCTGGCGCGACCTCGGCGGTCATGGAGATGTGCGTCGATAATCCGCGCTCGGGCTTTGCGGACCTTTTCGCCACCCATCCATCGGTCGCCAGCCGGGTTGAGGCACTGGTGAAGTTCGCGGGCGGGCGCGATCCGGGGCCAATCGGGTTTTCGTCAACGGAAACGCCGGCGGACCAGACGGCGGCTGATGAGGGAGAACCCCGGCAAGGGCCGGGGCCTTGGGGGGCACCGCCGAAGTCTGACGGCTAAAATAGACATACGGGCCAGCTGCAAGAGAATGTACTCGCGAGGTTTGGCCCATGCCGTCCTCCGCATCATCGCGCCCCTCACCAACCGCCGCCCTCGCGAGACGATGATCTCTGCGCGCGCCCGGAAATTGCTGGTTGCGCGGTGGAAGTATGTAACAACCAGAGGCGTGATCGAAGGCGGCGCCCTGAAAACCGCTCTGACTTCACGGGGCAGCGCTACGGTAGGATCGAGGCACGGCATTTGCAATGCGGCCCCGTTCGCGTCGCCAGTAAACCATCGGGTGGCAGGATTCGTGCACAAAGATACGCCGGAATGGTGACCATTGTGCGTTTGCGTTTCCCGCCGGGCTAAAACCGGCCGCCGGCGCTACCCGCTCAGGATAAGGGGCCGGCAGCGCGAGCGCCAGTTGTTACGGAGTTCGCGGCGAACTGGCAATAGCTGCCGCTCGCCTCCGCCGCCGCTCCAGCAGAATGGATAACAACGGCAAACTTATCGTAAGCGATGCTCTGTTCACGCCGCCTGAGCTTGCGTTTCGGCCTTGACATATGCCCAAGGCATGAGTTCGCCGATGCGGCGTGCGGGCCAACGGTTGACGAGCTTCGTCAGCACATCCGAGAGCCAGGCGTAGGGATTGACACCGTTTAATTTGCACGTCTCAATGAGCGACGCTATGATCGCCCAGTTTTTGGCGCCCTGATCATGTCCGGCGAAGAGACTATTCTTCCGGCTGAGAGCAATCGGCCGCATTGACCGCTCAACTGTATTGGAATCAATTTCGATACGGCCGTCGTCGAGATAGCGGATGAGGCCGTCCCACTGGTTCGAACCATAGTTGATGGCGTCTCGCACAGCCGATGATCTGGGGACGCACTTGATGCGGTCCTCGAACCAGGATTTCAGCGCCTCGACTTCGGGCTTGGCCCTCTCCTGGCGGACGGCAATACGCTTTTCGGGTGGAAGGCCGCGGATTTCCTCCTCGATTTCGTTGAGCCTGTGAATGCGGACCAGGGCTTCCGAAGCGATGGGCGACGCCGATGCTTCAGCATCGGCTGTTCTCGCAAAAAAGAGGCGCCTCCGGCGGCGGGCTTGCACGATGGCCTCCTCGCATTCGCAGCCGTATTTCGGACGGCGGGTGACGATGACGCGCAGAGTTGCCGGGATTTTGTCGAGGCGTTCGGAGCGATCCTCCCCGATGACCCGCATCGGCAGGCCGCAGCATGGGCAAATCGTGCTCTCAGGCTCAATCACCTGCTCGATGCGCGGCAGATGCGCCGGCAGCGAACCGCGGTTGGCCCGGTGCTTCGGCTTGAGGGTCTCGTCTTTCTTTTCGTCTTCCGCCTCAGACTTGGCGGCCGCAATTTCCAATTCCTCCAGCACCAAATTGAGCTGTTCTTCGCTCAGCCGCTTAGCAACACGGCCGTGAACGGCCTTTGGCTGGATTTGCGGCCGAAGCGCGCCCGCCGCAGGACCGTAATAATGTGGTGAAGTTTTTCGTTGGCGGCACTGAACTGATCGCGCTCGGCCAGGGCTGCATCACGTTCCGCAACAAGGAGCAGCCTTTCTGCCCGCTCCGCAGCAATGATGGCGCGCAGAGTGCCAATATCATCGGGGAGTGCGTCGGGCGAAGCATCGGTCATGGCTGCAGTTTGGCTGATTTGCTCTGTAATTTCAGCAGGAATACTTGCATCATGTGCGAAATTCCCGTGCCTTACTGCGTCGCGGTTAGCCGGGCAACCCGATTGGCGTGGACCCGCGTCCACACCAGCCCTTCAAGAAGCGCAGATAAGCCAGTATCACCGCTGCTGGGTGGTTGTGTGGTATCAATGCCGGCGGCGTTCCCCTTGCACTGACACCGCCGCAATCAAAGGCAGATATTCCGCCGCAAATGCGCGGGCCATGAGTCTTTGCCCTCAGCCCCGAAGTCTTCCTCCAAGCCGATGAGCGACAAATAGGCCTCGTAACACCACCGCTGATCCTCCTTGCTGGCCAGTTCAGAGGCGCGGAACGCCCGGGCGGCGCCCCTGCCTGGCCATTCCGGCGCAGGCTCTATGACGGGAAGTCCGGAAGGTTCCACGACTGTAAAGCTGCCTTCGAGCTGCTTTCCTTGCGCATCGGCGAGGAGCACTTGATGCCGGCCGGAAGAGAGTTTGCGAGGCTCGATGGGAAGCACTTCCCTGTCATTTGTCCGTTCGTCGAGGAGTATCTCGCCGCCGGGCGCCTTGATTATCACGTGATACGGCCCCTTTCCGCCGCCCCAGGCAACCCCGAGGCGCCTTTCGTCACGGACAACTTGCGCCAGCCCCTTTGATAAAACAGAGACACTCCATCTTAGCTGTTCATTCCCGCCTTCACCTCGCGTGCCAAGCGACCCCAATGTCGCCTGTATTTTGTCCGTCCACCTAAACAATTTCAGTAGATTATCTGTTAATTTTACCGGCTTGCCGCTAAGTTTAGCAGTAAAATTAGGTTGTTTCTTTTCGATCACTTCGGTTGCCCCATCGGTGTAGCGTACCGTAAGAACGCCGCTGCCATGCGCCGTAATTTGATCGCCTTCCAATACCAGCATGAGCACTTTGACCGGCAGCCCCTTTTGTCCCGCTCGCGTAAGCTTAAAGCCGGCAATGCTTCCTTTGCAGCTTTCGATCACACCCACGACTTCCTGCTGCTTCTGCCCTGCACGCGCTTGCGTAACCAGCACTGGCGCAGACACACAACCAAGCGCAATGCAACCCAACACAAGCCATTTCCACATGCTTTACCTCGCGCTATCAGTGTTCATGTCAGAATATTTAGGTCGCTTTCCGTGATCTATTGCAAACAGCACAAGGATCACGATGTACTGAAGCAATGGAATCATTATGAATAAACTCGCGTTGGCCAAGATAATCAGTATTGCCCAAATGATGCCGCCAATCAGCAGGCTGTAAAGCTGCTCGGCAATATAAGGCGCGTTCGGAGCGACATAGCGGAACCCCAGCCATGCCAGAAACGTCCCCGCACACAGAAACATCGTCGTCAGCAGGCCGGTACAGAATTGGCGGTTTATACCCAGGCCGAATTCCTGGAGGCTGCGAAGCTGATTGGCTATGACCATCGCCCCCGGCATTTGACCGAGCGGCGTGAGGTGGATATCGCGAAGGTCATGCGCCGATGCCCCGATGATGACGGTGCGGTCACGGAATACCTCCGCGGAAATGCCCTGCGAAGCCTTGATGAAAGTACGTGCTGAAAGCACCATCAGCGAATTCGAATCCCGCCGTTTCCCCGTCTCAAGGTGTCCAGACATCGAATAGGTGATCGTGCCCGTTGGCCAATCGACCCCCACGTCTAAGGGCTCTTTGCCGATGGTGAGGGGCACCGTGTCCGGGCGCAGCGCCGCTGGGGCCTTGCCTTCATTGCAGGCACGATTGGGTTCCTCCAGCGCTTCGCTCAGCCGTTTCTTGACGGTGCCAGACTGGTCATCCGCCAAAATCATCCAGCCGGCCAGCGCGGGATTGGGTAAGCGGACGTGCTTCTCGCCGAGGCAGCCCCTGATCCACAGCGGCGCGCGCCTGACGACACCGTCCGCGCTGGCTACCGCCCCAGACGACACCCACATCAGCGAGTTGCTGCCCGCCACCACCGGGTCGAGTTTTGGCGATGGGCGGAAGTAGATGGCGCCGCCTTTCTCCGGCGGCGCCATCGGCGTGCGGTGCAGCAGGATCGGCACCGTCCCGCGCCCCACCCGCGCCGATACTGTAGAGGGCTTCGGAGGCGGACGGCGCGTCGCCATGGTTTGCGCCAAAGCCGTAGTCGGTAAACCCGGCGAGTTCGAGCGCGCCGGCGGTCTTATCCTCCTCCCCGGCGCCGAGCGGCAGCCGGTAGACAGGGAGCCGCAGTTCCAGCGAGGCAATGGCTCCCATATCGCGCACCAGCGTATTCTCGCGGTAGCCGCGAACCGTGTTGGCACCGCCAATCGCGATCTTTTCCGGCGCCAGCAGCACATCATCGGCAAGCTGGGCCGTGCCGCGTGCCGACAGCAGTAAGGGGCCATAACCTGCGTCGTAGTCGAGCTTTTTGAGGTATTGCGCCTGCCCAATCCAGGTAACGAACTGGCTGTCCGCCTGTCCCGGCACGTCATAGGTGAGCGGGACGCCGAAGCTGAAGGTCGAACGCGCCGCGAACACACCGTCTTTCAGTTGCTGTTTCCAATCCTGGTAAAAGCGGATGGCCGCAACGTGTGACTTCCCGTCGGTCTCAGCCGGCGTAAACGAGAACGGTATGTCGAGGAGGGTTGTCGCCGAGCGCAGATAGGTGGCGTCCACGCCAAGGATGGAGCTTCTCTGCCGGTGTGTGGATGACCGGCTGGCTCACACCGGCGGTGTATTTATCGTAGATCGAGACGATATCAAGAGTATTGAACGGTTCTTCGACAATTACAGAATTGTTGCGCTCGTAACCAGCATGAACGATGGTGTCATATGGGGTGACCGGCAGGGCAAAGTCCGCCGCGCCGCCGAACATGCCCTCGGAATAGCGGCCGGTCGCTGACAAGGTGTCGCCTAGTCCGGTGATGTTGCGCACGATGCCCCCCGCCTGGCCGCGCAGTGAGCCGAGGCTGGGCGAGCCTTCGTTCGAGAAGCTTCCCGTCAGTTCGTAGGGCCGGGCGCGCTTGACGTTGAGCTTGAGACGCGCATCCCCCTTGTTCAGTCCGGGCATTAGCTCCGCATCGACCCTTTCGATCAGCGGGTCCTGTGTCATGACCTGGAGCCGGTCGCCCAGTTCCTTGACGTTGAAAGGCTGGCTGGCGCCGAGCTTCGCCCGCTCCGACACATAATCTGGGTTGAGCCACTCGTTGCCCTCGACCTCGTAGTCGCTGATGCGGCCTTCCACCACCTTGATCGCGATGATGCCGTTGCGGACCCGTTCGTCGAGGCCGATGGTGGCGCCGGAATTGAGATAACCGGCATCCACGTACAGCTTGGTAATTTTCAGCCGGATTGCCTCAAGATCACCCAGCCGGACAAGCTTGCCCTTGTTTTCGCTGGCGATAGCGCGAAGCTCGTTGTCGAAACGCGTGGCCCCGGTGATCTCGATCTTCCGCACCTTGACGCCGTCGGCCATCAACTGCGTGACGGCATCGAGGTCATGCGGGCCGAGCCGGGGCGAGGCAATATCCTCGGCATGAGCAGCGGTAGCGAACGCAAGGGAGGCGGCGACCATCAGTGGCACGGCGCTCCGGTGCACGCGAAAGGCGTTGATCGTTATTCTTTCGGCTGCTGCCGTCCTGTAGTTCCGCTTTGCCATCGCCCCCCCGCTTCGTCTGGCACCGGTACACATTTCGTTTGCTAGGTTTAATCGGCTAACCGCACTCCCCAATCGCTATCCTGGCAACCGGCCGGCGCTTTGCCCCTGGAGCCGCCCAATTGCGGGCCGGGCGGCAGCGCGGCATCCGCCCGCCGGTAGCCCCGTTTGGCCGTTTCCTGCCGCATCAGCACGTCGAAGGCACTGGCGAATTGCGGCTGGGACGCTTCAAACGGCATGCTGCCGCGTCCGGTCCACGTCAGCGTGCCGGTCACCTCGCCGAGCCGCTTGTCGCAAATTTCCGGCAGCAGATTGAGGACATCGATGAACCTCATGTCGAGTTTGGCCAGTTGACCGCTCAAGTCGACCTGCGGCCCGGTTATGATCAACTGGCCGTTGGTTGTGCCGCCATCGAGGTCAAACAGGCTCTGCGACGAGAAGAAGTAATTGGTGCCAACATAGACGTCGCCGCCCGCGCCGAGATAGGAGCTGGAGTTGACTGTGCTGTTGGCCATGATGAAGAACTGCGGATTGTTTACAGTGATTGCGCCGGCATGGTCGCTGCCGCCCACCGCGTAGCTTGTGATGCTGCCGTTATTGAGCAGGACAAATATGCTGGCAGTAATGTCGATGTTGCCGGCATCGCCAGTCCCGATGCTTCTGGTGGCAATCGTACCGCCTTGAAACAGCCAAACGCTGCGGGCCTCAACGGCAATGGTTCCGGCGTCTCCATTTCCAAGGCTCTCCGCGAAGATGCCGCTCGGCAGCGAACGGTTGATGTCCATCCCGGAAATCGACACATCCTGCGATGCGTGGACGAAGATTGAAGCCGCCTCTCCAATTCCAAGCGAATCACCGGCGATGGAACCGCCGTTGCTCAGCGCCACATTCGCGGCGTTGACAGTTATCGCGCCGCTATTACCGCTGCCCCGCGCGTGCGAATGAATGCCGGAGGCGCGGCTCGCACTGCTGCCGTCGATGACCACGGTCCCCGCCGCCGCGACGGTGATGCCACCACTGCCGGCGCTTCCATCCGACTGAGACCACAGTTCCGCACCTCTCGACAATGCAACATTGCCCGCATTGACGATGATATCGGCTCCTGTCTGCAAACCTTGAGTTAAACTAACGACGGTAAAGCCATCACTGAGGCTAAGGCTGCCGGAGGCGTTGAGTACAATACCGGGCGTGGGGCTGGAGGTGCTCCATCCGAAAGTACTGCTCGACACCACGCCTGCTCCGCTCAGCGTAATCGTAGGTGAACTCAAGGTGATCCCGCCGGCGCTGCCGCTGGAAATTTGCGAAGCTACAGTCTGAATCTTTCCGCTGCCGGTGACTGTGATGCGATCTCTGGCCGATATTTGGATATCACGCGCGTCACCGTTGCCCCGTGTCTCCGTCATGATCTGCGAACTAACGATGGAGATGTCGTTACCGGAGAGGACGACATTCCCAGTGCCGCCGTCATAGGCGAGGCTATAGATGCGGGTATCGGCGAGTGAGATCGAATTCGCGATCAGCGATACATCGTGCGCGGTTCCATTGCCCTGTGCCTCCGTCGAGATCAGCGAACTGGCGACAGAGATATCGTTACCGGACAGAGCGACATTTCCGGTGTCGCTGGCTCCATTGCCCAGTGCCGCCGTCGAGATCTGGGAATTGCGGATGGAGACCCTGTCACCGGCCATGACAACGCTTCCGGCGTCACCGGAAAAGCGGGTGACATTGAAAAGGTTTGTGTCGGCGAGGGAGATGGTGTCTGCCATGATGGCGATGTCGCCGTTGCGGCTGCCCGCAGGAGCTGTCAAGTCATAGTTCCAGAGCTCGATGGCTGATCGTAGACCAGCGGGGGATGCGGCGGCAAAGGTGCCGGCTCGGAACGCCACCTGGGTTGGGTCCGATGAGAAGTTGTAGAAATAAAGTTTGCTGTAGTTGCAGTAAGTCAGGTTTCCAGTAGCGTGTAGCGAAGTGGAGCCGTCGGCTAACGAAACGGTGTTGACGTTGCTGCCGACGGCCGTCGCGTAAAGGCTGCCTCCATCGCCGATGAACAAGCCGCCAATACGGTCAAAGGTGATATTAGCGCCGCTGACATGCATATCCGCCAAGGCGCCGTCCAGCCGAGTGCCGTTGAAAGTGATGTTGCCGTCGCCGCTGCCGAGGAACCCGAACTGCGCCGGCATCGCCATGCTGAGCGTCGTATTGCCCGGCGTCCGGGTGCTGTATTTCCCCCCATCGGCGAAATTGAGTTCGTCCGCCGTGCTGAGGTGCAGGGCGCCCGGAACATTGATCTGTGCATTTGGGCCGAAGGTTATTCCCGCCGGATTGATGAAGAAAAAGGCGGCGCTACTGTAGGCGGTACTGTCGATAGTGCCGTCGATGCTTGACAATTGCCCGCCGGTCACCCGGTTGATGACGGCGTTAACACTGGCGGGATTGATGCCGTTGGGAGTCCATTTCGCAGTTTCGCCCTGCTGCAGGCTGAAGCTCTCGAAGCTGTGGAAGAGATTTCCGCCCTTTTGCGTTCCGAGATTCGAGGTGATGCTGTAGTTGGGACCGCCGAGCGCTCTACCCGCGCCGGGATTGGCAGAAGGGCCGTTGACCACGACCTGCGCCACGGCTGGCCCGCTTCCGGCAATCAGCAAAGCTGCTGCAGAACTGGAAATGATACGCCACATAAACGCCACCCCACGAACTAACAGACACTAAATATATCACAGCAGGAAATCTGTACTGATTTATATCACTTCAACTTTGGGGCGGTAGTTGGCCATAGACTGGGCTCAAGGAGATCGTCGCAAAAAAACATGCAAGGCATCAAAATAGACACACATACAAGCTTTGGATGCATTGACGTCGCTTATTGCAACTTTAGAAACGCGCTGTCCCCTGGACCGCTGGTCTACCGTAAAGAAATGACGGGTATTGAACTTGGTATCAGTTGAAGCTGGGTAACTTTTGACTTCTGTCTACCGAATAGAGAAGCCAGGGCAAGGGCGGGATTGCATCGGCGTTTTCGGCTAAGCCCGGAGTGGGATCTATAAGCCGGCGTGGCGCGCATGGGATCGCGAGAAAGTCGGCACGCCCGCTCCGACCCAGGCTGCGTGAAAGCGCTGAGTTCGGATACATTTCCTCGCGAATTGCAGCGAGGGATACGATGAAGCGCTTCATCGAGGGCTCAGACCGGGAGCAGCGGACACCCTCCGGCGTCAACTCCAGCACGCGATTGGACAGCTTGGCCAGGAAGCATCGTCCCTCGCCAGCGCCGCGATCAGCATTTCCTTCGCCGCCATGTCGAGATGGTTGGCCGGCTCGTCGAGGATGAGGACGCGGGTGGATCGAACGGCCTGAAACACCGCCGCCGCCGGGCTGTAACGCAAAGTTTGAATTACCTTGCGCTATGAAACAGCTACACCGTGATGTTTAGTGCCAGCCGCGGTTGCCCGCCGTCGCGGACGAAGCGGCCGGAAAGTCCTTTAATCAGAAGCGCGAATCCCGCACCCTTTGCCAAATCGCTTTAAGGAGCAGCCCATGGCGGATACGATACTCTTTGATAATGGCATACACCGTAACATCCTGTTCGAGGATTCCGGCAGTTCGGGGATGGCCGTCCAGGCGAACCAGCACCTCATTGTGCACAATGGCGAGGCCATGCTGCTCGATCCGGGCGGGCACAAGGTGTACTCCCAGGTTCTGATGAAGACCTTCTCGGCCTTAGGGACCGCCAGGTTGCGCTATCTGTTCCTGTCGCACCAGGACCCGGATATCGTCGCCGCCATCAACGGCTGGCTGATGACCACCGACGCTACGGCGTACATCTCCAAGCTGTGGGTGCGCTTCGTGCCGCATTTCGGCCTGGACCATCTGATGGAGGACAGGCTGCGGGGCATCCCCGACGAAGGCATGGCCTTCGAATTGGGCGGGGAGACGCTCTACGCCGTGCCCGCGCATTTCCTGCACAGCGTGGGCAACTTCCACATCTACGATCCAATTTCGAAGATTCTGTACACCGGCGACCTCGGCGCGGCGCTCGGCATGGACTATTTTGAAGTCACCGACTTCGACGCACATTTGAAGTACATGGAAGGCTTCCACCGCCGCTACATGACCGGAAATCGCGCCATGAACCTGTGGGCCAATATGGCGCGCAACATGGACATCGAAATCATCGCTCCGCAGCATGGCGCGCTGTTTCGCGGCAAGCCGATGGTGCAGAGGTTCATTGATTGGTGTGCCGGCCTGGAATGCGGCGTGGACCTGATCGAGCCGGTTTACAAGATGCCAGCCGCGCCTGGCAAGATGAGGGTGAGCGCGCCGGGCTGCGGTGCGGCGCGCCTCACCCATGCAGCCCCGGCGCCTCATGCCCCGTGCGCGCCACGTACTCCGTATACCCGCCGCCATAGCTGTGCACACCTTCCGGCGTCAACTCCAGCACGCGATTGGACAGCTTGGCCAGGAAATGCCGGTCATGGGACACAAACAGCATCGTGCCCTCATACTGCGCCAGCGCTGCGATCAGCATTTCCTTCGTCGCCATGTCGAGATGGTTCGTCGGCTCGTCGAGCACCAGGAAATTCGGCGGATCGAACAGCATGATCGCCATCGCCAGCCGCGCCTTCTCGCCGCCGGAGAGTTCGAGGCCGAAACTAGCCTCCGAGGATGCGAGTTGCGAGCGGCAGGTGTTGAGGGTACCGCAACCTCAAGCCTCTCCCATGCCACGCTGAGACTTGGGATATGTGATGGTCGGGGGCCAAAACGCACGATAGAAAGTCACTTTCGCAGGTCGGCGCCCCGCGAGGCTATGTGTTGCGCGCAAGCAGATACGACACGAAAGACGCGCACGCACCCAGCATGAATAGTGCGTCGGCCTCGTCAACCTGAGCCTCGTCGCTAAACACTAGCGCATGGCGCACGCCCTCCTCGTCGCTTGAGTAACCATAGAGAGCGCTGAACGCTTTCTTGAGACCGCCATGCAGATGACCGCGTTGCTCCAGCGCGCTAAGCGCGGCGCCCAGGGTGTCTTTGCCCGGTGAGAGGCGCACTGCCATCGCTTCGACGGCGTGGATGCTCTCGCGTATGCTACCCGCCCAATCCGAATTGCGAAGCGCTACACCTGCCGCAATGAGCTGCGTGCGCGCGGCGGTCGCATTCTTAGCCTCCGCGTCCGCGATGGCGCGCTCGAACGCTGCTGCTTGCTCCTCCGTCCCGATTGCGGCGATGTATTTGTTGTCGAAAATGCGATATGCGGCACGCGCCGTAACAAATGCGTCTGCAAGCTCGCGCTTCAACTCGCTGCTACACCCGCGATGCCGGACGAAGAATTCGACTAGATTGAACAGCTCGCCGATCTTGGCGCGGTGGATGAAAGCGTTGAGGCGCTGCTTGTACTCCCATGCGCCGTTAACGAACGTGTCGGCCGACTGTTTGAAGAGGAGAACGTGCAGGTCCATCGCTACCCGCTTCCATCCGCTCTTAAAAAGAGCGTACCCATCGACCGCGTGGGAGCTTTCGCGGTCGATTTCGAGGCTGATGTAATAATAGAGCAGACGACGCAGCTCGGCGGACGCCTCACCCAGCTTTAACTGCGACGGGATCGGCTCAAGGCCGGTGCGCTGAGAAAACGGCACATAAGGTTCGGAATTGCTTTTCATGGGAAAATTATATTGCGATTCGCCGGATGGGCGCACCGAATGGCCGGAGCAGACAGAAGGAAACTCGGGAACAAGCAATGCCTTCGCCATGATGTCAAAAGTACAAGAAAATTCAACTGCCACCCATCAGCCGTGCAGGCCGGGCGCCTCATGGCCCGTGCGCGCGACGTATTCGGTATAGCCGCCGTTATAGCTGTGCACGCCTTCGGGGGTCAGTTCGAGCACGCGATTGGACAGGGCCGCGAGAAAATGCCGGTCATGCGAGACGAACAGCATCGTGCCCTCATATTGCGCCAGCGCCGTGATCAGCATTTCCTTCGTCGCCATGTCGAGATGGTTGGTCGGCTCGTCGAGCACCAGGAAATTCGGCGGATCGAACAGCATGATCGCCATCACCAGCCGCGCCTTCTCGCCGCCGGACAGCACCCGGCATTTCTTTTCGACATCGTCGCCGGAAAATCCGAAACAGCCCGCGAGCGTCCGCAGCGCGCCTTGCCCCGCCTGCGGGAATGAATCTTCGAGCGACTGGAAAATCGTGCGGTCGCCGTCGAGCAGTTTCCATCGCATGCTGGGCGAAATAGCCCATCTTGACGCTGCCGCCGATCGTCACCGAGCCCTGATCCGGCTCGCTCGCGCCGGCCACCAGTTTCAGCAGCGTCGATTTGCCGGCGCCGTTGATGCCCATCACGCACCAGCGCTCCTTGCGCCGGATCATGAAATCCAGCCCTTCATAGATCACCTTGTTTCCGTAGCGCTTGTGAACATTCTTGAGCGCCACGACATCGTTGCCGGAGCGCGGCGCGGGCGGAAAATCGAACTGCACGGTCTGGCGCCGCCGCGGCGGCTCGACGCGGTCGATCTTTTCGAGCTTCTTGACCCGGCTCTGCACCTGCGAGGCGTGGCGAGGCGCGCGCCTTGAACCGTTCGATGAACTTGATCTCCTTGGCCAGCATCGCCTGCTGGCGTTCGAATTGCGCCTGCTGCTGCTTCTCGTTCAGCTCGCGCTGCTGCCGCGTAGAACTCATAATCGCCGGAATAGCTGGTGAGCGAGCCGCCGTCGATCTCGATGATCTTGTTGACGATGCGGTTCATGAACTCGCGGTCATGCGAGGTCATCAGCAGCGCGCCGTCGTAGCCCTTGAGAAACTGTTCGAGCCAGATCAGGCTTTCAAGATCGAGATGGTTGCTCGGCTCGTCGAGCAGCATGACGTCGGGCCGCATCAGCAGGATGCGCGCCAGGGCGACGCGCATCTTCCAGCCGCCCGAAAGCTTGCCGACGTCGCCGTCCATCATTTCCTGGCTGAAGCTCAGACCGTCGAGCACTTCGCGCGCGCGGCCTTCGAGCGCGTAGCCGTCGAGTTCCTCGAACCGGCCCTGGACTTCGCCATAACGCTCGATGATCGCGTCCATCTCGTCGGCGCGCTCCGGGTCGGCCATGGCGGTCTCAAGCTCCTTGAGTTCGGCCGCAACGCCGCTGACCGGTCCGGCGCCGTTCATGACCTCGATCACGGCGCTATGCCCCGACATTTCGCCGACATCCTGATCGAAATAGCCGATGGTGATGCCGCGATCGACCGACACCTGGCCCTCGTCGGGCTCCTCCTGGCCGGTGATCATACGGAACAGCGTCGACTTGCCGGCGCCATTGGGCCCGACGAGGCCGACCTTCTCGCCTTTCAGGAGGGAGGCCGAAGCCTCGATGAACAGGAGATGATTGCCATGCTGCTTGCTGATGTTTTCGAGACGTATCATGACCACCGGAGGAGTTTCGCGTAAAATCTGCCCCCTTATGCCACGGCAGCGGCGCGGCGCCAGCGTGAAATATGCAGCCGGCCCCGGACGGGCGCCGGCGTGACATTCGGAGCGGAAGGCCGTGCAGTAAGGGCCGCGTCCGGCCGCGTCACTTTGGGGGCTCCGCCGCCGTGCTGCGGGAAAAATCGTATGCGACGACGACGTGCCGGCTGTGCCGCAGGAGAATGCGGTTGCTGGCCCCTTGTTCCTCCTGGGTTTTTGACCTGACGAACAGCGCAGCGGCATTCTGCCGGAGGTGCTCCGTCAAGCGGTCGCATTGGGGCCGCGTCATCCAGGCCGGGCACATTGACGGGATATCCGCCTGCGCCCGCGGCGCCTCCTGGAGTTTGGCGCGCAATGTGGGGCAGCCGCCCAGATAGGCGACGTCATTAAGAACGCCCTGGTGCTCGCGGAAATGGCAGAAAACGCGTGCGAGAGCCTCCCCGCCGGACTCCTGGCCAGCGCTATGCAGCTCCGTCCATTGCTGTGCCGAGGAGTGATGCACGATGCAAAAGCTGTCCTCCGCGAATCCGGCCGAGGCCAGTTCCGTCAGCACGTCCGTCAACTGCTTGAGTTCATAGAAGACGCTAAATGCAAGCCAGACGTTCCGGTTACTCTCAGGCATTGGGTCTTGTCCAGCAGTGCCGCCGGGGCCGCATGTCTCGCTTGGATCATTATCAGCGTGCATAAAACCTCGCTCAATTCAGCCGGCGGCGGCCAATTCTTCGAGTTTCTCCAGATCGGTCAGCGTAATCGACGAGCTTTGCCCGATCTCGATCACGCCCGCCGCGCGGAGCTTGGTCAGCATCCGGCAAACCGTCTCCAGCGTCAGGCCGAGGAAATCGCTGATGTCGGAGCGCTTCATGGGCAGGTCCAGCACCGCCGGGTCCCCGCCACTGCGTTCGTTCCGGCGCGACAGGCCGAGCAGAAAGGCCGCGACACGCTCCAGGGCGTTGCGCCGTCCGACGATCAGAAGATGCTCCTGGAGGTTCGACAGTTCGCTTGAGAGCGCTTCGTAGAGCTTGCCGCCGAGCGACGGGTCGTTCTCGGCCATCCGCCTGAGAGTGGCGACCGGCAGGCAGCGTAATCTCACCGGCTGCAATGCCTGGGCGTTCAAGGCATATTCCTTCTGTGCGCCCAGGCCGATGAGATCGCCAGCGAAGGCGAATTGCACCACCTGGCGCTGGCCATCCGCCGTCAGTTTGTAAAGGCACACTGCGCCGCTGTCGATCTTGTAGAGATGGGTGCGGAGATCGCCGGCGAGAAACACATGCTCTCTGGCGGCGGCGCGGCGCACTGATCCATGAATTATTTCTGTCTCAAGAACGGCGGAGGCGGGCATCCTGCGATTGGCGGCGTAGCTGTACTTCGCTTCACTGCCGGACACAGAGACTGTCGAGAGCATGGTCATCCACCTTTGTCAGCCGAGCCTGATATGCTGGACGGCTAATATGAGCGGATGGCGGACACGAGCCTTTGTCTGGTGTGTGTCATTGTGTACAAATATGTAATGGGATGGTGGTGCTTGGACACAAAAGGAACTTATCTATGACCGCGAACGCCCCTGTCCGCATACTCATTGTTGACGACGAGGAGCAAATTCGCACTCTGCTGCGCACATTTCTCACCAAGGAGGGCTACGCCGTCAGCGAGGCATCCAACAGCGCCCAGACGCGCGCCATCCTGGAGAGCACGCCGGTTGACCTGATGACGCTGGACCTCAATCTCGGCGGCGAGGACGGGCTGGCGCTGGCGCGGGAACTGCGGGCCAAACGCGACATTCCCATCATCATGATTTCGGCGAAGGCCGATGAAATCGACCGGGTGGTGGGGCTGGAGCTGGGCGCGGACGATTACATCACCAAGCCGTTCAACCTGCGCGAGGTGCTGGCGCGCGTGCGGGCGGTGCTGCGGCGCTACCAGCATCCGGCGCCGCTCGCGGCTGTGGAAGCCGCCGCCGCGCCCCATGAGCGCTACATCTTCGGCGGCATGATCCTGGATGTGGCCGCGCGCGAGCTGATTTCGGCCGATGGCGGGTGCATCGGCCTGACCACGGCGGAATTCAATCTGCTGGAGCTGTTCGTGAGGCGGCCCATCCGCGTGCTGTCGCGCGACACGATCATGGAACTGCTGAAGGGCCACGACTGGTCGCCGTTCGACCGCGCCATCGATACGCTGGTCGGCCGCCTGCGGAAGAAGATCGAGGCCGATCCCGAGCAGCCGAAGCTGATCAAGACGGTGCGCGGCGTCGGATATGCCTTCGCCGGCGAGGTGATCCGCGAGTAATCAGCGTCCAAGCGCCTCGCGGACAAGCATCTGCTGATTGCAACTGACGGCTCCGAACCGGCGCGGAATGCTGCCGTGGAATTGGCAGGCGGCACGCCTGCCGCAGGTGAAGGCTCAAGCTGCCTGATCGGAGTTAGCATCTACATAACTCCGCAGAAAAGCACGTTATATTCCCAAAGCACCCAAAAAGACGGGGCCAAAAAGGCGGCGAAGGGGATAGCGTGATCCGGCTTCCACCCCGGCTTTGGGCCTCGGTTCGCAATCAGGATAAGCGAGAGCGCAATCAAAGCGGCGACGCCCACACCTTTGATGGCTTCGAGCACGGGTAGCCAGGCACCAGCCACGGCCATCAGCTTCACATCGCCGAACCCCAGTCCGTCCCTCTTGCGGCAGGCCCGGTACAGGACCGCGATGCAGTATGAGACGCCGCCCAAAATGAACATGCGCGTTGCAGCATTACCAAGAACATCGGCCGCGACAGCCGGCGAGTTTTGCAGGGCTGGCCAAGCTGTCTGCAACTGCCATAGCAGACCGGAACCAAGCAGCAAAAAAAGCTCGCCATCCGCAACGAGGAATGTCTGGATATCACGCCAGGCAATGCGAGCGGCGATCCAAAGGAAGATGACCCCGAAAACTGCATCTAGCATTGTCATGATAACATATCACCCGCAAAATATGATGAAAATCAATCCCTGAGATGCGATTGTTAGAGCCTGGGGCAAAAGCACGTTTCTCCTGTTGCGGAATCGCAACGACATGAGACATTCGACACTACCCGAGCGGGACTCGGGATTTTGAATTCATTATACACATTTTTGAGTCGTGTTTATCGCTACGTTTACAACGCATGCCAAACAACTGAGATCCATCACAAAATAGCCAACAACAGCATGCAGGTTCAACCCCTATTAGCTGCAATTTTGCGCTGAGGCACATGAGAACATACGAACTCCATTGCATACATCTTTCGATTGACGGGATTTTTGCATCATATTAGTTCGCAATTGTGCATTCGTATGATCTGATGTTGTGTTAATTGGAGTATCCAAAGGTATGTGTGTATTCTTCTAATGCACATTGCAGATAATATGCGGCAATAGGCAAGTCCGATGGTTTTAGCCTCATGGAGATGCTTGTTGTATTGACGATTATCGGCCTAATTGTTGGCCTGGTCGGTCCAAATGTATTGAATAACTTGCGACTTCAAAAACAAAAACTGCCCACCTCCAAATAAAGAATTTCCGCAGCGCGCTGGACCTGTTCCTTATTGATGTCGGGCGCTATCCGACAACGGCGGAAGATTTGAGCGCGCTGGTGCAGAAGCCCTCGGCCGTCAGCAATTGGGCAGGTCCTTATTTGGAGAGCGGAGCGGTTCCCGCCGACCCCTGGGGCAATCCATACAAGTATCGCTCGCCCGGCGAACACGGCCCTTACGACATCATATCGTTCGGCGCAGACGGCCGCGAAGGAGGGGCCAGCGAAAATATCGATGTTACCAACTGGTAGGTTTAGTACGTAGAAAGCGGTTCGAGTTATGCCACTTTACGCCTTCCAGGCGCTGACGCTTTCCGGGGAAACCCGGCAAGGAAGGACAGCATCTTCAGCGCGGGTGCCACGGGCGAGCTGAGACTGGCCGAGGAGGCGGCGGCCACGCATTATCTGATGGCTGGAACCGCGTCTCTCAACAAGGGGCGCTTCGACGAAGCGGTGCGCTTCTTCGAGATGGGGCTGGCTGCGCAGCCGGCCAACGCCGCTCTCCTGGAGGCGCGGGGCTCGGCCATGAAACGCAAAGAAGTGGTCAAGCTGACGGCCAGCGGAGAGCGGGCGCGATCAGTCGGCAATCGCGATCTGGCGCAGACGTTTTATGAAAAGGCGGCGCTGCTGGATCGCGGCAACCCCAAGCTGCAAAATACAATAAAAGACATGGGTGAGGAGCAGGAGCGGGACGCTCAGAAATACGTGGTCAAAGCCTTCGACTCGAAGGCCACGCTCGACATGAACTTCCGCGGAACAAAGTTTAAAGATGCTGTCAAGGTCATATCCGAGCAGCATAACATCAATTTCATTTTCGATCCTGACGTTGAAAACGCTGAAGTCAATGTCAGCGCCAAGCAGGTGAATTTCGTCCAGGCATTCAACCTTGTTCTTAGATCTGCCGATTGCTTTCATAAAGTTATCGGACAGAATTCCATTCTCGTCGCTCCAAATATAAACGAAATGAAGGAAAAATACCAGGAGCTTTATTTCAAAACATTCCACCTGACCTCGGTCAAAGCCGAAACCATGGCGCAGATCCTGACGTCGTCGATGGAAACGAAAGCTGTCGTCGTCGATAAGCCGCTGAACACGGTCCAGGTGCGGGATTCGCGCGAAGGACTAAAAATCGCGGAACGGATCGTGGCTACTCATGACCGGGCGCCGGCCGAGATCATGTTCGACGTGGAAATCCTTGAGGTCAACCGCTCAAAAACCGAACAGCTCGGCATCGACTACGGCAGCCAGATCACGGCGCAGATTCCGCAGTTCGACATCAACTCCCTTGTAAATGCGCCCACACGGGAAGTTCTAGGCAACGGGCTCGTCACGCTGCCTCAAGTCAGGCTGAACTACCTGAAGAACGATGTCGATGCGCGAACCCTGGCCAAGCCGCGGATCAGAACCATCGACGGCGAGCCGGCCAAGATCCATATCGGCGACAAGGTGCCTCTGCGGTCCTCCACCGTGCAGGACGCCACAGGCCAGACGCGAACCACTTTCGAATATCGCGACATCGGCATCGCCATCGAAGTGCTGCCGAAATATCATCTCGACGGTCTCATCTCTGTCGCCCTCAAGCTGGAGATCAGCTCGCTCGGCCAGAATCTCGGCACCACAACCGAACCCGCCTATAGCATCGGCACGCGCAACGCCTACACCTCCATGATTTTGCGCGAAGGCGAAGTCGCCGTTCTCGCCGGGCTGATCCGGGATGACGAACGCAACGGCGTTACCAGAATTCCGGGCTCCGAGAAGTTGGGTATCATCGGCCGGCTGTTCTCCTCCAACGAGGATTTCGGCACCCGGACCGATATCCTGCTGACCATTTCCCCCCATGTGCTGCGCCATCAGGGATTACCGCGCACGAGCGATACGGATTTCTACAGCGGCAGCAAGGGCAACTTCACGACGCAGGACCCGTTCTCCTATCTGAAAAAGGCGCCTTCGTCCGGCGAACCTCCGCGCTACAAGCTGAGCCCGGACGCCGGCAAGCAGGACGCCTCCGCGCGCGGCCGCCAGAACAACCCCGGCTCCAGCGCCGCCGCGTCTCAGATGAAGGCGCAGTCCGCGGTGCAGGATGCGGTGGTCGGCGACCGGCTGGCGCTGAACTTCGGGACGGAGGCTTACGCCGTCGATCAGGGCGGCACCATCAAGGTCGAAATCCGGGGACGCAATCTCGACGCCACTTCAGGCGTCACGACGCGCGTGCTGTTCAACCCCGACAAGCTCTCGCTCGACGGAGACGGCGCGATTGCCGCTGCCGCTCAAGTCACGGCGGATGGCAGCAAACCGGGGGTGATCGACCTCACCATCAAGCCCACGTCGAATCCGGCGGGCGACGATGCGGTTCTGGCGACCCTGGCGTTTCAGGGCAAGGAGAAGGGCCTCTCGTATCTGCTTCTCAACAATTCAGGACCGGCAAAAACGAAAAATGGTCAAGCGATCGACATGGAATTGGGGGCGTCCAGAGTCGAAATCCGCTGACCGCAAAACCGGTTCGGCTGGGGTTTCGCTCGTGGAAATGGTGGTGGTGCTGGGGATCGTCTCGGTTCTCGCCGCCATGGCTGTGCCGCAGGCGGCCAGCCTCACCGTCACCGCCAAGACGGCGGGCGTGCTGCTGGCCAAACAGACGCTCACCCCCGGCACGGCCGCCGATCTCACCTTCGACGCCGCGGCCGGCGACAAGGTGTTCTTCGAGTTCCACTCCAGCGATCCCGATGCCGCGACCAGCCTCACCAGCACCAGCGTGACGCTGTCCGGCAGCAGCGAGACCGTGCCCGTGGCGCTCTATACCGCCACATCCGCCGATATCCTGCCGCAGGATTACCGCGGCTGGACCCAGTTCGGCTATAACGGCCAGGGAACCCGCGCCTCCACAGCCATCTCCATCACCCCCAGCGACCTGACGCTGTCGCACTTCCAGAACATCAACCGCGACAGCTACAAGCAGCAGATCGTCGATGCCATCAACAACGGCTCCGATCCGTCCACAGTCGCGGCCCAGTTCGACATCAACGTCTTCACCTACATGCCTAATACGGCGCAGAGCCGCTGGCAGGGGGCCGACGGCAGCCTGTGGGCCACGGCAGCGCGGGCGAGCAGCTCGCGGCGCGGCATCAAGTTCATTCCCTCCGCCACCTCGGACGTCTATGCCGGCGCCAGGGCGGTGGCGCGCATCTCGCACACCAGCCAGCGCGCCTTCGCCGGCGGGGCCGGTATCAACATCGGCGGCCTGGACGCCACCGGCAGCGTCAGCTTCTCCCAGAACACTGCCCGCGCCGTGCTCGACTTCAAGGACCTGAACGGCGACGGCTACCCGGACGTCATCGCCAGCGGCCTGACGGTGCAGTACTCGCCCATGACCGGCGGCCTGGAGGGCGTCACCCGCTCCATCCCCAACGTGACGGGAGACGCCGAGACGCTCCACCGGCAAGAACAACTCCTTCGGCATCGGCGGCACCTACGCCCATGCCGATGCCAACCACCACGCCGACCAGGCCCCCAAGGGCGTCATCGGCGGCTCGGGCGGCAAGGCCACCGGCAATTCCGGCCTGCAGATGCCCTCCTTGAGTCTCGGCGGCACCGTCGAGCGCGGCACGTCATCGGTCAGCGACAACCTCATCGACATCAACGGCGACGGACTGCCCGACCGGGTGTACGCCTCCGGCGGCAGCCTCACGGTGCAGCTCAATCTGGGCTACGCCTTCGCCGCACCCGAAGTCTGGGGCAGCGGTGCCATCAACTACCGGCGAGACGCAAGGGCGAGGCCGTCAGCGGCGGCTTCAACGACGGCATCTACCGCTTTGCCGGCGGCGTGAACCTGTCGAACCAGCACTCCAAGTCCACCGTCACCCTGTTCGACATCAATGGCGACGGCCTGCCTGACGTGGTGAGCAAAGACCCGGCCGGCTTCCAGGTGAGCTTCAACACCGGCTCGGGGCTAGCGCAGCCCGGTGCTGTTCCCCTCGGGCATCATCGACGACGCGGCCCGGTCGCGCAGCAAGGTCCAGGGCGGCGGCGTCTACTTCGAGATCCGCATTCCCATATGGACGACCGGCCTTGCCGTCATCATCAACCCCGGCGCCGACGTCTCCATGTCCGCCGGGCGCACCGAGACGCTGATGGCCGACATCGACGGCGACGGCTATCCCGACTTCCTGAGTTCGACCTCCGACGGCACCATCACGGCCAGCCTCAACACCCATGGCCGCACCAACATCTTGCGCCAGGTGAACCGGCCGCTGGGCGGCTTCTTCACCGTGGACTACAGCCGCAGCGGCGATACCTACGCCCAGCCCCACAACCGCTGGGTGCTGTCGAACCTCGTGGTCAACGACGGCCAGCCCGGCGACGGCCAGGACACCGAAGTGACCTCCTATGCCTGGTCCGGCGGCCTTTACGAGCGGCGCGAACGCCAGTTCTACGGCTTCGCCCAGTGCGTCGAGACCCATCTCGACCCCGCCAATGGCAATGCGCCCTACCGCACGGTGACGCGGGCCTACAACAACACCAGCTATTACCTGAAGGGCACGCTGGCGCAGGAGAGCCTCGCCGATGCGCAAGGGCGCAAGTTCACCGAGGCCGCCCACACCTACGCGGTGCGCAACGAGGCGGACCAGCAGCCGCTGGCCGATCCCGCCGATCTGACCGCCGTAGGCTTCCCGCAACTGGTGCGCACGGACAAGAGCTGGTTCGAAGGCCAGCCCGCCGCGGCCAAGAGCAGCTACGAGACCTTCGCCTACGATAAATACGGCAACGTCACCGCTTACCTCGACAGCGGCGATAGCGGGCCCTCCGGCGTGCGCCAGGCGCAGATCGCCTATCACGAGGACCTCGTCCCCTACATCGTCGGCAAGGCCAGGAGCATCACCGTGCTCGCGGGCGGGCAAACCGCCCGGCAGAGGACCGCCACGTTCCAGCCCGGCACCGGCGATCTGTTGCAGGTGGTCAAGACGCTGGCGGACGGCACCCAGGCCGTCACGGATCTGACCTATGACACCGCCGGCAATATCGCCACCGTCACCGGCCCGGCCAATGCCGCGGGACAGCGCTACGCCCGCAGCTACACCTACGACCCGTCCGTCCACACCTATGTGACGAGTGTCTCCGACAGCTTCGGCTACACCTCCACGGCGGAGTACGACTTCCGCTTCGGCGTCACCACCCGCTCCACCGACCTCAACAATCAGAGCATCACCACCGCCTACGAGCAGCGTTGGCGGCCCTCCGCCGTCACCGGCCCCTATCAGCAGGGCACCGGGCTCGCCACCATCACCATGGCGTACCACCCGGAAGCCGCCATCCCCTGGGCGCAGACCAAACATCTCGATCTCAACCGCGGCCCCTCGGCCACCATCGATCTGGAGACCTTCACCGACGGCTTAGGGCGAGCCACCCAGATCAAGAAGAGTTCGGCCCTGCACACCTCCGGCGACTCCGCCAGCGATGTGACTTCCGTCTCCGGCCGCGTGGTCTATGACGGCCTCGGCCGCGCCATCCAGCAGTTCTATCCGGCCACCGAACCGCTGGGGCAGCAGACGGTGTTCAACCCGGCCTATGACAGCGTGCAGCCCACGGTCACAACCTACGACGTGCTGGACCGGCCGCTCACCGTCGCCAATCCGGCCAATGAGACCACGCGCTTTGCCTATGACTTCGGCCCGGACCGCAATGGCGCGCCCCAGTTCCGCACCACCGTCACCGACGCCAACAACATCCCGCGCCAGACCTTCCGCAATGTGCGCAACGACATCACGTCCGTGCGCCTCGTCAACAATGGCGGCAGCGTCTCGCAGTGGACCTCCTACAGCTACGACGCCCTCGACCAGATCCTGCAGGTCAAGGACGACAAGGGCAACCTCACCAGCTCGGAGTACGACAATTTCGGCCGGCGCACCGCCATCGTCAGCCCCGACGCGGGCCGCACGGAGTACGTGTTCGACCCGGCCTCCAACCTCACCCGCAAGATCACCGCCAACCTGAAGGCGGCCGGCCTGGCGGTGAACTACAGCTACCAGTTCAACCGGCTGGCGGCGGTCACCTATCCGCAGAACCCGGCGGCCAACGCCGCCTACACCTATGGCGGCCCCGGCGCGCCCAATGGCCAGGCCGGGCGCCTCGCCCGGATGACGGCGCAGGGCGGCCCCGTCGAGCACTTCTACGGCCCGCTCGGCGAGGTGGTCAAAGAGATCGGCACCCCCGCCGAGACCGTCACCACCGGCCCCGACCCGGTGTTCACCACGCAATACACCTACGACACCTGGAACCGCATCCAGTGCCTCACCTACCCGGACGGCGAGGTGCTGACGTTCAAATACGATAGCGGCGGCAACATCCGTAAGCGAAGCTCTAAGGGCACCTACCGCTGCGCCTCGCGCGCGGGCATGATCCCGGGCCATGAGCCCCTATCGTTTTAAAACTAATTTCAACCGTAGTGTCAAAACCGAGGCCTCGCGAGGGCCGCGGGTCGAGGTCATCACCGGCATCGAGCGGTGCCGGGATTGGACGGACGAAGAGAAGCTGTCCATCATCATGGAGAGCTGCCGGGACGGGGTGGTGATCTCCGATGTGGCCCGGCGGCATGGCATGAAGCCGCAGCAGCTGTTCACGTGGCGGAATGAGTTTCGCAGGCAGCAGGCCGCACGGGTTCAGCAGAACGGGGTGCCGGCGTTTGCACCGGTGATGATTGCGCATGAGCGGCCAGCGGCGGCGCCGGTCTCCGGCACGGATGCTGCCCGGATCGAAATCGCCATTGGCGGCGCCACCGTCGGCGTGTCCGGCGGCGTTGACGCAAAAGCACTGGCGGCGGTGCTGCGCGCCGTAAAGGCGGCCACATGATTGTGCCGCCAACCAATGTCCGGGTGATGATCGCCACAAAGCCCGTGGATTTCAGAAAAGGTGCCCTGGGGCTGGCGGCGATTGTGGAAACGGAGTTCAAGGTAAACCCCTTGGCACTGCGGCGGCCGGAGTGGAGCCGCTCTATGATCGCCTGCGTACCATCCTGAAAGGCATGGGCAAGCTGTTCGCCGATGAGACCCGCTGCCCGGTTCTCGATCCCGGACGGGGCAAGACGAAGCAGGGCTATTTCTGGGCGCTCGCCTGCGATGATCGCCCTTGGGCCAGTTCCACGCCGCCCGCTGTGGTCTATTCCTACGCACCCGGCCGCGGCGGCGCTGCTGAAAGGCTTCAACGGCGTCCTCCAGGTGGATGGCTACGATGGCTATAACATTCTTGCCCGGCCTGACCGTGCCGGCGGGCCAGTGACGCTTGCCTACTGCTGGAGCCACCTGAGGCGGAAATTCTACGAAATCGCCATCAAAGGCCCGCCGCCGGAGGCGGCTCTTTTTAGCTAAGAACAGCCGATGCTGAAGCATCGGCGGCGCCCATCGCTTCGGAAGCCCTGGTCCGCATTCACAGGCTCTACGAAATCGAGGAGGAAATCCGCGGCCTTCCACCCGAAAAGCGTATTGCCGTCCGCCAGGAGAGGGCCAAGCCCGAAGTCGAGGCGCTGAAATCCTGGTTCGAGGACCGCATCAAGCGTTGTCATCACTGGCCTCCACCGTCACGGCGCCGCTCGCCTCGAGCAGCAACTGGGCCAGAGCCTTGATCACCGCCTGCCGCTGAGCCGTTGTCATGCTTTGGAGACGGACGTCGTCGAGAACGAGATTGAGCTGGCGGGGTGCCGCCGGAAGAGTAGTCCCCGGTCTCAGGATAAGTTGCGATGCTCGTGCGAGCGGTACCAGCGATCCCATCGTGATCCTCCTGCGTGACGGTGTTGCCGTTCGCAGAAGGGAGCCGCGATTCGCTGGCCATCAGCAGTCTGTGCAGATCACTCAGCGCTGCCAGCGAAACTTGAGGGGCGCCGGTCTTGAGGGTGGCGCAGTAGACCGGATCGAGCTTCCAGGCTGCCACCATCGTGACGACACCGGGCTCCAGCTCAAGATGTGCTATCCCTTCGGGCGTGCGCCGCTCAATCAGAATACAACGCGTGATCCTGCGGTAAAGTGGATGCCAAGGATAATGGACGACGGCATCGTGCCCGATATGGGCAGAATGACTG
>CAWHDD010000029.1:0-49491 GCA_963827885.1 uncultured Alphaproteobacteria bacterium | reverse complement strand
TCCGGCAAAGGAGTGTCTCGTCAAAAGCTCCCCGCGCGAAACACATCACCGCCGATCGGGGCTAGAGGTCAGGGATTCTTGATCGCAGCCACCGCGCCAAGCCCGTGATCCCGCCGAAGAAGAACCAGAAGGTGAAGTACCGTTACGATAAGGCTCTCTACAAAACCCGGCTCATCGGTTGGCTCTCTTCCGGCTACGCAGCTGCGCCGGGAGGATGTTCTCGCCTACGCGCCGGCGCTCTGCCGCGACATGGTCGAGCAGGCGCCGCCCGAATTCCGAAACTACGACGATTCCCTCCATCCTGATGTCGAGATTGTTCAGGTACTGGAGCCGGAGGACATCGCCGTGGCCGTATTCAGGGATCATGCCGGCGAAGAAGAAGCCAGCCGCCTCGCCCGAAGCGCAAAGGCGGGCAGTTGCCGGATCGCCGAGCGGCAGGTCGAGGTAGATCGCATCGATCTTGCGGCGGCAGAGGCCGGTGAGGTGGTGGCGGATCTGCCGCGCGGCGTCCTCGCCGCAGTCCCGCACCGTGATGGTCGCCACCCCGAGCTCCGGACGCACCTGGACGTCGAGCCGCGTCATTTCGGCGAACGGGGGAGCGGAGGCGGGCGGATCGGCAAACCGGCGATCGAGGCCGATGCGGCCGCAGATATCCTCCAGGATAGCGCGGTGGTGCGGCGGGGTGTGCACGGTACGGTGCGGCTCGGGATTGGTGCGGAGATAATAGAGCAACAGGGCCGCCCGTTCGCCCTGCGGGCTGGTATCGATCTTGCGCGTATTCACGTCGCCCGGCACGTAGGCCAGCATGAGGCCGGTCTCGTGGGCGCCGAGCGCGATGTTGCCCTTCTGGGTGAAGGGATGCAGCGTCATCGCCTCACTGTATAAGCCCAGCAGGCCGCGCCGCGCCGCCTCGGCGGCCATGAACACCTTCATGGTCTTGAACAGGGCGTGGCCCCGGTAGCGGGGATCGACCACCGCTGCCGCCGACTTCGCGATCACTGCGCCGGCTCGGTTACGCAGCAAAGCGAGGTGGCCGACGATCTCACCGGCCTCGTTCACGGCCACGCACGACACCATCAGCCCCTCGCGCAGCATCTCGGCGATGCGGTCGGGGTAGTAAATGAAATCGGCATAGGTGTAGCCATAGGCCCGGTAGATGCAGCGCGCGAGCGCTACCGCGTCGTCCTCGGTCATCAGCCTCAGCCGCGGCGTGTCAGTGGCGAGCGGCGGCTCTCCGGCGGGGCCGGCGCGTTCGGCCGCAGTGAGATAGTCTTCGACGGGCCGGGCCGGCAGGCTGGCGGCGAACTCGATTCGCCGCCCGCCTTGCCGAGATTGAGGAAGCGGACCTCCTCGGCGAAACCGCGCATCAGCGACAGGCCGGGCGTAATGTCCTCCGGCGGCCGCGAAAAATCGATCGGCAGCCCCTTGTCCTCCACGGCCACCACGAACTTGCCGGACCGCCGGTCGAGGATCAGGTCGAAGCTGCCGTCCTCGCCGGGCTCGAAACCGTGCTCCACCACGAACAGGCAGGCTTCCTCGGTCAGAAGCTCCAGCCGCTCCAGCGCCGCCGGGGAAAATCCCTGCTGCGCGGCGACGGCGCAGACAAAGTCGCGCACTGGCACCACCAGCTCGGTGCGGGCGCGGACGGTGAGGCGCGCGAGCGGCGCGGCCATGGAAGTGGACGCGGTCATGCCGTGCGCTCCTCGACCACCAGCCGGACCTTGCCTGTGCGCGGGTTGCGCGGCAGCGCACCGGGCGGGACAACCTCGACCGAGATGCCGCCGATCAGCTTGCGTTCTAGGAAAGTTTTGAGCTCTTTGGTGCTGGTGCGCAGATGCTCGGCCAGCCGGCCAAAGCCGCATCGCCGCCCGCATGGCCCTCCCGCTCGACCCGCACCAGAAGCTGGTCGGCGGCGCCGTCGAAGCGGGCGATCATCTGGAACACCGGCGAGAGCCCCGGCACCTCCTTCACGGCCTGCGCCACCACGTCGGGGCCGAGCTTGGCGGCGCCGAAGTTGAGCACGTCGCCGGAGCGCCCCATCAGCTCGAAGCGGCGGGTGGTCCGGCCGCAGCCGCACGGCCCCTCATCCACCGGCCGATGTCGCCGATGTCATAGCGCAGTATCGGCATCAGCCGGCGGTTCAGGTTGGTGACGACGATCTTGCCGGCCTCTCCAGGCGCCACCGGCTCCATTGTGCCGGAATTGACGATCTCAACATAGTGCAGGTCCTCGTGGACGTGGTGGACGCTGCCGCCGCAGTGGCTGCACTGGTATCCGATCGCTCCGGAATCATTGGCCGCGTAGCCGGCCGAGGTGAAGTTTTCGATCCCCAGCACCCGGCTCAGATAGGCGCGCGCGCCGGGAAACAGGTGCTCGCCCCCCGTGGCCGCTTTGCGGAGCGTCAGTCCGTCGATCTCCCGTTCCTCGACCAGCCGGGCGATGGATAACAGCACCGTTGGGATCGAGATTATGGCATTGGCGCGGAAGTGCTTCAGAGCAAAGAGGATGAACTCCATGTCCATGTTGCCGGCCAGAGGCAAGAAGCGCGCCCCGGTGTGCTCCAGCGCCATATTGAGCGAGATGAACGAGGCCCACATGTTGCCGGCGAACATCAAATTCGCCACCACGTCGCCGGGGCCGAACCCGGCGAGAAGCAGACCCTTGCCCATCCGGGCCGTGTTGTAGTGGTGTTCCGCGACGGTGCGGTAGGCGACTTTCGGTGCCCCGCTGGTGCCGCCGCTGGCGAACACGAACCCGCCCGCCGCCTCGTCGGTGATGAGCCCGTGGCCGCCGGGCGGGATATGCGCCTTCAGCTCGTCCGCGGTCAGCACTGGCAGGCGGGCGAGGCCGGCGAGGTCTTTCAGTTCGAACCCGGCGAGCCGCTCCGCATAGAAGAACGAGCGCGGACGGACGTCAGCGATCAGCGCGCGGATCTGCTCCAGCACGGCGGCGTCGCGCTGGGCGTCTGGGAGGTAGTCGAAGACATCGGCTGCCGGGTCGTAGGGGCTCCAGATGGCGCCGTTGCTCCCGAACGCCGAAAGCCCCTCTGCGCCTGCTTCCTCCAGCTGCCCGATCGAGGACCAGCGAACCAGTTCGGCGAGGCCGCGCGTGCCGTCGTGCGGCGTGCCGTGCTGGCGCCGCGCCATCCGGCCGGGAGCGACAATGCGGTCGGCGCCGATGCGGGTGAGCGCCCGCCCCAGCGTTTGCACCCGCGCCCCGCCGGCCAGGATCGCGACCGTCTGCAGGAAGGCGCCCATCGGCCGCACCGCGTCCAGCGCGTCCTCAAGCCGCTGCACCGGCTTTACGTACAGCGTGCGGAAGAGGCACGAGGTTTGGAAGTGGGGCGCGCGCTGAACCACCACGGTCCAATCGGTGCCGGCGGGCTTCAGCAGCAGCGACGTGCCCAGCGCCTGCTCGACCTTAGCGAGTTCGCGTACGCGCAGGATCTCGACGCCCTCGTCGGCAGTCTTGCGCCCGGCCGGCAGACGCCCGGCGAAGCCTTCCAGTTTCGCCGCTAGCTCCTTCGCGAAGGGCTCCACCCGCGTCCCGCCGGGATCTTCCACATAGACCATGTGGGGTGAGGAGCACGCCCCCTGTTCCCACATCGTCGCGTCGCGGGCGATGGCGCGGGCAACATCCGCGAGCCCGCGCCGGTCCAGCTCGTCAGCCGCGACCAGCGCGAACGAGTATTTCGGCCCGTACTCGATCAGCTTCGTGTGCAGCCCGAGATCCTGGCGGTAGCTGCGCACTGTGTCGGCGCCGCCATACACCACGATGGCGTCGCAGCGCTGCTTCAACACCGTCTCTACCGCCGCGTCGCCGCCCTTCCAGCCGAGCAGCGCCAGCGATCCAGCGACAATGCCGCTGTCGTCGTGGTCGCGCAGCGAGCGGGCGAACAGCACCGGGAACAGCGGGTCGATGCTCGCCATCTTCATCAGGTTGACGTTCTTGGTGACGATCCCCTGGATCAGGGTATCGACGCCGCCGACGAACACGTTGCCAGCCGACACATGCGCCACCACGCCTCGCGGCTGCGCCATCATGTGTCCGCCGAAGCGCGGGTGAAACACCCAGCCGTCCAGATAAGCGGCGCTGCCGAGGTCGCAGTCGAGCCGCGTCTCAAGGTTGGCCCGCGTCAAGAGATCGGCCAGGGTGAGGATGCCCTGCTCGATCATCGGTCCGCTGAAGCGGATCGTGTCCGGCAGCACCTCGACCGCTTGCCGGCGATACGGATAGGCCGGATCGGCCCAGGCGCGTCCCACCTTGTGGAGCAGGTCGAGGATTTGGCCGAGCGGCAATTCCTGCAGTGCCGCCTTGCGGGCATGCGCCTCATCGAGGACCGCTTCCATGCCGGCGGCAGTCAGCCCGTCCGTCTCGACCAGCTCGCCGAAGCGATAGATTTCCATTGCCTTATCTCCCATCCTCAGGCGGCCCCGGCGCGCAACAGCTCGGAAGCCGTGAGCGCACAACCCTGGTGCTTGCGCACGCCCGCCCGGCCGTGCAGCGATAGTGTCAGGCCCGGACGTCCGCATGGGCAGCCGCGTGCAGCGCGGCGTAGTCGGTGGCGAGCACCGACAGGTTGGGCTGGGCCCGGTTGTAGGGGGTCAGCATCTGCGGCAGTCCAACCTTGCCCTCCGGCAGCAGATTGAGCGTGAGCGGATCGCGGATGAAGACCCGTCCAAAGACCGGCACATGGAACCGCCCCTCGGCGCAGGTGACATAGGGGACGCCGTGCTCGACGAAGCCGTATAAGTCGCGCACCTGGGCGCGGGGGATGCCGAGCAACTCCTCCACCTTGGCGGCGTAGAGCTCCGGCGGGATCGCCTCGCCGGCCATCGCCTTCCAGCCGCCGCCATGGATCACAAGGCTGCCGGGCGCGAAGCGGAGCCGCCGTCCCTGCCGTTCCAGCTCTTGCAGCGTCCGCCAGGCGAAGGCCGGGAAGCCGCCGATCCGCACCGGCGCGGCCGCTTCGGCATACCGGCACAGCACATCGGCGCATTCGCGGGCGTCGAAGGCAGGCTTTCCGCCGGCACCGGCGCGGATGGCGAAAACTTTTTCCAGTGCCGGCGCGAAGGTGGCGTAGATCGCATGGGTGTGCGCCGCCCCGCCCCCCGGCGCGAGCGCCGGATCGTAGCTGAACACCAGGTAATTCACCGGGATGCCGCCGGCGAGCCCCTGGCTCTCGATGATCCGCCGGCGCATCAGTGCCTGCCGCTCGAAGCTTGCTTGATCCAGGGCGATGTGGCTGCGCTGTCCGCTGGTCCCGCTCGACGTAAAGGTGACGGTGATGCTCTCCTCGGGCAGGCTCGTCAGGTGGTGGTGCTTGAAGACGTCGGCCAGGATGAACGGCAGCCGCGGCAGGTCACTGGCGCTGCGCAGGCCGGCCGGGGCGATGCCGGCGTCGCGGCAGAGCGCGCGATAGACGGGCGAGGCCTCGTAATGGAACGCGAATGCCTCCTGCATCGCCGCCAGGAATCGGGCGTCGCTGTCAGCGCCGTGCGCGAAAGCGTCTTCCAGCGCCATCAGCGCGTCGAGAGCCGGGGTTTTAATTGAAGTGGAAACAGGCGTGGTCATGCCGCATTCTCCTGGTGGATGCGCAGATCGTTGAGGCGCTTCGCCTTGCCGGTGATGGGGTTGCGCGGCAGGCTACCGAGCCGCACTGGAACGATCTCGACGGCGCAAATGAAGCCACGCTCCTGCCCGGCCGCGAGCTCCGGGATTGACTCGCACAGCGCCTCGCGCAGCGCCGGGGCGCAAGCTGCGGCTTCGCCGAGGTCAGCGGCCTCGACGTGCAGACGGAACACCATCTGCCTGCCGGTATCCTCCAGTTCCACCATCGCGTTGAGGCTGATCCGCCCGGCGAACCGGGCGAGGCAGCCATCGACCGCCTTCATCGAGATGAAGGCGCCGCCGATCTTGAAATCCTCCCCGGCCCGCCCGTCGAGCCGGAAGCACGGGTTCGGATCGCCGCAGGCGCAGGCCCCGCCCAGGAAGGCGCCAACATCGCCGATGCGATAGCGCAGGATTGGCATCGACAGCCGCGCCAGATTGGTGACGATGATTTCGCCGCGTGTGCCCGGCGGGCACGCTTCGCCGGTTAGCGGGTCAACGATTTCGAGATATTGGAAGGCCGACGGCAGGTGATAGACGCCGGGCGGGCAGTGCGGGCACTGGTAGCCCATCAGACCGGCGTCGCCGCTGGAATAGCCAAGCGCCGCCACCTTTTCAGGCTTGAGGCCGCGGCGGACATGTGCCTCGGCTTCCGCGCTCATTTGCTCGCCGCCATAGCCAACCAGCCGAAGCGAGGGAAACGTAAGCCCGTCCTTCAGTGCGTGATCGGCGAGGAACACGAAGGCGGTGGGCAGCGATAGGATCACGGCCGGATCGAACTCGCGGCAGAAGCGGAGGATC
The DNA here is from genome assembly GCA_963827885.1 of uncultured Alphaproteobacteria bacterium. Lineage (GTDB taxonomy): Bacteria > Pseudomonadota > Alphaproteobacteria > Rhizobiales > Rhodomicrobiaceae > CAWHDD01. The sequence continues at coordinate 43,080 of CAWHDD010000029.1, read as the reverse complement.
GACTCCACCGGGATGTTGCCCGAAATCGGCAGGTGCACCGCCCCAACCCGGCGGATCGCCTCGTGGACGCCGATAAAGGAGGGCCAAAGGCTGCCTGCGATGAACAGATTGGCGACCCGGTCGGCCGGCCCGACGCCGAGCAGCGCCAGCGCAGCCGCCTGCACGTCGCAGAAGTGGTCCCATTCGCCGTAGGTCAGCACCGTATAGCGGGCGACCCCGCTCGAGCCGCCGGTGGAGATCACCATCATCCCCTCGACCGCGCGGCTCAGCATCGCTGTCGAGCGGGGATAGGTGTTGTCGAACAGATCCTGGCGGGTCAGCAGCGGCAAGGCGCGCCACGACCGCTCATCGGCGGGTTCGGGGTGGCCGTTGAGACGCGCGGCGTAGAACGGCGTGGTCCGCGCCACCCGCTCGACCGCCAGCGCGGCGGCGAAAGCCCTGTCCGGGGACAGATGGTCGAGCATGTCAGGCCTCCACGATGAAGCGATGCTTGGTGCGGGCGGTTAGCGTCGCCGGATCGGCGAGCGTCACGGTGATCAGCGGCTCGCCGAGCGAGGCGCAGAGCGGGTCGTACTTGGCGGCGAATTCCAGGCTGTGACCTTTCAGAAAACCGATCAGGCTGTTGGCGTAAGCGGTGCGCCGCGCCGCATCGTCGGCACCGCCGGCATAGACCGTGAAGGCGAAGGTGGTGATGCCGTCACGGCTGCAGGGCTTGACCTCGAACAGACCGCCGTAACCGAACTCCCGCGGCAGCGAGAGAAAATGGCGGTTGATGTCCTGGATCATCAGGTTGGTACCGTAGAACACGATGGCGTCGCTGGCCCGCCCGTAGACGTAGAGCACCGTCTCCGGCAGCGCCGCCGCGACCTCGGCCGGCAGGCCGGGAACCTCGGCGAGCCGCGCGCGGGGAAAGAGCCCGCCCGCGTCGCCAGTGTCGTAGCGGATCAGCGGGATGGCGAGAATCCTTGGTGACGGCGATGCGGCCGTCGATACATTCCAGCAGCACGCCGGGCATGGGCTGGAGCAGCATCGGCGTGCCGGCGGTGCCGAACAGCGCCTCCGACAGCTCCGGGCGGTGGAAGATGTGCTTGCGCAGCGCGATGGTGGCTTCAGTTTCATCGCCGAGACCTCCGGCATCGGCCGAGCCGTAGCCGGTGAAGATGCAGAACGGCGCGTCGATTGGGTGTCCGAAGCGCGCGGCGACGTGCTCGCGAAACGCCTCCGGAAAATACTCGCCAATTACCGGGAACGACACGCTGCCCGGCGGCGGGGTGATGCCGCCGCGCTCCAGGAGCGCCGCGATCAGGCTGACATTAGAGGGATTGGTGATCCACAGCACCTGTTCGCAGGCGCCGGCGAAGCGGCGGTAAATCTCGACCGCCTCGCCGAGATTGACCCCTGGCAAGGCCACAGTGAGCGGATAGCGCCCGCTCGCCGCCAGTGTGCGCATGGCGGTGGCCAGTTGCATGCCGCCGAACCAGGTGCCGAAAGCGAGGCAGACGAACACCAGGGTCCGCCGCTGGCCGATGGCGAAGCGCTCGGACAGCATGTGCTCGATTGCTTCGGCATAGGCGCCCTCGTCCTGCGGCCTTTTTGGCCAGAATACCGTGCCGCTGCGGCTGAAGCCGGAACTCGCGCCGATTATGTGGCAGCCTTCGATGGTGCCGTCCCAGCAGAGATCGGCGGCCTCGTTGACCAGGAGGTAGTCTTTCTTAGTCGTGAGCGGCACCGCCTCCCACGGCGTGTCCGGCCCGGCGCCGCGGGCATTGAGGAAAGCCCGATACGCAGGAACGCGGGCAAACGCCTCGGCCAGCAGGTTCTTGGAACTTGTCATGGGGACGTCCTGGCAGCGAATGAGCAGAGATGAATCACGAAACAGGCTTTCGGGCGGCCGCTGGCCGGGTCAGTGGCGGGTGGTGCCGGGCGGGCGGAAGGCGGAGGGGCCGCGCAGGCCTGGAATGGCGGGGCTCATGAGTGCGATCAGCAGGGCGGCGGCGGCGCAGGCGGTGGCCACCGTGGTGGCGGGCGCCCAGTTCAGCACCACACCGATGACCGCCATCGAAACCGGCAGCGAGGCGACCCCGAACAGGTTGACCATAGCCATCACGGCCGGCACCTCGGGCTCGCTGGGGATGGTCTGGAACAGACCTATCAGGCCAGCATTGGCGGCGGCCAGCGACGCCCCCAGCACGGCCACCAGCAGGCACGACAGCAGTAGCGACGCCGACAGCGCGAAGCCCAGGTAGCAAGCGGTGGTGATCATAACCGGCACGGTGACTCGCACCAGCCGCGACCCAGGCAGCCCGAAGACCGCCGACGCCAGGCCCCCGGCGATCATGCCGGAGCCTGCGCTCGACTGCAGCCAGGCCAGCGAATTGATGCCGCCAGTAAACACCGAGGCGGCATAGAGCGGCAGGAACAGCACGATAGGCCCCATGACCAGGTTGACCAAAAGCAGCAGCCCGAGCAGCCAGCCGAGCAGCGGATGGCGCCGCACCACCGGCCCGATGCTGGAATGCGCCTTCGCCGGGCACGGGGCGGACGGTGCGGTCTCCGGCAGCCGGACACGCTGCTCGATCAGTCCAGCGGCAAGATAGGCGATGCCGGTCAATGCCAGAACCGCTTCAAGTCCGCTCGCCTGGTAGATTAGCGCCGCCAGCGCCGGTCCGGCGATGGTCCCGGTGGCCCCGCAGGAACTGAGCAGCGCCGTGAGCTGGTTGGGTTTGTAGGCGTCGCGCCGTGCAAGCCTGACCGGCAGCGACAGGATCGCCGGGTTGAACAGCGCCGATCCGAGATTGCCGAGCAGCGCCAGGGTGAACAGCACGATGATGCCGGCGCTGGACGGCAGCGCAAGCAGCAGAGCCGCCGCGCAGAGGAAGAGTCCGCCCCTGAGCAGGTCTGCCCAGACTACCACCCGCAACGCCCCGAACGCGTTGATGATCCGCCCGGCGCGCCAAGCCAGCGCCAGATGCGGCAGCCCGCTGATGGCGATATACCAAGGCACCAGAACCGTCCCCGCGCTGGAGGTCAGGAACCAAAGGATGCCGGCCAGCGCCATGCGGTCGCAAACCTGCGAGCCTGCCTGCCCGATGACGAGCAAGCGCGCATTGGCGTCGCGCAAGACCGCCGCCTTTCGCGGCGCAGCCGGTCCGGAGCCGGCGGCGGCAGGTTGGGGGGGAGGGGCATGAGCCCGGCCATCGGCGCGCCTTTCGATCTCAGGCCGCGACGGGCGGCACGGCTCCATTGGCGCCGCACTGCCGGCTGACGGCTTTCGACAGCCACAACTCTGCAAGCACGCGTTGCGGACAACCTTTGGCTGCATAAGCAGCGCCAGGATTACACTTTTTGACACCCGGAGCTTATCTGAAGCTGGAGCTACGGTTTTCGACCCGTGTTTGAGATGGTGCGCATTTTATCCAGACGGCGAGAGGGACTGCGCAGACCGGTCCAGCTAAGCCGATCCCGCAACGCAAGCCGTTTATGAGCGTGGAACGAAGGAGCGCCGCGCCTTTGACCGCATCTTCCCCAAGGGCCGGGCCTACTGGCGCCGGCCGCGATATTCCAACAGCATGATGGTGATGTCGTCCGATTGCCCGGCGCCATCCGCGAAGGTATGGACGCTGGCGGCAATATCTTGCACGGCGGTCCGGACGCTCTGAGCGGCGAAGCGGTTCGCCTCGTTCACAAGGCGCGCCTCCGTATAAAAATCGCCCGCCGGACACGCCGCTTCGGTGACGCCGTCTGTATAAAGAAGCAGGCGGTCGCTGTCGCCCAGTACAATCTTCTCGTCGCGGTAGGCGACGCCATCCATGACCCCGAGGGCGGGCTGCCTGTCTACCGGCAGAAAGACCGGGGCTGCGCCGCGCGGCAGAAGAAGCGGCGGATTGTGGCCGGCATTCGAGTAAACGAGTTCGCCGGTGTTGAGATCGAGCACGCCGCAAAACACCGTGACGAACATGGTCTGCTCATTGTCGCGGGCGATCTCCTCATTAACCTCGGCGAGTATCGCGGCCGCGCTGCGCCCGGACCGGGCTTTGGCCTTGATCAGCGTTTTGGTCACCGCCATGAACAAAGAAGCGGGCACGCCCTTGCCCGAGACGTCGGCGATAACAATGCAAAGGTGGTCTTTGTCGATCTCGAAGAAGTCGAAGAAGTCGCCGCCTATTTCTTTGGCGGGCGCAAGGAAAGCAAACAGTTCAAACTCATCGCGCGGATACGGCGGCGGCATTTTCGGCAAAATCGACATCTGGATGTCATGCGCGGCGCGAAGCTCGCCCTCGATCCGTTCCCTGGCTGCCGTGGCGTCCACGAGCCGCCGGATGTGCTCGCCAAGCGCGATGGTCATGGTGGAGAAAGCGCGGCTCAATGCCCCGGCTTCATCCTGAGCCGGGCTAGCGGGCAGCGGCGCATCGAACTTGCCTTCACTGATCTCTTTCGTCGCCGCGGCAAGCGCGGAAAGCGGCTGGGTGATTGAGCGGGCTGCTTCACGCACGATCCCCGCAAGCAAGAGAAGACCGGCGGCTCCGATCCCGGCGACGGTGAGGGTCAGACGGCGGACGCCGGCGAAAAGCTCGGCCTCGGGGAACACTATGGCGAGCGTCCAACCCGTGGAAGGAACGGGGGCGTAGTAAAGGCGGCTTAAAACGCCGGCATGGGTCGTGTAAGGAACGAAGCTGGATTCGCCGCGCAGCATTCGCCTCCCCAATTCGCGCGTCGCGCGATCTCCACGCGCTTCGGCCAGGCTGAAGATCGTTTCATTCATGATGCGCTCTGGCACGGGGTGGGCGACGACCGTACCGTTGCGCGACAGAAGGAAGGCGTAGCCGGTTTTGAGCACCTTGACCGCGCCGATGGTCTCGCTCAGCCAGTCGAGCGCTATGTCGGCGGTGACGACGCCCTTTACACGCCGCGTCTCGCCAGCGCCCGTGTAAAATGGAACCGACATTGTGGCCATCAGGACATTGCCGCCGCCGTGATCGAAATAAGGCTCGCTCCATTCCGGCCGGCGCAGCTCGCGCGGGATTTGATACCAATCCTCCAACGGATAGTTCATGGTTCCGTCCAGCCGGACAAAGGCGATATCGCCGCCGCTGCGATAATAGTAGGCTGCGTAGCGGCGCTCGGTCCCGCCAGCCGCCTCTGGCTCGAACGCAACCGCGGCTCCAAAAATCTCCGGGTTGTCCTTCACCGGCCGCCGCAAAAGCTGCCTGAGATCGTTCTCGCCAAGGTCGCTTGTTTCAAGCGTGCTTGCCAGCCCTTCGGTTACTTTGGCGACCGGGCCCAGGACCGCTTCGACCCTATTGACGGAAGCCTGCGCCAGGTTGCGCGCGGATTCGGCCGCCTCCGCCTCAAGGAGCTCCGTGGCACGCAGATGGACGACGCCAAGCGCAAGCGCGAACACCAGCGAAGCGCTCAGGACGGCCGTCAGGATCAGGCGGGCGGCAATGGTTCTAGGGATGCGCAACGGGCGGCCTCGCGAAGCGAGCATACTCGGGGATTGTGCGCAGGAGCCCCGTGCGCTGGAGTTCGCCTGCCGCCACCGCGTAGTCTTCCTCGCTCAACATACCGCTGACGAGGCCGCCGCCGGCCGGGACGATCACTTCCCCCATACGCGCCAGCATCCATTGCTGGTGCATGCGATTGGCGGGTATATTCGCCTCGCGCATCCGGCGAAGCACGATGTTGATCGCGTCATCCGGATGAGCCAAGGCGTATTCCCAGCCTTCCAATGAAGCGCGGACGAAGGCATCAACTAGGTCTGGGTCGCGCTCAATCGTCGCTTCCAGCGCATAAAGGCCGTCTTCGGGGATGTTAAGCCCACCCGCGTCAAGCCGGAACACGGTGAGTTCCTCGGGATCGATACCGGCGCTCAGGATCGTATGGTATTCGTTGTACCACATGGCGGATGCCGCCTTGACGCCGCCCCTCAAAAACAAGTTCACCGTCGCGGACTGCGGCACGGCCTCGACCGCGAGCCCGTGGCGGTAAAAAAAGCCGCGCGCCGGAATGCCGAGGTCCCCGCCCCACAGCCCGACCTTTTGGCCGGCCAAGTCCGTTACCACGGCTATGCCGGCAGATTTGCGGGCCACCAAGACCATGGATGAGCGCTGAACAATCTGTGCGATGTTGACGAGCGGGGTGCCCGCGTGGCGGCGCTGAAGGGCTGTGCTCAGCCACAACACGGCGAAATCGGCGCGGCCGTCGCGCAACTCCTCCGCGGGCGAACGCTCCGGCCCGCCGGGCACAATGGTGAGGTCTATGCCGTGCTTGCGGTAAATGCCTTTTTCGAGAGCGGTGTAGTAACCCGCGAATTGAGCTTGCGGCGACCACAAGAGAACCAGCGTCGCCTTACGAAGTGCCTCTTCCGCCATCGCGCCAGCGGGCAGAAGAAAACACAGCAGCCCGAGAACGGCTAAGCGCATCATGGCTCTTCCTTCCGGCCGCGGCGGAGGATGAGGCGGACAATATTGTGTCCGTCTGCCCGGCGATACTCGAACTCATCGACAAGACGGAGAACGAGAAACCAGCCGAGCCCGCCAATGGGACGCGCATCGAGAGCGGCGTGAAGGCCGGGTTCGGGCAGGCTCGCGGGATCGAAGGGCTGGCCCTGGTCCATAATCTCCGCGACGAAGGCCCCATTTTCGATCTGGCAGGCGAGCATGACTTCGCCTGGCCCCTGCGGATAGGCGTAGTTGCAGATGTTTGCGAAAACCTCTTCGAAGGCGAGCGCCAGATTCTCTGCCCGATCAAGCTCGATCCCGCTCTGAGCGGCGCAAACGCCGATGCTGTCCTGAAAGGCGTGCAAATTCTGCAGAAGGGCTGGCTTGGTTATCGAGCCAAAGCAAGAGCTTGCGGCCACGGGCGGCATTTCACAAAGCCTTCAGAGCAGCTTCCACTGACTCGTGGAGGCTGATGACGGAAGCGAACCCTGTCATCTCGATCACGTTCAGAACATTTCCGCGCGCATTGGCGAACAGCGCTTGCCCGCCGCGTGCTTTCAACTGCTTGGCGGCGACCAGAAGGGCGCGTAGGCCCGCACTCGAGATGTAAGTGAGATCGGCGAAATCGACTACGAACTGCGCCTTTCCGTCAGCGAACAGGCGATCCATCGCCTTTTCGTAGTCGGCAGCGGTAAGCGTATCAAGTTTTCCCGAAACTGCCACAACCAGCGCCCCGGCGGACTCCCGGATCTCTATCTTCATAAGCCCTCCTGGTTACCGCAATGCATGCAACCCAAGATGGCATAAGCGTATTCCATAATGGTTAAGAGGTAGGCAGCCGGATCTGTGCACTCAGCCACGTCTCTGATCGCGGAGCGCTATGGGCATGCTGCGTGACCCGATATCGATTTGAGTGGCAAAACGGGCTTTTTCAAGCGTAAGCGCCGGCGTTCGGGCGGGGCATTTGCGCCTGTGATAGCGATGGCGTAGAGCAGTGGTCCCGGCATTATCGCCACTTCAGGCCGCACGGCCCAGGCGTGAAAGGAAGCTGGTTTATAACGCCACTTCAATCACATAGGGGGTCGCAGTTTTATTCCACCCGGCCCGCCATGCTACCTGCATGATAGCAAGCAACTTGCTTGCAGGACTCCAAACCGTGACAACTGCCGCTGCCAAAATATGAACAGCTCTGAGCGTGTTGGTCCCTGCTCAAAATAATCCCGGTATCGCTGTGTTAATCGGTTCCGAACACTGGGTATTCGTTGACGTAGGATGGCCGCGGCTGAAAGACCTCAGCCAGGCTTTTCCCCTCCGGCGTAATGCTCCAGATATTGAAGACGCTCTTCGATGGGGGATTAGGCGGAATGCGATGGAAGATGATTGACGCTCCGTCAGGCCGCCATGCTGGTTTGGAGTTGATACCGCCGTCGTCGATCACGGGCTGCTTACCGCTACCGTCCGCATGCATGCGGTAAATACCCCAGCGGACGCCGCCGATATGGCGCAGCCAGGCGATCTGCCGCCCCGAGGTTGAATAATATGGGTCGTAATCAGCCAGACTATCATCAGTGAGGCGGGTTTCCCCGCTGCCGTCCGCGTTGATGCGGTAGACCTCGTAGGATGACGGCAGGCAGAAGAAGCTTGGGCAGCCCACGAACAGTAGCGACCGGCCGTCCGGATGCCAGCTTGGATCGAGGTTCATGCCGCCGCGCGTTCCGCTCTTGCCGTTGCTGGTGACCCGGACGGGATGCGAGCCGTCAGAATTAATGATGAAGATTTGAGAATTGTGGCTGGCGCCGCCGATCGTGGCGATCTTAGCGCCGTCCGGGCTCCATTCGGGATGGCCCTGGATCGACCAGCCGTGCGCTCCCAGCGGGAGGATCTGCTTCAGCCCGCTGCCGTCAGCGTTCATGATCCAGGTCGTAACTTTGCTGTAATCGGTGTCGTGCACGCCCGCCGGCGCCCGGACGAACACGATGGTTTTGCGGTCAGGCGAGGGCTTGGGCCAAAAACTGTCGTACGCGCGGTCCCGCGTGAGCTGTACAGCCTGGCCGCCACTGGGCGCCATCAGGAAGATTTCAAAATTTCCGGCGCGGTTGGAATCGAAGAACAGACGGCCAGTATGAGCGGCGCCCTCGGCATGTGCGCGAGCGCCTATCATCAATGGTGCAACCGTGTAAGCGGCACAACCGATACAGAAAAGCAACTTTGCTCTCTTCATGCGTTCTTCTCGTGTGCTTTGCGGGAAGGATTTGATTTTAATCGAGCAAAATTATGTCTGCACCCCACGGTTGGTGGCGCGGACACCCCTTGTGCGTCTCGCATCTCCGGCGTTGCCGCTCCAACGATCAATGGGGATGGAATAGAGAATTAAAGGCTAATTTTAATCACATAGGAGTTCTCAGTTTTATTCCCCCCGGCCCGTCATGTCAGCGTCTGCTTCCCGCTGGAATATATGGGGCGCTAGTGCACTGACTCATTCAATAGATGCAGGCAGGCGGCGGAGTTTGGCGAGGATGGTTTCGGCTGGCTTGGTCCAGACGAAGGGTTTGGCATCCTTGTTGTGCTCGCGGATGTAGCGGCGGATGGCCTTTTGAAGTTCCGAGACGGACTTGAAGACGCCGCGCCGGATGCGCCTGCGGGTGATGATGGAGAAGAAACCCTCGACAGCATTCATCCAGGACGCCGATGTTGGCGTGAAATGGAAAGTCCAGCGCGGGTGATCCGCCAGCCACTCCTTGACCTTGGGATGTTTGTGCGTGCCGTAGTTGTCAGCGATGGCATGGATGATCTTGCCTGCCGGAACGGCCCGCTCTATCGCGTTGAGGAATTTGATGAATTCCTTGTTGGTGTGTTTGGGCATGCAGCGCCCGATAACGGTTCCGTCGAGGATATTGAGGGCCGCGAACAAGGTGGTCGTGCCGTTACGCTTGTAATCATGTGTCATCGTACCGCATTTGCCGGGCTTCAGAGGCAAGCCGGGCTGGGTCCGGTCCAGTGCCTGGATTTGCGTCTTCTCATCAATGGACACAACGACGGCATGGACCGGCGGGTTCATGTAGACGCCAACGATGTCCTCCACCTTGGCAGCGAAGGCTGGGTCCCTGGACTTCTTGAAGGTGCGGATACGGTGCGGCTGGAGCCGGTGCGCCGCCCAGATCCGCTGCACGGCCCGAAGCGAGATGCCGGCCGCCTTGGCCATCGCCCGCCCGGTCCAGTGCGTGGCTTCGCCAGGCGGGCTGGTGCAGGTCAGTGCAACGATCCGGCTCACGGTCTCCTGCGGCAGCGGGGCCTTGCCGGGCTTGCGTCTCGGCTCACGCAGCAACACATCCACGCCGCTCTCGCCAAAGCGGCGCTGCCAGCGCCAAACCGAAGGCCGGCTGACGCCGGCCTGGCGCGCGATCTGCGCCACCGGCAGCCGTTCCGCCGAAAGCAGAATGATCCGGGCCCGCTGGATATGCTTTTGAGGGCGATTGCGATCGCTGAGCACCGCGGCAAGCCGCTCGCGGTCCTCAGCATTGATGATGACGCTGATTGTTTGTGCCATGCCCGCAGAATCGCACGCCAAAGCGTGCGTGGGAATCCTTTGTCTGCGTCAGTGCACTAGCGTCTGACAGTGGTCCATCACTCCGGTGCCGGCGCTCCCGGGAAAAGCCCGCAATTGGATCCCAAAGCAAACATTGCCGCAGAGGCATTTTTCGAGAGCCGCATGGTCAGCTGTCGGCCTTGAGCGATGAAAGCGGTGTGCTGAATGAGCGATGCCAGCGGAGGGTGCTCTAGTTTCGTGTGGCAAGAACGACGATAATGCGGATTGACTCCCGGAGATCGCGGTGAATCACACATCAACGGGTGCCACGCAGTCTGGCGAATTAAATCGCGCGGAATTCATCTGCGGCGTGACCGGCCACATGTTCAGCACGTCCGCATCTCGCGCCAGCTCTGGCGGACCGCCGGAATTCCACACTTCCATACCGGCCGCATCCAGCATCATCGGCATGTGGTCGTGTAGCGGCTTCATTGTGGTGTTCGCTTCGGTGGTGATGATCGTGAATGTGGTCAGGCCGTCGTGCCGGGCTTCCCATAGCCCTGCGAGACTGATGAGTGCGCCGTCGCGCCGGGAGATGTAGAACGGCTGCTTCCGCGGCTTCGACTGCCCCGGATCGGTTATCGCGCGCCACTCATAAAATCCGTTCGCTGGGATGACGCATCTGCGGGTCTTCCAGGCCGCGCAGAAAGCGGGCTTCTCTGCCGCCGTTTCCACACGGGCATTGATACACCGGCTGCCTATAGCCTCGTCCTTGGCCCATGACGGCACCAATCCCCAGCGCATAAGCCGGCACGCGCTGCCGGTGATCACGGCGGCCGTTTGCGCAGGCGCTATATTCCAGCTGGGTACGAGAGCCGGCACGTCATCGGTGAGCCGGTAAAGCGCCACCAATTCCGCCCATGTTAGCTGCTGGGTAAAACGTCCGCACATGGGCGGATATGTGGGTGTGGAGTGCAGGCGGACAACGAACGAACGCGCTCTCGCGCGAGTTTGCCGCCGGCCCGGCAGTGCCGTGAGGCAGCCGTAGTAACCATTTGATAAGACATCGCTAACGGGGCGGGCGCCCTGGCTTTGAGGATCGAGGGGTCAAGTACTTCCACCTCAAAGACAGGAACCAAAGATGAGTGTGACGCTCTCGAACCCCAAGCCCATCAGCCCGCTGCGTACCCGCATGATCGAAGACATGACCGTGCGCAATTTCAGCGCCACTACCCAGCGCAATTATGTCAGTGCTGTCAAGAAGCTCGCGGCTTTCCTCGACCGTTCACCTGATACCGCGACGGCAGAGGAACTGCGTGCCTTCCAGCTGCATTTGAGCAAGACCGGCATCAATCCTCCGGCCATGAATTCCACGGTCACGGCGCTGAGGTTCTTTTTCAAAGTGACCATAGACCGGCCTGAGACCACGCGGCATCTGGTGTTCGTCCACGAGCCGCAAAAGCTGCCGCGGGTACTGCCGCCCGAAGAGGTTTTGCGGCTGCTCGAAGCGGCGCCAAATCCAAAATCCAAGGCGGCGCTGAGCGTTGCCATCTCCAACCGGCGCTTGATCGCGGCTGACCAAAACAGCGTCACTTTCAAATACAAGGACTACAGGATCAAGGGACCTGGCCGCTATAAGACCATGACGCTCGGCGCACACGAGTTCATCCGCCGCTTCCTGACCCACGTGCTGCCCAAAGGCTTCCACCGCATCCGTCATTACGGCCTACTGGCCAGCACCGCACTTGCGGATAATCTATCCGTTATGCGGGTGCTGATTGATCTGACGGCGCCGGCATCCGTACGGAAACACGCAAGCGAAGCACCTCCGGCGGCGGCTGCACCGGCGGCGTGTATCTGCCCCTGTTGCGCCAGCCGCATGCTCGTCATCGAGACCTTCGAGGGAAGCTGCCGCCGGCGCAGACCACTGCCGCCTCCGCCGGGGATCGACACGTCATGAGCATCCGCAATAACGCCGGCGCCCCAATTCTGCTGCCCTTCCGCCGCCTGTTTCCAGGCTGGCCGCGGCGAAGCTTGTCCAGCGGCGGCGCAATAGACCCGGTCCGGCCCGTCTCAGCCTGTTTGCAACGGTGCTTCCGCCTGCGGCACGCCGCTCCCGGCGCCCCCCGGCCGGATATTCCGCACTTCGCCGGCTTCACTGACAGCCCGCGGACAGCCCCTCGCGCGCGGATGGCTCGGGCGAAATCCTCATAGCTCTGCGCACTTGAGGGTGCCCCACTTCCCGCGCGTTCCTTCCCCGGCGGCTTTCGGACGCCGGCCCGTTGTGCTTGTGGAGAGGGCATCCATGGGCCAGGCATCCGAAACCCTTCACAGGATCAGCATTTCCTTCGCCGCCATGTCGAGATGGTTCGCCGGTTCGCCGAGCACCAGGAAATTCGGCGGGTCGAACAGCATGATCGCCATCGCCGGCCGCGCCTTCCCGGTGCGGGGGAGTAGGCCGGGAGCTGCCATTCGGACTGGCAGCAAGAACTTCTCTTGCTGGGGGCTAACCTGTTGTTTCCAGACGGCTCCAGAATTATTCCTAATCAAACAGAATTCGGCTCTTTGGATGGCCGCTTCGGACGCCCCACTGGCACTGGCTGCATGGTAAATGCGGTCACCGCTGAGGAACTTGACAGGCTGGGCGCTGCGTTTGCTGGAACGGGCGGATTTGCGCGAGGCTGACGAATTGGGGAGATTGCGAGCGGTATGGAGCGAAGGCGTCAGCAGCGGCGACGCCGGCGAGCTGAATTTCGCGGAGTTGAAGAAAGAGGCGCGGCGCCGTTTCGCGGCCCAGCCAAAAAGCGGAGAGTGATCCTTGGTGAAAATCGGGATCTCCGTCCGCGCAGAAATTCTGTCGTGCTTTCCCAAGGCTGGCCTGGTGCGGAACGACATCGCGCCGGCGGCCCGCAGCCTGAGCGAGCCGCCGTATCTGATCCTCTATCGAGAAGTCTCCGAGGGTGAGCAGATCGTGCGGGTGTTGCACAGCGCGCGCCGCATTGACTTGGCGATGTTCATTGCGGGGTCGAATAGTGAGCGGAAATAATCTTCATGTTGATCCACACAGACCGGCAAACCCTAAAATCGGCAGCAGAGAAACTCTATGACGCTAAGGATGACTGCAACAGAGAAACTAACTGACGAAATGTTTAATGGTGTTTCGGGTGAGGAGATAATAGAAGTCTCCGCTGGAGAACCAAGAAAACTATTGGAATACGCGGTGCGCTTTAAGCGTTTCCTGGAGGAAGTTCATTCAATCGAGGGCCAAATTTGCGCGTCCCCCGACGCTCAGAGCGCGAGTTTGCTATGGGAGGCGTGGTATCAGCGGATGAGGGTTGCACGCAAGGTCCGCCTGACCGGCTACTTGCCATCGGCAGCGGACGCGCGCCGTTGCCTGCCAACCTGCTCCTTGAGGCCCGCCAGCCCCACCCGGACGAAAATCCCCATGGCGCGGGACGCCGGCGCATCGCCGAGATTCTCCAGCGGCGCCTTGCCGGCGTCGCCGCGGATGAAGCGGCCGCTCCATTCCACCTCGCTGCCGCCATCCCGCGCCGGCTTCACCGCAATCGCCGCCGTATAGAAACTCACCGGCAGCACATGCAGGTTGCCGATTTCGAGCCGGTAGGAGTAGCGCATATTGCCGGCGTCATACTCTTCCAGCCGCTCCGTGACACCGCCGCCCTCGCTGAAGGTCAGCACACGCCCGGCGCCGGGCAGATTGCCGCCGCGTGCATCGCATCCCGGCGTCAGCGGATGCCACGAGGCCATGGCGCCGAAGTCCTTGATGACCGCCCATACGGCCTGCGGCGGCGCGGCGATGACAATCTTTTCGCCGAAGGTCTGCGGGGCCGCTGTCTCCGCGTAGGCGTGCGGGGAGACGAGAAGAAGCCCCGCGAGGAATGCTAGAAATCTGCTCATGGCTGATCCTTTCAGTTTAGCCCATGTACGGCACATAAACTCACGGCTGCCCATCACCGCCGGCCACGGCCAGCGCGCGCGGCCCGCTGCCGGTCTTGATCCGCGCCAGCTCGGCGCCGCTATCGGCGTCCAGCACGGAGACGTCGCCGGAAAACCAGTTGGCGACATAGAGGCGCGGCGGGATGGGCAGGAATGCCACGCCTTCCGGGTAACGCCCGGCCTTAACCGTCCGCTCCACCTGCCAGGTGCCGGCGGTGATCATGGAAACGCTGCCGGATTGCTGATTGGTGACATACAAGCGCCGCCCGTCGCTCGATGGCGCCACGCCGTAGGGCATCGCGCCGGTTTTGACGGACGCCAGCGGCTTCAATGTCTCGGCGCTGATGACCGTTACGTCACCGCTGCGGACATTGGCGGCGAACACCAGGGAACCATCGGGGCTCACGGCGATGGCGAAAGGCCCCGCGCCAGCCGGAACCGCCGCGATGGCCGTGTCCGTCTCCAGGTCCAGCACGCTGACGGTCGCGCTCTCCCGGTTGGCGGTGTAGGCGCGCTTGCCGGCCGCGTCCACGGCGATACCGGCGGGCGACCGGCCCACGGCGATCTCCTTCAATTTCGCGCCGCCGCGCGCGCTGAGCACATGCACGCAATCGCGGTTCCAGTCCGTGACCAGGAGCCGCCCGCGCGGATCGTAAGCCGCGCCGAAGGGCGTTCCATCGACCTTGAAACTCTCCGCAAGCTTGACCTGCACAGCGTCGATAACGCTCACCAGCCCAGCCTCGGGGTGTGTGACGAACACGCGCCGGCCGTCAGCGGAAACCGCGATGCCGGCCGGTCCCGGCGGCACGGCCAGAGTTGCAACGGCCTCGTTCGTCTGCGTGGCGATGACGGAAACCGTGGCGGCGTCCTGATTGACCACGAACACCTTCTCAGCCCCAGCGGCCGGCGCGGGCGCCAGCAGCATCAGCACGGCGAGAAGTGCGCGGCCGTTCATTTCCCGCCCTCCGCTTTCGCCTTGATGCCCTCCAGCCCCTGGCGGAAAAACGCCGTCATCGCCGCCACCGCCGCCGCATCGTTCAGATTGTCCGGCGGGAAATTGCTGGTGTCGGCGCGGTAGAAGCGGCCAACCCACTCGACCTCGCTGCCGCTGCCGGCGGCCTTGACGGCGAGCGTCGCGGAATAGAAGCTGACGGGCAGCGCTTCCACGTTCTCCTTCGACAGCCTGTAGCCATACGACATCTCGCCGGCGTTATACTCGTCCAGGCCCTCGGTGATGGCGCCGCCGGCTTTCAGCGTCAGCGTGCGCGACGCGCCGGCCGCGTTGCCGCCCTCGGCCTCGCATTTGGCGACGCCAGGATGCCAGGCCGCCATGCTGCCGAAGTCCTTCACCGCGTTCCAGACAGCGGCGGGCGGCGCGGCGATGGCGATTTTCTCCTCGATCTTCTGCGGCGTCGGCCCGTGTGCGGCGGCGCTGGTGGCAAGAGTGATGCAAAGCAGCGCGGCGAGAGCGGCGGAAAGACGGTTCATCGAGTATGCCCTTTCTGATGGTGTGAATGCGGATGGCTGACGGAAGCGGCGCAGCAGCGGCATGCCTGCGTAAAGCGCGGCGAGAAGCCCAAGGGCCAGAATGGCGGGATAGACGCCGATGTCCGTGGCGGTGATGACCGCGCGCTTGCGCATGGAGCGGCGGACGGCGTCGAGCAGGTCCGGTTCATCGGCAAGAGTGGCGTAACCAAGCCCCGTCGCGCCGGCGAGCGTGCGCAGATGCTCCTCGCGCAGGGACGACAGATGCTCATCGCCAGCGGCGGCCTTGGCGCCGAACGGGGCGTTCCGCGGATGCCAGCCTTCGGCGCCCCGCGGCGCCGGCGGACGGCAGGCCGTGGCGGTTGTCCTGGGGCACGTCCTCGGGACCGTAGACGCCGATTTCGCGCCCCTCGTCGTCGAATTTCGGGATGGGCGATTTGGTCCTGCCGCCCGCGCCGGCGATCAGCCCTTTCACCTCGCCGGGTTTGCCCTCGAACGGCGGCAGGCCCGAGGCCGGCAGCGGCGGCGCTTCGTGCCCGTCGGTGACGAACAGCACATCGGCCTTCAGGCTGGCGCTCAGTTCGATGGCGCTGTACAGCCCCTTGGCGATGTAGCTGTCGCCCTCCCAGGCCATGCGCCAGTCGATCTTCCGCGATGGCATCCGATAACGGCGCCGTAGTTCTCGCAAACCGCCACCGGCTCGAACAGCAGGAAAGCGCGCCGCTCGGTGAACACGCCGAGACCGAGCCGGGACTGGCAGGGCAGCTTCGCGGCAAGCCGTGCCGAGGGCGTCGCGGGCAGCGGCGAGGCGGCTCGCGGCCGGCCGCCTGCTTCCACGTCGCGGGTGTTCATGCTGCCGGTGATGTCGATGACGGCGATAATGTCGTAGACGTCCTGGCGGAGCGGGATTTGCGGCAGCGCCAGCGCGGCGCAGGTCAGCAGGAACGCGCCGGACAGCAGCCAGAATTTCGCGTCGCGGCCGGCCAGAATCGTCATGGCAGCCCCCTCGGCTGGCCGGGCAGATCGGTCCACAGCGGTTTGGCCTTATCGGTCTGCGGTTCCTTGTCCTCGCCGTCGCCCCTGGGCAGATCGCGCACCAGACGCTGAGCCACGTCGAGATTGTGCTTGGCGTCCCAGTTTCCCGGCTCGAGGCGCAGCGTCTGGCGGTAATTGTTCTTGGCGAGGCCAACGGCGGACACAGCCTGATCGAGATCGCCTTTCTCGATCAGCGAAAACGCCTGCCGCACCCGCGCATTGCCGAGATTGTAATAGAGCCGAGCCCGGCTGTGCGGATGGCTGCGCGGCACGGCGATGTCGGTGAATGCCTGGGCGTCGTCGATGCGGTCGCGCTGAGGAGAAAGCTCTGGCGGGCCAGCGAGCAGCGCGGGCGGCGCGGAAGCGGGATCGATCTCGATGTCCTTGCCCTCCGCCAACTGGCGGATGAGGGCGTTGTCGCGATCGATCCCCGCCAGCCACACGGCCAGGCAGAGCAATGCCCGCGCCGCCGGCCAGCATCAGCAGAACCAGCGCGGCAGTGCGGGCGGCGAGCGCCGCGCGCCAGAGTCTACGCCGGCGGACTGAATGACGTCAGCCGCGAGCAGCCTGCTGAACCCGTGCTGCGCTTGCCTCATGCCCGCCTCCCGCCGCGCCGGTGCGGACTTCGGCAAGTTTGGCGAGCGCCAGCAGCGCCAGCGCCGCCACCGCAACCGCATAAGCGGCGCCGGCGCAGACTGCGCTGCGGCGTGTGCTCGGTATAGGCAATCGGATTGCTGCTCCAGCCGTCCGATTTCGGCGATGGCGTCGCCCACCGCCT
This sequence comes from uncultured Alphaproteobacteria bacterium, assembly GCA_963827885.1. Lineage (GTDB taxonomy): Bacteria > Pseudomonadota > Alphaproteobacteria > Rhizobiales > Rhodomicrobiaceae > CAWHDD01. The sequence goes on along the minus strand of CAWHDD010000029.1, from coordinate 25,859 downwards.
GCGGGTTTTCCGCCTCGAAAGCGCGATAGGGGATTTTCGAGATCCTCGAAAAAGCGATGCAGATGCCGCTCGGGGTAGACTGGCGGCGATATCCCGCTCGCCGGGATCGGGCATGCTCGAAGATGCCCGGCGAATTGGCGGTGCGCAGAAACACCCAATAGAGATTCACCGGCCGCTTCCGGAACGCGGCGCGCAGCTTCTCCTGCACGCGCCGGTCGATGACGCCCGCGCCGTCCGACACCAGCATGATGGCGCGCGAGGCGGACGACGGATCGGCGTCGATGCATCGACAGCGCCATGCGCCATGCCGCGCGCGATGTCGGTTTCGCTGAGGCCGGGGCGGTCGATGGCGTCGACGGCGGCGAGCACCGCCTCCTTGTGCGACTGGTCAGCGGCAGCACTTGCAGCGGCGCGGTGGAGAACGCGGCGACGCCGAACATGTCGTGTTCGCGTGCCCCGGACGAAAGCCTGAAGGAAGCGGCGGGCGGCTCGGCGGATTTGAGACTCCTCGCCGGCGCCCGGACGGCTGCCGGCGAAGGTGTCGTCCATGCTGCTGGAGCGGTCGATCACCAGCACGATATGCGCGCCCTTGCCGATGCGCTGCACGGTCTCGCCGCCGATGACGCAGGCCGCCGATGCCGCGAATAGAAGGCCGAGAATCGCCAGCGACCCGGCCAGCGCAGGCCGATATCGAGCATCGCCGACAGCGGATCGCCCGCCAGCTGCGCCAGCGAGGGATAGCCCTGCGGCGACTGTAGCACGCACGAGGAGCGGCAGCAGCGCCAGCGGCGTCAGCCAGAGCAGGGCGGGCGTGGCGAGAGCAATGGCTCATGCACGCGCCCGTTCCGGCGTGGCGAGATCGCGGCTCAGACTCGCGGAGCGCATCGCTGGCATCGCGCCGACGCGGTCGCCGCTCGTCGACCGAAGAAGGCCGGCCGCGAGGCTGTCGAAAAAGCGCTCGATTTCGAGATTCGCTGCCGCGCGAATTCCGGATGCCGCGACAGAAACGCCGCCGACATCGCCGGCCAGCAAGCGGCGCCGGCGGCTGATCGTCGAAGGCGCGGTGCAGTATGCCAGCGGCGTCTCGATATCGGCAGCGCCGTCGCCGTGCGCGGGCATCCGGGCGAGCGGCGTGCCGCCCGGTGAAGGGCCGTGTGGGGCGTCGACGGAAAGGCCACCACGCCAGGTGCACATGCCATGCGCGTCAGCGACATAACGGCCGATGCGGCGCAGGCCGCCAGACCGCCAGTCAGCGGCTCCGCCCGATGGGATCGGCGTGGCGCGCGATCCGGCCGCAGGAAGGTCTCCTTCGTCTCGCCGCTCTTTTCCGGGAACAATTCGCGGATGCGGCGAGGTCGTGAAGATGAATTGAGGGATCGTCCGCCGTTGTCCCCGCCCGCGACCGCCTGAACGGCCATGCCGGGATGGTCAGTTTGCGCGGATCGAGCGGCGCGTAAAACGCTCTGGTAAACGAGCGTGACACGGTAGAGCCTGCCATCTTCGACGCTGCGTTCTCCGTCACTCGACGCGCGTCAGGTCGAGCCAATAGTTGAGCGGCCCGGGCTTCGGGAGCGAGGCGGCGAGCAGCTCGATCGTCGCGATCCGCGAGGACGAGGCGCGGCGCTCGATGAGATCGCCGACGAAATAGCCGAAGTTGCGCGGCTCCTCCATCCGGACCCAGCGCAGACGCCGCCTGGGCGGGAGACACCCAACAGACTCGTCAACAGCAGGCAGAGGAGAGCGCGCAACTTCATGGCCGCGCCCCCATGAGATACGCGCGCGAACGGCGATCCCAGTCGACGTGGTCCACGACCTTGAACGGCGCGCGGGCGTAGCGTGCCGTCAGCGTTTCGAGTTGGGCCTGATGCGCGGCGCGGGTGCGCTCCCATGCGGCCTTGAGCGACGGGCCGCAGCGCCACGAGACGTTCGCGGCCGGTTTCGAGATCCGTGAGCGGCAGAATTCCCCAGGCGGGAAGCGTCGCCGTTTCCGCGCTGTCCGCCGAGATGCATGGGCACGATGTCGTGTCCGCCGCAGCGCTGCGAAAATGGCCTCCAGTCGTTCCGTCGTCCGGCATGTGAAATCGGAAATCAGCACCACCAGCTTGCGGCGCCCCGCGATCAGGCCGGCGGCCTCGATCAGTCCGTGCGCGCTTGCCGCTCCGCGCGGCTGGAAGGAGCTGCAGCGCCGACATCATCCGGCGTCTCGCCGCGCGCGCGACCGCGTGGCGGGAAAGTGCAGCTCCGGCGCCACCGTCTCGTCGCAGCCGATCAGGCCGAAGGTATCGCCCGTGCGGCGCGCCGAAGCGGCCAGCGCGCCGCAGATCGCCGCCGCCGTGTCCAGCTTGCGCCATGTTGCCGCGAAAGCCCATCGACGCCGACACGTCGACCAGCGCATAAGACCGTGATCGGCCGTCTTCTGCTCGAAGCGGCGCACATAGAGCTGCTCGAACGGGTCGCGCGGCGCTGGCGCGCAGGTCGATGCGGCGCGGATCGGGATGCTCGAGCAGCGAGGCGAGATCGCGAAACAGCCCGCCGGCGCCCGCGATGCGTGCCGCGATGCGCGCCCGCCTGGACGGCGCGGACTGCGCCAGGACACGCCGGTAAGGCAGGTCCGCGCGGCGTCGGCGCTATCGGCGGCACCGGTCGTCGCGTCATGGCGCGGGCACCGTCTCGAACAGCTTGCGGCAGAGCTCGCGCATGATCTCGTCGCGCCGCAGTTCGTAGACCGGATCGAGAAAGACGCGATGCGCCATGGTCTCGAAGAACACGGCGCGCAGATCTTCCGGGACGACCATGTCGCGGCCCTCGAGCCACGCCGTCACGCGCGCGGCGCGCAGCAGATAGCTCATGCCGCGCGGGCTCGCGCCGGCCTGCACGAGGCGCTCCATATCGACGCCCGCCGATGTCGATGCCGGCGCTGGGCCGGATAGCGCACCGCCTGCCACAGGTCGAGCGTATAGCGCTCCAGCGTCGTCGCTGGCGTGGACGTCGCGTCTGAATGGCTGGCGCCGACGGTCGTCCAGCTCCTCGTGATCGAGGATCGCTTCGGCACGCCTCGCAATCAGGCTGTCGGTGTCGTGAAAGCGCGGATCGAAGACGAGCGCGCGGCGGACTCGGAATCCGTCGGCGTCTCGATGCGCGATTTCCATCAGGAAGCGGTCGCGCGCGGCGGCGGGCAGCTCGAAGGTCTCCTCCCGCTCGACGCGGTTGCGGTCGGCGAAGACCAGCAGATGCGGGAAGTGCGTACTCGCGGTTGAAGGCGGTGAGGCTGCGCTCGGCCATCAGCCGCAGCAGCAGCGAATGCACCTGCGGGCGGGCGCGGTTGATCTCGTTGAAGAAGAAGATCGCCAGGTCCTCGCCGTGGCGCGAGCACCGGGCCCGGCTCGACGCGCGGCCGGCCGTCCTCGTCGAGATAGGTGTGATAGATCAGGTCGGCGGGCATCAGGTCGATGGTGCCCTCGATGCGCTCGTAGTTGCCGCCGAGGCAGCGCGCGGCGGCGCGCAGCAGCGTCGTCTTGCCGACGCCGACATCGCCTTCGAGCAGCACATGGCCGCGCGCGAAGATGGCGATCGTCAGCAGGCGGATGACGCGCGCCTGGCCGACGACGACCTTGCCGAGTCTCGGCCTCGAACGCGAGCGCGCGCTGGCGCCAGCCGCAAGATCGATGTCAGTCGATTGCCGGCCATGCGACGCCTATGCGGCATAGCTGTCGCACCCGGACGACGTGCCATCGCGGCTGGAAAAAAGGGGTGCGGCGACGAGCCGCACCCCGACCTCGGGAGGAAGCAGGCAGAACGTAGCCGCGGCACTGCTCCGAGGAAATCCGCGACGATTACTTCGGGATCTTGTTCGACGTCGTAGACCCACTTGCCGGTCTTCTTGAAATTCGCGGTACGCGCTTGGTGTTGCGCTCCTCCATGGCCTTGATGGAGTCGGACTGCTTGTTCAGCTCCGCGGGATCGTGCTTGGGATCGTACTTCGAGCCGGCGACCTTGTCGGGATAGCCGGGCTTGGGCTCCCAGCAATTGCCGGGCGCCTTGCACTTGGTGCCGTCATAGGCCAACGCCGCCGTTGCACCAAGCGACGAGCCGCGAGCAGCGCCGCCGCGCCATATAGACCAATCTTCTTCAACATGGGCTGTTTCCTCCTGATTTCGTTACTGCTTATTCGCGGCTGTAGCCGCTCTTGTCCGCTCCGTTACGTCCGGCCGCGATCAGCGAACATCCCGCCAGGTGCGCCGGATTACTTTGCGGATATCTTGCACTCGGTCGCTGCCTCGGCTTGTCACGGTCACGCGTTCGCTGCTCCTCGATTCCGCTTGTATGGCTTGAACATCGCTCTTCTGCTCCGGCGTCAGCCAGTCGGCATCGTCCAGCGGCCCGGTGTAGAGATGACGGATCCAGGCCATCAGCCGAAGCATCTCGTCGAGCTGCAGATCGTTGTGCGGCCCCATCATGCCGTTGCGCGCCGCCGAAGATCGTCTCGAACAGACCCTTGTCGGTCTTGTTCTTCGGATAGGTCCAATAGGCGTCGTTGAGGCCGGGACCGACCTTGCCTTCGCCGAGATGGCCGTGGCAGCCGGAGCACGCCGACCAGATAGATTTCCTCGCCTTTCGGCAGGCAGCTCTTCTACCTCCGTGTAGGGGTTGACGCCGGTTTCCAGGAACTGCTTGACCGCTTCGGTGTCGCGGCCTTCCGGCTGGCTCGTCTCCATGATTTTCAGGTCTTCGCCGGTGATCGTGTTCCGGAAGACTTCCTGTGCCTGAACGCGGCCGGAGCGCGACAGGCTAGCCGCCAGCATGGCAAGCAGGGCAATCGATCGGCTATGTCTCGACAAACTCATGCATTCCGGTTCGCGTGCGCGTTTCATGCCATTCCGGTTTCAGCGTCCGAGGCTCACGACTTCGGTGGACCGGTGGCGGCTCTGGCGAGCAGCGGAATGCCCTCCTCCGCCAGGATCGCCTCGATTTTGGGCCGCGCCTTCGCGAGCGCCGCGTCGATCGCATCGAGCAGTTCGCGGTCGTCCTTGCGCACGCCGATCGACTGGTCGAAGTGATGCGGAACCTTCTGGCCGTCCGCGCGCGCGTTGTTGTCGGGGATCACGGTCAGCGTCGAGTTCGCGCATGGCCTTGACGTAGCGGGCCACCTCCGGCGCGAACATCACCGCCACGTCCGCCGTGCCGTTGGCGACCTCGCCGACCATGCGCGCGCGGCGGAATGCGCGTGTATTTGTTGCGCCGGTCCTGGAAGTCGGTCAGCGAGTGCATGTAGTTGAAGTGCACGTTGAACAGACCGAGCTTCTCCAGCATCACCTGCGCGGGCGTGCCGGGGACGAAGCCGATCTTGTCGGCCTTCACGAGGTCGGGGCTGTTCCAATCCTTGATGTCGAGCTTGGTGTCCTTGCGCTGCACGAAGACATAGGGCGCGCGATAATAGGGCGCTGTCGTCAGCACGCGCTCGTCGCCGGTGTCGAGGCCCACGACGACATCGCAGAGCTTCATATCGAGCTGATCGCGAACGAGATAGATCGCGGGCTTGTTGTACCATTTGAAGATCGCCTTGCGGCCCATGGCCTCGGCCACGGCTTCGGCGATCTTGTTCTCGAAGCCGCTGCCGTCCTTGGCCGAATAGGGCGCTTCCTCGGACGCCGCGCAGACGCGCAGCACGGTCTTGTCGTCGGCGTAGGGGTTGGCATCGTCAGCCGCGACGGGCTGGCTGGAAGGCGGCGAGCGCGCAGCAGAGCGGCCAGGACGCGCCGGAGAATGCGGAATTCGCGTTTCATTCGTTCACCTGTGCATGGATCGCTGGTCGGGTCTGCCCGTTCGTGCGGCGGCGCCGGACAGTCGCGACCGTGAGCGCTGCACGCGGCGCGCCGGCGACCTCACGCGGGATGACGAGGTTCGCTGCGGCGGCGTTCGATACGCGCCGGATCAGCGGTTAGTTCGCGTCGTACTCGCCGACGTTCACGTCGTCATAGGGGTTCTTGCCGTCGAGCGAGAACACCATCAGACCGCCGCCCATCTGGGTGTAGTTCTGCAAGTTTCTTGAAGGCGCCCACCGCGCCGAGACCGGCGGTCGGATCCTGCAGGTCGAACACCAGACCAACGCCCGGCCAGCCGCCGACGCCGTACATGATGGCGACGTACTGCACGCCGTTGTGCTCGTAGGTCATCGGATGGCCGATGACGCCCGACGGAAGCTTGAACTTCCAGAGCAGCTCGCCGGTGTCGGCTGTCGCGGGCCTTGAGGAAGCCGTCGAGCGTTCCGTAGAACACCAGATTGCCGCTGGTCGCGAGCGTGCCGCCCCAGACCGCGAAGCGCTCCATCTTCTCCCACTTGTACTCGCCGGTGATGGCGTTGTAGGCCTTGATCTGACCGAGACCGAGGTAGTTCTGACGGTCGCCCTTCGGGCCCGGATACATCCACAGCGTGGCGCCGACGAAGAACTGGCCGGCGCGGTAGGGAAGCATGAACGGCTCCCAGTCCATGCAGATGTGGTTGATGCCCATGATAGAAGAGCTTCGTTCCGGGATCGTAGGCGTCGTGGCCCTGGTTGTGGTAGCCCATGGCCGACGGGCAGACGTCCGTCGCCTTGTGGTCCATGCGGGTGCCGTATTCCGGGATCGCGCACCGGCATGCCGGTCTTCAGATCGACCTGCGTCACCCCGTTGACCGTATCGTCGATCTTGTCGGCCGAGATCAGGTCGCCGTTTTCGCGGTCGAGCGTGTAGACGATGCCGTTGCGGTCCGGATGGGTCAGAAGCTTGCGCATCTTGCCCGTCTTGTCCTTCTGCTCGGACAGCATCATGACGTTGACGCCGGCGTAGTCCCACTCGTCGTGCGGGCGTCTTCTGATAGCCGAACTTGGCCTCGCCGGTGTCGGCGTCGCGGCCCCAGATGGTCATGGTCCACTTGTTGTCGCCAGGACGCATGGTCTCGTTCCACGGCGCCGGGTTGCCCGAGCCGTAATAGAACAGGTTCGTCTCGGGATCGTAGGCGTACCAGCCCCAGTTGGTGCCGCCGCCGATCTTCCAGGCGTCGCCTTCCCAGGTCCTCGGTGCCGAGGCCCTTCTGGCCGTAATGCGGGTTGGCCTTGTTGAAGTCGTCGCCGATGCCGACTTCCTCGTCCGGGCCGGTGGCGTACTCGCGCCACTTCTGGTCGCCGGTCTTCACGTCGTAGGCGGTGACGTAGCCGCGCACGCCGAGCTCGGCGCCCGACGAGCCGACGAGCACCAGGTCCTTGACCACGTAAGGAGCGATGGTCAGCGTCGAGCCGACCTTGATGTCGGAGTTCTCCACCTTCCAGTACTCCTCGCCCGTCTCGGCGTTGAGCGCCACGACGTGGCCGTCGAGCTGGGTCTTGAGGATGAGCGGCGGCGCCTTGCCGTCGCCGGGCCAGTAGGCCAGACCGCGGTTGACGAGATCGCAGCAGGCCACGGAGCGGGCGGCCGGATCCTGCTTGGGCTTGTGCTGCCAGAGGATCTGGCCGGGGTCGTTCAGGTCGAGCGCGAAGGTGTTGTTCGGGAACGACGTGTGGACGTACATCACGCCGTTGACGACGAGCGGCGCGCCTTCATGGCCGTGCAGCAGGCCGGTCGAGAACGACCAGGCGGCCTTGCAGCTTCTTGACGTTGTCTGTCGTTGATCTGCGTCATCGGGCTGATAGTTGTCGGAGTTGTAGTTCTTGCCCGGCATCACCCAGTTTTCGTCGCTCTTCGACAGCTCGATGAGCTTGTCGTTGGCGACGGCATCATGGCCGTGAGCAGACCCTGCATTGCCAGCACGGACGCAGCCGCCAGCAACGCATACTTGGTGCGTTTCATCAATTCCTCCTGAATTTTTCGCTCCCAGGAACAGAGGCGGCAGCCTTGCATGCAATCCAGCGCTTTGGACGCGCCAGTAGCCGTCTCTCTCTGCCGGCGCAAGGATCACGGTTTACGCAAACCGTTCGCGCCGTCAGGGCCTTTCCGCCCCCCTATTTTTTTTCGCAGGGATGACGTTATGCAGCCAAGGTGAAGCATAAGCTGCGGGGGGCAGTTGCGTCTTTGGTCCAATTCCCAAAAACATCCGGGAACTTCTTCCATTCGCTTTGCCATTTTGCTGGAGGATCATTGGTGTAAGCTGATGGCCTGTGCACCCGGACTGCGTTCCCGCCGCGGCAAGGAAGCGCAGGCGATTGCGTATACATATGAGTTCGATATCCTGACGAGGCCCGCTGAAGTTGAGAACATATTACAGGCTTCCCGCCGCGCGCCGGACTGTGCCCGGCCATAAGCGCCGGCTGGGTTTGCTCCTGCTCGTCCCCCTCCTGCTCAACGGCTGCGACAGCGAACCGCCCCAGGCGGAGGAGCCACCCGCAAAGAGTGGCGATGATCGGCTCGCGGAGCCGGTGACGGGCTGGCTCGGCAAGCGGGACAAGCTCACTCCCGAGCAATGGATCGCCCGGCATCAGGGTGAGGGCGGGGGTGCGCGTTCCGTTGAGAGCATTCGCGCGGCTCTGCAAACAGCCAGCCGCAAATTCGGAGAAACGCCGAGGATGGTCGCCAACCGGGCCGTGCAGCTTGAAAAGATGCTGGCGGAAAGGGGCACCGCCGAAAGCGCCGCGGACCTCATAGAGGAGCTGACCAGGCGGGCACCGGAGCGCAACAGCACGCAAGGGTTCGGGGCGCTTTGCCAGCAATATTTCCAGCTCAGAACGGCCGGGATGACCAGGGAGCAGGCGTTGGCTGCGTTACAGCAATGATGGCGCTGGCCGCCGGCAATTCCTCCGCTCCCGGCTTTTCGCTGGCGGCCTTCGTCTGGCATGACCGGGCGGTGCGGACACGCATTCTGATGTCGTTCGCGGCCTTGAGCCTTGCCGCCTTCATTTTCGCCGCCTTCGTCGCCCTGCTGGATGCCAAGAAGCGGGTGGAGGCGGAGACGCGGTCGCCGCTGACGCTTGCCGAGCGCTATATCACCGAGGCGGCCCGGCATTTTGGCGGCGAGGCCCAGACCGCGACGGCACTGCCAAGAATGCTGGCCTTGCAGCTCAGGCATTTGCGGCACCTGGAGGTCAAAGTGCTGGATGCTGGCGGCAACGTCGTCACCGTGCAATCCAGCATGCCGCAGGACGCTAGCGCCCGCGCGCCGGGCTGGTTCGTCAATCTGGTTGGGAGCGCGCCTCAATATCGCGAAGTGCCGCTGACCGCCGGCGGCCGGCATTCGGGCACGGTGGTGCTGCGCACGGACGCTGCCGATGAACTGGGCGAGGTCTGGAACGATTTCATGCGTCTCGGGCTGGTGTGGTTCGCGGCCAATGCGGCGATGATGGCGGTGTTTTACGTGGTGCTGGGCCGCATCCTCCGGCCGCTGGTGCGAATCGCCGAGGGCATGCACGAGCTGGAAACCGGCGATTACCGCATTCGCATGGAGGCGCCGCGCGTTCCCGAACTGGTCTCCATCGCCGCCAATTTTAACAACCTCGCCGCCGCGTTGAGCGCTGCCCGCATGGAAAACAGTCAGTTGTATCAGGAGCTTATGTCGGTGCAGGAGGACGAACGCAGGCAGATTGCCAGCGACCTGCACGACGAGGCCGGGCCATGCCTGTTCGGCATCACCACCACAGCGGCGGCCATAGAGGCGAGGGTCGCCCGGATCGCGCCGGAGCAAGCCGGGGACATCGGCCTGCTCGTGGCGGAGATCGCCGCCATCGTGCAGCGGCTGAAGGCCATGAACCGGCAGATCCTGAAGCGTCTGCGTCCCATGGCCCTGGGAAAGGTGACGCTTTCCGAGCTGATTCTGGAGCTGATCGCGGATTTCCAGCGGCGCTATCCCGAAGTGGAGTTCCAGCCGGAGTTCGGCGAACTGGCGCGCAGCTATGGCACTCTGGCCGACCTCACCATTTACCGCTGCGTCCAGGAAGGCGTCACCAACGCGTTGCGCCATGGCGAGGCGGCGCTCATTCGCGTCCAGCTTGGCGAGGAAGAGCCGGAGGCGGGTGCGCGGCGCCTGTCCCTCACTCTCAGCGACAACGGCAAGGGGCTGGCCGCCACGTCGTCCATCGGCTTCGGCCTCGCGGTGATGCGCGAGCGCGTGCAGGCGCTGGGCGGCAACTGGCGGCTATCCCGGACGCATCCATCTGGCGCCGCCATTACGGCCATCATCCCGATTTCCGGACAGCCGGCGCGGGTTACAACAGGGAACACACCCATGACCACCGTCCTCGTGATCGACGACCACCCCATCGTGCTGCAAGGCTTTGCGCGCGTGCTGGAGGCCCACGGCGCGGGCAAGGTCGTACCGGCGGCAACCATGTCCGAAGGCTTTCGCCTGTACCGCAGCGAGAAGCCGGATATTATCATCGCCGATCTGACCATGAGCACGGGGCTGCTGAGCGGACTATCGTTCATCCGGCGTATCCGCGTCTTCAATGCGCGCATCCCGATACTCGTGCTGAGCATGCACCGCGATCCGGTCATCGTCAGCCGCGCTTTGCAGGCCGGCGCCACCGGCTATGTGCTGAAGGATTCCGCGTCCGAGGATCCGCTGAAGGCGTTTCACAGGGTCCGCGAGGGCAAAGTCTATATCAGCGACGATCTGACCGCCGATCTCGTGCTGATGGAAACGCGCGGGCAGAGCCACCGGCTGCAAAAGATGACGCTGCGCGAGTTGGAACTGCTCAGCATCCTCGCCGAGGGCAAGCCGTATGGGCTGATCGCGGAGGAATTGAACGTCAGCTATAAGACTGTGGCCAACTCGGTCGCCATCATCAAGAACAAGCTGGGCGTGCGCACACTGCCGGAACTGATCCGTATCGCGATCGATCAGTTGCCGTCCACGACCATGAGGTCCGGCGGCGGCCGCCTGTCCGGTGCGAAATCGGCCTGAACGCCGGTTTCCGGCTCTGTCGAAATTCGAGCGGGTTGCAGCGATTGCCGTGAGCCCCGCCGCACACCAGCATGCTCACCGTGCTCGGAGGCGTCAAGGACAAGCCGCCTTCGGCGGTGCGCAAGATCGCGCCTCCTTGACCCCTCCTGTGCGCGGTAGCATTTGGCTTATGCATGGCCGGGACGAAGGAATGGCTCCCCGGCCGAACAAAGGAATCAACCCTGCATACAGGCATTCCGTGAGGGCAGTGCAAGACGGACGGGAACTTTATCCATATCCGCTTGCCATTTTGCCGTCTGGCGCCATCCCGGAACAGGGCGCTAACGTCTTGGCAATGCTGCGGCGTATTGCGCCCCGGCTGCAACCATTCGCCCGCCCGAGCGGCCAGGCTCACAGTACGGAACCCAATGAACATCCATCGCTTGAAGTTGTTCGCATTCCTTCTGGCGGCTGCCGCCGTCTTCGCCGCGCCGGTCCGTGCGGAAGATCCGGCCAAGCCGGTTGCGAGCGTCAACGGCAAGGTGTTCACCGAGGCGGATATGGCGCTGGCCGAGGCCGATATCGGCGCCAGCCTGGAGGAACAGGACCCGTTGAAGCGCCGGCGCCTGCTCACCGAATTTCTCATCGAGAATGAAATCTACTCCGTGGCCGCGCGGAAAGAGAACGTGGCGCAAGGGCCGGAGTTCGAGCACCGGCTGGCCTATTGGCGCCGCCGCGTGGAGCATGACATCTATTTCGATCAGCGCGTGACGGCGGCGATCACGGAGAGCGAGATCAAGACCGTCTACGAGGCGAAAATCAAGAGCCTGCCGCAGGAAGAGGAAGTGCACGCCCGCCATATCCTGGTGAAAACTGAAGACGAGGCGAAAGCCGTCGCGGCACAGCTCGGCGGAGGCGCTGATTTCGGCAAGCTGGCTGAGGAGAAGTCCCTCGACAAGGCGACCAAGGCCGATGGCGGCGACCTGGGCTACTTCGGACGCGGCAAGCTGGTGCCGCAGGTGGAGGTGACAGCGTTCAAGCTGACGCCCGGCCAGATTTCGCCGCCGGTGGAAAGCCCCTATGGCTGGCATATCGTCAAGCTGGAGGAGCGCCGCCCCAAGGCACCGCCGCCGCTCGACCTCGTGAAAGACCGCGTGACCGCCGCCGTCTCCTACGGCAAGGCGCATGCGCTGGCGCTGCATCTGCGCCAGGGCACGGCGGTCGAATATCTCGCCCCGGATCTGAAGCAGATGGTTGAGCAGCAGAACTCCGCCGCGCACGCCGAAGCTGAGAAAAAGGCTTCGCTGCTCGACAGGATCAACAAGGCGGAAGAGAGCGAGAAGAAGGAAAAGAAATAGCCGAGCCGTCAGCATGATTGAAGGTTTACATCAAAGAGTAATCCGTGATGCAGATTTTGATCGTTGAAGATGATCGCGACATCGCTTCTCTGCTGGGCCGCGCCTTCGAAATGGAAGGTTTCGGCGCGGACTGTGTTCACGGCGGCAGCGAGGCCATCGAAACCGCCAGCAGGCCGCCCTTCGGCGCCATCGTGCTGGACGTGACGCTTCCCGGCCCGTCCGGCTTCGAGGTCTGCCGCCATCTGCGCGCCGGCGGCCCCAACCAGCGGACGCCCATCATCCTGCTCAGCGCCCGCGATGGCGTGGCCGATAAGGTAGAGGGCCTGTCGGCCGGCGCGGACGACTACATGACCAAGCCCTTCGCCTTCGAGGAACTGCTGGCGCGAGTCCGTGCGCAGACGCGCGAGCGGAAAGCGCATGCGAGTGCCGCCTCCCCGGTCAGCCCGCCGCCCGGCGTGCTGACGCTCGACCCCAAACTCCGCAGCGCCGAGATGAACGGCAGGCGCGTGACGCTGACGGCGCGTGAATACAAACTGCTGGAACTGTTCGTGCGGCATGAAGGCAAGCTGCTGACGCGGGCGCAAGTCCTGGAAGCGCTATGGGATGAGAGCTGCGCCACTTCCTTCAATGTTGTCGATGTCTATGTCGGCTATTTGCGCCGGAAATTGGAGCAATTCGGCTCTGGCCGCAGGCGGTCGCTGATCCGCACGGTGCGCGGCGCCGGCTATGTTCTGTCCACTGGCGGCGTGTGACTGGCGCCCCTCACACACCGCGCTCGCTGTTTGCCTGCGGCAGATAACGGATACCGATGCGCATCAGTTCGGGCAGGGACCGTGCGCCAAGCTTGCTCTTGAGCACCGAGCTGGTGTTGACCACGGTCTTGTAACTCACCCCCAGCTCTTCGGCGATGCCGCCATAGGCTTTGCCCTCGGAAATCAGCTCCAGCGTCTGCAATTCGCGCAGGGTGAGCGATTTCAGCGGGTTGGCTTTGTCGCGCGCGTCCATAAATGCGATGCTGGAAGCGAGTTCATGGCTGACATATGGCAAGCCGGTGCGGACGCGGTAAATCGCGCTCAGCAGTTCGCCGGCGGGCGCATCCTTCAGGATATAGCCGTTGGCGCCCAGAGACAGCGCGCGGCTGACGATGACCGGATCACTGTGCATGCTGAAGACCAGGATCGGCGTGCGGCGGTCGTGCAGGCGCAGGCGGCGGATGAAGGCCAGGCCGCCCATGGCCGCCGGTCTCATCGCCAGATCGGTCACGAGCACATCCGGCTTATGGCGGCGGTAAAGACGGAAGGCTTGGGCAAAACTCGACGCCTGGTGCACGTCCTGCATGCCGGCGTCCTGGAACAGGCGCTGACAGCCTTGCAGCACGATAGGATGGTCGTCGATGATGAGTACGGACGTCATGTCCGGTCCTCTTGGCCGCGCCGCTTCCCGCCATCAAGCGGAATGTTCACTGATATGGCCGTCCCGCGCGGTTCAAGGCCGGTCATGGCGAAGCTGCCGCCTGCCGCTTCCACCCGTTCACGCATGGTGGAGAGACCGAAGCCGGCCGTCGCGGGCGCCGGGATGCCCTCCCCATCGTCGCTGAGCCGCAAGATGAGCTGTTTCCCGCGCTCCTCGCCGGTGCCGTTCACTTCCATCTCTTCCCTCAACTCGACAACCACGCGGCGGGCCTTGCCATGGCGGTTGGCGTTGGTCACGCCCTCCTGAACACAGCGGTAAATGACGAGGTCAACCTCTTCGCCATAGCTTTGGAGCGGGCTTGAGAAGCGTCGCACCAGTTCAACACCCGGATGCAGCCGCTCCATCCCCGATAGCAGTTCGCCAATCAGCTCTGCCAAGGATACCTGTCCCAGCGCCGCGGGGCGAAGTTTTTTCAGCAGGGCGCGGTTCATGGTCTTCAGCCGCGCCGTGATGGACTGGATCTGACCGGCGCGGTCTGTAATTTTGTCGCGCATGCCATCGGGGAGCGCCTCGCTCATGGCTTCGATGGAGGCGGCGTTGGCGGTCAGCCCGAAGAGGCAGGGGCCAAGTTCGTCGTGCAGTTCCGACGCAATCTCGCGGCGCTCGCTTTCCTGCACGGTGATGAGATTGCGGTAGAGCCGCCGGTTTTCGGCCTGAGCGGCGTTCAGCGCGGCGGCGAGCGTGTTGAAACTCTCCGCGATGCCGGCCAGCTCTTTGGCCTTCGGCGGTGTGACGCGGACGCCGAACCGGCCTGCGCCGAGGCTTTGCATCCCGCCGGCGAGCGTGACCAGCGGGCCAAATATGCGCCCCAGCACGATATAGAGCGCGAGCATCATCATGGCGCTGGCGCCGGCCCAGAACAGTAGCAGCTTGCTCAGGTCGTTCCACACCTCGGCGAACTCATCGGCGGGTTCCCCGGCCAGCACGGCGCGCGTGGAGACGCCGGTGTCTGAAGTCATGACGATTTCGCGCGGATCGGCCCCCGAGCCCGCGGCTTCAGCCAGCCAGCGGTGTATGCCCCAGCCGCCGCCGCGCACCTCGCCGGGATGTGGCAGGACAGTATGCAGCCGCCCGGACGCATCCGCGAGGGCAATGCGGACGTGGCGAAGATGCTGGAGCTGCCGGCCGAGCTTGGCGGCGCTCTCCTCGATACTGAGTCCCGCCGCAAGATGCGTTTCCTTGAGCAGGCGCCCTGCCAGTTCCATGGAGGCGGCCATTTCCACCTTGGCGCGCTGCCGGGCTTCGAAGGCGGCGGCGGCAGTGGCGATCAGTGCGGCCAGCATGCCGAGCATGGCCACGGCGAGCAAAATCTGCCAGCGGACGGGCAGGCTGTACCAGAGAAGGTTCAATAGACGCATTGCGCCGGTCTAGCTGCCCGGAGCCGGGCTGTCCAGCCGGTGCTGCCGGGACAGCACGCCTGGGTGTGACATTATGGCGCCTGTTGCCAGATCTTCCCGAACGTTTTTGCCACCTTGCCCGCAGACGCATCTCACGGTTCCGCCGTAATTTTTCGGGGGCAAACACAATGTGAGAGGTGCGCGGCGGAAATGTGCCGTGCGAGGGGGGAGAGAATGAGTAGATACAAATCACTATTGATTACAGCGGCTCTGGCCGTGCCTTTGGCGGCAACGGGGGTGCTGGCGCAGGAAACGCCGAAAAAGCCGGGGACGACACTGCCGCCGGTGCAGGTGATACAGAAAAAGCAAGAGGCGAAACCGAAGCCCAAAACCTCAGCGAAGCAGCCCAGGAAAACTCAGGCGCCGGCGGTGATCGCCGCTCCCGCCGCCGCGGAAGCGTCCGCCGCCGATACCGTCAGCATGACGCCGGTCAAAGGCAGCGAAATCCCGGTTGCCAAGGTTCCCAGCGCGGTGGGCAGAATCACCAGCGGTGATATCGCGGCCACAGGCATTGTCACGGCGGAGGAGGCGCTGCAACAGCGCGTCCCCGGCATCATCCTCAGCGACATGCAGGGCAACGATTTCCAGACCAGCGCGCAATTCCGCGGCTTCGAATCCTCGCCGCTCAACGGCACACCGCAGGGCCTTGCCGTGTATCAGAACGGCGTGCGCGTCAACGAGGTGTTCGGCGACATCGTCAATTGGGACTTCATGCCGGGCAACGCCATCGACAGTATCACCGTGATGAGCGGCAATCCCATGTTCGGCCTCAACGCGCTGGGCGGTTCCATCTCGGTGAAGATGAAGGACGGCTTCGGCTTCCAGGGCGTCGAATCGGATACGCGCTTCGGCTCCTTCGGGCGCCGGCAGGAAGCGGTGCAGGTGGGCCAGCAGGTGGGTAACTTCGCCGCTTACGCCGCCTGGGAGGGCATCAAGGACGATGGATGGCGCAATTATTCGCCCTCCGAAGTCTCGCGCTTTTACGGGGATGTGGGCATCAAGGGCAGGAACGACTCGGAAGTCCACCTGAACTACTCCCAGGCCGCCAATTTCGTCGGTGTGGCCGGGCTGTCGCCGAAGGTGCTGCTGGACGAGGGCTGGAACAAAACCTTCAGCACGCCGCAGACCACCGTCAACCGCATGCAAATGGTGTCGCTCAATGGCACGGTGGGCGTGACGGAGACATTGAAGCTGTCGGGCACCGCGTACTACCGCAAGTTCCGGCAGAAGCATGTGGACGGCAACATCACCGACGCGGAGGCTTGCGAGGATGATGAGGGCGGAGCCGGTTTCCTCTGCCTGGGTGAGGATCCGCTGCGGAACGCCGCCGGCGAACACGCGGTCAATCCCGCCCTTGCCGAAGGTCACGTGGTGGGCGAGATCGACCGCACCACGGCGAAGGCAGATAGCTATGGCGGCTCACTCCAGGCCACGAGCAATGCGCGGCTCTTTGGCCATGGCAACCTGTTCATCGCCGGCGCGAGCATCGACCACGGCAACGCCCGTAACACCACCAGCGCCGAGCTGGGTGATCTGGACACCGCCAATTTCGTGGTGACGGGCAACGGCTTCTTCCCGGTGTCGCCGCTGGCCATCAGCCCGCTGAAGCTCAACACCACCACCGATTATTTCGGCCTGTTCGTCAGCGACACCTTCGACGTCACGGACCGGCTCGCGGTGACGGCGGGCGCGCGCTATAACTACGCCACGATCAAGCTCAACGATCTGAACGGCCCGGCCAAGGTCGCGGAATTTGGCGATCCCGAAGCCAATCTGAGCGGCGAGCACACGTTCACCCGCATCAATCCCGTGGTTGGCGCGACGTATAAGCTCGCTCCCAAACTGACGCTCTACGGCGGCTATTCGGAAGCCAACCGCGCGCCGACGCCGGCCGAACTGGCCTGCGCCAATCCCAATCTCCCCTGCCTGATGGAAAACTTCCTGGCATCGGACCCGCCGCTGAAGCAGGTGGTGTCCCATACCTGGGAACTGGGCCTGCGCGGCAGCAGCGGCTCGGTGCACTCCGGCAAGCTGGATTGGAGCGCCGGTCTGTTCCGCACTCTGAACACCGACGACATCATCAGCGAACTGGCCGACGCCTCCGCCATCCGCGGCACTTTCCGCAATGCCGGCGATACGCTGCGCCAGGGTGTCGAGGCGAGCGCCAGCTATACCACGCGGCGCATGCAGCTCTACGGAACCTACGCCTTCATCGACGCCACGTTCCAGAGCAACCTGTCGCTGAATTCGCCGAGCAATCCCGGCAATACTGCGGAGGATGAGGTGTACCGTATCGCCGTGCGCCCCGGCGATCACATGCCGGGCATTCCGGCGCATCGCATCAAGGCCGGCGCCAGCTACATGCTGACCGATGCCTGGAAGATCGGCGCCAATGTCGTCTACTCCAGCAGCCAGTATTACGTTGGTGACGAGAACAACCAGAATGCCAAACTGCCCGGTTATGCCGTGGTCAATCTGCAAACCTCCTACGACATCAACAAGCACGTGCAGATTTACGGCATGGTCAACAACGTCTTCGATAACAAATACGCGTATTACGGCACGTATTTCGAAACTGGTTCCGTGGGTGACAGGTTCGGCGAGCATGTTGACGCGCGCTCGGTGACGCCGGCTGCGCCTCTCGCGGCTTATGGCGGCCTGAAGGTGAAGTTCTGACCGCCTGCGCTGTCGCAGAACCCCCAGAAGAACGCGCGGTGTCAATTTTGACGCCGCGCGTTTCGCTGTTGCCGTTTATCCTAGTGCACTGACTCATTCAATAGATGCAGGCAGGCGGCGGAGTTTGGCGAGGATGGTTTCGGCTGGCTTTGTCCAGACGAAGGGTTTGGCATCCTTGTTGTGCTCCCGGATGTAGCGGCGGATAGCCTTTTGAAGCTCCGAGACGGACTTGAAGACGCCGCGCCGGATGCGCCTGCGGGTGATGATAGAGAAAAATCCCTCGACGGCATTCATCCATGACGCCGATGTGGGCGTGAAGTGGAAGGTCCAGCGGGGATGATCTGCCAGCCATTCCTTGACCTTGGGATGCTTGTGCGTGCCGTAGTTATCAGCGATGGCATGGATGATCTTGCCTGCCGGAACGGCCCGCTCTATCGCGTTGAGGAATTTGATGAATTCCTTGTTGGTGTGTTTGGGCATGCAGCGCCCGATAACGGTTCCGTCGAGGATATTGAGAGCAGCGAACAAGGTGGTGGTGCCATTGCGCTTGTAATCATGAGTCATGGTGCCGCATTTGCCGGGCTTCAGAGGCAAGCCGGGCTGGGTCCGGTCCAGTGCCTGGATTTGCGTCTTCTCATCAATGGACACAACGACGGCATGGACCGGCGGGTTCATGTAGACGCCAACGATGTCCTCCACCTTGGCAGCGAAGGCTGGGTCCCTGGACTTCTTGAAGGTGCGGATACGGTGCGGCTGGAGCCGGTGCGCCGCCCAGATCCGCTGCACGGCCCGAAGCGAGATGCCGGCCGCCTTGGCCATCGCCCGCCCGGTCCAGTGCGTGGCTTCGCCAGGCGGGCTGGTGCAGGTCAGTGCAACGATCCGGCTCACGGTCTCCTGCGGCAGCGGGGCCTTGCCGGGCTTGCGTCTCGGCTCACGCAGCAACACATCCACGCCGCTCTCGCCAAAGCGGCGCTGCCAGCGCCAAACCGAAGGCCGGCTGACGCCGGCCTGGCGCGCGATCTGCGCCACCGGCAGCCGTTCCGCCGAAAGCAGAATGATCCGGGCCCGCTGGATATGCTTTTGAGGGCGATTGCGATCGCTGAGCACCGCGGCAAGCCGCTCGCGGTCCTCAGCATTGATGATGACGCTGATTGTTTGTGCCATGCCCGCAGAATCGCACGCCAAAGCGTGCGTGGGAATCCTTTGTCTGCGTCAGTGCACTAGGTTGTTTTACTCATGCCGCCTGCCAAAAAGCGGTCTCCTAGCTCCGGGGGCGTCTGATCCGCGTCAGGCACTACCGCTGTGCCGCTGCCTTGTGTGAACGCGGGGTGCTCCAGCACCGGCAAATTCATCTCGACGTTCAAAAAGGATGCGGCCGGGGAACAGCATGGGCGCCAGCTGCCCGGCGGGCGATTTCTCCCCGTTCCATGGGCCATCAAGACACGAGCTTGCCCAAATCAAGCTGTTGTAGTGGTACAAAGCGGCGTCAAAGCTCGATCGAAAATTGCGCTACCCCTTCCGTTATGCCGGGCAGAACCAGCATTAAGGGCAGCCCCTATCACAATGGATTAGCATTCTGACCATGATGAAGCCGATACGCACCATCACAGTTTTGGCCATGGCCGCCGGGTTTTGCCTTGTAACCTCGTTCAGCGCGCCCGCGCAGGCGCAAGCTCTGATCCGTGATTCCGAGATCGAAGCTCTGATCGCCGAATACGCTGCACCCGTCATGCGCGCAGCGGAGCTCGATCCGGAAAATATTCGAATTCACCTCGTCAACGATTCAAGTTTCAACGCTTTCGTAGCCGACGGGCGCAACATGTTCCTGCACACCGGCGCGCTGATGAAAGCGCAGACGCCGAACCAGCTGATCGGCGTCATCGCCCATGAGACGGGACATATCGACGGCAGCCATCTCGCCCGCTCGAATATCCAGATGAACCGCGCCAAGACGGCGGCCTTGTGGTTCCAGGCGCTCGGCATCATCACCATGGGCGCCGGCGCGGTGACGGGTGACAAAGAAACCGTTCACGGCGGTAATGCTGTGATGAAAGGCGGCGAGACGGTGGCAATGCGGTCGTTTCTCATGTACCGGCGCGCCGAGGAATCCGCGGCTGATCTGGCCGGCATGCGCTATCTCAATGCGACGAAGCAATCCGGCAAGGGCATGCTGGAGATCTTCCAGCTTTTCGCGCAGGAATCCATGGGCGGGCGCGGAGATCCCTATGCGCAGACCCATCCGATGCCGGCCGAACGCATCGCGCAACTTGAAGAACTGGTGATCGAGAGCCAGTATGCAGAGGCGCGAGACCCGCTTGAATTGCAAATGCGCCACGACATGGTCCGTGCGAAACTCGATGCATACATGAACAGGAAGAGAAACAAGGCGCTGGTGTTGCGCCTCTATCCCGAGACGAATTCCTCCCTGCCGGCGCGTTATGCCCGCTCCATCGTCACTTGCTACTCCGACGGCGCGGATGCTGCCGTGCCGCTGATTGAGCAATTGATCGCCGATCAGCCGGACAATCCCTACCTCTACGAATTAAAGGGGCAATGCCTGAAGGAGGAAGGCGGGGCTGAGGGTTCGGCTATCACCCCTTTGCGCCGTGCTGTGCAGTTGGCGCCGAAAGCCAGTCTCATTCGCATTATGCTGGCACAGGCGCTACTGGCGGCGGACGATGACTCCGTCTTGAACGAAGTGGTTGAAAACCTGCGGCAGGCTCTGGTCTATGAAGAGCAAAATGGCCCGGCCTATCTGGAACTGGCCAATGCCTATGCCAGGCTCAATCGGCTGGCTGACGCCGATCTGGCCACTGCGCAAGGGTACTTCTATAGCGGCCGCATCAATGACGCGAAAGACCGCGCCAAGACGGGCGCAGACAGCTTTCCCGCTTGGTTCACCCAACTGGATCAAGGCCGATGATATCGTTAACTTTCAGCCGCCGAAACAGGGTGGGTGAACACGGCGGCCATACAGCCCTAAGTGCAAAGGACTTAAACCCAGTTACGATCAGAAAACATTCGCTGGGCAAGAGAAGGCCGGAAAGCTGCGGCTCACGGGTTCCCAGGACGGCAGCGAAGGATCGGTGACCATCCATCGGGATGCCGATCTCTACGCAACGCTGCTCATGCCCGGTGAAACGGTCAGCCATGAGTTGAAACCCGGCCGCACCGCCGCACCGCGAATGCGGCCGGAATGCCGCAAAGCATCGAGATATCTGAACGATCCAATGGTGAGTGAAAACCGATGTCATTTTTAGAGGACAATGCCTCCTATGAAAACTGGCTACGCGGCCAGTGCGCGGTGGTAGAGGCGGATCTCGAATACAAGCATGAGCGCATGAAGAAAAACGCGTTCCTGTTTCTGCGGGCGACTTATTTCCGATGGGCCAGGAAAATCGGGGAACTCCGTCCGGAGCTTGCGGACGCGCCTGCGATTCTCGCTGTTGGCGATGCACATTTGGAAAATTTTGGAACGTGGCGGGATGCGGAAGGCCGCTTCGTATGGGGCGTCAACGACTTCGATGACGCGGCAGTCATGCCTTATGCGTTCGACCTGGTGAGGCTTGGCGTCAGCGCGCGTCTTGCGCCAGGATTAGCCATCAAGGGCCGTGAGGCAGCGGCGGCCATCCTCGCCGGATACCGGAGGGGGCTCGCGGAGCCGCGCCCCACACTGCCTGGCGCACTGGACGCATGGATGCAGCCGTTCGTTGCGCCATCGGAGTTGGGGCGCCGCAGGTTCTGGAAGGAGATCGACGCTCTTCCCGAGGCTAATCCTCCCGATGAGGTCAAAGAGGGGTTTAAGGTCTGCTTGCCGGACGGCGCTGAAATCGTTCGTTTTGCAACGCGGAGCAAAGGTGGCGGCAGCCTTGGGCGGCCTCGCTTCGCCGCCCTGGCAGAGTGGCGCGGCGGCCGGATCGTGCGCGAGGCCAAGGCGCTTGTGCCTTCGGGATGGGATTGGGCGCATGGCAAAAAATCCGCGAAGTCTCATTTTCTCGATCTGGCTGCAAGCCGTTACCGGGCTCCCGATCCATTCCTCAGCATCCATAACGGCTTTGTTTTCCGCCGTCTTTCGGCCAGCTCCCGCAAGCTCGATCTGGCTCAAGACATTCCCCCGCGGCTGGAGGCTCTGTTTTTGGAAGCCATGAGCTTCGACCTGGGTT
This sequence comes from uncultured Alphaproteobacteria bacterium, assembly GCA_963827885.1. Classification (GTDB taxonomy): domain Bacteria; phylum Pseudomonadota; class Alphaproteobacteria; order Rhizobiales; family Rhodomicrobiaceae; genus CAWHDD01. The sequence continues at coordinate 3,946 of CAWHDD010000029.1, read as the reverse complement.
CGATTCACGCCACCGATCGAAAATGCCGGAAAATTCCCTCTCACCTCGATTCGATGCCAGCGGATTGGCTGCATCGGGCATCAAAGGTTGCGGCTGAGGCGGTGGAGAAGGATTTCGAGAAATGGATGGCAGCCTGTTCTGGCAGCGGCGCCTGAAAGCAAGCTGACGCGTTCAATGGCGGCTGCGGGATTCCATAAATGCTCCACTGCCCCCGCCACTGCCGTCCCATGCCGCGATGGGCCAGAGCGCGAGGCTCAATCCGGTCAGCACGGCCCAGAAACCGGTCTCCAGCGTCCCGGTAATCGGCTGAAAGCCTCGCAGCCCCCCCCAGATGTGGACGCCAAGCATCAGGCACCACACCATCATCATGACCTCGAACGTGAAGAGCAAGCTGGTGCCGTGCAGTCCCGCCTTTGACAAAGCCAAGCGCGCTTCGCTGACGCGCGTTCAGCGGCCGGCCCAGGTGGAACACCGCCAGCAATCCCCGCCGGCCGCACAGAAAGCCAACCACAATCAAACTCAGAATCGACCACAGGCGGTGCTGGCCGCCTTCGCGAAGCGCGGCACCGGTGAAGCGCCCGGTGAGGATCAAGGCGGTTCGGATTTTGACGTCCCGGAATACCAGCCGGCATGATGACGGCCCCGCAGGAATGCCCCGGCGCACAATGCGTCAGCTTTCTCAAAGGAACGCAAAACAGTGGCAACAGCCGCACTTGGCACGATCCTGACCGCTGTTATTCGGGTCCAAATCAGCGCGATCGAAGGTACTCCGGACGCGCTTCACGGAAACGCGATCGGCGGGAGCTTTCCTGCCTCATCCGTCCGTTGTTGGAGGTTGACCTGTCGCGATATCGAAGAGGTGGACTCGTCGCTGGTGGACCCATACCGGCTGTCGCGAGGCTCTGGTTCGCCGCCGTGTCCCCCAGCCGCTACGCAGAGGGAGCGGAACTGCGGGCGAACCCCGGCCAGCCCGTAGAAGCGGCAAATCCAGACGGCAGCACCACATCAGGTAACGGACATCATCACCCGCTGCGGCAGCCTATTACGAGCGAGTGCCCCGTAAGTTTTCCAGCGGGCCCGCTCCTCCCTCGGCAACCGGAGGATTTGCTGCAGGTGCGAAGAATGCGGTCAGGGCCAGCAGTTCCCTCGCCAAAGTTGCGCTGGGATGTAACCATGTCTTCCGTGTGCAGCACGGGTGTTTCCGTACAGTCGGATTTGTGCATCATCGGCGGTGCAGACCGGGAAGCCTTTTCTTTTGTAATACCTAGGTCATCGTTTCGCCATCTAAATAAAAAAAAATGGATTTGTATACAGCCAAGTGTGTAAAACGCGATGTTTCTGGAAACGCATTTTGAGGCAGTAACTGTATGAGCAGCCTAGGAAAAACGCAATATTTCGACAACAAATGCTATGCTGCGGACAGTCGAAAAAGCAGTTCATCGTCATCCGATGACAAGGCGCTCATGGATTTCGTTAGAGCCTCTCAGCAAAAAGATGCAGGGAAATCCGAATGGCCTGATCCGCAAAATCCGTCGCGCCCGCAGGCAATGTGTGTGCGGCCGGCCGGTGATCCTGCCAGCAGCGTAACCTCACGTCGCGAAAATTCCGTAAGGGTTGCCGATCTGAGCCGCCCCGGTGTGGCAAATTCCACGTCTTCCGCCAGTGCGCCAGCTTTTTATCTGCGCTTCGAAGGACAGGATCGCGGGAAAGTTCTTCAGGACACCAGGGAAGAGATCGAAGCCTTGCTTCCTGTGGTCCAGGGGTTGAGATCGCAAAAGGATCAGCTTTCGCCGCAGGCCCAGGCGACGCTCCATGTCGCCGAGGGACGCCTTCAGGAACAGATGAATTACTATGCGCTCGCCAGCGACAGCGCAGGCAGCCTGCGTGCTTCCGGCCTCATACCGGCCGGCGGCAGCTTCGAACTGAATCTGCGTATCGCCGAAGCATTCCGGAAAGGCGCGGATGACTTTGCCGGAAGTACGTTTACCCCGCCGCCCACTGTTCTGCCGGGGCAAGGGGAAAGTCAAAGCATGAGCGGAGCCGAGATCGCTCACCGCCTGCGCGCGCTTGCGCCGCAACATGCGGATGCGCTTATCGATAACGCCATTTCCATCACGGGCATGCCGCACCTCGACACCTCCGGCTTTATGACGGATAAAGCGCGCGCCAACTCTGCCGGGACGCTGGGTTGGGATTTCGCCGGACGTCTGGTTGATCCCGTTGATGCGAAAGACCGCAACTGGTCATTCATGGATAATTTCAGCTTTGGCGATTCGACGCTAAAGAAACAGATGGATTCTAGTAATATCCGTTATCTCACTGCCGGTGTAGAATCGATTGCGACCGCGAAGCTTTCCAAGACCGACCTGGCAGCCGTGCATTACCGGGGCGAAGCCCGGCTCGGCGCAAAATTCTATGCCCAGGACCTTCCTGCGATGATGTATACTGGTGCCGGCTTAGGTTTGTCCCAAGCCGTAAAGTCGCTTGGTTCCCGGCAGATTCAGGATATTTTGAGGAACGAAGGACCGGAAGGCCTCGCGGACGCCCTCTCCGGCGCCGGAAAGCGGCGGACAGGCAAGGCTGGCGGGAATTGGCCGATCTCGGCCCCAAAGAAGTCGCCAAACGTCGTCAAGCAGGAGTCAGAACTCGGCTGCGGTGCTGCATGCGCCGAAATGGCGCTAGCGGACAGAGGAGTAAAAGTTCCGCAGAACACATTTGGCAGAGAAAGCCGTCCTCCGGTGAAGGTACACAATGATTTAAACAAACATTTACCCGGATGGAAAGGTGCGGTAACCAATGGAACACCAGATGAAGTTCGCGACCTTAGCAAGGCAGGTAGCTGGGTAGCAAATATGCGTGACTGGAACTCCGGATCAAGATTGGGCCACTTTGTTATCGTGGATGGTGTAAATGAAGCCGGAGGGGTCATGATACGCGACCCGTGGAATGGCTACAGCTACACGATGAAGATGAAAGATTTTACGAATTATTGGACATGGGAGGCAATTTTCAAACCATGAAGTTGTCCGTCTTGACGTGCCAGTATGTCCCGGTCTCCGGAGATGTTGCGGAGAACGAGCGATACGGTGATATTATGCTGAAGTTTCAATATAAAGCGCGGATATATGACCTCACCATGCCGGTGATCTGAATTGGGTCCGCCGGGAACTTTATCTATGAAATGCCGCAGAAATGGGCGGACATATTTGGCTTGGAGTTGGGATATACCAAACCGCTGTCCCGACTCATGGGCCGGGCCGTGAGAGGGGAAGAGATAGCGCTTCCGGTCACGATCGAGCCGCTTTAGTCCTTTCCAGGCGGACGCTCCCGCCGCCCCTTAGCCCAATTTCCCCGCCCTGCCGCACTTTGCCGTGAAGCGGGCAGCTTGCATACTCACTGCCCTGTCACGAGTACGAGCAGCTTGCGTGGCCCAGGCGCGCCCTTGATGATCGTCTGCTCAATGTCGGCGGTACGCGATTAGCCGCTGATCAGGTTGATGATGCGCGGCATTTTTCCGCGGCCGAAGGTGTAGTGGTTGCGCTCCCTGGGTAAGCGTCCGGTCAGGCATTTGCTGGGGCGATTTCGAAGTTCCACGGTAGCAGTTCGCCAATCCTGGTGAGAAGTGCGTGCCGGGATGCGGATCGCCCCCGTGTCGCCAGAGACCTCAGCAATCTGGCGGCGCTTTTCCAAGCCATCAACCAGCTGGCGGAGGCGGAGCCGCTCATGCGCCGCGCAGTGGAGATTTTTTCCGCCAGTCTCGGGCCGGATCATCCCAGCACGCGGAGGGTGATGGACAATCACCGCGTCCTTCTGGCTGCCATGAGAGGGGGGGATGTGGGAAACGCTCATCCGCGAGACGGCCGGAGACGCCGGTGCCCCCTCACCCGCCGCCGCGCGCCAGCCGCGCCCGCAAGGGGAGGGGCGCAAGCCGGGACTGCTCGCGGGT
>CAWHDD010000028.1:0-71325 GCA_963827885.1 uncultured Alphaproteobacteria bacterium | reverse complement strand
GGGCAATGGCGTAGGACGGCTGTCCGCCCGCATGCAAGCGCTGCACGGTGAGGACCATTTCTTCGTCAAGCTGGCGCGAAAGCCGCCGGCAGTCAGCGCGCCTGGACGCTGCGCTTTCTTCCAAGGACCGGCATCCCGGGCGAAACCCGGACTCACCGCCGGTGATGCCGGCGGGCGGACGGGCCTTGTTGCCGTCATGACCGGTCTGCAGCCCGCCGGCAGCTGTCACTTGCGGCTTAACGGGCGAGTATACGATTGCCTTCTGCAGGCCGTTCACCAATGCCAAAGTCAATACGCGCTTGGGCGGCCCTCTTTCGGCGCGGCGGAGGCCAAGCCGCCAGACCTTTGCTTCAACCGCTTTATAGCTGACACCCCATTTCTTGGAAATGCCGCCAACTGTCCACCCTCTGTCCCACAACGTTGCGAGATGCATTACGCGTTCAGGTGTCCAGTAGGCCATACAAGCAACCCTATTCGGCATCACGCCCGTGAACATTGAGGCAGGCACAAACTCGCCCTGCCCGGAGACAAGCTGCGAAAACCCCGCCCGGAAGCACCGCCTCGTCACTGGTTCGGCTGTTTTCCTGTGTCTATCCGCGCTCTCATCGCGAAAATGCGCATCTCGTCCTTCCCATCCGGGAGACGCCGCGGGCGGGCCGTAACACCGCCGCCGGGACGGTACCGGCGCAAGGCCGGCAACGGTATGCGGGCACTCATCCGGCGCATACGCCCGATCAGTTTCGCGCCGCATGCGATGAGTTAAACGCCATCGACTCCCCGCAACAAGGAGGGGGGCCGGAGTTATGGACAGCGATTTTGCGGTGAAAAATGGCTACGGATAGAGGAGCTGCCAGAGCGGCTTGCCGGGCGGCGATGGTTGCTTTACCATTGTATATATTCAGAAAATGACACTAGCGATTTCGCTATTACAGGCATACTCTTGCACAATGCCAGTTATGCTAAAAACATTTCCCCGGTTCAGATGGGCGGATTACCGCGCTTTACGGACATTCCGGCTGGATTTAGATCGTTCCGTGGCCGCTCGAAAACTGGAGATGCTTGCTTTTTCGTGCGCTAGACCTCTCATACCTTTGACCTGACGAGCCTCGCGGACACGCGGCCGGAATCGCAATATCCGGGGTTGCTTAAGAAAGAAGTTGAGTGTTGTGGATGTGCAACGTCATAAAACACCACTGATAGGACTCGCACGATTCAAAAACTCGCTTGAGTTGTTAAAGAAAGAAATCGAATATCGAATATCGAATTCGCATATTCCGCCCCTCCACCCATGGCGCAGCAGGCGGAATTTTTGCGCTGGCAACAGCGGGGGCCGCGCCGATCATGCGAAAGCGGCTTCGAAATCCCGCTATCCCGGCGGTTTCATGGAGGCCGATGCATTGCCGGTCAGCTGGGCGCGCGCAAGAGATCCGGCGATGGCGGCACAGCTGAGGGTGCGGGCGGCAAACGGCAGGAGTTGAGTATATCGCGATTATGCACGGTGGCCGTGTCAATATGACAAGTTACGGGACACTTTCGCTCCGCCGGGTGGAATACAGCACCGCCGTCAACGCCCGGAAGCCGCTTTGCGGTACGCAGCAATCATGTCCGGCGTCACATTCCTATCGTAGCATAGCAGCACGGCGCCGCGTTTGGCATAGGCGCTATGTGCTCCACACCGGCGTCCGGCCCGGTTGATATTCTCGGGACACGGGCAGGAGCCCGAATATCCCGCCAGTGAGCGCTTCCGCAGAATGCGGATAATCGCCTGATCGGAAAGCGCCTGACCGGCGGCCGGGGCAGCCTGCTGCTCCCGCTCCGGCGCTGCGGGCTGCGTGGCGGCGGAGGGAGAGGACGGACGGGTGGAACGGCGGTGACGGTAATCCCAAGGCGCCTGGAACTCGCCGCCCCAGATGCCAAGACCTGCAGCCCCGGCCTTTTCCTCATCGGGAACGTAGCGGACGGAGTAGCGGCGGTAAGCAAGCGCTTGACCGCGAGCAACCATCCACTGGTTCAAATCGATGCCCCCGGCGCTGCAGGTGGCCACCACACGCTTGTACCGGTCGACATCTTCCTGCTCGCAGCGCACCACCTGGCTTCCAATCTGACCGGCCAGGGCAAAGGCGGCCTCCCTGCCGCAGAGATACTGTCTTCCGGCCTTCTGGCATAGCTGACCATTTTCTTGGGCGTCGATGCCGAACAGGCGTACGCGCTGGCCGTGAATCTATGGTGTCACGGTCAATGACCGAGGCGACACCCGTTATGGCCTCTCCTGCCGGGGCCGGTACAGCCAGCACGGCGGATGCAGCCGCAATGGCACGTATCGTCACAAAGCGTAGATGGACACTGCTACCAGTTATTCCCATTTTGTTCCGCATGCCCCTCGGATCGCGGGTTGCGCCTGATCGGCCTGACGCCGCATGAAACGATCATCACGCGCTGGTGCTGCGGTCGAATCCAAGAATACCGGTGCGCTACCTGTAGCGCCACTACGGCTTGCCGTCGTCCCCGCTGATTTTCAGCCTGCAATTCAACCTGCGGTGCAGGCAGTGCAGCCGGAGGGAGGGCGTTCAGATTTTGCCGATGGATGAGGCGCTGCTGCTGACAGCGCTGCGCCAGAGCGAATTCTGGAGCCGTTCTGAGCCAGTGCCCCTGCGCGATAAGCACTCCGAATTTCAAGGCCGGCTTTCGGCAGAAGGCCGTTAAGAGACATTGGGAGAGCAACAGCGAACGGCGGAAGTTGGGGGTATAGTGTCCGTCTGTGGCCGTGATGTCAGGCGCTAACGCAAAGTTGCTTCCTGATCATGATTCTTGTGCAAACTCGATAGCCACGCGGTGAATGACTTCAGAGACCTGCAAGAGCTGCTTGGCTAGCGGGCTAGTCTTGCGCCAGATCATGCCGACTGTCCGCGAAGGCTGGGGACTTCTGAAGCGCGCGACGCACACCGATGCCGAGCGTGTCTCCACCGCCACGGCCATTTCCGGGATCAATGTGACCCCAATGCCGGCGCTGGCCATCTGGACCAGTGTGGACAGGGTGCTGCCGTCCAGCAACTCCCGCGGCCTCGCCGGACGCACGTTGCAGAACGACAGGGCCTGATCGCGGAAGCAGTGGCCCTCCTCCAGCAGGAGCAGCCTCATTTTGCTGAGCGCCTCGCGGTCCGGCACCGGTTTTCCCTTGTCCTCGCTGGGCCGGACGAGCACGAAATTCTCTGTGAACAGCGCAACCTCGGTCAGCGAAGGTTCCGAGACCGGCAATGCAACAATGGCCGCGTCGATCCGCCTCTCCGCCAGCTCTTGAAGCAGCTTGGAAGTCAGCGTTTCGCGCACGTAAAGGTCGAGGCCGTCATACTCCCGGGTGAGGCCACGGATTATTGCCGGCAGCAGGTAGGGCGCGATGGTCGGGATCACACCTATCCGCAACCGCCCCGCCAGCCGGCCGGGCGAGGTGCGTGCGAAGTCTTTCAGGTCGTCCACAGAACGCAGGATGTCGCGCACACGCAGGGCAAACTCCTCGCCGAAGCTGGTGAGCCAGACCTGCCGCGCGCCTCTTTCGAAAAGCTCTGTACCCAGCGTTTCTTCCATTTCCTTGATCTGCATCGACAAGGCGGGCTGGGAGATGGCGCAGGCCTCCGCCGCGTGTCCGAAGTGGCCATGCCGTGCCAGCGCCTGGAAATAGCGAAATTGCTTGAGCGTCAGATTGATCATAAGGGCACCTTATCGCTCCGATCAATTAATCCAACTTAAACTAATCGGGCGGGTTTGGTATAAAAATCAAACGGAGATTTAAGCGGCAGCCTGGATCATCGGCGCTGACGTATAGCCGTTATGAACACTGGTGTTCCCGCGCGTGGCTCATTGTCCACGCAGTCGTTCAATCAATGTAACCACCAAGGGAGAAGCAATATGGACGAGAAAGTTGCAGGCAAGTGTCCGGTCGCGCACGGTGCGCGAATCGGAGCAAGTCGAACCGGGACTGGTGGCCCAATCAGTTGAACCTCAGAATTCTCCATCAGAACTCTGCTTTGTCCAATCCGATGGGCAAGGCGTTCAATTACGCCGAGGAGTTCAAGAAGCTCGACCTGCCGGCGCTGAAGAAAGACCTCTATGCGCTGATGACCGACTGCGCAGGACTGGTGGCCGGCCGACTACGGCCATTATGGGCCGCTCTTCATCCGCATGGCGTGGCACAGCGCGGGCACCTACCGCATCAGTGACGGCCGCGGCGGCGCAGGCACCGGCAATCAGCGCTTTGCCCCTCTGAATAGCTGGCCGGACAACGTCAACCTCGACAAGGCGCGCCGGCTGCTCTGGCCGATCAAGCAGAAGTACGGCAACAAGATTTCCTGGGCCGACCTGATGATCCTGGCGGGCAACTGCGCCCTGGAGTCGATGGGCTTCAAGACGTTCGGCTTCGGCGGCGGGCGCGAGGACATCTGGGAGCCGGAAGAGGACATCTACTGGGGGGCCGAGAGCGAGTGGCTTGGCGACAAGCGCTACAGCGGCGACCGCGAGCTCGAGAATCCGCTGGCCGCCGTGCAGATGGGGCTGATCTACGTGAACCCGGAAGGCCCGAACGGCAAGCCGGACCCGGTCGGGTCGGGCCGGGACGTTCGCGAAACCTTCGCGCGCATGGCGATGAACGATTACGAGACCGTCGCGCTCACCGCCGGCGGGCACACCTTCGGCAAATGCCACGGCGCCGGCGATGCGAAGCTCGTCGGCCCGCAGCCCGAGGCCGCCCCCATCGAACAGCAAGGGTCTCGGCTGGAAGAGCAGCTACGGCAGCGGCAAGGGCGGCGATCAGATCGGCAGCGGCCTGGAAGGTTCGTGGACGCCGACGCCCGACGAAGTGGGACATGAGCTATCTGGACATGCTGTTCGGCAACGAGTGGGAACTGACGAAGAGCCCGGCGGGCGCCTGGCAGTGGACGCCGAAGCAAGCGACGGACAAAAATCTCGCGCCGGCCGCTCGACGATGCGTCGAAGCGCGTGCCGATCATCATGACCACCGCGGACATGGCGATGCGCATGGACCCGATCTACGAGCCGATTGCGCGGCATTTCCACGCGAACCCGGACGAGTTCGCCGATGCCTTCGCCCGCGCGTGGTTCAAGCTGACGCACCGCGACATGGGCCCGCGCGCGCGTTATCTCGGCGCGGAGGTCCCGGCGGAGGAACTGATCTGGCAGGACCCCGTTCCGGCGGTTGATCATCCGCTGATCGACGCCACGGACATCGCCGGCCTCAAGGCGAAAATTCTCGCCTCGGGGCTGACGATCGCCGAACTCGTGTCAACCGCTTGGGCCTCCGCGTCCACCTTCCGCGGCTCCGACAAGCGCGGCGGGGCCAACGGGGCGCGCATCCGCCTCAGCCCGCAGAAGGATTGGGAGGTCAACCAGCCGGCCCAACTGGCGCGGGTGCTGGAAACGCTGGAGGGCATACAAAAGGCGTTCAACGGTGCGCAGACCGGCGGCAAGAAGGTGTCGCTCGCCGACCTGATCGTGCTTGGCGGTTGCGCGGCGGTCGAGCAGGCGGCGAAGGCTGCCGGGCATGTGATCGAGGTTCCCTTCACGCCCGGCCGCACGGATGCGTCGCAGGAGCAAACCGACGCGGCGTCCTTCGCCGTGCTCGAACCGGTCGCGGACGGCTTCCGCAACTACCAGAAGGCGCAATACGCCGTTCCGGCGGAGGAGCTTCTGGTTGACCGGGCGCAATTGCTGACGCTGACCGCGCCTGAGATGACCGTTCTCATCGGCGGCATGCGCGTGTTGAATGCGAACTGCCGGCAAGTCGCAGCATGGCGTCTTCACCAAGCGGCCGGAGGTGCTCACCAACGACTTCTTCGTGAACCTGCTCGACATGGGCACGGAGTGGAAGGCGGCCTCGAAGGCGGAAGACGTGTTCGAGGGGCGCGATCGCAAGACCGGCGAACTGAAGTGGACCGGCACCCGCGTCGACCTCGTCTTCGGTTCGAACTCCCAGCTCCGGGCCATCGCGGAAGTCTATGCCCAGGAGGACAGCAAGGAGACCTTCGTCCGCGACTTCGTGGCGGCGTGGCACAAGGTGATGAACGCGGATCGCTTCGACGTTGCGTGACGCTGGCGGCATGGCGTCAGGGCGCGGCCAAGCCCCTGCGGCGCCGTTCGGCCGGGGCTGACGGCATCCATGCATTCCAGCTCCCAGCCGCAACGCTGGCTGATGTCGCGAAGAGCAGGGGCGGCGTCTCATTGCATCTCGAAACGCCGCCCTTACCCTTCTTGCTGCCGTTGGAGCTTGTGCTGTTGCGTGTGACTAAGCATGAATCATGGCCTCCCTTTCGCCGACGCAATGCCATCTTTGCGCGGGGGAAAGAGGAACGGAAGGTGATGCCGCCGCAACGGATACAGTTCTTTGACGCCTGCCGCCACCGTTTGCGGTAGCCAGCAACGAAAAAACGGTAATCCTTCCCCGCTCCCGTACCTGCCCGCGCAGTGAAATCCCCATAGCTCAGCGCCCGCTGCCCGCGGTTTCCTCCCCCGGGGGCTTTCAGACGCCGGCCGGGCCGCGTATGCCGCCCGCCCATCCATCCGGCCTGCATCTGAAACCCATCACGTAAGCAGATGTACTGGGGCGTGGGGCAGACTGTCCGTTGCCAGGGGTAAAGCGGACGTGTCTACTGATATCTTGCCAAAATATAACTATATTCAGTTTGGAAGGTTTCATTTCCCTTCAGGTCTAAAAACTTTCCGGTTGCTGGATCTGTGAGATAAGCCAGGTGCACAAGACGCGTTACCCATTTAGAGTATTCCTCGTTTGCCTTATCTGTTTTACCGCTCCCGCTGCCTTTCGCAAATTCGCTACCCAAGGTGGCCATATTGCGAAGCCCCGCAGAAGTCGGTGTGGCAGCTGACTGAAGAATAGTGCTGCAAATGTTTCCCACTATCTCTGCCCGTTCTTTTTCCGAAAAGGCGGCATGCTTTATGGAGACAACAAGTGAACCCAAAAAAAGGCCAAGATTTTTTTGGTTTATAAAAACATTATTTCCGCTCGCATCCTTTTGTGTTTCGCCAAGAAAATCCAGATCAGATTTTCGAGAGTTTTCCCCCAAACGCAACGTGATGATAATTTTCCCGATATCTTTGAATTTTTTGTCTCTAATTGCTGTCTCAAGATAACTCATCAGCTCATTCATTTCGCGATTTTTCGCAAAAAGCGCAGTCATTGTCCCTATGGGATCGCTGTTCAACGAACTTGGCAAAGTCCCTGTTGCCGACAGCTGTATTTCATGCGAATCTCCAGCTGATATATCCTTTGCAAGTGGCATCGCGGCCGGAATCGCAAAAAATAGAACAAGAGTGACGGCGACGGCATTCGTTCTCTTCTTCATAATAAAGCCCCTAAATCAGAGAATTTTTTCCCAATCGTATAGTCTGTGAGTTCGAAAAATCAGGGATGCCTCGCCATAATATATGTGAACTCGTTTTGAAACGCTTCATTCCCCTGCAAATCTATAAATGCACCTGTGTCCGGATCTTTGACGTAGGCAATGCCGACGAGGCGCCGCGTCCAATCTGCGTACTTCGTGTCGATCTCATTCGATTTTCTTCGTGCGCGCTCTGTCATATACCCGCTTCCAGCAGCTGCGGTCGCTTGCAAATCGGCGGGATGATGCGCAGTTCCAGCCCAGAAAAGTGTGATCATAATGTTGGTGGTGATTGCTTCACGCTCTTTTTTCGACGCAGCCACATGTTTTGTCGCCGCCGCAACCGCCCCAACAAAGCGGCCAAGGCTTTTCTGATTTACAAAATGGCTGTTCCCGTTTTCGTCTTTCTGCTGCTCGCTGAGAAACTCTATTTTTGGCTTTTCCAAGCCGTTTCCGCGCGTGAGTTTATTTATAGACGCAGAAACATCGTCAAACTGTTTATTGTTGATCTTCACTTCAAGAAAATTAACTAAAGAGTCCATCTCACGATCATATTTGAATAGCGCAGTCATCATCCCGGTCGTATTGCTATCCATCAAATTCGTGAGCGCGCTGGCAATTCTTGTCGAGTCCGCGCGCTGCTGCAGGACATCGTAAGCGCCCCCCTCGATACCGTCTTTATAACTAATCGCCAGCGCTGCGTATTTAAAGACGCGTACCTTGGTATCCTGACCGCCAGAAGCGCCTGAGTTAGCCGCAGCGTCAACGATAGCGGCAGTCAAGGTTGTGTCGGCCTTGTTTTCCCAATAAGAATCGTGGTCCGCTGTTTGTGGATGCACGTGCGTCTCCACATGTGTGGAGTTTTGCATGACCCAATTGAGCTGGTCATCGGTGAGGCTTTTTATGGCGGCGTTGAACCCGCCCTCCGCAATCTTGTCTCGTCCGGCGTTGAGGCTGGCGAGCACCACGCCAGCGGCTTCGGCTTGCGGATCGCCATATCTCCGGATGAAATAACCCGGCCCCTGCGTGGTGGTGATGGCGGAGGGCTTTATGCTGGGAGCCAGCGCCCCAACATATTCCACCTTCACGTTAACGGATGCATTGCTGGCAATCGCTGAGACGAAATCCTTATACGCCGGGAATGTCGTTAATGATGTCCAGCTTCCTTTTCGCTGCGGGAAGGCGTCTGTAAGCGCTGCGAGCTGCTGGCCGGTCGCGGTTCTTGCGATATTGGCGTAAACACTTCGCCCCTCGTTCTGCGGAATCGCGGCGAGACGTTGCGCAACAGCCCCCATCTGTTCGCCGGTGAGCCGGGCCAAAATGATCTTAGCGTCGCCGCCCATCCTGAGCGCGTCGGCGCTGGCGTCCGCAAACACATTCCGCGTTGTCTGATTTGCGCTGCCGACACTTTGTGCGATGCTGTTGCAGGTATCGCCTTTTACCAGATTGGCGAGTGCGGCCTTCATGTTCTCGTCGCCGCCAATGGCATTCATCACGGCTGCGCCTTGTGCAAATATGCCTGCTTTGACAGCAGGTTCGCCTGATGCTGCGGCGCTGTTGATAATATCGACAGCCAGAGAGGTGTCATACGTCCGCCAGCCTGGAAAGCCGCCCTCACGGACGGCGCTTTTCATGGCGCCGCTCAGTTGGCCGGGGCTCATGCCCTTGACCGTCGTGTTGAACTCGGCGGGAGATCCCTTTAGCTTCGCAAGCGCGGCGGCGTTATCTGTGCCCAGTCTCTCCGAGCCGGCACGGTTCAAACTCGATTGTCCGCGCTTGCCCTTGCCGTGATGCGAGCCAGCAGCACCATTCCATCCGCTTCCCTCTGCTTTGCACTTGTCAAAGGCCGACGCCCTGGATTCCTGCGTCCCCTAGGGTCGTCAGCTGTGCACACCCTGGAGGAAGCCTGCGAATGGGGTGAACCCGATAACATATTCGCTGTGTCGTTCCCTGCCATGAAACATTCCCCTATCTGCTGACACCCGGCCATCTCGCATATAATTGGGGCATTTTTGCCTGCAAGAATACATGATGCGAGGTGGTGATTGCAATGAACTGAGGCTCACGCCACCATCGACATTTTAGTGGGAAGCAATCGCATCGCCCTGCTTTCACCAGATAATTGGATCGTATTCCTATGTACAATTGCATTTTGTATGCAGATAAATTCTTGACAGTTGTCGAAGACGTCTAGCGTTGCCAATAATCCGTTTGCCGCCGCGGTCAGGCTCCAACATAACAAACCCGCAGAGCATGGTGGGGCAACGCGCTGATGGGAAGGCTTTCCGCAGCGGCAATATTTCTGTCCGTTATTGGAGGTGCTGCAGCGGTCTTATGCTCGAATTGAGCCTTTCAGCTTTCGATGTGCGCCGTGCAAAGGCGGCGTTTTCCAGTGGGTGAGAAATCCCACCCGGCCAACCGCTCCAGCCGGAAGCAACCGGAGCAGTCATGGAGGTAACGAAATGGCTGAAGCCTTCGGGTAGCAGGGTCACGAATTGGTGACCGGCGCGAGTGTGCAGGCCGCAACGCGAGTGAACGCTGAGCAAACCTCGAAAAGGAAAATGTGCAGGCCTGGCTGTCGTACCGGGGAAGGCTGATACGGCTAGGCGAGAGAGCGAAGACTACGCCTAGCCGCTGCACCGGGGTAGTGGCGGCAGCATGTACACAAGGAAAGCGCGCGCAACACGGGAAGCCCCTTGGCGTGGTCAGGGATGACCAACCGGACGCCCGCGAGGGACAGGCTGGGCGCCATGGGGTGGCGGAGAGGCCCGTAGTACTGAGGAAACCGGGTAATGCCGGCGGAGGGAAGGGGCCTCAGTTCAAGACAAACGCAGCAAGTAGTGAGGGATCAGGAGATTGGGCAACCTATCAACTCCGGCACGTCCTCCAGCCGCCAAGGCGGCCGGGGAACTGAGTACGGTTCAGAAACTGCAGATGGCGTTACACGCGAAAGCGAAGGCGGAAGCCGGTTACAGTCCGGACTTCAACCCGATCGAGAAGGCATTCTCCAAGCTCAAGGCATTACTGCGCAAGGCAGCCGAACGAACCGTCGAAGGACTTTGGACCAAGATCGGCGAGTTCCTGTCCGCGGTTACGCCGCGAGAATGCGCCAATTTCTTTGCCGCCGCCGGTCATGAGCCGTTATGAGCGGAAAACGCTCTAAGCGAACCAATGCTCCCGCAGCAGAACGCTGGGGCGCAGCACGGAGCAGTCAGTCCAGCGCAAGCCAGATGTGTTCTTTGCCAGACTTGAGCCAGTCCTCTGTTTGCGCGAAATCTTCCAAAGTACCAATATGTTAACGGCGTGTATTCGCACAGCCGGGCCGGCACAATTGCTCAATTCTCCAGTATCACGCCTCGCCCGCAGTGCGGCCTGGCGCCAGAGGGAGTTTGTGCCTGCTGCGTCACGGCGGGGGCCGCGAATTCCGGCTGTTGATGGTTCTTAATTCAATTGCAGCGGGGTGCGGTTGGCGCAGCCGCCCTCTACATCGCATAACGCAAAGCAAGCAGCCATGGCCGCCACCACCACAACCGCAACGATCGACCTTACGACCGTAACAGGCGTTTCCAGCCTGAGTCCAGACGATGCCAAGAAGCTGACATCGGCACAGATCTCGGCGTTATCGCCAACCCTCGTCGCCGCGCTCACCTTCAATCAACTGATCTGGCTGACCGAGACGGCGATGAAAGGCTTCGTCACGGCGGATAGTATGGCCGCGCTGCAGGCGGAGTTCGGCTGGTTCTCGCCCGCGCAGTTGAGCGCCCTGACCACAACGCAAATCACCCTGCTGACAGCGGCCGAAGTGTCGGGCATGTCAACTAAGCAGTTGTCAGGATTGACCTCGACGCAGCTCTCGGCATTAACCGTGGCACAGGTCCGCGCGTTAACGCCGTACAAGCTTTCGGTGCTGACAGCGGAGCAGTTCTCGGGATTGACGGCGGGCGCCATTGGCGCCTTGACGACCACGCAGACTGTCGCGCTGACCTCGGCACAGCTCTCGGCGTTGACGGCAACACAGATTGCGGCGCTCCCGGCATCCGATGCGGCCCAACTGACAACTACGCAACTGGCGGCGCTGGCGCGCACTCAGATCGCGGCCCTATCGGCGGACGCCATCGCCGCGCTCACAGTGGAGCAACTGGGGAGCCTGAACTCAGCGCAACTCGGCGGGCTGACCGCCACGCAGCTTGGGGCGCTGACCACAACGCAGATGGCTGAGCTTCCGGCGGACGCACTGGGGGGATTGAACTCGACCCAGATCGGTGCGCTCACAGCGGACCAGTTTGCCGCGCTGACGAAGACGCAACTTGCGGCGCTGACGGCGGCGCAGATGCGAGGGTTCAATCCCGAGGCTTTCCCGTTGCTCACCCCCGCGCAGCTAACCCCGCACCGTAAGCAACGCTCAGCGCCGCCTTGGATTTTGGATTTGGCGCCGCTTCGAGCAGCCGCAAAACCTCTTCGGGCGGCAGTACCCGCGGCAGCTTTTGCGGCTCGTGGACGAACACCAGATGCCGCGTGGTCTCAGGCCGGTCTATGGTCACTTTGAAAAAGAACCTCAGCGCCGTGACCGTGGAATTCATGGCCGGAGGATTGATGCCGGTCTTGCTCAAATGCAGCTGGAAGGCACGCAGTTCCTCTGCCGTCGCGGTATCAGGTGAACGGTCGAGGAAAGCCGCGAGCTTCTTGACAGCACTGACATAATTGCGCTGGGTAGTGGCGCTGAAATTGCGCACGGTCATGTCTTCGATCATGCGGGTACGCAGCGGGCTGATGGGCTTGGGGTTCGAGAGCGTCACACTCATCTTTGGTTCCTGTCTTTGAGGTGGAAGTACTTGACCCCTCGATCCTCAAAGCCAGGGCGCCCGCCCCGTTAGCGATGTCTTATCAAATGGTTACTACGGCTGCCTCACGGCACTGCCGGGCCGGCGGCAAACTCGCGCGAGAGCGCGTTCGTTCCTCGGCGCGGGGCAGACATCACGGGAGCGGATGTCCGGCAACTCCCGGCGAACCGCAGCAGAACCTCAGAACGCTGCCCCCCCTCTCGCCGCCAGCAGGCGCAACGGCCTCCCCTCGTCATGACCTCCCGCTCCTATTCAAGCCCCTCGCCTTTGAATCGGCACAGCCAATGTGGCGTTGGAGGCACTTGTTTATGGCAGCCATGTCACGCTATGCTGCGCGCGTATGCAATCGGAGAATTTACGTGTGCTTTCTTGCCGTAACGCGCATTAGGTGAGACGAAGCGCGCGTTGGTCGCCCCATTCCGCGAAACGGGGCAGGCACACTCAGCGGGCGGGGCAACAACACGATGACACCCGAACAAACGCGGCTATTGGCCGAAAGTTTCTCGAAGCTCGAAAATCGCCTCTACGATCTGGCCTCTCTGGTCCACCAGAGGCTGTTCGAGATCTCTCCTGAATCCCGGAGCCTCTTCAAAGGCGATCTGGAGGAGCAGAAAGTGAAGATGGCGCGTGTTTTCGGCGAGTTCATCCGCCTCCAGACACGATCGCGTCACTTTATGCCCGTGACCGGGACCGGCGGAGAAGCCGTCATTCCCGGCATCGGAGCGCTGGGCGCGCGCCATGAGATCGTTTATGGCGTGCGCGTCCGGCACTACGGCTATATGCGCGAGGCGCTGCTCTACGCCGTCAGGCACCTGCTTGGACGGGATTACAACGACGCGACCGGCCGGGCCTGGTCGGCAACCTTCGACATGCTCGCCGATGCCATGCAGAAGCATGCCGGCGACAACCCTGGGGCGCTGGCGTTTGCGAAGCTCTTCTACCGGAATGGGACGGAAACCGCCCCGCTTATAACGTGGTCGGACAGCCTCAGCGTGGGCGTCGAGCAGATCGACAACGAGCACAAGCGGCTGCTGGTTCTTCTCAACGAGCTGAACCGTGCTCTCGACGCGGGCGTGGGCCAGGGCGCGCTTGGCGGCGTGCTCGAAGGGCTGGTTCACTACGCGTCCTATCACTTCACCCATGAGGAGGATATGTTCCGGCGTTCGAACTATCCCGGCTATGAAGCGCACCTCCGGCAGCATCAGATGCTGACCGCCAAGGCTGTGGAAATTTTTACGAACTTCCAATCGGGGGATGCGGAAGTGATACCGGGGGAGGTTCTGGATTTCCTGAAGAACTGGCTCTACCACCACATTATGGGGTCGGACCAGGACTTTGGCGCCTATCTCAGGGCGAACCCGCGCGCGCTCAGGCCGGAGTGATGGCCGGGCGTGAACGGTCTTACGGCGCTATATCAATAATATAAACCACCCGAGGCAAGTTCGCTTTTGCGCATGCGGCAAATGGGAGTGCGAACTTGCCTCGGGCTGTACTAAGCAGCCTTTCGTTGGGTGCCTAACGAATACCCGCTTAGATTTATTTGTTTTAGCAGAGTTTTCTCGCAAAAACGGGAAGGCCACTTTTGCGAAATCTGCTTAGTCGCTCTTCTTCATCGCCTCAGTGAACTTGTCCGACAATGGCACCTCCTTGTGAACAAGATTGTAGTGACAGGCGATGCAGGTCTTGCCTTCCTTCAGTGCCGCCTCGTGCGCCCTCTGGCCTCTGACCCGTTGAGGTTTGATGGCCGCCATATCATGGCAGGTGCGGCAGGTGGCGCTGTCTTCAGCCAGCATTTTGAGCCGCACCTTCTCCGCCATCCTGGCGCGGTTCGCCTCAAAGAGTTCGGGGCTCTTCCAGTCTTTCGTGAACTCCGAAATCAGATCGTGCGTGCCAACGGCATGATCGTATACCGCGGGCCAGAAGCGCTTGGACACGTGGCAACTGCCGCATTGCGGCCGGACACCGGTGGCGGTCTGGTAATGCTTCGACTTCTTGAACTCCTCATAAACGTGGGAACGCATGGAATGGCACGAAATGCAGAACTCCGTGGAATTCCCCCTGATGTTGAGTTCCTCCGCCGCGACAAAGGACAGGCCGAGAACGAGGATTACCCCCGCGCCCGTCAATACGCCGTTCAATGGGCTGGCGAAGAAGCGGTGTAGCGCAATCCAGAGCGCGCGCAACCTGCCTTGGCGGGCCGGCGCATCCGCTATGGCGGCCGCTACCGGCGCGGTATCGGCCGTTGCGGCATCACTTGAGACTGACTGCATTGATCACTCCATCGTTTTTGCCCAGGCTGAGCGTTACCGGCAGGCTGATGAAGTGCCAGCGCGCGGCTGCATTGTCGTCGTGAACGGAGATGCCGAGGGTGTAGGTCTGCCCTTCCGACATCTGCACGTCGTCCTTATTGCCGGTGGCGAGCTTGCGGGCCATCACCACTGTCCAGCCCTTGCCGTCGTGCTCTCCCTTGGCGTAGGAGATATCCCCGGCGCTGCCTTCCACCTTATCGGTGACGACAACTTGCGGCAGCACGGCGCCGTCCTTGGCCGCGACAGCCGGGTCGAATGGCACGGCGTTGCTTTCCAAGAGGAGATTGGCGGGCGTGGTCAGATCGGAGGCCGCCAGCACCGGCTTGTCGCCCTTGAACATCCACTTGGGCTGCTTTTTCTCCTTGTCCCAGTTGTCGTTGTAGGTTTTCTTGCCGGCGTCGGTGTTACGGTAGTTGGAGACGTAACCGTCATCGCCGATGCTCACCGGATTGGTCCGGTGCGCGCGCCACTGGAACAGGTCGAGGAAATACCCGTAATCCTGAAGGGTGGCCTGCTGCTCCTTGCTGACTGGATTTTTCCAGCCGCCGGTTTCGTCAAGCGACGTGCGCGTGTTCCGCAGATATTTGCGGATGTCGGATTTCTTGGCGCCGTCCTTGCCCCAGAAGGGATGGGCCTTGATGTCGTCTTCCTTGGGATGGTCGGGCATGAACGCCATGTCGTTGTGGCAGATCGCCCAGCATCCGGCCGTCTTGAATTCGGGCACGGCCTTGGTGTCGGCGATCAGGAAGCCGAGCCGGTCCTCATAAATGGCGGGTTCCTTCCCGGAGGCCACGGACTCTTCACCGCGATGATCTCCGATGCCATGCCATTTGCCGTCCTTGAAGGCGTAGCCGGGATAGTACACGCCCGCCTTGCCGTCGTCGTCCCATTTGGTGCGCAAGTACAGGTTGCCGGCGTCGAAAGCGGCCTGAACGCTGATCTTGATGGAGCCGGGCTTGCCTGCGATCGGATGCGGCTCAAGCTTCTTCCCCGAAACGATGGCGGCGCCGATGTCCTTTTCCTCGTCGGCATGGCACTCGCGGCAGTTCTTGCCGTCGCGCACGCCGGTGGCGCCGGCCTTATGTGCCGCCGAGATGATCCACTCGTGTGAAGATTGACCGGGATAGAACAGGGTGATGTCCGCAGCGGGAACCTTGCTCCAATCGACTTTGGGCGCTTCCGCACTGAAGGCGGGGCCACTGACGGCGAACGCCGCCAATAGGGCTGCGGAAATAACATAGGACTGCTTCATGCTTCCTCCCCATAATTCTTTATTGTGTATGCATAAAACATAAAGCAAGCCCTGTGCCATTCGCGGGGAGGCGCGATTGCCGGGCAATTTCAAGGCGCGAGGAGTGAAAAAGTGACGCAGGTGGAGCGGCAATGTGTCGCTGTTTCGCGACAGCCGTCATATATCAGTGTCAGTACCCCAGCGCTTCATGCGCACGTAGAGGTTTTGCCGGGGAATGCCCGACATCCTGGCGGCCTCGGAGATGTTCCCGCCGCTGACCGCGAACAGCCGTTTCAGGTAATCGCGCTCGAAATTCAGACGCGCCTGGTGATAGGGCTGCACTCCGGCGCGATCTTCCGCGGCAGGCTCCGCGGCGCTGTCGGACAGGTCGAGATGCTCGACGCGCAGGGGGCCATCGCTCCCGAGTGCGACCGTGCGTTCCATCAGGTTGCGCAACTGGCGGACATTGCCGGGCCAAGCCTGGGCCTGTAACGCGCGCACGGCTCCAGGCAGCAGCGGGCCAACGGATTTGCCGAAGCGGGCGTTGAACTGGTCGAGAAAATAGGCCGCCAGCAGCGGGATATCCTCGATGCGCTGCCGCAACGGCGGAACCGCCAGCGACACGACGTTGATCCGGTAAAAGAGATCGCCGCGAAAACGCTCCGCCTTGACCTCGCCGGACAGCGGACGGTTCGAGGCGCACAGCAGCCGGAAATCGCTGAGTTGCAGCCTTGTGCTGCCCAGACGGCAGAACGTGCGCTCCTGAATGACCCGGAGCAGGCTGACCTGGAGTTTGGGACTGGTGTCGGCGATTTCGTCGAGGAACAGCGTGCCGCCCTGCGCGTCCTCGAACAGGCCGGGCGTCGTGCGCGCCGCGCCGGTGAACGCGCCTTTCTCATAGCCGAACAGCGCGCTTTCCAGCAGGCTCTCCGACAGCGCGCCGCAATTGATCGCCAGAAACGGCCCCTTGGCTCTGGCGCTGGTGGCGTGAATCATGCGGGCCACCAGCTCCTTGCCGGTGCCGCTTTCGCCTTCGATCAGCACCGTTGTATCGAGACGCGCAATCTGTTCCACACGCTGCTGGAGCGTCCGTATAATCGCGGAGCGGCCGATGACCACGGGAATATTGGCGCCCGCCGCCAGCATCGTGCGCAGATCGTCGATTTCCCGGTAAGCGTGGTCCAGTTCCAGCGCCCGGTCGATGACGGCTTCAAGTTCCTCCAGATTTTCGAACGGCTTGGTCAGATAGTCGAAAAGCCCCTCGCGCACCGCCCGCATCGCGTCGCGCACATCGGCAAAGCCCGTGATCAGAATGGCGATCAGGCGCGGCTGCACGCTGCGCATTTCCTTCAGGATATCGAGGCCATTCCCGTCGGGTAGACGCTGGTCCATGATTACCAGATTGAAGGACGCTTCGTTGAACCGGCTCCGCGCCTCGGCCGCCGTTGTCGCGATGGTGGGAGAAAGGCCCTTGCCTTTCAGTAGCGCATCGAACAGACGCCGGGTAAACGGATCGTCGTCCGCGACCAGAATTTTCGTAGCCTTCATCCCCCCGCCCCCGCATCCGCATTCTCTGGAAACCACATCGAGAAGCGCGCCCCCCCGCCGGGCGTATCCAGAATAGCGATGTCCCCTCCGTGCTGCATCACTATGTGTTCTACGACGGAAAGGCCGAGGCCCGTGCCCCCCGCCTTCGTCGTATAAAACGGCGTGAACACCCGTTTCCGGTCCGCTGCCGGGATGCCGGGACCGTGGTCGAGGACTTCGATAAGCCAGCCGTTGCGGGTGCCCGTGGCATTGTTTCTGGCCGACAGTTCCACCTCGATGATCGAATCCGGCGAAGCCTGAAAGGCGTTGCTCAGCAGATTGAACAGCGCATGGCGCACAAGGACCGGGTCGGCCTGAATGATGGCATTCCCCTCCGGCAGCCGCATTTTGATATTGGGATGAGAGGGCGAACTGTCCTCAAACAGCGATACGGTATCCCCCACCAGGGCAACGAGCGAAACCGGCTGAAGTTCGCAGCGCGCCGCTTTGGTGAAAGCCAGCATGCGCTTGACGAAATCGCTGCAATGTTCGCCCGCGCGTCTGATCTCCTCCAGCAGCACGCGCGTGCGCGGGGAGTTCCCGGCCTCGCGTTCGGCGAGCTGCGCCAGATTGATCACGCCCACGAGGGGATTGTTGATCTGGTGCGCGATCTCGCCCACCATCGCGCCCGTCGCCGACAGTTTCTCAAGATGAATGATGCGCTGGTGTTCTCCGCTGAGCTGCATCAGGCGGCTCTCCGCGTCCTCGCGTCCCCGCCAGACCGAGCGGAAGAGCGCGAAGAGTGCTCCGAACAACACAGTGCCGCCGCCGGCCGTGACCATCCAAACGAGTTGCACGCCGCGGGTGATGGAGGCGTTCAGTGTGTCGGAGGAGCGGTAAAGCTCCATCACTCCCACCACCTCAGGCTCGGAAGCGGCGGTTTTATGGACGGAAATGGGGACGACGAACTCGACCACCGGCGGCAACGGGTCCTGCGGCTCCAGATGGTCCTGGCTGGTCTCCTCATAGAAGATACCGGTGTTATGGCCAACCGCGGCCCGCCGGATGTTATCGGAAAGGTGCCCCGTGGTGCCGATGATGGAGGTGTCGTCAGACCAGATAATCACCCCCCGGAGATCGTAGACCTTGATCCGCAGAACATCTCCCAGCTCATTCAGGACGCCAAAGCTGCGGTCGAAGTGGTCCTTGGCGGAGGCGGTTGAAAACTCGCTGAAGTCGCCGAAAATAACGTCACGGGACGCCAGCGCGTGCGCCATGTCGGAAATAATCTTGCCTTCACGGCCGATGATTTCCTGGCGGAAGAAGCGCGAGAGGACAAGGCCCGTCCCAACGACCATCATCGTCACCAGCACGAGGCTGAGGACGACAAAAAGACGCGGTGAGGTGCGGAATAAGGACAACATGGACGCCCCCGGCACAGTTCAGCCGATCATAAGCGGAAAACGCGACGGTTGACACGCGGGAATTGGCCGGGGCGGCATTGAAAATCGAACTGGGGCAAACGGCGCGAATACGTCCTGCGCCCGAGGGCGGACAGGACGCTTGAACCGTTTCGCGCGGCAAGACGCCGGTGCCGTGTTAGCGCGCCCCTTCGCCCACCACGATGAACGGCGCCCAATACGCAGGGTGCGCTTCGTGCGGCGCGCCCTTGTCTATCACCGCCAGCATGGCCCGCCGCAGCGCTTCGGCGCGCCCGGCTGTGCGGTCGCCGGTCATCTCGGCGATGGCGGTGGTGACGAGCTTCACCGTGGCGCCGGAGTCCACCGCCCAATGCGACACCAGCAGCGCGCGGGCCTGGGCGTAAATGAAGGCGCGGGTCAGGCCGGACAGAGCCTGCGAGTTCTGCGCCTCGCCCCCGGCGGTATTGCAGGCCGAAAGGATCACCCAGTTTGCGTCGAGCTTGAGCGCGGCGATCTCGGACGCGGAGAGATAGCCGTCGTCGTCCGGCGTGGCCGAGGCGGGCGGCGTCAGCAGCAAGCCGGGCTCGCTGGCGCCATTCACTTCGCCGGCCAGCGCGCCGTGGGTGGCAAAATGCACGACGCTGTATTTCGCGAGCTGGCCGCTGGCGCTCAAGCGTTTCACCTGGGTTTCCGTGGCCCCTGCGCCGAGGTGGATATCGGCGGCATCGGCTTTCAGGCTGCGCGCGACGGCGCAGATTTCGTCGGCAGTCTCGGGCAACGGCGTCTGCTGCCGGATCAGGGACACCTGCGCCAGTCCGCCCCGCACAGCCATAGCGGGCACGGCGCTGCCTCGTCCGGCAAGCGCGGCGACCTGCTGTGGTGCGGCGGCACAGCTCTGCCGGGCGCGGGCGGCGGCGGCGAGTTCCTGGTAATACGCGCCGGTATTCGGGTCCGCCTGATTGCCATCGAGCAGCGGATTGCCGAAAGCAATCAACGGCTTGGTCGCCGTGCCGGGGCGGGCGGCGCGGCGCAGCGCCTTCAGCGACGTGACAGCAGGCAGCGTGGTCAGCGCGTTGGTACGGGCGAGCCACGCGGCGGCGCGGTGATCGCCGCTCGCGGGCGGCGCCGTCACCAGCACATGAAACGGCAGTTGCGCCAGCGGTCCCGGCGCCACCAGCAGCAGGTGTTTGCCCTTGATGAGGTCTTCCACCTCGCCGAACAGCGCCTTGTATAGGCTGTGCGCGCGCTGGTGGTCGAAGGGCAGAGGCTTGCCATTGCGGCGGTCTGCCTCCGTATAGGCCCGGTCCGTCAGCTCCGCGCAGTGCGCACCCGTCCACGCATCGGCGTCGAGGCCGCAGCGCAGGGCCTGCACCTCCCGGCCAAGCGCGGCTGTCCCCAAGCCGGTGCGCACCCAGCGCACGTCCGTTTTCGTCACCGTCCAGACGAACGTCTCCTCCGGCATCAGCTTGCTGTCCGGCGTGTCGAGAAACAGCACCAGGGCCTCGCCGTCACTGAGTTGCGCCTGCACATCGGCGATCGTGGACGGCGCGGGGCTGGTGAGGGCGGCATAGTCCGGGAATTCCGCCTCCAGGCGCTTGCCCATCGCCGCAAGGCGGGTGTCGATGGCGGCGAGGCGGGCGGCGTTCTCCCGCCCGGCATTTCCCTTGTCCTGCTGCTTGCCGAGCGCCTCGGTCCGCGCGTCGTCCAGCTTCTGCCATTCGATCACCAGATCCTGGCGTTCGCGCACCAGCGCCGCCAGCGCCGGATTGCCGGCCGAACCGCGCGCCGCCATCTGCGCCACGGACTGCGCCGCGCCGGAACTCGAAGCCCACTGCGCCATCTCGAACGATTCATGCGTGAGCGCATCGGCGGGCCGCTGGCCGGCCGGAACCAGGCGGTGCAGGGATTTGACCTGGGCAATGAACGGCGTGGAGACCGGAAGCCCATGCCCCGGACCGAACAGCGGACCCGTCTGCTCCGTGCCGCCCGCCTGCGTTTTGCTGGACGTCCGCGCGCCGCGCAGCGCATGCCGCGACAGCATGCCGGTGCTCTCCCGCAGCGTCGCCGTGGCCTTGCTCCAGTTCCCCTGCCCCATCTGCGCCGCCGCTACCCACGCGAGCGTCGTTCCATGGAAGGAATGACCGGAGGCGAACAGGGTGACCAATTCCACAGTGGAGGCCATCAGGGGTTCCGCTTCGGCATAGCGGCCCTGCATGAAATAGAGTTCCCCCTTTTTGCCATTGATCACGGCCTGCCAGCCAGATTCCTTGCCCAGGGCGGGCGACGCCGCCTCGACGCGCATAAGGATCTGTCCGGCCTCCTGAAAGCGCGACTGCACGCCGTAGATAAACACCAGATCGAGGAGCGCTTCGAGTGTCATCTGGGCATCCGCGCCCAACTGGCGCTCTCTGGCAGCCGCGATACGCAGGAAGAACTGCTCCGCCTCGGCGTAGCGTTTTTGTTCAACGCGAATGGTCGCGAGTGAATGCATCGGCAGGTGCGTTTCCCGTGAGTCCTTGCCCGTCAGGCGCTCTCTGGTTTGCAGGACGCGCAGGAGGATCGGTTCCGCCTCCTTGAGGCGTTTTTGCATCATATAGAAGTTTGCCAGCATGCTGAGATGCTCCATCAGGATGGGAGCATCTTTGCCGTGCCGTTCGGCTGCCTCGATGCCGCGCTTGAGCAGCGCCTCGCCCTCACCTTCACGGCCCTCTATCAAATGCATGCCTGCACGGGCGAGGTTCATTTGGAGGGCCATCGGGCTGTCTTTGCCCATCGAATCTCCGAGCCCTTCCTGCATCTGCTCCATCATCGCTCCGAGTTTGGAGGTGCCGCCCTCGCCCAGGAATTGCTTGGCCTGTTCCATGGCTTTCTTGAGATCCGGTCCCTCTCCGGCGGGATCATTCCGGCCTTGGGGCGCAGCGCCCGGCTGTTTGCCGGGGGCTTGTGCAGGGGGATTGGAAGGCTGTGCTTTCTGCGCCAGCGCCCGTTCATCGGGTTCAGGCCGCTTTTCCGCCGCAGCCGAATCAGGGTTTCCCTGCCCCAGCAGCGTCGCGGTAACATCCGTCATCCGGCCGCCGCGAAACACCGAAAGCTTCACCGCCGTTCCCGGCTGTCTGCTGGCAATGCTGGCCAGGAACGTGCGCTGGTTCTGCACAGGATGTTTGTCGATCAGAATGATGACGTCGCCGGGCATAAGTCCCGCTGCCCCTGCGGGCTGCCGTTCCGTGATGGCCGTTACCTTCACACCGGCGGCCATCGGCCAGCCCATTGCCGCCGCGTCCTGTGCCGTTACATCACTCACGCGCACGCCGAGAGAGGCTTTGCCGGTTCCCTGCGTCCGCGCCTGAGGCTGCGGATGTGCGGGCTGGGCCTGAGGCTGCGGCTGAGTTCCGCGTCCGCGCCTGAGGCTGCGGACGCGCGGGCTGCGCGCGGTTCAGCGTATTGAGCGTGGGCGCGGGCTGGGCTTGGTTCAGTGTACCGGGGGGCGGCGCCGGCTCCAGCCTCAAAGGCATCGCCGTGATTCTGCCGCGCCGGAATACGGAGAGCGTCACCGTCATTCCCGGCTGCTTGCGGGCCGCAACCATCATCAGCACGCGCGGGCTGGGCACGTTTACCCCGTCGATACCGGCGATGATGTCACCCGGCTGGAGGCCAGCCTTCCTGGCGGGCGAGCGTTCGAGAACGGCGTCCACCTTGGCCCCTCCCTTCGTCAAGCCGGTAGTGGCCGCGTCGTCCGCGGTCAGCCTGCTCAGCGTCACGCCGAGCCAGGGTTCGGCCGTGCCCTGCGCCTGGACCAGGCTCGCGCTCAGCAGCATTACGGCAAAAAACGCGGCTCTCACGGCCGTTGAAATAAATCGCATACCCAACATAACTCCACGCGCACAAAATCAATAAATGGTGTCCTTTCGCACATCATCTTGGCCGCGCGGCGGCCGATCTTTGACCGGAATGGGGTGCGTCCGTGTGGCGCGCTCGTATGGAACGTGCTCCATGGCGTGGCGGGCGGGGGCAGAAGTCTATTCCCCGAGCGCGGCAAGACGGCGGAAGATGACGAGACAGCCGGCTTGTAGATACTTTATTAACAAAACTTCGAATATTGACATTCCGGCATGACTTGTGCTATACATTTCTAGTCTGGACTGGTGCGTGTATGCAGTATGCTTGGCCTTATACCTAACCTTGAGGCGGCGTTGATTGGCGCGCTTGCGCTTTTGTGATCCCGCGCGGCGTCTGCGCGAGGCCCAAAAAGCGGTTCGCGTTCTTGCTGAATATGCTATAGCGCGAGAGGTCGCGCTGAGACACCTATCCCGCACGTATCGCAAGGACGATTTCATGAGCACGCTGCCGCCATGCCCCAAATGCAACTGTGAATTTACCTACGAGGACGGCAGCCTTTGCGTTTGCCCGGAGTGTGCCCATGAGTGGGATGCGCACGCCGCCGCTGCGGGCGATGACGGCGGCAGCAAGATTTACCGCGATTCAGCGGGAAATACATTGCAGGACGGCGATACAGTCACAGTCATCAAGGACTTGAAATTGAAAGGCTCCTCCAACGTCGTTAAAATGGGGACCAGAGTTAAAGAACATCCGCCTCGTGGACAGCGATCACGACATTGATTGTAAAATCGACGGCATTGGGGCGATGAGTCTGAAATCGGAGTTCGTCAAGAAGGTGTGATTTTGCCGGGATTGGCGGACGTTGATATGGAGGCCCGTCATACCGGAAGCTCAGCCGGCGCGGCGTCAACAGCCCGCGCTTCGTCACTCGAAAGCAGCGTACCCTGCTTTTTGGACCTGAGCAGCTCGCGGGCGCGCGCGTACCGGCTATCGTTCCAAAAATGCAGGCAGCCGTTGCAGCCGCGCCCGCAGCAGCCCTCAACGCCCAGGCGCGGCGTGCGGAAGGTGACGCCCTCGTTTTTCGCGGTAATCGCCCCGATCAGTTCCTGCCGCTTGTCCTGGTAGGCACTTTCCGCAGCCTCGCCGAGCTCAACGCCTCGCGCGGCGCGGTCGAGGGCGAGACGCGCCCAGGCGTCTGCCGTGAGGGCCTTTTCCCGGCGCACGACGGTGTATGCCGGAAATTCGCTCCGCAATCGCCCGGCATCGCCTTCCTCGTGGAACCATGCGAACGGGATGCGGATGACCGGCTGCGGCCCGGCGTTGATGCCCTTGGCCGCCGTTGTGCGCCCGTGCCGGATGTCCTCGAACTCGTATATGCGCAGCAGCAGCGGCTCGCGGGCAGTGTGCGGCACGAACTCCAGCACGTCGCCCATTTCCAGCCGGTTCTTCACGGCGAGCAAAAAGGCGTCCCCGGTGACTTCCACGATGATGCCCGCATATTCCCAGGCGGCGAGGGTCTGCGTGTCTTCGAAATTGTGCGCGTGGTGGCTGAGCTGGCCGCTGTGAAATCCGAGCGAGTAGCCCTTGTTCGGGATGGTGGCGAGTTCGCGCATATAGGCGTCGGGCCGCCAGTCCGGCGGGCTGGCGCGCCAATCGTCGATGGCCATGCGGTAGGCGTGCGCCGTGACTGCGACGTAATAGGCGCTGCGGTTGCGCCCTTCGATTTTGAGAGAATCGATGCCCAGAGCCAGATACTCGTTCAGCCGCGGCATCAGGCATAAATCCTTGGCGTTCAGAATATACGAGCCGCGCCCGTCCTCCTCCAAAGGCATCAGCTCTCCGGGCCGGTTCTCTTCCTCGATGAGAAAATCGAACAGTTCGCTGGTCTCTTCGTTCAGCTCCAGCTCTTGCAGCGTGCCGTCTTTCAGGCGCACCTTGACCTTGTAATTCCAGCGGCAGGAGTTGGCGCAGTTGCCCTGGTTGGCGCCGCGCTCCGCCATGTAGTTCGACAGCAGGCAGCGCCCCGAATAGGTCATGCACATCGCGCCGTGAATGAAGGCTTCGAGGCGGATGTCCGGGCATCGGCTACGGATTTCCTTCAGCTCATCGAAGGAGACTTCGCGGGCGAGGACCACAAGGTCCGCGCCGAGGGCTTGCCAGAATTGCACGGAAAGCCACGAGCACACATTCGCCTGCGTGGAAATGTGGATCGCCAGCTCGGGCGCGGCGGCCTTCACGAACTGAAACACGCCCGGATCGGCAACGATCACGCCGTCGGGGCGGACCTTGCGGATGGTCTCGACATACTCGGGCAGCTTCTCGATATCGCGGTTGTGGGAAAACAGGTTCAGCGTCAGATACGCAC
Source organism: uncultured Alphaproteobacteria bacterium (assembly GCA_963827885.1). GTDB lineage: Bacteria > Pseudomonadota > Alphaproteobacteria > Rhizobiales > Rhodomicrobiaceae > CAWHDD01. Next base: position 46,391 of record CAWHDD010000028.1, on the reverse strand, counting down.
GCTTGCCATGCGCGTGTGCAAAGGCGACGCCTTCGAGGACTTGCTCAAGCGTCAGGTCCGACCGCGTGCGCAAGCGAGAGATCGGGCGTCCCCATGTAGACGGCGTCCGCCCCGTACAGGATCGCGACCTTCAATTTTTCCAGCGATCCCGCTGGCAGGAGCAACTCGGCGGCATTTGGCATGGGGGGCCTCGCGGGGGATGTCTGCCGCGCAATCTTGCTGAAGGCGCCGGAGCCGGCAAGCAAGAACCGGCGGGGATTGGCAAATACCAGCGGATGTATCCCGCGCCCGAGGCGTGGCGGGGCGTGTAGGCTCGCTCACCCCCTGGCGAATTTCACACCCTCGATGCCGTGCAGAAAGCCGTTCGAAAACGCAATGCCGGGAGCGAGCGCCTGAAGCGCTTCGCCGGCGGCCTGGGGCTCGCGACGCCCGTCGAGCACATCGCGGAACTGGCGCGCCACGGCCGCCATGTCCACCGTCTGAGGCGACAGACGCAGCCCCGATACGCCGGCCTGCGCGAGCTTCGCGGCCTCGTTGACCGCGCTCACATAGGTGCGCGACAGCGTCTGCACGCCGTTGACCGACAGGAACGCCTCGCCGTCGAGCGTATCGGCGTCGAGGCCGTCCGGGTCTTCGGCGCAGACGAACTGGCAGCTATCCTTGGCGAGACCGTGAATCCGGGCGTGATAGCAGCGGGCGGCGATGGCCAGCGGCGCGCGGCCAAAGGCGAATACCTCCACCGCCACCGGTTGCGGCAGGCCGGCGATGATGGCCTGGATCGACGTGAGCGGCAGTTCCGGCGGCAGGCATATCCTCGTCGCGCCTTTGCGGGCGAGAAAGGCCAGCGCCGCTTCGTTGTATACGTTGACGTAGGGGCCGATGGCGTGCGGCCGGCCCGACAGATGCGCCAGCGCGGAAACGTCGTTGGCCTCCACCAGCAGCCCGGCGGTTTCCGCCAGTTCGGCGATCTGCCGCCGCTCGCGGTCGAGCGTTGGCAGGATGAGCGTGGAGAAGATCACCGTCTTGCCCGCGCGTTCGAGCCGGGTGACGGCATCCTCCATCAGGTCCGCGTAAAACGGCGCGCGCTTGGAGCACACCACCTCGCCGATGCAGACGAAATCCACGGGGGCTTCGTCGGCGATCCGCGCGTAGAAGTCGCGCCAGCGGTCAGGCGCCCAGTTGAACAGCAGCGGCCCCAGGGTTAGCGTCATCGGCATGCGGGAAATGTTTGCCTCCGTCATTGCAGCTTCAGACCTTGCTCAGAGATAACTGCGCCAGATGGCGCCGGATTTTTGCCCGTCCGCAAGGCGCGGGTAAAGGGGCGCATACACCAAGTATGTAACCCTTTCCGAGAACGCAGCGGCCGGGCAAAAGGACAAGCCAGATGGTGCGGTTATTTCTGAGCAAGGTCTTAGTGTCCGTCCAGAAACTTTCTTCGTCTTTTCAACGCCATCCGGCGGCCGTCTGGTGCGCCCGCAGCTCCTCGAAAATGCGCCCAGCATTGTCTGAGGGAAGCTGCGCCTGCCATCCGGCTCACCGTATGACTTTGAAAAGCCAAACAAAGTTCCCGGACGGACACTTAGCGCCAAGTTTTGTTGTACGCGCCCTGGGTTCCCGCCTGTCCCTCGGACAGCGCCATGAGCCGGTTCGCATCGACCGGCTGTCCGGCGGCCAGCGCATCCACGGCGCTGCGGAATGTGCGCACCACGGATTCGATATAGGCACGGCCGCGCTGGCGCCCCTCGATCTTGATGGCGGTGACGCCGGCCTTGGCGAGCGCGGGCAGCAATGCCGCCGCGTTGAGGCTGACGGGATCTTCGAATATGTGGCCGGTGAGCTTCGAGGTCACGAAGCGCCCCTTGCACAGCGTGGGATAGGCCGCCGGCTGGCCCTTGCCGATGCGGTTGATGGTGAAGCCGCCGAGCCGGGACACCAGTTCGCCGCCCGTCTCCTGATAGGCGATGTGGCTCGGCGGCGAGCAGACGCCCTGCATGTTCGGCGATTTGCCGGTGGCGTAGGAGGAGAGCGAACAGCGGCCCTCCGTCATCACGCACAGGCCGCCGAATACGAAAACCTCGGTCTCGCACTCAATCTTGGCGCCAAGCGCAGCGATTTCCGTCACCGTCAGCACGCGCGGCAGCACCACGCGGCGCACGCCGAATTCGCGCACGTAGAAACCGATGGCCTCCGGCGTGGAGGCGGCGGCCTGCACCGATAGATGCAGTCTGAGACCGGGATGGCGCTGCACCGCATAGTCCAGCAGCCCGATATCGCAGAGAATCACAGCATCGGCGCCGGATGCCGCCGCATCGTCAATCGCCCGGTGCCAGAGCGCGGACGAACCGGCGCGCGCAAAGGTGTTGATCGCCACCAGCACCCGCGCGCGGCGCTCATGGGCATAGCGGATGCCCTGTTGCAGTTCCTGGCTGTTGAAGTTGAGGCCGGGAAAGTTGCGGGCGTTGGTTTCGTCACGGAAGCCGCAATAGACGGCATCGGCGCCGGCATCCACGGCGGCTTGCAGCGCGGCGGGCGTGCCGGCGGGGCAGACGAGTTCGAGCGGCTTGGGCGTTGCGGTCACGCTGACGGGTCCTGCGGGTGGGGCTTCAGCCGGTCGCGGAAGAGCTGGAGAGCGTTGCGCCCCACGCGGCTCATACCGCCGGCCAGCGGACCGAACGGCCGGAACGCCTCCGCCATCAGGTCGAGCCCCTCGGCGTCGAGCGCATTGCGCAGCGCCAGCACGGCCTCCATATCGCCTTCGATGGTGATTTCGCGCGAGAAAAACAGCGCGTCCGCGTCCATGCGGCCTTCGGCGAGGTCGATCAGCGCCAAGAGCGGGCCGCTGACACGCGCGTCGCTGCGCCAGAATTCGTGCGTGCGGACGACCTCGACAGCGGCTGGCCGGATTGAAACGTCACCAGGAACACCAGATCCAGATCGGCCGGCGTCACCGCGATGGTTTTCCCGGCGTAGGTGCCGAGCCGGTCAGCGAGGCCGGGGCGGCCTTCGGCGACGGTGGCAGCCAGGCGGGACAGGAGAAACGCCAGCGGCTTGACCGGCAGCACGCTGGCGGCGGCGGTGAAAAATCCTGGCAGATATGGTGCATGCGGCATGATCGAACCCCTAGTGGTATTGGCACATTAACGAAAATTCCGGCGTTTCGCTTGTGCGAAGTTGCGGCCAGGGGCGTCCAGGATGGAAATCTCACCCGCGTGTATGCAGTTATGGGGCGGAAATCGGGAGACGTTCGGGCCGGTGTATGCGTGTTGCGCGACGGAAAATGCCTCAATTTCCAAGCTTCGGATCATTCTCCAGCGGATTTGATGGGGCCGGCCGGGCTGCATGCATCCGCGACGCCGTGTCGCTCTCGTCCATAAAGCGCCGGAGGCGTGCCGCCACCTTTTGCGTCAAGGCATTGCCATTCCGCCCGCGCCGGGGTTTTATCGGCGGCATAGGATTTCGACGCCGCCGCCAGCCATCGCGCGGTGTGCGCCATTATAGTGAGAAGGACAGCGCCCCATGGCAAAACTCACCGTGACCGTCGTCGGCGCTGGCGTCTACGGACTGTGGCAGGCATTCGAGCTGGCAAGGCGCGGCCATGCCGTGACGCTGCGCGAGGCCATGCCCGAAGCGGAAACCGGCGCCGCCAGCCGTTTCGCCGGGGCAATGCTCGCGCCCTATTGCGAGTCGGAGGCCGCGCCGCCCATCGTGCGCGAACTGGGGCTGACGAGCCTCAAAATGTGGCGCGAGGCGTATCCCGGCGTCGTGGCGCGCGGCACGCTGGTGGTCGCGGCAGCGCGCGACGATGGCGAGTTGAGCTGGTTCGGCCGCATGACCGGCGGCCATCAGGCGATAGATGCCGGCGGCGTCGCGGCGCTGGAGCCGGAGCTGGCCGGCCGGTTCGCGCGCGGTCTTTATTATGCCGATGAAGCGCATGTCGTGCCGAGGCAGGCGCTTGCCTTCCTCGCCGGCGAGCTGCGCCGCCTGGGGGCCGCGTTGCATTTCGGCCAGCCCGTGCCGGAACCTCTGCATCTGGCGGCGGCGGCGGGCGAGGCGGTCATTGATTGCCGGGGCATCGCCGCGCGCGATCAATTGCCGGATTTGCGCGGTGTGCGGGGCGAGATGGCGGTGTTGCAGGCTGACAACGTGACGCTTTCCCGCCCTGTCCGCCTGCTGCATCCGCGCTTTCCGCTCTACGTGGTGCCCTGGGGCGATGGCACCTTCATGGCCGGTGCCACCACCATCGAGGCCGAAGACGCCGGGCCGGTCAGGCTGCGCTCGGCGCTCGAACTGCTGGGCGCCGTCTACGCGCTCAATCCCGCCATGGGCGAAGCGCGCATCCTGGAATTTTCAGCCGGTATACGCCCGGCGTTCCCGGACAACCAGCCGAAGATCATTCCGCAGGGCCGGATCATCCGTGTGAACGGCGCCTATCGCCACGGTTTCCTGACCGCGCCGGCCATGGCGGCGCTGGTTGCGGAGTATCTGGAGACGGGGCAAACGCACGCGGAGGTTTTTGCCGCGGCGTAGTTTCGCGCGCGGCGGCAATCCTGAAAAATCCGGCACATGTCTTTTGTGCAACAATGACATATTCAGCGGTTGGGCGCTAAAATATGTTGAACATCATAACATTGCGGGCGCTTATTGGCGTGACGCAAAAAAGACCGCCGCAATTTCGTCCGGTTGAGACTGGAATGACCTTCACCCCAGGATTGCTGGACAGGCCGCCACCGAATACCCAAAGTCGAAGCGCGAATTTGTATAAACTTGCACGCACATCGTGTGCGCGCGAAATATTGCAGAGCGGTACATGGCGGCTTACGAACATCGTTTCCTGAATTTTCCGGCATTTAAAACGTTGCGGCTTTCAGCGGCAATGGCGGCGATGCTTGCCGCCGGTTCCAGTGCCGCGTTCGCGCAGACAACCGCAGCCGCGCCGGACATCGTAGAGATAAATACTGACACGCAGAAAGACCGGCCCCCTCTTGATCGTTATGCCGTTCAGCACAAGGCGGTTGTTCCGCAGGCCCTTTCGGGCGTCATCAACAGCGGCAACAGCAATCTGATGGATCAGCTTGTGTCCTTCGGCCCCGGCTCCAGCGGCGTTCTTGCCACCACCACACCGTTCATGATCTCGGGCGTTTCCAGAACCCAGCATGATGGCTTCGGCATCGACTCCAAATTCGCGGACGGCAGGGCTCCCGGCTTCGACGCCACAAGCTACGGCTTCACGCCGGCGGTGCGCTGGGATGCGTCCGGCCTGTTCGGGCTGCCCAAGGGCAAGGTTGCGATGGGCGTGTTCGGCAATTACACGCACTCGGACATCGACATTAAAACCAGCGATATCCTCGGTCTGGCCAGCAAGCTGAAGGCGGATAACTGGTCAGCCGGCGGTTTTGCCATGGCGTCGTCCGGCCGCGTTTATGTGTCCGGCGTCGTGCTGGGCAGCTTCGGGACCGCCGATGCCGTGGGGCAGTTGCTCGACACGGGCCACAAGATCGACACATCGGGGTTCTCGTCCGCCGTGACCGCCGGTCTGCTGGTTCCGGTTTCGGGCAATACCAAGCTCGATCTGAGCGCCAAGCTGAACTACGCCAACTCGGTCACGGATAACTTCGTGGATCACATGAGCTTCTCGTATACGGACTCGCGCGTGGCGGATCTGGACGGCACCATCGCGGCCAAACTGTTCACTGTGATCCCGGATCAGAACCAGACGTGGCGGCCGTTCATTCAGGGCGGCGTGACGCAGCGCTTTTTCAACACCAACGAAATCAAGGTTGAGGGCTACAAGTTCGCGTTTACCGACGATGACACCACGTTTTTCGGCCGTGGCGGCGTCGATCTGGAGATGGGCCATTCGCTTCAAGGCTTCATCGCCGTCCGGGGCGATTTGAACAGCGATGTCAGCGTGGTTTCGGGGCAAGCCGGGCTGACCTGGAAGCTCAACTGAGTTCACCGGCTGGCAGCCAATTATTCAACCCTCGCCCGCAAGGCGGGGGTTGTTGCGTTGTATGCGCATACGAGGCGGCCGTGACGGATGGGAACTTTTACCAGCCTGAATTCAGATACCGCCGGTCATGATATCGGAAACGGAATTCGCTCCCGGTTGCGGCTGCGCCGGTTTGGGAGGCTCGCTTTGGGCCGGCGCGGGCGTCTCCGCGTGATCCGCTTTGGGGGCCGGCGTGTCGCTCTGCGCTGCGGCGCTGGGGGCCGCATCAGGCGCCGCTTTTGGCGGGCATTTGGAAGCAATCAGCGCGCGCTGAGACCGGGGAAGTTTTTTCACCGCCGCTGCATTGGGAGGGCAGACAAAATTTCGCGGCTCGCCGGCGTTTTCCGGGGCCGCGGCTTTTTTCTCTGGCGCGGGTGATTGGGGCTGCGTCTCAGGCTGTCGAGCCGCATGCTGCTCGCCCGGCTTAGTTCCGGTTTCCGACGAGTTGCCCGGCGAGGCAGCAGGCACCGGCTCTGGAAGTGCACGCGGTGTATCGTCTTCAGGCTCAGCCGCCTTTTCCGGTTCCGGTGTTGCCGCTTGGGCGGCGGCTGGCGGCGGTGCGGGGACTTCGGGCGCGCCTGCGGCAGGTTCGTCACTCTTCGGTTCCGGGGTACTGGCGGTTGCCGTCTCCGCGCGGGGCTCGGGTTCAGCCGCCGCGTTCTGAGCCGGAGGTTCCTGCGCGGCAGGCGGACTCGCCGCTGCGTCAGAGGCTGGCGGAGGCGTTTCCTCGTGCGCGGGCGCCGGCGGTGCATCGGCAGTCTGGCTCTGCGCAACCGGTGGCGGTTCAGCAACGGCCTGCTCCGGTTCCGGTGCGGGCAGCGCCGGGGCCGGCTGAGACAGGGTGCCGCTCTCTTTCGCGATTTCCGCGGGGCGCTCGATGCCCGGCTGAGATGCAACCGGCGTTTTGCCAGCCTGCTGGAGCAGATGCGCCAGCATGACGGTAATGCCGGCGCCAACCAGTACCGTCGCCACCAGGCCGATGGCCGCGTACCGCCACAACTGCCTCACCAGAGCGGCGTGACGCTGCGCATAAAGGTAAGCGGCGGTCTCCTCGCCATCGGGGCCGATTTCGCCCTTGTCGTAACGTTTGCGGCGTTTCGCATCGCGCAGGATGGCGTAGGCCTGCGTCAGGCGATGGAATTCCTTGACGGCGCCGGGATGGTCCGGGTTGAGATCCGGGTGCGCGGCCTTCGCCTTGACGCGGTAAACGGCGCGGATGTTTTGCGTGGTCTCGCCACGGCTGACGCCCAGGACGGCGTAGAGATCCACGTCTTCGTCAGCGGAAATGAACAGGTCCGCGTGGTCCCCGGCATCCCAATTCTCACCGAAATCATCGCCGGACTGATACGTGACCATCCGCCAGGTTTCGGGCGCAACCAAGCCGCCGGGAAGCAGCGTGGCGGCGTCGCCCACCGCCACCTCAAGCTGTTCCTGCGTTAGATTGCGCGCAGCCGACAAGTCAGCGCCGATAATGACGGCTTCGTCCAGCTTGACGCCCGAAAGATCGGCGCCGGTAAGGATCGCGTCCGTCAGGTTGGCCCGGCGCAAATCGGCGAAATTCAGGCTGGCGCTGGCGAGATCCGCCTCGACCAGTTCGGCGTCGGATAGATCGGCCTCGACCAGAGTGGCGTGCTTCAGATCCGCCTTGAACAGCAGGGCGGAGTTGAGGTTGACCGGGCCGCCATTGATGAGCCCGAATTGCTTCTGACCCAGCGTGAATTCGGCGTAGCGCAGATCGGGAATCACATCGGGATTGGCCTCCCGCCATTGGTTCCACGACTTGACGTTTTCGGTCAGCTTCTCAAGATGAAACTCGTTCGCCACTTACTTCCCGTCCACGCCCCGCATTTTACGGCGGCATGATAACATGGTTAGAAAATGGAACAAACGGACAATGGGTGTAAAGTTGCCACTGTTCATAACCAATCGCCGCAGGAACGTGCCTGGCGCGATCATGCCATAAAGACGCAATCCGGGCGTTGACAGACGTTTCTGCACGCCTATAAATGGGCGCGCCGGCGTGACTCATGTCACTTGCCGGTCAAAGTGCGCTGGCCTAGGCAAAATTCCGGCAAATGCCATCAAAGTCTGCGAATTCGCAGCGCCGAAGGCCGCAGTGAAAACATAAAGGATTTGACCCATGTATGCTGTCATACGAACGGGCGGCAAACAATATCGCGTCGCGACCGGCGACGTTCTCGAAATCGAGAAACTGCCAGGCAAGGCGGGAGATATTGTGGCGTTCGGCGAGGTGCTGATGCTCGGCACCGATGGAGAACTCAAGGTCGGTACGCCGGCCGTCGATGGTGCGCACGTTTCCGCGGAAATTGTGGACCAGCACCGCGGCGATAAAATCATCATTTTCAAGAAGCGCCGCCGTCAGAATTACCGGCGCCGCAATGGCCACCGCCAGTATCTGACCTCGGTGCGCATTCTTGAGATTCTGGCCGATAACCAGAAGGCCAAGCAGGCTCCGACTGTTGTGAAGGCCGAGCCTAAGGCTGACGCTCCGGCTGCGGCGAAACCCGCCAAGGCCAAGAAGGCGCCCGCCGCTGAAGAGCCGGCCGCTACCGAGAAGCCGAAAGCGGCCAAGCCGAAGGCTGAGAAGGCCGCTGACACGGCTGACAAGCCGAAGGCCGCCAAGAAACCCGCGAAGAAGACCGGCGAGTAATAAGGACACCTCTCTATGGCAACTAAGAAAGCAGGCGGTTCGTCACGTAACGGCCGCGACTCCGCAGGCAGGCGCCTCGGTGTCAAAAAGTCGGGCGGGCAGCACGTCATCCCCGGCAACATCATCATCCGCCAGCGCGGCACCACCTGGCATCCGGGCGACGGCGTCGGCATGGGAACGGATCACACCATCTTCGCCAAGCGCGAAGGCGTGGTGACGTTCAAGGAAAAGGGCAACGGGCGGGCTTATGTGTCCGTGTCTCCGGTGGAGCCCAGCGAGGCGTGAGCGGACGGCGCCGGGAGGTTTGACCATGCCGGCGCCAGACACCATCGTTTCGAAACGGCTTGTGCTGCGCCGCGTTGAAGAGCGCGATGCGGCAGCGATTGCCCGGCTGACCAGCGATCGGCTGATTTCCTGGCGCCCCTATACCAGGCGCGATGTGCAGCGGCTTCTTTCCCTGGCACGGTTCCCGTCCGCGGGAGATTGCCCCGGCGACTATTGGATTGCGCCCGGAGGCAACCCGCGCATTCTGATGGGGCTCGTTCGCATCTTCGAGCGGGACGGTTATGTCATCCTCGGTTATTGGACCGGGCGGCCGTACCGCAACAAAGGGTATACGTTCGAAGCGTGCCGCGCCATTATTGCCCGCACCTTTGCGGCGCCCGGCATTGAACGTATTCACATGACATGCCGGCTTGGCAATCGCGCCTCACAGCACATTATTAGAAAGCTCGGCTCGCGCTTCACGGAGCGGGCCATGGGGTATTCCGGGCTGATGCGGCGGAAAGTTCCCGTACTGAGACATGTCTTGGAGCGCTCCGCCTGGGAGCGGCAATCCCAGCAATATGGCGGGTAAAAAATGGCCCGAAAGCCAGCGAACAGCAAGAAATCCGCGCCGAAAGTCGGCTTCGTCAGCCTCGGCTGCGCCAAGGCGCTGGTGGACAGCGAGCGGATAATCACGCGCCTGCGCATCGAAGGCTACGACATCGCGCCCAGCTATGACGGCGCCGACGTGGTGGTCGTCAACACCTGCGGCTTTCTCGACAGCGCCAAGGCCGAAAGCCTGGACGCCATCGGCGAGGCCATGGCGGAAAACGGCCGCGTCATCGTCACCGGCTGCTTCGGCGTGGAGGACAAGCGCATACGCGATGCCTTCCCCGACGTGCTCGCCGTCACCGGGCCGCATCAGTACGACGTCCGTCATGGCGGCCGTCCGGCAGGCCGTGCCCCCGCCGCACGAGCCGTTACCTGGAACTGGTGCCGCGATCCGGCCTGCGCCTGACGCCCGCGCATTACGCCTATTTGAAGATTTCCGAGGGCTGCAACAACCGCTGCTCGTTCTGCATCATCCCAGCCTTGCGCGGCGACCTGGCGAGCCGCCCGGCCGGCGATGTGATGGCCGAAGCCGAGGCGCTGGTGGAGGCCGGCGTGAAGGAACTGCTGGTCGTCAGCCAGGACACCAGCGCTTACGGCGTCGATCTGAAATACGCCGACAGCGACTGGAACGGCGCCCCGCTGAAGGCGCGTTTCACCGAGCTGTGCGACGCGCTGGGCGACCTCGGCGTCTGGGTGCGGCTGCATTATGTCTATCCCTATCCGCATGTGGACGAGGTGCTGCCGCTGATGGCCGATGGGCGCATCCTCCCGTATCTCGACATCCCGTTTCAGCATGCATCGCCCACGGTGCTGAAGGCCATGCGCCGCCCGGCGAACCAGGAGAAAACCCTGGAACGCATCGCGAAATGGCGCCAGACCTGCCCCGATCTCGGCATCCGCTCGACCTTCATCGTCGGCTTCCCCGGCGAGACGGAGGAGGATTTCGAGATGCTGCTCGACTGGCTGAAGGAGGCGCGGCTGGCGCGGGTTGGCTGCTTCAAATACGAGGACGTCGAGGGCGCAGCCTCGCGCGCATTGCAGCCGCAACTGCCGGAAGAGGTGAAGGAGGAGCGTTACGCCCGCTTCATGGAAGCGCAGGCGGAGGTGAGCGAGGCTTTGCTGGCCGGCCGCGTCGGCAAAACCATCGAGGTGCTGATCGACGAGGTGGACGAGGAAGGCGCCATCGGCCGCTCGGCCTGGGACGCGCCGGACATCGACGGCTCGGTGTTCCTCAACGGCGAGACCGGCGTGGAGCCGGGCGATTTCGTCGCCGTGGAGATCGAGCACGCGGAGGAATACGACGTGTGGGGCTCGATTCCGCCGGCGGCGTGAGCGGCACACTCAGGCCGCCTCTTCACTCTATTTGAATTTTATTCCATTCACATGGTAATCCACTGCAAATTTTCCAGGCTCATTGCGTGGGCGCAGCGTCTCGCCAATCTAAAACAGCGATATCCATGTGTTTTCGCAACAGTCTATTGTTCAAATTCAAAACGCACTTGTATGCAATGGACGCCTTAGTTATGCTTTGCCGCCTACAAAATAGGCATGTCTCTGTGGTGCGGCGCTGAACGGGCCACGCGTTCATGTATTGAAAGTTGCGTTCATGCCGATTTTTGACAATCCCCTCGATCCCGAGAAGCCATTGCACAGATCAAACTGCGGTTGCGGTCTGCACCGGCCGCAAGCCGCGCACGATACCGCGACCACCCCGGCGGAACCGCCAAGCAGCGGTGATCTTATCCGCTATCCCGTTGAAAACGCAGTCATTCGAGCAATTTTTCCCAGGGATCACGAGCGGCGAACCTTCCTGCGGGCCGTCGGCGGCGCGACCGCAATGGCCGCCATTTCGCAATTTTTCCCCCTGGGCCGGGCTATGGAGGCCTTCGCCGAGGACAGTGCTCCAGAGAAGCAGCTGCTGCGGATCGGTTTCCTTCCCATTACCTGCGCCACGCCCCTCATCATAGCCCAGCCATCCGGCCTTTATGCCAAGCAGGGGTTGACCGTCGATCTTGTCAAGGCACCCAATTGGAGCGTGATCCGCGACAAGACCGGGAAGCGGGAATATGACGGCGCGCATATGCTTTCACCGATGCCGCTGGCGATGACGCTCGGGCTTGGGGCACCGCCTGCCCGGTATGCCATACCTGCCATGGAGAGCGTCAACGGTCAGGCCATCACGCTTTCCCTGAAGCACAAGGACAAGCACGATCCGAAGACCTGGAAGGGGTTCCGCCTGGCGGTGCCGTTCGAATACTCCATGCACAACTATCTGCTGCGCTACTATCTGGCGGAAAATGGCATAGACCCGGACAAGGACGTTACAATCGTTGTTGTTCCGCCGGCGCAAATGGTGGAGAAACTGCGCGACGGAAGCCTAGACGGATACCTGGTTGCCGAGCCGGTAAATCAGCGCGCGGTTTATGACGGGGTTGGCTTCATCCATATGCTTTCGAGCGAGATTTGGGACGGCCATCCCTGCTGCGCCTTTGCCATCAACCAGGAATTCATCACGGAGGCGCCGAAGACCTATCGAGCGCTGCTCAGGGCCATCATCGAGGCAACCGTCTTCGCCTCGAACCCCGAGAACCGCAAGCCGGTAGCCGAAGTCATCGCGCGCGCGCCTTACCTCAATCAGCCGGTGCAAGTGATTGAACAGGTCCTGACCGGCACCTATGACGATGGTTTGGGCAATGTGAAAACCGTGCCGGGCCGCATTGGCTTCGCGCCGATTCCCTGGGAGTCCTTCGCCGTCTGGATCATGACGCAGATGAAGCGGTGGGGCCAGTTGCAAGGCGACGTCAAGTACGCGGAAATCGCGAGGCAGGTCTATCTTGCCACGGATGCGGAACAGCGGATGCTGGAATTGGGATTGACGCCGCCGCCGGTGAAAACATTCAGCGTCATGGGCAAATCCTTCGATGCCGCCAAGCCAGACGAGTATCTTGCAAGTTTTGCCATTAAGAAGATGACATAGTTTCTGCAAGCCCGGTGCTTACGAAGTTGTGCATTTCTTTTCGGTGATCGTCCCGGCGATCTCCCGCCGGCAGCCGATGGTGACGGCTGCTCCTTCGATTTCCAGCATGTCGAGCCCATCGCCAAACGCGAGACGCTCAATGCGGCACTCTAAATATATCCCGATATAATTAAAGCTCCCCTCGGTGAGGACAGGCGTGCCGCGCCGGTTATTGGCAACGCGCAATACCGTTATGCCTCTCCACGCGGTATCTGTTTGCCCTCCATATTTCAGTCTAATTTTATCTAATATTGACGATAAATACTCCAAACATTATACAATAAATACATCGCCATTCACGCTTGCCGATGCCGTTAAGCTGTGATAAACGACCACCCTATGCTGTGCCAAACAGAGTTTTGCGATGATTCCCCGGTCTTCGCACGATAAACATCAGGGTAGTATTGCCTCATCTTCCGATTGCCCTAAAATCAATCCTAAGATGAGAGTTTCACCACTTCCAACGTCCACCCAACACTGGAACCGAAACACCATGACGCATCCTCTCGTGTTCATCTGGGGCCTCTCGGCATTGCATGGCTGGGGCGTTTATGGGGTCAACCTCCTGCGTCACTGGCCCAAAACCGCTGGCGCGCCCGCCTATTGCGGCGCCGACATCCATCTGGAGAGCTTCGGCGGCATGGACCCGCTCGCTCTGCGCGCGCTGGCTCCCACCCTGCTGAACTCCAGCCAGTTGCGGGCTAAGGGCACGTTCGAGCCCGGCAACAATGCCCCATTCGAGGGGATCGTCCTGCATTCGATCGGCAATCGCTTTACAGGTTCGGCCCCTCCGGGGGAGCCCAGTTTCACCGGCCGCATCAACTGCGCCGCCACCTTCTTCGAAGACACCGTGCTGCCTGACGCGGTAAACGCCGCCTCCAGATTTGCGCTCATTGTCGCCGGCTCTACCTGGTGTGAGGAGGTCCTGCGCGCCAACGGTGTCACCAACGTCAAAACCGTCATTCAGGGCATCGATCCTTCCGTATTCCACCCAGCACCCCGGTCGGGCGCGATGGAGGGGCGTTTTGCTGTCTTTAGCGGCGGCAAGCTGGAGCATCGTAAGGGGCAGGATTTGGCGGTACTGGCGTTCCGCGCTTTCGCGCAGCGGCACCCCGAGGCCGTGCTGGTTACGGCATGGCATTCGTCCTGGCCGAACATTGCCGTAACACTCAACGGCAATCCCCGCACCGCGCGGGTGCCCTTCCTTGAGGACGGCAAACTGGACACCACCGGCTGGATCAGAGCGAACGGAATCCCCGAAAACCAGTTCATCGACGTTGGCAGCATCCCGAATCATCTGATGGCGCGCGTGATGCGCGAAATGGATGTGGGCATTTTCCCCAACCGCTGCGAAGGCGGCACCAATCTGGTGGCCATGGAATGCATGGCCTGCGGTGTGCCGGCCATCGTCTCCAACAATACCGGCCACAAGGATCTAGTCGCCACCGGCGCTCCTTATGCGCTCATGCGGCAGGGCCCTGTCACCTTCGGCAATGTGGGCACCGACGGCTGGGGCGAAAGCGACGTGGACGAGATGGTCGAAATGCTGGAGCAGGTTTGGGCCAATCGCGAGGAAGCGCGCAGACGGGCGGCTGCCGGTGCGGAGGCTATGGCGGCATGGAACTGGCGGAATCGGATCGGCCGGCTGCACGAGGCTTTGGCGGCGTAATAGCGCGGGATCACCTCCCGGATTTTGCTTTCCGTATTTAGCTAACGAAAGAGAAAACAGGCGATGAGCGGCAGACAACGCAAAGAGATGCCCAACAAGGGCCAATCCAGCACGGCGCGGCGCGCTGAAACAGCGTTCGTGCGCGCGTTCAACGAGGGAATGCGGCTGCAACAGGCTGGACAACCGGATCAGGCGGTCACAGCCTTCCGCAAGGCCATGATCTTTAACCCCTCCCATCCGTCGCTGTGCAACAACCTCGGGGTAGCGCTGGCGGCCAAAGGTGAGCTGGATGAAGCGGCGCTGCTCTACAGAAAGGCGATCACCCTCGACCCGGCCATGGGGCTCGCCCACAGCAATCTCAGCGACGCTTTGATGAAGATGGACCGGTACGACGAGGCGCTTGCAGCAGCTACCCGCGCAACCGCTCTACAGCCGGACTCGCCTGAGGCATTCAACAATCTCGGCTGCACCCTTCTGGAAATCGCCCGGTTCGACGAGGCCATCGTGGCCTTAAAGCGGTCCCTGGAGGTCAAGCCGGACTACTCTCAGGCCTATAGCAACATGGGATGCGTCTTTAGGGAAATGGGCCGTGTTGACGAGTCGATCTCGGCCTTCAGGCAGGCGCTCGCGATCACGCCGAACCTGCCCATGGCGCGCAAAAACATGGGCCTCGCCCTCATGCAAAAAGGCGATTACGCCGAGGGATGGCGCGAATATGGCTGGCGGTGGGTGGCAGACGGCCGTGCGCCGAGGGATTACACCCAACCGCTCTGGAAAGGCGAATCGCTCTCCGGCAAAACCATACTGCTTTACGCTGAACAGGGGCTGGGAGACGCAATACAATTCGCCCGCTTCGTGCCCTTGCTTGCGGCGCCTGACGTCCGCGTGGTGTTTGAAGTTCATCCGCAACTGGTGACGATTATGCGCACGCTCGAAGGCGTCGCCGATGTCATCCCGCTGTGGAGCAAAACGCCGCAATTCGATCTGTTCCTGCCAATCATGGACGTTCCTGGCGTCACTGGCATGACCGTGGATAACATCCCGAGCCTTCCCCGCTATCTGTCCGCTGATCCCGCGCGGGTGGCCAAATGGCGCGAGCATCTTGGCGACGACGGTTTCAAAGTCGGGATCGTGTGGCAAGGTTTCAACGGCACCCCCCGGAAGAGGATGCGTCACTGCCCCCTCTCCTGCTTCGCGCCGCTCGCGGGCGTTGAAGGCGTGCGCCTGATCAGTCTTCAGAAAACCTCCCCCAATGCCCCCGCCGATCCCCTGCTGGAGTCCCTGGGCGTTGAGACCCTTGGTCCTGATTTCGACGCCGGGCCGGATGCTTTCCTCGACACGGCAGCCGTGATGGAAAACCTCGATCTGGTCATCACGATCGACACTTCGGTTGCCCACATGGCCGGCGCCCTGGGGCGTCCGGTGTGGATTGCTCTGCCGAAAGTGGCCGACTGGCGCTGGCTAATGGAGGGCTCCGACACGGCTTGGTATCCCTCCGCGCGGCTGTACCGTCAAAGCGAAGCGCTCCATTGGGATGACGTCTTCGCCGATATGGCGGCCGATCTCACGGCGCTCGCCACCGGCACGGTCGCCGTCAAGCCGAAGCGCTC
Source organism: uncultured Alphaproteobacteria bacterium (assembly GCA_963827885.1). Taxonomy (GTDB): domain Bacteria; phylum Pseudomonadota; class Alphaproteobacteria; order Rhizobiales; family Rhodomicrobiaceae; genus CAWHDD01. The sequence continues at coordinate 30,560 of CAWHDD010000028.1, read as the reverse complement.
GCCGCGCCGCCTCACCGTCGCGGCCTCCAACCCAACTCGCGACTATTCCCGTTTCGACCGCTTCCTGAATGCTGTCGGCGGCGACATCTATCCAGAAGTTCCATCCGAGCCGCACCTGTCCATCACCGAATCAACGATCGAGTCTCTGCAACAGAACGGTTTGATCCAGCCAGGCATGCGCGTCCTTGATATCGGCTGCGGCCAGGGGCTGGCGCTGGAGCATTTTCGCAGACTGGGACTGGATGCCGTCGGCATCACGCTCGGGCCGGACTGCGACGTGTGCCGGGAGAAGGGGTTCGATGTCCATCAGATGGACCAGAACTTCATGGATTTCGCCGATGCCCAGTTCGATATGCTCTGGTGCCGCCACGTGCTGGAGCACAGCGTCGCCCCGCTGTTCACGCTGCTGGAATACCGCCGCGTCACCAAACCGGGCGGGCTCGTCTACATCGAGGTTCCCGCGCCCGATACCGCAGTCCACCACGAGGCGAATGTGAACCATTACAGTGTGCTGCCATTGTCATCCTGGCTTTATCTGTTTGCACGCGCCGGACTGACGACGGAACGCAGCACGGCGATCAACTTCGACCTGGCTGGCGATCCAGACACCTATTGGTCGTTCGTGCTGCGGCGCAAAGACTGAGCCATTCGCCGGCGGGGGGCCGCCAACGCGCGCGGCTCTCCCCCAACTTTCCTGCAACTTCGCACGGAGTTGTTGTACGTGCGGCGAGAGAGGAGGCCTCCAGTTTGAACTCCGCATCAAGGCTTGCGGAAATTCGTCCAGCGCAGCTTCTCCGTCTGGCCGCCGAGGTCGCGCGCGGAGAAGGCAAACGGCATCGAGTTGCCGGGACTGCCGGCCGCCTCCGCTTTTGGCAGCGTCACGTAAACCTTCACTGTCCGCACCTCGTCGGGAGGCACCGCAACCTCCAGCGCCGCCTTGCCTTCGAAGCCGATCGCCGCCAGCTTCGCGCCCGGCAGCCCGGTGCTGGTCAGCCGGAACGTTCGCGTCTGGTGCGTCTTGTTCAGGATGTGTACCGTATAGCCGTTACGGATACCGCCATCCGACAGCCGCACATAAAGCGGATTGCGGTCCGGCAGTATGTTCAGCTCCAGCTCGCTCTTGGTGGCCAGGCCGATCAGCATGATGACACAGACGGCGGAGATTACCGCCGTGTAGACCAGCGTGCGGGAGCGGATGAAACGGAACGGCGCCCGGCTGCCGTGGGAAGTGGCGTCGATATTGCGGAAGCTGTCATAGGCGATGAGCTTGGCTGGCCGGCCCATTTTCTCCATGATGCCGTCGCAGGCGTCGATGCACAACGCGCATTGTATACACTCAAGCTGAGAACCTTCGCGGATGTCGATGCCCGCTGGACAGACGGCCACACATTGTCCACAGTCGATGCAATCGCCCCGCCCCTCCCAGCTTTCGCCGCGTTTGTGGGAGCCGCGCGGCTCGCCGCGATAGGCCCGATAGGCGATCAGCAGCGACTCGTTGTCGAACATGGCGCCCTGGATGCGCGGCCATGGGCACATGTAAGTGCACACCTGCTCGCGGGCGAGGCCGCCCAGCACATAGGTCGTGGCCGTGAAAATGCCGGCAAAGACGTATGCAATAGCCGGCGCCTCGAAATGCAGGAACTGGCTGGCGAGCGCAGGCGCGTCTGTGAAGTAGAAAACCAGCGCTCCGCCCGTTGCCAGGGAGATGAGCAGCCAGGAAAGATAGGTCAGCCCCTTCTTCCAGAGCTTTTCGAACGTCCAGCGCGATTTCGCCAGCCGCAGCCGCGAGTTGCGGTCGCCCTGCCAGAAATGCTCGACGCCGATCATCAAATCGGTCCACACCGTCTGCGGGCAGGCATAGCCGCACCAGACACGGCCTGCGAGCGAGGTGACAAGGAACAGCGCCAGCGCCGAAAGGACCAGCACGCCGGTGATGAAATACAATTCCTGCGCCCACAGCTCCAAGCCGAAGAAGTACATGCGCTGGTGGGCGAAATCCAGCAGGAACCCCTGGTTGGGCAGCGTCGGCCCGCGGTCCCAGCGCAGCCAGGGCAGCACGTAGTAGATGCCCAGCGTCACCGCCATCACCAGCCACTTGATGGTGCGGAACTTGCCCCGCGCGCGCTTAGGATAGATCGGCTCACGCGAGGCATACAGCGAGGCGGGTTCCGTGCTATCCGCCTTGGCGGAATGCATGCGTGGCGCCGCCTTGTACATTCCCGCCTTTGCCGTCAGCGACCTTGGGTACTCATTCATCGTCAACTCCACCGCCATGGGGGCCGCCCTGGACGGGCGGGACCGCATAGCTCTTCCTTACTTGCCGCCACCCAGCGAGTGGACGTAAACCGTCAGCGCCTTCACCGTCGCCGGGTCGAGCCGTTCGGACCAAACGGGCATAACACCGCCACGGCCGGTCTGGATGGTCTTGACGATGTCCGCCTTGGTGCCACCGTACAGCCAGACGTTGGCCGTCAGGTTAATCGAGCCCATCTCCTGATTGCCCTTGCCCTGCTCGCCGTGGCAGACGGCGCAGTTATCGGCGAACACGGTCTTGCCCCGTCCCGCCGCAGTGGCGTCGTGGGATTGACCGGAGAGCTGGCGCACGAATTCCGCCGCGTCGTCAATCTGCTCGGGCTGCAACATACCGTCGAGGCCGAAGCGCGGCATGGCGCTGTTGCGGGCCTTGTCGTTGCCGTTGCGGATGCCGTACTGGATGGTCTGGTGGATGTCCTGAAGCGTGCCGCCCCAGATCCAGATGTCGTCGTTCAGATTGGGATACCCCTTGGCGCCCTGGGCACCGCGCCCGTGGCAAGCGGAGCAATTGTCGCCGAACGCGGCCTTGCCGGCGGCATTGGCGAACTCCATCAGCTTCGGATCGGACTTGATGCTTTCGACGGACGCCGTCGCCAGCGCCGCCATGTATTGCCCCTGCGCCGTCCGGGCCGCTTTGATTTCAGCCTCCACGCTCTGGCGGGTGGAATAGCCCAGCAGGCCGGGCGTATAGCCGCTGATCATCGGCCAGGCCGGGAAAGCGATCCAGTAAGCAACCGCCAGCAGAATGCAGAAGTACCAGGAGTAAAGCCACCACCTCGGCAACGGCCGGTTCAGTTCCTGGAGGTCGTCGTCCCACTTATGCTCCATCAATTCGAGGCCGGTCGGCTTGTCGATTTCCCGTGTATGCTCTGTCACTTCTATCTCCTGGTTGGGGGTGTTGAACGTTTTGCGAGGCCGCACGCGAATTTAACCGGCGCTGAGAGCACCAGTTCGCTTTTCCGGCCGTCTCCCTTCGGGCACAGCACTAGCGGTCCCGCGAGCGCGACCGCGCGCAAGCCGCCGTCAGCAGGTCAGGCGAAGCGGGGAGGACCGCGATTATGATGGGGGAGGACGGTTGCGCCAGGCTGGCATTGTCCGGCGCGGGACGGCACGATCCGCGGCGTCTGAAGCTCCGGCGCCGGGACGGGGTGAACTACGGGCAGCGATGCGAATGCCGAAGCGGCGAGCACGGCGCAGATCGCGCAGTCCTCCCGGCCGGCGGGCTGTTCATCCTGTCCGCCGCCAGTGCGGGGCGGAAGCCATTTGAACCCCAGCGGGGTGCAGACCGGGAACCCGGCGGCCCTGGATGCGGCCATCGCCGCGCGCGCCGGTGGCATGGGCATCATGAAAGCGCTAAGCGCGGCCTGGAAAACCAAGCCAAGGACGGCGGCCGCCGCGATCATCCGGCGCCAGCCGCTATGCGCTCTTACAGTCATGCGTCGAAATTGCCTGTTACGCTATTGGTATGTCATGCAATCTGACACCGGGCCGGCCCTAGCGCAAGTTGAAACTCGTGCGGCAGGGTGCGGGGAGCGCCTCAGACGGTGCCGGCGGCAAGCCTGAAAACGCCTCTGGAGCGCCCAATTCCGCCGCCAATTCGTCCTCCCGCCCCTCGAACCGTCCACACTTCAGCGTCCGCACCGGCGGACTGAACGCCCTCAAGGTGATCAGCCCCGCGCCATGTTTGAGGGGCAGAGTTTACCAGCGGCAGCAATACACATTGACACACCCCCCCGGCACAATCTTACATTTGTTCAGGGAATGCCGCAGTGCGCGTGATTCCGCCAGGGGGGGGAGCCTGATGGCCAAGCTCGCCCCCGTTTGCCGCGAGCGCTGACGCGAACTTGCCGAGGGAATAAGCTGTACCAGATCAATAAGTTGCTAGTACGCCCTATCCGCGGAAAATGCTGTGAGTGCTTGCCGCAAGCGGGCCGGGATTTCCCGCGGGGCGTACTAACCTCCGCGAAGTAGATCGAAGGCCGTTGTAGGCGCGGCCGGTATCAATGCCGCTGCATTTCCGGTGACTTGAACCGCAGGTTCAGGGAAAACCGCGAATACGGCATGGTTGGGGAAGTAAATAGGGAGAGCTTCATGAAGAAATTTGCCGCAATGGCGGCCGTTGCAACGGCGCTTTGCTTCAGTGCCGCTTATGCGATGGCTGAGGAGGGGAAATCGGATCAAGGAACGAAGGACGAGCAGGAAGCCTGCACTCCCGACGTTTACAAATTTTGCAGCAGCGATATCCCGGACGAGAAGCGGATCGTCAGCTGCCTGAAATCGAATATTAAAAAGCTCAGCCCCGCCTGCCGTAAGGTATTTTCCGGCAGCTAAGGGCATGGGTAATGCGGGAGCGCTATCGCTCCCGCTCAATCCGAGGCATCGGGCAGCGAACGCCGGCCCCTCCAGCCTCACTCAATATTCATCCACGCGGCTGGCTCTCCCCTCCATCAGGAGGGGGGACGGGAGAGAACACCGGAGCCATCAGGCTGCACCATGCCGGTGCCGGCCGTGTATGCCGCCTCCTCCCGCAGGATACGCCGCAACTCCGGCTGGCAAGAGCCGCAATTCGTCCCCGCCCGCAACCGCTCGCCGATCGCCGCGACATTCACCGCCCCCGCCGCGATAGCCGCCTGGATAGCGCCGAGCCGCACGCCGAAACAGGCGCATATGGTAGCGCCCTCCGGTTCGCCGTGGCCGGTGCCGCAGCCGCTGAGCAGGGCGATGCGTTCGACGCGGGACAGCACGCCCTGCCGGAATGCGGCCTTGAGCGGGGCGGTGCCGGGCAGGACTTCGTGCGCAGGGCCGGTGAACAGGCACAGCTCCAGCATTTCCCCCGAGAACGCCGCCGCGCGGTAACTGCCCGTGTGCTCGTCGAAATAGCCGGCCACGTGCCAGTCCGGCGGGAGGGACGCGGCGAGCCAATCCGCCCAGGCCGCGCCATCGTCGCAGACGAATGTCCACAGAAAGCCCGCATCCGTGGCCGCGCGCGCCCAGGCGATGCCAGGGGGCAGGGGCAGATTTCGCCGGGAGAGCAGCAGGCCGTGCGCCGGGAAGGAGACCGGGGCGGCATTGCAGGGCGTCCCCTTGGACTCCGGCTGGCCGGAAAACGGATCGGTGAACGGCGCAACCAGATCGCCGATGCGCGCGGCCGGCCCCGTTTCGCCGCTCCAGTGGATCGGCGCGAAGACGCTGCCCCGCTGCTGCCCCGGCGTCACGGCCACGCGAAGCACGCATGTCCCGTGGGCCGATGCCAGCTTCGCAAAGCCGCCATGGCGCAGGCCATATTGCGCGGCGTCGTCCGGGTTGACCTCCAGCATGGGTTCGGCGGCATGTTCGGCAAGGCGCGGGCTGAGGCCTGTGCGGGTCATGGTGTGCCATTGGTCGCGCAGACGGCCGGTGTTGAGGCGCAAGGGGAATTCAGTGCTGGAGGGCTGAGCGGTGGCCGGGGATTCGACGGCGATGAAGCGGGCCTTTTCATCCGGCGTGAAAAAGCCGCCATCGGCGAAGACACGCGCCATCCCCGCCGCCGGTTCACGCACCGGCCATGACACCGGCGCCAGCGCATCGTAATCCGGCTCGCTGAGATCCTTCAGCCAGGAGAGATCGAAGGCCCGCGATCCGCCGTTCTCGAACGCCGAAAGCGCGGCGTGCTCGCGGAAGATGTCCGCCGCGCTGCCGTAGGGGAATGCCGCCGCGAAGCCCAGGCGCTGCGCCACCTGCGAGACGATCCACCAGTCGGGTTTCGCCTCGCCGGGGAGGGCTGCGAAGGCGCGCTGGCGGGAAATCCGCCGCTCGGAATTCGTCACCGTGCCATTACGCTCGCCCCAGGCGGCGGCCGGCAGCAGCACATGCGCGCCGGCGTTGATGGTGTCCGTGGAGCGCACATTATCGGACACAACGAACAGCTCCAGCCGGGCCATCGCCCGCGCCATGTCCCCCGCGCGCGGCAGCGACACGGCCGGATTGGTGCCCATCACCCACAGCGCCTTGATCTGGCCGCGCTCGATAGCCTCGAACATCTGCACGGCTTTCAGGCCCTCGCGGCGGGCGATACGCGGTGCGTTCCAGAAGCGCGCCACGCGCTCGCAGTTTTCCGGCGAAAAGCCCATATGCGCCGCGAGCTGATTGGCGAGACCGCCCACCTCGCGCCCGCCCATGGCATTCGGCTGGCCGGTGAGCGAAAACGGCCCCATGCCGGGTTTGCCGATGCGGCCGGTGGCGAGATGGCAGTTGATGATGACGTTGACCTTGTCCGTCCCTTGCGCTGACTGGTTCACCCCTTGCGACCAGCAGGTGACGGTGCGCGGCGTGGCGCGGAACCAATCGAAAAACGTGCGCACATCGCCGGCATGAAGGCCGCACATCCGCGCGGTTGCATCCACGTCCGGCGCGATCTCGCGAGCGCGGTCCAGCGCCAGGTCGAAGCCTGTGGTGTGCATATCCACATAGTCCGATTGAATGGCCCTGCTGTCCGCCAGATGCACCAGCAGCCCGCAGAACAGCGCCGCATCCATGCCCGGCGCAATGGCAAGATGCAGGTCCGCCTCTTCCGCCGTTGCGGTGCGGCGCGGGTCGATCACCACGATTTTCGCGCCCCGCTGCTGCCGGTTGCGCAGCATGCGCTGAAACAGCACCGGATGGCACCATGCCGCGTTGGAGCCGGCCAGTACGATCAGGTCCGCCTCGTCCAGGTCTTCGTAGCAGCCGGGCACCACGTCCGCGCCGAACGCCCGCCGGTGGCCGGCGACGGACGAGGCCATGCACAGCCGCGAATTGGTGTCCACGTTGGCCGAGCCGATGAAGCCCTTCATGAGCTTGTTGGCGGCGTAATAATCCTCGGTGAGCAACTGGCCGGAGAGGTAGAACGCCACGGCGTCCGGCCCGTCACGCTCAATGATGCGGGTGAAGCCGCCGGCCACGGCGTCCAGCGCGGCATTCCATGAGCACTGCTCCAGCTCACCGCCCGCACCGCGCATCATCGGATGTAGCAGCCGCGTCTCCAGCCCCAGCGTCTCGCCGAGCGCCGTGCCTTTGGAGCACAGCCGGCCGAAGTTCGCCGGATGCTCCGGGTCGCCGGTAATGCTGACGCCGCCCGCCCCATCCGGCGCCGCGATAATGCCGCAACCGACGCCGCAATACGGGCATGTGGTGCGCACCGGCGCGCTTGCGGTATTTATCCTCATATGGCTAGCCTCGTCATCTGGCTCCAAAGGTTATTTCTCTGTTCGGCCAGGGTGCCATTTCTCCGTCCCGGCCATGCGCATCCGCAGAGCTGCCGCGCGCAGGAGCTGTCAAGGATCGCGAAGCGACCGCCGGAGGCGGCTTGTCCTTGACAGCTCCGAGCACGGCGGCATGATTACGCGCTGACGGGACAACCGCCCGCCCTCAATAAATATCCGCCTGATACCGCCCCGCCTTCTTCAGCCCCGCGATGAACGCCACGGCCGCATCCGCGGACATCTTCCCCTCCGCCGCCGCGATATCCGCCAGCGCCCGGTCCACATCCTTCGCCATACGCTTGGCATCGCCGCAAACATAGAAATGCGCGCCGTCCTCCAGCCACGCCCAGATGTCGCGCGCAACCTCGCGCATGCGGTCCTGCACATAGAATTTTCCATCGCCGTCGCGCGACCATGCGAGCGACAGCCGCGTGAGCACGCCGCCGGCTTTCATGTCCGTCAGTTCGTCCTCGTAGAAGAAATCGCAGGCGCTGCGCTGATGGCCGAAGAACAGCCAGTTGCGCCCCGGCGCGGCGATGGCGGCACGCTCCTGGAGGAAGGCGCGGAACGGGGCGATGCCGGTGCCAGGGCCAACCATGATGATGGGCGTGGACGGATCGGCGGGGAGCGCGAAGTTGTGGGCCTTCTGCACGTAAGCCTTGATGACGGCGCCGGGCTGAACCCGCTCCGCCAGGAAGGTGGAGGCCGCGCCGAGGCGTTTGCGCCCGCCGGCCGTATAGCGCACCGCATCGACGGTGAGCGACAGCCGCCCCGGCGCGGCCTTCGGCGACGACGAGATGGAATAGAGGCGCGGCTGGAGCGGATCGAGCGCTTCCAGCACGGCTTCCGCGTCCGGCCGCACGCCGGCGAATTTCCTCAGCGCGCCCAGCACATCGAGCGTGGCCGCATCGCCGTCCGGGTCATCGCCCGCCGCCAGCGCCTTGGCGAGCTGCCGCCGCGCACCGCCGGTGACGTAGGAGAACAGTTGAAACAGCGTGTCCGGCGCGGCGCCAAGCGAGACATCCGTGCGCAAGCAATCGCCGAGCCGCCGCCCGCCGCGCTCATCGTTCGCGCTGACGCCGAGCGCCGCCAGCACTTCGGCGACGAGCGCCGGGCTGTTCTCGGGGTAAATGCCGAACGAATTGCCAACCGTGTAGCTGAGGCCGGCGGCGGAGATGTCAAGCTCGATGTGCCAGGTATCCTTCTCCGAGCCGGGCTTGTTCAGGCGGCGGCGGCCGAGAAACGTCACTCCGGCGGGGTTTTCGCGCGACGTGCCGGGCGCAGTCTCCGGCGGCGGTATCAGCGCCGGGGCCGCGATGGCGCCGCCGTCCAGCTCCGCCGCCAGCGTCTTCAGCATGCGCGCCGTCTCCTTGCCGCCGGGGACGCACAGATTGAGGCGCGCCTCCGTCCTCGCCGCGATGGCGTCCGCGTATTTGCGGCAGTCGTAACCGCACTGGCCGCAGTCCTGCTGTGCCATGGCCGCCATCAGGCGGCGGGGTAGCGGACGGCTTTCCGCCAGCGCCATGCGGCCGGCGAGGCTGAGGGACTGGTCGTGCCAAGGCTCGCCGTCATCGCCGGCGTCCGGGCTGGCGGCGGGCAGAGGGATGTGCGCCACGGCGCTGGCGGCTGCCTTCTCCATGGCGATGAAGCCGGAGAAGAAGCCGTTGAGCCAGGCGCGCTGCTCGCCGGTGAACGGCGCGCCCTCCGGGATCAGCGATGGCAGCGGGCCGTTGATTGGCGTCAGTTCAGTCATGGCGTTCCTCCCGCGATTCTCCCTCCGCCATGATGGAAGGCCGGGGTGGGGGCGAATAGACTCTGCGGGGGAGAATAGACCAGCCGGGGTGAACGCTCTGGCGGCGGTGCATTGCCGCTCCACCCCGCTCCCAACCCTTCCACATCGAGGGAAGAGGAGACGGCGGCGGCAAGTTCGCTCACCTCGCAGCGGCGGGTGAACGCAACGAAGCTTTCGTGCGGCCCCTCGCGGCGGGCGAGATAGAAGCGCAGCAGCCGCTCCACCGCCGCTGGCACGTCCTCCGCCTTCACGTCGCGCAGGATCTCGCGCCCGATGCCGGCGTCCGCGCCGAAGCCGCCGCCGGCATACAGGTGATAGCCCTCCACTGTGTCCTCGCCCGCAGCCACGCGGGCCCCGATCAGCCCGATATCGCCGATATAATGCTGCGCGCACGAGTGATGGCAGCCGGTGAGGTGGATGTTCACGGGCACGTCCAGCGTGACGCGCGGCTCGACGTGTGCGGCGATGGCCTCGGCGTGGGCTTTGGTATCGGCGGCGGCGAAACGGCAGCCGCGATTGCCGGTGCATGCGACAAGGCCGGCGCGGATGGACGTGGCGCGCGGGGGGAGGCCGAGACGGTCCAGCGCGGCTTCGGCCTTGGCCACATTCGCCTCCGCGACGCCGGAGAGGATCAGGTTTTGCCAGACCGTCAGCCGGATGTCGCCGTCGCCCAACTCGCGCGCGAGGTTCGCCACGCCGCGCATTTGCGCCGCGGTCAGCTTCCCCGTGGCCAGCGCGGGGCCGATCCAGCACAGGCCGGGCTGCTTCTGCGGATGCGTGCCGATGTGTGCAAAGCGGTTGACGGGCGGGCGCGGCTCCACAGCATCAGCGGGCACGCGCATCAACTCGCGGCCAAGCTTCTCCTCGACGGCGGCGAGGAACTTCTCGAAGCCCCAGGCGTCCAGCACATATTTCAGCCGCGCCTTGCTGCGGTCGGTGCGGCCGCCATGCTCGACGAACACGCGCACAATGGCATCTGCCACCGCCGTCGCCTCCTCCGGCGCCACGATGACGCCGGTGTCGCGGGCGAAATCCTTGTGCCCCGTGATGCCGCCCAGCGCCAGCCGGAATTGCACCGCGCCATCCCGAAGGCGCACGGCCTGAAACGCGATGTCGTTGGTATCCTCCAGCGTCGGGACGCATCCGCCGCCGTCGAACGCCACGTTGAACTTGCGCGGCAGGCCGGTGAGCGAGCGGTCGTTTAACACATGATAATGCCATTCGCGCGCGTAGGGCCGCGTGTCGAGCAGTTCCTGCGGGTCGATGCCGGCGGTGGTGGAGCCGGTGACGTTGCGGATGTTGTCGGCGCCGGAGCCGCGCGAGGTGAGGCCGAGTTCCTGCACGGCCTCCAGCACGGCCACGGCGTCCCGCGCCTCGATCTCGCGAATTTGCAGATTGGCGCGCGTGGTCACATGCGCATAGCCGCCGCCGTGGCGTTCCGCGATGCCTGCCAGCCCAGCGAGCTGCCAGTGGTTCAGCACGCCGTTGGGGATGCGTAGGCGGCACATGTATGCGTTCTGGTTCGGCGCGACGTAGAACAGGCCGTAGTAGCGCCAGCGGAAATTGTCGGCCGGCTTGGGGAATTCGCCGGCGGCGGCTTGCGCGCGCAGGCGGGCGTAGGCATCGAACGGGTGTTCCTCGCGCTTGAACTTCTCCTGGTCCGCCAGCTTGCCGCCGCTGGCGAGGACGCGATCCTGCGCAGCGTGATGGGCGGCGTCCGGTCCCTGAAGGACGCCGGGCGTCTGCTCGCCGCGCGAGGCACGCGCCAGGGCGAGGCCGGAGGCGAAGCCCTCCAGGTAGCGCTTCTGTTCGGCGGAAAAATCGGCCGTCATGCCGCCTCCATGTCCATGAGCGGCACCGCTTCGCAGGCGGCGCGGCCAAAGGCGAGCCGGTCGCGGAACAGCGTCACGGTGGCGCGGCTGCGTATCAGGCCGAGATACCAGCCGCCATCCGCCGTATCGCCAACGAGCACGGCGCCGGCGAGTATGCCGTCGCGGATGACGAGCTTGCGGTAAAGGCCGGAGCCGGGGTCGCTGAGGCGGATGGACGATGTGCCCGGCGCGCCCAGGAAATCGCCGGCGGAGAAGACGGGCAGGCCGGAGACTTTCAGGTTCGTCGCGGCCTCCGCCGGTGTGTACGCCGCGCCGGGATCGCCCGCGAGGCGGCGCGCCAGCACATCGGCCTGCGCATAGGCCGGCTCCACGAGGCCGCAGCACTGGCCGTCCAGCTCGGCGCATTCGCCGATGGCGTAGATGCCGGGTTCGGCGGTTTCCATGTGGCCGTTGACGCGGATGCCGCGCGCCGTGGCGAGGCCGGCCGCCTTGGCCAGTTCCGCGTTGGGCGCGATGCCGGCGGCCATGACTACGGCGTCCGCCTCGATGCGGCGGCCATCGGCGAGCGCCACGCCATCCGCCCGCCCGGTGCCGGTGATCGCCGCCGTTTGCGCGTTGAGCAACACGGTGACGCCGCGCGCCTCCAGCGCCGCCTTCACCATGCCGGCCGCCGCCGCGTCGAGCTGGCGCTCCATCAGCCGGTCCATCAGGTGCACTAGCGTGACGCGGGCGCCGCGCCGGGCGAGGCCGTATGCCGCCTCGATGCCGAGCAGACCGCCGCCGATCACCGCCACGCGCGTGCCAGCATTGGCAAGCGCCGCCAGCGCGTCCGTGTCCGCCATGGTGCGGAACAGCGAGACGCCGGGCAGCTCCGCGCCGGGGACGGGCAGGCGGAAGGCCCGCGAGCCGGTGGCGAAGACGAGCTTGGAGAAGCGCACGTGCCGGCCATCGGCGAGGTGGACGGCGCGGGCGGCGAGGTCCACGGCGGTGACGGCGGTGCCGGAGAGCACGCGCGCGGGGCTGTCCGGCAGCGCCAGTTCCTCGCCCGCGATGTCCCCGGCGAGCAGCGGCGACAGCAGCACGCGGTTATACGCCGGCCCCGGTTCGTCGCCGATGACGGTGATGGCGTAGCGCTCCGGCGGCAGCCGCTCCGCCAGCCGATTCGCGGCCATGCCGTTGCCGATTATGACGAGCGACTCCCTCATGCGGCCTCCACGAAGCGGTGGCGCTCATAGAGGAATTCCAGCACGCGCTGACGGCAGCGGATGTAGCTCGCGTTCGCCGCCAGCTCCAGCCGCTTGCGTGGCCGTGCCAGCGGCACCTCCAGCACCTCGCCGATGCCCGCCGCCTGCCCGTTGGTCATCATCACGATGCGGTCCGACAACAGCACGGCCTCGTCCACGTCATGCGTAATCATCATCACCGTGTTGCCGAGCTTGGCATGCAGGCCCATCACCGTGTCCTGCAAATGCGCGCGCGTCAGGGCGTCGAGCGCGCCGAACGGCTCATCCAGCAGCAGCACTTTCGGCTCCATGGCCAGCGCCCGCGCCAGCCCCACGCGCTGCTTCATGCCGCCGGAGATCTCGCCCGGCAGCTTGTCCTTGGCGTGGGCCATCTGCACGAGATTGAGGTTGTGCAGCACCCATTCGCGGCGTTCGCTGCGCGTTTTCGTAGCCCCGGACACCTTGTCCACGGCCAGCTTGACGTTCTCGAACACCGTCAGCCATGGCAGCAAACTGTGATTCTGGAACACCACGGCGCGATCCGGCCCCGGCGTGTTGACCTCGTGCCCCTCCAGGATGACGCCGCCCTTGGTGGCCCGCGTCAGGCCAGCGACGATGTTCAGCAGCGTGGACTTGCCGCAGCCGGAATGACCGATGATGCTGACGAACTCGCCCTTGTCCACCCGCAGCGTCACGCCCTTCAGCACCTCGGTTTCGCGGTTACCGCGCGCGAAGGTTTTGTCCAGATGGTCGATGTTGAGATAAGCGCCCATGGCGGCGGCTCCTTACGCGTTGGCGGTGTTGCGGGTGACGATGGCGGCGATGCCGGCGACGAGGCGGTCGAGCACGAAGCCGACCACGCCGATGTACATGAGCGCCACCACGATGTCGGACAGGCGCGACGAGTTCCAGGCGTCCCAGATGAAGAAGCCGATGCCGACGCCGCCGGTCAGCATTTCCGCCGCCACGATGGCCAGCCAGGACAGGCCGATGCCGATGCGCAGGCCGGTGAAAATGTACGGCGCGGCGGAGGGGATCATGATCTTGGTGAAGAACTCGAACTGGTTCAGCCGCAGGATCAGCGCCACGTTGCGGTAGTCCTGCGGGATGTTGCGGATGCCCACGGCGGTGTTAATGATGATCGGCCAGACGGCGGTGATGAAGATGACGAAGATGGCCGAGGGCTGGGCGTCGCGGAAGGCGGCGAGGGAGATGGGCAGCCACGCCAGCGGCGGCACGGTGCGCAGCACCTGGAACAGCGGGTCGAGCCCGCGCATGGCCCAGACGGATTGGCCGATCACCGCGCCGATGAGGATGCCGATGACGCCCGCGAGGCCGTAGCCGATGGCGACGCGCTGGAGCGAGGTGAGGACGCGCCAGCCAAGGCCGATGTCCTGCGGGCCGGCGACGAAGAACGGGTCGGTGATCAGGTCGCGCGCCTCGGTCCAGATTTTCGACGGCGCGGGCAGCGAGGCGCCGGGGCGGTTGCAGAGCAGTTCCCACACCAGCAGGCCCGCCGTGAGCATGATGAGCGGCGGCAGCACCGGGCGGCATGGCGGCGCGGCAGCCGGCGCGTCACCGCCTCCGCCGACCGCGACCAGGCGGCCGGCCGCGCGCTTGGGCAGGGCGAGGATCTCGGCCGCCCTTCGGTGGTGCTCATCAGGGGTCGGTTCGGCGTCAAGGCGGGCGGTTGCGGACCGCCTCATGCGGTCGCCTCTTAGACGCCATGCGCCTTGATGGATAGGCTTTTCAGGTACGCAGCCGGATCTTCGGGATCGAAAACCTTGCCGTCGAAGAAGGTCTCCTTGCCGCGCGACGGGCTGGCCGGAATGTCCGCCGCCGCCACGCCCAGCGACTTGGCCGCGTCGCGCCACAGATCCTCGCGGTTCACCTTGTTCACCAGCGCCTTGATATCCGTCGCCGGCTCGAACTTGCCCCAGCGGATGTCCTCGGTGACGAACCAGGCGTCGTGGCTCTTGAACGGGTAGGAGGCGTGGTCCTGCCAGAACTTCATGTGCTGCGTGGTGCCGTTCTCGACGCGCCCGCGCCCGTAGTTGATGTTGCCCTTGAGGCGGCCGGTGATGTCGGCGACGGGCACGTTGAACCACTGGCGCTTGCCAACGATGGCGGCCAGCTCTTCCTTGTTCTCCGGCTTGTCGCACCACTGCTGCGCTTCCATCACGGCCATCAGGATGGCGCGCGCGGCGTTGGGGTTCTTGTCCACGAACTCCGCGCGCATCCCCAGCGCCTTCTCCGGGATGTTTCGCCCAGATTTCGCCGGTGGTGCAGGCGGTGAAGCCGATGCCCTGGTTGACGAGCTGCTCGTTCCACGGCTCGCCGACGCAGAACGCATCCATGGTGCCGACCTTCATGTTGGCCACCATCTGCGGCGGCGGCACCACGATGGTGGAGACGTCCTTGTCCGGGTCGATGCCGCCGGCCGCCAGCCAGTAGCGAATCCACAGGTCGTGGGTGCCGCCGGGGAAGGTCATGGCGACCTTGACCTCTTTGCCCGCAGCCTTCTTGGCCTCGAAGGCCGCCTTCAGCGCGGAGGCATCGGCGGAGATGGTCAGATCCTTGTATTCATTGGCGACCGAGATGGCCTGAGCGTCGAGATTGAGCCGCGCCAGGATGTACATCGGCGTGGGCACGTTGTTCTGCGTCACCTTGCCGGTCGAGATCAGATACGGCATGGGCGTCAGGATATGCGCGCCGTCGATGCCGTTGGCCGCGCCGCCCAGCACGAGATTGTCGCGCGTGGCGCCCCAGGACGCCTGCTTGGACACCTCCACATCGGGGACGCCGTGCTTGGCGAAGAAACCCTTTTCCTTGGCGATAACCAGCGGCGAGGCGTCGATGAGCGCGATGTAGCCGAGCACGGCCTTGGTGACTTCCGGCGCGCTGGCGGCGTAGGCGGCGGGGACGCCGAACGGGAAGGCGGCCTTCACGGCGGCGAGCGTGGCGGCGGCGCCGGTGGCGGTCCTGAGGAATGTGCGGCGGGAGATGCGGAGTTTTTTGGAGTTATCGCCGATGGTCATGCGAAAGCCTATCCTTTTGGACATAAAAAAAGCCGTGTTCGAGCCTGCCCTTCGCGGACCTGTCAAACAGCGGCGTTGCTTATTTAGTGGCCCGTCATTGGACCGGGTGGCGACGGAGGAGTGAGCGCCGGTTTGGTGTAAAGCAAGCGGCGTGCCAGTTGCTATTAATTTGCAAAAGCTGTTGATGGGGCAGGATTGGCGGGGCTGCGATGGCCTGCGGGCTGGCCCGTGTCAGGTCAGGAGGACGCCTAAATCATGGGCAGGCGGCGCCTTGTTGGGCAGGGAGCGTGTGCTGGAAGCCCCAGCGCACACCATGATGCCGCCGTGCTCGGATGCGTCAAGGACAAGCCCTCCGGGCGCGCTGAAGAAGCGCGTCCTTGACCCATCCTGCGCGCGGCGGCATTGGGCTTGTGCATGGCCGGGGCGAGGAATGGCTTTCCGGCCGAACAAGGAATGAACCCTTTGGGCAGTGAAGACGGCAGGCGCAGCGCCAGTGGCGGTCTCCGGCCCGTTGCTTACACACCAAACCCCCGCGCCAATGTACTGAGCCCCGGAGGGGCGAAGGAGCGGTTGGGCGCAGCACAGAGCGACGACAACTTAAGACTTCAGCCCAGGCAGAGAACGCCCCCTTTGGGCAGTGAACGCGGCAAGGGAGACGCCCGTGGCGGCCTCCGGCCAGTTGCTTCCCCGCCGAAGCCCCGCGCCCAAAATAAACCTTAGGGTATGTGCGGCGGTCGGCAAGCAGCGAGGTACGCGCCGATATTGCCTGCGTCGAACGGCGGGCCTGCGAATGCGCCAACGCCGTCCGCAGGCGTCCCAGACGGCTCGTGCTCCGCAAAACACCGCCCGAACAGCGCCGGCGACAGCACCGCGCGCGCCTCCGCCAGCGCATCGGCGCGCAACTCCGTCTGCCCCCAGCGCACCATCTGCGCATACAACCACGCCGCCTGCACCGGATCGGGCCGCCCCGCCGCACCCGCGCCGGGAATGAGATACGCCGCGTCGCATTTCACCGTCCCATCCGGCGACACCTTCAGCCGCCCCGCCAGCGTCCGCTCGATCAGCTCTGCCCGCACGCCGATGCGATGCGGCGCCGCCAGCAGCCGCGCGCATTCCTCCCAGTTCTCCGGCTGCGCCGTGTACTCCGCCGCCGCTGCCACGGCCCGCATCAGCCGCATCAGCACCGCCTCATACTCCTCCGCCCAGCCGGCCCGCACCGCCAGCACCTTCTCCGCCAGCCGCTCGACGATCTCGCAGCCGAAATGCAGGATGCGGCCCGTACCCGCCTCCACCGCCACCGAATTCCACGGCGCGCCGGCGCAGAAACCGTCCACCTGCCCTTCGCCCAGGCTCGCGGCCATGTACGGCGGCGGCAGCACCACGAGGCGCACGTCCTCGTCCGGGTCCACGCCGCCCGCCGCCATCCAGAAGCGGAGCTGGTAGTTGTGGTTCGAGAACGGGAAGGTCATGCCGAAGGTGAGCGGCTCCAGCCCCTTGCCGCGGCGATGGCGGACCACGCGGGCGAGCGCCTCTGCCGTGGCGAGCGGCAGCGGCTCTCCGCCGTCCAGCTCCGCCATCAGTGCCTCATGCAGCGCCGGGCTGACCGTGATGGCGTTGCCGTTCAGCGCCAGCACCAGGGGCGCCACCAGCGGCGCGCGCACATGCCCGATGCCCAAAGCGGAGGCAATCGCCATCGGCGTGAGCATATGCGCGGCGTCGAACAGGCCGATGTTCAGCTTGTCGCGCACGTTCGACCACGACACCTCGCGCACCGCCTCGATCTCCAGCCCCTCGCGCTCCGCGAATCCCTTGTCGATGGCGATCAGCAGCGGGGCGGCGTCCGCCAGCGGGATGAAACCGATGCGCAGGCGGGTCATTTCAGCAGCTCCGCGGCAGTGAGAATGGATTGGGCGATGTCGGCGATTTTCTTGTTGCCGTTCATGGCCGTCTTGCGCATCAGCGCGTAGGCGTCCGCCTCGCTCAGGCCCTTCATGCGCATGAGGACGCTCTTGGCGCGGTCGATGGCTTTGCGTTCCTCCAGCGCGCTCTTGGTGCGGTCGAGTTCGTCGCGCAGGCGCGCCATGGCGTTGAACCGGGAAATGGAGACGTCGAGGATCGGCTTGACGCGGTCCTTTTGCAGCCCGCCCACCACATACGCCGAAACCCCGGCATCGATGGCGGCGGTAATGGAGGCCGTATCGCTTTGATCCACGAACATGGCGACCGGGCGCTTCACCACGCGGCTCATCTGGAACATCTGTTCGAGCATGTCGCGGCTGGGGTTCTCCAGGCTGATGACGATGACATCGGGGTCGGCGTCGTAGATGGCGCGCAGGAGCTGCGTGGTCTGGTTGATGTGGATGACGTGGCGGTAGCCGGCCTGGCGCAGTCCCTCCTCCAGGATCGCGGCCCGCACCGGACTTTCCTCGACAACAGCAATTTTCAGCGCGGCATCCATCATGAGCGGAGGACTGCAATTTTCGTGCCGCGCCAAAGCGTTGCGTTTTATGGCGCGGCGCCCCGATCCCTCACTGCTTCGCGGCAAGTACCGCCGGATTGGTCCGCAGTTTCGCGTATGCCGCCAGCAGCTTCGCGCCCGCACCTCCCGAACGCTCCATGAACGACTCCAAAATGGGCGAGCTGCAAATGCGCCACGCGACGGTATCGTCCGCGGTCAGTTCCTGAAATCTTCATGCCGTTGGCGGTGGCATAGGCGTAGATGGCGGCCTGGGTGGCGGGATGCTTGTCCCAAATCTCCTTTTCCACCTTGCGCGCGGCATCGCTGACGATTTTCTGCTGGCCGGGCGTCAATTTCTGCCAGACCCCTTCATTGATAATCACCATCATGATGTTTTCGGAATAGCGCACATTGGTGAGCGTGCCGGCCTTGCGCCAAAGCTCATAATCCTTGACGGCCGAGATGCTGGCGATACTCGAATCCGCCTCGCCGGTATCCAGCGCCTCCCTTTGCCGGGCGTCGGGGATGATGCGCGGTGTGCCGCCGCAAAGTTTCACGAACTCGGCATCTACCTCGCCAAAAACGCGGACATTGCGGCTGGCCATCGCATCCGGGTTGGCAACCGGCTCCTTGGCAAAAATCGCGTTCCAGCCGGCGGGCTGCCACCAGAGCACCCGCGCACCCGATTGCTTGAGCACCCCGGCATCGACGGCGCGGCGGATTTCGCTGCCGGGCTCGGCAGCCACACGCACGATGGCGTCGAAATTGAACAGAAACGGTTGCAGGAACAGGCTGGCGGCGAGATTGGCTGCGGCGTATTGGGTCAGCGGCGCGACGCCCATTTCGATGGTGCCCTTGCTGACCGCCTCTGGCACCTCGTGGCCGGGAACGAGCTGGCCGCCGCTGGTCACATCGACCTTCACCGCCCCGCCAGTCGCGGTCTCGACCTCGTTCTTGAACGCAACGGCATTTTGGCCGATGGGCTCGGAGGCGGCTTGCTGCACACTGAGGCGCAGCCGGATTTCCTCCGCCTGGGCGCCGCCGGCCGTGAAAAGACCGCATAGGAGAGCAAGGACTGAGAGCGTCTGCAACCGCATCACATATCTCCGCAAGTTTCGATACCCGAGGCCCCTCCACCGGTTGCCGGAAAACCGGCTCACGAGTCCCGGAAGGTGCTGGTAATTGCTATTGATTGTATCTTCAGGCCAACTGGTATGCGGCCGCCCGCCCAATGCCGGCAATAGGCGCCATTCATTGTGTCCCGAGGGCTTTGTCAAAAAGATGACAGTGGAGTATATATATTTGCTTTTTGTTTCAGTGTAGTGGAGGCGAAAGCTCAGTCATTGATGCATGCTGGGCAATGCCATCCGCTTGAGGTGCAATATTATCGCGAAAAGTGCGGATTGCAATATTTTTGCATTGCTGGCGCAGGGCAATCGGGTGAAAATGATATTGACAAGAGTGTGTGATTCGCGGCCACCGCGAAGGACGCCCGCACACCTCCGCGAGCCAGGCGCTCCGCACCTGGACCTGCGCGAAAACTTTCCACAAATTCGAGACGTAATGAGCCGGCCGCGCTTTGTCCGCATCGCTCGCGGCTGTTAAGCTCGGCCCGTCGAATCAAACCTGCGGCGGCCCATGGCGACGTTGATCATCACCGAAAAAACCAGCCAGGCGAAAGACCTGCGGGCGGCGCTCGGCGACCGCTTCGGGCAGATCCTGCCCGCCGAAGGCCATCTGCTGCGCCTCGCCGAACCCGACGAGGTCGACCCGGCTGGAAACGCTGGTCGTGCGTGCTGCTCAAGCCGGACGGCCTCTATCCCACGCGCCCGGCCGCGCAGCGGCAACAAGCCGCCAAGCTGAAGGCCATCGCCGCCGCGCTGAAATCCTGCGATCACGGTGATCATCGCCACCGACTGCGACCGCGAGGGCCAGCTCATCGGCCAGGAAATCCTGGAGCATCTGCGCTATCGCGGCAGCGTGCAGCGCGCGCTGTTCACCGCGCAAGACCCGAAAACGCTGCGCCAAGCCTTCGCCGCGCTGAAGCCCAACCAGCGAGATGCGCCCGCTTTACGAGGCGGCGGTGGCGCGCCAGCAGGCCGACCAGATCTTCAACCTGTCGCTGACGCGCACCGCGACCAAGACGCTGCTGGCGCCGGGCGCGCGCGGCGTCATCGGCATCGGCCGGGTGAAGACGCCGACGCTCGGCATCGTCTGCCTGCGCGAGCTGGAAATCCGCAACTTCCGGCCCGAGGATTATTTCGAGATCGTCGCCACGGCGAACGTCGCGGGCGGCAGCTTCGCCATGCGCCACGCGCCGCCGGCGAAGCAGCGCATCAAGGACCGCGCCCGCGCCGAGGCCATCTGCCTGCGCGGCCGACGGCCATCGCGGACCGCTCGGCGTCAAGGTCGAGCATTGCCGCCAGGGGCCGCCGAAGCTGTTCGACCTGCCGTCGCTGCAAAAGACCTGCGGCCAGCGCTGGGGCTGGACGGCCGACAAAACGCTGTCCATCGCCCAGGAACTCTACGATGGCGACGGCAAGAAGCTGATCACCTATCCGCGCGCCGAGGCCCGCTACCTGACCGAGAACCAGATCGCCGACGTGCCGGCCATCACCGCCGCGCTGACGCGGCTGCGCGGCTTCGCCCATCTCGATCTGTCAGCAAGCCGGTGATCCGCAAGGGCAAGTCCGGCCATTTCTGCGACCGTGCGCTGGAGGGCGTGTCGCATCATGCCGTGGTGCCGAACGTCAACGTGCTCGATGACCTGGAGAGGCGGCTGGCGCGGCTCAGCGACGACGAAAAGCGGCTGTTCGCCATCATTTGCCGCTCCTATCTGGCCGCCGTGATGCCGGATTACGAGTACCGGCAGACCGTCGTCACGATGCAGGTGGCGGTGCAGCCGGGGCCGGAGGCGGAATTCCGCGCCTCGGGCCGCATCCCGCTGATCCAGGGCTGGAAGGCTGTGTATGGCGGCGTTTCTGGTTCGTGGTTATTTACTGTGGTTTACACGGCGTTCATGCGCGAGGCACGTTCACACGGCAGAGGTCACAGGTTCGAGTCCTGTGGCGCCCAAATTTTAATTTTCGACGATAAGACCTCTGGTGCGTAGGAAAATCCAAAATAATTATCAAGTCTTAAGCGCAAAAGACAAGACTGCATTTCTCCTTGCCTGCATTTCGAATTATTTCCTGAACAAATCGATAGGCATCTTGGCCGAAGGAACTTCGATGTCGGGCTTAATCCCAATCTTTTCACGAAACCTTTTGTCGAAGTATTCATTATAATGGGTCGGAATCTGTATTTGGATTTTACTATTGGGCAGCACTACAGCTCCTTCATTTCCAAATTGAATCATCCCCATTGAATTGACGCCAATCTTCTTTACCATGGGATTGGGTTCAAATGCGTCGATCGTACTTTCGCAACTCGAAGCACACCCTCCATCCATTAGAATAAACGTAGGCTTATTATATCCACGCGCGGGATCAAATTTCACATTCTTCGGTGCATCGAAGTAAATATATTAGCAAACTTGCCCGGCGATCGCTAATCGATACTTAGCCATCCACTCATCATATAACTCTTTAAAGTATCCGGAACTGGCTGTCCTTTCGTTTTAAGATACATCGGCTGAAGACGGAAGTTATTCGCCGCTATAATAAGGGTTTCAGGAGATTGACGCAGGTATTGCCGACTGATGGGTGATTATATTTGTCCTCCCATAAAAGATCTTAGCCAAGGCATACCCCATCGTATCGTCTCCCCCTCTCCATTGCCACGGAGATCGAGGATGGCCGACTCAGATACTTTAAAATGCAATTTTACGGCGTCGAGAAAACCGGACCAGCCTTTATCCTTATGAGACGGAAACTGAACGATGGATACATACAGAATGTTCTTGTGCCCCACTTTGTCGATACGGACTTCCCATATGCTTGATTTGTTCGCGATCGCATTAGCGCCGGGATTTTGGAATACCCTTCGTCAAAATGGACATCCGATTTGGCGAATGTTGGCCATTAAGCCGCGCCTTTCAGATGATTGTCTGGCACCAACCAGAGTGCGTCATCAATCCTATCTCTGAGCTCCACTGGTGACATAGCTGTCTTGATTTGGTCGATGTTTTTCAGTGCCTTCTCGAAAATATCTGACGGGACGTATTTACGTCCGCCATAGCCCGCTCTAAGTGCATAGACTAGAAGGGATGTATCCTGGTTTACCTCCTCAGTGCTTAACGTGGCCGGTGGAACGAACGAAGTATCTTCTCGTACCAACAAATCGTCAGGCTTCAGCTGGTGGTTGTAGTTTCGAACGGTCTGACATCCAGCGTCAGGGCTGCTGCAAACATCAGGAAAAAGTCTAAGGGCTTCATGAAATGGATCTCACGCGAACAACAATCAAAGGGTACGGCAACAATGCATTTTTTCGTCAATCACTCTATAAGCAGCCAACGCCTTGAATAACGGTCCGATTGTCGAAATAGTAGGATTGAACGGCTTTTTGCGATCAAGAAGATGGTTCCGGGTTCTTCTGCCCTTAGCTTTTTGTTTCCTAGCCAGGTCTGTCTTCGACGAGTATTTAAGATAAGCGATCAAAACGTCTTGAAATGCTTCAATATCGTTAATGGAGAGACAATGAAGCAGGGTTTCCAAAACCTCCTTCGGATCTTGAAGGCTTTTCTTAGGGTCGTGAGGATATAATTTGATCGAGGAGTTTTCTTGCTTGCTTGATATCTTTTTCTTGCCCACTTTTATTTCCTCCTAGGAGCACAAAAACATTGGGCTTGATTTCGGCCGTATAAACTCGAAGCCCAGATGTCCATTTCAGCTCCGTAAGTCCTTCGAATCTATTGACCGTGCCAAAGTGCTCTTCCTGTTCAATACGAGTCAGACGCGCGTCAATGATTCTCTTCGTATGTTTATCGAGCCCTCGAAACCAAATAGCGAAGGCTTCAGTCTTGATGATGTTCATCCCGACTCCCTATATTGTACGGTATTCCGCACATATTTTTCAAGCTTTATTATGTGCGCAATACCGCACAGTCACTTTGCTCATCTTTTTAGCACATCGAATCCGCCGTACTTTCTCATAGTGCCAGGTCTTAGCCCGCTTTCCTGTGGAAGTCTTCAATGCGGAGAGAGCGTGGGCGATGGCGGTATTTGAGAGTCCCCTCGTTTTCATTTCAAGGATAGAGCAAATGATCCGTTGCTCGCTCTCGTGATTGACCACCTTGCCCCTTATGCATCTCTTTCCATAGGGCAGACTATGCGTGCGAAATGGGTTTCTCCACCTCTGCGAAGGGGGATTTCAAAGCCCAAGAGAGCATTACGGACGGCCGTTTTGGAGGACGAAAAATCGGCTGCAATTTACCTCATAGAACGCCTTTCCAACACGTATTTGCGGTGGAGGACGGTCTTTCATAAACCACACGATTGGTTTTAATGCTCGAAGATATTACGGTTTTTGGATGGGGGACGTTTTCAGTACCGGCCCCTAGGGCGCCCAATCTCCCCCCAGTATTATGCTGGGCCTCCAGTGGTCATGTTGTTGTCCTCTGGGCCCTTCACTGAAACATCAATCTCGTTGCCTCCATTCGTGAAGATTGGAGATTCCGGGCTGGTGCCAAAGAAGACTGTGTTATCAAATGAAATAACTCGTGCCCCCAAGCCCGAAGCGAGTGTTTTCATGAGATGGGGCCGATTACCCTCTAGTTGTTGTGCGGTAGCCATGCCGAGCAAAACCACATCATCAACCTTTATGCCATCCTTCTTTAGTGTGTTGATGAAGTCCTCAGTATTTTTCTTGCTCCAACTGTCCGAGACTGAAAGTTTCTGCTTTCCTAACTGGATCATTCCTGAATATCCATGACCCATAATTACAAGGCTTCTGATGTGCTTATCACCTGTCTCTTCTCTAACGTAATCTTTGATTTGCTGCGCTGCTGATGTAACTGAGTCAACTGAGAGCAGGTTGTCTGTGGCCCCTGCCGCTTTCATGGAGTGTGTGAAAAATTGTATAGCCGGACTGTCGGGCCACTTACTCACAAGGACCAACACATCTTTCAGTTTGGGATTTGGTAATTTAATTTGACTGTTTTGTACCAAAGCACCACTTCTCGATGCCACTGGAAATTTCTCAATATTGTACTTTTTGTCGGGTCAGTTGGTCCTTCTGGTGCTATCGGACGACGGCGTTCCCCCTGATTAATTACACTTTCATCTCCACCAGCACCACCGTTATTCCAGTGGTCCTGTTCATCTACCGGCAAGGGCATAACCGCCTTAGCCAATGAGCAAGCAAAAAAACTAACGATGATTCCCAAAATAAAAGGTTTCATAACCGGCCCCTTCTAATAAAAAGATTTTTTTGTGATGTAACCCCCGCTCTTTGTGAATGCAAACCCTTGGCCAGCCGTGCAAAACAAAAAGACTACGTTGCACAACAGGAATACAGCCTGTCTAGATATTGGTCGATATGGAGCCTGCTCAATCCATTTCACAGGTAAAGTCCCCTCAATCAAAGGGGAAGGCAAAACAGTCTAATAGCCATATTTCTGAATACATGTTGTACAGTCCGAACACCATTAGAATACGAGTGTCCCAACCCCTCGGTTGGGTATTAGCAATCTCAAATGCGGAATGTCGAAAGGCAATTGCCTTCGGAATAAATGTCAAGCGTTGGCTATCATCAATCCTTACAACGGAAAGAATTAAGCTGTAGCTTCGAACCATTGCGCTTGACCAGTATGAGATTACCCTCGAAAGCACCTTCTTCCGGTTCTTCCGTGTACACGCGAAGGGTCACTGTCTCCAGTGCTCCCAAACGAGTGCCGCCAATATACTTGCCTGCGAGGTGAATCTTTAGGTCTACTGTCCCTTCGTACGCTGTGTAGCTATAGGGCTCCTCAGAAATCTCCACATCGCGAAAAACAGCGATGGTTTTATTGCCTTCCCCCTACGTCCGAATTAGAAACAATCATGGTTCCGAGATCGGCCTTCATTTATTTTTCTTTCAGACCATCTTCATCACGGGTGCAGGTCCAGTTTGCATAAGCTTGGTTACTGACGAGGGCCACTGCAGCGAGCGCAAATAATAGATTCTTCATTTATCTCTCCTTTAAGTAAGAAATTAGAATTAATAAACGCAGTGCATAACACGTATTGCGCTACGAGTCAATTGGGATTTAGATATGTCTGTGGTCTTGGCAACGTTTAAGGAATACTCGTCCAACGCAGTGGTTTTGAAGTTTGGGTGCAGTTAGCGTAAAATGAAATTTCGACCTAAAAACAAGAAATTTAATTTTATGGAGATTCTCATGAAACTCACTATCGTTTTTCTGTCGATGTTTTCTCTGCTTATGCTGGATGGTTGCCATTCAAATAGTGGCGGTAGCAGTAGTGGTCATGCGCCTAGTTTTCTTCTAACCGCAGCTATGAATGTTGCACCTGCCATTAGTGGCACTGTTACTGGCGCTTTGCACCGTCAGAGTCGGGGGTCGAGAACCCCTTCCACTCCTGCTGATTGCACGCTCACTTACGGGTATGCGTGCCTTGGCTGGGAAATTTTCACTTTTATCAGGGAATACGATCCAACGACGAATGAGAGCTCATCCGCTGAGGACAGGATTTGTTCAGAAAATATGTATTTCGAGTTGGATTTGGCTGGTCAAGCCTACACCAATTTCGAGTCGTCGGCAGTCACCTTGGCCGGTCTTACGACAATCAGTTCCCCATTTAATTTCGGAGCAACCGATATTCCGGGAGAACAGTATACCAAAGCCATAAATGGTATTACCAATGTCAGTGGGTATCGATATACGGTGACGGTAGGCCAATGCCGTACGGAAGGAACCAAGAAGCATCTGCTTTTTTCGATAGGCTCAAACGAAGCGAGTGGATGGACGAAAGGACCATCACAAAGCGGTGATGCAAGGCACGTATGATTCCACCTCTGGTGCCCTCGAGCTCAATTATGTCCAATATATGCAGTATCCCGACGATACGATGGGTGGTCAAAAGGGAGTTATGCGTTCTTACATTACAGGAAACGAAAAGACTCATCAATTTACAATCCAAGCGGCAAGCGCCAATACGGGTTCTGGTCCGACAACCTGGAATTGGGGCAGTATCCAGGGAGCAGGATATTCCAAAGGTGCCGGAAACAGTTTTCTCGTCTATTACAGGGGCACCAATGCCTCTACTGATCCCCATCAGATTCCCGGACCTGGCACGACCGGAGCTTACTTCTGTATTCCAGCCGATACGACCAAAGCCCTGTCGGGCAGGGCATCTACGCACAAGCGACCGGTTACGATTATGACGATATTCCCATCGCATGTGATGGCTATAAAGAGACCGTTAGCAATATGATAAAATGGGAAATTAACACCAGCGATCCAGCAAGCTCCGGAGACTATCCCGTCACAGGAACATCCGATCTGTTCACAGGTAAGGGTGAACTGAAGTTGCAATTCAACGAGTTGCCATAGATGAATACGTAAAGTGCTTAATCTCCTCTCCCTGCGTTGAATCTCAACCAGGGATTGAATAGCGATATCCAGGTGAATGTCCGCCCATTTTGAGTGGGTCTCCCGATCGGTGATCTCTGTTTCACCCCCTCCGGAGTAATGGGAACATCGGTGACCAACAAGAGAGCTCCTCTTGGAATATCGTTTTTGTGGCCGACGATGAAAATCGTTGCTGTTTCCATGTCGATGGCCAACGCCGTGAGATTGGTCAGGCGCTGCTTAAAGTCCTCATCGTGCTCCCAGACGCGACGATTCGTCGTATAGACCACTCCCGTTCGGTACTCATGATTTTGTTGGACTAGTATTTGGGAGATGAATTTGTGCATTTTGAACGAGGGAAGGGCGGGGACTTCGGGAGGGAAGTAGTCGTTAGAGGTACCCTCCCCGCGAATGGCAGCAATGGGAAGAATGAAGTGGCCGATTTCGGTGGATTTCTCAGTCCTCCACATTTTCCCAAGAACAAAACCCCCTTGGGTTTCCTTGCCGAGAGCAGATCCATGATCGTCGCAGCATTGGGATCCCATCTGGTAGTTGATAATGGAAACGTTCGGTACTGTTACAAGTGGCACTGGGCATGGGGCGATCGAGCCCATTCACCGGAACCGATAGTTTGTCAGCAAACTTTTCCACATAGGATTGAAAATTCGTGAGCAGGATGTAGTCCGCAAACTCATCGGTCCGAACCCCGGTGTAGCGGTGCAACCAATTCGAACAAATTGCTTCTTTAGTTCTCATCATGATTCCTCACGCTATCGTCTTTAGGATCGAAAATTGGACCGTGCTCCAAACTCCAGGATCCAATATACAGGAGGTCATTCTTTGACACCACCTCCATCTCCCGTAACTGTTCAGCCCAGATTCTGTCATGAGTGGTAATAACGAATTGGGTGCCAATAAATTTGGTTCTGAGAAGTTCGCAAAGCCTTCTTTTGTGGTTAGTGTCAATCGACAGCAGCACATCATCGAGCATGCAGAAAGTAAACTTATCGGCCTTCAAGTGCTTCATGAGTGCAAGATAGAGGCAAACACCCATGATGTCCTGATGGCCTTCGCTATGCAATGCATGGGGCGGATGCATGCCTGTACCGTAAAATCCAACCTTCAGATTGAGTGCTCCCACCAGCGGGTATTAACTCAGCTGAAAATTGGCTCTCGTCCTCGGGGTTAACAGTGGAGTAAAAATTAGAGAAATCATGTTCGATTTCACCGTACAGGGTTTCCAAGAAGGAGCGCTGGGCCTTTTCAAAGTAGTCCTTCACGAGCTTTACCACCGTCAGGCGCTGCCTAACCTTCAGTAGCGTTTCCCAATTTTTAATAAAAACATAATAGGCTGCATGAGGCTGACCAAAGTGCTATAGGTCTCGTCTCCCTTGTCCTCGGAGGGAGGAAATGAAACCGGAAAGCTCACCACTCCACGACTCCTTCAGCCGCGATCATTTAAGCCAAGGAGGCAGCATCCAGAATATCCAATGAGGTGAGAAGCGCTTCGATTCGTCCAATCGGTCCGATCAAGCTTGGTCGCCAGTTCCGTTTGTTTTGCGTTTGTCAGCGCCCTCCGAAGCCGTTTTAGGGAGGCGGATTGGGATTGAACTCCTTCTTTTGTTAACACAAGCAATGAATCTAGCCGGTGTGCTGAGCGCCTTGGATTCTTCGCTTTTTGAGCCCTATCGCTAAGATGTTTCTTTGAGTTCTTCGACTTTTCCATTCCCTCTTGCATAAGGGACAGCAGTCACCCCGGAGGCTTTTTAGCCCCGCTTCAATCAAAGTGAGGGTTTGAATCTCCTCTCTAAGCGCTGGCCTACTCTTCATCTGCTCAATGAGTTCTTTTGCCTTGGTGTAATACCGCGACTCAATCGTGCCGTGAGGGTTCTGTGGCGCTTAATAATATTTCAAAGTCGCTTTTTCTTGGACCTGTAAACTGAGGAGTTCGCGAAATACCGGAAGTTAACGTTAAGTCATCCGCAAGTTCCTGGAATTCCACAGCTCCCAGAAATCGTCGAAGCTCATTAATTTTCGATAACCTATCTTTCCAGGTTCCATTTTGTAGCCCAAGAAGGTTATCCATCTGCATTCCTGCCAATCTGCAAACGGCATCGAATTCAGATTCTCTGCGCTCCAGCTGATTCAACGCTTGGTGGATAGCCACCCTAACTTTCTCAACTTCCCTGAGGTCCAATAACGATTGGATCTGCTCTGCTCTGGTGGTCCCTTCGCAGGCAATGAATTTGAGAAGCTCTTTCCGGGTTAGAGTAAATTGACCGGCTTCCAGGGGACTGTCGCCGCTGGGCTCAAGCTTCTTTGACTTAATTGTTCTTCGTAGTGTGATGGCCTGAGAATCGTTCCCCACGACCTCGGCCGCAACGTACGCGTCTTCAAGCTTGCTTCCAATGTGTTTGCCATGCTCCTCTAGAGAGAGGTCTCGGGAGCCATCTCCTGAGAGGCGCCACATTTTCGCCGAAAAAAGAAAATCTAAGGCATCAATGATTCCACTTTTCCGTGCCGTTATCTCCGCAAATCACCAGGGTCCTGCCATCAAGAGTGCGATCGAACTTCCTGATTCCTCGAATCTCACGAATGGAAAGTGATTTAAGTTTCATCGGTGAGTAGTGCTTTGAGGTGATTCCCCTGGCAATCTTGTTCTGGTTCTTAAGGGCTGCAATTTCGGTCACAAGAATCGGGTGGGATATTGTTGTCCCCGTGGCGATGTCCTGCAGAAACTTGTCCAGGATCGCTTTGACTATGACGTTTTCCTCAATGTCTTCGGGCATTCTGTCCTTTCTTTATAGGCCTATCAAACCGCTTTTCCCACTTTGGGAGTTTTAAGTCATCAGGAAACTCCTAATAAGAGGGGGAAGAGTACCATTACGGTGCCGGTTTCCTTCTAAATTCGGAGCTCTCCACCCCTGATAAGGAAAATGGCGCCGTTCCTCCGGCGATATCACCGACCGTGAAGAATGTTGAGAAGTTTCTGAAGGAAAGCCCATGCCAAAGCCCCACGGTTTCAAGGGCTTGTGGTTTTTGCCTCCTCATGTGGAGCTTTTGTGTGCGTGTATACCGGGAATACCCTTTGATTCACTTATGAATTCAATCTCTTCTTTGTTTTAGAAGATGGTGAGGAAAAAAGAAAGATTCTAATTAGTAAAGTCGCCCGGTCCCTTTAGCTGCCCTTCCAAGTCTAACCAGGCGCAAGTCACCCTAACCCTACCGAGAAGATTTATGATCTTTAATCAAATACGTGGAAGTCATGTATGAACTTAAAAAACAAATATATCAGAGTGGCCTTCTTGGCGGTTTTGCCGCTATTGATTAACCGGTGTGGTGGTTCCGTTAGTTCGGGTGCTCTTGGTGGCGCACTGTCCACTCCAGTTCCTACCCTTTTTCCTGAGTCCTCTGGCCCTTGCCAGAACCAACCGATCGGAGCCACTTCCGATGGCGAAATCGGAACGATTGATAGACCCGAATGCAATTCAGGCGATGAGGGAACTTTTGATCAGAGAACACCGGCGAATCTTGTCGTCAATCCTCCTGGTTTTGATTTCCAGCTTCAATCGTTGAACTCTCTTAATTATGCTCGGTTTGTTATTACAAACTTGGGGCAGAAACCAGCAACGAATCTCCAGGCTGTGGGACTTGGCCTTCCCTATACCTTCCGCAATGGAAGTTATCCAGGGCTTGGAGGGACCTGCATTGATACCTTACCGGGAGCAACTAGTTACCGTTGTGGTGACTTTTCAGCCTCGCACGTTGAGCCAGTTCCCCTCAAGTTTTTATGTTGCCTATTCACGGACCAATTCATCCATTCAGGTTCCTGTTCCCTTGAATGGTGCTGCCACCGATATCGCGACACTGAATCTCATTAATTTGGTTAACGATGATCCCAGTTATGGTTTTGGCAGTATCGTTGCGGGAACCATGGTTACCAAAGCGCTTCACTTGCAATATTTTGGAGCTCTTTCGGCGAGTGGAGCAGTGACTTTCTCTATTTTGAATCCGCCATTTTCTCTTCTATCGACCACTTGCAGCGATGAAGTCTCCGCGGATTGCGATCTCGTCGTTGCTTACAACGCCACTACGATTGGCTCCTACCAGCAGAAATTCAAAATCACCTACAACAATGGTTCCTATGCGGCCGAGGACACCTTCATGTTGAGCGGG
>CAWHDD010000027.1:0-13945 GCA_963827885.1 uncultured Alphaproteobacteria bacterium | reverse complement strand
GCGGCGGACTCCTGCGTTCCGGCGAGCGTGGTGCGCACCTTCTGCGCCTCGGCACGGGCGGCGGCCACCTGTGCTTCCAGATGCTCCAGCGCGTTCTGATGCCGGATGACGAACATCACCAGCGCCGAAATCACCAGGAAACCTGCCAGCGCCGCTGCAGCGGGCAGCAGCCGCGCCGCCGCGCCGTTGCGGGGCGTGTGTCCTGGCGCGCCGGCGAGAAAATCCACCGGCAGAGCGGCGGTGCCGGCGCTATTCCAGCAATCGGCGAAGGCGGGGGCGAGGCCGAGATCGCGCATCCGCCGCAGCAGCGGGTCGATGCTCCCGCGCTTGACGATCACCTGGCGGACGCATCGCTTGCCGCGCGCGGCGGGGGCGGCGGCGTCCACGTAATGGGCCGTCAGCACTTCGTCGCGGCGGAAGGGCGTGGTGCGCTCCAGGTCGAGATCGAGAATGCGGGCGAAGTCGCGTTCGGCGGGCGCGGGCAGCTCCAGGTGCGCGAGTAGCAATCCGCGCGCCGAAACGCAGACCGATCGCAGTGCCGGGCCGCGCCTTGGCCACTTCGGCGAGCCGCAGCAAGGCTTCCTCGGCATCCTCGGCGGCCGGCTGCAATTCCTCTAGCTGCTCCCCGCGCTCTGCGAGCAGGCGGAAACGCGCGCCCTCAACCGAAAGCACAAGCCGCCGCTGGTAGCGGGCAAGCGGCGTGCGCAGGGAGCGCGGCATCAGTTCTTTAAGTTCCGCACCCCACCAGCGCAGGAAGTCCGATGCGGCTGCCGGAAGTCCGTTGGCCATCGCTCGCCCTCCCATTCATCAGCCGCTGGGGCCGGCGGGCGCCGGCGTTCGTCCGGGTTCGCCGGACTCCGCTGCATTCTGCTTGCCCGAGCGCGTCTCGATATAGGTCAGAAGGTCCGAGACATCGATCTCCTGCAGGCCGAGATTGGGCATGCGCACGCCTTTGAACTTCTCCGTCAGCTCCACCGCGAGCGGGTCCTTCTGCGCGCGCATGCGGTCCGGGCGCCATCATGAAGCGGGTGAGCCAGCCGCGCTCGCGCCGCGCCGTCACGTGCTTCAGGTCCGGGCCGACCAGCGCGCCGTGCCCGATGGTGTGGCAGGTGGAGCAGGCCTTCAGGAACAGCGCCTTGCCCTGGCTGTTGCTCGAGCCGCAGGCTTCTCCGCCTTGGCGTAATCGGTCTGCGGCTTGCGTTCCGCCGTCCGCCAGCACCGGATCGAGTTCGCTGCACATTCGCGACGATCGCCTCAAGGTCGGCGAACAGCGACGAGCGCGACCAGTCGCCGGTTTTCTCGTTGCCCAGCACCAGATCGTTGCGATGCTCGGTCAGCTTGCGGCTGCGTTCGCCGAGCTGGAAGCGGATGTGCTCCATGTCCTCCGGCTTGCCGGTGAGGAACAGCCAGCCGTTGCCGGCCTCGAAAGCGTCGGCGTGGACCTTGAGCATCTCCGGCGTATCGTTCACCGGGTCCATGGTGATCGTGTAGATGAACACGTCGCGCCCGACCGCCTCGCCGAGCCGCCGCTTCACCTCCGCCAGCCGCGACGTGGACAGCGGGCAGATGTCGTTGCAGGTGAGATAGCGAAGTTGATGACGACGAGCTTGTCCTTGATGAGGTCGTCGTAGAAGCGGACGGTTTTGCCTTCGTGGGTGACGAGGGGGAGATTGGTGAAATATTCGGCGTTGAAGCGCGAGCCTTCCGGTGCGGCCATGGCGCCTGTGTTCAGCAAGAAACTGGCGCTGCCGCAGCCAGGACTGCGGTCAGCGCCATAACACATGATGAAAACAGGCTACGCATTATATTACCCTTTTTATTTCAAAATTCCTGTTACGCGGTCCAAAATAAAGGCCGGGCATCGCGGCATTGCTGCCGCAATGCGTCTGCTGAGACCTCATGCGCTGCCGCGTCTCGGATCGCCTTCCGGCAAAATCTCCGGCGTCACGAACTCCACGCCGTCCGGCGTCGGGCGCGGCGTCGGGCTGACGGCGACCAGCGGATCGCCCGTGCCGTTGTCGTTCTTGAGGATCTGATAGCGCAGCAGCATGGAGTTATCCTCGTGCACCGTGTTGTGGCAGTGGTTCACATAGGCGCCGCCATACTCGCCGAAGCGCACCTGGAACTTGACCTTGCCGCCCGCGCGCAGCCGCCAGACGTCCTTGCGGGCGAGACGCTCGGTCAGCGGCACGCTGTCGCCCGCCGGTCGATGGTGACGCCTTCCTCGAAGTGCAGGTGGATCGGGTGATCCCAGCCGCCGCCGCCGTTGACCAGCGTCCAGTGCTCGACTTCGCCGGGCTTCGGGATGAGGAGCGAGATGCGGTTGGCGTTGAGCGAATGGGCCGACTGGCCGTTGACCTTGACCGTCCACGGGAAGGAGTCCCGTCCCTCGCAATCGGGGAAGCACTGGCCGTCTAGCGTCGCGCGGATCGTCGCCGCCACGGGTGAACTCGATGACGCGCTCGCGCACCGGCGCCACGATCGGGATCTGCTGCGGTCAGCACCGCTGGGCACCAGGCTCTTGTCCGCGATCGGTCGACGTCAGTGGGTGACGCCGGGCACATCGACGCTCGGCACCGAACTGGCGATGCGGAACTCCATGACCGCGCCCACCGCCGGATCGGGAGACGCCGCCCGCGAGTGCCGTGGCGACGGTGACGACCTTCTCCGGCCCGCGTCCGTCCTTGTGCTGCAGCACGTTGACCAGCTTGAGCTTGTCGCCGATCTTGAACGGCGTGAAATCGACGATGATGTCGAACCGCTCGGCGACGCCCTGGATGTCGAGCTGGGTCACAGTCACCGGATTGACCAGGAAGTTGCCGTCGTTGGCGATGACCCGGATCGGCACCTGCTTGCCGCTGGCGTTGACCAGCGCCAGCTTGATGAACCGCGACATGCAGGCGTTGAGGATGCGGAAGCGGTACTTGCGCGGCAGCACCTCCATGAACGGCGCGTAGCCGAAGTTGACCAGCAGGTGATCGCCGAGGAAGCCGTCGGTGTTGAAGATGTCGAAGAACAACTGGCCGTCCGGGCTGGTGGCGAAGTCCGAGATCATCAGGTTGACGTCGAAGTCGATGTTGCCCCACGGCAGCAGGCGGCCGCTGGGCAGGCGCAGGTTGACGCCGTCGGTCAGGTCTTCGTTGCCGCGATCCGGGCCGCTGTAGTAGTTCATCATCCCCGCGTGGCCCTTGTAGACATTCTCGGCGGTGAAGAAGAAGCGGTGGTCGTGGAACCACAGCGTGCCCTGGAGTTCGCGGAAATCGCCGGGCACCTTGACGAGGCCGCCGTTGTCGTCCGGGCCGGAGGCGCGTTTGTCCGTGGCGCCGGTGTTGATCATGTCGGCGCGGGCGAGCGTGGTGCCCCAGTGGTAGTCGTAGAACGTGCCGGGGAAGTGGTACGACGTTGCTGGCGCCGTCGCTGGCGAAGCCGTTATGGGCGTTGTGGTTGTGCGTCGAGGCTTCGTTGCGCCCGAAGCCGCCGTTCTGGGCGCGGTCGGCTGGCAGGTTGTTGTAGATGCGCATGGCGACCGGCTCGCCGTAGCGCACCTTGATCAGCGGCGGCGGCAGGGTGCCGTAACAGCCTAGCGGACCCTGCAAACCGTGGTGACGGTCGCCGAAGGACCAGACCGCGTTCGGACCTTGGTCCGGCATGCTGGGGTGAAACTTCGCGCCGGGATGGATCTGACCGAGCGCCAGGACATACCCAACCTTGGGCGTATAATCATTCCAGCGCTGGTGGGCGAAGAACTCGCCAGGCGGACGGCCTTCGCAGGGGCCGCGCCCGGTGCGGGGATTCTTGTACTCGAGTGCCGCCCGAGGCCGTGTAATCGGTGTGCCAGGAGTGACGCTTGCAGTTGCGTTCGCCCATGTCTGCCGAATAGGCCAGCTCTTTCTCGCCGCCGACGTTCTGTTCGGTCAGCTTGTAGGGCGTCTGGAGATTGAGGCGCTGGAACGGCTGCGTGAACGGCAGCGCGCCGAACATGGGCGTGGCGGGGACGCCGGTCGGGATCGCGGCGTAGGCGCTGTTGGCGAAGGGGCTGAGGCCATTCTTGAGGGCCAGCGTGCCGGCGGCGGTGAAAATGCCCCAGCGGATGAGGTCGCGGCGCGTCACCTGCCCCTGGGACAGGGCGTCGACGATTTCCGCGCGGTTGTTGCGAGCGTTCTGGGCTTCTCTGATGCGGTTCTTGGGAGCGTTTTTTGGCAGGTACATGTTTTAGTCCCCCAACAATGGGCCGGTCTTTGGCCGGCGGAAAAATCTTTCAACAGGAAAGTAGTGGGGGAAATCATAGGTCCGAGACCAGGTCCGGTCAGCGTCCGTAAGCACCTGGCCTGGGGTCGGGGGGCTGCCGCCGCCGTTGGTCCAGCCGGCATCAGACCTTTGGCCCTTGGTGACGGTTTCGAATCATGGAAACATCCGGGTGGCCATTGGGGATGATGCCTCTCATTTTTAATTATTTGCGCGCGGCCCGCGGGAGGAGACGGGTTTGTTACGTCAAGTCCAGTTTCGACGGCGCTCCGTTAGGTTTTTGACGGCTGGGATTTTTGTGATTCTGGCGGCCGGTTGCACGTTGTCGCCCGAACAGCTCGGCTTGCCCGATGGCATCGCCGGTTCGCACAGCAATACGGCGCTGGCGACTGCCAATCAGCGGGACGGCGTGCCGCTTTCGGACCCCGCGAATAAGGAAACCGGCGAACCGCGCGTTTACGAGGGCACGGGGCAGTTCATGAATGCGTCCGTTGCGGCCGATGGCCTGGCGGCGGGGCGCGTCCGCAAGAGCGTTGACGAAAACGGCATAACGCTCAATCTCGCCGGCGCCAGCGTTGCCGAAGTGGCCAAGACGGTGCTCGGAGATATACTCCAGGTCAACTACACCGTCAGCGATAAAATCAAGACGACCATCACGATGAACACGCCCCGGCCGGTCGCCAAGGAAGATCTGCTGCGGATCTTCGAGTTCGATCCTGCGCTCCGAGGGCATCGCGATGGTGGTCGAGGGCGGCGTCTACAAGATCGTGCCGGCCGAAACCGTCGCCGCGTCGGGGGCGCCCATGCGCTGGAGCGGGCCGAAGAACGGCGAGCAGGCGGGCACATCGACCGAGTCCGTGCCGCTGCGATACGTTTCCGCGCCGGATATGGAGCGCGTGCTGAAGTCCGTGGCGCCGCAGATCACCATCGTGCGGGTGGACAGCGCGCGCAACATGCTGCTGGTTTCCGGCTCGTCCACCGAACTGGCGTCGGTGCGCGAGACGGTCGCCGCGTTCGATCTCGACTGGATGCGCGGCATGTCGTTCGCGCTGCTGCCGGTGGAGAGTTCCGATCCCGATCGCCATCGCCGGCGAGCTGGACAAGATTTTCGCCAACGACACCGACAGCCCGACTAAGGGCATCGTGCGGTTCATCCCCAACACGCGGCTGAAGTCGGTGCTGGTGATCTCGTCGCGGCCGGAATATCTGCGCAAGGCCGAAGGCTGGCTGGAGCGCATCGACATGGCCGGGCAGGCGACGGAGCAGCAGGTTAACGTTTATCACGTGCAGAACCGTGCCGTGGGCGATCTGGCGGCGCTGTTGCAGAAGGTTTACACGGCGCAGGCCAACGGGCGCACGTCCACCGGGCAACCGGGCGGCGGCTGTTTCATCCGGCGACGATGCGCTCAATATCGGCACGAACTCGCTGGTGGTGCAGGGCGTGCTGCCTCCCAGCCGGACCAGTCAGCCCGCAGCCGCAGCGCAGACGGCAAATGTTGCGGCGGCGGATAGCCAGAGCGCCGGTCAGAGCGCGCTGCCAGTGGATCGCACCAGCGGCATCAGCATCGTGCCGGACGAGACCAACAACTCGCTGGTCATCACCGCCACCCACAAAGAATACAAGCGCATCCGCCAGATTCTCGGCCGCATCGACGTGGCGCCCAATCAGGTGCTGCTGGAGGCGACGATTGCGGAGGTGACGCTCACCAATGATCTGCGCTTCGGTCTGAAATGGTATTTCAAGAATGGCGCCAATAATTTCACTCTGGCCGACAACGACACGGGGATCATAACCCAAGCCTTTCCAGGTTTTTCCTATTTCCTGAACGCAGCCAACATCCAGGTTGCCCTTAACGCCCTGAACCAGGTCACGGACGTTAACATCGTCTCCTCGCCCAGCATGATGGTGCTCGACAACAAGAAGGCGGTGCTGCAAATCGGCGACGAGGTGCCCGTCGCCACGCAGTCGGCGGTGAGTGTGGTGACGCCGGGCGCGCCCATCGTGAATTCCATCGCCTTCCGCAATACCGGCGTCATTCTCAGCATCACGCCGCGCATCAGCGACAACGGGCGCGTGCTGCTGGATATCGAGCAGGAGGTGAGCGGCGTGGTGCCGACCACCACTTCGAAGCTGGACTCGCCCACCATCCAGCAGCGGCGGATCAAAACCTCGGTCGCCGTCACCGATGGCCAGAGCATCATCCTCGCCGGGCTGATGCAGGACCGCAGCACGGTTTCGCGCACGCAGGTGCCGCTGGCCGGCGATATTCCGGTAGTGGGCAACCTGTTCAAGCAGAAGGACGACGAGATCAAGCGCACGGAGCTGCTGATCGCCATCACGCCGCACGTGGTGAAGGATCGCAAGCAGGTGCAGGGCATCGCGGAGGAGTTTCGCGACCGGATGAATTTGACGACGCGGCCGCAGCGGCGCGGGCCGCCGGACCGGCGGGAGAATGTGGATAGGCTTGTGCGGTGAGGGGCGTTTGCCTGGAACCCCGCCGCACATAAGCATGCCGCCGTGCTCGGATGCGTCAAGGGTAAACGGCCTTGCGGCCGCGCTATCGCGCCCTTGACCCATCCTGCGCGCGGCGGCCTCAACTTCGTGCATGGCCGGGACGAAAGAATGGTTCCGGCCGAACAAAAGAATGCCTGCTTTGGGCAGTGAAGGCCGCAGACACAACACCCGTGGCGAACTCCGCCCCGTTGTTTTGCACCAAACCTAGCAAGGTCAGCCGTAAGGCTGGCCGCAGCGGTGCGCCGATGTACTGAGCACCGGAGGTGCGAAGGAGCGGTTGGGCGAAGCACAGAGCGACGACTACTAAGACTCTGGCCGGAAAGAAGAATGCCGGCTCGGGGCAGCGAAAGCGGCAGGCGCGGCGCCAGTGGACTACATTCAGAACTGTTATGTAAGTGTGAGAGTTGCCCATGCAGACCCGAGCGGAACACGGCGGCACAGCGAAACGGGAGCGCGGTTTCATCCTCGTGGCGGTGTTGTGGGCGGCGGGACTGCTGGCGGTTTTGACGGCGGCGTTCTCGCTCTCCGTGCGCACCCATGTGCGGGTCGCTGCGAACCTCACCGATAGCGCTGCGGCGGAGGCGCTTGCGGACGCGGGCGTGATGCTGGCGATCCTGGATCTCACCGCAGCCAATGCGGACAAGCCGCCGCGCTTTGAAGCGGATGGGCGCGCGGTTGGCTGTAGCGTCGCCGGGGAAGGCTGGCTGTCGATCCAGGTGAGCGATGAGGCGGCCCGCATCGACGTTAACAGCGCGGGCGTGCCCATTCTCCAGGCGTTGCTGGTGGGGCTGAACGAGACGCCGGAACGCGCGCTGGCCCTCGCCGAGGCGATTTTCGACTATCGCGACCGCGATGACATCCGCAAACCCAACGGCGCGGAGCGCGCCGAATATCTGGCCGCCGGGCTGGCCTGGACGCCGAAAAATGCCCCGTTCGACACCGTGGGCGAACTCGGGCAGGTGCTGGGCATGACGCCCGCGCTGCTGGCGAAGATGCAGCCGCATGTGGGTGTTCATTCTGGTCTCGCCGGGATCGACGCGGACGCGGCCAGCGGCGAGCTGAAAAGTCTGCTGCGGCGCGGCATTGAGGGAAGCTCGGGGACATTTGGCAGTTTCCCGGACATGGACCCGGATCACCCGCTGCCGGCCATGTTCAATACGCCCTCGCTCCGGCGCATGTTTGCGGTGAGTGTCGAGGCTGGCGGCGCTGCTGGCGCGCGGTTCGTGCGCGAGGTGATCGTGGAGACGGGCGCGGGGCAGCCGTCCGGCTATGCGGTTCGCAGGTGGCAGCGGGGCAGTGCGCGGTCCGCGATGCCGCGGGGGGAACTGCCGCCCTGCTGACATATCTGACGTTTCTCTTGCAAACGATCGGCATTCACATTTACCATCATGGGAATTGTTCCTAACAGTCCGGTAATAACCGGAATACGCTGGCTGCGGCAAATTGTACCGGCTGCACACAATCCAAGGCTGGCGGTACGGATTTTTGAACCAAGTTTTGCGTGGGACGGTCTTGTGATGAGTGAAGCCGGACGCGTTCATTTTTTGCCGGAAAGTGCGCACAGCCGCACCGGCCGTTTAATCGCCAGTTTGCTTACCCGATGGCGGGGCATGAGTCTGGCATCCCAGTTCGCCATTGTGGCGGCGGCCGTGATCGGTATCGCCATGGCGGTGCTGGGAACCTGGGTGGCGGCCCGTATTGAGACAGGGGTGATCCGCCACACGGCCCTGGCCGCCGCCCTGTATATGGATCGCTTCGTCGAGCCGCATGTGCAGGAACTCGCGCGCGGCACCGAGCTATCCCAGGGCTCGCGGGATGCATTGCGTGACCTGATGATGAAGCCAAGCTTCGGCACGAAGGTTGTCGATATCAGGATCTGGCGCCCCGACGGCACCATCGCCTACAGCAGCCATGGCGAGATGATCGGCAAGCAGTTTCCCATCACCGACAAGCTCGAAATCGCTTTGCGCGGCGTCGTCGCGGCCGAATTCGACGAACTGGATAGCGACGAAAACGCCGTCGATAAGGAACTTCACTCCCATCTGCTGGAGATCTATGCACCGGTCCGCGAGGCGGGAACCGAGCGGATTATTGCGGTCGCAGAGATATATCAGATATCCGACCAGCTCGCGACCGAACTGACCTGGGCGCGGGTGGAAACCCTGCTGGTGGTTTGCTGCCTGAGCCTGCTCATGCTGGGCGCGCTGTCCGGTATCGTGCGGCGCGGCAGCCGCACTATCACCAGCCAGCAGACCGCGCTGAGCGAGCGTGTCCTGGAGCTGTCGCGGCTCCTGGCGCAGAATACCGAGTTGCGCCAGCGGGTGGCCGACGCCACGCGCCGGGCCAGCGAAGGCAACGAGCGTTTCCTGCGCCGGGTCAGCGCGGAGCTGCATGACGGGCCGGTGCAGTTGATCGGGCTGGTGCTGTTGCGGCTGGATAGTATCGTTCCCCGGCAGAAGGGGCAGGAGGAGCCGCCGCCGAACAAGGATCTCAGAAATCGTCCGGGGCGCGCTGAAGGATGCGCTCACCGAAATTCGCGATCTGTCCCACGGCCTTGCCTTGCCGGAGCTGGAAAACGTCTCCCTCGCGGGTGCTCTCGACATCGCTGTCACCAACCACGAGCGGCGTTCCAGCACTTTGGTCGAGAGCCGCACCGGCGAGATGCCCGCAGACATTCCCGCGTCCATCAAGACCTGCGCCTACCGCTTCGTTCAGGAGGGGTTGAACAACGCCTTCCGCCATGCGGGCGGCGCCGGGCAGCGGGTGGAAACGCTTTGGGACGGGGCCCAGCTTACCATCGAGGTGAGCGATAAGGGTCCTGGTATTGGTGAGAAATGCCAGCCATCGCCTAAGAGCGGGCTGGGTCTGCCAGGGCTGCGCGATCGCATCGAAGCGCTCGGCGGAACCATGGTGATTGCATCGGGGCCGGACACGGGAACGCGTTTGATGGCCATTTTTCCATTGATTGATAGTGAGGCGTAATATGAACCATTCCATCCGCATTGCCGTCGTTGATGACCATCCCCTGTTCCGTGAAGGCGTGGCGCAGATCCTGAAGGCTCATGAGGCGCTCGATCTCGTCGCGGTGGGCGGCAGCCGGGACGATGCCGTGCGGATCGCGAAAGACACGGTGCCGGATGTGATGTTGCTCGACATCCAGTTGCCGGGGGGCGGTTTGGAAGCCGCGCGGCTCATCATGGGCCTTCAGGCCGGCATCAAGATCGTCATCCTCACCGCATCGGAAGACGAGGAGCATGTCTCCGCCGCGCTGGAAGCGGGGGCGAGCGGCTATGTGCTGAAAGGCATCAGCGGCGGCGAACTGGTGCGCACGGTGCAGGCCGTGCAGAACGGCGATACCTATGTGACGCCCGATCTGGCCGCCCGCATGCTGAAGAGCATCAACCGGCGGTCGGTGGACAAGAAGGTGGAGAAAGACCTGTTTGCCCTCACGCCGCGCGAGGAAGACATTCTCGATTGCGTCTCCATCGGCCAGACCAACAAGGAAATTGCCATCCGCCTCAACATCGGCGAGAAAACGGTGAAGCACTACATGACCAACATCATGCATAAGCTTCAGGTGCGCAACCGGGTGGAAGCGGCGCTGAAGGCCAAACACCGGATCGCCGGCGCCATGACTGAAAGGCGGTAGCGGCTACCCGCTATTAAATCTTATCGCAATCCAGACATTCGCGGGCCAGCAGGGCGGCCTCCACCCGGTTGCGGGCGTGGAGTTTCTGGAGAATGTTGGTCATGTAGTGCTTCACGGTCTTCTCGGTGAGCCCGACATTGCGCCCCACTTCCTTGTTGCTCATGCCCTGCGAGACATAGCGGAGGATCTCCTCCTCACGGACTGTCAGGTTGACGAATTTGCGGTCGAGCTTGACGGGGAGCACCTGTTTGTGGCGCGTGCCCAGCAGCTTGGCGGCAAGGCCCGGCGAAACGTAGGACTCGCCCCGGTGCACCGCGCGGGCCGTGCTGAGCAGCTCCTCCGACGAAACGCCCTTGAGCAGATAGCCGCTTGCCCCGCTCCGCAGGGCGTCGATGACGTGCTGCTCGCCGTCATGCGCCGTCAGCATGACAATGCGCACCGCCGGGCAAATGCGCGAGATGGCGCGCGCGGCCTCGATGCCGTCGCCCGGCATGTTGATGTCGAGAAAAATCAGGTCCGGCAGCACCGACTCGGCGATCTGGATGGCTTCCGCTGCGGACGCGCCTTCCGCGACGACCTCGAACCCATCCTCGCGCTCGAACACGTGAACGAGACCGTCGCGCATGATCGGATGGTCATCGACGACAGCAACGCGGATCACCTCGTCCATGTCGTCTCCAATGGAACGGATCGCGTCGCTCTGAGCGTATACCGGTCCGTCTTTCGATGCGTTCACGGCGATGTCCTGCAATTTGTGCCTTCAGTGCATTTGTGTGGTGCTGGCGATCTGGCGATAGTTTCGCTTTCCTGCATTTTACCCGTTCAGTTAACGGTGTGAACCGCCCTAGGTCTGACATCGGGCCGGACCATGGTGATATGCGGCGCGATAAACCCGGATTTTCCGGGGGACGCGGCATTAAATCAGCCCTCGTCTGACGTGATCGCGGCAGGGCGTCATTTCCGCTGGAGCGATGTTGTCGTTTGCGGCCTGCCCGGATGAGGTGTCCTGTGCCTCACCGTTGGCAGCCGCCGCCAGCAGGCAAAATCCGAGGACGCTTGCTGTAAAGATGGTTAGCGATATACCCGTTAGCCAGCCCCCGCTCATGGCCAGCCCGGCGCTTTTCGCGCATAAGGTGAGGATCACGTCCCACAGGACCGTGGTCAAAATCGATAAAGCGCCGATCCAGATTGCTTGCCCGGTGCGCATGGAACCCCGCGAGTTAAATCGCGCCTCCCTCCGGCGCCCGAATATTTTTGTTAGCCTGCCCAGTATGGGCGTGCAGAATAAACAACGCCACCAGCGTTAGTTGTATTCCAAGGTCTCGAACATTTTGGACCTCAGGCGGTAGCGGATTGGACGTTGTGCCCTATTGATCGCCAGGATTTGCCGGCTTCAGTCCCATGCGGCGGATGGACGTTGGTGTCTTTTGCCGGGCGGGGCTCACGCGGATGATGAAGCCAGCCATTGCGGCGTGGCAGGGCGGAAGCTGCCGCTTCTCCCGCGCCTGTTTGCTGGCGCAATCAATAATTTTGGGGAGGCCGCCGTGACCGCGCAAATGATAGCAGAACAGGCCGTTCAACCGGCCCGCGCCGTGAGCAACCGCATTTCCGCTGGACGCATGCAGGCGCTGATCCGCTCGGCGGCGTTCGGCGAAATCGTGGGCATCCTGATGCTGGCGCCACGGCATAAGCGGCTGACGCTGGAAGCGCTGCGCCTGTTCGTGCTGCCGGCGATCCTGAACAACCAGTATATGGTGGTGCGCGTGAACCGGCCGGGCGCCGGCGGGGCCGTGCCTGCCGGGCTGGCGCTGTGGGCGAGCGTCTCCGATGAGGTGGATCAGCGGCTGCGGGCCAATGCCGGCGCGCCCATGAAGCTCACGGCCGCCGAGTGGAAGAGCGGCGCCAATCTCTGGCTGGTGGACCTCGTCGCGCCCTCCGCCATTACGGGATCGCTGCTGAAGGGGCTGGACGGACAAGGTCGCGAAAGGCCGGCCGATGGCGGCGCAGATCGCCTCGAAGGATGGCACAGGCGCACATCACCACCATCAAGGAACTCATGGACAAGCTTCCCAAAGCGGCGGCCTGAGCGCCGCTGTTCCCGCCTGAATGTCCCTGACGCCCCCGCGAGGTCCGGTTGCGCAGCGGGCTCTCGCGTTCTCATGAAAAAACCCTGTAAAATCCAGACGTGTTAACTGCGATTTCGCGGCCTAGGTCGCCAGACCTTGTGCCCTATTCCGACCTTTGTCGAAGCGGGATGCTAGGCCCATGGCCGGCTCACCCCACCTCCGGCAAACGTCTTTCCGCGTGGGACTAAAACGGATAAAACGCAAATGGTTACGCTTATTCGTTC
This sequence comes from uncultured Alphaproteobacteria bacterium, assembly GCA_963827885.1. Classification (GTDB taxonomy): domain Bacteria; phylum Pseudomonadota; class Alphaproteobacteria; order Rhizobiales; family Rhodomicrobiaceae; genus CAWHDD01. The sequence continues at coordinate 1,186 of CAWHDD010000027.1, read as the reverse complement.
TGATCTGGATTTCATTCTCACGCAAATCCTACAGGCGGAAGCTGGCCAGCCGCCCGTCAACCCGCATCTGGCGTTTGGTCTGCGCGAGGTTGCGCGGCACCAACAACAGCGCCGTGGCGGGGCAGGGCACATTCGGCGCGGCCGACCAGACATTTCCTCGCGTGGGCGATCCGGTGTTCCAGGACGCGGATATGATCCCATCACCGGCCTGCTCCTTCTACGCAGACGAGCGGCCTCGTGGTCAACTCCGATCCGCGCACGATCAGCAACCTGATCGCGGACCAGAGCGCGAACAACCCCGCCGCCGTCGAAGCCGCCGCAACGGCCAACGCCGCCCTGGGCGACCGGCTACGCGGTTCAATCCGCTCACGCCCGTGAGCGATCGCGAACAATCTCTTCATCAACAACGTGACGCCCGGACGCGGGCCTCTCGGCGCCGTTCAACACCTGGATGACGCTGTTCGGCCAGTTCTTCGACCACGGCCTGGACCTGGTCGACCAAGGGCGGCAGCGGCACGGTGTTCATCCCGCTGCAGCCCGACGATCCGCTCTATGTGCCGGGCAGCCCGACCAACTTCATGGTGCTGACGCGCGCCACCAACCTGCCCGGCGCCGACGGCGTCCTGGGCACCGCGGACGACATTCACGAACACACCAACACCATCACGCCGTTCGTCGACCAGAACCAGACCTACACCTCGCATCCGTCGCATCAGGTGTTCCTGCGCGACTACGCGGTGGGCTCGGACGGCCTGCTGCATTCCACCGGCAAGCTGCTGGAAGGCCATCACCCCGACGGCACGGCGGGCGGCATGGCGACCTGGGCCGACGTCAAGGCCAACGCGCTGAAGCTCGGCATCACGCTCACCGACGCCAATGTGGGCGACGTCCCGCTCCTGGCGACCGACGCCTATGGCAATTTCATCCCCGGCGCCAACGGTTTCGTGCAGGTGGTGGTGCGCCACGCCGACGGAACGACGACGCTCGTGGAGGGCACCGCCGCCGGACTTGACCTGACGCATCCCGATGCCACCGATCCCGCTGCGACAGCGGTCTTCACCGGCCACGCGTTCCTCAACGACATCGCGCACACCGCCGCGCCCGTGTTCGGCGCCAACGGCGTTCTCGTCGCGGACGCTGACGCCATTGCCGGGAATGCCGTCGCCGTTGGCCCGCAATTGGTGGC
>CAWHDD010000026.1:0-129311 GCA_963827885.1 uncultured Alphaproteobacteria bacterium | reverse complement strand
GGCGATGGCGTCAACGATCACTTCGAGACCACGGCGGTCAACGCCGATGACAGCGTCACCGGCACGGTCTGGGACACCAATGCCAGCGGCGTGATGCTGGACGAATTCGTCACCACCACCTCGGCGAACGGATTGTCCAAGACCACCACGTCGGATGTGAACGGCGACGGTGCCGCCGACTACACGCAAACCTCTGTCACCACGCTAAATGCCGATGGCAGCCGCACGGCCGTTGTCAGCGATACTCTGGCCAACGGCGCCCTCAAGGACCGCACCACGGTCACCACCAGCGCCAACGGCCTGTCGAAGACGACGCAGATCGACATGAACGGCGACGGCGCCGTTGACGAGAGCCAGACCGACGTCACGGCGATAAATGCCGACGGAACCACGACGCGCACAATCTCGAACAACTATGCCAATGGCACGCTCAAGGATAAGACAACAATCTATTCCGACATCGCGCGCTATAACTCATATATCGGAACTGACTACGACCTGAACGGCGATAGCACGGTTGATAAGAGTGTCGAAGTCTGGGTTGACCAGGATGGATACAAAACTCAGATCACGAGTTTCTACAACACCAACGGCACCTCAAAAGTCAAAGTGAGACGGATACAAACCCGGACGGCTCCACTACATTCACCTGGCTCAATAGCATGAATGGCACTGGGGGATATGCCGACAACATGATCTATTACGCCCCCAATTCCAACGGCAGCTATACCTGGTACAATGACACCGCCGCCGGCTGGCAGTCGGCAACGCATACCATCGGCCTTGATGGTGTGGACACCTGGGTGTGGATGGACCTGCCCGCCTCGGCCTCAACTGCGGTGTTCCACACCACGGTCATTGATCTGGCCAGCGAGCAGAAGGACATAGACATCGCCCGGCGGCTGGACCAGGGCGGCCTTCGACCGCAGCATGCAGACGGCGAAACCGAACTGCCCGCGAAGTACATCACCAACGGCGTGCTGGATACCACCACGCTCACCAATGCGCTCCTGTCGTCCACGGAGTTCACCACCAAATACAGCACGCTGACGAACCTGCAATTCGTCGAGCGCGTTTACGAGAACGCTCTGCAACGGGCGCCGTCCATGTCCGAGCTGAGCAACTGGCTTGGCCAGCTCAATGCCAATACCGTCACCCGCGCGGCGCTGCTGATCGCGGTTTCGGAGGGCACCGAGCATGTGCTGACCGGCAATCTGCATCAGGTGACGAACAACACCAGCGGCAGCAGTGCCCTTGCGCTGGATCACACCACCGACACGGCGGCGGCTCAGATCGCTGTGGGCAACCTGTACGCGGCGGTGCTCGGCCGTGCCGCCGATGCCGCCGGCCTCAGCACCTACTCGGCCAATCTGCTGAACGGCACCATGACCGAAACGCAGATCGCCGCCGCTCTGACCACCTCGGCGGAGTTCGTCGCCAAATACGGCTCCATGTCCAATGCCGACTTCGTCAGCGAGGTGTTCGCCAACGCGCTGGGGCGGCTGCCCACAACGGCCGAAGCGCAATACTGGACGGCGGCGCTGACCGCCGGGACGGTTTCGAAGGCGGATTCGGTTGCCGCGGCGGCGGAGAGCCCCGATCACCTGCAGACGCACAACGTGCAGGCAACGGAGCTGGCCGTGACCGGGACCGGCAGCACCGTCCACGCCACCGGCGATACGCTGAACTTCGCGGCGGGCGCCAGCGCCACGGTGGACAGCAGCGGCAATGTCATCAACCTGGGCGCCGGTGCCTCGGTGACGGTCAACGCCAGCGGCGATACGGTGAACGGCGCGGCGGGGAATGCCGTCACCTTCGGCGCCAATGTGACCGGCACAGTGGCTGGCAACGGCGTGACCATCAATGCCGCCGCGGGCGACAAAATCACCGCGTCCGGTGACACCATCAACGCCGCCGCCAGCGCCGCCATCACCATCACTGGCAGCGGCAACACCATTAACGCCGCCACCGGCGATACCCTCACGGCCTCCGGCAACACCATCAACTTCGGCGCCAGCGCCACGGCCACTGTCACCGGCAGCGGTAACATCATCAATGCGGCCAATGCGGACAGCCTGACCGTGTCCAACAACACGGTGAACGTTGCAGCCGGGGCCGCGGTGACGCTCACAGGTACGGGCAATACGATCAACGTCACTACTGGTGATACGGTGACGCTGTCGGCCAATTCCACAGACACCATCAACGGCAGTGGCGCCACTATCAAAGTGGTCTCCACCGATACGCTGACCTTTGCGGCTGGCGTGACGGACACCGTCAGCGGGACGGGAGCGACCCTCAACCTGGCCAATGGGGATTTGCTCACTGCTTCCAGCAGCAAAATCTTCCTCGCGGCGGGTGCTGCTGCGTCGGTCACCGGCACGGGCAATACCATCACCGCCGGTTCCGGCAACACGCTGACCTTGTCCGCCAGTTCGACGGATACCATCATCGGCACCGGTGCGGTTATCAACGCCTCCACGGGTGACGTGCTGACCTCGTCGGGCAACACCATCAACTTCGGCGCCGGTGCCACGGCCACGGTCACCGGCAGCGGCAACACGATCACTGCCGCCAATGGCGATGTCCTGACGGTATCGAACGATGCCGTGATCCTCGCCGCGGCGGCTGCCGCAACCATTAACGGTACCGGTAACACCATCACCGCCGCATCCGGCAATACGCTGACGCTGTCGGCGAATGCGGCGGATACGATCAACGGAGCAGGCGTTGTGATCAATGCCGCGACAGGCGACGTGCTGACCTCGTCGGGCAACACCATCAACTTCGGCGCCAGCGCCACAGCCACGGTGAACGGCAGCGGTAACACCATCAATGCGGCAAATGGCGATGTCCTCACCGTCTCCAATGACACGGTGAATCTTGCAGCCAGCGCCGCGGTGACGCTTACCGGCACCGGGAACGTCATCAACGTGACCACGGGTGATACCGTCACGCTGTCTGCCAATTCGGCCGATACCATCAACGGCAGCGGTGCCACCATCAAAGTGGTCGCGACGGACACGCTCACCTTTGCAGCCGGCGTGACGGACACCGTCAGCGGCGCGGGCGCGACGATCTACGAAGCCAATGGCGATGTGCTCACCGCCTCCAGCAGCAAAATCTTTCTCGCGGCGGGTGCTGCTGCGTCGGTCATTGGCACGGGCAATACCATCACCGCTGGTTCCGGCAACACGCTGACCTTGTCCGCCAGTTCGACGGATACCATCATCGGCACCGGTGCGGTCATCAACGCCTTCACGGGGGACGTGCTGACCTCGTCGGGCAACGCCATCAACTTCGGTGCCAGCGCCACGGCCACCGTCACTGGCAGCGGCAACACCATCAATGCGTCCAACGGGGACAATCTGACGGTGTCGAACGATGCCGTCATCCTGGCGGCGGCCGCTGCGGTGACGCTCAACGGCACCGGGAATACGATCACCGCCGCGGCGGGCAACACGCTGACGCTGTCGGCCAATTCGACGGACACCATCAACGGCGCCGGCGTGACCATCAATGCCGCCACCGGTGATGTTCTCACGGCGTCCGGCGATACCATCGCCGTTGGCGCCAGCTCCACCGTGACGGTTAATGGCAATAGCGACACCATCAATGTCGCGTCGGGCGTTCTGACCACGGCCACCGTCACGGTGAACGGCAACAATGATACGGTCAACATCGCCTCGGGCGGTCTATTGGCCAAAGCCAATGTAACGGTCAACGGCACTGGCGCCACGGTCAAAGCCGTATCGGGCAACACCGTCACGTTCGCCGCCAATGCCTCCGGCACAGTCACCGGCAGCGGGGTGATCATCAACGCCGGCAACGGCAGTAGTATCACGGCCGCCAGCGAAACCATCAATGTTGCGGCAGGGGCTGCCGTGACCATTGCCGGCAGCGGCAACACGGTTAAAGCCGCAGCCGGCAATACCGTCACCTTCGCGGCCGGTGCCACGGATACGATCAGCGGCACCGGGGTGACCGTAAATGCGGCCACGGGCGATAGCCTCACCGTCTCCAGCGGCACCATCAACGTGGCGGCTGGCGCGACTGCAACCTTCACCGGTTCCGGCAATACGATCAACGCGGGCGTGAGCGACACGATCACCGCCTCCGGCGCCAGCAACACCTTCGTGTTCCAGCCGGCCTTCGGCCAGGACGTGATCAACGGCTTCGTCTCGACGGATAAGATGGAATTCAGCACGGCGGACTTCGCCGACTGGAACACGCTGCTCAGCCACATCAGCCAGGCCGGCGCCGACACGGTGATCACGCTGGATGCCGCGGACACCATCACACTGAAGGGCGTGACGGCGAGCACGCTGCAGTCGTCGCAATTTGCCTTCAAGTAACCCTTCGAACCCGTCCGGGGCGGTTTTGCTGCCCCGGACTTCCTGTATCGAGTATCCCTCCCATGAAGCTTTTCTCATGACCGCCGCCGCCGGTTCCCTGAGCGTGCAAAACCCCATCGATTCCGGTCTGGCGGCCTTGTGCGGCGTCAGCGCTTATTACCGCATTCCAGCCAATCCGGCTGAGCTGGCGCGCCAGCTCACGCTCGGCGGAAGCACGGCCGATTTCCCGGAACTCGTGCGCGCGGCGCAATGCCTCGGCCTGAAAGCGCGGTGGGTGCGTAAGGTCAGTATGATGCGCTTCACCGGGATCCCGGCGCCGTCGCTGGTGCGGGTACGCGATGGTGCCGTCCAGGTGTTCGGCGGCCAAACGCCAGAGAAGAAGTTCCGCCTCGTCGATCCGCTCACGCACCGGTACCGCGACCTGACGCTGGACGAGCTGTACGGCGCCATCGAGCCGCAGGTGCTGCTGATCACCCGCAAGCTCGGCGGCGCCGGCGTCGATCCGCAGACATTCGGCCTTCAACTGGTTCCTGCCCTCGATCTGGCGCTACCGCCGGCCGCTGGCGCATGTGCTGGTCGCCTCGCTTCGTTCGTGCAGATCTTCGCGCTCGTGACGCCGCTGTTCTTTCAGGTCGTGATCGACAAGGTGCTGAGCCACAAGGGCTACGACACGCTGTTCGTGCTCGTCGGCGGCCTCGCCGTCATCGGCCTGTTCGACGTCGTCCTGCAATATCTGCGCACCTATGCGCTGTCGCACACGACCAACCGCATCGACGTCGAGCTCGGGCGGCGGCTGTTCTTTCATCTGTTCCGTCTGCCGATGAGCTATTTCGAGACCCGCGCGGCCGGCCAGACCGTCGCGCGCGTGCGCGAGCTCGAGACGATCCGCTCCTTCCTCACCGGCCAGGGGCTGTTCTCGGCGCTCGACATCTTCTTCACCATCGTCTTCATCGTCGTGCTGCTTCGCCTATTCCTGGAAGCTGACGCTGATCGTGCTGCTCTCGATCCCGCTCTACCTGCTCATCGCCGCCTTGGTCCGCCCGGTCCTTCGCGAGCTGATCAAGGAGAAGTTCAACCGCGGCGCCGAGAGCCAGCAGATGCTGGTCGAGTCGATCGTCGGCGTGCAGACCATCAAGGCGGCCGCCGTCGAGCCGACCATGCAGACGCAATGGGAGGAGAAGCTCGCCGCCTATGTCTCCTGCTTCGTTCGACGCGGGCTTGGTCGGCGCGGGCGGGCAGAGCGCGATCCAGTATGTGAGCAAGCTGACGAATGCCGCCCTGCTGCTGTTCGGCGCCAAGGCGGTGATCGACGGCGAGCTGTCGGTCGGCGAGCTCGTCGCCTTCAACATGATCGCGGGCCAGGTGGCGCAGCCGATCCTGCGGCTGTCGCAGATCTGGCAGGACTTCCAGCAGGTGCAGATCTCGATCGACCGGCTCGGCGACATTCTCAACTGCCGACCGAGCCGCTGAATACTCGCGCATGGCCATCTGCCGCGCGCCAAGGGCGCGATCGAGTTGCGCAATGTCACCTTCCGCTACCGTCCCGGCGCGCCGGAGGTGCTGAAGAACGTCTCGCTGTCGATCCGGCCGGGCGAGGTCGTCGGCGTCGTCGGGCGCTCCGGCTCGGGCAAGTCGACGCTGACCAAGCTCATCCAGCGCTTCTACCTGCCCGAGCGAGGGACAGGTGCTGGTCGACGGCGTCGACCTCTCGCAGGTCGATCCCGGCCTGGCTGCGCGCGCAGATCGGCGTCGTGCTGCAGGAAAATCTGCTGTTCAACCGCTCGATCCACGACAACATCGCGCTCGCCAATCCCTCCATGCCGCGCGCGCAGGTGATGGCCGTGGCGCGGCTCGCCGGCGCCGACGAGTTCATCGGCAAGCTGCCGCGCGGCTACGACACGATGATCGAGGAGCGCGGCGCCAATCTCTCCGGCGGCCAGCGTCAGCGCATCGCCATCGCCCGCGCGCTCGCCATCAATCCGCCGATCCTGATCTTCGACGAGGCGACCAGCGCGCTCGACTACGAGAGCGAGCGCGTCATCCAGAAGAACATGCGCGAGATCGTCAAGGGCCGCACGGTCATCATCATCGCCCACCGGCTGCAGGCGGTCCGGCCTTGCAGCAAGATCATCGGCATGCACGAGGGCCGCATCGTCGAGGTCGGAACGCATGACGAGCTGCTCGCCAGAAAGGGGACTCTATGCGCATCTCTGGGCGCTGCAGAATGATCTGACGAGGACGTGATGTCGATCTGGAGCCGCTTCGCCGACAAGCAGAGAGACATGGTTCGACAGCGCATGGCGCGCTCCGACCAGGAGTTCCTGCCGGCGGCGCTCGCCATTCTGGAGACGCCGCCCTCGCCGATCCAGATCGGCCTGCTCTGGAGCATCTGCCTGCTCTGCGATCTTCGCGATCGGCTGGAGCTATTTCGGCCAGATCGACATACTGGCGATGGCGCAAGGGAAAATCCAGCCGTCGGGCCGCGTGAAGACCATCCAGCCGCTGGAGATCGGCAAGGTCATCGCCGTCCGTGTGGAGAACGGCCAGCATGTGGCGGCCGGAGACGTTCTGATCGAGCTCGACCCGCCGAGGCCGCTGCGGACGAAGCCAATGTCGTCGCGGCGCTCACGGCCTTCCGGGCGGAATGGCTGCGGCGCAGACGGCCATGGCCGCGGCAGGGGCGAGAGCTCGGCCCAGGCCAAGATCGACTGGCCGGATGATATTCCGCAGCCGGTGCGTCGCGCGAAGAGCTGGTGCTCGACGGCGATCTGTCGCAATTGGCGGCCGGCGCAGAGCTTCGACGCGCAGATCGTCGAGAAGAAGGCCGAGGAGACGCGCCTCGAGAATACGATCGCCGCGCAGGAGACCCTGATCGAGACGTTGCAGGAGCGGGTCGAGATGCGCGCGACGCTGCGTCGCGCGAGCCGGATCGCGACGGCGAGCCTGCATCGACGCGCAGGAAACGCTGCAGAACCAGCAGACGGCGCTGGCGACGCAGAAGGGCCAGCTCGCGAATCGAGGCGCGCGCGGCGTCGAGGTGCTGGCGAAGGAGCGCGAGAAGGCGTTCGAGACGCTTCATCGCCGACAATGCGCCAGAAGCTCGCCGAGGCCGAACGCCAGATCGACGATCTCGAGCAGAAGGTGGCGAAGGCCCATGCGAAGCCCGGCCATATGACGCTTACCAGCCCGATCGCCGGCACTGGTGATGGGCTTCTCCGTCACACCGAGGCACAAGTGGTCATCGCCGAGCGAAGAGCTCATGCGCATCGTCCCGGACGACGCCGGGCTCGAGATCGAATCCTATGCGAGAACAAGGACATCGGCTTCATCGAGGCGGGCCAGGCGGCCATCGTCAAGATCGAGTCCTTCCCCTTCACTCGCTACGGCTCCTCGACGCCACCGTGGTGCGCGTCGCGCGTGACGCCATTCCGGAGCCCGATGCGCAGACGGTCGAAGGCAATCCGGCCAAGACCACCAAGACGAGCTATTTCGGCGGCGCGCAGCGCATGCAGAACCTGGTGTTTCCGGTGACCTGCAGCCTGGCGCGCAAGACCATGACGGTGGACGGGACATCCGTCGCGCTCATTCCTGGTATGACGGCCTCGATCGAGGTGAAAACCGGGAAACGGCGCATTCTTGAATATCTCTTCTCGCCTCTGGTGCAGACCGTATCGTCGGCGATGAAGGAAAGGTAGGGGCAATGGACGGCGTGAGCGATATGCAAGAACAGGCAGGCGGTGCAACGGCCGGCGAAGCCGCGGGGGGTCCGCTCCGGCAGCGGGCCATCTGGATCGCCTCCTATCCCAAATCCGGCAATACCTGGGTACGGGTGTTCATCCACAATCTGCTGCGCGAGCTGCGGGGAGAGAACCAGGGGGCGCAGGACATCAATGCCTTGCACGAAATGACCGCCCGGGAATTGCTGTCGGTGAGGTTCACGCGCCGGTTAGGGAAATCCGCGCACGAGGCGGCGGCAAGCGAAATCGCCGCGGTGCGGATGCAGGTTCAGGCCGATATGGTGCAAGGCGAAGGCCGCCCAATCTACATCAAGACCCACAACGCCATTGCCAATGTCGATGGTTTTCCAACCATCAATTTCGACGTAACACTGGCGGCAATCTATATCGTGCGCAACCCGCTCGATGTGGCGGTGTCCTATGCGCATTACTCTGGAGTGCCGGTTGACGCGATTATCGCTTACATGGCTGATCCGTCCGGCAATATCGATGTGAGCGAAAAGCGCACCTACGAATTCATGGGCTCGTGGAGCTTTCATGCGGCAAGCTGGATGTCGGTTCCGCACCGCCCGGTTTTGCTCCTGCGTTACGAGGACATGCTGGCGGCGCCGGAGCGCAGCTTTGGCCGCTTGGCCGCGTTTTTGCGGCTAAAGCCGGACGCGGGCCAATTGCACCGGGCCATCGAAAAATCCTCTTTCGCCGAAATGGCGCGGCAGGAGGAACAGAACGGCTTTAACGAGCGCCCGGAAACGTCGGGGAAATTCTTCCGCTCCGGCAAAGCCGGGCAGTGGCGGGAAGTGTTATCGCCGGGCCAGATCCGCGCCATCATTGAAGCCCATGGGCCGATGATGATGCGCTTCGGCTACCTGGCGGAGGATTGCGGAGGCGTGGCCTGATTCGATCATAAATGCTTGGGAGGCCAGACGTGGCGATTGGTGTGACTTCCAAAGCCGACACGCGTTGCAAATTTCGCACATGTCGGCTCCGGGTCAACAGGCGCTGCCGCGCGCTGCGAACCCAGATGCCTTTGCGTGGTGGTCACACCGATTTCCGCGTGATCCCCGTTGCGTCCGTTCACCTTCAGCAGCGGACGGATGGTGGGGAAAATTGGTCTCCGTCCAGCATTCCGGCGTTTATGTACGTTTTCTGACCGGCGTTCACGCCGAACCCGCTCGCTGAATCCGCTCGCCGGGCATGATCGCCCTGCCGGATGCCAACTTCCAACCCCTCATGGGGAACCTGAACCGATTTTCTGCGCGCGGTGATCGACTGGGCCGTCTCCTTCCAACCTCGGCAACCACAAAGGCGAGGACATTCGCGCCGCCATAGAAGCGGCTGCCGCCAAACTGCTTTTCCTGCCGCCTTACAGTCCGGACTTCAACCCGATCGAGAAGGCATTCTCCAAGCTCAAGGCATTGCTGCGCAAGGCAGCCGAACGAACCGTCGAAGGACTTTGGACCAAGATCGGCGAGTTCCTGTCCGCGGTTACGCCGCGGGAATGCGCCAATTTCTTTGCCGCCGCCGGTCATGAGCCGTTATGAGCGGAAAACGCTCTAAGCGAACCAATGCTCCCGCAGCAGAACGCTGGGGCGCAGCACGGAGCAGTCAGTCCAGCGCAAGCCAGATGTGTTCTTTGCCAGACTTGATCCAGTCCTCTGTTTGCACGAAATCTTCCCAAATACCAAAATGTTAACGGCGTGTGTTCGCAGAGCCGGGCCGCGAATTCCGGCCGGTTCATGGTTTTTGATTCAATTGTAACGGGGTGCGGGCGGCGCAGTTGCCGTCTTCTAAATCGCATAACGCAAAGCGAACAGCCATGGCCGCCGCCACCACCACAAGCGCAACGATCGACCTCACGACCATAACCGGTGTTTCCAGTCTGAGTTCGGCGGATGTCGTAAAACTGACTTCGGCACAAATTTCGGCATTGTCGCCAACCCTCGTTGCCGCGCTTACTTTCAATCAACTGGTCTGGCTGACGGCGACGGCGATGAACGGGTTCGTCACGGCCGAAAGTATGGCCGCGCTGCAAGCGGAGTTCGAATGGTTTTCGCCGGCACAGTTGAGCGCTCTGACCACAACACAGATCACGTTGCTGACAACGGCCGAAGTCGGCGGGCTGTCAACCAGGCAGTTGTCTGGGTTGACCTCGACGCAGCTCTCGGCATTGACTGCGAAACAGGTCCGCGCGTTAACGCCGTACAAGCTTTCGGTGCTGACAGCGGAGCAGTTCTCGGGATTGACGGCGGCCGCCATTGGCTCCTTGACGACAACGCAGACCATCGCCCTGACCTCGGTACAGCTCTCGGCGTTGACGGTAACACAGATCGCGGCGCTCCCGGCATCCGATGCGGCCCAACTGACGGCCACGCAACTGGCGGCGCTGGCGCGCACTCAGATCGCGGCCCTCACGGCGGACGCCATCGCTGCGCTCACGGCAGAGCAACTCGGCAGCCTGAACCCGGCACAACTCGGCGGGCTAACCGCGACACAGCTTGGGGCGCTGACCACAACACAGGTGGCCGGGCTTCCGGCGGACGCACTGAGCGGATTAAGCTCAACCCAGATTGGTGCGCTCTCGGCAGACCAGTTTGCCGCGCTAACGGCAACGCAACTGGCGGCGCTGACGGCAACGCAGATGCGAGGGTTCACTCCCGAGGCTTTCCCGCTGCTCACGCCCGCGCAACTGGCTACCTTCCAGCCGGCGCAGTTCGGGGCGCTGACCACGGAACAAGTGGCCGCCTTGACGGCCGGACAGATCGGGGCGCTGACAGTAACCCAAATTCGCGGGTTCACCGCTACCGGCCTCGCAGCATTGACAACCGCGCAAATCGGCGCGCTGACCGCGGCGCAGATGAACGCGCTGACCACCACACAGATCAAGGGCTTGACCACCACACAGTTGAGTGTGCTGACCACGGCGCAGTTCAACGCGCTGACAATGACGCAGTTGAACGCGCTGACGGCAACCCAGGCTGTCGCATTGCCATCGGACGATATCGCCGCGCTGACGCAGATCGCTGGTTTGAGCGGGGCGCTGCTGGGGGCTTTGACAACCACGCAACTGGCCTCCTTGTCCGCCGCGGAGATGAGCCAGCTCACCACGTCGCAGATCAGCGGCTTGAGCAGAACCCAAATGGCAGCGCTGACGGCGGATCAGGCCGGCGCGCTGAGCACAACGGTGTTGCGGGCACTGACGGCGGCGCAGATCGCAGCGTTGAGCACGACGGCACTGGCCGCATTGACGGCGGCGCAATTTGCCGTGCTGACCCCGGCGCAAATGGCGGCACTGACGGTAACGCAGATTGCATCGCTGCCGGCGGCGAATATCGCGGGCCTTACCAAGCCCCAGATGGCGGGTTTGAGCACGTCCCAGATCGCGGCGCTGACGGCGGATCAGGCCGGCGCCCTGACGGAAACGCAATTGCCATGGCTGACGCCCGCGCAAATCATGGCCTTGAGCACCGCCAATATAGCCGGGCTGAGCGTGGCGCAGTTCAGCACCTTCACCCCGGCGCAAATCGCCGCGTTGACCACGCAGCAGATCGCAGCCCTGGCGGTGGACAATCTCGCCTCGCTGACATCGGCACAGTTTGGCGCCCTGACCTCGACCCAGCTTACGGCGCTGACAACAGTACAGGTGGCGATGCTGACGGCCGCCAGTATTGCGCAGATGAAGGCGAGCCAGCTTCGCGGGCTGACGGCGGCACAGATCGCGGCCTTGACACCGGATCAGGTTGGCGTGCTGAGCACGGCGCAGATGGCGGCGCTGACGGCTGCGCAGATTCCGGGCCTGACGGTCACGCAACTGACAGCGCTGACCGGGACACAGTTTGCCGCCCTGACCTCATCGCAACTCCCGGCATTGACGCTGACACAGGCGGCGGGGCTGACGCCTGATGAAATCGCCGGCCTGACCTCGACCCAGCTTCGCGGCTTCACCTCAGGCCAGCTCGGCGCCCTGACCACGGATCAGATCGCCGCGCTGACAACAACGAATGTTGCGCGCCTGACCCCGCAGCAATTGAAAGGCTTGAACGCCACGCAGATCACCGCGCTGACCGAGGGCCAATTCGCAGTGCTGGCCCCGGCGCAAATGGCGGCGTTCAACACCACGCAAATGCAGGCGCTGGAGATTGACGATCTGGCTGGGCTGACGGCCGCCCAGTTCGCCGCGCTGTCCTCGACCCAGCTCGCGGCGCTGACAGTGGCGCAGTTGGCGGCGCTGATAACCGCGAGCATCGCGCAGATGAAGATGAGCCAGTTTCGCGGGCTGACATCGGCGCAGATCGGGGCATTCACGCCGGATCAGACCGCCGTGTTGAGCACGGCGCAGATGGCGGCGCTGACGGCGACGCAAATCCTGGGCTTGACGGTGACGCAGCTGACTGCGCTGACGGAGACACAGTTTGCCGCGCTGACCTCAAAGCAGCTTTCCGCGCTGACGCAGACCCAGGTAGCGGGGCTGGCGAATGAGGAAATCGCCGGTCTGACCGCAACCCAGCTTCGCGGGTTCACCTCAACCCAGCTTGGTGCGCTGACCGTGGATCAGATCGCCGCGCTGACGACGGCGAATGTGGCCTGGCTGACCCCGCAGCAGCTAAAAGGTTTGAACGCAACGCAGATCGCCACGTTGAATATCGTCCAGTTCAACGCGCTGACGGCGGCGCAAATGGCGGCGTTCAACACCACGCAGATGCAGGCGCTGACGACGGACGATTTGACCGGGCTGACGGCGGCGCAGTTCGCCGCGCTGTCCTCCACCCAGCTCGGGGCGCTGACGGTGGAACAGATCGTGGCGCTGACGGCGGCAAATGTTGCGCTGATGAAGACGGGCCAGCTTCGCGGGCTGACGGCGGCGCAGATCGGAGCCTTGACGCCGGATCAGGCCGCTGTGTTGAGCACGGCGCAGATTGCGGCGCTGACGGCTACGCAGATCCTGGGCCTGACTGTTACGCAACTGAGCGCGCTGACTTCTACGCAATTTGGTGCGCTGACCTCGGCACAGCTTTCGGCGCTGACACAGACCCAGGTGGCGGGGCTGGCGATTGAGGAAATCGCCGGTCTGACCGCAACCCAGCTTCGCGGGTTCACCTCAACTCAGCTTGGCGCGCTGACCACGGATCAAATCACCGCGCTGACAACGGCGAATGTGGCCTGGCTGACCACGCAGCAGCTAAAAGGCTTGAACGCAACGCAGATCGCCGCGTTGAATATTGCCCAGTTCGGCGCGCTGACGGCGGCGCAAATGGCGGCGTTCAACACCACGCAGATGCAGGCGCTGACGTCTGACGATTTGGCCGGGCTGACGTCCACACAGTTCGCCGCGCTGTCCTCCACCCAGCTCGGGGCGCTGACGGTGACGCAGGTGGCGGCACTGACGGCGGCAATTGTTGCGCTGATGAAGACGGGCCAGCTTCGCGGGCTGACGGCGGCGCAGATCGGGGCTTTGACGCCGGATCAGACCGCCGTGTTGAGCAGGGTGCAACTGCCGGCGCTGACGGCGGCGCAAATCGCGGGCTTGACCGTTGCACAACTGGCGGCGCTGACGGAAACACAGTTTGCCGCGCTGACTTCGTCGCAGCTCGGCGCGTTGACGCTGACACAGGTGGCGGGGCTGACGCCCGCGGAAATTGCCGGTCTGACTTCGTCTCAGCTTCGCGGGTTCACCTCAACACAGCTTGGCGTGCTGACGGCGGATCAGCTCTCCACCCTGACGCCCGCGAATGTGCCCTATCTGACTGCGCAGCAGTTGAGCGGTCTGAACGCAACCCAGGTGGCGGTATTGTCCGTCAGCCAAATCGGCGCGCTGACGGCCACGCAGATGGCGGCGTTCAACACCACGCAGATGCGAGCGCTGACGTCTGACGATTTGGCCGCGCTGACGTCCACCCAGTTCGCCGCGCTGACCTCCACTCAATTCTCCGCGCTGGCGGTGGAACAGATCGTGGCGCTGACAACGGCGAACGTCGCGCAGATGAAGACGGGCCAGTTTCGCGGGCTGACGGCGGCGCAGATCGGGGCCTTGACGCTGGATCAGCTTGGCGTGCTGACCACGGCGCAGGTGGCGGCGCTGACGGCAACGCAGATGGTGGGCTTGACCACGGCGCAGCTCGGCGCGCTGACGTCCACGCAGTTCGGCGCCCTGACTGCGACGCAGCTAAACGGGCTGACGGCGGCACAGCTACCGGAGCTTTCGCCGGCTTTCGTGGAGGCGTTGACCACCACGCAGCTCGGAGGGCTGAACACCACACAGGCGGGATTGCTGACGCTGACACAGCTCGGCGCGCTCACAACCACGAATGTCGGCCGCTTGAGCGTCGCCCAGTTGCGCGCCTTGACCACGGCGCAGGTGGCGGCGCTAACGATTGCCCAGATCGGCGCGCTGACGCCGGCACAGGTGGCGGCCTTGACCTCAACGCAGCTTCAGGCGCTGACGAGCGATGAGCTGGCCGCATTGACGGTGGCGCAGTTTGCCGCGCTGACGCCGGCTCAACTCTCCGCCCTGACGCCGGACCAGATCGCCATGCTGACGGTCACTGAGGCCGCCGGCATGACGGCAGCCCAGCTTCGCGGTCTGACCGTGACGCAGATCGCTGCCCTGACGGCGGAGCAGGCCGGCGCGCTGACCATGACGCAAGTGGCGGCACTGACAACCGCTCAGATCAAGGGCCTGACCGTTACCGCACTGAACGCGCTGACCGCCACGCAGTTCGCGGCTCTGACCCCGGCGCAGCTCCCGGCACTGACCACAACGCAGGCCGCCGCATTGACCGGCGCCGAAGTGGGCTGGATGACCACGACGCAGCTTCGCAGCCTGACCACAACCCAACTGGCGGTGCTGACGGCAGAGCAGATTGGCGCGCTGACCACGGCGCAGATGAGCGCCTTTACCGTACAGCAGATTACCGGCCTGACCGTCACGGAGTTGAACGTTCTGACGGCGGAGCAGTTCGGCGCGATGTCGTCAACGCAATTGTCCGCATTGACGGCAACTGTTGTGGCCGGTTTATCTGCCGGTGTGCTGGCCATGCTGACCACCACGCAGCTTCGCGGCTTTAGTTCCGCGCAGGTGGCGGCACTGACCACGGAGCAGGCGGCCGGGCTGACGGCGGCCGTTGTGTCAGGACTGACAACCACGCAGGTGCGCGGTTTGACGGCCACGCAACTGGCGGCGCTGACGGCTGATCAGATCGCTGTGCTGACGGTGACGGAACTGGCCGCGCTGAGCACGGTGCAGCTCCGCGGTCTGACCGCGACCCAGCTTGCGGGACTGACAACAACGCAATTTGCCGGGTTAAGCGCGGCGCAGCTATCCGGTTTGACGGTGACCCAGATGTCGGCGTTGACTACGGATTTGCTGGCGAGGCTGACTGTGACGCAGTTGAGTGGCCTCACATCGGCGCAGCTTGGCGCGTTGACGGCGGAGCAGGTGACGGCGCTGACCACGGCCGTTGTCGCGGCGCTGTCCAAGCAACAGCTAGCCGGCCTCACCACGACGGAGCTTGCCTCGCTTGCAGCGGTGCAATTGGGGGCACTGACAACAACGCAATTCGCGGCGCTGACAACCTCGCAGATGACCGGGCTGACACCGGAGCAGCTCAGCGGCCTGTCCCTGGCGCAGTTCGGTGTTCTGACCCCGGCGCAGCTTTTGGCGCTAACCACCACGCAGGTGACGGCTCTGACAACGGCGGAAATCGCCGGCCTGACTACGACTCAGCTCCGTGGCTTTTCGTCAACACAACTATCCGCGCTGACGATGGATCAGATCACCGTGCTGACGGC
This sequence comes from uncultured Alphaproteobacteria bacterium, assembly GCA_963827885.1. Taxonomy (GTDB): domain Bacteria; phylum Pseudomonadota; class Alphaproteobacteria; order Rhizobiales; family Rhodomicrobiaceae; genus CAWHDD01. The sequence continues at coordinate 113,434 of CAWHDD010000026.1, read as the reverse complement.
GGCGAAACTCGCAGCGCTGACGGCGGCACAAATCCGTGGTCTGACCACCACCCAGCTTGCGGGATTGACGGTAACGCAGTTCGCCGGCATCGGCGCGGCCTCGCTGTCCGGTCTGACGGCGGCGCAAATGCCGGGGCTGAGCATGGAGGCGCTGGGCGTGCTGTCGAAAAGCCAGCTCGCCGGCTTGACCGCCACACAGCTTGGCGCACTGACCACAGAGCAAGTGATGGCGCTGCCGGCCACGATCATTGCCGCTCTGTCCACGGTTCAGTTGCGCGGTCTGACCACGACGGAACTGGCGGTCCTGACACCGGCCCAGGTTCTGGCCTTGACCACTACACAGGTGGCGGCCCTGACGGCAACGCAGATGCAGGGCCTCACAACGGATACCCTTGCCGCCCTGACCGCGACGCAATTCGGCGCACTGACGTCGATACAACTGGGGGCGCTGAGCACCACGCAGGTGGCCGGCCTGACGCCCGAGGAAATTGCCGGCCTGACCACGGCGCAGCTTCGGGGGCTAACCACGAGCCAGTTGGCGGCCCTGACGGAGGGGCAGGTTCGCGTGCTGACCTCCGCCGAACTGTCCGCGCTGACAACCACGCAGGTGCCGGGGCTGACCTTGGAGGAACTCGGCATCCTGGATACGGTGCAATTCCTGGCGTTCGGCAGGACGCAGCTTTCGGCGCTGACGGCGGCGCAATTGGGCGGCCTGCCGGTTGCCGATCTGGCCGTGCTGACCAGGACGCAGTTGCCAGGGCTGGGCACGGCGCAAATCAACATGTTCTCCGGCGAGCAGTTCGCGGCTCTTTCCGCGACAGTGGTGGCGGCCTTTGCCGCAACCCAGCTCCGGGCATTGTCAACGGCGGAGATCTCGGCGTTTACCGAGGTCCAGATTGCGGCGCTGACCGCAACGGAACTGCGCACCTTCGCCTCGAATGCCACGCAGAAAGCCGCCTTCACGGAAGCCGCGGCCGGCTGGATGACCACTGCGCAGCACGCGGCGCTTTACGGTTGAGCCCCTGCAATGGCTCGCTGTAGGCTGCTCCCGGGCGCCCATCCGCAGCCAAAGCGTCTGTAGATAACCCGGCCCGTGCTTTGCGCCCGGAATCGCTTCTGAGCCGTTCCGCCAATGCAGGCATCAAGGCAGTTGCTGTCTCCTTTCCTGGTCTCCGGTTTGGCGGAGACGCTCAAAGACACCTGCCCCTCCCGGCGCAATGGTGAGCCCGTCGCAGCGGTTGCTGCTACGTCATTGATCCAACGTCCGCAAAACCTCTGATCGCGTAGGTTTGGGCTCGGCTCGCCATGGGCGGACCTCAACCTGCGGTAGAGATGAGGTGCGCAGCACCATCCTGCTCCGATTTTTCGCATCTGCAACATTTCCATCTGCAATCGGAGGCGCAGCGGGCCACCGGAAACGCGCGCAAAGCTGGCGGTCATGACCCGTTTGACACATATGGCGCAGCAGCAACACATGCCGGCTTTGGAAGCCACACGCTACGGCGGCAGCCAATCGCATCAAGAGGCTGTACGGCGGGCGCCACCACTCCAGTTGTCCGCAATCCGGCAACGAAAGTTGTTGCCTTCCGGCGGCCGTGGGGAAGGCCGGCGCGAAGCCGTTCGCGACTCTTGGTCCGGTCGCGGAGGCAGATAACGCTGGTGCCGGCTTAAGCGCCGGGAGGTTGTGAATAAAAATCATCCACAACCGCTAACGTCTATTTCACCTTTGCCGGTAATACTCGCCCCATCCCGACGCAACGGCATCGCGTCCGGGATTGCGTCCGGACGGACCATCCTGTCTGGCGGAGGAGCATAGCCATGGTCTCATCCATCAATTCGTTTTTCAGCAGCAGCTACGCCTCGGCCAATATCGCCACGCTGTTCAAGGCGCTGCCATCCGGGGACACGAAGGCGGCAGCCGCCACGGGGACTCCTACGCTCCAGCAGAGCGATCTGGCCTCGATCCAGAAGTCTGCCCAGACGTCCTCCGCCATCATCCAAACCATCCTCGAGACCGCCGAGGGTAAACCAGGGGCGGGGCAGCTCTCCGTCAGCCTCGCGAACGCTGCTTATACCGAGAATTCTGGAGAGCACACACCCGCGTCGGCGGCGGCTGGTCCGGCATCTGGGCAGTGTAAGGCGGTGGAACAAGGAACCCGCCCTGAAAAGAAGACGTCGATGCCTAATGGCATGATGAGCATAGGCCGGTTCATGTCCGCCAAACACGAATATGACGTTGCACCTCAGGATTTGCGTAACTGGGAAACTCGTCTGAATAAGGCTAATGAACAGCTTGCTAACGCAACGGACACCGCATCCGCCGAGGCCGCCAAATCCCGCATCGACCGCGCAACCAAAGGACTTGAGAGGACTAAAACGACCATCAGTGAATTTCCAGCCCTATTCAATCAATTCAACAGCTACCTTAATTCCACCTATTCCGTGTCCGGGAATATTTTAAATGGAGATGGTAATGGAAATTATCAGTGGGGGGAGTTCACAGTTCGCAACAGGTCTACAGGGCAATTTTATTTTGGACACAACGGCAATGGGAACCTGGTTGAAGCTGACGGGATCATTGCGCCATTTCTTACGCATAAACTGAGATAGAGTGTGCGCCTCGACCGCGCGCACAAGAACGGCCGCCCAAGCGGCCGTTCCCGGCACAGCATTATCAGACGTGGAAATTGAAATCGCTGCTATCGATTGCCGATGCGGATACGTTGCACAATAGAACGGTCGTGTTGTCAAAACTGAGCAATGTGTCGTAGCCATTTTGGGCAATGGTTACACCATATATGTCAGTGACTGTTGTGCCGGTTAGATCGATGGTATCGGCACCATCCTCGAAATCATATATAGTGTCGTTGTCATCGTTGCTTGAGAAATAGAACCTATCATCTCCTGTAACGCCGTCGGCATCGCCGTAAAGGCTGTCATTTCCGGCACCTCCACTTATGATGTCATTCCCCGCGAGCCCTCGGAGCACATCCGAGCCGGTCCCTCCGCGGATATCATCGCCCAGACTTGAGCCAGTTAGGTAGTCGTCTCCGGCGTAACCTTCCATCACCATGCCGGTATCCGTGTCGGGGCCGTCGAGATGAACCGTATGTGCGGTCAGCACATTGTTGGCAGAGTTGCCGCGAAACTCCGTGACATCCACAAGCGCATCAAGCCCTGACACATCCAGAGAGTTGGCGTAGAGATATGCGGGTTTATCCGAGTTGTTCTCGATTTTCTCGATGCCATCCAGGGACGTTATCTGTATCGCCGTGAAGTTGACGAAAGCTGAAATCTCCTTCACTTCTATCGTGTCATAATCGCTTCCGCCGACATAGGTGTCCCAGCCAGCACTGGCGTTCAGAACGAAAGTGTCGTTCCCACTGCCTCCATCGAGATAATCGTTTCCGTTTCCACCGTTAATCTCGTCAGCTCCATCGTCGCCATAGATGGTATCGTTACCTGTGTACCCCTCAATGGTATCGTTTTCACTGCCGCCATGGATGATGTCATTGCCGTCATCGCCATATAGCTTATCGGCCCCGCTGCCGCCGTCGATGGTGTCATCCCCGAAGCTGCCGTGGATGGTATCATCGCCGTCTCCGCCGTAAATGAAATCGGTTCCCAAACCGCCGTCGATGGTATCGTCTCCACCGAGTCCGTAAAGCCAGTCATTATTGTACGTGCCGGTGTATGTATCGTTACCGCCAGTCCCATACCAGGTTACCATGATGCATTACTCCATTACTTGCTTCCGGTGATACCAGCGGACATCATGTCCACTGGCTGTATGCCGCCGCGAAGCTCGGTAAAGACCTCCGCGGCCGGCATTCCGTTGCGGCCCCAGGGCCGCTAAACTATTTCTCACCGCTCGCGGAACACCCGCTGCGCGTGGTCGCTGACCGGCTTGATCAGATACGAGAGCGCCGTGCGGCTGCCGGTCTGGATGAAGGCTTCGACGGGCATGCCCGGCACGAGCGTCAGGTCCGGAATGCGGGCGAGTTCGCCGCGCGGAATGGAAATCCCGGCGCGGTAGAAGCCCGCGCCCGTCCGCTTGTCCGTTTCGAGATCGGCCGACACCCGCGTGACCGTGGCGAACAGTTCCGGCGTCGTAGTGCGGTTGAAAGCGCTCAGGCGCAGTGTCGCCGTCTGGCCTGCGCGGACCTGATCGATGTCCTGCGGCGCGATCTGCGCCTCGACGATCAGATCGCCGCCGAGCGGTATGATCTGCATCAGCTCGTCACCGCCGCCTATGACCCCGCCCACGGTGTGCATAGCGAGCTGATGCACGGCCCCGGCAACCGGCGCTTTGATCTCGATGCGCCGGAGCGTGTCTTGGGCGGCCACCTTCTTCTCGGCCAGTTCCGCGATGCTGTTGGCGGTGTCGCGCAGTTCCTTGGCAACCTCTGCATGCATGGTCTGCTCGACCTGGAGATATTGCAGCTCGATTTCCGCGATCTTGCCCCGCGCGGCGGCGATTGAGGCGGTAAGCTGGCCGCTTTCACCGCGCAGGCGTACCGCATCGCGGTCGAGGCTGTTCATCCGGGGCAGCGTCGCCAGCGACTTGGCGAACAGGCCGCGCACCCCGTCCAGCTCCTTCTCGATGAGCGCAGTCTCCCCGGTCTTCCCTTGCCGCTGCTGGTCCAGCCCGGCAATCTGCTCGCGGAGCTGGACAATCTGTTCCTGGAGTTGCTTTTTCTGGCCCTCACGCGCTGCGCGGCGATCCTCAAAGAGCCGCCGCTCGTGCGTCATGGCGCTTTCCGCCTCAACAGAGCCGACGCGGTCCGATAGTTTCGAAGGTGCCTGAGCCGAGGCCAAGCCATCCCGCTCCGCCTCAAGCCGGGCCTGGCGGGCGTAAAGCTGATCGAGGTTCGCGATAATGACGGCGAGATTGGAGCGCGTTACCGTGTCATCCAGCCGGATCAGCACCTGCCCGGCCTGGACATGCTGCCCCTCGGCCACCAGGAGTTCCGCGACGATGCCGCCGGCGGGGTGCTGGACCTTCTTGGCGTTGCCTTCGACAACCAGGATGCCGGAGGCGACGACGGCGCTGTAAAGCTCCGTTGTTGCCGCCCACCCGCCGATCCCGCCGGCTAGCACCGCGACGGCGGTGACGCCTGCGGCCAGATGACGGTGCATAGAGCGCCGAAGCTGCTTCCCCGGACCGGCGGTCATGGCTGCCCTCCCTCGCCGTCGATGACTTTCAGAGGCGGCCCGGCCTGGGATCGCCCATGGGCGTGCGATTGCTGTGCCCTGAGGATCGCCTCCTTCGGCCCGAACGCTTTCGCGGTTCCGCCTTCCATGACCAGGATCAGATCCAGCGCCGAGAGAATGCTCGGGCGGTGGGCAACGACGATTGCGATCCCATTGCGCCGGCGGACGCCCTTGATGGCCTCGATCAGCGCCACGTCTCCGGCGGCATCGAGGTTGGAATTGGGTTCGTCCAGCACCACGAGAAACGGCTCGCCATAAAGCGCGCGGGCAAGGGCAATCCGCTGCCGGTGGCCGGCGGAGAGATTTGTCCCGCCGTCGCCAACCTGCGTCTGGTAGCCATCGGCGAGTGTGACAATGAGGTCGTGAACTCCGGCGGCGCGTGCGGCTGCGACGACAGCCGCGTCGCTGGCCTCCGGATCGAGCCGGGCGATATTCATAGCGATCGTGCCAGGAAACAGATCGGGATTCTGCGGCATATAGCCGATGTGCTGGCCTCTTTCGGCAGGGAGCCATTGGTCGAGGCTGGCACCGTCCAGGCGGATATGTCCGTGCACAACCGGCCAGGCGCCGACAATGGCACGGACGAGCGTGGACTTGCCCGCCGCGCTCGGCCCGATAACACCGATGACACTGCCTGCCTTGGCCTTCAAACTGACACCCCGCACCGTAAAGGTTCTCGCCCCGGGTGGCGAGACTGACACGCCTTCGACGAGCAGGGTTTCGCGAGGAGCGGGAAGGACGACGCACGGAGTGTCTTCCGGAAAGAGCTTGAAGATCTCGGACAAACGCTGCCAAGCCTGCCGGGCCGCAAGCAGATTGCGCCAGTTGGCGATCACCTGTTCAACCGGCGCAAGAGCACGGGCCACGATGATTGAGGCGGCGACAATCATGCCGCCCGTCATATCGCCCTGGATGACGAGGAAGGCGCCTAAGCCGAGCGCGGCGGATTGCATGGTATACCGCAGCGCTTTGGTAATGCCGGAAAGCGTACCCGTGACGTCGGCGGCTCTGCGCTGCAGGTCCGCATAATCTGCATGGGCTTGCTCCCACAGGTCAGCGGCACGGCCGAGCATGCCCATGGCCGTAAGTGCTTCAGCATTCCGGTGTCCCGCCTCGCCGTACCGGTTGCGCTTGGCAATGGCGCCGGCGGCTAGCAGGGTGAGGGAACGGGTGCGGAAATCGGCGAGAAGGGCGAGGCCGATGAAGACGATCATGGCCGCGGCCGTCAGCCATCCTATAAGCGGGTGCAGCAAAAAGCAGATGGCGAGATAGACGGGCATCCAGGGCAGATCGAACATTGCCGCCGGTCCCGGTCCGGCAAGAAACATCCGGATCTGATCCATTTCCTGAGCAGGTTTAAGCGCGTCTCCGGTGAGGCGCACTTTGAGGGGCGTCCCCGCGATGACGGTGAATACGCGCCTTGAGAGCGCCGCGTCCGCCACCCCGGCGATCCGCACCATGATCCGCGACCGCACGGCATCCAGAAAGCCGGAAAAGGCATAGAGGCCGCCCACCAGGATGATCAGCGCCACGAGGGTTGGCAGGCTGCGGCTCGGCAGGACACGGTCATAGATCTCCAGCATGAACAGCGGAGCAGCAAGGGACAGGAGATTGATGATGCCGGCGAAAGCGGCCGCTCCAATTAGAGCGCGCCGCATTGAAGCCCCGCCACGAGTCCGGTTTCATGAATGCTGTTCATTTGCCCCCCCGCGAGCTGAAGGAAAAACACAGGAAAAACAGGCGTGCACCGGCGTGCCGACCTCGCACAACAAGATCATTCCAAGCCTATTTTATAGTTACCATCGGTTCAGCAGGTGCACGAACCGACAATATATTGAACAATAATTATGTCACGAATTTGATGCTGGTGATTTGTGCATTCAGTATCTATTTTAAGCTGCGATCTATATTTATATATTCTTCTTTGTGCGCGCGGACTTATGCCAGTTCCCTGTCGTGAACCCTCGGCTCATGAACATCGCCGGCGCCCACTGACTCACTGTCGAGTGGCTGCCGATATATGCGCCTGAACTGAATGACATCGAAGTGGTTTGGCGCGACCTCAAAGTACTTCATCCTGCCCACCCGGCGTTCGCCAATGCGGGCACGCCCAACACCGCCATCCATGACGCCGTCACGACGTTGAATTCACGACGGAACCGTTATCCGCTGGGTAATCTGAGAATTGCCCGCGCTATCGAAGTTATGCGCGGCGCCAAAGACCGCCGCGGCGAAGATGTGCCCAGCGGTAAACTGCAGGGCGGGTGCCAGTGGAAGCCTTTTCACTCGCTCATCGAGAAATGCCGCTCGAAGAAATGTTGTGGCGGAAGGAACACAGCAATTTGGAACGCCCAGTTGCACCAGCGTCTCGTCATGGCCCATGTTCCCGCCTTCGCACCCGCAGCAATTCCTCCGGCAGTCCGGGGATAAGCGGACTCGCTGGAGGACCTGCCGGGCTCGCGCTCAAAAAACGGCGGCCTGGCAGGTGACAATGTCCGCAGTCGGAGGTGCTGCCGTCCTCCGGATTTTCGATTTCTCCGGGCCAGCCGACGCCGGCCCGTTTGTCTGCTCCCTCTGCCTTGCGGCGGTGGCACTCGACGGCGAATTGGATCCCCGCGACGTCCGCAATGGGTCAACCGGCGACGTGAGATGCGGTAGCCGAAGGAACAGTGGCGGCGCAGCGGCCACAGCTTAAGGAAGGCCCGGCGGTGCGGCAGTTCATGATCCGCAACCGGACTACCGCTGATTGCGGTCCTCACCCCGGCGCTTCATTCATATGCTCAGCGGTAGGTGGCTGTTGCGCCGGATGGAAAGAAAGCCCGGCCATCACCCGCCATCTTGCAGGCGACAGTCGCGACCGCTGCACTGACCGTGCCGCGCCCCTGTCTAACCACGCGCCTCGCTTACGCTTTTTCCGAGCTGCCCTCATCTTCCCTGTGCATTTCTTTTGCACGGGGGTAGGCAGGCAGGAGCAAATTGGGGAAACTCAGTCTACGAACATCGGTGGACGGCATATCCGATGTTACACGGCGGTGCGCGGCAACCAATGCTGGTACAGCGGCACCGCCACATTGCTTGCCGCGTTTTTGCGTTGCGTTACGGGGGTTCTGCGGTGCGGTATTTTACCGATGAAGATAAAGCGGTCTGGCGTGATGGCTGCGCTAGCCGGCTCGTTTTGGGTGATCCATGTGCACCAGTGCGCATTTTTTTTGACCAGTTGGATAGCTGGTTGCAGAACATCGATAGGGAGCATCCAGGACTTCTGCAAAGCGAGTTCGGTGACACGCGCAAGCTTCTGGACGGAATGAAAGCTGCAAAGGCGGCGCTATCCGAATATTTCTTCCTGCCGACTCGCGGTTCATTCGAACAGTTTGTTCGAACCACTGAGATTGCTGCGAAAAGGCTGCTATCAGATCATTTCGCGTCCCAATGGAGCGCGTTCCTCCAGGCGGCGCGCCAGCGGCCTGATTATTCCGCAATTCCTGACTTGATAACCTGCCTCAATCGCATGCATCGCCGCATAAATAGCAATGCGTATCCCGCCGCCTTTACTAAGTCATACCCGGATTATGCGGGTGTCAGCTGGGAAAACGTGCGTGCAGTGCTAAATTCTTGCGAGGTTATCCCAATGGAGGCGGTTGGGATGCTGTGTCACTCTCTCAATATTTTCTTGTTGGAACAGCGAGAGAATTATGGTCTGAACCTGAAGCCAGGCTGGTGGACCGATGTGGCCGAGGGAAAGTTCCGGTCATTGACTGCGGACGAAATCATCGAGGCAAAAAAGACAGCGGGGATTTACGGCACTTCAGAACGGGTCATTTGCGGCAGCGTTGGATATATTATAGAGCAGTTATTTTTTCAGCCTCCAGAAGAATTCAGGGTGCATATTGTGGATATAAAAGACGAGAACAATCGCATCCGGCACGAATTAACAACCGAAGCATACAATGGCATCAGGGGGTGCTATATCGGAAATACTACAGAAAATCGGTTATTTGAAATTATTTCATATAGCTTCAACGCCGCAAACACGCTGGCGGAGATGCATTCAACATCTACAGCCCTTAATGAGCGCCACAAAGTCAGGCAGCAGGGGACCCGCCGGAATCAGCAAAAGGCAGAGCAAGTCGAACTCTGGGTTATTTCCTCGGCGAGGGTTCTCCTGGATGCCTATCCGGCCCTGACAATCACAGGAATTGCGGAGATCCTTGCGTCCGATCAGGAGCGCGAGAAAATTGCGGACCAGCTCGCAAACCCGGAGGCTCAAACGCAGTTGCGGCGCGCACCTCCGCGGACTGCCGGTTCTTCAAGCATCCGCAAGAAGCTGTCTGCGGCCATCAAGAGAGGAGACCTCCTCCTGCCCGCCTCCAAACTGGCCAAGATCACGAAGACGTGATCGTTCCGCTGTGGCAAAGACTGCAGTCTTTGCCACTTCCTTGCAAAGTCTGGCAGGCATTGCAATCGACTTTCGTGTCCGCTCTCCTCATGCTGACGGCGTCGCTGAACAACATGAAGGTTCTTGTAATGCCAAAAACTCCTAAAACCGATATCCTATCCAGCGCCGGTACCGGCACGCGCATGATGACCACCGGAGATGCTGCCGCTTATCTCGGCTTGTCCGCTTCTTACCTGAACAAAATGCGCGTCACGGGAGGCGGACCTGTATTCCTGAAGCTGTCGCGCGCCGTGCGCTACCGGCACGCGGATCTGGATGTGTGGATTTCCAGCCGCAGACACAGTTCCACGAGCGCTGCACAGCTCGCATTGGAGTCCGGCGAGGATGAAGGACAAGATCAGCCCGCAGACTGACCAGCGCCGGATAACTTCCGGTCATCCCGCATCATCAGCACATCAATAACTGAGGCACAAGCTGGCCGCGCAGATCGCGCCAGCATAGCGAGCCGCTGCGCGTCATTGCGCGGGCGGCAGCCCGGCATTTGCCAACTGGAAAGCAATGAGGCCCTCGCCCTGGTCCGGCGAGAGCCTCCAATAGGATCAATTTGATGAACATCATTGACGGAAATCCGCGCGTTTTTGTCAAGCCCGATGTGCCCCAGGCCATCGCGTTTCTCAAGGATTACGCGCCGGCAGGCCCCTGGGTTCTGACCGGCATTGCCGAGGGACAGGGCGCGCCAACGGCAAGCTTTATACCGGACCAGGAGTCTGGCCTCGGCCGCTGGATACTCCAGCTCCAGAGCGAGGGCCGGAACGTCTATTTTCTGGCAGGCGATCCCAAGGCGCCGCTGACCAAGAAGGCGGTCAAGACCGATATGGCGCAGGTGCGCTATCTGTGGGCGGATCTCGATGCCCGGCGTGATCTCGATTGGCGCGACACCGGGGCCGCCGCCGCGGAATTGGAAGCCTTGTACGAACGGCTCACCGGCTTCAGGCTGCCACCGTCGGTGATCGTGGCGAGCGGCGGCGGATTTCAGGCGTTCTGGAAACTCGCCGAACCGTTTGATCTGGCGGGCGATGCCGTGAAAATCGCCCGGTTCGAGGCGGTCAACAAGGCGCTGGCGGAAGCGCTGGACGCCGATCACTGCCACAATGCGGACCGCATCATGCGTCTGCCGGGCACGGTGAATTATCCCAATGCCCGCAAACGCGGCCTTGGCCGCGTCCCGGCGCCGGCCACGCTCGTGCTGTTCAAGGCGGAGCTGGTCTACCCGATCGAAGCGTTCGGTACTCTTGAGCCGACGCAGAAGCCAGCCGCCGCCATCAACGGCGGCCTGACCAGCCTGCCGCCGTGGCTGCAACTGAAACTACACGCCTCACCCGCGCTGGGTGAACGTTCCGGTGCCTTCTTTAACGTGGCTTGCGCCCTGTTCGAGCGTGGGCTTTCCGACAGCCAAGTGATCGCCGTCTTTGCGGCCGCGCCCGATGGCGTGGCGGCCAAATTCACCGGGCGGGGCGATCTCGCCGCCGAGGTTGCGCGCTGCCGCGTCAAATGGCGGCCCGCCAGCCTGCGCGAACATAGCACCGCCGTGACACCGGCGCCGCGCGAGCCGCTTCCCTTGATGCGCGAGGCGGCCAAACCGGCGCCCTTCCCCGCCGCCGCTCTCGGCCCGGCGCTGGCGCCAGCGGCCGAAGCCATCGCCCGCGCCGCCCAGGTTCCTGACGCCCTGGCCGGACAGAGCGTGCTCGCGGCAGCGGCACTTGCGGTGCAGGGACTGGCGGATGTGGAGACACCCTATGGTGCGTGCAAACCCATTAGCCTGTTCCTCATGACCATCGCCGGTTCGGGTGACCGCAAATCCACCACCGACAAGCTGGCGTTGCGCGGGGTGCGAGCGTTCGAGGAGGCGGCCATCGCCCGCTACCAGACAGCCCGCAAGACGTATCGCCGGGCCATGCGCGACTATGAGGCTTCGCTCAAATACGCCGCCAAAGAGGGCAGCTACGCTGGTCCGGCGTTGAAAACCGGTGTGGTGCGAGCCGGCGGGCACACGCGATGACTGTTCGCGCCGCGATCCGGGGCGTGGCTGCCGGTAGGCTCTGCACGAAACGATCGATCAGGCCCTGATCGATCGCCGCCGTACCGGCGTGGTGCGCGGCGAACGCGCTGAATCTGGCAAGCCGGCTGATATAGATCTTGGCCGATCCGCGCTTGTAACCGAGCTCGAAGAAATGCGCTGCAACGCGATCCATCTCTTCGCCCAGCGCCCCGCTGCGAAGGCGCTCAACCACCTTCGGATACTTGAAATACAACTCCAACATGCATTCCCTCCTTCATGGCATCCCAGGAAATCCTGAGCCAGACGGAGAAAGTGATGGAATATTATGTGGCGGCACAGCCCGGTAACACCACGGAAAGACGTGCTTTTATCGCGCGCCGCCACGTATTCTTGGCCGGCACATATCAGCGGATCGCGCCGCAGCACTTCCTGGACCTGCAGCGACAACGACGGGAAGCCCCTTCTCATATCGGTGTGACCAGTCGCCAGCCACACCCGCACACCTGCGGGAACGGGGATCATGGTCTTTGCTTCCTGTCTGGCGCTTCGCAAGCTGCGTCCGGCCGGTCCAGGAGATCAAGAACGCGCTTCAAGGCATCCGTATCGACGCCTGCGCCAATCCGCACAAGCCGGCCGTTCCGGAGTTCGATCTCGATGCGATCGTCACGCCGTACCCTCCCGCCATCTGGCCGCGGCGCCGGTCCATCCGGGCAAGCCGCCGGGAAGCTGTCTGCAGCAGGTGCCTCCGCAGCCGGCGGCAAGGCCAAGGTGACAGGCACGAAAACCGGCACGGCCGCGCGCGCCTCAGCTTCTCTTGCCAGCCGCCGCCAGCGGAACAGCAGACCCGGCGTGATCCCATGCCGGCGCGCCACCGCGGAGACGTTCGCGTCAGGCCGCTCCGCCTCCGCGACGATCCTCTGCTTCTCCGCATCGCTCCACTGCCGCCGCACATCGGCAACGATCGAATACCGGCGCGAAAAATTGTCTCTGGATATAGGCACGGACATAGCTCCTGTTGGACTCAATCGTCTCCAACAAGAGCTGCATCCAGACCTCACCGCAAGGCGGCCGCCGGCGGATGCTTACGCCGGAATCGCTGCCGCAGAATGTCCAGTTGCGCCTGCCAACCGCAATGCCGCGCACCGAACGTATTGAGTGTATCCGTTGCGGCCGCATCACCTTCCTGCGCATTTTGCTGGTCTCGCGTGGCGATGTCGGCCCATCCACCCGCGCCGGCGGCGTTTCCGCAGCTCAGCCCTCCAGCGCCGCGATGTGCCCCTCGAACCATGCCAGATCGTTCCGCCACTGCACATTATCGGGCGAAATCTTCGTCATCCGCTCCATGATGGCCTTGCCCTCGCTGAGCGCGGCCGCCGCCTTATCCCGGTCCCCGGCCTGACGATACCCATGGGCAAGCCACTGGTGCCCTTTCGCGAGATCCACTTGCCATCTGGCGTTGCCAGGGTCCGCCTTGGCTAGGCGTTCGCGGATAGCGAGGCTGTCCCGGAAGGCTTTCTGCGCCTCAGGTTGGTTCCCCTGTCGCAAGTGCATATCGCCAACCCGCTCGTTGCTCACAGCCAGATGGCGCTGCCATCCAGCGTTGCCGGGGTCAGCCTTGGCCAGACGCTCACCGATGGCGAGGCTGTTGCGGTAGGCGGTCAGCGCCTCGGGCAGCTGGTCCTGGGCTACGAGGACGTTAGCCACCTTCTCATACGACACCGAGAGATCGCGCTGCCATCCGGCGTTGCCGGGGTCCGCCTTGGCCAGACGCTCGAAGATGGCGAGGCTGTCGCGGTAGGCAGTCAGCGCCTCGGGCAGCTGGTCCTGGTCCACGAGAACGTCCGCCACCTTGATGTACGACACCGAGAGATCACGCTGCCATCCGGCGTTGCCGGGGTCAGCCTTGGCCAGACGCTCCCGAATGGCGAGGCTGTCGCGGTAGGCAGCCAGCGCCTCGGGCAGCCGGCCCTGTGCCACGAGAACGTCGCCCACCTTCTCATACGATACCGAGAGATCGCGCTGCCACCCGGCGTTGCCGGGGTCCGCCTTGGCCAGACGTCCGGCGATGGCGAGGCTGTCGCGGTAGGTGATCAGCGCCTCGGACAGCTGCCCGTGGTCCACGAGAACATCGCCCACCTTCTCATACGCCACCGAGAGATCGCGCCGCCATCCGGTGTTGCCGGGGGCCGCCTTGGCCAGACACTCGAAGATGGCGAGGCTATCGCGGTAGGCGGTCAGCGCCTCGGGCAGCTGGCCCAGGGCCACGAGAACGTCCGCCACCTTGTTGTACGACACCGAGAGATCGCGCTGCCACCCGGCGTTGCCGGGGTCCGCCTTGGCCAGACGTCCGGCGATGGCGAGGCTGTCGCGGTAGGTGATCAGCGCCTCGGACAGCTGCCCGTGGTCCACGAGAACATCGCCCACCTTCTCATACGCCACCGAGAGATCGCGCCGCCATCCGGTGTTGCCGGGGGCCGCCTTGGCCAGACACTCGAAGATGGCGAGGCTATCGCGGTAGGCGGTCAGCGCCTCGGGCAGCTGGCCCAGGGCCACGAGAACGTCCGCCACCTTGTTGTACGACACCGAGAGATCGCGCTGCCACCCGGCGTTGCCGGGGTCCGCCTTGGCCAGACGTCCGGCGATGGCGAGGCTGTCGCGGTAGGTGATCAGCGCCTCGGACAGCTGCCCGTGGTCCACGAGAACATCGCCCACCTTCTCATACGCCACCGAGAGATCGCGCCGCCATCCGGTGTTGCCGGGGTCCGCCTTGGCCAGACACTCGAAGATGGCGAGGCTGTCGCGGTAGGCGGTCAGCGCCTCGGGCAGCTGGCCCAGGGCCACGAGAACGTCCGCCACCTTGTTGTACGACACCGAGAGATCGCGCTGCCATCCGGTGTTGCCGGGGTCCGCCTTGGCCAGCCCCTCGGCGATGTCCAAGCCGCTCCGGTAGCTGGCGAGAGCCGCGCCAAGCTCGCCGCGCGTGACGCGGAATTCACCGGCATAGATGCACACCCCCCACGTAAGACGAGCCGCCTCCCCCTGCCGGGGCGCCTGGGCCAGCACGGCGAGCGCGTGCGGCAGCCAATGGACGCGCCGTTCCTGGGTGGCGAAGGTATCGCTGTCCTCATCGTAACCATCGAAGGCCAGCCGCACCGCCTCAGCCGCCGCCGCCTCGAACCACCCCGCCTCGCGCAGGCGTTCGCGCACCACCTCCTGCACCAGACGGTGCACGCTGGCGGACGGCTCGCCGCCGGGCAGGCTGTCAGGCTCCACCAGTGACACCGCGCCCAGCGCCGCCACCGCGTCGCCCAGCGCCAGCGGCGGCAGCACGGCCTTCGGGATCAGCCACAGCGGCACCCGCTCCGGCGCGAAGAAGGCCAGCAGTTCCATCAGCCGCCCCGCTTCGGCGCACTCCTCCTCCGCCCGCGCGATGGCGAGGCTGAAGGTGGCGAAGACGGAGGCGGGATAGGCGGCGTGCTTCGGGCTGCGATGGATCAGCTCGGGCAGCAGCGCCGCGTAGGCGTCGAACGTCCAGTTGCGCTCGCGGCAATAGGCGCGGGCGTGGGCAAGGGCGAGCGGCAGGCGGCCCAGCGCCTCGGCCAGCCGGCCGCGTCGCCCGTCCGCGTGGCGGGCGTGCGCCAGCAGGAAGGCGATGGCCGTTTCGCGCTCGAACACGTCCACGGCCAGTTCGTCCGCCTCGCCGTACCAGCCGTTGACGCGCGTGGTGATCAGCACATGGGCGTTGGCGGCGGGCGTCCAGCCGCGAAGGGCGGCGAGGCTGTCCACGTTGTCGTAGATGAGCAGCCAGGGCTTGTCCGTGTGCATCTGGGCGAGGCGGTCCAGCGTGATGCGCGCCGCCTTCTCCGGCTCCAGCGCGCCGAGGCCGGGGATGAGCCGCGCGCCCAGCGCCGCCAGATCGCCGGTGAGCGTTTCCGGCGTGGCCGCGCCGATCCACCACACGCCGTGATAGCGCGTCCGGTTGCGCCAGGCGTATTCCTGGGCCAGCACGGTTTTGCCGACGCCGCCGAAGCCGCGCAGGGCGACAGGCGTTTCGCTGGAGTTGCTGAGCGCCACCTTGCCGCCGCCGCGCCAGAGCTTGGCGTCGAGGCTGGCGAGAAGGTCTTCGCGGCCGGTGAAGTCCGGCACGGCGCGGATGGCGGGGTGGCGGATTTGCTCGCCCGCGCGGATGTGGAGCTTGGCGAAATCCACCTCGCTGGCGCGAGTGTCGGCGCCGATGGCCACGCGCACCACGCGCGTCAGCGCCGCGATGTCCGTCAACAGCGGCACGAGGTCGGTATAGGCGAGGTTTTGCAAGTTGCCCGCAGGCGCACAATCGGCCACGCGCAGCACGATCAGGCCGGTCCTTTGGAGGTTGGACGGGTCTTTGTGCTGGCTGAGCACGTGGTTGTATTCGGCGCGGCAATATTCCGACTGCTGGTATTCGGGCGACAGCAGCGCGATCATGCGCGCGCCGCTCTCATAGCCCTGCTCCATGCGGCGCATGAAGTCGGCGTGGCCGAAGTGCTCGTTCTGATAGAAAGCCGTGCCGCCCGCATCGCGGACAATGCCCGCGATGAGCTTGGCCATCTCCGCGTCGGCGCCCGTACGCGAGATGAAAAAATCGGCCTGGACCGCCGCCGCTCCGCCCATGTGCCCGCCCCGTGAAATTCATTTGAATTATTCACTGAACTATAATGGCACAGCGGCGGCAAGCAAAGCCGCAAATTGCTGCAGGCATAACGGCGGCGGCGCGCAAAGAAGCAGATAAAACGCCACTTTTATTTGCCGGGCCGCAGTTGGACGGTGTCCGCCAACGGCATCCGGAGCTGGAAGACCCGCCGTCGCCTTTCGCGACTTGGCCGGCAACACGAGCAGCGCTTCAGCACCGCATTCGCATCGCCGAATGCCCCGAGCCTCGCTTGACGCAATGAGCCGCTGCATTCAGCAGATAACCGGGCGCTCGACGTTGCGAGCATGGAGCGCCGGATATGCACCAAAGCGGCGGTTCTAGCCACGCCCTACATACCCCAGCATGCTCTTCATTGCCGACATTGGCCTGCAGACGCAATTGAGTTGGGGCGGGATTTCGTGCGGCACTGCCAACCGGTACCGGGCTTTCAAAATCGGGCGCGCCGAGGTTTTGTGCTAACCGATTTCCGCGCTCATATTTACCGGCAGTCCGGTTGTTAACGATGACAAACGGCCTCGTCGCCTGCCTGCCCTGAAATTGCGGCCTGCCGCCTCCGCCGCTTCATGGGCTGTCACATTTCATGTCGCGGGTTGACCATTCTGGCCTCCCCACCGCCGCCCGGCCAGGCATTCTTACAGCTCCCCAAGGCCAGTGTGAACTAAGTTCAAGTTTTCTTCTGCATCGTTAATCCGACTCCAAAACGCGTTTGGCATTCTCCGGTAACCTCGAATCCGCATGCGGAATAAAAATCCTTCGCATGTGGATTGCCAACGACATGCAAGGCGGCTGCACCTTGTGCGCGTGCGAACTCACAGCAATGTTCGGCCAATGAACGCCCAACGCCACATTTCCACATGGCGGGCTCCACAAAAAGGCCGTCGAGTTCGATCTGACCATCCGCCCGCAACAGCACCGCAGCGAAGCCCGCGATAACGCCATCCCGTTCAGCAACAAACACCCTGCCCGCGGTGATTTGGGCGAGCGGAAGCTCGATAGCGTCAGGGTTGGCAAGCAGAGCGTCGCGGTCGCCGGGATTGTTAAGAGAGGCCCGCCACTGCAGGGCTTCGAGAGCCGCTTGCTCAGTAGTTTGCGCGATGCGGATAGTTAGGGCTTCTATCATTTGAACAATTTAACCAATCGCGACGGGTAAGGCGAGGCACTTCTACAGCAGTACAGCGGATGGTTCTGATCGTTGGCCCGCCGCCATCCGGCAGACCGGCGCGCTGCCGGAAAGCCGGGCCAGGAAAATTCTGCGCCGGATTCTGACAAGGGTGGCCGCGGGCGCTTTCAACGATCTTGACGATACGCTGGCACTTGCACCGATCCTGCCACCCGATGGTTTCCCCGGCGACGCGAACGGGGCCGCATTGCAGACCCTGCAGGATAAGATGGGTGAAGGTTCGTGACGGAGGTTCAGAAAAAACCGGCAGACAACGAGCCTGCCGGAAGTCATGCAATAAGAGCAGGGATCAGGGCTGCTGCCAAGCCGGCCTAAACGGCAGGGATGACAGAAACACGACGCTGAATAGCTCCCGCCACTCCAGCGCAGATCGTTTCACCATTTCGGATGGAACCGGCGTCGCAATGCGGCCCACCTGGGCAACCAGCTACGGATTATATCGCCTCTTTGAGATCCTTGGCGGCGCGGAACGCCACTTTCTTGCTCGCCTTGATCTTGATGGTTTCTCCCGTCGCCGGATTGCGCCCCATACGAGCGGCACGCTTGCGCACCTCAAGGGTGCCAAGCCCGGTGATGCGGATGCGTGCGCCCTTCTTGAGGTGTTTGCCGATCGCGGCCACCGTGTCGCTCAGCACTTCGTTGGCCTGCTTTTGCGACAAATGATGGGTTTCGGCCACGGCCGCCGCCAGCTGGCGAAGCGTGACAATGTCAACCTTCACTGGTTTGGCTGCCGGCTTCACTGCAGCCGGCTTGGCGGCTGCTTTCGCTGCCGCCGGGGATTTCGTCTTCGTCATGGAGGTCTCCCACCTGAGTTCCTCGTTGACACGCAACTCTACACTTGGCGGTGCGGCACCTGCGTCTCGCGGATCGATCTTGGGCTGCGCGGACGAGAATCATGCCTCAGGGCCGTCACAGTTTCTGACAGGCATGCCTGTCAGGTCAATCACATCAATTCCCGCGGACACATATTCCCAAGGAAAACAGCGCCCGGCTGGGGCGGAGTTCCTCTATTTCCGCGATCCCTTGGCCGCCGGACGCCCCCGTTTGGCGCTGCCAGCCTGCGACTTCGATGCTGCGCCGGAGGCAGCGGCAAGTTGCGGCTGGGAAGCGCTTTCCGCAGGGCGGCGCCCCAATCCCATGGTCTTGGCAAGCTGTGAACGCGCTGCGGCGTAAGCGGGCGCCACCATGGGATAATCGTGTGAAAGCCCCCACTTCTCGCGGTATTGTTCAGGAGATAGGTCGTAGTGCGTCCGCAGATGACGCTTCAGGGATTTGAACTTCTTACCGTCTTCAAGGCAAATAATGTACTCCGCCGTCAGCGATTTTTTGATGGACACGGCCGGAATCAACTCGACCTTTTCTGGTTCAGCGCCGTGAACAACGGCTTTATTCAAAGCCGCATGAACAGAGTTGATAAAGCCGGGAAGCTGTTCGCCGGAAATCGAGTTGTGAGACACATACGCCGAAACGATATCAGCGGTCAGAGATGTCAAATTCAGTTCACTGCCATCCATGGTCATGCTCCTAAGTTTCTGTAGGGGTGATAAATAACTATATGGGGAGCACGTATAGCATGCGCCACTGCCATTTGCGCACATTCACATAGGAGTATTAAAAATAATTCACTGATAAACGAATTATTTATACGGCATTGAGCGAAGCTCTTACTCCCGGGCGGGTTAAGCAAGGCTGCGGATAATGAAGAGGGGTAATTCTTCCATACGCCATCGGCAAGGCTGATGCGGCGCGTAGCGGTCACGGCAGGCTGTACCCGGCTATACATCGGCGTTCAGGACAAATCCTTCCAGCTCCAGGTAAATTACAGCGTCACGGCGCTGACTGATCGCACAAACTGGGCACCGGTTCACACCCTCCGGCGGCAGCAAACGCTGGCGTTTTCCACCGCGTCAACGCCGCCCGGCCATCCTCCGACAGGGCGTAGAGACCTCGCTCGACCCTGACAAACCAGCCATATACATTTCTCAGCAGTATTTTCGGCGCATCCGGCAGGGCGCGTTTCAAGTCCCGCGGCCGGGCCGGCGCTCGCGACAGCTCCGCGGCACACGCCAGCGCCTGCTGCCGGTAGGCGGTCATGACCGGCTGCCTCGTGCTGCCGCCTGTCGCTGGATCGCCTTGCCGCCGGCGGTGCTCGCTGACGATCTTGGAGCGGCGTTTGAGATCGTGCCTCGGACGCCAGGGGGCCGGCTCGACCACAACCTCGACCGTGCCGGACAACGAGACGCAGAGCAGACCCAGGCCGAGCAGCCGGCAAAGCTTGCGGACTCGTGGATCATGTTCGCGCCCGCGCCGCTGCGATGCACGGATCGCCAGCCAAACCTCGTCGCAAACCGCCGACCGGTCGACGGCCTGCAACACCAGTTCGAGATTAAAGCTGAGCTTCAGCTCGCCAATGACGACGGCCGCCGGCGCATCGCCTTGCAATGCCACGAGATCGCAGCCGCATACCTCGCCCTTCACCTCGAACCCCAGGTTTTCGAGGAAGCGCTTGACAGGTAAATAGAGGCTCGATTCCAATGCGTGGCCCCAGCGAGTGCTCAGATGACAAGCGCCTACCGGAGATTCGCAGGGCTGTCGAGCTGGGCTTGCCGCATCAACCTCTGGATAGTTTGGTTTTTATCCGCTCTTTCATAGCGCGGCCTGACGGCCGCAACCAAATGGCGCTCCCCTGAGCTGGCGTGGATTGCATTTGCGGAGACAGTATCTCCAACCTGATGTACCGGATGGGACCATCCGCAGCCGCCTGTGTGATGAAGTCCCCGGCAGCACTACCCGCCGCTTTTTGGCAAGAGGCATTCCAGGTTCAGCCAATAGCGCGCCGATTTGCGCTCGCCTGTGCGGACAAGAACGCCTTTCGCAAGCAGAGCCTGCAAATCCCGGGTCGCCGTCGCACGCGATGTGTCTGTAATACTGATGTAGTTTTCCGCGCTGAGCCCGCCTTTGAACCCTTCGAGCCCTTCGCGGAACATGCGGGCCATAACCTTTTCCTGCCGCACGTTCAATTGGCCGCGCACCTTGTCATAAAGCTGGGTTTTCTCAATCAGGAAATCCACCATCCGCTGGGTATGGCCTTGAGCCTCCAGAATGACGGCGGCGAAATAGCCGATCCAATCGTCAATGGCGTTGTCTTTATTGCTCGCCTCCAGCATGGCGTAATAGGTTGTCCGCTGTTTCTCGATGACCTGGGACAGCGCGATAAGCACCGGCTGGCCGGAGGATTGCGACAGGACTTTCTGGGCAAGCCCCCGCGCGATACGGCCGTTGCCGTCCTCGAACGGATGGATACTGACGAAATAGAGATGCGCGATGCTCGCGCGGACCAGCGCCGGCAGGGGCGATGCGCCTCCCGGTCCGGTGCCGTTGAACCAGCGGATGAAACGGCCCATTTCGCGCCGCATGGTTTTTGAGGGCGGCGCTTCGAAATGCACCTTCGGCTTGTAGTCTGGCCCGGAGATGACCTGCATCGGCTCCGGATGGGTACGGTAGCGCCCGATGTCAGCAACATCGGCCCGGCCGGCCATGATCATGGTGTGCCAGGAAAAAAGCAGCTCATGGCTCAGAGGCGCGGCCGGGCCGCGGTAAAGATCGACCATCATATCGGCGATGCCGCGTTCGGCGGGCGGAATTTTCCGGCGCCCCGGATCGAGGCCGAAATGTCCGCGGATGGAGGAATGCAGACTGTCGCGGTTGAGGATTTCGCCCTCGATCGCGGATGTCTTCAGCGCCTCATCGCTCATGAGGTCGATGGTGAGAGCCGCCTTGTCCTCATCGTGCACATGCCGGTAGCTGCCCAGCAGCACCCCCGATTGAGTTAAGGATTGCGCCTCCAGGTTTTCAAACCGGGCTTTGGTGTAGGTGAAATGCGGCCAATCCGCCTGCTGCCAGTTCCAAATCATGAGCGATAGGGTATCCGTTTATAACTCGCGATATAGCATATTCCTGAGTTATAAATCCATCTTTTATGCCTCATCACCGGCCTGCCAGACCATGAGGTCTGAACGCCGCTTGTCCGCAGGGAAGCGGTACCGCAGGCCCGGAACTGGCAAACGAGGCCGCTTCACCGTGCGCCGGACCTTCCTCATGCCCCCGCCATTTATCCCGGCAGCTCATACCGCGGCAGACGCCGCGGAACGGGGAACCCCAAGGCTCAGCCTTCAGGTTCCCATCAAGGGGCTTCCGCCCAGCTTCCTCCGCCTCGCTTCGCTCTGGCTCCGTGCAGCCGGTTCCCCGCGAACCCCCTTGTCCCTCCTCATCCGGCCTCGCCGGCGGGCAGTGGTTGCAGCGCGCGCTGCAACCACAACCGAAGGAAGGGCAAAGCATGACACAACAGCAGAACCAGGCGGTTTCCGCCGTCATCCGCGAGCTGAAGCTGGCTCAAGCGCACCTGGATACGGCACGCGAGAAATTGCGGGCAGCCTCCGCCGGCACGCCGGACGAAGCGCGGGACCGGCGCTACGCCGGGCTGGGGCGTGAACTCCAGTATGAAATCGACTGTCTGGAGCAACTGAAGGAGGGCTGACAGCGGACCCTGGCTCCGCCGCCCTGCCACGGGCGGCGGAGCTATGTCCCTGCCCGGCAGCAGTGCTGAGCGCTGCCGCCGGGAAAGTCTCCCTTCCGGCCAAGGAACTCAAGACATGTCCCAACAAACCAGCCTCCCCATCTGGGCGCAGTGGACGTTTGGCCTTGCGCTCATGACCATCGCCGTTGCGGCCGGGTTGCTCGGCCTCATCATCAATTTCACCTACGGCCTGCAAAGCGATGTGAAGACTGCCGTCCTCTACGGCCTGGCGGATCTGGGGAAGATAGTCATCCCCGTTGTCTGCGCGGCAGTGGGCTGGCGGCTTTACACCCGCGGCGTGGTGCTCGTCTGCCTAGCGGTATCGCTCTGGGCCGCGGCTATGCCAAGTGCTGCCAGCCGTTGCACGAGGAGGACGCCGCGCCGGACGCGGAAGCGCTGATGCGGTCGCGTTACACGGCCTATGTGCTGGAGCTGGAAGACTACCTGCTCGCCACTTGGCATCCCAGGACGCGCCCGGAAGCGCTCGATCTTGCTACCGCGCCGGGCCGCTGGGCTGGCCTCAAGGTGCTGCGCCATGAAGGGGCGGCCGATGCCGCCATCGTGGAATTCATCGCCCGCTACAAGGAGGGCGGCCGTGTGCACGAGATGCGCGAGGTCAGCCGGTTTGTCCGCGAGGGCGGATGGTGGTTCTATCTGGACGGCAAGGGCGATTAGCGGGTTCCCCCGTCAGCCGCCGGGCGGCAAATACCTGCGCAGTGCGGCCGCCGTCCGCTCATCGAAAGCCACGAGTTTAACCGCCGGCCCAGGCACGGCGGCTTCCGCAGCGCAGACCTCCACGGCTTCCTGGCAGGCTTCCTCCAGCGGATAGCCGTAAATGCCGGTGCTGATGGCCGGAAAGGCGATCGACTTGCAGCCGTGAGCGGCGGCCAGCCGGAGCGCTGAGCGGTAGGCGGAGCGCAGCAGATCGCGCGCCTTCTCCGGCGTGTGCGCGGCATAAACCGGGCCAACGGCGTGGATGATGTAGCGTGCCGTCTTGATGCCAAAGGCGGGTGTGATGACGGCATCGCCCGTGGCGCAGCGTCCGATGGCACGGCAGGCCCGTGTCAATTCGGCGGTGCCAGCCGCGCGGAAGATCGCGCCGCACACGCCGCCGCCAGCTTCAAGCGCAGAATTGGCGGCGTTGACGATGGCTTCCGCTTCGACGGCCGTGATGTCGCCCTGGATGACGGTGAGGCGGCTTGCTGTATCGCGTTCCATCGCAACAGCCTACGGCGCGGAGGGAGGCGGCGCAATAGCGGCATATCCGGCGAAAACCTCTATGAATTGGGGTGCGACACCTGGCGCAAGCACTCCCCCGTTTGAGCGTCTCCCATTTGAGCCATCCTGGTCTTCCCCCCGTTCAACCTCATACAGGGAGAAAGACAGTGAAAGCAGTTCAAAGTTCAAACTCCACCGCCGCTCCGCGCAAACCTTGGAACAAAGGCAAACTGGTTGGCCCCAAGCCGCCGTTGCAGGCCAAACATGTCTGGGCCATCCGGACACATCTGCAAATGCAGGGTAGGATACGCGATCTCGCACTATTCAATCTCGCCATCGACAGCAAACTCCGGGGCTGCGATGTGGTGAAGCTGAAAGTTGAGGACATCGCCCCCAATGGCTATGCTGTTGAGCGGGCCACCATCCGGCAGAAGAAGACCGGCCGCCCGGTCCGGTTCGAAATCACCGAACAGA
Source organism: uncultured Alphaproteobacteria bacterium (assembly GCA_963827885.1). Lineage (GTDB taxonomy): Bacteria > Pseudomonadota > Alphaproteobacteria > Rhizobiales > Rhodomicrobiaceae > CAWHDD01. Next base: position 89,627 of record CAWHDD010000026.1, on the reverse strand, counting down.
CACGCCATGCTGTGGACGTATATCTTCTCCAAACTGGCAGGCAGCCGGGCAGTTTTCTTTTCGGCGGGCGGGGCAGTGATGAGCGGGGCCTCACCACCCGGCAATATGCGCGCCTCGTCTCTGGCTGGGTAAGCATGGCGGGTTTGGATGCACGTCAGTTCGGCACGCATTCTCTGCGCCGGACCAAAGCGACGATGATTTACCGGAAAACAGGAAATCTCCGTGCAGTACAGCTTTTGCTCGGACACTCGAAGGTGGAAAGCACGGTGCGGTATCTCGGCATCGAGGTCGATGACGCGCTCGCCATTGCTGAGCAGGTTGACATTTAAAATGAGAGGATGGGGCGGCAACGCTCCATCCCGGTTCAATCCCGAATTTTGCGGCCAGCAAAGCGCAGTGTCAGGCCGAGAGCGGTCGTCGCAGTATTCTTACGATCCTAGACGCACCCGGTCAGCTTCAGGTTCGGAAAGCAGGCATATTCAACTCTCTCTTCGAACCGGGAAGGAAGACCCACAAGAGACATTCCGAAGACCAAGTAGCGGCCACGAGCTTCGCATCATTGGCGTAATGCCAGCGCAGAAATTCCTCGCGCTCCAATTCGGCAATGCGCGTCTTCCACACTCTATGCCGCTTTGGAGAACGGCTGTCACATAACCACAAAAAATTTCGCTCATTATTGAAGCAATGGCGATTAGCTTTTGTGTCGCACCGTTCAAGGCGAACGTTTAGAATTGTTGACTAAATAGTCCCGCGCCCATAAACTAATTCCGGCTCGGAGCGGTGACCTTGCATTCCAACCTACTTAGTTTCGTTTACGTTCCAGTATTTGGAGGCACCATGGATTCGATCAAAAGTATCGCCGATTTATTTATTGAAGCGATCTATCACAATATAATTTTAATTAGCGTAATAGTTTTCACACTCGTCGTTGCGAGAATTTTATTATCAAAGTTTATTACCGTCATTAATAATAAAACAACGTACATATTGGTTACAATGAATGGCTTCTCCAGAACGCTTGAACATACCGAATTCCTGTGGAACCCGTTTGAATGGGTCCTTAAAAGGGGTGCTGCGCCAGACTGGAGTTTTAAATTCTGGGATGAGGAAGGAAAGGGGATCGTCGAAAGATCTCTATTAGACAAAAAGACAGGTTGCGTCGATTTGCGCATTCAGCAACCGCAATTCAAGTTTAACGCATCGCTAAAAGATCAACACAATGTTTCCGGTTTTGTTGAAGTGCAGTTTAAGTTAGACTCTAAACTGATAAAGAATACTCTTAAAGTTGCTGATTTCGGGCCCATGTTAACGAATCACGTTTTGTCCGCATTATGTGAAGAATTAGGAGAATACACAGAACCAGAAATCCGTAATAACATAAAAGCCATACAAACGAATGCATTAAATAAGCTCAAAGAAGAGTTAGTGGACAAAGAAGTACAAAATAGTACGCGACGCGAAGCGTCAGAAACAGCTCAACTTGGCGTGATCTTTGAAAAATTGACCTGCCATATTGAGGAAGCGGGAGTTTCTGAACACACATCGGCAGCAAGACGTCCCGGCGATCCCGCATTTCTCACGGCAATGTCGTTCACAGCACAGGAGCTCTCTTACTACCGGAACCAGTTTTTGGGAGACGAGAAACCGCAAGGGGTCACACCGGAGGCGCTGCAAATGGCGAACGCCGCCGTTTTGCAGATATTGGAAATGCACACCAGGCTGCAAATCGCGAAGGCCTTAGTTCAATCTGGACACCTTGTGATCTTGTCGGCGGACGAGCTGGGTTTGTCTGGAAATATTCTTTTACGGGAAAAGATGCGCGCCTTAGTGTCGAACATTGCTGCCGGCAATCGCGAGATAAGTTCTGCTGCCATCGCGGAAAAAAAAGGAGAGGTAGAAAAACCTGCATGATTAAAGACACCCGCAATCGAAATCGGCGCACTATAACTCTAATCGTGCACCCCGGCGGAAACTCGTCGCCTGCTGAGGTGCAACGAACCACGCTCCATATTCGAATGCTATGTGCACATTATGAGTTAGGCGAAGGGATAATGCTGACTATATAAAAAGAAGAAAATTTTATTACTTACGCCACAGCGAAAAAAGATAATAGTGGGGCATCAATGCGTGGTGTAAGGCGTTTATCTTTGTCAATATTAACTAAATGGAGTGCGGTGACGTAACTGTGGCAACACCCACCTGTATTCGAAGTGCAACACCTCTTGCAGGAGTGGGACTGGAGATTTTTAGCGCGCCCTGTACAATTTAAATCTGCGTTGCCACGTGCACGTGTTAGGTTTGACGGGGTTGTTGATGTACGCCACCGGCACGATACAAACGACGAGGACTGCATTAGACGGACGGCCTTTAATGCCAAAGGGGGCACTTTGAAATAGGGAGTGATTGGCTCAATGCATTTTTCGAAAAATTTGCTTTCACCGCAATATGCACGCCTCAAAGAACTTGGACACACGCGTCCTGTACCGGTGTTCGGTTCGCCGACTCTAGTTATGTACGTTAGTATCTGGCCGAGAAGCGGCACGGAACGGCTTGAGATCCGCGAGATTCTAGCCAGTCATGTCGGAGAGGCGGACGGTATCCGGGAAGGCTTTGCTGCCGCTCGGGAGACCTACAGTGAGCGCTATAAAAAGTTTATCGCGGTTATCGAGCGAACGGTAAATACGTTGCAAAAACGTGGCAGCACCAACACGCCCACCGATTATGTCCAATTCCAATGGTCTACATCCCCATATGGCTACCCCTCTGAGTGGGAGGAACAAGAGTGGTTCAAACCTTTCGCGAAACCGAGCGGCCCGCAGGATCGGGAAAGAGGTCAGGACCGAGACAATAAACAGAAGCACTGGTGGTTCCCTCAACTGCAGGAAACTCTCTTGCTTTCACAATCAGCTGGTTTCCAGGCAATCAGCCTGCCGGGGGCTTGAAGCCGAAAATTGTGGAACAAGGCGAAGCCGAAGACCGGTGCGCGCGGGTCCGGGTGCATGCGGAGGTTTATCCTGAGCACATCAACCTTGGCTTTTACATGGAGCTCGAAGGCAAGGAACAAGATGTGAACCCCACATTCATTGGGGAGATACGCAAGGCCATTCGCCATTTCACAGAAGGTGCAGCCAAGCGGCTTGATGACGTGAGTTTTACCGAAAGGCCGTTGACAGACCGGCCAGAGCAAGAGGACCTAAATCATGCACAGAAGCTCTTTGATACTGTGTGGTCCAAGTTTTTCAATGACTTCGGTATCGATTTCGCTGGCGATCTCGAAAAAGGCGCTCGTGTTTTCAACTCACATCGAGGGGTAGTAATTGCGGCCAATGGCTACGATGTGGGCGCCAACATTGGGAATCCGGGTACCGTCAGGTCGAACCGGTTTGGTGAACCTCCTCAACAAAAGCCGGGCAGTAAATATGAGATCCCCCAAAGCAGATAATCGAGGCCGCGAATGGGCCACGGAGCCGCTGGCGGTCACAAAGGCTCACTGGAATATCATCAGCTGCCTTGGCGAGGTGCCAACTCAGCGCGAGTTTGTCGCTTCGAAAATCTATGGAGGGCGTGCGATTTTCGTCTCACCGCTTGGCTCTGTGATCCAGAAGGCGGATGCGGAGGGTCAAGCCATCGTGCCCGACGACAACAACCGTTTCGCCATAATCACCTGCGGTCACCCCAATCGAGAGACGTGCGGCCGCTTGACCGAGCGTTTGATGTCTATCATCGCGGCCAAGACAATAGCACTGCGAGATTGGGCGCTCGTCGCGGATGCCAGCGAGCAGGCAATCGCACGCGGCCAGCAGCTCGACGTCATCGTTGATCATTGGGTGAAGGAAAAAACCAGGCTGTCGCGGGAGCTGCTACGCCTCGAGGAGGACCTGCATCCGCTTAAAAAAGCCGAGCGAGAAAAGCAGGAGGAAGATTTCGCGGTCGATGCGAGGTCTTCACTCAAGAAGGCGTTTCATTTGGCGCTGTTCGCGCTGTGTATGGGAATTGACAACCGCCAAATGTTCCTGTTTAGTTCTCCAAAAGGAGGCTCGTCATGGAACACCGGAAATTCCAGCGGCGTCTTGGGGAACTTGTGGCGGAACTGACGGCAGCGCAGGCCCGCAAACTGTCGGATGCGCTCACCGGGCGTGACGCCGGGGATGAGACGCAGGCACTGATCGATGGCACGTTTCAGAAGGACGTGCACTGCCCGCATTGCCAAGGGCGCCGCATCCACCGTCACGGCATGGCGCGCGGGCTGCGGCGCTACAAATGCCGGGACTGCGTCAGGACGTTCAACGCCCTGACCGGCACACCTCTGGCTGGTTTGCGCAAGCGCGGCCTCTGGCTGACTTATGCGGCTTCGCTCAACGCCTCGGAAACGGTCCGCACAGCGGCGGCGCGTGCCGGGATTGCCGGCAGCACCTCGTTCCGCTGGCGCCACCGCTTTTTGAAGGCACGGAAAGAGGCTAAAGATCAGCGGCTTACCGGTATCATCGAGGTTGACGAGTGCTTCATTCTGGAAAGCCGGAAAGGCGAGCGGCATCTGCCGCGCAAGGCCAGAAAGCGCGGCGGCAAGGCGGAAAAGCCCGGTTTGTCCAGCGAGCAGACGCCCATTCTGATCGCCCTGGACCGTCACGGCAGCCACGTGGATGCCGTGCTGCCGGACCGCTCGGAGGCCGCCGTCAGCGGCGTCCTGAAACCGGTGGTTTCAAAGACTGAGGCACTGATGTGCATGGACGGCGATGCGGCGCTGATCGCTTTCGCCAAAACGGAAGATATTGAATACGAACTGATCATCGCCAGCCGCGGCGAGCATGTCCACGAAAAGGTGCTGCACATCCAAAACGTCAATGGTTATGTGAGCCGCTTCAAGAAATGGCTGGCCCGCTTCAACGGCGTCGCCACCAAATATCTGCAGAACTATCTTGGATGGCGCCGGATGCTGGAAAAATCGGCGGGGGCACTGACGCCGGAAGCCTGCCTCGCAGCGGCCATCCGATGAATTCCACACTCAGCGCGAACAGCGCCAAAGTGGTAGATGCCCTCAGAGCTCCGCTTACGGATACACCATGTTTGGTGACAGTCATCAGCACAGGTTCCAGCGGCAGAACGGCTTTCGCCGCATCATGGGGATCACAGGCGACCGGCAGCGCCGGCAATTGATGGCCCGCGCGTCCAAAGCCGCATCGCCGCCTGGACCGAAGACTTCCGCGCGCGCGCGCGCATCACGGAATAAAAATATTCGCCCGTTTCCCCCGAGGGGTGGGGCTTCACGGTGCCCTTTGTTACTCCTGCTTAACAACACCCAACATGACAGCGAGCAGTAAGAAACTGGCTACCCAGCTACTGAGTTCCTCAAAGACAATTACACCTTCGACAACGGGGTTGTTAGGAGTGTGGGTATCGCGATGCAGGCCGCCAGCATCTTTCGGTAGAATTTTCAGGCGTGGGATTATGAAGTTTGCAAGAATTACTTGAGGAGCTACCATTATTTTTTGTAGGGAAAATGTAAATACTCCCAAATCGGCGAGCTGTGGCATGTCCTGCCGCGCAACACATGCGCCCCGTCCTTCCGTGTCATCGCAAAGCCAGCCCTGCCGGTTGCTCCAGAAATAAAATGCGCCGCACATGATCCAGATCAGAAACATCGCGACAACCACCCGCTGCCACCGGTAGCCGTAGCCGACAGCCTTTTCAACAGCCAGCCATTTGAGCCAGTTGGACGGACGGCGAAGCCATGTGCCTTTATTATGATGCCGCCGCAGGCGTGTGGCAAGTTTGGCCATGGCGATCGCTCGCGCCGCGCGGCTGTTGCCGGTCTCCCGCAAAACCTTGACGAGCTGCTCAAACGGCTGGGTCTTGAAATTGTTCCCCTGACGGTCAGTGTCGTGTCCCAGATCGGCAGGCGGCTGGCGTTCCAGCCATTTCTTGCGCGCAGGCGCCTTCAACGGCGACCGGCCGCCGAAATGGCCGTAGGTAAAACCATTGAGATAGATGAAGCAGTTCAGCGCGCGCCCCGCAGCACTTCCGCTGACGGCGTCCGTAGGTTGAAGGCCGGCGCCACACCAAGTAGCGTCAGTCTCCACCTGGCTGACTGGCCAGGATGCTTCGTCATCTGTCAGAATACCCGCCTGACAATCACGCAAATCCAGCGAGCCTTGTATGACAGCCGATTTACTGTAGCGCTTGTCCGTGGCGGCGCCGAACCATAGTTCGCCTCTTATAACCGCGCTTCGAAGCGTCAGAGCGTTGGCGCAATCGTCACTGCCGCTCCCGGACCGTGGCCGCGGATTGATGAAATGCCCCGCGCTGCAACCGAACTTGCCTTCAATCACGGCGCTCGCGAAGTTGACTTCACCCTCTGCCCGGAAATTCGCGCCCGCCGACACCTTGCCGTTGATTCCGACGCGTTCACAGGCAAGCGCCGTGCCTCCGCGCGTGAGGAACTGACCGCCGTCGCAATCGAAATCGCCTTCAATCACGGCGCCTGCGAAGTTGACTTCACCCTCTGCCCGGAAATTCGCACCCGCCGACACCTTGCCGTTGATTCTGACGCGTTCGCAGACAAGCGCCATGCCTCGGCGCGTGAGGAACTGACCGCCGTCGCAATCGAAATCACCTTCCACATCCGCGCCAGCGAAGTTTACCGCACCGTGAGATTGGAATTTCTCTTTCAATAATACCGAGCCGCCGACATGAACATTCTCGCAGGACAATGTCTTGCGTCCCTCATTATCGAGACGGCAATCTGAGGCGTCCAGATTGCCGCCAATGTCAGCCCGCCGGAAACTGATCTCGCCGTAGGATTTAAAGCCAGTGTACAGCAGCACGCTGCCCTTGATTTTGGCGCGGCTGCAATACAAAGCAATGCCATTCTTGCACTCCATGACGGCATGGTGACACTCGAAGCTACCGCCGACTTGCGCATCTATGAAGCGCACACCCCCACTGGCAAAGAAGCGGCGGTATTCGGAAGGCGAAGCCGTTTCTTCCATATGTCTTAGGAACACACTGCCGCCGATTTGTGCCCCATGGCAATCGATCGCGGGAATCTCCTTCGATAAATCGCCGGTAAACGTGCCGCCGTCGCATTGGAAGTTGGCGCCGATTTCCGCGCCCCGGAAAATTACGCTGCCATGGGCCGAGAATCCCTCATGGATGAAGATGGTCCCATTGACCTTCATGCGGCTGCAACAAAGCGCCTCGCCATCGGGATTTCTCATGCTGGCACCGTGGCATTCGAAGCTGCCGCCAATTTCGGCGTCGACAAAGCGCACCTGCCCTTTCGAACGGAAAGGAATTTTTTCTCCACCTGCCTCGAAGCGTTTGAAATAAACGCTTCCGCCGATTTTGGAACCGTGACAGTCCAATGCAATATTCGACGAATTTTCTATGGAATTGAACGCCCCTCCAGAGCATTCAAAATTACCTCCAATCGTTGCTCCACGAAAATATATCGGCCCTTCGGCAGAAAAACTTTGGTGTAAAAATACACTTCCTCGAATCTTCACCCGGCTAGCGTGAATAGCCGCGTCCTTGTATATACCAAACTGAGCATGATGACACTCAAAACTACCACTAATGCTTGCATCAATCAAATTCACGCCGCGATCCGACCGGAAAGGAAAAGCGACATTGAGATCGTTTTCGCTGTGTTTTTCGTGGCGCAGATAGATGCTGCCGTTGATCTTTGCCCGTTTGGCGTCAAGCCCTTCGATGCGGCTGCCATCGAGATTGATGGTTTGTGTTCTAGCGTCGCGAACAATGACAACACCATCAATACGGCAGCACTCCAGGAATAAGGGGTACACATTCTTACAACCCTGCAAATCAAGATTGCCGGTAATGTATGCACCCTTAAGAAAGACTCCTCGTTCATGAACAGGATTGCACGTGTCCCCTCCAAGTGCGAGAAAACGTAGAAATATTGCTCGAACCGTGTTCTCTGCCTGCTCCCCCCGCGCAGGCCGCTGCTCAGATATGATACACGAATTTCCCTTTTTAACACAGTCGAGAAGCATCTCCTCTAAGGGAAAAAGCGGTGAAAAATCACCAATGGAACGTCCTTCAGCATAAATGTCGGTTGTATTCATCTCAATGATCCCATATGCTAAAACATACATTTATGCTTCAACTAAATATTCTATATGTTGATCACATAATCCCCATAAAAACAGATGTAAAAGCTTTTTAACCATCAGAAGGGTCATTGTAGCGATATATGCAGATGCATCTTGTCTTTTTTATCATACTATTTGCAATATATTTCTCGCAATGCTTCGATACGCCGCATCGGCGCTGTGAACGCGCTTTCTTTTTTGATGGCCGCTGCTTTCGGTCGTGTTAACAATAACGTTGCCTACAATTCTCGAGGCCAAGGTAGTGCCGATAAAAGGGGGTGGGGCAAGCAAGAATGCAGCAAAGAGGAACTACGAAATACATTGTAATACGGCAAGCCCGCAAGAATGCGTTGTCTCTCTAATCTGTATTGGGCGATCATGACTAATTTAGATGACTCCTCATTATGCGCGTACAACTCAAATGTGACAGCCGATGTCGTGCTGTCCAACCTCAGAGGCGAAAAGATTGCCGCCATGCTACCATCGACCTTAGTTTGCCGCTCCACTGACACAATTTGGCCTGTAATTAGAAATAATTTTGGCACCAAGCTGCCAATTATACAACCACATCCTCAGGGCAGAGGGAAGTCCCGATGAATGATAGCAAAACCACAAGAAATGCGGCTACGGATGAGGACGTATTTCTCAGCTACGCGCGTGAAGATCAAGGAACAGCCGCCAAGACCGTCGAGTTGCTCAAGAAGCGTGGCCGTTCGGTGTTCTGGGATTCAGACATCCGGAATGGTACCGATTGGCGCCAGAAACTCGAGGCGAAGCTGTATGGTGTGAAGTGTGTGGTGGTGTTGTGGTCGAAGCACTCTGTCGCCTCTGAGTACGTGCTGGAGGAGGCAGAGTTTGGCAGCAGCCGCAAGGTGCTCGTCGCAGCCAAGCTGGACGATGCCCAACTTCCATTTGGATTCCGTAGATTGCATACCGATGACTTAACAGGATGGAACGGGGAAACTCCACCAAGCGGCATCGTCAATTTAGCCACGCGCGTCGACGAATTTGTGGCTGATACCCAGAACTCCAGTCGATCGGAAAGAGAAGGACGACAAACTCCGCTTGGAACAAAAGCGGACTAAGACGGAGCACATATCGGTTTCCAATCATGAGCTGGATCGCGACGCTGTGATTTCCAAGCTTGACGATATGCCAGAGGAGGTGCAGCTCGCGATCCAGAACGGCTACAGTGAGCTGAACGCGGCTCAGCATGCCGCGCGATACAATTTAAACGATCGCGTGCCGGGTACGCATTACGCGTCGGCGGCCGCGCATTTCCAAACAGCTCTCTTGGCGCTAGGACCGGCCAAGTTGAGACCCGCCCGAGACGGGCGCAGCATCGAATATTTCCTGTCTATGGAACGGGCCAATTCGCTTGCATTTTCGGAACCGGGAAGGGAGGAGCGAAGCGACCCCCAGCAGGAGGCCATCGACATCTACACTAGGCTCTCGCACGATAGACGATACGCTAAAGATGCGCCGGTTCATTTTCGCCTGGGTTGTGCTCTGTCCAGGGGATCGCGCACGGAGGAGGCTATAGCGAAGGCTGTCCGCGCGTTGCGCAAGGCACACACACTTGCGAGTGAGGCAGATGCCGATGCGGGTCTCTCCGACCAGTTGTTAAGCGAAGGTCGCTGGATCTACGCTGAGATCGCCAAGCAGCTTGGCGTATGCAATTATTTGCTTTCGGCGCTACCGGGTGTCACGCCACGAAGGCGCAAGAAGTATCTAGAACGAAGCCATCCAGGATACCCGCGAGGCGGTCAGCTTTGAAATCCCATCGAGTGATCCCGAATCACTATTTGCCTTTACGGTGCTCAAGGCTCGGGGCAATCTCATTTTCCTTCTCTCTCAAAGAATTCGCGAAGGCCGAAGCAGCGGCGAGGACCGGGATGAAATACGCAAGCTTATTGCACTGCTGAAGGAACCGGCGTCCTGGGATGTCGCGCAGAACCAGGTACATATTATCGATGACATCGCTTTCGGTGCCGCCTCAATTGGCGATTGGCGAACAGCTCTTGAGGAGTCGGAACGTAACATCGAGAACTTCGGATGGCTTGCAGTGCCGAATGGGCTGCAGCCCGAAGAGATGGCTATGGAAGCTCGCGCGAGTGAGATTCAATTCTTCGCGCAGATGTTTCTAAAGACCGAAAATGCCGTATTGGCCCAATGACCCATGAGGACAAACTGGGCATGGGCGGCCGGACTGAGTATCAGCTCATGCCCCCCCCTCACCGTGTGAGGCTCGATCGAAGGTAGTCCGCAAAGTGATCAAAAAGCGGGCACGCCGATCAAACAAAATTTTTGGGGCGGCGGAGTCCGGTAACGACCCATCACACCTTTGCCCGTCGCCGATAGCCGCCTCCTATGACTGCGGACGCGTACCGGTCCGGCAGGCTCAATGCTCCGCCGTCAGCGCCCGGAAGCCGCCTTGCGGTACGCAGCAATCATGTCCGGCGTCACATCCCTGTCGTAACAAAGCAACACGGCGCCGTGTTTGGCATAGGCGCTATGTGCTCCACACCGGCGTCCGGCCCGGTTGATATTCTCAGGGCACGGGCAGGTGCCTGAATATCCCGCCAGTTTGGCCGGAAATTACTCCGGCGTTGACACGAATGCCTTCCCGCCCAAGGGTTCCAACCTGGCAAACGCCCTCACCTGACAGCAGGCGTACGGAGATCTTCCGAAGCGGAAGCGTACGGCGGCTTAGAAAACGTATCTCACGCGGCAAGATAGCGGCAGCCAATTTGCGTTTCTGAGTTTTCAGGGGCAGCCGTACCACGAGTTAACGCCGGCCGGCCAGCGTCACAATATGGTCAGCGGCCGGCAGATCGCCGGTGAGCTGCGCAATGAACACACCCCAAGCGAGCAGCGCATTGCGGCGCTTCTCCCGGTACTGTTGGCGCTGATAGATGCCCATTAGGCCGCCTTGCGTTCCGCTGACATGGTTCAAGATGCGCTCGACAACGCCCTGGCTGACATCAAGCTGCTCGCCCATCAACGTTGCCGCCGTTCTACGCAGGTCGTGCGTTCGCCAAGGTCTTAGTTTGTAATCTGGCTGGTTCAGCTCGCGCTGAAGCTCTCCGGCCATGAGCGCATCGAGACGGTCCTTAACCTTGCTGAAGCCGGAGACGGGTGTGGTGCCCGTGGTCGTGAATACCAGCCCGCGCCGCTCGCCCGGCAGGGCCGCAAGAATGGCGGCCGCTTGCGGCGACAGGTCCACGATATGCTCTTCGCCATTCTTCGTGCGCGCCGGCTGGTATTCTTCGGCAGACGGCAAGCGCCAGATACCGCGCTCAAGGTCGAGTTCCTCCCACATCATGCCGGCCGCCTCCTCTTCCCCGGCACCAGGATCGGCGGACAGCTCAGTTGCATCAAGGGCACGTTCCGGAACTCTAACGGTTTCGCGCTCAACTGCACTGGCACCAGGGTCACCGGCGATGTGTTCCTCAGCGATGGCTTCACCGCTGAGGGCGAGGTGCGTTTCCTCGGCGCTGAGATCGGCGGGCAGCTTAATTGCAACGAGGGCGTGTTTAAGAACGCCAGCGGTTTCGCGTTCGTCTGTGACCGTGCCATGGTCGCGGGCGACGTGTTCCTCAGTGGCGGCTTCGCTGGCGAAGGCGAGGTGCGTTTCCCCGGCACTACGATCAGCGGGGATTTGGTGTGCAGTGGCGGCAGCTTCACAATCCGGAAGAAATCGCCCGAGTTCAGCGATGACGTGCCGCCCACCGCCGATGATGCGCTGAACCTCGCGGGCGCCACAAGCCACCGCCGACGCTCGCATTCCGAAGTCCCGAGATGAGACCGCTAAAAGTCCCGATAATTCCAAGGCCGGTCAACAGTCCAGGCAGATGCTTGAAGAATTCAACGGCAAGGCGCCCGTCGATAACAGAACCGTTATAAAATATTGCCGAAGCTGGTAGCGTTGCCCGATATCCGCGCGTAGTTTCTAGGCCGTTTTCATCAATGGTCTTCTCTGCGTGCAGCGTCTCGCAGTACTGTCCCCAAAGATGATGCAGATGTTGGTCGGAAACCTCGATCTTACGCGGATCAGCCCCTTGGTTGTGTAATGGCTGCAAACTTCGCGTGAACTGCCGCAGCTTGTTTGAAAGCGCGATTGACCGGAACAAGTAAACGATGAAAAATGCAAACACCAACAAGGCACCTGCGACGCCGAGCACGACGATCGGCCAATACTTCAGTATCGCATCCATGGTTCACAATCAGGAATTATGAGAAATAGCCAGGAGCTGCGCGCACTCCAATTGCGCCATAAGGTAGCCATGGCGCGATTCGGGCAAGAATTGAGAGCGCGGACGCCGAATTTTCCTGGGGATGAGTTCGTTGTCACCGAATGCGGTCCGATGCTCTGGGATTGAAAACGCCGCAAGGCTTCTCACCCGTCGCGCCTGCCCCCCCGCCATCACTTCTATCCTTGCAATTCTGCCATCATGCATCATAATTGCAAGGATGAGAATCAAGCGGCGATACCGGCCTGTTATCGAAGACCTGCTACAGCGTCACCCGGCCGTGGCCCTCCTCGGGCCGCGCCAGAGTGGAAAGACCACGCTCGCTATTGAGATAGCTCAAGGCCGCCCCTCGGTTTATCTCGATCTGGAAGCGCCTTCCGATCTCGCCAGGCTGGAGGAGCCGGAACTCTACCTTGCCGCCCAGGAAGAGAAGCTGGTCATTCTCGACGAGGTCCAGCGAACGCCGGAGTTGTTCAGGGTGTTGCGCGGATTGATCGACAGCGGCCGGCGCCGCGGCCGCCGCGCTGGGCGCTTCCTTCTTCTGGGCTCCGCCTCGATTGACCTTTTGAAACAGTCATCGGAAACGCTGGCGGGCCGGATTGTGTACTCGGAATTGACGCCGTTCGACGCGTCCGAGGTGGTGCGCGGCGCCGGCGGCATGGAGCGGCACTGGCTGCGCGGCGGTTTCCCCGACAGCTATCTGGCCGTGGATGACCGCGCCAGTGCAGAGTGGCGGGAGGCGTTCATCCGCACTTATTTGGAACGCGATATCCCGCAGCTCGGCGCCCGCGTGCCGGCGGAGACCTTGCGCCGTTTCTGGACCATGCTGGCCCACGAGCAAGGCGGACTTCTCAACGCGGCCCGCCTCGCTCAAGGGTTGGCGGTGAGCGGGCAGACCGTGGCCCGGTATCTCGATCTTCTGGTTGATCTCCTGCTGGTGCGGCGGCTGGAACCATGGACATCGAACGCCGGTAAGAGGATGGTGAAATCCCCGCGCGTTTTCGTGCGCGACAGCGGTGTGGTCCATGCCCTGCTGGGAATCGAGACCCTGGACGATCTCCTCGGGCATCCCGTCGTGGGCGGCAGTTGGGAAGGCTACATCATTGAAAACCTGCTGTCAGTCGCCCCGCCTGGCACGCGCGCTGGCTTTTACCGCACCGCCGCTGGCGCGGAGATCGACCTCGTCCTGTCGCTGGGGCAGAAGCGGCTCTGGGCGATCGAAGTCAAGCGCAGCCTGACGCCGCAGCCGTCGAAGGGCTTCTGGCTGGCCTGCGAGGATCTGAAGCCCGACGCCAAATTCGTGGTTTATCCTGGGCTGGAGCGTTTCCCGCTCAAGGATGGTCTCAACGCCATCGGCTTGCTGGAACTTATGAGCCTCATCGCGGCGCGGCCGGCGGCCAGCCGGTAGCGAACAGGTTCATCGGCAAGCCGCCGAAACAAACCATGGGGCCGGACGCTAGTGCCGCGATGACGGCGCATCGATTATTGCGGCGTCAGTTGAGCGGCATGGGGATCGGTCACGCTAACCGCGATCAAACGCGCTTCGATTCCCGCCAATGCACTATGAGGACATCTTGAATGGACGAGACAATGATCGACCGCGCCATCATGGGGCGCCTGGCGAAAGCGTTAGCTTTCATCTCCGGCCCCAATCACCCGGCGACGGTTGCGCTTCAAGCGGCGTTCGACAGCGGTCAAGCCGGCGATATCAAAAAAGCCCGCACGCTGTTCCTCAGGCTGAAACCGGGGGACCGCCGTGCCGCCTTGCCGCCGCGCTTTCTCGCCGGCCGCTGCAGGCGCCGCTCACCTTTCCGGCTTTCCAGAATGAAGCACTCGTCAACCTCGGCGATGCCTATAAGTCATTGATATTTATCATCTTTCCTGACATTCAGAAAGCAGTGCTGCCAGCGGAATGAGGTGCTTGGGGCAATCCCGGCATGCGCTGCCGCCGTGCGGACGGTTTCCGAAGCGTTGAGCGACGCCGCATAAGTCAGCCAGAGGCCGCGTTTGCGCAAGCCAGCCATCGGCGTGCCAGTCTGGGCGTTGAATGTCCGGGCACAGTCCAGGCATTTGTAGCGCTGCAACCCGCGCGCCATGCCGTGACGGTGGATGCGGCGCCCCTGGCAACGCGGGCAGCACACATCCACCTGAAACGCGCCATCGATCAGCGTCCGCGTCTCATCCCCGGTGTTCCATGATGGGTCTCCTTCTGGAGAACTAAACAGGAACATTGATCCGCCGTCACCCCCCATACTCAGCGCGAACAGCGCCAGGTACTTTCATGCGGTGGCATTTTACCTGTCTTGTGTCACTTTAGTCTTTCAGCCCTCGCCCCGGTCAGAATGGGTAGCTCTGTTTCGGGTCTTCGATGGTAACCCAGCGCAGTTCGGTGAACTCCCCAATCGCCGCCTTGCCGCCGAAACGGCCATAGCCGGACGCCTTCACGCCGCCAAATGGCATCTGCGGCTCGTCGGCGACCGTGGGGCCGTTGATGTGACAAATACCGGACTGCACACGCGCCGCCAGCTCAAGCCCTTTTTTGATGTCGGACGTGTAGATCGCCGAGGAAAGCCCGTACTCGGTGTCGTTCGCGACGCGCACAGCTTCCTCTGCGTCCCTGACACGGATAACCGCTTTGACCGGACCGAATGACTCCTCGGAGTAGATCCTCATCGCGGCGGTTACCCGCATCCATCATAATCCCGATAGCTGGGAAGGCTGGTACTGGGGCGCCATGCATCACCACGGCGGCAGCATGCGGCTGGGCAATGCCACGGGCTACGGCACGCTGGAAGACTGCCTGCGCGAATGCGAGATGATCGTCTACTGGTCGAGCGACCCGGAGTCGCAATGCAGCGCCTATGGCGGCCAGGAAGCAACGCAGCGCCGCCTGTGGGCGGGGGAGCTGGGCATCAAATCGGTGCACATCAACCCGCATTACTGCCCGACCGCCCGCTTCGTGGGCGGCAAATGGCTGCCAATCCGGCCCGGCACCGACAACGCGCTCGCCATCGCTATCATGTATGTGTGGATCGCCGAGGGACTTTACGACGGGGAATACGTGGCCAGCCGGACCACCGGCTTCGATGAATGGCGCGCCTATGTGCTCGGCGAAAGCGACGGCGTGCCCAAGACGCCGGAATGGCAGGAGCCGGAGACAGGGATTGCCGCCAGGGACGTTCGCGCCCTGGCGCGCGAATGGGCTGCGAAGAAGACCTATCTCGCCGCTGGTGTCGCCGGAAATGGCTTCGGCGGCGCCTGCCGCGGCCCCAATGGCGGACAATGGGCGCGGGCCATGATCCTGCTGATGGCCATGCGCGGCTGGGGCAAGCCCGGTGTGAATTTCGGCAATCTGAGCGCCGGCGCGCCGGTCGATCTCGAATTCTATTTCCCCGGCTATGCGGAGGGCGGCATCTCGGGCGAGTTGCAAAACACCGCTTCCGCCGCCAACAACTATGTGCGCATGCCGCATGTGCTGTCGATGAACCCGGTGCAGCAGCGCATACCCCGCCTGCGCCTGCCCGAGGCGATCCTGGAGGGGCGCTGCGAGGGGTATCCGACCGACCCCACCTCCATCGAGGCGCAGTTCGGCCGCTACGAATACCCCATGCCGGGCTACTCCAAAGTGCAGATGCTCTACCGCTATACCGCCCCCCATACAGGCGATGAAGGAACCGATCACGGTCGTCTGCGGATCGGTGTAGGCCACCAGGAGGAAGAACCCTGCCGCCGAGAACGCGAAACTGGCGGTCAGCAGCCGCATGACCGGCTGACGCGATAGCGCCTGGAAGAGGAACGCACCCGCCGGCACGCCGATATTTGCAATAGCGCTGGAAAGACCGATGCCTTCCGGCGTGTTGATGCCGCGCGCTTCCAAAAGGAAGCTGAGCTGCACGGGCACGACATAGAAGCAGACGGACGCAAACATCGTGATCAGGCAGATGTGGCCGACCCTCCGCCAGGGAAACGGCAGACGTGCAGCCGCGGCCGAAGGGATTTGCGCCAGCTTTTGCTCTGGCTCCCACAAAAAGGCGACGATCAACGGCAGAAGAATGAGCACGGTTGCGTAGACGAAGAACGGTGTGCGCCAGCCAAGTGCCTGACCGCCAAGCGCGCCGCCCAGACCGAAGGCAATGACCGCGACGACCGCCGCCGATCCGGTCTGAAGCGCCAGCCAGCGCTCGCGCGAGCGGCCGGCGAAATAGTCCGCCGTAAGCACGGTGGCGACCGTGGTGAGCGCCGCTTCGGTCATACCGACGACCGCGCGGCTCGCTATGATGGAGTAGATGTCAGGCAGCCAGACGGGGGCGGTGCCGGCGATGGCGTAGACGATGAGCGCTACGATTAGCAGCGGTTTGCGCCCGAATGCATCGACAAGGGCGCCGACGAACGGGGAGCAGATCGCAATCATCAGCGCCGGAATCGTCAGCGCGACGGTCACAAGCATCTTGGCGTTGGGATATTGCGAGAAGTCTTTTTCCATGAATGGTAGAACTGGCGCAATCAGTATCGCGCCGATCACCGCGAGCCAGCAGCATGCCGTAAGTATCCAGCCCTGCAAACTACCGGCTTGTTTAGCCGTTGTTGACATGTTTCCTCCCCTGTATTTCAGCTCTATTATTTTCGTTCATTTTTGGAGGTGCCGCTGGCATTGCGCGGCACCGATCCTGTTATTGAGGCAATTTACGGGCTGGAAATCCATCATGTCAATTAAAATAGATGTTCGCTAAAAAAATAGATTTTATTTCCCCCAATGATTGAATGATGCGCGCAATGACAATCCGCGGGCGTACCGCTCGCGGTTAAGGCATCTTGCGCTGTTCGTTGTGGTGCAGCTATTTATGACGCTTTGGTCAAGGCACAGGCTTTGGACAAGGCACAGGCGATGTGCATCAGGCGGACTGCTTTTCGTCCCAATTCTGCTGTGCCCATGCGGTTGTGCCCGCAACGAGCTTCGCGGTTTCGTTGAGATGGGCGGCGATCAGCGTGCACGCCTGGTCAGCATCGCGCGCCAGCAACGCATCCATGAGTGCGCGGTGCTCGGCGTCGATGTCTCTGCATAGGCCCCCTGGCATCTTCACCGACAGGCGCTGATAGCGCTCCGCCTGAACGTAAAGCTGGTCATGCAGCCGCATGAGCCATTGGCTGTCGCAGCCCGCCACCAGCGCGCGGTGAAATTCTCCGTGGGCCGTGAACCATTCCGCGGGAAGGTGCCCCGCTTCGTCCGCCTTCGCGGTGCGGAAAAGCTGATGCCCGGCGGCCACCAGGTTCGTTTCCCAGGCGATGGCGGTATTGGCCGCCGCTCGCCTTATGCAAATCTGCTCGACCTCAATGCGGGCCCTCGTCAGGTCAAGCAGTTCGGCCTCCGAGATCGGCGCGACGCGGAACCCGCGCTGCGGCAGAGAGATCACCAGTCCCTCGGCGCACAGCCGTGACAGTGCCTCGCGAACCGCGCTCAAGTTGATCCCGTGGTGTTCGCACAGGTCATTGATTTTCAGCCGCGCTCCTGGCCGCACTTTCCACGCCAGAAGGTCGGCGCGGATGCGGTCGTAGGCGTGCTGGGTCAGGCTCGTTTCTGTCGCTTGTATCGTCATGGCGTGAGTTATAACCGCTTCGGTGTCCTGCGAACAAGACGAATACATATTTTTGCTCATCATCGATTTTCCGGGTTGCACCGCACCAGCGGTGCCTTAATGGACATCACAATGATATAATGATTTTTGCACAAAAAATCTATTTTAATTGACTCCATGGATTTCGGCTGTAGGCTTCGAATTCAGCCCGCTCCGATGGGTGAGGACAAAAGGGGAAACACCCCTCAGCCATGGCTGGGGAAAAAGCACTGGGGGAAGTAGAACAATGGCAATGAAATTTACGAACTGCCGGGGACCGGCGGCAGCGATGGCGGTAGCCGCCTTGATGATGGCCGCGAGCGAAGCAGCGGCACGCGAGCCGGGCGCCGGTAACAATGTCTTCGCTGGCGCCACGGCTGGTATACCGACTGGAACGATCCCGCCCGGCATCTCGCTGACAAACTATCTGTCGGATTATTCGGGCGACAGCGTCGACGCGAACGGCAAAGCCACCGGCCTGGAAGTCCATTCGCAGGCATTAACGATGCAGTTGTGGTGGAATCCCAAGGTGAAGATCCTGGGAGCCGATTACGGCGCCTCAGTATTGCAACCGCTTGTAAACTTGCGGATTAAAAACACCAGCAACTATCACGGTTACGCCTCCGGCACCACGGAAAGCACTGGTATCGCCAATACACTCGTCAAGCCGTTGAACTTGTCGTGGAACCTGGCGCCTAATTTCTTCGTCACGGCGGGAGCGGGTTTCTATGCGCCGACAGGTTCCTATAAATCACCGCTCGACTTCATGCATTCCGGGGGCACCAAAATAGACGCCAACATCGGCAATAACTTCTGGACCTTCGAGCCGGAATTGAGCTTGAGTTACTGGAAGCCGGGACCGGACGGTTACAACCTGACGCTACAGATGCTCTACAATACAAATTCTGAAAACACTGATACGCATTACACTTCTGGCGATCAGATCTTCATGAACTTTACGGCGGTGAAATCGTTCGGCCCCATCGAGGCGGGGCTGGTTGGTTTCTACACGAAGCAGCTAACCGCGGATAAGGACAATGGGCATCATTACGCTCCGCCGATTGTGGACGTTACCACCAAGCCGGAACGCTTCGGCCTGGGTCCGATGATCGGCGGACGGATCGGCCCGGCCTTCGTGGACCTGTCCTACATGCACGATTTCTCGGCTACCAGCGACACCGAGGGCGACACCGTGCTGGGGCATGTCAAGTTCGTCGATATTTTCGGCGCCCCTCGCCCGCTGCCGTCAAAATAGGAGTTTGGCCGGGGCAAGATATCAGGAGCACAACAAGATGACCTGCCCCGGCCATTCGGACTAGCGCTAAGTTGAGAGATTGCCTCACGAATCGGAGGCAGATACCCGCCACTTCGTTAGCGGCGTCAGTTCAAGTGCATACTTTTACATGTAAAGCCCAAAGCCGCCATTGCTCACAATAGGAATTCCCGGTGGCACTCCCTGGGCGGGCGGCCAGGCTTGTTACCCGATCGCCTTCGCCAGATCGAATCCCGCATCGGCCGCCTGTTCCGGCGTCAGCGAATCGCCGCCGTCGAGCATCTTGCGGGCGCGCACGTGGTCGCCGCCGCTGTTGACGCTGTCCACGGCGATCAGCCGGCCGTTGCGGAAGTAGAAGACCGAGAATTTGCGGGCAGCAATATCCCCGCGCGTCACCGCCGTGTCATAGCCCTGCGATAGCCCGGCCATCTGCATTTTCACGTCATATTGGTCCGACCAGAACCAGGGCGTGGCGCCGAAGGGACGTTCGCGCCTCATCAGCGCCGCCGCCGCCGATTTGCCTTGCTCGATGGCATTGTGCACCGACTCCAGCCGCACCAGCGAGCCGTCCGGCATGCGGCGCGCGGTGCAATCGCCGGCAGCAGTGATGAACGGATCGGCAGTGCGGGCGCAGGCGTCCACGATAACGCCGTTGTCGCATTCGAGGCCGGCGGCGGCGGCTAGTTCGTCATTCGCCCGCGCGCCTACGCCAACCACGATCAGGTCCGCCGCGTGATGTGCACCATCGCCGGAGATGACGCCGGCGGGGCGGCCGCCGTTGCTGCTGATTTCCGTGATTTTCGCATTCAGATGGATCGTCGCGCCATGGCTCGCATGCAGATCGGCGTAAAATTGCGCGATCACCGGCGAACTCGTGCGCGACATCAGGCGCGGCGCGGCCTCGAACACCGTCACCGCCTTGCCGGCCTTGCGCGCGGCGGCGGCGATCTCCAGCCCGACGAAACCGCCGCCGACGATCGCCACGGATTGCGCCCGCTCCAGGCCGGCGGCGAGGCGGTGCGCGTCGTCCAGCGTGCGCAGCGTCAGCACGCCATCCTGGTTCAGCCCCGGAATGGGCGGCAGGCGCGGACGCGAGCCGGTTGCCAGCAGCAGCCCGCCGTAAGGCAGCGTCTCGCCGCCCTCCAGCTCCACTTTGCGCGCCTGGCGGTCGATCCGCACGGCGCGCAGGCTGGTGAGGAAGGTGATATCCTTGCGCGCCAGGGCCTCCGGCGTGCGCATCTGCAACTGCTGCTCGCTCGCCGCGCCGGTGAGGAAATCCTTCGATAGCGGCGGGCGGTGATAGGGCAGATGCGGCTCGTCGCCGACGACGGTGATGGCGCCCGCGAAGCCGTCCGCGCGCAGGGATTCGGCCGCTTGCAGCGCCGCCTGTCCCGCGCCGATGATCACAACCGGCTGTGTCATCAGCTCTGCCTGTCTGGCAAGCGGACCACGAGGCCGTCCAGTTCAGGCCTGACCACGATCTGGCAGCTCAGGCGGCTGCCGGCCAGACGTTCGGCGGCGGCGTTCTCCAGCATGGCCGCTTCCGTTTCGGACGCTGCGGGCAACGCGGCGGCGCTCGCGCCATCAACGTAGCAATGGCAGGTGGCGCAGGCGCAGGAACCGCCGCACTCCGCTTCGATGCCTGCGACGCCGTTGGCCGTAGCGCCCTGCATCAGCGTCCAGCCCTCGGGCACATCGACGGCCAGCTCGGCGCCGTCCGGCTCGATGTAAATGATTTTGACCATGAGCGTTGTCCCTTAAGTAGTCGTCGCGCCGGGCCAAGCCCGGCACTCCTCTCGCGCCGTCCGGCGCTCATAACGTTGGCGCGGGGCTTCGGCGTGCGAGCAACTGGGCGGAGACCGCCACACGCGCCGCGCTTGCCGCTTTCACTGCCCCAAGGTTGCATTCCTTGTTCGGCCGGAAAGCCATTCCTTGCCCCGGCCATGCAGCGGCTGGAATGCTGCCGCGCGGAGGACTAACCGGCACAATCGCCCCCTTTTCTCCACCGCGCCAGTTCCAGCCGCATCGGGCTGCGGAACGTGGCGACGGCATCCACGGCAATTGCTCCTGCACGCGCGTGTAGTCCGGCACGACCTTGTGGAACTCCTCGATCGCGATTCTGACCGCCATGCGCGCGATCGCCGAGCCGAGGCAGGCGTGCACGCCGCCGCCGAAGCCCAGATGTCCGCGCGGCTTGCGCGCGATATCGTAGACGTCGGGATTCTCGAACTTGCCGCTCGTCGCGATTGCCGGAGCCGTAGGCGAGGCAGACGAAATCGCCGGCCTTCATGGTTTGCCCGTGCAGTTCGCGTGTCCTTCATCAGGCAGCGCCGGAAGCGCTGCGCCGACGTGTTGAAGCGCAGCGATTCCTCGATCGCATCGGCCAGCAGCGTCGGATTGGCCACGCATCGCGCGCGCGGGCATCGGCGAAATCGGCGAGGTTGTAGGCGAACATCGACATGAAGCCGCCGAGCGACTCGATGCCGGCCATGATCAGCGTCGTCGTGGTCAGCAGCACCTCGCGCTCGTCGAGCTTGTCGCCGTCGATCTCGGCCGGTCGAGAACTGCGAGATCAGATCGTTCTGCGGATTGGCGCGGCGCTGGGCGATCACCCTGCCGGCGTAGTCCTGCATCCAGTCATAGGCGGCGATATGCTCCGGCCCTTTGGCGCGCGTGTTCGGATCGGACTGCACCATCAGCACGGCCTTGTCGCGCACCGTCTGCTCGTCGCCGATCGGCAGGCCGAGCGCTGCGAACAGCACGCGCACCGTGAACTTCGACGAGAAGTCCTCGACGAAATCGAACTGCTTCTGCGATCGCCAGTGGCGCGCCGCGCTCCGCCGCGATGGCGCGCATCGGATCGGCCGAGCGCTTCGAGATTGCGCTTCATGAAGGCCTGCTGCGACCAGGCCGCGCAGGCGGTCGTGGCGCGGCGGATCGGTGGTGCCGAGCGTGGCGCCGGCGCGGTTCGGCAGCTCGGTCATCAGATTGCCCTTGCGCCGACGAATAGGTCTGCCAGTCGTTGAGGGCGCGCATGATGTCGTCGTAGCGCGACAGTACCCACATGTCGGCGTCCTCGCTCCAGAAGCACGGATGCTCGTCGCGCAGCGTCTTGTAGACCGGAAACGGATCGGCGTCGATCGCCGGCGAATAGGGATCGAATGCTGAACATTTCGTATTCCTCCCATGGATGCGGAACGCTGCGTTTCCTCGTCTCCCGCTTCTCCATCTGCGCGACGGTGGCGGGGTTCATTGCGAGATATGATGCTTGCGCGACGCTTCCGGCGGAATGGACGAAGGGGAGAAAAACTTGTACTTTTCGTTCATCGAATAGCATACGCGGAGGCGGACATCATGGCGGATCGCAGGAAGGGCGGCGGCAGGCGCGGGGCGGCGCGAAGCCAGCAGAGCGTCGCCGTATTCGCACTCTATGGCGAAACAGCCCCCGTCGCCGATCAGGAATTCGTGCACATCGAAGACATCACCTCGCGCAACCTCCTGTACAATTGGGATATCCGCACGCACCGGCATCAGGGGCTGTTCCAGATGGTGTCCCTGCTGAACGGACGCGCGTCGCTCAGCCTGGAGGATCAGACGCACGAACTGGACGGGCCATGCGCGGTGATCCTGCCCGCCGGCGTGGTGCACGGTTTTCACTTCACGCCCGGCGCCTTCGGCTATGTGCTGACGCTGGCCGAAAGCCTGCTGCAACGGCAGGAGGGCGGCGGACGGCTGCTGGCGGAGTGCCTGCTGTGGGAGCCGATGGTGATGCGGCTGGCGGATGGCGGCGCGCGGCTGGCGGCGCTGCTGGACCAGCTCCATCAGGAGTTCCGCGGCGAGGCGGCGGCGCGGCCGGCGATGCTGGAATGGCTTGTGGGCGCGGTGCTGATCCTGGCGGCGCGCGAACGGGCGCAGGCAGCCGGCGCGGCGCAGACGCATCACGGGCAGGCGGACATGTTCAGCCGCTTCCGCGCCGAGGTGGAGGCGCATTTCCTCCAGCATTGGAGTGTCCCCGATTACGCGGCGGCGCTGGGGCTGACGGAGAGCAAGCTCAACCGCGTCTGCCGTGCGGCGGCGGGGCGGCCTACGACATCGTGCAGGCGCGGCTGCTGCTGGAGGCGAAGCGCAAGCTGTTGTACCTGCCGGTGCCGGTGGCGCTGATCGCGTATGAGCTGGGCTTCGAAGACCCAGCGTATTTCTGGCGGTTCTTCAAGAAGCGGATGGGCGTGACGCCGGCGGCGTTCAGGAAGACGCAGCAGGCGCGGTTCAGCGTGGCGGGGGCGTGAGCAAAGGCCCCTTTCCGTCAATCGTCATCTGCTTTAGTTAGCTAACTAGTAAATATTCGTTGGCTCCCCAACGAAATACTCATATTTGCTTTTTGCGGAGTTTTTTCGCCAAATCGGGAAGGCCGTTTTGGCGAATTCTGCTTAAACTCTTCAGGACGCATTCTCCAGCAGCAGCATACCCGCGCCGGTGTTGGAGATCGGAATGTGATAATTCCGCGCCAGCTCCGTCACCTTGCCGGTCAGCGCGCCGCGCATCGCCAGCCACAGGATGAACTCCGACCCTTGCGCCCCCGCCTCGCGCACCAGATCGAGCGACGACATCTTGATCAGCTCCTCCGGCGCATTGACGATCTTGTCCATGCACATCAGGTCGAACTGCTTGTTGATGAAGCCGGCGCGCTTGCCGTCGAGCTGATGTGACAGCCCGCCCGTGCCCAGCACCACCACCTTGATGTCCTCCGGGAACGACGCCAGCGCCTTGCCGATGGACTGCCCGAACCTGTAACAGCGTGCCGGCGACGGGAGCGGATGCTGCACCGTGTTGATGCTGACGGGGATGGCGCGGATCGGCGTCCTGGCGCGGTCGGGCCAGAAAAGCTGCATCGGCACGGTGAAGCCGTGATCGACGATCATTTCCTGGCACGAGCAGATGTCGAACTCGTCGGCCACGAGCTGGTTGATGATGTGCCAGGACAGCTTCGGATGGCCGTCGAACGAGGCAATGGTCGGGATGCCCCAGCCTTCGTCCTGGTTCTCATACGTGGACGCCGCGCCGATGGCGAATGTGGGCATCTTGTCGAGGAAGAAGTTCGATCCGTGGTCGTTGTAGAACACCACGGCCACATCCGGTTTATTCTCCTCCACCCACTTGTGGACCGGCGGATATCCGTCGAAGAACGGCTTCCAGTACGGATCGTCATGCAGCCCCTTAGCAATCGCGTTGCCGACGGCCGGGATATGCGATGTGGTCAGTCCGCCAATGATCTTAGCCATGGGTCACTCTCCCTGCTTCCTGAGCATTTCCTTGAATGCATCCACCGTCATCCCGGTCTGCTGCGCGCCGACATCCTGTACGCCGAGGCCAAAAATGCCGGCAAACTTGGCGAGGTAGTAGATGTTGCCGCCGGCGTCGATCAGCTCCAGCACATTGCGGTTGCGCACCGCCTGCTTCTGCTGCTCGTTCAGGCCGAATTTGGTCATGCACGCCTCCTCGTCCGCCTTGAAGGCGTTGCGGGCGTCCGCGCCGTTGAACGAGAAACACATTTTGTTGAGGGCGTAGCCTTTCATGGCCATCTCGCCGTCAAAGATCACCGTTCCCGGAATTGGTGTTTCCAGGTTGCCATAGCTCATAATTACCTCCAGCTCAGAGTAAAACTCTGCTACTCCCAGTAAAGCCGCCTGGGATTGTCAATCAGCAGTGCCTTCTGCTGTTCCGCGCTGACCGCAATACGCGGGATCACGTCGGTCAGTTTGCCGTCGTCCGGCATATGCGACTTCATGTTCGGGTGCGGCCAATCGGTTCCCCACAGCACGCGGTCCGGGAATTTCTCCACCAGCAGGCGGCTGAAGGGCACGACGTCTGCGTACTCATCCGGGCCGGTGACGGAGAGCCGCTCGGGGCAGCTCACCTTGGACCAGATGTTCCTGTTGTCCTGCATCAGGGCAACGAAGCGCTGAAAATCGGGATGTTCGGCGCCCTTGGCGATGTCCGGCCGGCCCATATGGTCCACCACGGCGATCGCGGGCAGTTGCTTCAGGAACGGCGTCAGCCCCTCAAGATCGGACGCCTCGAAATAAACAACGATATGCCAGCCGAGCTTAGCGATCTTGTCCGCGATGCCAAGGAACACCTCCTTCGGCGTCGCGTCCACCAGCCGCTTGACGAAATTGAAACGCACGCCGCGCACGCCGGCATCGTGCATCTCGCGCAGTTCGTCCATGCCGATATCCGGCCCGACGCTCGCCACACCGCGCGCCCGGCCGCCCGACGCCTTGAGCGCATCGACAAGGGCGCGGTTGTCCCTGCCGTGGCAGGTGGCCTGCACGATGACATTGCCCCAGAAGCCGAGGTGATCGCGCAGAGCGAACAGCTTCTCCTTCGGCGCATCGCACGGCGTATATTTGCGCTCCGGCGCATACGGGAACACGGCGGCGGGGCCGAATACATGGCAGTGCGCGTCGATGGCGAACGGCGGCGGCGTGTATACCGGCTTCGACGGGCTGGGATAATAGGGCAGATAATCGGCGTCCATGTCCGGTTCCTTAATGCGAGAAGACTGTGCCGTCGAAAAGCTTGCGGGCCGTCAGCAGGATGGCCGCGCTTTGGACGCTGCCCGCGGCGTCCATCTCCAGCAGGATGGTGGTGGCACCGGACGGGTGTTCGATCTGCAATTCTCGCGTGCGCCCCTCCGGCATCCGCGCCACCATTGCTGCGGGCGAACCGGGCAGCGCGCAGGCCGTTGCCGCCGTCACCGCGCCCAGCACGCCGATGCCGGAATGGCAGCGGTGCGGGATGAACGTGCGCGTCGAGACCGTGCCGCCGGCGAGCGGCGGGCTGACCATGGTCATCTTCGGCACGGACTTGTCGCGCACATCGCCGAGATTCATCATCGGCCCGGCTTGCAGGCGGATGGACTCCAGCCGCGCCTTCAGCGCCGCGTTGGCGTCCAGCTCGTCGCGCGTCTTCGTGCCGGCGATGCCGATATCCTCCGCCAGCATCACGACTACCGGCATACCATTGTCGATCAGCGTCACGCGCACGCCGTCAATCACGTCGACAACATTGCCCGTGGGCAGCAGCGCGCCGCAGCTCGAACCCGCCGTATCGCGGAAAACCACCGGCACCGGCGCCGCCGTCCCCGGCACGCCGTCGATGCGCGCCGCGCCCTCGTAGCTCACGCGCCCGCCCGGCGTTTTCACCTTCACTGCCGCGATCTGCCCGGTGTTCTCCATGAAGATCGTCACGGGCGTCTCGCCGTCCTGCGCCGCGACCAGCCCGCGCTCGATGGCGAACGGCCCGACGCCCGCGAGAATGTTGCCGCAGTTCTGCGCGTCCGTGACGATTGGCTGATCGATGAACACCTGTAGGAACAGGTAATCGACGTCGATGCCCGCCCGCTCCGAGCGCTTCACCACGGCCACCTTCGACGTCAGAGGATCGGCACCGCCCATGCCGTCGATCTGCCGCTTGTCCGGCGAGCCCATCACGCCAAGCAGGAAGGCTGCGCGCTCGCCAGCGTCCGCCGGCAGGTCTTGGCTGAGGAAGTACCCGCCCTTCGACGTGCCGCCGCGCATCCACATGCATGGCGCGGATTTAGACATACTTCAGCCCCCTCTCCGCCAACCGGGCGACGCATGTTGTAGATATCCAGCCCCAGCTCGCCGGCCGCCAGCCGCCGCCGCTTGTCCTCCTCGTTGGCCACGCGCGCCCGCGCCTTCGTCAGCACCTCGCCCGCATCGGCGCGGCGCACCACGCACACGCCGTCATCGTCCGCCACGATCACATCGCCCGCGTTGACCAGCGCCCCCGCGCACACCACCGGCACGTTCACGGAACCCAGCGTCTCCTTGACCGTCCCTTGCGCACAAACGGCCTTCGACCACACCGGGAACTGCATCTCCGTCAGGTCGCGGATATCGCGCACGCCGGCGTCGATCACCAGCCCCACGCCGCCGCGCGCCTTCACCGACTCGGCCAGCAAATCGCCGAAATAGCCCGCATCCGACGGCGATGCTGGCGCCACCACCATGATGTCGCCCGCCTTCATCTGCTCGACGGCGACATGGATCATCCAGTTGTCGCACGGCGCCACGGACACCGTGACTGCCGAGGCAGCCAGCCGTGCGCCGCTGTATATCGGCCGCATGTACGAGGCCAGCAGCCCGGTGCGCCCCTGCGCCTCGTGCACCGTGGCCACCCCGCATTCCCCCAGCCCGGCGATGATTTCCGCGTCCGCCCGCTCGATGTTCTGCACTACGACGTTCATCGAATTCCTCGTTCGCGTTTCCCGCTACCCCAGGGTTTATTTCTCTGTTCGGCCGGGAGCCATTTCCACGGCCCGGTGGCATCCTGGATGCAGGCGGGGCTACCTGAGCCGGGGCTCAAAGCTCATCCACCGTCCGCGGAAACACCGACTGAAACCCCTCCGCATACTTGGAGTCCCGCCCGCCAGCGGCCCCGCCGGAGTTGCGCTTGAAGTGGTTCGCCCTGTTCTCCGCCAGATTGCTATAGTATTTCCAAAGATGCTCCTGCCCCTCCATGCACTGGATCGCGGCCACCTTCTTGTCCCACACTTCCGTGATGTCGAGGAACACATCCGGCTTCCACTGCATCTGCTCGGTCTGGTGCGGCTCGAACAGGTAAAGCTGCGGCGCGCCGAGCACCTTCTCGCCCGGATTATGCCCCCACGCCTGCGCGATCATCCGGCACTCAAGCGCGATCTTCGTCGCATACATGTGGTCCGTGTTGTACGGGTCCCACATGGAATGGCTCATCATGAACTTCGGCTGCACCTTGCGGATCACGTCCACCAGCCGCAGCTTGGCCTCGCGGTCCAGATCCAGCGGATAGTCGCCGAGGTCGAAGCTGATCAGATCGTGCGCGCCGAGCGCCTTGGCGGCGGCTTCGGCCTCCTTACGGCGCTCCGTTTTCACCTTGTCCAGCGTCATGCCCGGCTGCTTCCAGAGCTTCGCCGACTCGCCGCGCTCGCCGAAGGACAGGCAGACGATGGTCACGTCGTAGCCCTTCTGTGCATGCAGAGCGATGGCGCCGCCGGCGCGCCAGACGAAATCAGCGGCGTGGGCGGACAGGACGAGGGCAGTCTTGCTGGCCATAAGGACGTTTCCCCTGTTGTACGGCGGTTGTGCGCCGCTGGCTTGTTCGATCTGCCACGCATTTTGCACTTGACGCGAGGTCAGGCGCCATTTCAATTTCACGGACCAGCTATAAGTTCTAGCTATAGCCTTGCACCAAACTCATCCCGGAACGGGACACATGGACAGCTCACAAAACTTGCCCAACCTGCGGCACCTGCGCGCCTTCGTGGCGGTAGCACGCCGCCAGAGCATCAGCCGTGCCGCCGAGGAGGTGCACCTTTCCCAGCCCGCCATCACCCAGGCGATTGCTAAGCTGGAACAACTACTTGGCGTGAGCCTGTTCGAGCGGCGGCCGGACGGGATGTATGCGACGGAGCCGGGACATTTGTTTCTCGATCGCGCTGCGGATGCATTGCAACATCTGGCGGGCGGTGCGCGGGAGGCGCTGCATACGGCTGCACGGAAGAAGACGCGCGGTTTCGCCGACTTCGACCGGCTGCTGACGGTGGCGCAACTGAATGCGCTCAACGCCATCGCCAGGGCCGGCAATTTCAGCCTCGCCGCACGCAGTGCCGGCGTGACGCAGCCCTCGATCCACCGCGCTGCACGCGATCTGGAGAAACTCGCCGGCGTGCCGCTGTTTCAGACCACCGCCAGGGGCATCGAGCTGACGGCGCCCGCGGAAATCTTCGTGCGGCATGTGCGGCTGGCCTTCGCTGAGCTGCGGCAGGGTTTCGCGGAAATCGGCGAATGGCTCGGCCTCGACTCCGGGCGCATTGTGGTGGGCAGCCTGCCGCTGTGCCGGACGCATGTGCTGCCGCTGGCGATCAACGCGTTGACCCGCGAGCGGCCGCATCTCGATGTCCGCATCGTTACCGGCCCTTACGACGACCTGCTGCACTCCTTACGTAACGGCGACATCGACATCCTGGCCGGCGCGTTGCGCGAGCCGGCGCCCATCGGCGACATCGTGCAGACCGCGCATTTCCACGATCCGCAAGCGATTCTGGCGCGCGCCGGGCATCCGCTGACGATGAAGACCGCGATCACGCCGGCGGACCTGGGGCAATATCCGTGGGTGCTGCCGCCGGCCGGAGCGCCTGCACGCGCCTATTTCGACCGTGTATTCGCCTCCGTGGTGCGCGAGAGCCGCCATGGCAGGATCGAGACCAATTCGGCGATGCTGGTACGCGGCCTGCTAATGGACAGCGACCGGCTGACGATCATGTCGGCGCATCAGATGCGGCTGGAGATCCGCCAGGGGCTGATCGCGCAACTGCCGGTGCCGCTGCCGGGGAGCATGCGTCCCATCGGCGTGACGGCGCGTGCAGGCTGGCGTCCGACGCCGGCGCAGCAGGCGCTGATCGCGCATCTCGCCGCCGCCAGCATGCCGGATGAGGCAAATAGCATGCAGCCTACTTAAAGCACCTCTCCACCCGGTCGAGCGTGCGCATGGCGGGCAGGCACTGTGCGATGGAACCGTTCGGCTCGCGCTTCTCCATGATCGCCGCGAAGAACTCGCGGTCGATCAGCTCGATGCCGTTGTTCGACACCGCCACTCCGCTGAGGTCGATCTTCTTCTCCTTGCCGTCGTAGAGGTCGTCGTAGCGGGCGATGTAGGTGCCGTTGTCGCAGATGTAGCGGAAGAAGGTGCCGAGCGGCCCGTCGTTGTTGAACGACAGCGACAGCGTGCAGATCGCGCCCGACGGCGCCTTCAAGCCGATCGACATGTCCATGGCGATGCCGAGCGCGGGATGCATCGGGCCTTGCAGGCCGAACACTTCGACGCGGCTTCGCCCGTCTGGTACTGGAACAGATCCACGGTGTGGCAGGCGTGATGCCAGAGCAGATGATCGGTCCATGAGCGCGGCTTGCCCAGCGCATTCATGTTGCTGCGGCGGAAGAAATAGGTCTGCACGTCCATCTGCTGGATTTTCAGCTCGCCGGCCCTGATCCGGTTGTGCATCCACTGGTGGCTCGGGTTGAAGCGCCGCACATGCCCGGCCATGGCGATGAGGCCGGTCTCCTGCTGCACGCGCAGGATTTCCTCCGAATCCGCCAGATTGTCCGCCATCGGGATTTCCACGAGCACATGTTTGCCGGCCTTCATGCACTGGATGGCCTGTTCTGCATGCAACTGTGTCGGCGTGGAGAGGATGACGGCCTCGACATCGGGACGGGCGAGCGACTTCGGCGAGATCGGTGGTGTAGTGCGGGATGCCGCGCTCCTTCGCCAGCCCCTCCATGTCATCGCCCGGTGCGCCCGCTGCCGATACCACCTCCACACCATCAATGGCATTGATGGCGTCGAGATGCTTGATGCCGAAGGCGCCCGCCGCGCCCGCCACACAGACTTTCATGCCGTACACTCCTGATTATTTGCCTAGGCGGCCGAGGATCAGATCCGCCAGCACGCCGTAATCTTCCGCTTCGCGCGCATCGAGCCGCAGCGCGCCGATGCGCTCCTGCCATTCCTCCGCCGCGCGGGACATGCCGCTGTCCAGCCCCAGTTCGTCCACTGTCCGCGCCACCTCGCGCATTTCCGCCGCACGCCGGAAGCCGTGCGTGGCCGCGCGCTCCATCATGTAAGCGGCGCGGCGCTTCCAATCGAAGCCAGGGAAGCTGGCGTCAAGCGAATTGAGCACGGCGGCGTCTACGCCCGCCTTGCGCCCGGCTAGCACACATTCCAAAACCAGTGCCTCCAGCCCCTTCATCATCACCGAGCGGATCATCTTCATGGACGACGCCGCGCCAACCTCACCCGGCACGGCCTGGGCCGCCATATCGTGTGCATTGGCCACATCGAGCGCGGCAGCAGCGTGCGGCCCGCCCAGCAGCACCGGCACCTTGTGCAGTTTCGGGTGCACCGGCGCCATGATCGCCATGTCCACGTAACGTCCGCCTGCCGCTTCGATAGCTTCCGCCGCGCGGCGCTTGGTGCCCGGCGCACACGAATTGCCATCGAAGAAAAGCGTACCGGACGGCAGATGCGGTGCGGCGTTGCGCGCGGCAATGAGCGCCTGATCCGCCGTCACTAGCGAGAATACCGCTTGCGCTCCCGCGAATGCCTCCGCAGCCGTATCCGCGCCGCTGACGCCCGTGCGCACATAATCGGCCCGCTTGGCCTCAGCGGTTGCTTCAGTGTCCGTTTTGATGTCGTAGGCGGCGATGCGCCAGGGCTGTCCACGCCATCCAGTTACGAAAGCCTGGGCTGCTTCGCCGAAGCCGATGAATGCAATGTGCGTCAGCTTGTTCATTAGGTTTCCGGGTGTTGCTCCCTAGAAGTTCTTGAGTAGTCGTCGTGTTGGCCCAAGGCCAACACTCCACTTGCGCCATCCGGCGCTCATTACGTTGCCTCGGGGCTCCGTTGCAAAACAACTGGCCGGAGGCCGCCGCTTGCTACGCACACCGCCAGTCTCGGGGAGCTGTCAACAACACCCGATCTTGCGTGCCCGAAAGGTTTACCCTTGATAGCTCCCCGAATCCGGTGGCATCCTGGCCGCAGGCGGGGCTTCTCCTCCTCAATATCACCGGCGCCTGCAGTTCATGCATTAAATCCGCGCCGCCCGCTATTCGATCTGCCTATCGATACCCCCCAATAGGCAGCGCCGTCCGTTCCCCGCCAGCCGCGAACTTCCCGCGTATCTCCTGTGGGACCGGCGCCGCTTGTTCACCCGGCACTTGCACTGTCCATACGCGCGTCTCAAAACATTCCACCGCCAACTCGCCCTGTTTCAGCAGCCGGTGCTCCCCCCTGAAGCTGAAATTCCGCAACTCCGGCACCCGCGTGTTTGTCGCGCGCTCAAGCTCGGCGAGAAATGCTTGGGGCCCGATCATGGACCTGGTCATACGCCGCCTGCGTGATGAGCGTGCTGGCATCGGTGTCCCGCTTCTCGATCAGAGCCTGTTCGCCAAGATAAAACGCCAACTCGCAGGACTGCCCGCGCCGGGTCTTCGCGTGAGGAACACGAGGCCAGGCAACGATGCATCAGGCAAACAGCCGTTGTTTGGCCTCGGGCGGAAATTGCCGGCCTCAAGCATGCGAACTGGGTGATCCTTTCGGGCTGCAATACGGCGGCCGGCGACGCAGCGGACGTGCAAGCGCTGTCCGGTCTGGCGCCCTCATTCATTAACGCCCAGGCGCGGGCGATGCTGGCCTCGCACTGGGTGGAGGAACTCCAACACGGCGGTAGAATCGATCATCGGCTCGATTTCTGGGATGGCCCGCGAGGACCATCATCGGAGTGTCCGCTTTCCGGCCGGGGATTAAGGCACTCCAACGGCAGCACTTGGCCCGTTCCGCCAATCTCGCACTTGCAGCAATTCCTCCGGCAGCCTGCAGAGGAGCGGACCTGCTGGCAAGCTTGCCGGGCTCGCGCAGGAAAATAGATGCCGCAGCCGGGGATGATGTCCGTTACTTGATGTGGTGCTGCCGTCTGGATTTGCCGCTTCTACGGGCTGGCCGGCGCCCGCCCGCATTTCCGCTCCCTCTGCATTGCGGCGGCGGGACTCGACGGCGAACCAGATTCTCGCGACAGCCGGTTTGGGTCATGACCGCCAAGTTTGTGCGCGTTTCCGGTGGCCCGCTGCTCCTCCGATTGCGGATGGAAATGCTGCGATAGCGAAGAAGAAGAGTTTTGGTGGTGTCGGCGTGAGCATGCCATCTCTGGTAGAGGCCGGCTGCGGACTTCGGCCCTGCTTCCCGGAAATGTCTCAAGCTGGGTGTAGACCTACCGTTTCAGATCGCCATTTGTCCCTGAAGGCGGCCACACGGCTCCTAGTTCTTTGGCTCTGCCGAACCACTCCTGGGCCTTGAGAAAATCGGGCGTGACGCCATACCCGTCGCGGTAGAGTATGCCGAGGAACAACATGGCAGTGCCGTTGCCCA
Organism: uncultured Alphaproteobacteria bacterium; assembly: GCA_963827885.1. Classification (GTDB taxonomy): domain Bacteria; phylum Pseudomonadota; class Alphaproteobacteria; order Rhizobiales; family Rhodomicrobiaceae; genus CAWHDD01. The sequence goes on along the minus strand of CAWHDD010000026.1, from coordinate 56,389 downwards.
ATGCGGCGGCTTTCTCCGTCCATTCACGGGTCTTGGTATAGTCCTGCGGAACGCCTTGGGCATAGAAATAAAGCATGCCAAGGTTGCCCATGGCATAAATATTATTCGCCGCGGCAGCCTTTTCGAACAAATCTCGGGCTTTAGCATAGTCTTGACTGCCCCCCCTTGCCATCGCGATAAAGCTGGCCGAGAGCATTCATGGCATGAGAGCTACCCTTTCCGGCGGCTTTCTCATACCATTTCCGAGCCTCGACATAGTCTTGTGCCACGCCGTGCCCTAGCTCGTAGAGAAGGCCCAGCTTCCCCATGGCCGTCTCATCGCCTTTACTGGCGGCCTTTTCGAACCACTCCTTGGCTCTGATGTAGTCCTGCGGCACGCCATAGCCATTGTCATAGAGCACGCCAATGTTTCCAATGGCCGCCGCATCGTCCTTCGCCGCAGCCATTTCAAACCATTCCCTGGCTTTGGCATAGTCTTGGGGCACACCGTGGCCCTGGAGGTAGAGCGCGCCAAGGCGGTTCATAGCCAGCGGAGTGCCTTTTTACGCTCCAGCGCGGTGTTGCGCCGGTAGCTCGCCATTTCAGATGGCCGGCTCCCGGCAAAAATGAACGCGTATGTCAGAGCCTCCGCGCCATTGTTGAGGCTGTCCTGAAGGAGCCGTCCCTGTACGTCGTATGCGAAATGCTCCACCGTTCCATCGGGGTACGTGATGGCGCTGAGCTGGTGCTGGGCCGCGCCAGCCTTTCCGTCATTGACGGTGAAGACATCGTCCAGAACGGCCGTGTGCGCACCGTCTTCAATTTTGACATCGTAGGCGCCCTTCGCCATGCCCTTCAAGTCGAACGTCGCCCAAAGTTCCGCGCCGTCTTTCCACAAAACCTGTCCTGCAGTGTGCTCGAACTCCATCAGCGCCCACCAGCTTGGCGATGGTCTCCGCGGTGAACTGAGCGCCGTCGATCCGGACAGTGACTTGGCCCTTATTACTGCCTGCGGCCGTTCCGATATCGGTGATGGAGAAATGCGGAGTATCAGCGGAGATTGTGTAGTTCTCGCCGAGCCCTTGAGCGTTGTAGGCCATCACATAATAGGAGCCCGCGCGCGTGGCCGAGAGCACGTCGATGAATGGCGCTGCGGACGTATCCCGTATCTGGAGCAGGCCATCGACTGTAATCTGACACGTCTTTCGCGGCTGTTGCGCGTCCTCCGCTTCCACATACACGACCAGAATCTTGTCCCGTCGCCCACCGTCTACATGCGCCACGGTAAAGGTCCCAAGCAGCGATTGCGCTTCACCAAGACCGGCGACGTCAACCTTGAGAAAGTCTATGCAACCCAGTTTGTTTGGCCGGGGAAAGGCCCATTTCACCCGCCCATACCCAAGGAGACCCGCAAATGAGCGGCCGTGCTACCGGCATGGAGAAACTGCGAATCGAACTCCAAAGATTGAGCCGGGGTGATCTCCTCATCATCGCCATGCGGGCGATTGAACTTGTGCCGCAGGCCAAGCTGAAACCGCTTCTGGGCGATTTCGTCCAACTCGATGCAGCGTCAAAGGGAACGGCAAAAATGGTCCCCGTGCTCGACGAGGTGCGGAAATTTCACGCTGAGAGCATAGCCGGCCGATATAATGAGAGTTTTGCGGTCAACTCCAAAAACTTCACAGAAAAATCCCGAGGAACGGAGGCGTTCATCGCCGAGTTCGACCGCCTTCTGTGCAAGTGTCTCCGCGCAGCAGAGAATGAACCGCGGACCCCGGTGCGCGACGCCTTTGAACACCTTTTTGGGCTGCTGCGGCGTATTGATGAGGGAAACGGCGACATTATCTTCTTCGCGGATGAGGGCGGGTCATGGCAGGTCGGCGTCGATTGGCACGCCGCGCTCCCGGCTTACTTCCGGTGCCTTGCTGACAGCGCCTCCGCCGAGGAATTTGCGCAGTCCGTAGATGAAGCGATCAGGGATTTTGCTGATTACGAGCGGCCACGCCACCTGACGGCGGCTCGCCGCGCCGCAAATGCCACGCAGCGGGCCGCCCTTCGCGCACTCCCCGCTGCACGCCGATGATGGCGCCATCGCGCCGATGTGGCCGGCCTTCGAGTTGTAATCGGCTATCGCGCTTCTATGCCGCAATAGCCCCAGTCAACCCATATGCTTCGCGGTGGCAGCGTTCTCGATGTCCATCGATCTGCGTCCGCTTCGGTGCCCGGTTGAAGGGCGACGCCCGCCACATTGAGGGGCGACCTTGGTGCAGAACGGGAAATTGCGTGCCCGTCAAAACTACAACCGCTCTCTTCCGCAGCCAACCCCACAGCGGATCTTATAGCAACCACACGTGGCATGGCTCTAACCGCGGCGGCTTTATAGGAGGTGAACAGACACGACTGCGGGAAACACGCGAAAATCACTGCGCCCTCCCAAAGCAGAGGTTCGGTACGCTTGCGTTCCATTCCGCCGTCCGTTCTCAAAATAGGTCACAACGAAGTGATGTCCCTGATGCTGAGATGGTGGGAATAAAAAAATCCCTTGATATGGTGCTGCTACTACCCCACAGCTTCGTTTTCAGTAAAGTATAGCCGAATTCGAACCCCCGCAATGCAAATGAGGCCGAAACTGGTTTTTGCCACATTTTCGCAGTATATTATACCGTTATCATTTCTTGTAAAATCAGCGTGACCTATCATTCCATTGCTTAATGGTTTCATGCGTTTCTGCTCCCCAGAGGAGGGTGATTTGGGCGTCAAAACACTAACAACCGAAGTCCCTGCTCACTCAGATGACCCAAAAACTATACAATGCACGGGAAAACAGGCGCAGTTCACAACTTGCCTGCAAGCTAACCAGGATGGTTGGCATTCACCTCCCGCTATGCGGCCGGCTCCGCAGCTGCCTGTGATGCCGCCGCAAAATACTCCGCCCCTCCCTTCGGTGCCCACCAATGTGCGGTTAGCGCAGCTTGGGTCTGGCCAAGTGCTGGTAAGTCAGCAAACCAGCGGCATCCTATCCTTCAACGCTGCATTTAACTCCTTGAAAGCTGAGGGCGGCTCACCCTCGCCGGGTACTGTTCAACAGGCTGAATACCGCGGTAAATCTCATCCAATCCGCCATCAAGGAGGGACGCCCCGATTACATCGCCGCCGCGCGCGCCAGCGTTGGCGAGGAGGAGTTCGACCGGCGGCTGAGTTCGGTGGACCTCAATCCCAATTACGCCAAGATCACCGAGCGCATTTTAACTGAAGCGAATAACGGCAATGCGAAGGCTCTGGGCGACATCGGCAAGGAGATGGGCGACGCCCTCAAGCGAGGCGGCATCGAAAGCCGTTCACTGACGCCGCTGGGGTTTGCGGCAGGTGAGGCCCAGCGGCAGATCGCGGCAGGTAAGCCGTTTAACCCCAAGGCAATGGCAGGCACTGTCCAGGAGCGTTGGGTGGAGGGCGTCACGGTTCCCGCCAGGCTGCCACTCACATTCGTGGAAAAAATAGCCTTGCTGCCGGGCGTCCCTGTCGTGAGGACGGCGCTTTCCGTCGAGCGTGCACTGGGCGACTTCGGAGCGGCCGTTGACGGCCCCGTCCAGACGCCAGAGGGCAATGTGCTTGGCGGATATGGCCGGAACGGCAAGTTGTACACGCTCCATCGTAATAAGATCACCGGCGAGGATTTATGGCTCGACCAGGATTTGCACGCCTTGATCGAGCGCGGAACGCCCATGACGATTGCCGCGCTGGCGGTGACAGGGAGCATTCCGCTAAAATCGATGGGTACCAGCAGCATTCCTCGCGCGGTTCCCGAGGCTGGAACTCTCGCGGCGGCAAAAACGGCCGTCAAGAATGAAGGGCTGTTCGCCGGCAATACTGCGCCAGCGGCGGCAGTCGCGCAAACGGAGCGATTAGAACTGGCAATTCAGCGAACTGCACCAAAACTCCCGCATCAGTTGCGAGAACATATCGCCGCGCTTCGCACGCCTGACGGCGGTGTCGATGCCGCGGCAATGAACCGCTTGATGAGTGAATTGCCCGAACTCAAGGGTAGCGCTCCGGAGGATTTGCGCCTCTTTGCAGCGCAAACATCGGATCTTCCTGCGGAGACGATTGCCGTTCGTCCGGCTACCGAAGCTGGTGGAGCCAAAGGTGCTTCGGGGGCTCCTGTCTTTTTAGCGCGGGATGCCAATGGCGCATTGCTCGGCGCGATTAAGGTATTTCCAGGCAAGCAGGAAAGCGTGATGGGTGCCGAATTATCCGCCATGCAGATGCTCGCCGATATTAAGCCGCAAAACTTTGGCTCCATCAGGGCTCAGGCCGCAGCCAAATTACCCGGCGGAAGTGGTGTGCTGATGCTTTCGCCCGCCAGAGGGAAACCGCTTGACGATTTGATAATCCGGTTAGGCAGCGCGCCGCCGGGACCTGACCGCGTAGCTGCAATGGCTCAACTGAGTGAGGCGGTGAAACAGACTGGCCTGGCGTTGGCCGAACTGCACAGCAAGCCGTTGGGTTCGGGCAAAGCCCTCGCGACCGCATTGGATGGCCACATAAAATCAGCAACGGAAAATGCGGAGTGGATTGGCGAACATATTGCCGGCCTAGAAAAGACCGGGGTAGACTTGGGTTTAGGGTTAGATTCTGTTGCAATTCGTGAGCACGTCAATGAGTTGGTAAGAGGTGTTCGTAATAACCCCGGCTCTGCCAGCTTGGCACATGGTGACTTTCATCCGGGCAATGTGTTCTACGGTGAAGAATCCGGAATTACTCTCATAGACAACGGAGGCTTGCATCATTCAATGGATAGACAAGGTCTCCCCATCGGTTCCCCCGCACAGGACGTCGCCAAATTCGATCAAATGGTGTCGTCCTTCGGGGTTGTATTCAAACTTAGCAATGAAGAGGTAGAGGGGCTTCGCAACACCTTTCAGAAGGCATACTCAACCAATGGGCCAGCTCTCTCACCGGAAGCGGCACGTTTTTTCGCCGCAGGAACCGCGCTCCGGCAATTCAAGAGAACCCTCAATTTCGGAGTGAACAGCGAGGGTTTCGACAAGCACCTGGAAGTATTTAAGGAGGCATTGGAACTGAGGTGAGTACAGCAAATTCAAACCCCTTTGGGGCGGCACCATGGCCAATGGGATTGGGAAATGCCGGAAACAACAACCTGGCCAGGGTCGTTATCCAAGCGAAAGGGGAAACGTGGTGGTCCGTACCAATTCCCGGACAAGAACGCGTGTCCAGCATTATCGTCGCGGAAGATGGCTGCGTCTTTGTCTCCTCGCCGGACGCGCTGACGGCTGTCGAGCAAGACGGCAGTGTTCGCTGGGATCGCAAGCTGGGGCAACCTTTCGGAGACCCTATAGCTCTCGCCGATGGCTCGATCCTTCTTACTGAAGAGGAGGGAGGGCAAAGAAGGCTGGTGGCGCGTGCGCAGGCAACGGGCGAGGAACTCTGGTCGATGCGAGGCGATGGCTGGCCGCCGGTAAGACCGGCGGTGGCGCCAAGCGGGGCTATTGTCCTCAAACGATATATTCGGGATGCACGCGCTCTGGACCTGCAATGCGTCAATCCTGGCGGCGAAGTGCTTTGGTCGTATCGGCTTGCCTCCCTCAACTACAGGGAGGTGCTGGCGCTGGAGAACCTTGTCGTGTTCTCAGACGGTGCTTATTTGACGGGGCTGGATGGTCAGGGGAACTTATTGTGGCGCGCCAACCGGCACGGTTTTCTTCGTGGGGCTGAGGCGGCAGCGGTTGGCTCTGCCCTCGAACATGACTCGATTACGACCGCGCCCATGCTCCTCGACAATTCGCAGATCGCCGCTGGATGCACGTGGCATGACGGACACGGGATGCTTATCTTCAATCCGTCTGCGGGAACTGTAACTTCCTGGCCGAATGTCAGCGCCAGAGCAATGCCGTTCGATCCCCCCGTTGCCGTCCTACCCTCACCCGGGCCACGCTTGGCCGGTGCCTCTTTACGGACGCTTCTCGTATTCGATGTTGCCGGGCGCATTATGCTGCAGGCGGAATTGCCATGGGAGATACGGAATATTATCGGAGATCCGGCCGGAAATCTGGTGGTGTCAACCAGCGTTGACAGCGACTACTGGGAGAAGTACCGGGATCCCTATGATCTGCACCTGGCGTGCAGCATTGCCGGCTTCGCCCCTGCGGGAAATCAGCTGTTCAGGTGGGTGGCGCCCGGCCCGATGTCAGGGCCGCTGGCGGTGGGAAAGTCTGGCGAACTTTATTGCGTCTCGGAAGGAAAACTTTGGGCCATTCGATAGACGCTACGTTGCAGGCAGAACGCCACGGCGATGGCGGCCGCCCGCGTCTATTGATCTCGCCATCGGCAAACCACAGAATGTCAGTGCCCCCGCCGGCGCGTTTTACTCGTCCCTTCACGAAATAGTAATCGCTGTTAAATGGGCATCCTGTGCAGTTCAGCGTTGACCATATGCGTTACCGTCTGTAATTATAAAGGATTAACTCTCAAGTGGGGCTCATTTGAATCTGGAGTGGGTTACGCGGCGTGAGGGTTGATGCCGGAGAATTTGAGATTTCCGGCGACGAGGAAGATGACGGTGCACATGGTCTTGAATGTGCCGTATCCCCTGGCCCGGCGTTTGGCGGCCTGGAACAGCCCGTTGATGGCTTCGAGGAAGCCGTTGGTCTGACGGGTCTGTGCCCAGGCGACGATGCCGTCGAAGTGCTTTGCGATCATGTTCGCGACCTGCTTCATCGGCTCGACCTTGGAGCGGTTGACGTTGGTGCACCAACGCTTGAGTAGAGCCGAAACCACGTTGATCTGCTTGCGGTCAAGGATTTCACGCAATTGCTCGCGGTAGAACCATGCGCGTGCGGTGCGTTTGGTGGTGACGTTGGCGGTAAAAGCCTTGAGATCTGCCAGTTAACTTTCATTCAATTTGCTCTGGTCTTTGAGCAGCACCCAGCGCAAACCTTTCAGGCTGGGATCGGTTTTCTGCTCCAGCCGGCGTATTTGATCGACAGCGCTGGAGGCGTGTGCAACGACATGGAATTTGTCGAAAGTTATACGGGCGTTTGGCAGATGTTTTGTCACGCCTTTGATAAAGGCCGGCGACATGTCCATGCTGACGCTGGTGATCTGTTCCGGCTTCCCCTGGTGCTGGCTCAGAAACTCGCTGAATTCTTTCACTGTCTTGGAGTCCCGGCCCTGGGTGACGAATACCACCTTGCGCGCTTCGGCATCAGCGGCGAACATCAGATAATTCTGGCCGCGCCGGCTGGAAGTTTCGTCGATGGCGAGTGTGGTTAGGCCGGACAAATCGGCTTTTGCCAGCGCCAGATCCACGTAGCGGCAGCAGATTGCATGCACGCGGTGCCAGGTTTCGCCAACCATGCGGGCGACGGCGGCAAACGGCATCTGGCGGCACATGGCCATAATGAGAGCCTCAAACAGCAGCGTAAAACCAGTGAGCTTACCTGCCCATTCGGGCTCGGCGAGCACCACTCGTCCATCGGGCAGGTTGAGCCGCGGTGTGCGGACTTCGAGATAGCACTCATGCTGGAAGAAGTTCAGATGCCGGTAACGCTTCAGCACCGTGTCGTGGACGGGATGCAATCCTTCTACGCCGGGGTACGGGAACTTGCTGCCCTTGGCGAAATCAATGCCGATGACCAGCAGCCGCTTGCCGGCGTCGAACGTCACATCACGGACAGACCAGGGACAGGCGACACCAAGGGCCGCCGCGAAAAGTTCGTTGCTATTGCTCATGCTCTCTCCCAACCCGCGGCGCTGGTGCCCCGGCGGAAATCAGCATGCCGCAGTGCTCGCACCGGTCAAGAACAAGCCCTAACGGGCGGCCGCAAGCGGCCATTCTTGACCGGCGCTGCGCGCCGCGGCTCGATGCTCGCGCAGGCCGGGACGGAGAGATGGGCACCAGCCAAACAAAGAGATGCCGCTGTCAGATCGGCGAACGGGCTACCCACTCGGAATTCAAAAGAGGCCCTTTTCGGCACCATCTTGAGTGGCTTGGTGAAGGCGGGCTATGCGATTGAAGTTCCGCTATAATTTCATAAGTATCGCTGCCTGGTCTGCTGTTTGTAGGGGCCATAGCGGCTCAGTAGTCCAACGCGATGGCCTCTCCCCATGAATTCTCGCGTGCTCGCCGGAATTTGCAAGCTATCGCGCTTTTTCTGTGGGAGCGATCCGACGGCCTATAGGGTTGGCTTCGGGAGCGAAGCCTGAAAGCAGGCGTCAAGACCTAATAAGATATCCATGTGCATATTGATCAGACTAATGCCGAGTTCGTCGAGAGTGACGCCCATGACTTTTTTGACGAGGATCGGAATAAGAATTTCTTCCGCGTCGCCTTCCACGAGTACGACGCTCTTGGCGAAGAGGAGGTTGCTGCGAACAGCGTCGAGGTATCGCTGGATGTTGCCGACTTCTTCCGGATTTAGGCCAGTAGCAGGCTGGTACGCCTCGCATTTTCCTTCAGCTCGGCTGAGGATATTGATGTTTTCCACATTGCTCACCTCAGAAATATGGGTCGAGTGGGTTGAATAAATTACCTGCGTGTCCGAGTAATTCAGCTTGTCGAATAGGGTTTTCTGAATATGTGTATGAATATGCGCTTCCGGTTCCTCAATGAGCAGAAAGTTGGCGAATGACTGCTTGACCTTCTGGTACTTGAATTCGAGCAGTTTGAGGGTGAGGTAGATAAGATTGGCGCCGCCCAGGCTCAACTCGTGAATCGCGCCCTCATATCCTTCTTCTGAACTCGCCGACGAAGAGCTTCAAGGACTGGAACAGCCGGTCAGCCTCATCGGAGAGGTCGGACCGGATCGACAAAGACGACGGTGAGTAGGTCTCGCCGGCCGCATCGTTGATCGTCTCCCTGATGTCCGCTCTGATGCCTTTAACGTCGGGCAGGCCCTCAATCGCCGCATTCAGATCCTTGACTAGGGTAGTAATCGGCCTGAACAGGGCGGGGTCGATCTCACCACTCTTGCTCTTCAAGAGTGTCAACAAGGGGTTGGTTCGATTGTTCTGGAAGTCAGCGACAACGTCCCTCAGCGCCTGGACGAATGTGAAGGAAATCTCTTTGGAAATGGCTAGAATTCCTGGGATTTTTCCGCCGATGGAGGGTGGGTTCAACTCGTCGCCAAATCGGACGTTTTCGAAGTCGCCGACGAGCGCCGTATAGATGGCCGGATTGGCGAAATCCGCGTTGCTTTTACCTGTGAAGATCGTCTCGTAGTCATCGATCGTGATGGCTTTGAGTATTTCTGCGAGGCCTGCTTTGTCACCTGTCTCAAGTTGAGACAGTCGAGATCGGATCGAGGGCTTTGGCCGAAAGATCAGATTATACGTGGCCCTCCCGATTGTACCTCCTTCAATGTTGCCTGTTCCGTGCAAGAAGAGCGCTTGTATCGCCTTATCTTGTGAAACCTCCTCGAACTCAAGGCTGATGATTATCCAATGCCCTCGCCAATTGCCTAGCCCACGATGGAAATCTTTCTCATCCAGCTTGTAAGCTGACCGAAGCATATTGTCATCAAGAAGAAGCCTGATCGCGCGGAAGAGATTTGTCTTGCCGGAACCATTTTCCCCAATGATCGTGTTTATGCCCTTGTTGAAAAAAATGTTAACGTTCGCAAAATTTCTATAATTGACTATCTGCAGTTTTGATATGTGCATATACAATACCTTTTTTGTTATTTTTGCAGTCGTCGCAGCGTTGCCCGTTGCGTGACGAGACTAGATTCATTCGGAAAATCTTTCGCGCCGTGATCTTGCGGATTTGTAAATCAATCTCACGCCGATAGATTTCACTCTTCAGGCAAAACAGTTCTTTTTCTCGAATGTCGTCGTCGACGTCATGAGGTTTTCCGACCGACTTGAGCGTTACGGCAAGGCTTTGCGGCTTGTAGGTGCGGACATCTGCCTCTGAAAGTGGCTGTCCCTCCCGCAACTGACAAAGCGTAGAGATCGTCTATCTGCTGTTGCGAAGGGTCCCTGGCGGCCAGCAACAGCCGCAATGCCTGACGTTGCCAGGCATTGCGGCCCTCGCGCCAAGCGACGATATCGACCAGCGCGTCTTCATCCGTCTTGGGCGGAAGAGGGGCGGGTGCCGATTTCAATTGTTTTCTGGGAGCCCTCATTCCGCGCGTTTGTCCTCTTGTTTGCGCAGCTTTTCATACACCTCACGCATGAGCTGATCCGAAGCGATGTTGCGGAAAATTGGATCTTTCATGATCTTATCGAAGATTTCCTCGTTACCTTCCATGCGGTCGACGAAGAGCCCTTCGAGGAGCTTATCGAAAACATGCTTGAAATTGTCGAGCGTGTTGGCCTTGGCTGCGGTTCTCAGCGTGTCATTGTCGGACGCGGCCTCGGCGATTTGATCGAAGAACAACTGATCTGCTTGCTTGAACTCCGTGCCGAAGCGATCATTGAGCTTGTCGACGAGGCGTGACAGCGGAATCTCTTCGTCCTCTGCGCGCCGCGTACCGACCTCGGTTGGCCCTTTGATCGGCGTCGCGTCACCACCTTCAAGATCGATCGATCCTTCGCTGATCTTTTGCAGCCGGTAGAAACGCAGCGCGACATCGTCCTCGAGTTCGTAACCTGGGCCGGCTGCGCGCCGAGGCAGCTTAAGCAGCAGGAAACGGGCGTAGGTGTAGAGCTTTTCCAGATCGGAATCCCGATAGGGGATTATCTGCGCGAGGAAGGCGTAGAGATTGCGGAAGCTGATCAGTTTGCCCTTGAAGTCGTCCTTGTCTTCGTCATCGAGCTGCTCGAAGCGCGCGACCGCCAAGTCGATGATGCCGTTGAGTAGTTTGTGCTCGCCCGCCGTTGGCTCGCGGCGATTGCGGAACCATATCTCGCAGAAATGCGCGATCTCGGCTGCAACGAGCACCGGCGAAGCCTCCAACTCGTGCTGGATGCGGTAGAGCGCGTGCGCGTCCGGCATCTCGCCGATCTCGGTGTCACCGTAGTAGGGCTTGAATGCCGCGAAGATGTCGTCGCGCTCGTTGACGAAATCGAGCACGAAGGTGTCGTCCTTGCCTTGTGCCCGGCGATTGAGCCGCGATAACGTCTGTACGGCCTGTACGCCATCGAGCCGCTTGTCGACATACATGGTGTGCAACAGCGGTTGGTCAAAGCCGGTCTGGTACTTCTCCGCGACGATCAGGACCTGATATTCTTCGGTCGCGAACTTTTCCGGCAGTTCCGTCTCGCGAATGCCGGCGTTCATGCCGACCTCAGTGTAATACTTATCCTCGAATTCGGGATCGACGACCTCGCCGGAGAAGGCGACGAGCGCCTTGATGTCCGTGTAACCGCATTCGCGGATATACTTGTCGACTTCCTGCTTGTAGCGGACGGCATGGAGGCGCGAGCCTGTGACGATCATCGCTTTCGCACGCCCGCCTATCTTGTGTCGCGTGTAATTGCGGAAGTGCTCGACGATCACCTCGACCTTCTGGCGTAGATTGTGCGGGTGCAATGACAGGAACCGCGCCAGCGCTTTGGCGGCTTCCTTTTGCGGCACGTTCGGATCCTCGGCGACCTGCTTCACCAGCCCGAAATAAGCCTTGTAGGTCGTGTAGTGTGCCAGCACATCCATGATGAAGCCTTCCTGGATGGCTTGGCGCATGGAGTAGAGATGGAAGGGTGACTTACCGTCGTCGCCCGGCTCATCGAAAATCGCCTTGGTCTTAAACTTCGGCGTTGCCGTGAACGCGAAGTACGAGAGGTTCGGCTGGCGCGTGCGCTTCTCCATCTCGTGCAACATCGATTCGCGTGCTTCGGCCGTCAGGCCGCTGTCATCTTCGTCATCAAGGATTTGAGCGGCGACAGCCGCCTCGATGCCATCTTTGTTGAGAATCCCACGTAAGGCTTGTGCGGTCTCTCCGGCTGATGAGGAATGAGCCTCGTCGACGATGACGGCGAAACGCTTGCCAGAGGTATCGATCGAGACAGCATCACCCTTTTTCGCCAGCGTGTTGATGGCGCCGGCAATGAACGGGAACTTCTGGATGGTCGAGATGATGATCGGCACACGATTGGCCAGCGCCTTGGCGAGCTGCTGGGTAGTGCCGTCGGCACAAGCCGCATATATCGCTGCTATCATCTTGATTGATCCCTGATTTCTTTCGAAGCCAGTTGAGCGTCCTTACGCTTGTTCGTGGAACCACGGACAAGGCAAATGGAAGAGCCGCTTGCTCATACGCCGGAAGGAATGTCAACCGTCGCAGACACGGTTGGACCGGCGCATGCCGAGCAGGCCGACGCTTCGAAATTCGTCGATGCCGCCCCATTGATCGTGATCGACGATTTTCCTGTTAAGCGGCGCATCGGGCAAGCTGAGCTTGTCGTCATCGAAACCTACCTCGCGGACATTCTCGATGAAGTGCTGGGCGGTGCACAAGGCACGGCTTCGACTTCCTTGCGCCACACGCGGCTGACATGATGCCGGCAATGACGGAATTTGCATGGAGAGCACGCCATGGAATCGCAGTCGAGAAAGTCGAATGCGAACGGTGAAGTGACAACGGCAGGCCAGCGCGCCGCACTTTATCTTCGGGTCTCGACTGGCAGGCAGGCTGAACATGACTTGTCGATCCCCGATCAGCGATCCCAGACAGCGATGTGGGCTGCCGCGCGCGGGTTGCAGGTTGTTGCGGAGTACATCGAGCCGGGAGCATCGGCGACAGATGATCGGCGGCCGGAATTCCAGCGCATGGTGGAGCGCGCTTGTGATGGCGAATGCGCTTTTGACGTTATCGTCGTTCACTCCTTCAGCCGCTTCTTCCGTGATGCGTTTGGCCTTGAATTTTATGTGCGCAAGCTCGCCAAGCACAACGTGAAGCTCGTCTCCATCACGCAGGAACTCGGCGACGATCCGGCTCAAGTGATGATGCGGCAGGTGATCGCGCTGTTCGACGAGTATCAGTCGAAGGAAAATGCCAAGCACGTCCTGCGTTCGATGAAGGAGAATGCGCGGCAGGGATTTTGGAACGGGTCGACACCGCCGTTTGGTTATCGGACTTTCGAAGTTGAGCGGCGCGGTGCGCGCATCAAAAAGCGGCTGGAGATCGATGAGGTCGAGGCGGAGCAGGTCCGATTGATTTTCAGGTTGCTGCAGGGCGGTCACGAAGGACAGGGGCCGCTCGGCGTCAAGGGCATCGCAACGTGGCTGAATGAAAAAGGTTACCGCACGCGTCGCGGCGGGCTGTGGGGGCTCGGTTCCGTGCACCAGCTTGTGACCAACCCTGTCTATGGTGGCCGTTGGCGTTTCAACACAGTCGAAGCGCGGACGCGCAAGCGCAAGAGCGATGCGGAACACATCTATGCCGACGCGCCGGCCATCATCGAGCCAGATGCGTTCGAGGCCATCCAGCAGATTTTGAAGAAACGGAATCCGAAGGTCGAAGCGCCACGGGCGATCACTGGACCGATCCTGCTTACGGGTCTTGCCTTCTGCAGCCTGTGCAATGGCGCGATGACGTTGCGAACCGGCACATCAAAATCTGGCAAGACGCACCGGTACTATGCCTGCTCCACCTGTGCTCGCAAGGGTAAGAAGGCATGTGCGGGCCGCACGGTACAGATGGATCGGTTTGATACCCTGGTGACCGAGGCGTTGGTCGAGAAACTTCTCACCGGTGATCAGGTCTGGGATCTCCTGTCGACGTTAGCGTCGAGACGTGCGGAGCGTGCTGCTGCTGTAGATACTCGGCTGGCATCATTGGAGCGCGAAGCCGAAACCGCCGAAGAGAAATTGAAGCGGCTCTACAAACTGATTGAGGATGGCGTCGCCGAAGTCGATGACCTGCTCAAGGATCGAATTGCCATCCTCAAGGGCGACCGCGACCGGGCGAAGGAAGCATTGAACCGCGCACGCTGTGGCGTTCGCGCCAAGGCCGATGTGTCACCGGAGGCTGTGGAGAAGTTCGGCGCGCTGATGCGGGGACGTTTGCTGGAGGGCGACACACCGGCCCGCAAGGCGTGGATCGGGGCTATCATTGACCGGATCGAGGTTGATCAAGGCACAATCCGCATCATGGGCCGGAAAGACGTTCTGGAACATGCGGTTACGAACGGCGGACAGGTCACGCCGGGTGTTCGCACATGTGTACCGAAGTGGCGCACCCGACAGGATTCGAACCTGTGACCTCTGCCTTCGGAGGGCAGCGCTCTATCCAGCTGAGCTACGGGTGCCAAGGGGCAACGTGGCGCAAACCATACCGCAAGCCGCAGCGTCCGGCAATGGCAATGCCGTATTGATCCAGTGCAATCGGCTTGGATTGACCCTGCCAGCCGGCGTCGCGCCGCCGCACCTTCGCGTGAGCAGCCGGACCGCGCCGTAGCCGCCATCAAAGCCCTCATCCCGCAACGTCTCGAAAACCCGCACCAGCGTCAGCCGTTCGCGAGGCGCTTCATCTTCGTTCCCAGCCAGCAGTCCGTCTAAACGCTCACGCCGTGGCCCAAGCTTCGGCATCGGCTGCCCACTGCGTTCATAGCGGACCTCCGTCGCATCGGACCGGACAACTTTCCGCACCGCTCTCCGAGATACCTTTAGCTCGCGGCAGATCGTCTTGATCGGTTTCTTGTGATAAAAATACGCACGGCGTATCTTCGCAATCGTCTCCACGGCCAGCATCCCAAACGAAGCCCCCAGTTACCCCCGTTAATATGGACCCAACTGTTAAAGGGGGCCCGTTTGCACGCCGATAACGGGGGCCTTATTCCACGCCGAAACACAATCAGGGGGCGCAAAACTGGGTGATCATCACCTCTCCTATTGAGACGTGCAAATTAAATAGCGTCAATCCCTATGCCCGCCTCTCGGATGTGCTGACGAAGCTCATCAACCGCTGGCCCGCCCGCCGCATCGGCAAACTGAGGCCGTGGGCGTTTGCCGCCACGGTCACCCTGTAGCGGAGCACCGCTTACGCTAATCGAGTAGGAGGGCTATTTGAGCCGCTGCGCGATTTGGGCTTTGACGGCGGCTACGACGCGGTGCGGCGTTTATGTCAGCCGGCGTGCAAAACGCCCCCTGATCGGCGTCCAGTTTTGTCCCCCTATTTGCGAGAAGACACAGCACATACGGCCTGCATTTCAATGGCTTAATAATTGTGCTGGAAACGCGTGCGCTTGATCGTTCGCCAGCCATACGGGATCACCGGCGGCGCCGGTACACAGGTAAATGGGACCATCCGGCACCGGGTGCGACTAGTGCATTGCCCGGTATTGAGGGCCACGTTGCGTTAGCCTATTTTGCCGCCTGCCAATCCTTGCCCTGGAAGGGAAGAAATAGCTCGACCTCAACCAAATTCCCGGTCAAAAGTGTCGCTCAAATTCGAGATCACTATATCCTCTCCCGCGAGGGGAGAGAGTATAGCGATCTGCTTGATGGGCGGAGAGCGACGTCAGCCTGAGGGTTCCGCAGCATCATATTCGATATCGCCGCGGTACAACTCATACGCCGCCGTATACTCCATCACCCGCGCCACCTCGGCGATAAGCGCCTCGCTGTATCCCGCCCGCCGCAGTAGGTGAAAGCCAATTTCCATCCCGGACGCAATGCCGCCGCCGGTGACGATGCGTCCGCTGTCCACGACGCGCGCGCGGCTGATCTTGCATGCAGGCGCGATCTCGGCCAGCCGGTCGATGGGCGTTTTGCCGGCGCTGGACTGCTCCAGCCGGTCGGGCTCCTTGCGGTTGGTGGCGCGGCGTCCGTCGAGCAGGCCCATGCGCCCGTAAATCCACGAGCCTGTGCACACGGAGACCAGCAATGTCTTCTCCGGCAGCGAGCGGATGAACTCGTGGAGGCGCGCGTTGTTGATCTCCTGCCGCGTGCCGAAGCCGCCGGGGATGAGGAAGGCATCCATATCGGGGCGGTCCGCGAAGCTGTAATTGGGCAGTACGGTGAAGCCTGCCTGCGCCTGCGCCGGACGCATGGTCTCGGCGACGAAAAAGGCGTCCAGCTCGGGATCGAAGCGCCGGGCGACGGAGAACACGCCGTATGGCGCGGCGAAGTCTACAATTTCCAGGTCTTTGCAGATGTAGATGCCAAGGCGGAAGCCGGGTTTGATGGGCATGTGCACACTCCATGATGAGACAGGTCTGTCTATGTTGCATTAGACAGACAGGTCTGTCAACATACGCCGGCATGGAGGCCGCGAATCGTGAGACAATTCCCCGGCGGCGCTGAGCCGTCCCCCAAGCCCTCCGCCCGCGAGCGCATTCTGGAAACGGCCCTGCGGCTGTTCTACGCCGAGGGCGTGCGCGCGACGGGCATCGACCGGATTATCGCCGAATCAGGTGTGGCGAAGATGTCCTTCTACCGCCACTTCCCGGCGAAATCCGATCTCGTATGCGCTTTCCTGGAGGAGCGGCACCGGCGCTGGATGGCCTGGTTCGGCGCGAGCGTGGCGGCGCATGCCGGACGGCGGGGTTCCGCATACCTCGCCGTGGCCGATGCGCTGGCGGAATGGTTCGCGTCGCACGAGTTCCGGGGGTGTGCATTCATCAACACGGCCGCCGAATTCACCCGGCAGGAGAGCCGCGAGCGCACCATCGCCGCGTCGCACAAGCGCGATCTGGAAAAGCTGCTCGAAGATTACGCCGCCGCCGAGGGGCTGTCGCCTGCGGCGGTCGCCGCCCGCCTCGCGCTGCTCATCGTGGACGGCGCCATCGTCCGCGCTCAAATGTGCGGCGCGGACGATGTGGCGGACGATGCGCGTAGGCTGCTGGAAGCGCTGCGCGAGAGGTTCACGCCGCGTGGCGACGCCGCCGGGTAGCGCTTCCGCCAGACGTTCACCTCCGCCCGGTATGGCGCCGGCTAAAGCACTTTACGGAGAAGTGCATACCGGCTTTCCGTAGGAGAGTACGGCAAAATGAAAGAATAGAACTCCGCCCTGATTGACTCAGAGCGGAGTTCCAATACCGCCCCGTCACTTCCTGCCGGTATTGAAATAGAACTCCTCGCCCGGCAGCGATCCGTAGGTGAACGGCTCCTGGGCATTGGACGTACTTTTCATCACGGAATCGCGAACCTTGCCGAACATCAGGCGAATGTCCACTCCAGCTTCGGCGCCGTGCCGCAGCAGAGCCTCGGTGAACGGGCTGTGCTCGCCCGAGCCGTCCCACGCCACGCGGCCATCGCGGGTCGCAAATGCCACCAGTTCGCCCTGGGTAGGCTCGACACTGGCGAGGCCGTCTCCGATGGCGCGCTTGGCCTTGCCGTCCTGGTTCAGGCGGTTGATGAACGGGTTGTTGCGGCAGGAGTCGAGGATCACCAGCCCCAGCTTTTTCGCGCCCGCCGCCCCGGCCATGACGCGGTCGAGCGCGATGGCCTCGTATTCCACATGACCGGCCCGCTCGAATTTGGCGTCGGTGGGGATCAGGAAATTGCGCCCGTCCACCTGCACGCCATGCCCGGCGTAGAATACCACAGCCCAGTCGGCGGACGATGCCTTGTCGCTGAACTTCTTGAGAGCCTCCTCCAAGGCGGCGCGGGCCGGGTCCTGCACCTCCACGACATCGGTAAATCCGAGACGGCGCAGCATTTCCGCCATCGCATGCGCGTCTTTGGGCGGATTGGCGAGGCTGGGGACATGTTCGTAGGCGCCGGTGCCGATCACCAGGGCGATGCGCAAGCCGGGGTCCACGGGTTTGTTCTCATTCTGCTTGCGCGCCGTCGCGGCTGCCGCCGCCTCACTCTCCAGCGCGGCAATGCGCTCGTGGGCGTGGCGCCGGGCTTTGAGCTGCTCCGCCCCCGCCGCTTCCAGGCTCGTGGCTTTGCGGTAGTCGGTGAGTGCCAGCGGCCGGCTGCCCATTTTCTCATACGCGGCGCCGCGGCTGTCATAGATGCGCGGTGTTTCAACGCCGAGGCGGATGGCCTCGCTGTAATCGTCCAGTGCCTCGGCAATTTTGCCTTGAGCGATGTGAACGCTGCCACGCAGTTCGATGGGCCAGCTCCGGTCCATGGTCAGGGAAAGCGCCACTTTGACTTCCTCAAGGGCCTCGGCCGGTTTGCCGCTGTCCAGCAGAATCTTGGCGCGCCATGTGTGGTGCCGGGCGATTTTCGGGTCGAACCGCACCGCCTCATCGCAATCCTTCATGGCCAGATCGTATTGCCCCTGCGACGCGCGGGTGATGCAGCGGCCGCTGAAGGCACTGGCCAGATCGGGTTCGAGCCGGATGGCTTCGTCGTAATCGGCGATGGCACGCTCCGTATTGCCCATGAGATGATAGGCGTCGCCGCGGCGGAGATACGAGCCGGAGGAATCCTTTTTCAGGCTGATGGCCTTGTCCAGGTCGGCGATGGCGCGCTCGTGTTCGCCCTTGCTGGCATATGCCGAGCCGCGGCCGACATAGGCGGACTCGTCCTTGCCGGGTTCGAGGCGGATGGCTTCGTCGAAGTCCGCCAGTGCGGCGTTGTAGTTGCCCTTGGACCAATGGACCCAGCCGCGCCTGCCAAAATTGTCGGCGTCGGGTTTCAGGCGGATGGCCTCGTTGGCGTCGGCCAGGGCGCGGTTATGGTCGCCGGCATCCGAGTGTGCCCGCGCACGCGCGGTGTAAACCGACCCGTCGCTCGAATCCAGCTTCATGGCCTTGTCTAAATCCGCGAAGGCATGATCGTAGTCGCGTTTCTGAAGGTGGCTTACCCCGCGCGCCTGGTAGGCGCCGGCAAAGCCGGGCTTGAGGCGGATCATCTCCGCAAAGCCGGCAATGGCTTTGTCCCAATCATGTTGGGCAAAGTAGACGAACGCCCGCATACCGTGATGGAAGCCGTCGTCAGGCTCCAGCCGTATGGCTTCGGCATAATCGGTCAGTGCGTGATCGTATTCCTTCAGCGACTCATAGGTCAGTGCCCGCGCCGCATAACCAGCGGCGTAATCCGGCTTAAGGCGGATCGCCTCAGTGGCATCGGCTATGGCGCGAGCGTAATCCTTTTGCACCTTGTAAACGCTTCCCCGGACCTTATAGGCGTCGGGATAATTGGGTTTCAGGCGGAGAGCTTCGTCGCAATCGGCAATCGCCCGCGCGTAATCCTTCTTTTCAAGGTGAACGTAACTGCGCAACAGATATAGATCAGCGTGATTGGGTGTGAGGCGAATCCATTCGCTGTAGTCGGCAAGGCTGCCGTTGAGGTCACCCTTTTGTTTGCGGTGAAGGGCTCGCTCGGCATGGTGGTGCGCGGTGGGATCGAGCCGGATGGCTTCATTGTCATCGGCGAGGGCGCGGTCAAGATCCTTCTTCCCCGCATAAGCCTCGGCACGGGTGGAATAGGCGGACGCATATCCCGGCCTGAGCCGGATTGCCTGATCGTAATACATGATCGCGGCGTCATAATCGTCCCTGGCCAGCGCGATGTCGCCTTTACCCGCCAGGACATATTCCCAGTTCGGATTGAGCCGCAGGACGTAATCAAAATCGGCTGACGCTTTGTCAAACTCCTTCATCGCGACAAAGGACCAGCCGCGGTTGTTATGCGCCGAAAGATAATCGGGATTCAAACGTATCGCTTCATCCGCGCTGGCGATGGCCTGGCTGTATTCGCCTTTCCCGTGGTAGGCACCCGAAAGGCCCTTGAACGCCACATCGAAATCCGGCTTCAATTGAATTGCGCGGCTGAAATCGGCAATAGCGCGGTCAAAATCCTTCTTGCCCATATAAATACTTCCGCGCTCATCATATGCCTCGGCGGATTTCGGATTGCGCCGGATCGCGGCATCGAGCAGCACGAGAGCCTTGTCGAAGTCCTTCAGCGCGCGCTCATGGTTGTTGCGGCCCTTGTGATACCAGCCCAGGGAGGCATACGCCTCGCCGTAATCCGGTTTGATACTGATGGCCTTCTCGTAATCGGCGAGTTCGCGGCTGCCGTCGTTTCTGTTGCCGTAAACGCCTCCCCGGTTGAGATAGCTCTCCGCATCCCCCGGCGCTAGCGAGACCGCGCGGTCCAGATCGGCGAGGGCGCGGTTGTAATCGCCGCGCTTCGAATAGGACTGCGCCCGCTTCACCAGCGCGCGCACCACATCGGCCTTCGGCGTCTTCGGATTGTCGATAATCCGCGTGCACGCCGGCAGCACCGTGTCGATGCTCACAGCGCGGCAATCCTTCCAGTCCGCGCCGCCCGCAGCGGCGGCACCATCCGCCGGAATTGCCGCAATCAAAAAGGCAGCGGCCGCAGCCGCCCTCCACATCCCCGCCATAGTCCGATTCCCCTCGCAGTTTTCCCCAAAACGCCTGCACGGACAGTGTCCACGCGGCAAACAAATGGAAACATTGCGGATTTATTATCAGCGTTTTGTGATGCAATTCTGGCGCAATCTGTATTCCCAGTGGAATAGACGCCTGCGGGTGCCCGACGCGCGGACGCAACAGCTCCAGCGCGCCGCCGCCGCACTCAGCCCGCCATTGACAGCCCTCCCTTCCGGTGCCAAAGCACAGCCAAACAAACGGGGTGTCATCATGGGACGGCTACAGGACAAAATCGCACTGATTACCGGCGCGGGCGGCGGTTTGGGGCTGGCGATGGCCCGGCTTTTCGCGGCCGAGGGCGCGTTCGTCTACCTCACCGACATGGACGCCGCGCGCGCCGCCGAGGGCGCCGCTGCCATCACGGCGGACGGCGGCAAGGCGGCGGCGGACCGGCTCGATGTCACTGCGCAAGCCGAGGTGGACGCCGTGTTCGCCAAGGTCAAGGCCGCGCACCCCAAGCTCGACATCCTCGTCAACAACGCCGGCAACCTGCCCCGCGCCGACTTCCGCCACATGGAAGACGCCGATTGGGAGAAGACCCTCAACCCGCACCTCTGGGGCACCATCCGTGTGACGCGCGCCGCCCTGCCGCTGATGCAGGCGTCCGGCAACGCCGCCATCGTCAACCTGTCTTCCATCATGGCCACCCGGCATGCACGCCAGCTCTCCGGGTATTCAACCGCCAAAGCCGCCATCGCCGGCCTGTCGCGCAGCCTCGCGGTGGAGTTCGCGCCCTACGGCATCCGCGTGAACTACCTCGCCCCCGGCTTCATCCCCACGCCGCTCACCAACCGCTATACCAACACGCCGCCGCTGGCCAAGGCGCTGTTGTCCCAGGTGCCCATGCGCCGTTTCGGCACGCCGGAGGAGGTGGCCAAAGTTGCGCTGTTCCTGGCCAGCGATGACAGCGCCTACATCACCGGCGAAGGCATCGCGGTGGACGGCGGCATGGGCCTCAATCTTGCCTGAACGGCATAGATCACCGTTGCGCCGCAAAAATTTGTGAAGGTGACGCGCGCGAAAAAATGACGCGCCGCCAGCTGTATTTTGTTAGTGGTGCCCCAATGACCTCAGCGCCGCGACCGGGGCGCTGCAACCCCGATTTCAATTTTGATGGAGATTTCGATGACAGCTTTCACCATGCCGCTGATCCGCCGCCTGGGACTTGCGGTGTTCCTCGCCGGAGCCGCCGCACTGCCGGCCTTTGCCGCCGACACGTACACATTCGACAAGGCCCACACCGAAATCCGCTTCTCCTGGAGCCATTTCGGCATCAGCCGCACGGCCGCGACTTTCCTCGACTATGACGGCCAGCTCGCCATCGACCCCGCCGCGCCCGAGACCAGCCAGCTCGATGTCACCATCAAGGTGCCGGGCATTTCCAGCCGCGTGGCCAAGTTCGACGAGCATCTGAAGAGCGCCGACTTCTTCGACGCGGCCAAGTTCGGCGAGATCACCTTCAAGAGCACCAAGGTCGAGAAGACCGGCGACAAAACCGCCAAAGTCACGGGCGACCTCACCATCAAAGGCGTCACCAAGCCGGTCACGCTGGATGTGACGCTGAACTTCACCGGCGCCCATCCGATGCACAAGAAGGCGACGCTCGGTTTCGCCGCCACCACCACCGTGAAGCGCACCGACTTCGACCTGGGCAAATACGCGCCGGCCGTTTCCGACGAGGTGCTGATCGAAATTCAGACCGAAATGAACAAGGCGTCCTGACGCATTGTTGAGCCCGGCGGGCCGCCTGCCGGGCGGAGGAGCGGCATTCAGCGCATGGAAATTTACTCTCCAGACGTCCTTGCCGCTCTGATGGCCGCCGGTCTCATCGCGGGCTTCGTCGATGCGATCGCGGGAGGCGGCGGCCTGTTGACCATTCCGGCGCTGCTGGCCGCCGGTCTTCCGCCCTCCGAGGTTCTCGGGACCAACAAACTGCAATCAACCTTCGGCAGCTTTTCGGCTTCGCTGCATTTCGCCAGAAAAGGATATGTCTCGCTCGGGGACATCTGGCTGGCGGTCATATTCACATTTATGGGCGGGGCGCTCGGCGCGATTCTGGTTCAATCGCTCGATCCAGGCTTCCTGCGCGGCCTAATTCCCATCCTGCTGATCGCCAATGCCGTCTATTTCATCTGCTCGCCGGCGGCGGGTGACATCGAGGGACACCGGCGGATCAGTTATCCGCTGTTCGCGCTGCTGATTGGTACCTCCATTGGGTGTTACGATGGCTTCTTCGGTCCGGGGACAGGCTCGTTTTTCGTCATCGCCTACGTCGCCCTGCTCGGTTTCACGCTGACTGCGGCGACGGCTCACACCAAGGTGCTGAACTTCACCAGCAATATCGCGGCGCTGGCGTTCTTCATCGCCGGGGGAAAGGTTGTGTGGACGGCCGGACTGGCGATGGCCGCCGGACAGTTCATCGGGGCGCATCTCGGCGCCGGAGTGGTGATCGGCCGTGGCGCAAAGGTCATCAAGCCGGTGCTGGTCACGGTTTGCCTCGTCATGACCGCGAAAATTCTGCTCACGGAAGGCGGCGGCGCAGGGCTCCACGGCTTTTGGGCGTGGCTCCACCGTTGACGTGAATATTATTCGGCGTCGTTGAAAATGTACCTCGCGGCCTTGTCGATAACCGGCTTGGGCTGTTGCAGCAGCCGCGCGTACAGCTCGATCATGCTGAGGCACATCAGCGCCGGATCGCCCTTGTCGTTGAACCCGTCCGCGATGACCTTACGGTGTTTCGGCTTAATCGCCTTGAACACCGGCGCCATCGCCTTCTGATATTGGGCCTGCGTCACCGGCTGGGCGCGCGTCACCGGCGTTTTGGCCGCCCGCTCCACCAGGGCAAATTCCTTGCCGATCAGCTCATTCGGCAGCACCTGACTCGGGATGCCGCGCCCCAGCAGATAATCCCGGCAGAGCGCCGGCGACTGGCGGTTAGCGGCGCGATACTGCTCCAGCATCAGCTTCAGCATTTCCTCACGCAGTTCCGGCGTCGAGGTCATCAGCACGGCGAACTCGTTGGCGGTCACGATCTGCCGCGCGCTGGCCATGGCTTCGGCGTCGCTGCTTCCCGCGCTCTTGGCCTTCCAGATGTTCTCGGCGATCTCGTCGATGATGCCGGGCTTGCGCTGGTCGAGCGCCGCATACAGCGATAGCTTCCTGAATTCCTCCTTCAGGATGTCTTTGGAGCTGATGGAGGTAATCAGCAGGCGGGACTCGCCGCCGCTGCTGCTGCGCGTGACCACGCCTTCGGAAATCAGCTCGCCGTGCGCCGGATACCACATGTCGTCGGACGGTGTGGCGAGAACCCGCTGCACGAATTTCTCCGACAGCCCGGCCTGCCGGTAATAGCGCCGCATCAGTTGTTCGGCTTCGCGGCTCTGCGTCATGGCCCAGCCGCCCAGATAGGCGCGATGGAAGCCGATCCTGGCGTTGGGGGTGGCGATCCGGTCGCGTCCCGCCAGGAAGATGTAGGTGCAGCCCGACATGCAACTGCTATCGACGTAAGTCGCCAGGCCGAATTTTTTCACCAGCGCGGCGGCATTCTCCGCCTCGCGCAGCCGGCCGCCATGGGAGTTCAGGACCACCGTCTTGACGCCCCGGTTCTTGAGGTAGAAGTCCTCGATGACCCTGGCGGAACCGGCGCCAAGTCCGCCTTCGACCAGCATAGTTTTGTCGTCGAGCAGCTTGACCTGGACGAGGCCGATTTCGTCCTTGCCGACGGCGATTTTGGCGTAATCGAGGATCTGCGGCGTCAGGTTGCTGGCATAGATGCCGATGAATTGTATGATGCCGATTACCACCAGCACGCGGACCACATAGGACCAATTCCGGGGGTGGCCGGGTGTGCGGATGAGCCGGGTGGTTGTGCGCCAGAGCCCGGTGAGCATCCAGATGGTGAGCGGTATGGGGGCGGCGGACAAAATCACGACAATGACGGAGTAGCTCGACAGCGCCATGGATTGCGCCGCTCTTATCAGCGCCAGGGCCAGCAGCACCCAGACGCCGCTGAGCACGACTTTGTTCACCCAATAGGCGAAGGGCAGCGAGTTTTCGCCATGCCAGTGGCGCAGCAAATAGCCGGTGATGCCGGAGCGGACGGGCAATGCGGTCTCCGGCGCGGCGGCGGCGCGTGGCATCTCCCGCCAGTCGAACTCACTCAAAGGCTTGCTGCCGTCCATCCTCACTTCTCCCAGCAGATGCCTTATCGGCCTTTCCGGGGACATTTTTTTGTTTGGGGTGAGGCAAATTTGCGTCATTCCGTTCGCGGGCAGCGGGAAAGCCCATTTTCACGAATGCTTTCGCGCCACCTGCTTGAGGGTTGCCACCTGCCGGAAGAAGTCCCGCTTCGGTTGCGCGGGGCTGCCGAGCATCGTCGCGCCGGGGTCTACATCTGAAATGACCCCCGCCTGAGCGCCGATCTGCGCGCCGCGCCCGATGGCAGATGCCCCGCCATGGCCGCCTGGCCGCCGACGCGGACGAAATCGTCAAGCTCGTCGAACCGGAGATCCCGACCTGAGCCACGATGACGCAACAGCGCCCCATCACGACATTATGGCCGATCTGCACCAGATTATCGAGACGCGACCCGGCGCCGATCACCGTGTCCCGCGTCGAGCCACGGTCTATCGTGGTATTGGCGCCAACCTCGACGTCGTCCTCCAGGATCACCCGCCCGAGCTGCGGCACAGTCACAAAGCCGGTCTTCGTCGCGGCGAAGCCGAAGCCCTCCTGTCCGATCCGGGCACCGGGATAGACGTAAACGCGCGCGCCCAGCAAGCGCGTGGCTGAGGCTGGCGTGGGCGCCAATCCGGCAATCCGCGCCGATGACCACGCCGCTTCCAATGACCGCGCCAGCGGCCGATCCGGCAGCGCGCGCCGATTTCCGGCTCCGGCCTCGATCACGCACAGCG
The DNA here is from genome assembly GCA_963827885.1 of uncultured Alphaproteobacteria bacterium. Taxonomy (GTDB): domain Bacteria; phylum Pseudomonadota; class Alphaproteobacteria; order Rhizobiales; family Rhodomicrobiaceae; genus CAWHDD01. The sequence continues at coordinate 31,238 of CAWHDD010000026.1, read as the reverse complement.
GTCCGATTTCGGCGGACGAGTCGATGACGGCGCTCTTGGCGATGACGGCTGACGCGATGGATGCCGGGGGTAACGACTGGCGCGGGATGGAACAATGCCGCGACCCTCGCCCAACCGGCGTATGGCTCGGTTGTGACGATTGTGGCGGTGGTCTCCGGCACCCGGTCCCGCATGCTGGGATGCACGATCACGGCGCCGGCCAATGTCTGCTCCAGCGCCGAGGCGTAGCGACGGTTGTCGAGAAAGCTGACATCGCTGGGGCCGGCGGTTTGCAGCGGGGCCACGCCGTCCAGGATGAGGTCGATGTTGGGGGCGATACCCTGCGCCGCCTCCGCGACGGCTGACAGATGATGTGGACCGCTCCGCGCGAAAAAGCGTGCGTCACCGGTCGATACTGCGGACATCTCTGGATTCCTCGCTCGATCGACCCAAGACGCATTTCTGGATGCAGGGGTCGAAACCTCCATCCTGCGGCGTTATTGCTGCCTTTCCCTGCCGCCTCCAAGTGCATTTACCGCCGGTGGCTGCGCGGGAAGATTATCCTAACGTATTGTCTGACCCCATTTTTTTCCGAAAATGCGGTCTAGCGTTTAGCGGCCCGGATCAGCCGGGAAAGTTTCGCAAAAGATGTGCAAAAGGCGAACCGCCGCGACGGCGGATTGCGGCGGTGATAGTCGATTGAGTTGGGATAGCAGGTGTTTTGGCAAACAGCCAGAAACGCTTTGCGGCCCCCAGTCTCATCCGTGACCTTAAACCGTCAATGATGACGGCAAGTTGGCGGAATGCGGGCAAATAATTGGGGCGGACGGAAACGCAGCTCGCGCAATCGCGGCCCGCGCGGTGCCGCCGGCGGGCTGTTCAGTATGGGAAATGCGGATTCTCAGTCGAGATCCGTCTCCTTGGCGACCCGTTCGAAGGGCTCGACGGTGCACTTGATGCGGTAAACCGGCGTCAAACCTTCCGCGGGCATGAGACGCACAATTTTGCACGACTGTGGCGCCGTTGCATGACCGCCCCGCACGCCCGTGAAGGTGGCGGCCTCTCCAACTCTGAATTTGTGCATGCGCATATCCTTTTCTTGCCGGGGCCGACTGCGCGGGGAATGTAACGCCGGCGAAGGGAAATAAGCAGGCAGGAGCTAAAACCGGCCGCCAGCCTCCGCCGCTGTTCAGGAGTCCTTGCGCTGGTAAAGCCGCTTTATTTCCGTTGCGTCGAAGCGGGCTTCGTCAACTTCCAGAACCGTTCTCGCCAATACGTCGTCCGGTAACTCTTCAACGGCAAAGCGAATTGCTTCGCTCGCACTGGGAAAACGCCGGTAGGCGACGGGTTGCGATTTGCCCCGGTAGCCTTTGCCGGTGAACAATTCGGCTGGTACGTCCAAATCGATGTTATCCATCTGCGATATATGGGGTGCGAGGGCGCGGATTTCATCCCTGGGCAGGAATTTTTGCTGGTTAATGCCTTGGCGGGCTGTCTGAAGCCCCGCCGGGCGTTTCAAACCAGCGGCATGCCATAGCGCAACCGTGCCATCTGGCAGGCGTCATCGCCCGCTACGCAGGCGCGGCACACGTCGGGTCTGTCCTGGTAGATTGTGCATGATGTCGAGACGCCGATTTCGCCCGCCAGGGCGGCGCAACGGTCGCCAATGCAGCGCATGCGTCCAAGGCTGTCGTCAACAAGCGCGGCGGGGATGCGGTCCAGGGCGTCGCTGTCTTCGGTGCTGAAGCGCGGCCACTCCCGCGAGAACGAGCAGCAGGCGCCGCATGATTGGCATAGTAAACTCAGGCTATTCGCGGAAGGCGTGGCCCCGGTCAACGTGTCATTCTCATTTTCCGCAGGTGAACGGGAGGCCGCGATTTCCGTCTGGCCAGCAACGGGCGGTCCTGGCGCTCAAATCCGGTTTGGTCCGGCGCGGCAAGAGGAGCGGCCGCTCCGCGAAGCGGGCGGCCATTCGGTGTGATCAAACAGCGCTTTGAAGCGATATTGGCGCCCTGCCGCGGCTTAAGCCGCAGCAGAGACTGCCTCCGCTCCAAAAATTAGGCGAGCTGGATGTTGTTGACGGCAGTCTTACCGGTACGGCGGTCTTCCTGGGTGTCAAAGCTAACCTTCTGGCCTTCGGAGAGGCCGCGAATGCCAGCGCGTTCCAGAGCGGTCGCATGGACGAACACGTCCTTGCCGCCGCTGTCCGGCTGAATGAAGCCAAAGCCTTTTTGATCGTTGTAAAACTTAACGGTGCCCTGTTGCATGGGTATTTCCTTCTGACGGCACTGACGCCAATGGGGACAGATCGCGCCATTTGCACGACCCAACGCCCGGTTCGTCGATGTTTGGAGAGAGTTCTGAACGTGTCCCCGGCAGTGCCAAGGCAGAACGGCCCGATTGTCCGGCCAAAATCGATGAGGTGACAATAAGCAAATCCACGGATTTTACAAGAGGCCGTCTCAAAGGGTTGATCTGCCGGAATGCCGCGCCTGACGGGCGCGCATTTCCGGCTGTATAGCGCAGATTTCATTGACTAATTCATGCTCGCGCGTCAGCGCCCGCCATTGTCGATGGCTGCGAGAATTCGTTCGCGCAACTTTTGTTTTCGCCAATCATGCTGAATTTTGCGCCGCATTTGGTCGGTCACGTAAAACACATCGACCGCTTTTTCGCCGAATGTGGCCACGTGAGCCGAGGAGATATCGAGCCCTAATTCGGCGATGGCGGCGGTGATGTCGAACAGCAGGCCGGAGCGGTCGCGCGCGTTGACCTCGATGACCGTATGGGCGTCCGACATGGAGTTGTCGATGATGACCTGCGGACGGACGTTGAAGGCCTCCAGCCGGCGATTTTGCGCCGCTCGATCTTCACGCTGTCGAGACTGCGCGCCCCTTGCAGCAGTTCGGTCGCAATGCGGGCGATCTTACTGGCTTGCAGCACTTCGTCGGCGTCGTCGAAAACCTTCTGCAATGACAGAGTATCGAGCGCCATGCCGTCGTTTGTTGTGGAAATCTGGGCGCTGGCGATGTTGGCGCCCGCCGCGGCGCATGCGCCCGCCAGCATGGCCAGCAGGCTGGCATGGTCGCGCGTATACACGGTGATCTCGGTGAGGGAGCGGAAGGCGTCGGTCCTGACGTCGAAAATGAGCGGCGCCTCTGGCGTTGGCTCGCGCTGCATGAGGTGGGCGTGTTCGACCTGGCGCTCCAGCTCCGTGCGTAGCCAATAGGCTGACGGCTGACGGTTCACGAAGCGGCCGATGCCGTTGGCGTCCCAGCCGCGCGCGGCCAGCGCCTGCCGCAGCAGCTCCTTGGCTTCGAGAATTTGCGTCGATCGTTCAACGGCGGTATGGCCGCCCGACACCAGCGGCTCGGTTTCGTAATAGAGCGCGCGCAGCAGCTGGCCTTTCCAGCCGTTCCACACACCCGGACCAACCGCGCGGATGTCGGCGACGGTGAGGATGACGAGCAGCTTCAGGCGCTCCAGGCTTTGCACGATTTCGGCAAAATCGCGGATGGTCTTGGGGTCGTTCAGGTCGCGGCTCTGGGCGAACTGGCTCATCACCAGATGATTTTCCACCAGCCAGGCGGCGGTCTCGGTCTCGGCGGGCGTCAGACCGAGGCGCGGTCCCAGCTCGCGGGCGATTCGCGCCCCGGCGATGGAATGATCCTCCTCGCGCCCCTTGGCCACGTCGTGGAGAAACGTCGCCACATACAGCGCGCGCCGGTTCTCGAGCCCCAGGATGATGTCGGTCGCGAGCGGCAGTTCGTCGGTCAGCCCGCCGCGCTCGATCTCCGACAGAATGCCCACGGTCCGGATCAGTGTGCTCATCGACCGTGTAATGATGATACATGTTGAACTGCATCATCGACACCACGCGGCCGAATTCGGGGATGAAGCGTCCGAGCACGCCCGCCTCGTTCATGCGCCGCAGCGTCATTTCCGCGTTCGCATGCGAAGTCAGCAGTCTCAGGAACAGGCGGTTCGCCTCCGGATCGGTGCGCACCTTGTCGTCGATCAGCCGCAGCGACGCGCGCACCAGGCGGATGGCCTCGGGGTGGAACTCCACGTTGTGCTTCTCGGCGAGGGCGAACAGCCGGATCAGATTGAGCGGATCGTTACGGAACGTCTCGGCGTTTTTGCACGGTGATGCGGTCGTTCTCGATGCGGAAATCGCTGGTCGCGCTGAGCTTGGCCCGCGTGCGCCAGGAGAGCGTGCTCGAGAGGCTGTTGAGACCGTCGGCATCGCCTTGAGCTGCTTCACCTCCAGGCCGGAGACCACCCGCGTCAGGTCGCCGACGTCCTTGGCCACCAGGAAGTAGTGTTTCATGAAGCGCTCGACCGCGCGCATGCCGCCGCGCGTCCCGATAGTCGAGCCGCTCCGCCATGAGCGGCTGGACGTCGAATGACAGGCGCTCCTCGGCCTTGCCCGCTGAGGAAATGCAGATGGCAGCGCACTGTCCACAGGAAGTCTTCGCACCGCCGGTAAGTGGCGCCTTCGGCGGGCTGACAACAGGCCGCTGCCGATGAAGTCGTCGCGCCGCTGGCCGGGTAGAGATACTTGGTGAGCCAGTAGAGCATGTGCAGATCGCGCAGACCGCCCTTGCCGTCCTTGATGTTGGGCTCGACCGGTAGCGCGACACGCCGGTGCGGTCGTGACGGTCGTCGCGCTCCTTCAGCTTGGCGGTGATGAACTGCTTCTGCGCGCCAGGACGACATCTCCCAGAAACGCGTCTGCAGCGTGCTGAAGCAGCTCGCCGTCGCCGGTGAGCAGGCGCGCATCGAGCAGCGTGGTGCAGATGGTCATGTCCGCCTGGCGTGCGCTGTGTACTGCGCCACGGTGCGGGTGGCGTGTCCGACCTTGAAGCCCAGATCCCAGAGGAAATAGAGAATATATTCGGCGACGCTCTCGCCCCAGGCGGTCTGCTTGTAGGGCAGCAGGAACAGCAGATCCACGTCCGAACCCGGCGCCATCATGCCGCGGCCGTAGCCGCCGGTGGCGACGATGGCCATGCGCTCGGCGGCGGACGGGTTCTGCGCCCGATAGATGTGGTGGTGGCGAAATCGTAAAGCAGGCGGATCAGTTCGTCCTGGAACAGGGCCAGCCCTTCGGCGCAGCGCCGGCCATAGCCGTCGGCCTCAAGCGCCTGCTCGCGCGGCTTCGCGGCCGTCGTTTTTCAGCGCTTTCAGGCGCTGGAGGATTTTGGCGCGCCGGTCGGTTTCGGACCCGCCGGCCTGCCAGATGGACGCAAGTTCCTGTCCGGCCTGGGGCGGATCGAAATAGGGGGCTTTCAGAAATGCGGTCTGGTCCATGGGGCATAGCAAGAGCGGTTAGCGGTATACTATGCCCGTTGTAGCAGACGGCTTGGATTTAGCGAAGATCGAGTTTCGCTAGTGTCAGGGTGAGGGCGGGCGCGGCGCTTCGGCTATGGAACCCATAGGGTGACACCTGATTGAAGTTTCATTCTAATATAGCGTGCATGTTCTCGCGACACAACGCTGCACATCGCCCGCGAACTATTTATCCCTGCAAGTTTCCCGCCGCAGGTGCAGCGTCAGCCGGAACAAACGGCGGGGAAATGGCTCACCGCCGCTGCCGTATGCTGGTACGCCCATTTCATATGCTACTTCAATGGCTTGCTATACCTCCGCCTGCCAGATCATGCGGGGCGCGTGAATGAGAACGGGGCAGGGAGAGTCCGCCCAGGCGGCCGTCACGATTCCGGCCGGCGGCGTGACTGAAAGCGAGTGCGTTTACCAGCCCGTTGACGAACGGGGATTTCCGCATCACTCAGGCTGCGTTGTCACGGCAATTGCCAGCCAGCCCATATTGCGGCCTGAACCGGCCGGAGAAGCCGTCACGATGATCACGGCGGCGAAATTCGCGGTGTGAACGGCGAAAATCGCTACGGCGGCCTGGGCGGCGGTCTCTTTCGGCGTGCCCGCGCCGGTCAGGGCGCGCATCAGCACCCCCAGATTGAAGCCGCAGACGTGGATCAGATAACGCTTCTGCACATTGTCGCGGCCGCGCAGCCAGGTCCGCCGCATGCCGCCGCGCTCCAGAGTGTGTGCAAAGGAGCGCTCCACGAACTCGCCGCGCCGCCGCATCGCGGCTTTGCCGATGCAGGAGCGCAGCCGGTTGCGATTGGCGTAGACCGCCTGACGGGCCTCCTCATCGCCGTGCCAGCGCAGGAAACTCGTGCGGTCCGGCTCGGCGATGCGGGTTTTCCACTCGCTGCCGTCCAGCTCCTTCAGCACGGCGCGCGAATGATAGCCTTTGTCCCCGATGCATTCGGCAGGCTTTTCCGGCGAAGGGGCTTTGCCCGCGCCTTCGAGATTTTTCTTCGCCGCTTCCAGCGTGCCGGCCAGCGTGGCGGTATCGCCTTTCTCCGCCGTGTGGATTTCAGCCGCCACGATGGCGCCGCCGATGCTTCAGCATCGGCTGTTCCCAGCTAAAAAGAGGCAGCTCCGCTGCCGGTATCCAGATCGACGGCATGTTCCGGCTTGTAGGCCATGTGTGTCGAGCCGTCCTTCATCCTGGCAATCTTGGCGTCAGGATCAATCGGGCTCCCCCACTCCGCGTTGGACAGCTTCTTGCCTTTACGGTTTTTGTCCAGCCGGATGAGGTCCTCTGTCGAGGGCGTCTCGATCCCGCTTTCCTTGGCCATGGCCTCCAGCGTCTCCCGGTAGGTCTTGCCGTCCTCCCGGCGCACGATGCTGCGCAGCGCGGCGTTGGCCTCCATGGTGGAACCGTCCACGCCGATGCGCTTGCCTTTCACCAGCCCCTTCTCCGTGATCAGCTTCAGCACCCAAGTGAATACCTGTTCGTGTGCTTCGAGCGAAAGGCGGCTGCGGGTTTTCGACAGCGAGGAGTGATCGGGAACCCGCTCGACGGCGCCGAGTTGGAGGAAGTCCCGCAGCGAGAGGCTGTCGCAGCAGCGCCACTCGATACCCCGCTCGCTGTCGATCCCCTCGAAATAGCCGATGAGGTGCATGCGGAAATACCGGCCGGGCGGGATGGACGGCGCGCCCTTCTTCGCGGCGTAAAACCGCTGGCAAGTCTCTTCCGCGAAGACGTCGAAGCCGCCCTTGATCAGAACGTCCTGCAACTTGTCGTAGAAGGCATGGCCAGGGGAGCGGGGCAAATCTGCCCAGGTCATCATCAGATCCCGCTGCTGCGGTTTGTGCCGCCCCATCGCCATCGTGCCAGCACTCCGGGAATCATTGCCCGAGGCATGGGCCGGGGGCGAATTCGTCAACGGGCTGTTATGGAACGCCGCAATGCCGCTTTTTATGCACCATAGCGGCGTCGCTTCCGGCAAAGAAGGCAGCCAAGTCGAATCGTGGCCAGCGCAAAAAGGCGTGACGACACCGCTACGGCGGGCGGAATGGCTAGCGGTGCCCCTGAAGGTGCGAAGAGGGTTTGCGAATGGGAGGGCGGTGCCGCCGGGCGGGAGCCGGTGAGAAACGCGCGCTATATAGCAGAAATAAGCTCAAACCGTCCGGGCGAGAAGCCGTGCTCGATCCGCGATCCGCACCGCCAGGGCGGCCAGAACGTCGCCGCTCAACCCCGGCGCGGCCAATTCATCCGCAACGGCGCGCGCATGCTGCTGCGCCAGCGCCGACAGCTCCTTGACGCGGCGGCGGACGAAGGGGGCGGCAAACCCCGCGTCGCGCGCGAACGTGTCCCAATCGCCCGGACGCAATTCCTCAAGCGTGGCCCGTTTGGCGACCTTCATCGCAAACTTCGGCGACAGCTCCGGGTAGAAGACCGTGCACAGGAGATCGTAGAGCGGGCTTAGGGTGACGGTGCCGTCCTGGTAGAGGAGGCTGTAATTTTTGCCGTGGGCGTCGGCGTTGCCGAGGATGACCTGGGCGGCGGCGGCGTCGAGCAGTTTGAGCACCTCGATGGCGGGCCGGGTGCAGGCGCGGCGCACGAGGTTGAAGCAATCCGCGAAACCGGGGCCGCCTTCGGCGGCGTATTTGTTCTCGGGAAGGACGCCGAGCGCCTGACAGAAATCCTCCTGATGCAGACGTCTGACCGTGCCGCCGGGAGCGGTGCGGCGGTCGTAGCGTTCGACCAGCAGGAAGGGGCGTCCTCCAGCCACACGGGCCTCGACGGGAGCGGCGGAAAGCCCCATGCGGGCGGCAAGCCTCATGGCAAAGGCTTCGTTTTCGGTCGTGAGAGGGAACCGGGCGATGGGAGGCTTCAGGATGTGCGTGGTCGGCTGGCCGGGGGCGGGGAGAGCCACAGCGCCACCCGCGAGCACCACGGGCAGCTTCGACTGCGCACCGGCGAGCGACAAGCGAAGGCCGCCCTCGCCACCCGCCAGGAAGGGGCGGCGCGGTAGGGTGTCGAGCAGGTGCAGGATTTGAGCGTCGTCGAGCGCCTGGGCCGGGGCGGCGGGCAGGGGCGCGGACGGCGGCGTCTCGCCTTCGGGCCAGAGGGCAAGGGCACCGGCGACATCGCCGCCAAGCGCATCGAGCAACTTGAAGGCGTTGCCGCGCGATATGCCGAGGGCGCGCGCGACGGCATCGCGCTGGCTCTCCTCGGGCAATAGCCCCTCGAAGAACGGGTGGCATTCGCGGCGGCCGAAGGGCTCGGCGCGTTTGGGCAGCGAGAAGGACAGGGGCGGCTTGGCGGCATCGGCCAGCCAGCCGGGGGCGTAGGTGAAGAGCATGTCGCCATGCTGGTCAACGGCGAGGGTTCCCGCCACGGTCTCGTCCCACCAGACAGCGAGCGCCTTGGTCATGGGGCCGCGCCTTTCTCTGGGGTGGGGGGAGGCTCGATGCAGAGCGTGCAGCCGAGCGCCTCAAGGACGTTCAGCGCCTTGCCAAGTTGCACCGTGGGTTTGCCACCTTCGAGTTCGACAATGAAGCGCAGGCCGACGCCAGCGGCGCCCGCCAGTTGATCCTGGCGCAAGCCCTGCGCGCGGCGCGTTTCGCGAATGAGGTTTCCGATCTGCTCGGGCGTCATGGTGTTTTCCCGCTCGGGAATATGCGCCCTTCTGGCGGCGAATGCAAGGGGGATATTTCCCGAACGGGAAATATTGGCTACTTGGGTGAAAAAATGCAACAAAATATTCCCGTTCGGGAAATTTACGGAGTTGCATGGCCGATGTTCCCGTAACTGTCAAATGTGGAGCTTGTCCTCCAGGCGCAGAATAGCCAATGGCAGCTGTGAGCCGTCCGCCTTCGGAATATAGCTCCGTTTAGCGGGACTGGCACGGTGTATCCCGCCGTGCAGGTCTTTCAGTTCAAGCGAGTAGAAGTGCTCCGTCAGGAGGTTGATGGTGATGTGATACGGCAATGCGATGATGCCAAACGGATTCCGTGCAACGCGCGTGTTCTCCGCCGGCCCGTTCTACCAGGGTAAGGGCTCGCAGCGCTCCACCATCACGGCATCGGGGGCAATGCCGCAGACTTTGGCGAGTTCAGCGATGAGAAGCACCGCGCTGCGCGATCCGGCGGCGTAAAGGTGCAGCGGTAACTGGAGGTCCAGGTCCATGGTCCTGAGCGCGACCAGGAGTTTCAGCACTGTTGGGACCACGTGGAATTCCGCGACAGGTAATGCAGCAAGGCGCTGCGCATGCTGGCGCCTCGGCGGGCTCGTATCCGCGTAAATCAGCGTTTTCCGTCCACGGAGCCCGCCATTGCCTCTGAGCAACGTCTCCACGGCAAGCGCGCCCTCGCCTTCGGCCGCGATCAAATGACGGCTGGTGTAGCCAGGAAAAAGCCCCATGCCACCACAGTCTCCTGCGCCGTCAAAAAAGGCTCTGCCTTGCCGTGTGACGTTATGCATGGCGCAGGTCCCCGATGCCCTCACCCAACCTTGGCGTAAGCTTCGATCTCGACCTTCTGCCATGGCCGGAGCATCGAGATGACCTGAATCAGCGTGCTGGCCGGCCGGACCTTATCGAAGGTCTCAAGGTGCGCCCGTGCCACATCCTCCGCATCGTTGATGTCGCGCAGGTACACCACCGTGCGGACGACATCGGCCGCGCTGGCGCCGGCCTCGGCGAGCGCCTTCTCGATGATAGCGAGGGCAGCGCGCGCCTGGGTGTAGGCGTCGCTCTTCTCGTGTCCAGCCGGGGCACAGGTGCCGGAAACGTGGACATCGGCGCCGGCGCGCACCGCGCGGGAGTATCCGAATATGCCTTCGTAGGCGCCGCCCGATGAGATGTTGATCCGCTTTGTATTCGTATTCGCTGCCGTCATTTCAGTGCTCCTTCAGGTGGGGGTTTTCAGATCTTCGCCGCGTCCAGCAGCCGGTACCAGGTCTCAACGGCCGGTACGGCTTGCTTGGCCACGGGATGAACGGGAAAGCTGGGGAACGCCAGATCGTCGAACGCCGTGCGCCCGCCTGGATCGCCGAGCACCTTGCAGCGCAACCTTGTGCCCGAAATAGGTGGACCGGGAGACGCCCGTGCCGCAGTAGCCGAGCGCATAGTGAAGGCCCGCTGCCGTGCGCCCGATATGGGGAATTTCGTCATAGGTGTAGCCGACGAACCCATCCCATCCGTGCGTGACAGGAACATCTTTCAGATCGGGGAACACGCGCAGCATATCCCTGGCGAGATGCCGGTAGGCGCGCGGCGATGTGCTCGAAGCGAGACGCCCGACGCGCCCGCCCCAAATGATCCTGCGTTCGGCGGGAGCGGCCCGGAAGTAATAGAAGACGCGGTTGGTGTTGCCGTAGACGCGGCTCTTGGGCAGCAGCTTCGCCATCAGGCTTTCCGGCATCTCGCCCGTGGCGATGAGGCCGGAGCCGATGGGGACGATGCGTTTGCCCAGTTCGGGGACGAGCCCGTCTGTATACCCGTTGGTCGCGATGATCACGTCGCGGCAGTGAATCACGCCGTTCTCGGTTTCGACGCGAAAACCGGCGGCGGATGGCGCAATGTTTGTAACCCTGGTGTTGCCGATGACGCTGCCGCCCGCTTCCTCTATGCGCTGGAGCAGGCCGGAGTGATACAGCGCCGGGTGCAGCGACGCGTCGTTGGGGAGCACCGAGCCGCCAAAGAAAACGTCCGAGCCGATTTCGGAATGCTGCTCCGCCTTTGGCACCATGAAACTCTCGACGCCCGTGACCTTTCTGAGATCCTCCATGTCGCGGGCCATGGATTCATAATGCGCGGGGAGGATCGCGGCGCGGAAACGGCCGCAGCGCCGGAAATGGCACTCGATCTTCTCCGACGCGATGAGTTCGCCGATATAGTCGAGCATGCGAGCGCCTTCGCGCAGCATGGCGGCCGCCTTCTCCTCGCCGCGTAGTGCGATGAGCTTCTTCACGCGGAACTTCTGATTGCCGCTGCCGATCTGTCCGCCGTTTCTCGTGCTGGCTCCGAAACCGGGCGCGCTACGGTCGAGCACGACGGCGTGCCGGCCCCGGCGCAGCAATGTCAACGCGGCTGACAGGCCGGTGAAGCCCGATCCCACGATGACCGTGTCCGTTGCCGGGGGAAGGCTGGCGGCGGGCTCGTTCCGGCGTGGCGCGGCCTCCCACCAGTACGGGCGATAGACCATGGAGGCGGCGCCATCCGTGCGTCCGCGCGCCAGGTCCAAAAGCGACATGCCGGCGTCGGCGTGACCGGAAATTTGCGTTGAAAAACGCTCCATTAGCTCCATCCTCCTCGTAGCGGCGCCCCATTCATTTATTAACCCTTATACAAAAAGCTTGCATACAATGCAAGTTTGTTGTAATCCAATTTGAGGACGCGGCGAATGCCGGCCATGTGCAGCTAGGGAGAGAATCGTGAATGTGACGACAGCCAAAAATTGGGATTGGCGGGTGTTGCCGGGGCAACTCGCGTCTCCCGCCGGTCTGGATCTCCAGACAGCCAAGCAGTTTCTCGCGCAGCATCACGTCCGCTACGTGCTGGCGCAGTTCGTTGACATCTACGGGGTGGCGAAAAGCAAATCCGTCCCCGTGGATCACCTGGAAGACATCGTGACGGACGGCGTGGGGTTCGCGGGCGGCGGCGTTTTCGGCATGCGCCTTGCCCCGCATGAGCCCGAGTATATGGTCACCGGCGACCTCTCCACGCTCACCCTCCTCCCCTGGGCTCCGGGATACGCCCGCATGATGGGCACCGGCATGGTGGCGGGGAAGCCGCATCCGGTCGACACCCGCAACATCCTCGCAGCGCAGACCGCGCGTCTGGCTGAACGGGGCTGGACGCTGCAAACCGGCATCGAGCCGGAATTCAGTCTGCTGCGGCGCACGGAAGACGGCAGCGTCGAGCCACTCGACAGTACCGACAGCCTGCAAAAGCCGGCCTACGACTATCGCGGCCTGTCGCGGGCGCGCACGTTTCTGGAGCGCGTCACGGAAAGCCTGCAAGCGCTCGGCATCGATGTCTATCAGATCGACCACGAGGACGCGAACGGGCAGTACGAAATCAACTTCAAGTACGCCGACGCCATGACTTCGGCGGATCGCATCATCCTGTTCAAGATGGCGGCGTCCGAGATCGCGCATGAACTGGGCGGCATCTGCTCATTCATGCCGAAGCCGAAAAGCTCGATGACCGGCAACGGCATGCATATTCACTGCTCCATTACCGATGCCGATGGCGTCAACCTGTTCCATGACCGCTCGGACCCGAACGGAATGGGGCTCTCACAGCTTGCCTATCACTTCACCGCCGGCATTCTCGCGCACGCCAAGCCGCTGACGGCGCTTCTGGCTCCGTCGGTCAATTCCTACAAGCGCCTGGTGATCGGGCGAACGGCGTCGGGCACGACGTGGGCGCCGGTGTTCGTGGCCTATGGCGACAATAACCGCACGGCGATGGTGCGCATTCCTTACGGGCGCATCGAACTGCGCGTGGGCGACAGCGGTATGAACCCGTATCTGGCGCAGGCGGCTCTCATTGCCGCCGGGCTTGACGGTATCGACCGCCGTCTGGACCCAGGGCCGCCGCAGAACATCAATTTCTACGCTCTATCGCCGGCCGAAATCGCCGAACGGAAGATCGAGGTGCTGCCTCAGTCGCTCAGCGAGGCCATTGGCGCGCTGTCGGCGAGCGAACTGTTCAAGACGGCGCTCGGCGCGGATTTCATCGACGAGTTCATATCTTTGAAGCGCGACGAATGGACGGATTACCACCGCCACGTCTCGGATTGGGAAGTGAAACGCTACTTGAGTTTCTTCTAAACGAAGCTCGCAAAGGGAGAATGAGAGTTATGTGCGGTATCGCAGGTCTGTTCATCAAGGACCGCAGTCTTGAGCCCAGTCTGGGAGGGCTTCTTTCACAAATGACATCGACACTATGCAGCCGCGGGCCGGACTCCGCCGGCTTCGCCATCTACGGCCAAGCCGCGCCGGGCCGGACGAAGCTCGTCCTCGCCGGGCCGGACAGCGGTTACGATATCGAGCAGCCCGCCCGCAAGCTGGCGCAGGTGATCGGCCGCGAGGCGGAGATCGTCATCAGGCATACGCACGCCATCGTCTGGCTGAATAGCGAGGACATCGAGCGCGCCAAGGTCTGGCTCGACGCCAATTCGCCCGAGGTCAACATCGTCAGCGAGGGCGAACGCCTGGAGATCTTCAAGGAGGTCGGCTATCCCGACGACGTGGCGCGAGCCTTCGGGATCGCCGGAATGGCCGGTACGCACGGGATTTCGCACACCAGGATGGCAACGGAATCGGCCGTGACGACCAACGGCTCGCATCCCTTCTCGACGGGCGCGGACCAGTGTCTGGTGCACAATGGCTCGCTGTCCAATCATGCGTCCGTCCGCCGTGAGCTGAAACGGCAGGGCATCAGGATACGGACGGAAAACGACAGCGAAGTCGCCGCCGGGTATCTCACCAGACAAATGAAGGACGGGCAGACGCTCGGCGAGGCATTGCAGTCCAGCCTCGCGGACCTGGACGGGTTTTTCACCTTCGTGGTGGGCACGGAGACCGGGTTTGGCGTCCTTCGCGATCCGATTGCGTGCAAGCCCGCCGTCATGGCGGAGACGGACCGCTACGTCGCGTTCGCATCCGAATACAAGAGCCTGACCTGCCTGCCAGGCATCGGCGTGGCGAAGGTCTGGGAGCCAAAACCCGCGACCGTCTATTTCTGGGAGCACAAATAATGCCGGCGATCGACCTCCAAACAACCTCCCTGCGGGAGCTGAATTCCGCGCTTCACCGGCTCACGCCGGAAACCAGCGCAACCGCCTGGACCATCGTCAATCCGGCGGGCGAGCATTCCATCGCCGCCGGTGTCGATGCGCCTGTGACCATCAACATCCAGGGGCCGGCCGGATATTACTGCGGCGGCATGAACAAGCAGGCCAGGATCATCATCGAAGGCAGCGCCGGCCAGGGCGTGGGCGAGAACATGATGTCCGGGTTCATCCACGTCAAAGGCGACGCCAGCCAAAGCGCGGGCGCGACCGGGCGCGGCGGGCTGCTGATCGTCGAGGGCAATGCCTCGGCGCGCTGCGGCATCTCGATGAAGGGCATCGACATCGTCGTGAAAGGCAGCGTTGGCCATCTGTCGGCGTTCATGGGGCAGAATGGCCGGCTCGTGGTGTTCGGCGATGCCGGCGACGCGCTCGGCAACTCCCTCTACGAGGCCCATCTCTATGTGCGGGGGACCGTCGCAGGGCTGGGGGCCGACTGCATCGAGAAAGAGATGCGCGATGAGCACAGGGCGGAACTGCTGGAACTGCTGACGGCGGCCGGAGAGGCCCGCAAGGTGGATGTCTCCGAGTTCCGGCGCTACGGCTCGGCCCGCAAGCTCTACAACTTCAACATTGATAATGCCGGAGCCTACTGATGAGCACTCAAGATAGGAACTGGATGCCGACGGCTCTGCGCAAGTCGGCAACGTTCGACGATTACACTCTGGCGGAAATCCGCCGCGCGGCGGCCACCGGGATTTACGACATCCGCGGCGGCGGCACCAAGCGCCGGCTGCCGAATTTCGACGACCTCGTTCTGCTGGGCGCGTCCATGTCGCGTTACCCGCTGGAAGGCTACCGCGAGAAGTGCGGAACCGATGTCACGCTCGGCACGCGCTTCGCCAAGAAGCCGATCAAGCTCGATATCCCGATTACCATCGCGGGCATGAGCTTCGGCTCGCTGTCGGCGAACGCCAAGGAAGCGCTGGGGCGCGGCGCCTCGCTTGCCGGGACGTCCACGACCACGGGTGACGGCGGCATGACGCCGGAGGAACGCGGGCAATCCAGGCACCTGGTCTACCAGTATCTGCCCTCGCGTTACGGCATGAACCCCGATGATCTCAGGAAGGCGGACGCCATCGAGATCGTCATCGGCCAGGGTGCCAAGCCCGGCGGCGGCGGCATGCTGCTCGGTCAGAAGATTTCCGACCGCGTAGCGGAGATGCGCCAGCTCCCCAAGGGCATCGACCAGCGTTCGGCCTGCCGGCATCCCGACTGGACCGGCGCCGACGACCTGGAGATCAAGATCAACGAGCTGCGGGAAATCACCGACTGGGAGAAGCCGATCTATCTGAAAGTCGGCGCCAGCAGGCCGTATTACGACGTCGCGCTGGCGGTGAAGGCGGGCGCCGACGTGGTGGTCCTCGACGGTATGCAAGGCGGGACCGCCGCCACGCAGGAGGTGTTCATCGAGCACGTGGGCATTCCGCTGCTGGCGGCGATCCGTCCGGCGGTGCAGGCGCTCCAGGATCTCGGCATGCATCGCAAGGTGCAGCTCATCGTCTCCGGCGGCATCCGCAACGGCGCGGACGTGGCGAAAGCGCTGGCACTCGGCGCGGACGCCGTCGCGATTGGCACGGCGGCCCTGGTGGCGCTCGGCGACAACGATCCGAAGCATGAGCAGGAGTACAAGGCGCTCGGCACCACGGCCGGCGCATATGATGACTGGCATGAGGGGAAAGACCCCGCCGGCATCACGACGCAGACGCCGGAACTCGTCAAGCGGCTCGACCCTGTTCTCTCGGGGCGGCGGCTGGCGAATTACCTCAAGGTGATGACGCTGGAGGCGCAGACGCTGGCGCGGGCTTGCGGCAAGAACCACCTGCACAATCTTGAGCCGGAGGATCTCGTGGCGCTGACTATCGAGGCGGCGGCGATGGCTAAGGTTCCGCTCGCGGGCACGAGTTGGATACCGGGCGCTTCGTTCTGAAGTTTGCGGCGCTAAGTTTACTTCCCCAGACTGCCGGGAGCCGAGTGCTCCCGGTCATTTCATTCGTTGTAGAAAATGATGGCGAGGAATTGAATCTTATCGTCAAGCAGCTTTTCAGGCCCATGGATCACTTCGCCGGAAAAGGTGAACGCATCTCCGGGCTCGATAAAATAGGTACTATCGCCGAAGCGATACTCCATCCGCCCCTCCAGCATGTAGATGAATTCGGAACCAGGATGCGAAAAGCGCGGATAAGTCTCGCTCTCCTTGTCCATTTCAATGAAAAACGGCTCGAAAAGCTTTCTCGGCCCCTTGCCGTAGGAGAGCAGGCGATAGGTGTGTCCATGCCGGGTTCCGACGCGCACAACCTCCATCTGCTCGGCGCGTTTGATGAGCTGCGCCGCGCCCCGCTTCATATCCGTTTCGCGAAACAGATCCGACATGCCGATGCCGAGCGCCTGACAAAGCCGCTCAAGGGAGTCGAGGCTCGCCGTCGCCATGCCATTCTCGATGCGGCTTAGCATGGCGCTGGAGAGGCCGGAGCCGGCGCTGAGATCGGCGAGCGTGAGATTCGCCTCGATCCTGCGATGCTTGATCACCTCGCCGATGCGCTTTTCCAGCGGGACATGAGCCAGATCCGGCTCGCGCTGCTCCTGAGCATCCCTGGGGGCGGCCAGCCGGGCCTTTCCGGTGGTCTTGGCGGACTTGGCCTTAGACATGGGAGTCCTTTCATGAACGGACGGTTCATCCCCGTATACGAGAATTGGCCCGTCTACGACAAATGCCCGGAGCCTTCAATCCGTGCCCGGCGCACAGGTGTGGCTACGTGTTGTGCATTCATACGCTTTCGTTGCGCCGCTGTCACATATTTTGCATAGGGCGCAAAATATGCCGGTGCGCTGTATGCAATCTTATTGCATGTTATGCAATGTTGCGACAATATGTCATCCGCAGGTTCGCCAATGCGTGCGGCCAGGGCTCTAGGGAGTTGGAACATGACCATAGTTTCGGATGTCTCCGGTGCGGGACAACAGGTGCAAGCCATCGATTCGGGCGGGCTGCATCGAAAAATTGACTGGAAGGGCGCATTCTGGATCGCCAGCGGCGTGCCGGCCCTGGTTCTGATCTCGATTGGCGGCATGGGGACGACGGCGGGCAAGCTCGCCTTTCTCGTCTGGATGATCTCGGTGCTCATGGGCTTCCTCCAGGCCTTCAGCTACGCCGAGATTGCCGGGCTTTTCGGCAACAAATCCGGCGGTGCTGCCATCTATGGAGCGGCCGCCTGGCTGCGTTACAGCAAGCTGGTCGCGCCGCTGTCGGTGTGGTGCAACTGGTTCGCCTGGTCGCCGGTGCTTTCGCTGGGCTGCGCCATTGCGGCCGGCTACATCCTCAACGCCATCGCGCCGGTTCCGGTTTTCCTGCCCGATTCGCCCGAGGTGCTCGCATGGCTGAAGAGCAGCGCCAACGCCGTGGCCATCGACGGCAAATCCGCCGAGGAAGCCGCAAAAGTTGCAGTCGCCGCCGTGACCGACGCCGCGACGCCGGCGCTCCGCTCGTTCAAGCTCGTGAGCTTTTCGTTCTTCGGCCTCGCCAAAATCGAGGTCGGCGCGACATTTTTCATCGGCGCGGCGCTGATGCTCGTGGCCTTCGCCATCCAGCACCGGGGCATTCTCGGCACCGCGCGTATCCAGACCTGGATCGGGCTGCTCGTTCTCATCCCGATGGGCATCGTCGGCATCGTGCCGTTCTTCAATGGCGGCGTGAACTATGCCAACTACACGCCGCTGGTGCCGCCGAACGGCGACTGGAACAACGCCGGCTGGACCTACTTCCTCGGCGCGCTGTTTATCGCCGGCTGGTCAACCTACGCCTTCGAGACGGCGGTTTGTTACACGCGCGAGTTCAAGAACCCCGCCAAGGATACGTTGAAGTCCATCGTGTGGGCCGGCGTTGTCTGCGTCGTGATGTATTCGCTGGTCGCCGCCGCGTTCCAGGGCTCCCTGGGGCTCGAAAAAATGACGCAGCCCGGCATCGTGGACGGCACCGGGGTCGCCGCCGCCATGGGCGAGATGGTCGGCAATGGCAGCGCGCTCGTCACTCACATGCTTGAGATGATGATGATCCTCGCGCTGATCCTCGCCATCATGATGGCCATGGCCGGATCATCGCGCACGCTGTACCAGGGCAGCGAGGACGGCTGGCTGCCGAAGTTCCTGTCGCATGTGAACGATCACGGGGCGCCGACGCGCGCCATGTGGACCGATCTCGTCTTCAACCTCGGCCTGCTGACCTTCGCCGCCTCGGACGCCACCGCCTACTACCTCATCCTTTCGATTTCCAATGTCGGCTACATGATCTTCATCTTCCTGAATCTCCAGGCGGCATGGATTCATCGCATCGACAGCCCGCATATCAAGCGGCCGTACCGGGCGCCGAACTGGCTGATCGGCGTCAATGCACTTCTCGGCTTCGTCAATCTGCTGCTGATGGGGGCGGGCGCGAAGGTCTGGGGCAATCCCAACGCGCTTTGGTATGGCCTCGCCTTCGCGGCGATGATTATCCCCGTGTTCCTTTTCCGGCATTACGTGCAGGACAAGGGCCGGTTCCCGGATCACATGCTGCATGATCTCGACCTCAAGAGCCAGGACCTTGGTGCGCGGCGAGCCGGCGTGTTGCCATACCTGACACTACTGGCGGCCGCCGGCGTCGTGCTCTTCTCGCACTTTTACTTCCAGCTACCGCCGCCGCAGTGACGCGAACTGGCTTGATGCGAAATGAGCCGGGGCGCGCGGGAAACTGCATGGCCCGGCTCCTCCGCGGGCCTCATCGCGGCGGGGCAGACGGACCTCCCCCACGCACCTGGCATTCAATGAAAGCATGCGAGAAGGCCGCTCCAGCCGCGACCAAGGGCAGGGGCATACGCGGTCACTGCTCCTATTCGCTCTGCGGATGTCGCTTGAGACATCGGCGCTGGGGCTTCCAGGATTTGCCTTTCGATCCCCGGCGTGCCATGATTGTGCGAATGGCGGATTTGCGGGCGAGTTCCGGCGCGGCCGGATAAAGCATTCGGGACAGACTTGCTCTCCAGGTGCGGCAGGCATCCGCTCCATCATCGAGGCGGCGCGCCCCCGCCCGCAGTTTGCGCCGGAACAACGATCACGGCTGCAAAATGCGCCAGCCTTTCCGCCATGTGGCTCCAAAAAAACATACCCGCCCCGCCCGCGATTCGCTGCAGCGACTACGTCGATGCCGTCATGCGCCAATGGCCGCAGACCATCCGCGTGTTCCTCGCCCACGGCATGAAATGCGTTGGCTGCCCCATCGGCGTTTTCCATTCCATCGACGACGCCTGCCTTGAGCATCACGCCGATGTGGAGCGCTTCCTGCAAGCCCTGCACGCGGCCGCCGCGCCGGCTCAGCCCAGGGACGGCTCCGCGATCAGATAAAGCCGGTGCGGATCGCGGATGAGCACGCGCTGGCGGCCGCCGCTGATAAGCCCCTCCTGTTCCCAGCCGCTCAGAATCCGGCTCACCGTGTGCAGCGTGGTCCCCGACATCTCCGCGATATCCTGCCGGGAAATGGGAAAGTCGATGAGCACGCCGTCATCGGTCCGGCGCCCCGCCTGATTGGCGAGCCGCAGCAGCGTATGCGCCACACGGCGTGTCACCTCCTCCGTCGCCATCTCCGTCATGCGCGTATGCGCTTCCTGCAACCGGCTGCCGATGGTCTCCATGGTGTTGAGCGCCAGCGCCGGATAGCGCGCGGCCAGCCCCTTCCACACTGCCGCCGGCCAGGCGAGAATGACGCTGTCCACCACGGCCGAGGCGTTTGCCGGATAGACCGGCGAGCCGATCGCCATGGCGATGCCGAACAACTCGCCCGGCCCCACGAAGCGCATGACAATCTGCTGCCCGTCTGGCGTAAGCCGGTAGGCGCGCACCCGCCCGTGCAGCAGCAGGAAGAAGGAGCCCGCCTCGGCGCCCTGCTCGAAGACCATGGCGTTTTTGCCGTAATGGGCCGCGCGCGCCTCCGCCAGAACCGCGTCGAGGTCCTGGTCAGTGATTCCTTTGAAAATGGGCAATGCGGCGACGAGGCGCTTGTCGATGGGCATGAACACTCCCGCGTCTGCCAGGCATTATCACCTTATCAACTGTTTGTTGCGGCGCAAAGAGCGCGGCGCATCGCGGGCCTATGCTGATGCCGCTGAAGGAAAACACCGCGCCTACCTGCCGGGGAAGCCGCCCAGCAATGCGGGCTTGCGTCTGGTACATGAGGAACGGCCCGGTTTGCTCGCGCAGCTCTGGAAAAAATTGGAGAACTGAAATGGCCATACCGCGTCTGCTCGCCTACCAGGGCTCCGCGCTCTTCAGCTACGGCTTCCGCCCGTTCTTCCTGGCAGGCGCGCTCTACGGCAGCATCGCCATCCTGCTCTGGCTGCCGGTGTACTTCGGCGAACTGAACCTGCCCACAGCGTTTCCGCCCATCGCCTGGCACGTGCACGAAATGCTCTACGGCTTCCTGCCCGCGATCATCACCGGCTTCCTGCTCACCGCCGTGCCGAACTGGACCGGGCAAATGCCGTTACAGGGCACACCGCTGGCGCTGCTGGCCGCCGTCTGGCTGGCGGGGCGGCTGGCCATGGCATTTTCGGGCATGCTCGGCGCGCTGCCGGCGGCGCTCATTGATTGCAGCTTTCTCGCCCTCGTCTCGCTCACCATCGCCAGAGAAATCGCGGCCGGCCGGAACTGGCGCAATCTGAACGTCGCCGGCTTGATAGCGCTGCTGCTTACGGGGAATATCGTGTTTCACATCGAGGCGGCCGCCAGGGGCAGCATGGCCGTGGCCGAACGCATCGGCGTGGCGGCGGTGATCCTGCTCATCATCCTGATCGGCGGCCGGATCGTGCCGAGCTTTACGCGCAACTGGCTGGCGCAGCACAATCCGGGACGGCTGCCGGTGGCATTCAACCGGATGGATATCGCCTTCATCGCCGTCTCCGCGACGGCGCTGTCGGTATGGGTGATCTGGGCTGGCGGGCCGGTGGCGGCCGTCCTGTTCTCCGCCGCAGCGGTCACACAAGCGTGGCGTCTCGCGCGCTGGGCGGGCTGGCGCACGGCGGGCGATCCGCTGGTGCTCGTCCTGCACCTCGCCTACGCCTTCATCCCGCTGGGCTTCGCGTGTCTCGCCGCGGCGATGGTGCTTGCGGACCCCGCCTGGCGAAGCGCCGGCCTGCACATCTGGATGGCAGGCGGCACGGGCGCCATGATGCTGGCGGTGATGACCAGGGCGAGCCTCGGCCACACCGGCAGGCCGCTGCATGCCGGACGGGCGACGGTTGTGCTCTATGGCGCCGTAGCGATCGCGGCGGTTTCACGGGCGCTGGCCGCGCTCATGCCGGGAGCAATGGTGTTCTGGCTGCATGCCGCCGCGTTCTTCTGGCTGGCGGCGTTCGGCGGCTTCGCGCTGATCTACGGGCCGATGCTGGTGCGGGAACGGTTGCGGTAGCCGGCGGCCTTGAAGCTGTTCATGGCCTACGCCATCGAGGCCAGCGCCATGGAGCATGGTGAGGCTGCTTCGCTTTACCGGGGCTGCGAGCGTGCGATAGCGGCCGCAGCCGGGCCGCAGTCCACCCGCCAGCAGGCCGAAAACTCTGCTCGCAGCTTCATCGAGCTGATCAGAGCGGTGCTCGCAACCGGCGGGGCGCATCTGGCGCAAGACCGGGACGGCCAATCGGTGCCGAAGGAGCCCGATCAGGCCGGCTGGCGGCGCAATGCCCCCAACCCATTCTGCAACGCGGCGGGCGGACACTTAGTGAAGCAATTTAAAGCTTCGCACCACCAGAGACGCCAGCAGCAGGCAGGTGGCGATCAGCGCTGAATGCAGGGCGAAGGTCAGATAGGTCCGCTGCAACGCCGCGCCGATGACGGTCTGCGCCACCGTGTCGAGCGGGCGCTCCTCGGGCGCGAGCATCAGCCACAGCTCTGTGCGTTTGTAAGGTGTGCCAGGTGCCTGCCAAGCGTTCACGATCAGGATGGCGCTGGTCATCAAGGTGAGAATTCCGCCCGCCTTGAAGCAGAAGACCGGATCGGTGCAAAGCGCAAACATGAAAGTTACAATGCCAAGCGCGGCAAAGCCGCACGCACGGCCCACACATATGAGGGCCAGTTCCTCTACCCGCTGCATGATACGTTCCCGACGCCCTTACTAGACTAAAGTATGATGCGCCTAGATCCAGTTTCCGGCAAGCGTAAATCGCACCTCCGGGCGCGGCGTCCGGCGGTTCCACAGTGCGGCGGTGACGGGGGTGCGTTAGCGGGAGACGGCTTGTCCCAGGAATGCGGGCAGCGCCAGCGCGGCCGTGCACAGCAGCCAGACGCCCAGCGAGGCGGCGTCGCTTTCCTTGCGGCCGCTGAAGCGCTCGAACAGCGCGGCGGGGATGCCGGCGATCAGCAGCGTGGAGAGGGAGAGCAGCAGCGAGGTCGCATAGAACATCAGCAGCGGCGAGGATACGAAGAAGCCCGGCGCGAAGGCCCGCAGCACCAGGAAGGCGGGATCGAACAGCGGCGAGAAATGCATGCCGTTGAGCAGCGACAGGGCGGCGATGCCGATCAGCATGCCATCGCGTCTGAGTATGTCCGAGCGTTCGGTGTCATCGTGCGAGGTCATGTCTCAGGCTCCAAGCTTGGGCAGAACGCCAGCGCCGGCGAAGGCGAAAAGCAGGGCCACGCGGGCGAGCAGCACCCAGATGGCGGTGAACAGCACCAGGAGATTGAGCGGCACCACCTGCGGAGTGATGACGCGGGCCATGCCGACGAAGGGGCTGGTGATGGTGACGAAGACCCGCCAGATCACCTTCTCGCTGTCCGGCGCGAAAACGATGGACAGCAGGAAGCGGCCGATCAGCGTGTACATGAGGGCGGCGAGTAGGAGGTTCGGCGCCTGAAACACCCAGTCTGTCATCGCTGCTCCGTTCGGGTTCACTGCGTATGGGACTTACAAGCGCACACGGCTTGCAATGTCAAACATTCTATAGGCTGGATGGGCTGGCAAAGTCAGGGCGGGACCGAGGCCCCGCCCGTCTTTTGTGTGTTACCGGGAGCCGGGGCTTACGCGCTCTTCTCCTTCAGGACCATCTCACCGCGCGGACGCCGGATTTCATCGAGGAAATCATACATCGCCTGCGACGGACGCGGTGTCAGCAGGCTGACGACCCAGATCGTCACGAAGCCGGCCGGCAGACCGAACAGCGCGCTGGAGATGTTGTTCACGTTGAACCAGCCCACCTTACTGGCCAGCACATGCGTGGCCGGAACCGGCATCTGCCCCCAAATGGCCGGATCGGCGTGCAGCTTGGCGAGGTCCACCAGCGGCTTGCCGGTCGTGGCGCTGAGGTTGGACGTCATGCCGAGGAAATCGACACCGAACTGCGGATAGTAGCGCGTCACCACCAGATACATCAGCGTTAAGCCGAAGCCCACGACGATGCCCGCCACGGCGCCGAAGGTGTTGGCACGTTTCCACCAGATGCCCATCACCAGCACCGGGAACAGGCCCGCCGCCGCCAGCGAGAACGCCCAGGACACCATGGCCAGGATGTCCGATGGCTTTGTCGAGGCGGTGTAAGCCGCCAGGATGGCCACGAGGACCAGCAGTACGCGGGCCACGACCAGGCGGCGTGTGGATGGCGCGTTCCGGTCGATCATCTTGTAATAGACGTCGTGCGAAAGCGCGTTGGCGATGGCCAGCAGCAGACCGTCGGCTGTTGACAGAGCAGCGGCGAGGCCGCCCGAGGCGACGAGGCCGGCGATCACGTAAGGCATGCCCGCGATTTCCGGCGTGGAAATCACGATCACGTCGGTGTTGATGGCGAAGTCCTGCAACCGCAGCACGCCGGTATGGCCTACGATTTTACCGCACGCGGCGGCGATCGCCCCAGGATCTATGGCGTTAGCACCGCAGATCTTCACCAGTTCCAGCTTGCCATAGGTGAAAACCCAGGCAGGCATATCGGCCAGCGGTTTGCCGATGACGTTGGAATACACCTCCAGCTTCGAGAACGCCGCGTAAGCCGGCGCCGAGAAGTACAGCAGGAAGATGAAGAACAGCGACCAGGCCACGGAGACGCGCGCCTCACGCACGCTCGGCGTGGTGAAATAACGCATCAGGATGTGCGGCAGCGAGGCCGTGCCCACCATCAGGCAGAGGATCAGACCGAAGAAGTTCAATGGATCGTAGGTTTGGAATGGCAGGATGTGCGGTTTGAGCGTGGCCGCCGTGGCGAGCGGCGGGGTGGCCGCCAGGAAGCTCTGTTCCAGCGCCGTGATGTCCTGAATGGCCTGGCCGTACATCAATTGCGGGATCGGGATGCCGTATTTCTGGTACGACAGGATGATGATCGGCGTCAGGTAGGCGACGATCAGCACGATGTACTGCGCCACCTGCGTCCACGTCACCGCGCGCATACCGCCCAGCATGGCGCAGAGCAGGATGCCGATGAGGCCGACGTAAACCGCGACAGTAAAGTCCATGCCCAGGAAGCGCGAGGCGATCAGGCCCGTGCCGTAGATTTGCGCCGTCACGTAGGTGAAGGAGCAGCACACCAGCACGATCACGCCCAGGAAGCGGGCGACGTTGCCGCCGAAGCGCTCGGACAGGAAGTCCGGTACGGTGTAGGCGCCGAATTTACGTAAGTATGGCGCGACGAAAATCGCCACCAGCACGTAACCGCCCGTCCAGCCGAGCACGAACGAGATACCGTCGTAGCCGAGCAGGAACAGCGTGCCGGCCATGCCCACGAAGGAGGCGGCGGACATCCAGTCGGCGCCCGTGGCCATGCCGTTATAGAAGGCCGGAACGCGCCGGCCGGCGACGTAGTATTCAGAAACCTGCGCGGTGCGGGTGATGATGCCGATGAAGGCATACACGGCGAGGGTCAGGAACACGAAAGCGTAGCCGATGAACTTGTTCGGCACGCCGACTTGCTCGAGAATGCCTAGCACTATCACGAAGGCGAAGAAACCGCCGGTATAAAACCCGTAAATCTTTCCAAGATTGGCGATAAAGTCGCCGGATTTTGCCTGACCTGAAGGCGTTGACATAATATTCCTCCCGTTATTTCTAGTCTTCCGCGACGCCGTATTTACGGTCGATATTATCCTGCGCCCTGGCAAACCAGAACAGCATGACCACGAAGGCTATTAAAGATCCTTGAGCGGCCATGTAGAAGCCGAGCGGGAACCCGAGAAATGTGATCTGATTTAGACTGTTGACGAATAAATGGATCACGAAACTGAAGAATATCCACAGAAATAGCATGAAGAACATCAGCATCTTAGTGGCATTCCAGTAGCGTTCGGTGTTGTCTTTTTCCATACGTTCACCTCCCCATAAATGTTGCACTGACTGTGCTTGGCCGGGGGTGCGTCACATGGGAAGGACAGGCGCCCCTCCGGAAAAATCCGCTTTCCCCGCATTTACCATACTAACCACGCGGTCTTTAAGGCGAAACGAGTCTTTAGGCGTAGTGAATAGGTATGCCGGCAAACACATTGCAGGAAGATGACGGAGTCTGTACGCCTGATGACAAGAACTCCTGCGCTGACAGCAAAGCACTCTTTCCATTTGGCGTCGATTGTATTTTGCGACGCAGCAAAACATGAATTATAATTCCTATTTTCTTGCTGTTATATTTTGCGGTGCAATAAATTTCACGTATTTTTGCTGCGCTGCACACTGATCTGGGAGCTGGCGCGGCGGCGCTTTTCCGCTAGGGTGAATGCGTCGCCCAGCAAAAAGACTGGGGACAAATTTTCAGGGGATACCCCGTGGAGACATTCTCACCCTCCACACCGCTCATCGCGCTGGATGCGGTCGCCATCGACACCGAAACCACAGGTCTCGACGAACGGACTGCGCGTGTGGTGCAGCTCGCCGCCGTCAGGCTGCGGGGGCGGGATCTGCTTGCCGCCGAGCCGTTTGCAACGCTCGTCAATCCCGGCGTTCCCATCCCGCCGGTGTCCTCCGCCGTGCACGGCATCCGGGACGGCGATGTCCAGGACGCGCCGCGCTTCGCCGCCGTCTGGCCGGCCTTCCGGGATTTCACCGGCGGACGGGCGCTGATCGGCTACCGTACCGGCTTCGACGTGGGCGTGCTGCGCAAGGAATGCCGTCTGGCCGGCGAGACATGGCCGCAGCCGCCCCAGCTCTGTGTCCGCGTCCTGGCGCGTCTTGTCGCACCGCCTTCCCTCGCGAATACATCGCTGGAAAGCCTGTGCGCATGGCAAGGTATTACCATCGAAGGGCGTCACACGGCGCTGGGCGACGCCTTGGCTGCGGCGCATATATGGATGAAACTGATTCCGCTGTTGCGCAGAAAAGGCATAAGAACGGTTGGCGAGGCAATCTCCGCGGGGGCTGAAATGATCGCGAAAGAGATGCGGGAAACGTCGCTGCTGAACGCGGGGCCTGAGCCGGATATGACGCCGCTCCTGGGCCGGCAGCCGCTCTTACGCATCGACAGCTACCCCTACCGCCATCGCGTCAGCCATGTGATGAGTTCGCCGGTGGTTTATGTCACGGCGGACACCACCATCAGCCAGGCCGCGCGCCTGATGCTGGCCGCTAAGGTGAGTTCGGCGCTGGTGGAGGATGGCGGCGAGACGGGCATCGTCACCGAGCGCGACCTGCTGCGGGCTATGGCCTCGCAGGAGCCGGGCGCGCCCGA
The DNA here is from genome assembly GCA_963827885.1 of uncultured Alphaproteobacteria bacterium. Taxonomy (GTDB): domain Bacteria; phylum Pseudomonadota; class Alphaproteobacteria; order Rhizobiales; family Rhodomicrobiaceae; genus CAWHDD01. The sequence goes on along the minus strand of CAWHDD010000026.1, from coordinate 4,425 downwards.
ACCGCGTCTCGGCCCGCTGATGACGAGGCCGTTGCATACAGTTCCCGCCAGCAGCTATCTCTACCGCGCCATCGGCCGCATGAGCCGGCTGGGCATCCGCCATCTGGCGGTGACGGGCGCGGATGGGCGGATCACCGGCATGGTCACGCCGGCCGATCTGCTGCGCGAGCGGGCGAGCGAAGCCATCGTGCTGGGCGACGAGATCGACACCGCGCGGGACGCCGCCGCGCTCGCCGCCGCCCGCGCCAAGCTGAACATGCTGGCGGAGTCGCTGCTGGCGGAGGGCGTGGATGCGTCCAACGTCTGCTCGCTCATCAGCGGCGAGGTGCAGGCGCTCACCAGGCGGGCGGCGGAACTGGCCGAAGAGCGCATGGCGGCGGAAGGCCGGGGCGCACCGCCTGTGTCCTATGCGGTGCTGGTGCTTGGCTCGGCGGGGCGCGGCGAAAGCGTGCTGGCCCCGGATCAGGACAACGCCATCGTTTTCGAGCGCGGTGCGCCGGGCGGCCCGGAGGACACGTGGTTCGCGGAGCTGGGCGGATACATCGCCGACCTGCTGGACGAGGCCGGCGTGCCCTACTGCAAAGGCGGCGTCATGGCGCGCAACGCCAAATGGCGCAAGAGCCTGGAGGACTGGCACGCGACTATCGAAGGCTGGATTCGCAAGTCCCGGCCGCAGGACCTGCTCAACGTCGATATCTTTTTCGACGGCGTGCCGGTGCATGGCGCGGCGCCGCTGGGCGAGGAGCTGTGGCGCGACGCCTGCCGGCAGGCGCACGGCTCTGTGGTGTTTCAGAAGCTGCTGACGGAACTGGCGCGGGACTGGCGCTCGCCCATCGGGCTGCTGGGCGGTTTCCGCGCCGACATCGGCGAGCGCACCGATTTGAAACGCGGCGGGCTGATGCCGATTTTCACCGGCGCGCGCGTGCTGTCGATCCGGCACGACGTGGCGGCGCGCTCCACGCCCGAGCGGCTGCGCGGCGCGGCGGCGGCCGGCGCCATGAGCATGGACGCGGCGGAGGCGGTCATCGCGGCGCACCGGACGATCCTGGCGGTGATCCTCGGCCAGCAGCTCAAGGACGCGCATGACGGCCTGACGCCCACGAATTATGTGGAAACGGGGGCGCTGCCGGCGCGGGAGAGGCGGCTGCTGCGGCGGGCGGTGAAGGATATCGCGATTTTGATTGACGTGATTGGGGAGGCGCGGTTGTGACCCCTCCCTGGCACCGCCGTGGACAGTCTGCCGCCGGCCTGCAAGATGTTGAAGGCGGTGAGGTCAACGGGATAAGCAGTCCGGTATTTTCCGGGTCCGCAAGCAGCTCGCAAAGAGACTGGGCATAACTCCTTCGCCGCCGTAAAGGCTCCCGCACCGGTAAGCCTGGCGAAAGCTTCGCATCCCTTAATTTGGCTGCGAGCCGCCCTCTCACTGGCGGTCCGGCGCGTATTGCTCCACGGCCCCTTGTCCTGCCTCCCCGGCCGGTCAATTTCCGTCGCGGCAGTTTCATCCGTGGGCAGGGTCTCCCCTCGCCGCGGTCCGTCTTGCGTACCACCCAACAAAATCACGGCGTTTCAGCGCCGGCCAGCGTCCCAGCGGGCGCGGGTTCACGAATCTATTTCGAGGATGCAGGAGGCCATGAAACCCTGGGACATCAGTAAAGAGCCGTCGGCGCAGCGAATCCTCAACCTCGGCACCGGCGAATTCGAGGATTTCGAGCACCGCAACGCCGTTTACACGCTGGGCGGACGCCGGCCCGTGCTGGGTGAAAGCGTCTACGTGCATCACAGCGCGCAGGTCATCGGCAATGTGCGCCTCGGCGCCCATTCCAGCGTCTGGTGCAACGCGGTGGTGCGCGGCGACGGCGGCACGATCCATATCGGCGAGGGCAGCAATATCCAGGACAACGCCGTCATCCACACCGGCCCCGGATGCGAGGTCTGGATCGGCAGCGGCGTCACCATCGGCCATGGCGCCATCGTGCACGGCTGCATCATCGGCGACAACTGCCTGATCGGCAACAACGCCACAGTGCTGGATGGCGCAACGATCCAGGAAAATACGCTGATCGCCGCGAGCGCCATCGTAGGCGGCGACAAAGTATACGATCCCGGCATCCTGCTGATGGGCAGCCCGGCGCGCCGCAAGCGCGAACTTAGCCCCGCCGACCTGGAGCGCATCCGCAGAAATGCCCTGCGCTACGTGGAACACGCCGGCCGCTACCGGCGCGAGTTGCGGAAAACCTTTGTCACGGGAGGAGCAGCGCGATGACTTATCTTATATGTGTGGCCATCGGCGGGCTGTCGGGCTTTTGCGGCGGCCTTCTCGGCATCGGCGGCGGCCTGATTATCGTGCCGGCCCTGATGTTCTGCCTGCCCTACTTCGGCGTCAGCGGGCCGGAGACCATGAAAATCGCCGTCGCCACCTCGCTGGCCGTCATCATCCCCTCCGCCCTGGTCAGTTCGCAGGCGCATGCGGCCAAGGGCGGCGTCGATGGCGCAGCCTTCTGGCGGCTCGCCCCCGGCATTATCATTGGCGCGGTGGCCGGCGCCTTCGTGGCGGCGTTCATCAACGTCCAGATTCTGACTTACCTGTTCATCGCCTTCCTGTTCCATACCTCCTGGCGCCTGATGACCATGCCCGCCGCTGGAGACGGCCCCGGCGCTCCGCTGCCCGGCGTGTTCAATCTGTCGCTGAAGGGCATCGGCATCGGCGGCTTGTCGTCGCTGCTGGGCATCGGCGGCGCGACCATGGCGGTGCCGATGCTGTCCAGCCACATCCACATCGCACGCGCCATCGGCACGGCTTCGGCGCTGGGGCTGCTGCTGTCCATTGGCGGTGTGGCTGGCTATGTGGCGGCGGATCAGCCACTGGGGTGCGGTGAAGGGTGCATGGGCTACGTGTTCATGCCCGCCGTGGGGCTGATCGGCCTTGGGGCGGTGCTCACCGCGCCCTATGGCGCACGGCTGGCCCATGCGCTGCCCGTCAACGCCTTGAAGCGGATATTCGCGGTGCTGCTGATCGTGGTGGCGGGCAACTTCGTATACAAGGCCCTGCCGCCCGGCACGCTGGAGAACGTGTATGCGGCGAAGGCGGAGGTGTACCGGCTGATGTCCTGGGGGCCGGCACAGGCGGAGGTCACGCCTCCATAACGCACCCGTCAGGCGTGCCCGGCCTCGTTCACCAGGAACGACGGGTCGATGCCGATCTTGGCGTACACCAGCTCGTATTTGCGGTCGATGTCGGGCGTGAAAATCAGGTCGAGGTCGGCCTCGCAATTCAGCCAGCCATTGGCGTGGATCTCGTTTTCGAGCTGCCCCGCGCCCCAGCCGGCGTAGCCCAGCGCCATCAGCGCCCGTTTCGGCCCGTCGCCGCTGGCCAGCGCCTTCAGGATGTCGATGGTGGCCGTCAGGCACACGACGCCGTCAATGGCCAGCGTGCTGTTGGCGGCGAAATAATCGGGTGTATGCAGCACGAAGCCCCGGCTCTTGTCCACCGGACCGCCCAGGTGCACGGCCATGTCGCCGATCCCCGACGGCAGCCTGATGTCGCCGGTCTCCTCCAGAATATCGAGCTGTTGCAGCAACTTAACGAAGTTCAAATTCGGCGCGCGCTGATTGATGACGAGGCCCATCGCACCGGCGGCGGTATGGGCGCACACGTAAATGACCGAACGCATGAAACGCGGGTCGGGCATGCCCGGCGCGGCGATGAGGAGCTGGCCGTCCAGGTACCCGGATTGCTCGCCTAGCATTTTATGTCGTACTGCACTTTTCATGACATTAAGAGTACTGCCGTCCGCCGCCGCCGTGAAGAGCGTGCGTCCTGTTTTTTTCATGCCGGGGCATTTTCCTTGGCGACTCGCGGCGGAAAATGCTCTGCATTTCGTGCCCAGCCGGGCTTCCTTCTGGAAAAGCGGCGTGGACCGGAAGCCTGGCACCTTGTCAGGCTCCGCTCGAATGCCGACATTGGCACAGCACGCATACCAAATGATGAAGAAAAGGAGAGAACGACCATGACCATTGCCGCCGGCGATAAGCTTCCCAGCGTCACCTTCAAAGTCATGACTGAATCGGGTCCGGCCGATCGGACCACCGCCGAGGTGTTCGCGGGCAAGCGCGTGGCGCTGTTCGCCGTACCGGGAGCGTATACGCCGACATGCAGCCGCGCGCATCTGCCGGGCTTCGTGGATGCCTTCGACGCACTGAAGGCCAAGGGCGTTGACACCATCGCATGCACAGCGGTGAACGACGTATTCGTGCTCTCGGCGTGGGGCGAGACGGCCGGTGCCAACAGCAAGGTGCTGTTCCTGGCGGACGGCAGCGGCAACTTCGCCAAGGCGCTCGGCCTCGAACTCGACCTGGTTGGCGGCGGGCTTGGCGTGCGTTCGAAGCGCTATTCCATGCTGGTGGAAGACGGCGTGGTGAAGACGC
>CAWHDD010000025.1:0-36624 GCA_963827885.1 uncultured Alphaproteobacteria bacterium | reverse complement strand
AGTCACCGTCACCTTCACCCGCTCGCGCAAGCAGATTTCCTGGCGTCCCGCCGCCGGCAGCCTGCTGGAATTCGCCGAAGCGAATGGCGTATCCGTCGCCTCCGGCTGCCGCGCGGGCGGATGCGGCTCCTGCCAGACCGCGATCAACACCGGCGAGATCACTTACCAGCAGCCGCCCGGCTACGACCCCGAACCCGGCACCTGCCTGCTGTGCGTGTGCGCCCCCAAGACCAGCATCACCCTGGAGGCATGAATGACGGGCTCGCTCTGGCTGCGGCACATCTTCCCGTTCACGTTCCTGGCCGGCCTGCTGGCGGCGGCGGCAATGGCGGGCAATTCCCTGCTGCACAGCTACGATCTGGTCTGGGCCGGGCGCTATCTCGGCATTCCCGGCACGCTGCTGATTATCGTCTCCCTGGTCTATTCGCTGCGGAAGCGGAAATACTTCGCCGCCGGCTCGCCGAAATCCTGGCTCGCCATGCACGAGATCACGGCATGGCTCGGCTCGCTGATGGTGCTCATCCATTCGGGCATCCACTTCAACGCCATCCTGCCGTGGCTGGCGACGGCAGCCATGGCCATCAACGTGATCAGCGGCATGGCCGGCAAGGTGCTGCTGAACCGCGCGCGCGAGCACGTCCAGGGGCGGCGGCAGACGTATGAAGAGCGCGGCATGGGGCGGGTGCAGGCCGAGCGGGCCGTGTTCTGGGATGCCGTGATGCTGGATGCCATGGCCCAGTGGCGGCGCGTGCATATCCCGATCTTCATCGCCTTCGTTGTGCTGGCGCTGGGCCACATCGTCAGCATTTTCCTGTTCTGGGGGTGGAGATGAGCCGGATTGCCGCATTCGTTCTCGCTGCCAATCTGCTCGCGCTCACGGCGCTGACGTTCATCTACCCGCATCTGATGGCCGGCCCCGGCCCGCTGATCGCGGGACACCAGCAGTTGGAGGCGGACTGCTTCGCCTGCCACACGCCGTTCGGCGGCGCTTCATCGGAGCGGTGCGCGGCATGCCACAAGCCGCAGGACATCGGCAGGCTGACCACCAAAGGCGCCCCCGTCGTCAAGCAGGCCGGCGCGGTAGTAACCTTTCACCAGAAGCTGACCCGCCAGGACTGCGTGGCTTGCCACAGCGATCATGCCGGCGCGAGGCGCTACCGTCCCGAGGGGCGTTTCAGCCATAGCCTGCTCGAACCGGCCGTGCGCGATGCCTGCACCGGCTGTCACAAGGCGCCGCAGGACAAGACGCATATGGAACTCGCCAGCGCCTGCACGTCATGCCACACGCTGACGAAATGGAAAGCCGGCCGTCTTGGATCACGCCAGGTATTTCGTGCTGGACGGCAATCACCACCAGCGCTGTTCCACCTGCCATGTGCGCAACAACACGAGCGCCTGGACGTGCTACACCTGTCACGCGCATACGCCGGACAAAATCAGGCAGGAGCACACTGAGGTAGCTACTCGCGACATCGGCAATTGTATTGATTGTCATCGCAGTGCCAATAAGCGCGACAGCCGCAAAGATGGGCAAAAGGGGCGCAAAGGTAATTGATCCCCGCCGCTTTCCCGTCTACACGCGGTTGTTTCAAAACCCGCAGCAATGGTGAAAATATGGCCTTCATATCCGCGAAATGGAAACTGACGGTCCGGGTTGTACCGTTCGTCGCCCTTGCCGTTGCCGCCAAGCTCGCGGCCCATTACGGCGGCGTCGAACTGTTTTCCCTGAGCCCGCTGTTCGGAGCCATCATCTCGGCCAACGTCTTCCTCATCGGCTTCCTGATCTCCGGCGTGCTGGTGGACTACAAGGAGAGCGAGCGGCTGCCCGGCGAGCTTGCCTGCTCGTTCGAAGTGCTGGCTGACGAGGCGTCCATCCTGGCGATGAGCGGCAAGGACGAGGCGGCGGCCGGCTGCTGGCGCACTTGCGGGATACTCTCGCCGCCACGCTGGCCTGGTTCCTCAAGGAGGAGCACACCAGTGTGCTCACCGCCAGGATATCCGGCTTCAACGCGCATTTCCTGGCGCTCGAACCGCTCACCCAGGCGAATTTCATTGCGCGGCTGAAACAGGAGCAGCACAACATCCGCAGGATCATCACCCGCGTCCATACGATCCGCGAAACGGATTTCAATCCGTCCGGCTACGCCATTGCGGAAGTCATGTCTCTGCTCCTGAGCGTTGGGCTGATTTTTACGGCCATAGAACCGTTTTATCAGAGCATGTTCTTCATCATGTTCGTGACATTCGTTCAAGTATACATGATTTTACTCATAAGGGATCTGGATAATCCGTTCGCGTATTACAACAAGGGGACACTGACGGAGAACGTCTCGCTCAAGCCGCTATATGACCTGCAACAGCGGCTTGGGCAAGCTGCCGGCCAGCAGCGCCCTGCCGTCAAGCTTGTGCCGCAGCCCGGCGGAACCGCCGCTCCGCACCACAAGGGTAAACGCCGCCGCTGAGACAGGCTTAAACCAGACCGGCCCAAAAGCGGTGGCGGGCATATCTGGCCGTCCGGCACCGCAATTCTGCCGGATCATGCGGCCGTGGCGGCAGCGGTCTTCTTATGACATTAGAGCGAGCCTGCCGGCGTTGGGTAACGCAGACCACTACGGACGGTCCATGCTGTGGCGCTGCATGTTGCATCCGGTGACAGCGGCGGCCCGTATTGCTGTCATAATCGCCGGGCTGACCGCTTCCGGCAAACTATGTTGGGGTGACGAGCCGTTCTCCAACCATCTAAGACTTACGCATCCCTGCAACGCGAGACATCCTCATGATCCGAAAGAACCCCAGCGGCGACCTTCCCGTGATCCACCCGGACGCCTTCGTCGATCCCACCGCCATTGTGTGCGGCAAGGTGATCGTGCACGAAAACGTTTTCATCGGACCTTACGCGGTGATCCGCGCTGACGAGACCGATGCCGATGGAAACATGGACCCCATCGTTATCGGCGCCAACTCGAACATTCAGGATGGCGTCGTGATGCATTCCAAGTCCGGCGCGGCGGTAACCATTGGCAGGAACACGTCCATCGCGCACAGGTCGATCATCCACGGGCCGTGCACCATCGGCGACAACGTCTTCATCGGTTTCAACTCGGTTCTGTTCAACTGCGAAATTGGGGAAGGGTCGGCGGTGCGGCACAACTCGGTGGTGGAAGGCTGTCATGTACCGCCGGGGTTCCATATTCCGTCTACCACCAGCATTCACAACGACGAGGAACTTCTACAGCTCAAACGCACTCCTTTGGACATGACCAGCTTTTCCGAAGATGTCGTGCGGACCAATATCGACCTGGTCAAAGGATACAAACGCCTCGCTAACGAGATGTAAAGTCATTGGGCGTCCCAGCGTGGCCATATTGTGCCGGCTGGCCGCCAAATTCCACGCAGGTCTACAGTTGGGGAATCTCCGGCCGCCATGCACAAGCGCGCACGGGGCGGGAACATGAAATCTACTTGCTGTTTTGTATTTGCCGCAGCCCAGTGGTTTCAATGGCCATGATTCCGGTCTGCCAAGCGGCCCGGAAAAATCTCTTTCTGGAGGTGCTCGCAAGCTTGAACGGTGGATGGCGGATTTTTTGCAGTTTCCAGCGCCATTTCCTGCCGCGGCGGCACCGTCCAATATACGCCGGATTTCCGGCTATATCGTCCGCCTGCCGCGTGTCTGGATAGGCGGACGAGGAGGCTCGGCGTGAATTTGGAACTGATCAAGCGGCTGTGGGGTGCCACGCTTGCGTTGGTTTGCATGCTTGCCGCTGCGCAGGCACAGCAGCCGCCATTGCCCGCCCAGCAGGGCTATCTCGGCGCGGAGCTGCGTTCGCTCACGCGGGACGAAGCCCAGGCGGCCAGCCTGCCATCTTCAGGCGGCGCAGCCATTACGAAGGTCGAAGCGAATTCGCCTGCCGCGGCAGCCGGACTGAAGCGCGGCGATATTCTGATCGAAATCGACGGCAAACCCGTCGCAGGGGCGGCGCGGGCAGTGAAAGCCGCCAGCGGCAAAGCGCCGGGCGCGAGGATCAATGTGCGGGTTTTACGCGATGGGCGTCCAAGGGCGGGCCAGGTGAAGCTCGGCATGAAGCCAGATGCTGCCGCGACCGTCCCGGCGGGCAAGGACGAACCTGCCGCCGCCTCGAAACCTGGAGTGCACGCGGCTGCGGAACCAGCACCAGCGGCAGCGCAAGCAGGCAAAGCGGAACCGGAAAAAAGCTATCCAGCCGTGGTTGTACCGCAACTGGGCCATGCGCAGACGGTTCGCTCCGTTGCCTTTTCCCCCGGCGGCAGGGTGGCCCTGTCGGGGAGCGACGACCACTTGTTGAAGCTCTGGGACGTCGCGACCGGGCACGAGATCAAGAGCTTCGAAGGACATAGGAATACCGTCAAATCGATCGCTTTTTCGCCGGATGGCAAATACGTGCTGTCGGGGGGCCAGGACAAGATGCTGGCCCTCTGGGACGTGGAGAGCGGACAGGGGTGGAGCTTCCCCGGGCATACGGAGGCCGTTACCGCGGTTGCATTTTCACCCGATGGCAAGCAGGCCCTTTCCGCAAGCAATGACAAAACGCTGAAACTTTGGGACGTGGAAAGCGGGCGCGAGATCAAGTGCTTCGAAGGGCATGAGGAGGCCGTCGCCTCGGTTGCCTTTTCTCCCGATGGCAGAACCGCACTGTCGGCGAGTTACGGCCGGACGCTGAAACTTTGGGATTTGGCATCCGGGATGGAGCTCAAAAGCTTTGCCGGCCATAAGGCCATGGTCACCTCGGTTGCGTTCTCCCCCGATGGCAGGCTGGCGCTGTCGGCAAGCTGGGACAACGCGCTGAGAACTCTGGGACATCGCAAGCGGGCGCGAGATCAGCAGCTTTGCGGGACACAGCTACCGGATCAACTCGGCCGCCTTTTCTCCCGATGGCAGGCGAGCGCTATCGGCGAGCCAGGACGGGACCATCCGGCTTTGGGATGTTGAGCACCTGGACGAAAAAGAGCCAGAGCTTGCCACCATGCTGGCAACGGAAACCGGCGAGTGGCTCACGATCACGCCCAAAGGCTTCTTCGCCAGCTCGCACCGCGACACGGACATGCTAGCGATTGCCCGCGGATTTGAGGCCACCACCATCGGGCAGGTGCATCAGTCGCTGTTCAACCCCGATCTCGTGCGCGAGACCCTCGCAGACGATCCCGATGGGGAGGCCAAGCGTGCCGGCAAGGTTGTGAACCTCGAAAAGGTGCTCGATGCCGGACCGCCTCCACGGGTTGCTATCACCTCGCATGAGCCCGGCGGCCAGTCCGGCACGGACATCGTCACCGCTGCCGCACGTATCACGGATCGCGGCAAGGGCATCGGACGCATCGAGTGGCGCGTGAACGGCGTCACCGCCGCTGTCGCGCGCCTGCCTGCAGGGTCTGGGCCGGATTACGAGGTGACGCAGCAACTGGCCCTCGACCCCGGCGAGAACCATATTGAGGTCATCGCCTACGAGAAGCGCAATCTGCTGGCCTCGCTGCCTGCCCGCACCACCATCAATTTCACCGGTCCGGCGGACACGGTGAAGCCGAAGCTGCACATCCTCGCCATCGGCATCAACGCCTATGAGGACAATGGCTGGACGCCGCCCGGCAGTACGGAAAAACTGGCTTTCCCCCCGCTTCACCTGGCCGTGGCGGATGCAAATGCCTTCGCCGCCGGGATGCAAGATGCCGGTGCCGGGCAGTACAGCGAAGTCCGTGTCGTGGAAGCGCTCGACGCCGATGCCACCCTCGCCAAGCTCGGCGAACTCGTCGAGCAGATGGCGGCCGGGATCAGCCCGCGCGACACTTTCGTGCTGTACGCCGCCGCCCACGGCTATTCGGTGGACGGCCGCTACTACATGATTCCGCAGGACTACCTGGGCGGAAGTAACCCCGAGGCGCTCGCCAGCCGTGCCGTCAGCCAGGAGCGCTTGCAGGACTGGATCGCCAACCGCATCAAGGCGAAGAAGGCCGTCATCCTGTTCGACACCTGCGAGTTAGGCGCGCTGGTCGGCGGGCACACGAAATCGCGCACAGATACGCCAGCCTCCGAGGCAGCGGTTGGCCGCCTGCACGAGGCAACGGGGCGTCCCGTGCTGACAGCCGCCGCCACCGGCAAACCGGCCTTCGAAGGCTACAAAGGCCACGGCGTTTTCACCTACGCGCTGCTTGAGGCTCTGCACATGGGCGACACCAATAACAACGGCAAGATTGAACTCACTGAACTCGTGGCGCATGTGGAGAAACGCGTGCCCTCAGCCATCCCCTCATTTTTTTGCGGGTTAAAATGCAACCGTTGATTGGCCCCTTAACGTGACGAGTTTCGCATCACGCGTCCTTTAACGCGAGTTCCCGCGTCCCAATCGTCGAAAAAGACGTCGCACGACGGCCAATGGCGGATTTTCGAGACCCTTGTTCCCCCTACAGACGGGCAAAAAGCCTCGAAATCGCGCCATTTTCAAAATGAGGGGATTCCTGAGACGCGTGCCAGAACTCGTTACCGAGCTGGATAAGCATGGCGGCGTAGTCAAAGGCATCGCCGTAACCGCCATGCGCGGTGCGAGCGGTGACAAGCAGTCGGCGCATTTCGGCTCGACTGGCGAGGAATTCGCTGTCGTGCGGCGGCTACCGTAGGGCGGGGGTCCAGCACAATGAATGTCCGTTACCAGGGCTGCCACAAGACCCCGGGGACTGATCCTGATTTGCGATCAGGGCTCGATCCGCTCCCCCGCGACGGAGTCTTCAGCGATGGCTTCGCGGTTCAGAAGGGGCGCTGCACGTGACGGGCATCCACCCGCGGGACATGTTCCGCCGGGCCATGCTGACACTCGCCGGCAAAGGCATACCGCACGAGGCTCATCCGGCGTATTGGGCGCCATTCGTGGTCGTGGAGAAAGCGAGCGCTGAGCACAGACGAATAGGTCCGGTTTCTGGAACGCCGTGAATGGCTGGTATGGGTCACCAGCGACGAGTTCACCCCTTCGATATCGCGGCAGGTCAACCTCCAACAACGGACGGATGAGGCAGGAAAGCTCCCGCTGATCGCGCTTCCGTGAGGCGCGTCCGGAGTACCTTCGATCGCGCTGATTTGGACCCGAATAACAGCGGTCAGGATCGTGCCATTACCGGGCACTGGCAACCAAAACACAGCAACGAAAGAAGCAGACGCTGCTGACGATTTCAGTACGACTACCAGCGAGGTGCTTTCTCATTACAACCTCCGCCACCACGCAGCCCGTGGTGCCGGAGCCGGAGCAGCAGGCCGCCCCGGCTGCTGGCCAGGCGCTTTCCGATCAGGCGATTGTCCGCATTCTGCGGAAGCGCTCACTGGCGGGATATTCAGGGGCTTGCCCGTGCCCTGAGAATATCAACCGGGCCGGACGCCGGTGTGGAGCACATAGCGCCTATGCCAAACACGGCGCCGTGCTGCTTTGTTACGACAGGGATGTGACGCCGGACATGATTGCTGCGTACCGCAAGGCGGCTTCCGGGCGCTGACGGCGGAGCATTGAGCCTGCCGGGTAGGTGGGGCGCGCCCGCAGTCACAGGAGGCGGTTGTCGGCGAACGACTAAAGCGTGATTGGGGCGCGAGCCGCCGTTCATGAGGCGTCGTAACCGTTGTCGATGTACCTTCACAAGCGGCGGTTTGTGGATATGTTGGCCATTCACCGCTCCCTTGGTACATTTCAAGTCGAGAATGTTTTCCACAATTTGCCAAAGCTGCGCAGAGGCGCCAGTACCCAGCGTTCAACTTGCAGCACCCCATTTTCCGCCAGCGGTTTGGAGAATGCCGTCAACTGCAGGCTGTGTGGATACAACCGGCCTCACGGTGCGCATCACGCACCCCTTTCATCCCTTGTCCGGCCAGGTACTTGATGCCGTTTGCCGGCGGCAGCATTGGGGGGAGGATCGGATCGTCTATGCGGACCCGAACGGCGCACTACACTCGATCGCAACCGGTCTGACCGACCTCGAGGCTACGCGCCGCTGTGCTGAACGCCGAACCGCTTCCCGGTACGGACCTCGGCACCGTGCGCCGCCGCGGCCTGGCGGCTTGGCTCAAGGGGCTGATCCTGCCGCCGCTCAACAAGCCGGCCCGCACCAAGTTGGAACCGGTAAACGCCATCACCAATCCGGCGCCGGACGGCGCCTGTTCTTTGCACAAAACAGGCGATGCCGAAGCATCGTCCGCCACCAGCGAACTCACCCGCATCATTGCCGGCATCGTCATCGCACTCGTCACGGAGCCCTCCCATGCCTGACCTCAGAGATCCAAGCCGGCCATCTCAAGCGCGACGCCTATCTCTACGTCCGCCAATCGACGCTGCGTCAGGTCGCTGAGCATGGCGAGAGCACACTGCGCCAATATGCTCTTCGTGATCGCGCGATTGCCACGGGCTGGCCGGCCGAACGTATCCACGTCATCGATTGCGATCTCGGCAAGTCCGGCTCAAGTGCCGCCAAGCGCAATGGCTTCCAGGAGTTGGTAAGTGAAGTGGCGCTCGGCAAGGCGGGCATCGTCATGGGCCTCGAAGTCTCCCGCCTCGCGCGCAATTCCGCCGACTGGCACAGGCTCATCGAGCTATGCGCCCTCACCACCACTCTCATCCTCGATGAAGATGGCATCTACGATCCGGCCAACTTCAACGACCGCCTTCTGCTTGGCCTCAAGGGAACCATGAGCGAAGCCGAGTTACACATCCTCAAGGCGCGGATGCGCGGCGGCCAACTCAACAAAGCGCGCCGCGGTGAGCTCGAGATGCACCCGCCGGTCGGTCTCATGCTATCGGCCCGGCGGAACAATAGATCTTGATCCCGACGCACAGGTACAGGGCGCTCTGCGACTGGTGTTCGAGACCTTCGAGCGCACTGGCAGCGCAATGCGAACGGTCCAGCACTTCCAGGAGCAGGGAATTTTATTCCCACGCCGCCTGCGCACCGGATTCGAACAAGGGGGAACTCCGATGGGCAACGCCCCAGCCACTCGCGCATCCTGCAGGTGCTGCACAACCCACGCTATGCAGGCGCGTTCGTGTATGGCCGGACGCGCACGCGCCACCTGCCCGACGGCGCCATGAGCGTGACCCGGATACCCAAGGTGCAGAGATTGGCAGTTCGTCATCCCAGGCATGCACCACGTGGCTACATCGACTGGGACCGCTTCGAAGCCAACCAACGCCGTCTCGCCGACAACGCCCGTGCCTTTGGCGGCGAGCGCCGGTCGGGCCGCGCCGCGAAGGGCCCCGCGCTCGCTCCAAGGCCGCGTCCTGTGCGGCCTGTGCGGCGAGCGCATGGGCGTCCGCTATAGTCAGGAGCATGGTCAGACAGTTCCGATCTATGTCTGTCAGGAGACGTCGGTCCGTCACGGCGGAAAGGTCTGCCAGACGGTTCCCGGCAAGGCTCGTCGATGCGGCGGTCAGCGCGCTGCTGGTCGAGCTGATGACGCCGATGACACTGGAGGTTACTCTGGCGGTCCAGCGTGAGCTCGAAGCTCGCGCCGCCGAGACAGACGCTTTGCGCCGCAAGCACCTCGAACACTTGCGCTATGAAGCAGATCTTGCGCGCCGGCGCTACATGAAGGTCGACCCCGATAACCGCCTCGTCGCCGGCACTCTCGAGGCGGAGTGGAACGAGAAGCTGCGCACGCATACCGATGCTGTCGCTGACTACGAACGGCGTAGCCAGGGAGCAGGCCGGCGTGCTCAACGCCGAGAGACGCCAACGCATCCTTGATCTCGCCGAGCAGTTCCCGCGCGTCTGGGGTGACCCCCGCGTCGACATGCCCGAGCGCAAACGCATTCTCCGTCTGCTGATCGATGACGTGACGTTGGTCAAGGCCGAGACAATCACCGCCCATGTGCGCCTGTCTGGCGGGGCCACGCGCACCCTGACGCTTGATCGGCCGCTGCCGATCGCCCAGATACGCAAGTTCAAACCCGGCCTCGTCGCCGAGGTCGACCGCCTCCTCGATCATCATTGCGACCGCGAGGTCGCCGAGCTCCTGAACCAGCGCGGATGTCAGACCTGGGAGGGCAAGCCCTTCAATCTGAAGAAAATTGCCTTCATTCGCACCGCCTACAAACTGGCCAGCCGTTATGAGCGGCTTCGCAGCCGTGGCATGCTCACCACCTGCGAGGTGGCCGAGCGATTCAACGTCGGCGAAACCGCTGTGCACCAATGGGGACGTGAAGGTCTCATCATCAAGAGCTATACTGATAGTCTCAATCGAGGCCTCTGGGAAATCCCGGAGGGGCAGACCATAATCAAAGGCTGCGGCGGACGCGGCGCTCGCCGGGCGCGTAAAGTCGCCATCACCGCTCCTTCAACCGAACAGTGTGCAATATGAAGCCTTCGCTTTGTCCCGCGGTTTTCGCGCCCTTGCGGGAACCACGCCAATCTCGTAATGCCGCGCCAGCGCCAGATAGGACTGGTTCACCACCGGATCGTAATAGCTGGCGTGGGTGACGCCGGTTTTCAGATTGTCCGGCACCAGCTTGGGGACCGTTCCGCCCCAGGCGTTGAACATCCGCACATGGCTGCCGAGCCAGTCCTCGCTGGTTTGCGTCCATGTTGCCTCCGCGTAGATGGTGGTGGAGAACGGCAGCGTGCCGACGAAAATGCTCGCCTGGCGTTCGCCGTTCGCGGTCATGACCGGCATGGTCATTCCGGCGTAATCGACCTCGCACATCTGTGCGGGCATCAGCGTCCGCCGCATCCGCGGCTCGGGCGCCAGCTGCAAATGCTCGCGGTAGAGTCGGCGGAACTGGCTGTAGCTGTAGCCGTCCGCGTGCTGGTCCCGGTATTCCCGCCATACCAGCAGCAGCGTGACCGCGGGCTTGCGCATTTCCGCCGCCACCTCCGCCCAGTCCGGCAGGGGCCGCGATTCCGCCGGATCGGGCTGCCTGAACAGCAGCGCCTCGATCTCCGCCTCGCCCTTTTCAGCGATGTCCTCGTAGCGCACGCCGGCAGCTTCGGCCCGCGCCAGATAATCGCCCGCCGTGGTGCGGCCCAGCCGTACCGACTCTCCGATTTGCCGCAGCGAGTAGCCCAGTTCGTGGGCCAGCCGCAAAACTTCCTTCACGCGTCTCATGTCCGACCGTTTCTGCGGCATTCGCCCTCCCAGGCAAAAGCCGAGGAAAGGCGTTAACCGCTTAAGAAATGATCAGACGCCGAAATCAACCTCTGCGTGCGCCGCCAGGAATGCTCTTTGGCTGTCCGCTTTCATGAAAACGGGTGTCCGCCTTCGATGAAAATGGCTGTCCGCCTTCCGTGAAAACGGGTGTCCGGTTTCCGTGATTTTGCGCATCTCGCACTGTTCTCCAAATGCGGACATTACGCTTCATGCCGGGTTTGAAAACCGAGCGCATCCTGACCAAATGATAGTGCGGACTTTCCGGCGGATACTCGACCGGTTTGCCAAGCCGCTGCCCGCGCTTCCGCCTTCAAGGGCTGCACAGCCTTGAGGAGTGGAGGCCGGGAACTTTCCTAAGTCTGGGGCGCCGGCTGACGAATTTGGAACTCCCATGACTGGATTGCCGAATACCTCCCATACTCCGGCAACCGCACCGCAACCGGATACCGGCATACCGCGGCGCCGCCGTTCGTTCATCGCGGCTGCGGAGGCGTATGGGCGGCTGGAACGGCGCTGGCTGCGGCGCCAGTTGCGCGAGAGCGGGGCTGTGCTGATCATCGCTGCCGGTATCGCCGGCTCGGCGGGCGGTCTGGTGGCCTCGCTAATGCTGGCGGCCGCGAATTATTTCCACGCTCTGCTGTTTGGCCTGCAAGGTCAGGAACACCTGAGTGCCGCCGCCTTTCTCGACTGGCGCCAGATGCTGGCCGCGCTGCTGGCCGGCGGGTTGCTCCTGGGGCTCTCCACAGTCTGGTGGCGCCAGCGCATAGGTGCCATTGCCGATCCGATCGAGGCCAACGCGCTCCACGGCGGCCGGATGTCCACAGCCGACAGCATATTCGTCGCGGGCCAGTGCCTCGTATCCAGCGCGGCCGGGGCGTCTTTGGGGCTGGAGGGCGGATTCACGCAGCTTGCCAGCGCCATCGGCTCGAAGCTGGGGCGGCTGATGCGGCGGCGGCGTCATGACGTGCGCATGCTGGTGGGCGCCGGAGCAGCGGGGGCCATCGCCGGCGCATTCACCGCACCGTTCGCCGGCGCCGCCTATGGCTTCGAACTGATCATCGGCAGCTATACCACGAGAACACTGGCGCCGGTCGCCGTGGCCTCGGTGGCTGGCACGCTGACGGCCTGGAGCCTCTCCGGCCATGGCTATCACATCGAGGTTCCGGCCACGGTTTTGGCCGGCGGCCATCACCTCCTGCTGCTCCCGGCCATCGGCATCATCTGCGGCCTGCTGGCGGTGGGGGTGATGCGCGGCGTCACGGCCACCGAACAGCTTGCCCGCCACGGCGGCCTGCCGCGGATGTGGCGGCCGCTAGCCGGCGCGCTCGCCCTGGCCGGCCTCGGCTGGCTAACGCCGCATGCACTCGGCTCCGGGCATGGCGGCACTGAAATGGTGCTGACCTCGTCCTGGCCGCTGCCGTTTCTGGCGCTGGTACTGGCGGTCAAGATCGCGGCTTCGTCGATTTCCATCGGTTCCGGCTTTCGCGGCGGGCTGTTTTCCACATCGCTGTTCCTCGGCGCTCTGACGGGGGCTTGTGCCGGACGGCTGGCGGCAGGTGCCGGGATTGCGGCGGAGGCGGACATAACGCTGTTCACGCTGGTGGGCATGGCGGCCTTCGGCGCGGCAGTGGTAGGCGCGCCGATGACCATGGCGCTGCTGGTCATCGAAATCAGCGGCAAGCTGGACCTGGCCGGGCCGGTACTGGCGGGCGTCGTTGCCTCCATGCTCACGGTGCGCGCGGTGTTCGGCTATTCCTTCGCTACCTGGCGTTTCCATCTGCGCGGCGAGGCGATCCTGGGCGGCGAGGATGTCGGCTGGATGCACGACACGACGGCGGCAGCGCTCATGCGCCGCGACATGAAAACCGTACCGGCCACGGCCTGCGTTGACGAAGTCTGCGCGCGCTTCCCGCTGGGCGCGGTCAAATGGGTGGCGGTGGTGGACAGCGGCGGTGCCTTTCTGGGATTGGCAGACATCGCCGTACTGCATGCCGCCGCCGGTTCGGGAGAGGTAGCGGGCAGCTATATCGAACAAGGGGACGCCAGCATAAACGGTGACGAGACCATCGCCAGCGTCCTGTCCGCCTTCGAAACGCGGGAAACGGAAATCCTGGTGGTGACGGGCAGCAGCGGCAAAGTGCTCGGCTATGTCACAGAGGCGTTCGCATTGCGCCGCTACCGCCAGGAACTCGACCGCCGCCAGCACGAGATATTCGGCAACGGCTCGTAGGCGTTCAGGTGCCGCGCCGGTACTGCAACTCGGCCTGCGGCAGCATCAATGCAAGCGCCGGCAGGGTGATGACGGGAATTCCCCAGCCCGCATCGAAGAAGGACAGCGGCAGTGCCTGACTGTCCGCGCCGCGCTGCCGCACTTTTCTTTATAACCGCGCCTAGCGCCGCCGCGGCAAAGCTGGAAACTGCTTAACGGAACGGTGCGCCGCTTCCGGTATCCGGTGTTGGGGTTTAGGTGGCCGTGTGAGGGGCGAACGGCAATCCGGTGCGATGCTCCAGGGAAACAGTCCTGGGGAATTTGCCCCTGGCAGCGCGATTGCGCCTGCGCGAGAAGCAACCCAAATTTGCGGCAGGAGCCATATCTTGCATGGCGTCAGCCTTGCCATGCGCGCGGGCGGGATGGTCACGCTGCTCAGCAGCGACGGCGCGGACAAGGCAGCCGCAATGGCGGCGCAGGGCAATGGCGCAAAAAGCGCAGCGGCGAATTTAACTCCCTTAAACACTTCACCTTTAACGTGCATCTGCGCCAATGATGCAATCTCTGTTAGCGCGCGTTCCGTTCATACAGTAGCGTGATGGCCAACGAAACCAAGGATAATTCAGGTACTGCCAAAGCACCGTCCGCGGAAGCTAGTGCAGCGCATAAGTCTTTCGATCGTTTGACTGTGTTGCAGGATTCGCCCGACGCTGAGCGGCCTGGCAAATCCGTATAACGCGGAAGATTTTCTGCCGGCGGATCAGGATTCCAGTTCGCCGCCCCACTCGAAATACGCTGGAGAGAATGTGCGCGATGGCGCCGCCCCTGCCAAGGACGGCGCGGTACTGGGGACCACAGAGCAATCGGCCCATACCCCGGCGCCCGTGTACCCCGCAGCGGCATCCCATGGCAGCGGCATCACGCCTGACGTGACGCTTCCGGAGGATCATGCCGGGCCCCCCTCAATTCAGCCGCTGGAACAACAGGCAGGCGTTCACACCCCGCGCCCGGACGAGAGTGCGCAAACTGAGCACCAGAACGGCCATTCGGCACACAGCGAGCATTCGAAAGGCGCGGAACCAGCGGGCAGCGATGCAAGCGAGGAACCGCACAGCGGCGGCGAGCCCGGCGGCAGTCCGAGTCAGGAGCCCGGTGCAGGGCAGACTGATGGCAATCAGCTTCCGGTACCTCACGGCGAGGAGACCGGGGGCGGCGCGAGCCCAGAACCTCATAGCGCCAGCGAGACAGGCGGGGCTGGAAATACGGGGTCTCAAGGCGAGGCGGCGGAGGGCAGCGCCCCCTCAGGACCTCATGGCGAAGACCAGCCGGGCGGCGGTCACCAGTCTCCCGGTGAGGGACAGACCGACGGCAGTCCGCCTTCCGTGCCTCACGGTGAGGAACAAACCGGGAGCGATGCACCCTTCGAACCTCCCGGCGGGGAACAGTCTGAAGGCACTCCAAGTACGGAACCTCACAGCGACGGCCATACCGGCGGCGGCCAAAGTACGGAACCTCACGGCGAGGACCAGCCGGGCGCCAGCAACGAGTCGCCCGGCGACGCCCAGACCGATGGCAGTCCGCCTTCCGCGCCTCACGGTGAGGAGCAAACCGGAAGCGATGCATCCTCCGAACCTCCCGGCGGGGAACAGTCTGGAGGCACCCCAAGTACGGAACTTCACGGCGAAGACCAGCCGGGCGGCAGTAACAAGTCTCCTGGTGAGGGACAGACTGATGGCAGTCCGCCTTCCGTGCCTCACGGTGAGGAGCAAACCGGGAGCGATGCACCCTCCGAACCTCCCGGTGGGGAACAGTCTGAAGGCACTCCAAGTACGGAACCTCACAGCAACGGCTATACCGGCGGCGGCCAAAGTACTGAACCTCACGGCGAGGACCAGCCGGACAGCAGTCACCAGTCTCCCGGCGACGCCCAGACTGATGGCAGTCCACCTTCCGCGCCTCACGGTGAGGAACAAACCGGGGGCGATGCATCCTCCGAACCTCCCGGCGGGGAACAGTCTGGAGGCACCCCAAGTACGGAACTTCACAGCGACGGCCATACCGGCGGCGGCCAAAGTCCGGAACCTCACGGAGAGGACCAGCCGGGTGGCAGTCACCAGTCTTCCGGCGACGCCCAGACTGATGGCAGTCCGCCCCCTGCACCTTCCGGTGGAGAGCAGCCAGGGCACGATGCTAACTCCGGGCCTCAAAGCGGGGAACAGGCTGCCGGTGGTTCAGGCACGGAGCCTCACGGTGAAGATCAGACTGGCGGAGAGACAAGCGGCACCCAGGGCGGCGGCCAGAGCCAAACCTCGCGTGGCGAGGGCGCTCAGCATGGCGGCAGCCAGGACGAAGGCGGGCCGCATACCGATGCGCACGCCGGCAACGATGGTGCCGGCACAGCGGACGATCAGGGTCACCAGAACGCGCACGATGAAAGCTCCAGCGGTACAAGCGTGCCTGGCAATCAGGACGGCGAAAGCCAGGATACCGGCGGGCATACGGAGTCGCCCGGAGCTGGCCACAGCGAGGAGACCAGCACGGCGGACGATCACGGTCACCCCGATGCGCAGGACGATGGCCCCGGCAGCGGCGCGCATAGTGATCCGGCGGGCGAGGGGCAGGACACCGGCGGGCATACGGAGTCGCCCGGAGCCGGCAACAGCGAGGAAACCAGCGCGGCGGACGATCACGGCCACCCAGATGCGCAGGACGATGGCCCTGGCAGCGGCGCGCATAATGATCCAGCGGAAGGCGGGCAGGACACCGGCGGACATACGGAGTCGCCCGGAGCCGGCCACAGCGAGGAGGCCAGCGCGGCGGACGATCATGGTCACCCCGATGCGCAGGACGATGGCCCCGGCAGCGGCGCGCATAGTGATCCGGCGGGCGAGGGGCAGGACACCGGCGGACACCAGGATACGCATGGTGAAAGCCAGGCGGGTCCGCACGATGACTCAGGCGGCGAGTGCCATAACAGCGGCGAAACTCAAAACAGCACCGATGGCAGCTTGAGCCATGAACCGCATAACGCGGATGCATCGGTCCCCGAGGCTCACGGCGGAGACGATGTAAGCCATGAGCCCCGCGGCGAGGGCCAGACCGGCGGCAGCGCGAGTTCCGGGTCCCGCGGCGGAGGCGAAACCAGGGGCGCAAGTACGGAACATCACGGTGATGACGAGACCCGGGACGGGCATAGCGGCGGCGGCCGGCAGGATGATGCGTCAAGGGAAGACCGGGAACAGGGCGGTTCCGGCTCGAACAGCAGCAAGGACAACGGACACGGGCAGCAAAACTCCCGCGCCGGAGACGACGGGCCGGACGGCGGGCAGGGGCACGAGGACAGCCGCAAGGACGACGGCCAGCGCCAGGACAGCCGCGAAGGCGACGGCCAGCGCCAGGACAGCCGCGAGGGCGATGACCAGCGCCAGGACAGCCGCAAGGGCGATGACCAGCGCCAGGACAGCCGCAAGGACGACGGCCAGCGCCAGGACAGCCGCGAGGACGATGGCCAGCGCCAGGACAGCCACGAGGGCGACGGCCAGCATCAGGACTCGCACGGCCAAGATGGAAACGATCCCTCCGGCCATGACGCCATGCATCTGGGCGAAGGCGGTTGCTCGGGGCCGTCGTGGACGGACAGCGTGACGTCGCCGCAATCGGGCGATCACGGCGGCGCTGGCGGCGGCTCATGGCTCGACGAAACCGAACACGGCGGACACCAGGACGCCAACCCGGGCGCCGGCCAGGATCAGGCGAATGATCATGCCGAGGAACCCGACCAAAACATGCCGCAACACGATTCCACCCATCACGACGGGCACGGAGGATAGCGATGCGCCTCACACTCCCCCAGACGGCGCAGCTATCGTCACGCCCGGCCTATTGGCTGCGCTGGCCTGAGATCGCCATCGCCTCGCTGAGCATCAATCTGCTGTCGCTGGCGCTGCCGCTGCTCACGCTCCAGGTCTACGACCGGGTGCTGACGTCCGGTCATGCCAGCACGCTGAACTTCCTGTGCCTGGGCGCGGCCACCGCCATCGTCATCGAGGCCGTTCTGCGGGTGTGCCGGGCCTATACGACCAGTTGGGCGGGCGCGGCCTTCGAGCACACGGCCGCTGGCAATGCCGTGCGTCAGGTGCTGTCCGGCGATGTGCTTTCCATCGAAGCCAACGGCATCGGCGAATATATCCAGCGCATCGGCGCCATTGGCCGCATGCGCGACTTCTACTCGGGGCAGGCGCTCGCCACCTGGATTGACCTGCCGTTCGTGCTGCTATTCCTGGGCCTCATCGCCTTTATCGGCCATATCCTGGTGGTGGTCCCGCTGGTGCTGCTGGCCATCATGAGTGTCATGGCCTGGCGGCTGGGGCGTAAGCTGCGGGATGACCTGGCGCGGCGCGACAAGGCCGACGAGGGACGCTTCAGCTTCCTGATCCGCACGCTGACCGGCATTCACACCGTCAAGACGCTGGGGCTGGAAGGGCAATTCGAGCGGCGTCACGAAGCTTGGCAGTTTGGGTCGTCGCGCGCCAACTATGGCGTGGCGCTGCGGAGCGCGGCGGCCTACGACGAGGGCGTGCTGTTCGCCAACGCCATGATGATCGCCGTGGCCGTGGCGGGCGGTCCGCTGGTGCTGCAAGGCAACCTGACGCTCGGCGCGCTCATCGCCTGCGTGCTGCTGGCGGGCCGGGTTATGCAGCCGGTGCAACGCGCCATGGGTTTCTGGACGCGCTGGCAGGAACTCGAACTGGCCCACGAAAAGTTCCAGGCGCTTTTCGCCTCGCCAGCCGGCAAAACCGCTTCCCCTGCCGGTATCACCACGGAACGCGAGGGACGCATCGAGCTGCAAAACGTCTCCTTTGGCTATCCCGGCCAGCAGAAGCTCCTGGATAACGTCACGCTCAAACTCAAACGCGGCGACGCCATCTCCATCACGGGGCCGGCGGGCGCGGGCAAAAAGACGCTCAGCCGCCTGCTGCTGGGGATTTACCAGCCCACCGGAGGCACCGTGCTGATCGACGGCGCGCCGCCGCATTCGTACTCCTCCAGCGAATTGGTGGAACATGTCGGCTACCTGCCGCAGGAAGGCGTGATTTTGCGCGGCACGATCCAGGACAACCTGTCGCGTTTCGGCCGGGTTCCGCAGGCTCGCGTGCAGGAAATGAGCCGGCTGCTGGGCATCGCCGATGACGTGGCCGCACTGCCCGAGGGCTACGACACACGGCTGGAAGGCGGCAATGTCGATGCCATCACGCCGGGATTGCGCCAGCGCATCGCGCTTGCCCGCGCCATCGCCCTGAAGCCCCGCATTCTGCTGTTCCACAACGCCGACCGCGCGCTGGACCGGACGGGCTACAACCTGGTCTACAGCCTGCTGGGACAGCTCAAGGCGCGTGTCACGCTGGTGATCATCACCGAGGATCAGAACATCCAGAGGCTGGCGGACACCCAATACCGGCTGGATGGCGGACAGTTCACTGAACAGAAGCTGAGGGAAACACGCCCAGCCCGCGAAGGCGTACCGGCCCCGGAGGCGCGGCCATGACCGCGATGCCACTTCATGAATTCGAAAGCGGCATTGTGCCCGCCCCCGCCCCGGCGAGCAGCGCGGATAACCCGAAACTCGGCACGCTCCGGGCGCTGCTGCAAGGGCTTCAACACGCAGGCAAGGCCGAACGGCTCATGGAGGTTCTGCCATGCGCGCCGGAGGATCTGGAACTGGTCGATATCGTCAACACCATGGCCAGCCTGGGCTTCGACGGAGCGCCTGTCGCCTTGCGTGCCTGCGACATCGACCCCCGGCTGCTGCCCTGCCTGTTCGTCGAGGCCAAAAGCCGCCGCATCCGAGCCATCACTGAGCCTGAGAGCAGCGATGTCCATGGCGTTGCCTACATCTTCACCGAACACAGCATCACCGCCGCGCGGCGGCAAAAGGAGGCGCTGGCCGCTGTTGGCGGCGGCTGGTTCCGGCATTTGCTCGCCCGCTTCCGTCCGTTGTTCTGGAAAGTGGCCGGCGTGGGGCTGGCGCAGAGCGCCGTCGCCATCAGCATGCCGCTGTTCCTGATGGCGATCTACGACCGTCTCGCCGATCTCACGGGCGAACGCACGATTTACGCACTGGGCGCGGGTGCGATGCTGGCGCTCGCCATACAGGGCCTCTTACGCTTCATGCAGTCGCGGACGCTGGCGTGGTTTTCGGCGCGGATCGACTATCTGGTCGGCACCGGCGTGTTCTCCCAGCTCCTGCAATTGCCGGCCTATGCCATCGAACGCGCCTCCGTGGCATCGCAAACATCGCGGCTGCGGGTGTTCGAGTCCGTGTGCAGCTTCTTCGCCAGCCCGCTGTTCCTCACGCTGATCGACCTGCCGTTTTCCGCCGTGGCGCTGCTGGCGGTGTTCATCATTGGCGGCGTGCTCGGGTTCATCCCGCTGGCGGCGATCCTGTTTTACGGCGTGCTGGCGCTGCTGTTCGGCTCGCGCCTCCGGCTGGCGATGTTCCACGCCGCGACCAGCCGCGCCGCCGTGCAAGCCAGCCATGTCGAGCTGTTCGAGCGGCTTCAGATGCTGCGCGTCAACGGCATGAGCGAAATCTGGTGCGAGCAGTTCCAGGATATTTCGGCGCAAGGCTCGCTGACCGCCTTCCGCTCGCAGTTTCTCGGGCAGCTGCTGGACGCAATGGCGCATGCGGTGATGCTGCTCGGCGGGCTGACGGTGATCTACGTCGGCGTCGGCCGCGTTTGGGACGGCTCCATCACCGGCGGCGCGCTGTTTGCGTCGTTCCTGCTGTCCGGGCGGGTGCTGTCGCCGTGGCGGACGCTGTGCGGCAACCTGCCGAGGCTGGAGCAGCTCCGGCGCAGCGTCGAGCAGATCGACCGGCTGATGCTGCTGGATACCGAGCGTCTGGCCGCCAAAACGTTGAACAAGCCCGGGCACATCGAAGGCTACCTGGCGTTTTCCAAAGTTGGCCTGCGCTACAACAAGGATAGCGATCCGGTTTTCGTGGGGCTGAGCTTCGCCGTGAAACCCGGCGAGCTGCTCGCCATCGCGGGCGGCAACGGCAGCGGCAAGTCCACCATCCTCAAGCTGGCGCTCGGACTTTACCGGCCGCAGGCAGGCGCCATAACCCTCGACGGGCGCGACATCCGTCAGATTGACCCCTCGTCGCTGCGCAAGGCACTGGCCTATGTGCCGCAAATCCCCGAGCTGTTCGACGGCACGCTGGCCGAGAATATCCGCCTCGGCAATGCGACGGCCACCGACGAAGAAATTCTGCGGGCGCTGGACGTGACGGACTTGACGAAGGAATCCGCCAGCCTGCCTCTCGGCCTGGACACGCAGATCAAAACCAGCGGCGAGAGCCTGCCGGTCAGCCTGGTCTACCGCATCGGCCTGGCGCGCGCCTATGTGCGGAACTCGGCGGTGATCCTGTTCGACGAGCTGCCCTCGGCCATTCTGAACGGCGAAACCGGCAAGCGCTTCGTCGAGCGCATCCGCTCCTGGCACGGCGGCAGAACCATCCTGATGGTCACTCACCGCGACGACCTCATCCGCATGAGCGACCGCGCCATCGGCCTGCTCAGCGGCGGGCGCGTGCTGGTGGGGGCGCCGGAAGACGTGATCCTGAAACTGCGCGACGGCACCCTCGCGAAAAATGGCAGGTTCGCATGACAACGGCACACACACACGCGCATTTCACCAAGGCTCACGAAGCCCAGCTTCAGTTCCTGCGGCTATCGGCCCGGCTTGAGGAGAGCGCGACGCCCTATCTGGTGCGCCGCACATCGTTCGTGTTGTCGGCGGTGGTGCTGCTGTTCATCGGCTGGGCGGCCGTGACGCAGATCGAGGAAATCACCCAGTCGCCGGGCGAGGTGGTGCCGTTCGGCTTCACGCAGATCATCCAGCATTTCGACGGCGGCATCGTCAGGGAAATTCCGGTGCTGGAGGGGGCCTTCGTCAAGGAAGGCGATGTGCTGCTGCGGCTCGACGGCGCCGGCGCGCAGGAAGACCTGAACAAGGCGGTCATCGCCCGGAATGGACTTCAGGCAGCCGTGAAAACGGGCGAAGAGCTGTTTCTCATGCAGGAGGAGCTGAAGACCAAGGGCGTGTCGTCCCAGGTCCGCTATCTGGAAGCCAGGCAGGCGCTGAACCGCACGGTCAGCGAGCTGGAGCAGCAGAAAGAAGTCGTGTCGCGCATGGAAGAGCGTGTGCGCCGTCTCGTGATCACCGCCCCCGTGACGGGGCTGGTGAAGGGCATGAAGGTCAACACCATCGGCGCGGTCGTCAAGCCGGGTGAGCCGTTGATGGAAATCATGCCGACCAGCAAAACCCTGGTGGTGGAAGCGCATCTCAATCCGGCCGACATCGGCAATGTGGCGGTCGGGCAGCCCGTCAAGGTCAAGGTAAGCTCCTACGATTATGGCCGTTTCGGCGTGGTGGACGGCACTCTGGAGTTCGTCACGGCGACGACGTTTTCCGAGGAGGGCGGCGGCAAATATTACCGGGCGCGGATCATCCTCAAACAGGACCATGTCGGCACCCATGAAGAGATGAAGATCCTGCCGGGCATGACGGTGCAGGCGGGCATCATCACCGGCAAGAAAACTGTGTTGGAATATCTGGTTAAACCTGTGCAACGGGCGCTGAAAGATGCGCTGAGCGAGCGTTAAGGAGAAAGACTATGGCGCGATCCGCACTCACCCCCTCCGGCGAACGGCCCCTGCTGCTGATTGCCGATGACGATGACGCCCTGCGCATGATGCTCGTCCAGGTGCTGGAGGAGCAGGGCTACAATGTGCTGCAAGCGGGAAATGGCCGTGAGGCGATGGCGCTTATCTGGCAGCACAAGGACACACTCGACGCGGTTCTGCTCGACCGGCACATGCCGGAAATGGGCGGTATGCAGGTGGTGGCGCTGATGAAGGAGAGCCGCGAACTGCGCTGGCTGCCGGTTATCATGGAGACCGTCGCCAACCGGCAGGAGGAGATCCGGGAAGGCATCGAGGCTGGTGTGTTCTATTACCTCACCAAGCCCATCGACATGGACGTGCTGAAATCGGTGGTCGCGGTCGCCAGCTACGAGACGCGCCAGCACCGACTGCTGTTTCGCGAGCTGAGCGACCAGCGCGCCAGCTTCCATCTGATCGAGTCCTGCAAATTCAGCTTGCGCACCTTGCCGGAAGCCGACATGGCCGCGGGTTTTCTCGCCAACTTCTTTCCCGACGCCGAGCGCGTGATTTCCGGCCTGGCCGAATTGATCCACAACGCGGTGGAACACGGCAATCTGGGCATTACCTATGACGAGAAAACCACGCTGGTGGACAAGGGTATCTGGCGCGATGAAATCATCAGGCGCGGCGGTTTGCCGGAATTCAAAGACAAATTTGTCGAGGTGAATTTCAAGCGCTCGCCGGAGGGCTGCCAAGTCACGGTCAAAGACCAGGGCAAGGGTTTTGCCTGGCGCAATTTCCTCCATGTCGATCCAGCCCGCGCCAGCGACAACCATGGACGCGGCATCGCCCAGGCCAACATGGTCAACTTCGATGCGTTGGCCTACAACGACATCGGCAACGAAGTGACGGCCTTCGCCAGCAACAGCAAAAGTCTTGAGTGGTGAAGTGCGGCGCTGGAGCGCTTTCCGGAAAAGCGGATGCCGGTTGCCGTAAAAAACTGCGGCAAAACAAAAGATTAGAGCCCCGCTTTGAGGTAAACAGAGCGGAAAAGGCGCTAAGCGGACGCTTCGCTGGTCAGCCGGCCAGGGATTTGCTCAGTGCGTCCGGCGGACAGGGGTGAAATCATGGATAATGAGCCTAATCGGCCCAATGGCGCGGCGGCCGATGCCCTACCCGTTCTTGATCCGGCGGTGCTGTGCCGGGTGCGGGCCATCATGGGGCAAAAGTTCGGCACTTACGTCCACCTCTATCTGGACGGCGCCCGCATGCATATCCTGGCTCTGCGAAATGGCGTGGAAACGGGGCTGCCCGCAGCCGAACTGATCCTGCCTGCTCACTCGCTGGCGACCGCGTGCAGTCAGGTCGGCGCGCTACAGCTTGCATATTTGGCTGGCGAGGTTGAGCTTCGGGCGTCTGCCCTGGCGAAACAGGGCGGCGCGAGCGCAGTCCTGTCGCCGGCAGTGCTCCAGCTCGACGAATGTTTCAGAAGTGTCGAACCGCTGTTGCTGTGTGAGACCCCTGGGGCCATCTGAAGCCCAGGGCGCATCGGCCCGAGTGTGCACCGACCCTGCCACCCGATGGTTTCGCCGGCGGCGCGAACGGGGGCCGCATTGCAGACCCTGCAGGATAAGATGGGTGAAGGTTCGTGACGGAGGTTCAGAGATCATTGGCGGCGCGGAACGCAACTTGAGTGCTCAGATGACAAGCGCCTACCGGAGATTCGGAGGGCTGTCGAGCCGGGCTTGCGGCATCAACCTCTGGATAGTTTGGCTTTTACGGCACAAACGACGCGGCGTTGATCACCCGGCAATCGTCATCGCGGAACACCATGTCCATCACCCAGTGTAGACTGTTCTCTATCGCCCAATGGGACCGGATGGCGTTGGCGATCCGGTCCGCCGGGTCTTTGAGCGAAGTGATGTAGAACCGGGTTTCCGTCTCGATTTTGGCGCCAATTTCGCGCGAGCTCTCCACCATCACGATGGCGTTCAACCCCGGCCAATCGTGCCGCTCCTTAAGCCAGGAGATGTCATGGAACACAGTATATACGCGCGTTTCGATCCGCCCATGATCGCCGTCCACGGTCTCGTGGCGGCTGACCGCTGTATCCTTGAAGCCGTTAGCCTTCTGCTCCATGGCAAACAACTCAACATCCGCGCGTAAAGTGCCCTGGTTGCCTTTGAGGGCGAAAATGTAGTCCGCTCCTTTGTCCAGGATCTGCCTGGCAATTTCTTTCTGGCAGCCCATCGCATCGATGGTCACGATGGCGCCTTCGAGGGAAAGCATGGCCAAGAGCCTGGGGATGGCAACGATCTCATTGGACTTCTCGTCCACCTTCGTTTGTCCCAGCACTAGTGCTCTGGCGCAAACATTTGGTGCACCTTGCGGCTAGGCCGAGACCAAATGTTTGCGCCATAAAGAGCACTAGCAACTTATTGATTCTAGTGCAGTTTACGACGCAGACACTTGATTTTCGAGTTCGCCGCCAGGGTGAATCAAGTGTCTGCGTCACTGCACTAGGCGCTGCTGGGCCGCAAAGGCCGAAACAATGTGGATTGCATCGTTGGCGCCCTTTTTCGTGAAGGAGCGCCGGGAGGTTTTGCCATCGATGGCAATGACTTCCGCTGGAATTTTGGTGATGGCGGAGACCCAGGAAACGAAGCAGCGCTGGAACGCTTCAGCGTCGAGCGCCGCGAAGATCTCGCCAAGCCGGTCATGCGGCGGAGTTCCATTGGCATAGGGCCGCAGCATTGCATGATTGGACGGTAAAGCACGTCAGACGGACCAAATAAGCCGGTATCGGATCGCGGATGCAAAATTACTAACGGAGCAATCTGTCGTCCATCATGCAACACCTCGCTGATAACGTGGCGAGCGGTGATAAACAGCCCATCGCTGCTGATATAGAAACCGGTGCCAACCAAACGCCAGCGACCGTTAAAGTCGTGGGTCACCAAGGGAAAAGTATGCCCGACCGGATTTGGAAGCGGGCCATCTTCATCGGCATTTTTGAAATACCAAAAATTTGGGTCGGCTTCGCCACCAAGGCTTGGTGGATTTACATTAGTCACCACGCACCCCCACGATCCCAGACTCAAAATATAGCAGTGTAAATCATCATCGCTTTAACCCCGATCAAAACAATATGCGGCATACGCCGTTTTTCGGCAACTACCGGCCGCAGTTCTACTTCCGCACCACCGATGTCACCGGCATCGTGGCGCTGAACGCGGGCACGGAGATGGTGATGCCGGGCGACAATGTGGCGCTGACGGTGGAGTTGCAGAAGCTGGTCGCGGTGGAGGAGCGCACCCGCTTCGCCATCCGCGAGGGCAACCGTACCGTCGGCCACGGCGTCGTGACGCGGATCGTGGAGTGACGGGCGCGTGGTGATTTGAGCAAGTGGAGGGCGGGTTCCGGCCTGCCCTCTAACCTTTAAGCGGTTTGGCTGCAAAAGCGGGTATCCCCTTCACAGGCCTTAACTCAAAAATTCGCCCGGACCATCTGGTTTTCCGGTGATCGAGCGATACGGGGCAGGAACAACGGCGGCCGTCAGCCCGGCCAGCATGCTTTTATCCCCGCCAAGGTCAGTGAGGGCGATCCCCCATTTGGCCGTATATTACGATAGCCCGGCTTCTGCCATGTCCGGGCCCGGCGCACAAAGCTGCGCATGCGATGCGGCGCCCTGTGCGGCGGGTGCATCGGCAGGTTCGGGGGGCTGCGGGTGTTGAAGCGCCGGATCGCATATCTCACTGGCCCGCTACTGCCTTCGTTGCAACGCAGCATAACGATCGCGCACGATGATCGATCAAGGCAATTTCCGCAGGTCGTGAGCAGCCGCTTGCGGCCTGATCGCTGACGCTTCAGCCCGGCAGTTCCTGCCGCCGGTTATGCACCAAAGGAGGCGCTCGCCTTGTCCTCAGAACCGCCCGCGAGCCTCTCCAAAGCGGCTGTGCCTTCACGGGGCCGCGTCAAACTCACGCTTGATTGCTTCCTATCATTTATGGTACATTCCACCCATGATCACACCAGAGCAAACATGATCACACCAGAGCAAATCAGAGCCGCACGCGCTCTCCTGCGCATTGAGCAAGATGATCTGGCGCGGCGCGCCTGCGTCTCCGCCACGACGATTCGCCGCCTCGAAGCTGCGGGCGGCGCTGAACGGGTCGCCCGCACCACGATCGAGGCCATCCAGCACGCGCTGGAGCAAGCGGGCGCGGAATTTATCGATGACGGCGTGCGCCGCCGCCGGCTGCGCCAGCGCGATTCCGAGGCTCTCTATCGTGAACTGCGAACCATCGCTGAACGCAGCGCGGCACTGCAGGCCGAGTTACCGCCCTTCGGCGAGGCGGACCTTTATGATGAGCACGGGCTGCCGGCATGATGGTCATCGACACGTCGGCAGTCATCGCGATTCTCCGTCTGGAAAGCGAGGCTGACGCCTTTTTGCGCCTCATCGCCAATACAGATGCCTGTGCAATATCGGCGGTGAGCGCGTTGGAGACCGCCATGGTTCTTGCCGGCGTTAAAGGTGGTTCCGCTGTCTGGCAGCCGCTTGATGAATTGCTGGCTAAATCGGAAATCGACGTCGTGCCATTCGATAATCTGCAGGCTGGTGCCGCCCGGGAGGCGTTCACGCGCTTCGGCAAAGGAAGGCATCCGGCGGCGCTGAATTTCGGCGATTGCGCATCCTACGCGCTCGCGATATCCCGCAAGGCGCCGCTGCTGTTCAAAGGAAGCGACTTTGCCAAGACTGACGTGATCGCCGCTTTGCCCGCACAGGCGCCGCATTGAGGGGGCACGGAACTGCCGGCCTTCCCGGTCAGAACGGTTGCGGAGCCGCCTATTCCTCCCGCCAGAGCTGCTATTCCTTTTCGCCGGTTCGGTTGACTTCGTTTACGCGGTGCGCTGATGAGCGAGCAAGACGCCATTATTTTGGCCCCATCTCCGAGAACACGCGTAACCCTGGCGGAGGATTTCCGCGCTCTCGGCATCCGCGCCGGCGGTGTTCTCCTCGTCCACTCCTCGTTGAGTGCGTTAGGCTGGGTTGCCGGCGGAGCGCAGACGGTGATTGACGCGCTACTGGATGTTCTTGGCCCCCAGGGGACACTGGTGACGCCAACCCACTCTGCGGACTTGAGCGACCCTGCCAAATGGTGCGCGCCTCCCGTGCCACCCGAATGGATCGAAACCATTCGCGCCACCATGCCGGCTTTCGATCCCGCCAGGACACCCACGCGTGGCATGGGCAGAATTCCCGAGCTTTTTCGCACTTGGCCTCAGGTTCAGCGTAGCTTGCACCCCACTTGCTCTTTCGCAGCATTTGGTCCGCAGGCGCCGCGCATAACGAAGGACCATGCCCTGGAGCAGCCTTTCGGCGAAGCCTCACCGCTTGCCAGACTTTACGAACTGAATGCGGACATCTTGCTGTTGGGCGTGGGTTACAAGTGTTGTACGGCCTTCCACCTTGCCGAATACCGCGCCTGCCCCGGCGCCGTTCCGGAGATCGAGGGGGCGCCGGTGCTGGTAGACGGCATGCGCCGCTGGATAACCTATCAGACGCAGCCTCTGGATGTGGAGCCCTTCCCAGCCATCGGCGAGTGGCTTTTCGCACAGGGCGTGGTGAAAGCGGGCCGTGCCGGTTCGGCTGACTGCCGCCATATGCCGCTGCGGCAAACGGTTGATCTCGCAACAACATGGCTCAGCCGTGTTCGTGGCAGCGGTCCGTGCACCTCGGCCCCGGACACGGTGCATCAATGAATTTGCCTGTTCGCGGATGCGCACCTGGCCATTGCTGCCATTTCTAGCGTAAGCCGCTGCATTCAGCAGATAACCAGGCGCTCGACGTTGAGCCTCTGCGCCGCCGGTTATGCACCGATGCTGAAGCTGCGCGTATTGGAGCCGGATGAAAATTCCTCTCCTTTACGGACCATCCTGGCTGCATTTCGGCGGCAGCCGATGAACGGTGCACGGCGTTCAGCGGCCCCTGCGCCTGAACAAGATCACGCAACGGCAGCTGTTCGCGTGCCCGCCCCGTTTCGCCGCGTATATGGAAGAAAATGCGGCCGGGACCTTCACCGGAAAAGCCACCAACGCGACTGCAGCAAGACCGCCAAAACGGCTAGGCCGGCAAGACTAACAAGGATCGGCGTTGCGGGAACACCGATGTAAATGTCAATCGCAACTGCCGTGACCGAAACAAGCGCGAGGGCATAGGCTCCAGCCTTCCATCGCAGCCATATGGCGGCCAGCGCCAGGATGCTCACACATCCCACCGCGGTCAGAACGGGGAGCGCCCACCACAGGCGGTCATCCCATCGTGGATCGGCATGCCGTACGAGATCGCTGATGATTTCGTAGGTGCGGAAAAGGCTCCAGCCATTGGCAAGGATCATGAAGATCAGCCAGCCGCGCAACGGCCAGCCCAAATCGTTGTTTGCTTTCATCACTCCCTCCCAAATTTCAGATGTGGCCGAATCCGCTGCGCTTGTTCGTCCCTCATATGACCTGCCCCGGCAGGACCGGCACGCGCCCCTCGCCACTGCATTTTCATCAGAAGTAACAGCAACTTCCGAGAGCGGACTTAAGTAACTATCCAGCAAACCGCACTTGCGGAGACAAAAAGCCGCCACATTTCAGCCGCGTATGCAATTCTATATATGTCGCAGTGATCGCTTTTGCCATTTTATTGGCAATGAGCCGCGCATGAAGGCATTGGGAGGATTACAAGATGGTGTCTGGGGTCAAAACAACGCCTGACTTCAAGCCCGAAACCGGAAACCCAAGCGCCAAATCAGCCAATTTCAAAGAAAAAGCTGCGCAGCCACTCCAAGCACAGAACGAATCCGATCAGGCCGAGGGGCAGCGGGGTGCAGCGGCCAAGCAGGGGCGGCTTGCCGCCAGCCATACG
The DNA here is from genome assembly GCA_963827885.1 of uncultured Alphaproteobacteria bacterium. GTDB lineage: Bacteria > Pseudomonadota > Alphaproteobacteria > Rhizobiales > Rhodomicrobiaceae > CAWHDD01. The sequence continues at coordinate 7,693 of CAWHDD010000025.1, read as the reverse complement.
GTGACATCTCAGAAACTCACGCTGCCCAGTACGCGCTTTTCAGCCCTGCCGTTCTCCGCGAACATGGCGCCAAGGCCGCAGGTTAACGCTACCGGCCAAACCGGCGCGGCCCCTGGAGCGCCCTTGACCGAAGCACGCAAGCAGCAGATCGATGAATGGGTTGCCCGCCGCTCGGATGCCAGCGGCGGTATTCTCGGTTTCGGCCAGACCTCGGCTGCGGATCATGTCTACGACGCGCTCAAAGACAAGACGGAATTCGCCTTGAAACCAAACGAGCAGCGCTACCTCATGGATAAGGCGCTCAACCGTGCTGGTCCAGGTCAGGCTTACGAATTCGCCCGCCGTTTTCAGAATGACGCTGAACTGCGCGGGATCGCCACGGAAAGCCTGGCGGCCAAAGCAGCGCAACTCATGCAACGTCCGCAAGGCAACGGTTCGGCCAGCGATCCCCACGCTCAGGCGCGCGCTTATGCGCTCAGTGCCCTGGAGGCCAGCAAGGACGATGACAAGATGCTGGCGCAGGTGGTGAACAATCTCAAGCCTGAGGATGGCGCCCGCTTCGCTCAGGCCCTGGGCAATGGCAGAATGGCTATTTCTGGTTCTCTTTCCGGTGCACGTGACCGGCTGCTGGCAGCGATGAACAATGCCCCGCATACACAAACCACCAGTGCAGTGGTCCAGAACCTGTTCGCCGGGACCATCCCCATGGACACCCTCAGCACCCCCAGCCTTCCGCACGATATGGCTGTGGCGCTGGCACGTGAATGGTATCCAGACACAGCGCCCGCCCAGGGGAATCCCCTCCTCCAGCAGGCCGCGGCTAAGACCTCCGGCGATTCGGGCTCTCCTGGAAGCGGCGCGAAGAGGCTTGCCGAGACCAACAGGCTTGAGGGCCTCCTGAACACACGCCAAGGGCAGAGTCTGCTGCTCGCCGGTTCGCTTGAAAAGCGTGCGACGGCGTTGTCGGCAATCCGGCAAGACGCGTCAATTTCCAGCCGGGCGTTGCAGGGGCAGAGCGGTGATCCGGCTGCCAGTCCGGTTATGACCCGCGCCATGGCGGAGGTGATGGTCCCCGCTCAGACAGACAACAGGACCGCGCAAGTGGAGCGGCTGGCCGGCATTCTCGGAACCGATCAAGGCCGGGAACTGTTGTTTGGTAGCAACGACAGCAATCAGATTCCGCCCCAGGCGCGCGTGAATGCCCGCGCAACCATCCTCGCTGATTCCTCCATCACGGCGGCGAAGCTCAAGCAAACCGGCGATCCGTGGGTGAATCCCGTCATCGCAGAGCCGTTGGCGCAAGCCAATGCCGCGAACTTCCGCCAGGATGGGGCACAGACACTATCCGGTACGAACCTGGACAATACGGTGGGCATCGCCATGGGGATGCCGGCCACGCTACCAAAAGGCGTAACGGTGCAACAGGCGTGGGCCAAGGCCAGCGCCGGGGACCTTTCCTTCTATGCGCAGGGTCCCTACCACGACAGCGTTCAGAAAGTCGCCGATCAGATTCGCAATGTGGGCGGTGCCGATGCTCAGGTCACGGTTCTGCCGGTGACATTTTCAAGCCGCGACAGCGGGCCGGTGCAATTGCCCCTGTTTCGTGTGCAGACGGCGGCCGGCGACAAGTATGTGGACAATACAGGCCGGAGTTACGAAAACTTCCAGGATTGGAAAGAGCACAATCAGCTTCCGCCGGGCCTGATGGTTTATCCGGAAAACGGGCATCTGCAGACCGATGAGCGCGGATCGCTGAAGCTCTCCAGCGGTGAGACGCCGAAATCCGGTGATACCGTTGGAAAAATACTGGATTACGCCTCGCTTGTTGGCGGCGTCATCGCCGGCGGCGCGGTCATCATCGGCACCGGCGGCTTAGGCATTGCGCTCGTAGGCATTGGCGCCGCCGCATGGGGAACGTACAGAACCGCCGGCGAACTGAAAGACCGGGCCAATCATGGCGAATCGATCGATCCGATTCATGACAGCACGGCGCGGAGCCTGTGGCTTGGGCTCGCAGCCAATGCAACAGGCGTCGGGGCCTTCGGCAGCGAAGCGGCGCTGGCGCGTTTCGTGGCATCCGAAAGCCGGCTCAGCCAGCCGGCGGCCATGACAATCGGCACGATGCGGGTGGCTGCCACCGTGACGAATGCCTCCGCCTTCACCGATGCCGGCGTGGGACTCGCCGCGAACTGGAACTCAATGAACGCCGAACAGTGGACCACGGCGCTGTTGCAGATGGGCTTCTGGGGCCTGACCAGCGTCATGGGCGCCCGGCAGGCTCGCACACCCGGTGAAATTTTCAATCCGGCGGCAGCGGCTCGCGCGGTCGCGGAAGCCTATCAGCCAACTGTGGTGAGAACGCCAGCGCTAGAAGGCAATCGTGTGGAAGTCCGGCCGGACGCCAATGGGCGGATGACGATTTTTGCCGGTGAGAAGGCGACGGCCGAGGATATTCAAGCGCATTTGAGCGTCTGGCGGGCACGGACGCATACAGGCGGCAAAACGCCGGAGCCGGAACCCGTCAAGGCGAACCCCGAAGCCGTCAGCGGCGATACCTCAAGCACAACTGACGTGATTGCCAAACGCGCTCAAGACAATGCTAAGCTTCGCAATAGTCCGCAATTTGCCAAAGATATGGCGAAAACTGGCGTGACGAGCGAACACATCGAGCGCATGTGGGCCAAAGAAGCGCCGCTTGGCTTCAAGGACGCTGAGCAGTTCACGCAATTCAAAAGCGAACTCGATACGGCTTTGAAGGATGCAGGCTTGCACGACGCTGAAATTAGGCTAAGAGGTACATCTACAACCTTTTATTCGGAGAATCCTGGAAAGCCGCTTGGGCACCATTGGGATGCCAATCTTAAAGCACCAGGGGATTATGATTTGAACATTACCAGCCCATCCATGGTGCGCGAATTCCAGAAACATGGGATTGCCCCGGGTGTGGAGGACGGCCTGTTTGATACGCCAGAAATTAATAATACTTTTAGGGATTTGAAAGAATTTCAAAAGAAGTGGACAGAAACCCTTGGAAGAGATGTGAATTTTGTTGGATATTCCCAGTCTATGCCGCTTGACACTACTGAATATGTAGTAAGGAAGCCAAAATGATAGATCATATATTAATAGAGATATCGTCAGATCTGGATATAGAGCGGGTTTTTAATATATTATCTCATGATTTTCCGGATTTTCAGTGGCGCTATGGTGATAGCGAAATGCAAGGAGAATATATATCCGGAAAAAATCAGGATGATGTTGATGTTCAATATTGGATGCGTCACCCAAACAAGAAATTCACAATTTCATTTGATGGCACGTCACTTGACGAACGCGCGAGAGAAAACTTAAAAAATAGAGCGATTAACGATACCATTCCTAAAATTGGCGTCATCAGCGAAATCAGATCTCGATAACCCATCAAGGCTGACGCCGCGCCGCAATCCGCCGAGGTTTCTCCCAAAGATGTGACGGCTGATCTGATCAAATGCCTGCGCGATTCCCCGGAACTGCAACGCCTACCGGAGGTGCACGCCGAAGTGATCAAGGCTGTCGAAGCCAGCGCCAGAACTATCGAGGTTTCGAGAGAAAAGCAGGAATGCTTTGCGTCCGTTATCTCAAGTGGCGTGCGTTGATCGCGAGTTTCCGGATGTGGCACGATCCTGACCGCTGTTATTCGGGTCCAAATCAGCGCGATCGAAGGTACTCCGGACGCGCCTCACGGAAGCGCGATCAGCGGGAGCTTTCCTGCCTCATCCGTCCGTTGTTGGAGGTTGACCTGTCGGGATATCGAAGCGGTGGACTCGTCACTCGTGACCCACTGCGACGAATTCCGGCGATCCCCGGATAAATCGCGATTCGCGATGAATGCCGGAGCGATCACATATCCCGCCCGTCGCGTGAACGGTCAACCAAGACAGGAATTCCCCATGACCACGAGTACGAGTACGGTCAGCCCGCTGCGCCAGCGCATGATCGAGGATATGAACGCGCGCACGCGTGCTGCCGAACCCATGCCCATGCTGTGGCGGGCGCATGATCGTCATCGAGGTCTTCGAGCGCGGATGCGAGCCGAGGCGCCGTCCTCCAGCCGTAGCGCCGGTCAGGATCGACACCTCATGATGCCGTCAGCACCGCCACAGAACCGCAATGCCTATCGTGATTGGTGCTGGACTTCGCCCGGCCACGGCGCCGCTTGCTCTAAACTGACTGGTAGCCAGCTTATAGCCCCCGCCAATCCATGGCGCAGCGTCAATTCTGGCCGCTCAGCCTTGCCCGATGTACCGCCGGGCCGGCCACACCAGCCAGCGAGATGCCGGGCGCCGGCTTCCACCGCCGCCTCAGCGATTGCCAAATCCCCATAGCCGCCCGCGGCCCAGGTGCTGCCCAACCCCACGCGATTTCGTGCCTTGGCGCTTCTCGGACGCCTGCCGTCAGCGCGCGTGGATGGCTCAGCGTTTCAGGCGTCCGAGAAACCTGCACATGAGCGGCAGTGTAGCGATGCACCTACTTGATGGTGCTACAATAAAAATGACGTAGCAAAAATTTATGACAGAGCATGAAAATGTGTCAGCAGCGTCCGTTGACCTGACCGTCATCAATGACGATTTGGTCTCGGCAGAGGACGCTCTTATCGAGAACCTCAGTGGCAGCAAGCGTAAGAAATACGTTAGATTTGTCATAGCTGCACTGAGTAGCATTCCCTGGATTGGAAGCCTTATTGGCGCTGCCGCCAGCTTTAGCGCAGAGACCGATCAGGAAAGCCTCAATGATTTGCAACGCCTCTGGCTGGAGGAGCATAAGACAAAGATTCGCGAGCTGAGCAGTGCTCTGTCTGACGTTATTAATCGCCTGGACGGGTTTGGCGATGATATGGCGGCCCGGATCGAATCGCCAGAATATTTAAGCTTGGTGAAAAAAGCTTTTCGATCTTGGGACGAGGCGGACACTATCGAAAAACGGCATATGCTGAAGAAGTTAATCTCGAATGCGGGTGCAATAAACCTATGCCCCGATGACCTGATCCGTCTTTTTATAAATTGGATTGATTTATACCATGAAGCGCATTTCCTGGTTATAAAGGAAATCTACAAGACCCCTGGCATTACACGCGGAGCCGTATGGGACCGGATTCATGGACGTCGGCCGCGAGAAGATTCTGCCGAGGCGGACCTTTTTCGTTATTTGATACGGGAATTGAGCACGGGGGGAGTTATTCGGCAGGAGCGTGAGACAAACACTAACGGCGAGTTCATGCGAAAAGCAAATCAAAAGAGATCACTGGCGCCCTCGCGCACCATGGAGTCGGCGTTCGAAGATGCAAAACCGTACGTTCTGACGGAGCTCGGAAAGCAATTCGTGCACTACGTTATAGAGGATGTTGTGCCGCAGCTGGGAGGAAACGGAAGAAGCTAACGGGTGGACCGGTCTTCGAGATCACGAGATGCGGTGTACGGCCCTTCATGAGCCGACCTCACTTGCCGAATTGCTCCCTGAATTTGCCGCTATCCAAAGCGAGATGCTTCGTGGGGCGCTTGCAATGGCTGCGAAGGTGGCAGGGCGCGGATGGAATATCCTTTCGAATGAAGGCGTCCGGCTCCAGCGCTGCATGGGTGTTGCCGGTGGCACGCGGTGTGATAGGATGAAGGTATGACCAAGAGCACAAAAGTCACAAGGGATGCGAGCACGGGTAAATTCGTGCTGGGGCAGCGCGCGTTCCGAAAGATCAGCGCTGTTGAGGGAATCACGCTGTCAAAGCGCCTTAGCGCTGATCTGATCCGGGCCAGCGATCTGCCGGCGGAAAAGCGCCGCTCCGTTTTGTCAGCGAAGTACGGCAAGAAGCACAAGTAGCGGCGGCGTATGTACCGAGCCGAGCCTGATCCGTATTGTTACCCCGGCAGTACCGTTCTGGAGAACAAACACGGCATCACCGATCAGTCCGAACTCGATGAATTCGAGGCCGCCATGACATTCGCGCGCGTGGCCGAACCACTCCCGGACGGGCGCTTTTCAATCAGCCATTATCGAGCGGTCCATCATCATCTTTTTCAGGACGTGTACACCTGGGCCGGCAAATTTCGCACAGTTCGGCTCACGAAAGGCGTCAGCACGTTCTGTTACCCAGAACACATCGATCGGGAAATGAAGAGGCAGTTCACGTGGTTCAAGGCGCAGCAATTCTTGAAAGGCCGAACGGCCGCCGAATTTGCTGCGGGCGCCGCGCACTTTCTTGCTGAGCTCAACGCTATTCACCCGTTCAGAGAGGGAAACGGGCGCGCACAGTTCTCTTTTCTTGCGCTCCTCGCGGAAAATGCGGGTCACCCGCTTGACCTTGAGAAAATGGACTCCGATGTGGCGCTCGACGCAATGGTCAAAAGCTTCAATGGCGACGAGAAGCCTTTGTCGGCGTTGATGGAAACGATGGCATCATGAGGCGCGCTGAGGCCACGCCCCTGCGGAATCGAAGTGCGATCCGGACGCCCTGCGACACCATACGGAGGCAATAATCAGGAGAAGTTGTTCTCGTGAGCGGCTGCCCCTTCGTGAATGATGTCGATCTCCGGCCGTCGCCCACGCTTTGGCCTCGGTGGCATACCGATCGACACGTCAGCGGCTGGAACCGGCACCTGGAAATACTTTGCGAGGCGAGGTGGGCGCACCCCGAAGTTCGAGATTGTCGAACTTATGGCTGCGCCTCCCTCAATACCCGGCCCCGATTGAGCCCGCAAACAGTCGGCTGCACTTCAAAGCAGGGAGGTATACACTAGGCTCAGGCCGTCGCGGGATAGTGTGTGTTTCGGCGGTGAGGCGGGCGAGCCCTTCGGTGCGGACCGCACCTTTTCCGATGCCGCTGGATCGTCGAGAAGGGGCTTAACGCCTGCGGCTAACCACCGCCCTCAGGCTTGACCGGGAGACCGGGGACAAGCCGCTCCACCTCAGACCGCAATGCGGAGCGCGTTCGCGGAGCTGGGGATGCGGCTGAGCGCCTCCTTTGGTGCATAACCGGCGGCGCGGCGCCCGGTATCTCGATCCCGGCTGTCTGCTGAATGCAGCGGCACACTGCGTCAAGGGGGGAACTGGACGTTCGGTCTTCGCCAACGCGGTGCGGAATTGCTGCTCATGCTGCCGGCTCCAGATGTCATTGGCGGGCACGGTCCGTCCGCGACCCGGCAAATAACAGCCGGCGTTTTCTCCGCATTTCCGCGCGCCGCCGCCGTTATGCACGCACCAATGTGCGGCTTTCTTCGCCGCCACTGTGCCATTATAGTTCAGCGTATAATTCAAATGCATTTCACGGGGCAGGCACATGGGCGGAGCGGCGGCGGTCCAGGCCGATTTTTTCATCTCGCGTGCGGGCGCTGACGCGGAGGCCGCCAAAGTGATCGCGACGATTGTGCGCGATGCGGGCTTCGAGGTGTTCTATCAGGACTAAAACTTCGGCCACGCCGCTTTCATGCGCCGCATGGAGGAGGGGTATGACTGCGCGCGCATGATCGCGCTGTTGTCGCCCGAATATCAGAAGTCGGAATATTGCCGCAAAGAATACAATCACGTTCTCAGCCAGCACAAAGACCCGTCCAATCTGCAGGGCCGCCTGATCGTGCTGCGGATCTGGCGCGGCGGCGGCAAGGTTGCGCTCAGCAACTCCAGCGAAATGCCCGTCGCCCTGCGCGGCTTCGGCGGCGTCGGCAAT
>CAWHDD010000024.1:0-20784 GCA_963827885.1 uncultured Alphaproteobacteria bacterium | reverse complement strand
CGTCGCGGGATGATGGCGCCAATGGCGGCCTCCGGCCAGTTGCTTGCACACCGAAGCCCGCGCCAATGTACTGAGCGCCGGAGGCGCGAAGGAGCGGTTGGGCGCAGCACAGAGCGACGACAACTAAGACTCAAGCCAAACTGAAACACGTCTGCCTGGGGCAGTGAAAGCCGCATGCGCAGCGCCAATGGCGGCCTCCGGCCAGTTGCTTGCACGCCGAAGCCCCGCGCCAACGTATTGAGCGCCGGAGGCGCGAAGGAGCGGTTGGGCGCAGCACAGAGCGACGATAACTAAGACTCAAGCCAAACTGAAACACGTCTGCCTGGGGCAGTGAAAGCCGCATGCGCGGCGCCAATGGCGGCCTCCGGCCAGTTGCTCACGCACCGGAGCCCCGCGCCAATGTAATGAGCGCCGGATGGCGCGAGAGGAGCGGTTGGGCGAAGCACAGAGCGACGACTACTTAAGCCCCCCGTTGACGCTCACCTCGAACAGCTCAGCCGCCCGCTCGGGCGGTTGCAGCCGTCCGTCCACCAGGAAAATGCGCCGGTCCGCCGCCCGCGCGAACACCGGATCGTGCGTCACCACGATGACCGTGCGCTCCTCGTCGCGGGCCAGGTCGTGCAGGATCATGCGCAGGTTGGTGCTGGCCTTGGTGTCGAGCGCGCCGGTCGGCTCGTCGGCCAGCACGATCAGCGGATCGTTGGCGAGCGCCCGCGCCACCGCCACACGCTGACGCTGCCCGCCGGACATCTGGCTCGGGCGCTTGTGCGTGTGATCCGCAAGGCCGAGGGACGCCAGCAGGTCGCGCGCCCGTTCGTGGCCTGGCGTTCCGGCAGCCGCGCCAGTTTGCGCATCGGCAGCAGCACGTTGTCGAGCGCGGAGAACTCCGCCAGCAGGAAATGGAACTGGAACACGAAGCCCAGCCGCGCCAGCCGGATTTCGGCAAGCTGGTCCTCGTCAGGCCGGCCGTGTCCGCGCCATCCAGCCAGATCCGCCCGGACGTCGGCATGTCGAGCAGGCCGAGCAGATAGAGCAGCGACGATTTCCCCGAGCCCGACGGCCCCATGATGGCGACGAACTCGCCCTGCTCGATTTCGAGATTGATGTCCTCCACCAGCGTCACCGGCACTTCGCCGGGCAGCACGCGCGTCAGAGCCCTCGGTGCGCAGAACGGCGGTCATGCGGCACCTCTGCAGGATGTCGACCGGATGCACGCGGCCGCCTTTGCGCGCCGGCAGATAGGCGGCGGCCAGCGCCGAGGTCATGGCGAACGCCGCGCCGATGACCATCTGCTCCCAGCCCCAATAGATCGGCATGTAGGTTTCCTCCGAGTAGAACGGCGACTTGAACTTCACGAAGCTGATGCCGTACATCATCAGCAGGCCGAGGCCGGTGCCCACGATGCTGCCGATGGTGCCGACAATGGCGCCCTCGATCAGGAAAATGCGGCGGATGTCGCGCGCGTGGAAGCCCATGGATTTCATGATGGCGATGTCGCGCGTCTTCTCCAGCACCACCGTGGAAATCACGTTGTAGATGCCGAACGACGCCACGATCAGGATGGCGCTGACCACGCTGTACATGATGGTGTTGCGCACCTTCAGCAGCGTCATCATGTCGGCTCGCCTCCTGCCACGACTGCGCCTTGTAGCCGAAGGCCGCTTCGATGCAGGCGGGCGACTTCGGGCGCCTCGTTGGGGTCGTCGAGCTTCATGATGAAGCGGTTGGCGATGTTCGGCCGGTTGAGCAGGCTCTGCGCCCGCTTCAGCAGCACGAAGGTCTGGCTTTCGTCATACTGGGCATTGCCGGTGCGGAACAGCCCGACGATCTTCATGGTGCGCACCACAGCCGGCGGGCGAGGCGACGGTGAGGTTCTGCCCCATCTGCACGCGGAATTTCTCGGCCATGCCAGTGCCGATGACGATGCCGTCGGGGTTGATGGCAAGCTGCTCCAGCGAGCCGGCAGATGAAATGCTCGTCGATGGTGCTGACGTGCTTCATCATCTCCGGCACGATGCCGTTGAGGGTTGCGCCGAGGTCCTTGCCCGCGAAGGTGACGATCGCCTGCCCCGACAGCACCGGCGCCACGCGCAAACGCGGCATGCTCGCGATGAAGTCCAGCTTCTCCTTATATTGCCGGATGCCGCGCACCTCGGTGCGCGGCTTGAGCGCGCAGATCTCCACCAGCGCATCGGGATAGGCTTCCGCCGCGGGCTGCGAGCGCGGCTCGCGGTATTCGTCGTAGACGGTGACATGCGGCGAGTTATCGACGAGGCGCTTGATGAAATCGTCCTCGGAGCCCTGCATCAGCGCGGAGACGGCCAGGAAGAACGCCACGCCCAGCGCCATGCCCATCAGCGACACGACCGTTTGGCGCCGGCGCGACAGCAGATGGCTGAGAGCGATGGAGAGCGCCAGATTCATGGTGCGGCGGCCTGGTTTGCGGCGGGGGGCAGCGGCGCGGCGAGTTGCGTGCGCACCGCTTCACCGGGCTTCAACCCTTGCGGCGGGGAGATGACGACGCGGTCGTCATCGGTGAGGCCGGTGAGGATTTCGACACGGCTCGCGCCCCCGGATGCCGGCCTTGCACGGGCTGGGCACCAGCCGGCCATCGCGCACCACCCAGACAGCCGAACCGCTGACGCGCCGTCGCCAGGCACCGGCGGATCAGCGCGTTCTGTCTCTCGGCGGTGATGATGTTGGTTTCCGCCGTCATGCCGATGCGCAGGGCGGTATCGTCCGGCAGCGTGACGCGGACGCGGTAGCTGCGCGCCACGGGATCGCCCTTCGGCGTGATCTCGGCAACCTGCCCGTCGAACACCTTATCGGGGAAGGCGTCGGCGCTGATGACGGCCTTCTGCCCGGCCTTCACCAGCGGCACGTCCTCCTCGTCCACATCGGCGGTGACGCGCAGGGGCGAGCCCGCCTTGGCCAGATAGAACACCGGCTGGTTGACGGGGATGTATTCGCCCGCCTCGCCGTCGCGCCGGATGATGCGGCCATCCACGGCGGCGCGCAGCGTCATGAAATCCAGCTGTTCCTCGATACGTCTGGCGGCGTGCCGCGCGGCGTCACGTTCCGCGCGGGCCTGATCGAGCCGGTCGCGCGTGGACCAGCCGTGCGTCACCAGTGTTTCGACACGCTGGTATTGCTGCTCGGCATAGACGGCCCGTGCACGCAATTCGCCGGCGGTTGCGCGCATGTCGCTGTCGTCGAGCCGGGCGAGGACGTCGCCGGCCTTCACGGTCTGCCCCTCGTCGGCCTTGAGTTCGAGGATGCGGCCAGGGAGCTGCGGCGCGACGCGCACGGTAACGCTCGCCTCCACGGTGCCGGTGGCGTAGACGGCCTGCACGGCGGGACCGCGCGCCGGGGTGGCGACCGTGACGGTGCGCGGCCCGGCGATGCGCCAGACCAGCCACCCGCACAGGGCTGCAAGGCCCAGGATGACGATGATGCGCAGGATGCTGCCTCGCCGGCTCATGGTGTAACCTTCTTGTAATCCGGCCTTGCTGACCAGTCCCGCTGCAACCGTATAGCAGCTAGCAGGTAACTGAAAAAGTAGTGTGACGCGGGGCTATGCACCGAAGGGCGGTGTTGACGCAGCCGGATCACTGCGGCATGAAAGAATGACACAGCATTTCTATCTGTGATTGTATAATTCTATCGCCGGTTGACTGTGCGTCCTTATGGTCGTAGTGACCACTTCAGCCGTATCAATTTCACCCTGCCTTGCCTCTGACAGTTTCCGGCGGCTAGTACGCCCCGCAGGAAGTCCTGACCCAATTGGGGCTTGCTCTCACAGGACTTCCTGCGGATAAGGCGTACTAGCAGACTCAAAGCGCTAGTACAGCTTATCCGCCGGAAGTTCGCTCTGGAGCTAGCGGCAAATGGGTGCGAACTTCCGGCGGGCTGTACTAGTCGAAGTTCGCTTCGCTGAGCCGGACGGCTGGCGGCGGCGCGGCGGCGGGACAAGGCCAGTAACAGGGGGCAGCCGGGGGCAACCGGCGTCCGGGCAAGGAGAGCAGCATGCGTATCAATCATATCCCCATCGGCTATAACGCGCCGGAAGATGTCAACGTTATCGTCGAGGTGCCGGTGGGCGGCGAGCCGATCAAATACGAGATGGATAAAGCCTCGGGCACCATGTTCGTGGATCGCATGCTGTATACAGCAATGCGCTATCCGGGCAACTACGGCTTCGTGCCGCATACGCTTTCCGACGATGGCGACCCAATCGACGTGCTCATCGCCAATCAGCGGCCGATCATCCCCGGCGCGGTGTGTAATTGCAGGCCGGTCGGCGTGCTTTTTATGAATGACGAAGCGGGCGGGGACGAGAAAATCATCGCTGTGCCGTCGGCGAAGGTTTCGGCGACTTACGACAAGATCAAGAATTATACAGATTTGCCGGATATTTTTATTGAGCGCATCGCCCATTTCTTCCAGCATTATAAAGACCTGGAAAAAGGCAAATGGGTCGAGATCGTCCGCTGGGGCGACGAGGCGGAGGCGCGCGGGCTGATTACCAAGGCCGCCGAATTCGCCAAGACGAAACTCCGGGCTGATTGAGCGGGTATAAAGAAGGGGGAGCCGATGAAAATTGCCATCATGGGAGCGGCCGGCCGCATGGGCCGCACGCTGATCCGCGAAGTGCATGAAACGCCGGGCTGCGAGGTCGCGGGCGGTTGCGAGCGGCCGGGCGCGCCGGATATCGGTGCCGATCTGGGCGAACTGGCGGGCATCGGCCGGCTCGGCGTCAGCGTGACGGATAGCGCCATTGATCTGTTCCTGAAGTCTGACGCCGTGCTCGATTTCACCTCCCCCGCCGCGAGTGTCGAGCATGCGGCGCTGGCGGCCCAGGCGCGCATTGTGCACATCATCGGCACCACTGGCTTCTCCCCGGAGGACGAGGAGAAGATCGCCGCCGCCGCGCGCCATGCCACCATCGTCAAGTCCGGCAATATGAGCCTTGGCGTGAACGTGCTCGCCGCCCTCACCCGGCGCATCGCCGAGGTGCTGGACGAGAATTTCGACATTGAAATCGTCGAAATGCACCACCGGCACAAGGTGGATGCGCCATCCGGCACCGCGCTGCTGCTGGGGCAGGCCGCGGCGGAGGGGCGCGGCATCGAGCTGGCGGATCATTCGCAGCGCGGGCGGGACGGTCACACCGGCGCGCGCCGCAGCGGTGATATCGGTTTCGCCTCGCTGCGCGGCGGCGACGTGGTGGGCGATCACACCGTGGTTTTCGCCGGCCCCGCCGAGCGCGTCGAACTCACCCATAAAGCCAGCGACCGCCGCATTTTCGCACGCGGTGCCGTGAAAGCCGCGCTGTGGGGCCATGGCAAGCCGCCGGGGCTCTACTCCATGACCGACGTATTGGGGTTGTAACCGCCATGTCCCCCCGCCACCTCCTCAACGCTAAAGCTCCGCGCAAACGTGTCGCGGTTATTGGCGCGGGGGTGGTGGGGCTGGCGTGCGCGCTGCGGCTGAAGCGCGACGGGCACGAGGTGCGGCTGTACGACCCCGAAACACCGGGCAGCCAGACGTCCTTCGGCAACGCCGCGCTGATTATGACGGCGCAGAATACACCGGTGTCCGCGCCCGGCATCTGGAAGAAAATTCCGGCCATGCTGCTGGACCGCGAGGGGCCGCTGACGCTGCGCTGGCGGGATTTTCCGCAGCTCGCCCGCTGGTTCCTGACCTTCCTCGGCAACAGCAACTGGCGCGATTACGAGCGCATCGCCGACACGCTGACGCCGATGGTGACGCGCTCGCTGACGGCGTGGCAGGATCTCGTGGAGACAGCTGCGGCGCAACGTCTGTTCCGCCAGGACGGGCTGCTTTACGTGTTCCGCAAGCCCGAAAATCTGGCCGCCGCCGGCGAGGAGGCTGAATTCCGCCGGCGCTTCGGCATCCGGTCGGAGTTCATCCCGCCGGAGGGCCTGCACCAGATGGAACCGGCCCTCGGCAACGGCCTCGCCGGCGGCATTTTCTACCCCGAAAGCGCGCATACGGCCGACCCGGCGGCGCTGTCCGCGCATCTGCTGGCCGCGTTCCAGCAACTCGGCGGCATCCTGCGTCCGGTGAAGGTGGAGCGGCTGGCGGGCGGCGGCGACGGGCCGCTGACGCTGGAGACGGCGGAGGGGCCGGAGGAGGCCGACGAGGCGGTGGTCGCGGCGGGCATCTGGTCGCCGCCGCTGGTGGCGCCGTTCGGTGTGCGCCCGCTGCTGGCCGCCGAACGCGGCTATCACCTGATGCTGCCCGAGCCGTGCCTCGAAGTGCGCCGGCCGATTGCGGCGGGCGACCACAAATTCATCGTCACACCGCTCGCCGGCGGCATCCGGCTGGCGGGCACGGCGGAGTTCGCCGGCATTGACGCGGAACCCAACTGGCGGCGGTCGGACGTGCTCCTGCCGCTGGCCCGCAGGCTGCTGCCGGGGCTGGGCGGCGTCGGCGCGGTGCGCTGGATGGGCCGGCGTCCGTCCTCCGCTGACGGGCTGCCGAGCATCGGACGCACCAAGGCCGAGCCGCGCGTCACCTGCGCCTTCGGCCACGGGCACCTGGGCCTGACGCTGGCGGCGGTGACGTCGGAGATTGTGTCGGACATGCTCGCGCGGCGGCCACTGGCGGAGGCGGTGGAGGCGGTTAGGCCGGAGCGGTGAGATTTGACGCGGCTGGTTGAGGCGGCGCGAATATTCATGTAGCAATAGTCCGCATATTCCGAATGCTTCCGGGCGGGCAACCTGCAATGGCCGAAATCTTCATCTCCTACAAGAGCGAGCGCAGGAAGGCGGCGGAGCACCTCGCCACGATTCTGCGCTGCCACGGCTACACCGTCTGGTTCGACTACAGCCTCGTCAAGGGCCGCGACTTTGGCCTCCAGATCGACGCCAAGGTGCGCGAGGCCAAGGCGCTGGTGGTGCTGTGGTGCACGAAGGCGGTTGGCTCGCGCTGGGTGGCGGAGGAGGTCGATTTCGCCCACGATCTCGGCATCCTAATCCCGGTGAAGATCGAGCCCTGCGAGCTTCCCGTGGGCTTCCGGCGGCAGGATTACATCGACCTGTCCAATTGGGATGGCGCCCCGCGCAGCCCCGAACTCGATAAGCTCATCGACGCCCTGGAGGAACGCATCGGGCGCGACGCGAGTTTCGACCGTAAAGCCTTGGGTGAATATGAGGCGACGTGGCGGCGGTTCGGCGCGCCATCGCTGAGGAGTTTCGCCTTGGAAACGCCGCTGGAGGCCGTCCAGACACGCAGCGATCTGGAACCGCCGGCCGGGAACGGTGCATCGCTGCTGGCGCTTGCAGCCCAGGAATGGCCCGCCGTGCGTGATAGCCGTGACGCGGCGCGCCTCGCCCGCTTCGAGCGGCATTTCGCGGGGACGTATTATGCGGGTGAGGCGCAAGTGCTGCGCGAGGAGCTAGAAGCGGAAGCCGCGGCCCAAGCCGAACGCCGGGCACGCGGGCTAGCCGAACCGCCCGGAGGACTTGACGCACTCCACGCAAGATTAGATCAGATACGAGAGGCTGAAACTGAAGCCGGAACCGTCCTTGAGGCTGAAGCCAAACGGCGGGCGTGGGGAGAGCGTGCCAATGCGGGAACCCCCGTAAGGACCGGCACTTCCATGCGGGGCCAGCCGATCAATCCCGGCTCGGGCGAGAGCTTCTGGGACGCGCCGTTCGCGCCGGAGATGGTGGTTATCCCCGCCGGCAGGTTCCTCATGGGATCGAAGGATGGCGAGGGCTTAGACGGCGAGCGCCCGCAGCACTTGGTGACCATCCCCAAGCCGTTCGCCGTGGGCAGACACGCCGTGACGTTCGACGAGTGGGACGCCTGTCTCGCGGCGAAGGGGACGAGCCATAATCCCGGCGATCAAGGCTGGGGGCGCGGCAGGCGGCCGGTGATCAATGTTTCGTGGAACGATGCGAAAGCTTATGCGGCATGGCTCTCCAAGGAGACCGGCCAGCTCTATCGCCTGCTTTCCGAAGCGGAGTGGGAATATTGCTGCCGCGCCGGGACCACCACCGCCTATTCGACGGGGGACAGCCTTACGAAGAAGCAGGCGCAGTTCTCGGAAGGCTCAGCCGGCAGCGCGGGAAAAACGGTCGAGGTTGGCTCATTTCCGCCAAATGCATTCGGCCTTCACGATATGCATGGCAACGTGTGGGAATGGGTAGAGGACTGCTGGAACGGTAGTTATAAGGACAAACCGCCGGCCTTGCTCCAAAATGGCGGTGCCTGGACAGCCGGAGATTGTTCGTCCCATGTTCTTCGCGGCGGCTCCTGGTATGACGTTCCGGGGAGTGCGCGCGCATCGTACCGATTCAGGGGCAGGGCGGTCGTCCGGGGCATCATCGGCTTTCGTCTTGCCAGACCGCTAACCTCTTGACTCTTTAATTCACTACCTCTTGAATCCACTTGTCGTTTTCGTTGCTTTACGAGATCGGGGCGAAGCCTCGGCCGATTTTTTTCCCGTATCTCACAAAATCTGGCTCAAAAACGCCCGCGTCCGCTCATCCTTCGCCCCGGCGAAAAACTCCTGCGGTGTCCCGTGCTCGACGATCACACCGCGATCCGTGAAATAAATGTGGTCCCCGACCTCGCGCGCGAACCCCATCTCGTGCGTCACCAGCATGCAGGTCATGCCCTCCTCCGCCAGTTCGCGGATCGTCACCAGCACCTCCTTGACCGTCTCCGGGTCGAGCGCTGCCGTCACCTCGTCGAACAGCATCACGTCCGGGTTCATAGCCAGCGACCGCGCAATCGCGACGCGCTGCTGCTGGCCGCCGGACAGTTCGCCGGGGTAGGCGTTCTCCTTGCCCGCCAGCCGCACCTTCGCCAGCAGCTTGTGCGCACGCGCCTCCACCTCGTGCTTGTCTTGGCGCAGCACGTGCACCGGCGCCATCATGATGTTCTCGAGCGCCGTCTGGTGCGGAAACAGGTTGTACTGCTGGAACACCATGCCAACCTTCTTGCGCAGCGCCAGCTTGTCGACGCGCGGGTCGTGCACCTCCTGATCCTCGACCAGGATCGAACCCTCGTTGATCGGCACCAGCGCGTTGATGCAGCGCAAAATCGTCGATTTGCCCGAGCCCGACGGCCCGATGATGCAGATCACCTCCCCCTTCATCACGTCGAAGGAAACCCCGCGCAGCACCTCGACCGCGCCGAAGGACTTGTGCACCTCGCGGAGGGAAATGATCGGCTTATCCGGCGTCCAGGCCATGGGGTTTCCTCAAGTGACGATGGCGAAACGGCGCTCCAGAACCTGGGTCCAGCGCGCGATCGGGTAGCAATAGACGAAGAAGAACAGCAGCAGCATGCCGTACATCGGGATCAGCATTTCCGGCCGTCCGTCGGCGGCGAGCGCGTCCTTGGTCATCGTCATGGCGTCGCTGACGCCGACGATGGAGACGAGCGAAGTCTCCATGGTCAGGATGGCGTACCAGTTCATCCAGGGCGGCGTCATGCGCTTGACGCATTGCGGCAGGATGATCAGCGCGAAGGTCTGGAAGCGGCTGAAGGCGAGGCTTTCGGCGGATTCCCACTGGCTCGTCGGGAGGGAGCCGATGGCGCCGCGCGTGATTTCCGAGATGTTGGCCATGATCGGCAGCGTCAGGCCGACCGTCGCTTTGACCCAGGCGGGCAGCGGAATGAGCACGCCGCCGATGTGCATCTGAAACGGCATCAGCTCGATGGTGAAGAACAGCATCACCAGCCAGGGCACGTTGCGGAAGAATTGCGTCACCACCTGCGCCGGCCGCCGCAACCATGCCCCATGGGAGACCTGCGCCACGCCGAGCAGCACGCCCAGCACGGTGCCGATGACCATCGCCAGGATGCTGACCACGATGTTGAGCACGAAGCCTTCGAACTTGCCGGGGCCGCCCACGAGGATCAGCGGCGCCCATTTCAGCAGCGTGGCGATAATGCCGCCTCGCGCCTCGCCGCCGTGCAGTTGCGCGTATGCTTCTCCGGCCAGGCTGGAGAACAGGATGACCGCCAGGATGGCCAGCCCCACGCGCGGTGAGCAAAGGCGCCGCACGAAGTCCTCCGCGCCCCAGCCGGCCCAGCGGACGGGCTGAATGGCTGCGGCCTGTGGCGGCAGGGCTGCGAGAATTGTTTCGCGTGACGAGCGTCTCATCGGCCATACCCCGGCATGCGCAGCGATTTCTCCCAGCGGCCCATCATCCACACCACGATGCCCACCAGCGCGAGGTAAAAGACGAACAGCGTGACCATCATTTCGGGAACGTTGAGCTGATCTGCCCAGATTTGCTCAGCGACGAACAGGATCTCCGGCGCCGATATGGCGGAGGCAAGGGCGGTCGTCTTCACCAGATTGACGAGGTTGTTGGTGAGCGACGGCAGGCAGACGCGCAGTGCCAGCGGCAGGACCACCAGCCGGAACACCTGCGCGCGCGTATAGCCCAGCGCCTCGGCGGCCTCGGTCATGGTCTTCGGCACGGCCTCGATGCCGGAGCGGAAAATCTCGACGTTGAAGGCGCCCGCGAAGAAGGACAGCGAGATGGCCGCCCAGGCGAAGCTGCCGAAGATGGGCTGCGCCACGCCGGAGTCGTTCATCACGCGCGGCAGCAGCGGGCCGAGGGCGAAGTAGAAGAAATACATCTGCACCAGGGGCGGTGTATTCCTGAAGAACTGGATGTACCCTTGCGTGACGGCGCGCAGCACACGCAGGCGCGACATCTGCATCCAGGCGCCGAAAATCCCGACGAGGATGCTGGCGAGGACACAAACCGCCGACAGCTCGACCGTCGTCCACATGGCCCAGAGGAAGCGCGTGCGCTCAAACGGGTTGTAAATGTAGACGAAATTGATGCCGTAGTTGTCGTAAAGCGCCTTGAACCACTCGCTCAGCATCGTGATGTGTCCCCCCGCCCCGAAGCCGTGCTTATTTCGCCTTGTCGTGCGCTTCCTTCAGCCAGACCGTGTTGTCACCCAGCCATTTTTTCTCCTCCTCCAGGAGGAAGCCGGTTTTGTGCCAATCGGCGATGGCGGCGGAAATGAATTTACCCCATTCCGCATCCCGGTCGGCGGTGCGCACGGCGACGCCCCACGGGATTGGTGTGAATTCCGTCAGCACGAGGACGTCATAATCCTTCCACTTCTCCGCGTCGGCCTTCTTTTTGTACAACAGCACCACGTCGTCATACACGAAGCCGATGCACTGGCCGCTGAGCAGCGCCGACTCGTTCTCGGGCACGCCCTTGAAGGCCACCAGATCCTGGCCGGTGAATTCCGACTGCACGCGATTGTTGTAGAACGAGCCTTGGATGGCGCACACCGGCTTGCCCTTCAGGTCCGCGGCGGATTTCACATTAGCCGCCTTGTTCACCATGATGGCCACGCCGCCGGCATAGTAATACGGCTCGACCACACCGACCGCCTTCTTGCGTTCATCGGTGACATTCATGGTGGCGATCATCAGGTCGATCTTGCCCTGTTGCAGGAACTGCATGCGGTTGGCGGCCACCACCGGCTCCAGTTCCAGCTTCACGCCCAGCCGCTTGGCGATGTCGGCGGCCAGATCGGGCTCCAGCCCCACGATGGCGCCGGAGGAGTCACGGCTGCCATAGGGCGGATAATCGGCCTTGGTGCCCACAACGAGCTTGCCCTTGGCCTTGATGTCTTCCAGCGTGCCGGCGCTAACGGCGGTTGTGAGCATGCCCGCCGCCAGAATTGCGAACCCCGCGAGTTTCAACGCCTGTTTCATTCCCGTCTCCTCGTATCGCTTCGTTGCTCTTGTCCGCTCAGGATTAACTGTTTTCTGAGAAGACTCAACACATTCTCCCGCTATCCCGGCTGGCTGCGGGCTGGCAAGGGGGTTTCGCGCGGGGCGGAATTCCGCTATGGCGGAAAAGTGCTTAGCCTTTAGGAGGATGCGCATCCATGTCCGTTTCCCAACAACGGCGCTCGCGGGAGTTCCGCGCGTGACCGCCAAAACCCATCAGTTCGTGCTGACGCTGTCCTGTCCCGACCGCCTCGGCATCGTCGCCGCCATTTCGGGCACACTGGCCGAATTGCGCTGTAACATCATCGACAGCGCCCAGTTCGGCGACGCGGACAGCGGCCGGTTTTTCATGCGCGTGTCGTTTGCCGCGCCGGTGAAGCTCGCCATGAACGCCATGCGCGCGGCCTTCGCCCCCATATTCGAGCGCTTTGAAATGGCGGCAGAAATCCACGACTGCGAGCGGCGGCCGCGGATGCTGATCCTGGTGTCGCGTTTCGGACATTGCCTGAACGACCTGCTCTACCGCCACCGCATCGGCGCGTTGGGGGTGGACATCCCGGCCATCGTTTCAAATCATCGTGATTTCTACCAGTTGGCCGCCAGCCACGACATTCCGTTTCACCACCTGCCGGTGACGGCCGCGACGAAGGACAAGCAGGAGGCCCGCCTGCTGGAGCTGATCGGCGAGGAGGCCGTGGACCTGGTGGTGCTCGCCCGTTACATGCAGGTGCTCTCAGGCGGCCTGTGCGAGGCGCTGGCGGGCAGAGCCATCAACATCCACCACTCCTTCCTCCCCAGCTTCAAGGGCGCCAAGCCCTACCACCAGGCCCACAGCCGCGGTGTGAAGCTCATCGGCGCCACGGCCCATTACGTCACCGCCGATCTGGACGAGGGGCCGATCATCGAACAGGAGGTGATTCGCGTGGACCACTCCGCCACGCCGGGCGACCTGATCGCCATGGGGCGCGACGTGGAGAATCTGGTGCTGGCGCGGGCGGTCAAATGGCATGTGGAACACCGCGTGCTTCTGAACGGCCACCGGACTGTCATTTTCCGCTGAAAACGGGCGCATCCGGCGCTGGCGCGGCGGGTGGAAAAATCGAGTGTTCCGCACAGGATATGGCCCTATCAGAGCAATTTGAACACAACTCTCAGGCAGACCACAAAAAAATTCGGCCGGGGGTCAATTTTTACTTGCGATAAGGGGCCGATGGATGCACATACCCGCACTGTCTCGAGTTCAACCCGCTGCCCCGGTTTTCCGGTCAGCGCACTCTCTCTGACTGCCCACCGGAAAACTGAAATGACGGCAGGTTGGGATGGAGAGTGGCCGGTTTCCGGCGGAGAAACTCATTTCTGGACATCTACTGGTTGGGGAGGACGCCATATGGCATTCCATGACGGCCTCTTCCAATTGGGGATGGACTTGGATCGAGGTTCAAGCACCGCCCAAACGGAAGAACAACACTCCCTCTTTGCTTCGGATTCGGGTGAAGAGGACCGCAAGGATTATTTCTGCGAGCGTAACGGCGTTCGTTTCGCAGGAACACATTTGATCATCGACGTCTTGAACGGGAAACGTCTTGACGACGTTGCTCACATTGAAGAAACGTTCCGTAAATGCATAGAAGTGGCGGGGGCGACGCTCCTGCACATGCATATGCATCACTTTACGCCCAATGGCGGTGTGTCGGGCGTAGCGGTATTGTCGGAGTCGCACATCAGTATCCATAGCTGGCCGGAATACGGCTATGCGGCCCTGGATATTTTCATGTGCGGTGAGGCGAAACCGCATTTGGCGGTGGACGTGATCCGCGAGGCTTTCGAGCCGAGTGACATTATCGTCAAGGAGCATCTGCGCGGCCGGGAAATCCCCGCGCTGCAAATCGCGGCCTGAGCGGCAGCCTCGTCCGCGGGAAATGGCCGGTGCTTTGGCGGAAGCCGGAGCGGAAGGCCGCAAGCGGCGCTAAGAAATAACAGCGTGCCCGGCCTTCCCGGCTGGGCCGCTTTTTCTTTCGGCGAAATCCGGCATACCAAAGCTTCAAGGCCTTTGCGGCCTTGGGGTGATTTGTGCTGCAAACCTGCCCCGCCGGGCAGGCGCGAGTTGTGTGCATCAAGTTCTGCAAAATGGCGGAGCCATATTCAGGTGAAGTTTCCTTGTCCGGCTGAACGGCGTTTCTCCGTCCCGGCCCGAGTTTGCCAGGGCACCGCGCGAGCCATGACAGCCCGTTACGCTTGCGGGTGAAAAAGTCCGGGAGCATTTCAGACATACCCGCACACAGACGGCGGCGCCGTGCCGGCCAGTTCGCGGCCGCTTGGGCTATATCCGGTCGGGCAGCTTGCGCAGCGGCGATGGGATGCGGGCGCCCGGCTCCAGACCGCGCAGATTGGGCGTGGCGGCTTGCACAGGCTGCCCGTAGCGGTAGGGCAGGCGGCGGCTGGCGAAAAACGGCTCCTCGCCGTGGCGGGTCCAGGCCGTCAGCTTGGCGCGGGCCGAGAGGTAGCTCGCATGCAACCGCCTCTCCGTCTCGCCGGCGCTTTTCATTTTACCGGCCAGCAGTTCATCGGAGGCCTTGGCTAGCGCCGTCAGCACCTTGGGCGGGAACCGGCGCGGGTGGAATTTTCCTGTCTTGGCGAACCGGGCGAGTGCCTCTGCGTTCGCTTTGAAAACCTCGATGGCTTGCTGGCGGCTGTTTTCCGCGCAAGCCATGCGCAGGATGGTCTGCTTGGCGTCTGGCAGGCTTTTCCAGACGTTGAGATTAGCCCCCAGCACCTGGAGGGGGGCAGGCATCTCTACGCCCGGCCAGACGATGAATTTCGCGGCGGCGAACAGGTTCGCGGCGTCCGGCGTGACGGCTGTGACCCGGATGACGTCAAGACCGCCGTCGATGAACGCCTTGGCGGCTTCGGCTTCGGATATCGCCGTGGACGTGGCGCCGAAATGCTCCAGCAGAGCCGCGGTGGTGCCGCCCGAGCGGCAGCGCAGCCCCTTGAAGTCCGCCGTGGACGTGATGTCCTTCTTGAACAGCAGGCCGGAACTGGGTGCCGCGCCGCCTGCCGCCAGCGGCACAATGTTGAAACCTGCCGCCAGCTCGTGCCAGATGCCGCCGCCGTCCATGCCGTCGAGCCAGGCTTGGCGTTCGGCGTCCAGCATGCCGAAATGCAGCGCGCCGAGCAGTGCATAGCCGGGTGACTTCGGAGCCCCAGCCACTGGTTCGGCTGCGAAATACAGGTCGGCCTCGCCGCGCGCGACGGTGTCGAGAATGGTGGAGGGGCTTGCGCCCTCGGCAGCCCAGGCGATTTTCACGCTCAACTGGCCGCTGCTCAGCGTCTCGATCTGGTGGACCAGCCGCTTCAGGCTGGCGGCGTTCAGGGCATCGAACTCGCTCCAGGCGGAGACGAGTTTCAGCTCGCGCGTGCCCTGGGCAAGGGCGGGCGTAGCGGCAGCGCCGGCGGCCGCCAATGCGGTACCGAATTTAAGAAATGCTCGCCTTTTCATACTGCCCAACCCTCAAGTCTTCCATTCGAGGACCATTGCCCGGATTTGCGCCAGGACGCCGGAGCCTGACGATGCCATTTGTCTTCCATCGGCGCGGCCGGGGCTCGAACGGCATCTTTAAATTCAATGCATTATTGGCGAAATGTGACCGGATCACGCCATTGGACATACAACCTCTGTCCCGTAGCGATCGCCGCGCTATCAATTCCCCCCGATTGGCTGCGGAATGTCGGCGGCCTCTTGGGGTTGCTGCCGCCGGACTGGCCGCCGCGACCGCGCCGCTTCGCCCTGCTGCTGATCGCCGGCATTTCCTGCCGGTGCCTGCTGCTGTCCCTGTTGCTGCTGCTGGGACTGCCGCCTGCGCCGGGCTGCCTGCGTTTCGCGGGCTTCATAACGGTCTTCCGGGGCGCTGGCCTCTTCGGCGGCCGTCCCTGGTGACAATTCCCGCCGCGAGGCAAGCTGTGTCTCGGCGCCGTCCTTGGCCTCGGCAAGCATGCCGGTGCGTGCGTCCATGAAGCTTTGATAGATGCGCGCCGACAGGGCGTCGGCCCGGCCGGCCTCGGCTATCACGTCGCTGGCGGCCTTGCCGCAGGCAACGAGAACTTCCACGGGCAGCGGCTGCAAGGCTTCGGGGCTCTTATGCCGCAGCTTTTCCAGGCTTTCCGCGTTCTGGGCGTTGAACTCGGCCAGCATGCGAACCGTTTCGGCCCGGCAAGCCGTGCGCACGGCCGCCCGCTCCTGTTCCGACAGGAAATTCCACAGGTCGAGGTTCATGCCGAGCGAAACCTGCGTGCCGGGGACGGAGAAGCCGGGGTAGTAGTAATATTTCGCGGCGTCCTGGAAGTCCTGTTTCATATCGAGCCAGGGGCCGACGAATTCGGCTGCGTCCAGGCGCTTGGCTTTCAGGGCGGGAATGACCTCGGCGGCCGGCATGGTGATAATCTTGGCGCCGAGTCTGCGCCAGATAGTGGCCGCCATGCCGCTGACCCGGATTTTCAGGCCGTCAACGTCGCCCTTGCCGCGCAGGCGGTTGCGGAACCATCCGGCCATGCGCATGCCGGTATTGCCTGCCGCGAACGGCTTGACGTTATCCCGCCCGGAAAGCTCGTCCCACAGCTCTTGGCCGCCGAGGCCGTGCAGCCAGATGTCCATCTCCTGTGCGGTCATGCCGAAGGGCACGCCGGCGAAGAAGTTGTAGGCCTTGGATTTGGCTTCCCAGTAATATTCGATGGCGTGGTAGAGGTCGATGCGTCCGTGGCCGCAGGCGTCGTGCAATTGCGCGGCGGGCACGAACTCGTCGGCCGGCTGAACGGTGATGTTCAGACTGCCGCCGGTCGCTTCGGTGATGCTCTTGGCAAGACGCTCCGCGCTGCCTGCGAAGCCGGGAAAGTCCACCGGCCAAGCAGTCGCCATTTTCAGCGTGCGTCTGTTCTGCGCGATCGCGGGCGCGGCAAGCGCTCCGGCTGCCGCGATCGCTCCTCCCAACAGCAGAGTGCGGCGTCTCATGCCTGGAACTCCATGCTGTTCCTCCCCCCGAGGAATTTCAAAATAGGCTGGTCTGCGATGTCTAGGCCAGTGTCCCGTCTCCGAATTGCCGCCCAATTTGCCGCGAGTTCTCACGGCAATCAGGAGACATAAGGGACACTAGCGGATTCAAAGTGCTAGTGTGGCGTATGTCACGCGGATTACCGTGCCGGCGCTCGCCGCGAAGGGTGACGGTAACCCGCGAGACGCCACACTGGACGAACCGGACAGCCTCACTCAAGTGAGTAATTCCGCACGCGTCTCTATGCCGTATAACAGGCCAGGCCGCCAGCAGCTTTTCGGCCTGGGAGCGGTGTGCTGTCAAAGGTTTTTCCAGGATTGCGGCACAACGCCGGGGCATCCGTTCACCGGCCCGCGCGAACCGGCGGCACCACCAGCGGCCCGGTTGAGCACACGCTTCTGCCGCCTGTATCCTCGCCGCACTCCTTCGGCTGCCGGTTCTTGGCGAAACATATACGGAGTTCCCGGAACGTGCCGCCATCGCACACGGTTTGCACCATGCTGGGTTTGAGCTGCGGATTACTGCTCAGAAATTCGTCCCTGATTTCGCTGGCTGAAATGCTGAGAGGCCGGGCGGGGCTGGCGAAGCGCTCGGGGATGCGGACGCTGTTATAAAGCGTGCGGGACAGATCGAAATAGGCCTCGGGCTCCAGGCCGGAGCAGGTGCCGTGTTTGCGGTATTCGTTGATGACGAGGCGGGGGCTGGGCATGATGTCGAGCATGCGGTCGATCAGCGGACGCGGCACCCAGGGGCGATCCCGCGTGCGGCAATCCTGCGGCCAGCCGCGCCAGTATTGCGGCCAAAGGCCGTGCAGCACAAAGCCATAGGCTTTTTCCCCGCCGCATTGAGGGCCGCTGTCGCGATCGCCCGCCTTTTCGCAATAGCTGGGGGACCAGCTCAAGGCGAGTATGTAATAATCGAAGTCACCTGGCTCGTTGCGGGCCTGGGCCGGTGTGCAGAATGTCACAGCCAGTATAATCGCAACGGCAGAAAAACTGTATAAACGGCCAAGCATCTGTCCATCCCTCCGGCGTTTCACGCACTCTTTAGGCGCTTTTGCCTGGGCTGACAAGTATTGCTGTCAGCCGGCGCGCGCCACGTCTTGCGTAGAGTTGCGGTGAGCCGGGGAGGGCGCTGACGAGGATGGCGGTCAGTGTGGAAAAAGGCTGGGGAGGCTGGCATTGGCTGCCTGGGCCCCCCATATGGCTGTCTGGATGAAGTGGCGGCGGCAATCCGGCCTTACCGTGCCGTCTTCATCCACTCGTCGAACGGCCCTTTTTCGTACCCCTTTTCGCGGACGAAGCGCAGCATGAGGAAGAATTCGTCCGGTTTTATGTAACCCACCCGTCCGAGTTCCTGGGCGCGGCGTGCGGCGCTGGCCGGAAAAAATTGTACGACTGGCGTGGACCTGACCTTATATTTGGCGGCTAGGAGTTTTTCGGGCAGCTTCTCACCGTCGAAATCCGTAACTTCCCGCGACCCGAGGAGATCGAGTTGCAGGACGTCGAAATTGTCTTGGATATAGCTGGAAATTCTGGCGTCTTTGAAATTCACGGTATGCAGCAGTTTGCAATAGGGGCAGCCCTGCATTTCCCATAGGATAGCGAAGTTTTTGCCCGCCTTGGCGGCGTTGCCGAAATCTTCACGCAGGTCCAGGAAACTGCGGAGGAGCCACGGCTCGCTGTGAAAATCGGCAGGACGGTTCCTGCGCGGCGGTTGCGGCGGCGGGAGGGAAGGTGCAAAAGGCGGCTGCGGCCGCGAGCAGCGCGCGGCGCGTATAGGTGATGTCCGGCATTGTCGATTGTGTTCCCATCCGCTGTGTGTCAAAGGGGTTCTGGGGGCGATTTTACGGGGTAACGGTTCTAAGGGTGGTAATTATAATGAAATTCATATATATTGATGCGGTCACTTTCGCGTGATCGGCACAGCGAGCGAAAATGTGCGATGCGGGCCAAAAGGCCGCGGTCTGGACAGCCGGCGCCAGCGTATTTGAGTTGGGCGGCTGCATGGACGAGGGCGCGATAAAAAGCGAAATGAGACGGTAACCAGGATGACAACTTCCAAAAATGTCCCGAGCCTTCCAGAGCACCTGGAAGTTGAGCTGAGCAACGCGCGCGAATTTGAGACGATCCTGCGCAACGCCCGTCAGGCGAGCGATTTTCTCAAGGCCCTGGCGCACGAGACGCGGCTCCTCCTGCTCTGTCTGCTGGCGGGGCGCGAGCGCTCGGTCACTGAGCTGGAAAACATCCTCTCCCTGCGCCAGTGCCAAGCTCTTGGACGCTGAAGCGACCGAGCCAAGAAATCTTAATTGCCTCGGGATCCGGCACTTGTTCACCCGCAGGGTAAGCCGTCTCTTGGGCATCGCTGGGCAGCGGCAGCGAATGGTCGCTTTGACTGACTGCTTGCTCTTGAGAATCGTTGTTACCGATTGGCAAAGAGGGTGGCTCTTGCTCGCCGTCGCCTTGCACCGATGCGAGAGATTGCAGCTTGACCCCAGTCAGCTTTGGGCTGTCGTTCCGGCCAGCGCACAACCGCCCGCTGGCGCTCAAACTCTCACGAAGCTCGCGTCCGCGACCATGCGGTTCGGCGGCTGCGAGCTTGCAGGCGAAGGTCCAGCGACTGAGGATCTCGTCCAGTCGGGTTGCCGTCCCCTTTTCATCGTCAAAGCCAATCACTAAGTGCTGGCAGAGCCAAAAACCTGGATAGCTGACTCCACCCACGCGATGCCGGGCGGCCAGATCGACGAAACGCTGATTGGATTGGGGATCCGACAGCACTTCATAGACCTGTACCTGAATTCCGGGATATCGTTGGGTAAAGCGCGGCAGGTATTCCTTCGCCTTGGCACACCGCGGACAGCCTTCCGGGGTGAAGACCCCAGTCAAGGCAACTCCGTAGAAACGCGGAGCTTGCCATATACCGCGAGTCGCAATCGACGAAGCCGTAGTGTTCAGTCCATACACCAGCGGAAGCTGCGGCTCGCCCAGTTTGTAGGCACTGGCGAGCGCGCTTCAACCTTGACACGCCTTGAGGGTCTTGATCGAGATCGTAAGTCTTGAGATGAATGCCGCAGCCTGCATGGAGGTAGTCAACTGGCTCAACTGACTCCCCTGGCGTCGCTGAACCGGGATCAAGCGTTTCAGCGTGATGCAGCGAACCGCTGTCGCTTGGGGGGGCTGAACTCCGCCCGCTGACGGCCCTTGGGCAGGCGCGGCCGCCGCACATAGCCCCACTGCAATTACAAGCAGTGAGAAGCAGACGGTCCGCATGCGCTTCGCACAGTGCCTGGTCAGTTGTCTTCTGGAGTCGACTAGTCACGTCCGTCGCCCGCGGTCGCACTTGGCTGAAGGACCTGCCGCGAGACGCGTTGCTTGCAGACAACGACTGGGCGATGCATTCCACACGATCGACTCAGCCACGCTGCCCATGAGTGCTCGCGAGAAACCAGTGCGGCCATGTGAGCCGACGACGATCATGTCGACACCCTCTTCGTCGGAAAGGCGTACGATCGCATCGGCAGGCTCACCCGGCGGCCAGTTCTACCGGCACCTGCGAATCGGCCGGCTTCACATCGCGAAGCATGCCCTGAACTTCCTCGGTGCTCGGCTCGGCAATGCCATAATACATGTCCCCCCATATAAACCCGCGGCAACTCTTGGACGTGAACGATGAGAAGTTGAGCTCCTTCTTGGCAAGTGACGTCGCGTATTCAGCGCCATATCGCCGGTATGCGAAAAGTGGGTAGGAACTAAAATCGTCTTGGTAAGCATGCGAACACCGCAGTTTCAAAGATTGTGACATTCTGCCAAAGATGCCTGTGCACCAACATGTCCAGGAATCGCCATATCCTGGAATCGCAAATGCCGAGCCGAGTTCTTGTGCCAGCTTCATCGCGGCACACCGGCCGCGATAAACCGTGCAATCTTGCGTGGCCGGACCGAACAATTATTGAATGGTGATGCAATTGCCCAGACCATATCGCTG
>CAWHDD010000023.1:0-103676 GCA_963827885.1 uncultured Alphaproteobacteria bacterium | reverse complement strand
AATGATCGTCAACGGAATCTTGTGGGGCTCCGTCGTCGCCAAAATGAAGATGACATTTTCGGGCGGCTCCTCCAGCGTCTTCAGGAGCGCGTTGAAGGCTCCGGTCGAGAGCATGTGCACCTCATCGATGATGTAGACTTTGTAGTCGGCTTGGGTCGGCGCATAACGCGCTTTGTCGCGGATGTCCCGGATTTCCTCCACGCCGTTGTTGCTGGCGGCATCGATTTCGATGACGTCGTTCAAGCGTCCTTCGGTGATTGCCTTGCACGTTTCACATTCGTTGCACGGTTCCCCGTCGACGCGATGGTGACAGTTGATGGCTTTCGCAAAAATCTTGGCTGCACTCGTCTTACCCGTTCCGCGCGGTCCGGTAAAAAGGTAAGCATGGCTCGTTTTCCCCTGTATTAAGGCATTCTTCAGCGTCTGCGTGACCGCTTCCTGACCTGCGATGTCTCCGAACCGCTGCGGGCGCCAAACCCGATATAGTGCTTGATAGCTCATCCTTTTCCCTCTTTCACTTTTGCTTCGTCCATCTATTATAAGGGAAAAACAGTAAAATAGAAAGGCATCGCTCTGTGGCTTTCGTGTGTAATATAAGCTTGTATTTTGCTTATTTTGGAGGGCATTCAGCTCCGATAAAATGATGAAATAATAACAGTTGACAAAAAGTAAGCTAGGCATTATAGTAAATCTATCGAATAGTTCGAATTCGTATTAATTAAATTTGTGATACTATTCCGGCAAAACTGAACTTCAAATAAAAACGACAATAAAGGGGAAAATTAATATGACAGCATTTTGGGATTTGGGCAAGGTTGCCTTGAAAGTCAATGATCTGAAGAAAATGACGCAATTCTATCAGGAAGCGCTTGGCTTAGATTTAATGGAAGAAAAGGAAAATTCGGTTGTATTGGGAGTCGCTGCAGATGGGACGCCATTGGTCGAATTGATTGAGCTCAAATCTCCTGCTGCCCGCAAAAGAACGACTGGACTTTTCCACTTGGCGATCCTTTTGCCGACTCGAGCAGACTTGGGATCCATCCTCTATCATTTGCTGACGAAGAAATACGGCATTGATGGCGCTAGTGATCACGGCTACAGCGAAGCCATTTACTTCAACGACCCGGAAGGCAACGGCATCGAAATCTACCGCGACAAAGATATTTCGGCTTGGGATGTCCGTCCGGATGGCAAAATCGAGGGCGTTACCGAAGCGATGGATGCGGATGGCGTGATCGGCGCAATGGTCAAAATTTATGATAGCATCCCTTCCGGTTCCATAATGGGACACGTCCATTTGACAGTTCATGACTTGGTAGAAACCCAACAATTTTACGAAAATGTGCTCGGTATCTCCCTGAAGTCGGACTTCTTCGGACAAGCAAAATTCTTCGCAGCCGGAAACTACCATCACCACATCGGTTCGAATATGTGGGCTGGAAAACACCTGCCGGCCGCTGAAGAGCACCAACCAGGATTGGCGTATTTCACTTGGGTAGTTGCTGATGGTGTTGCTTATGAAGCGCTGAAAGGCAGATTGAATAATGAAGGAATTTCGTTTGAGGAAGCGAATAACACACTCATCTTCAAAGACAACAGCGGCATCGAGATCCACGCTGTCATCCACCAAGAGGCATAATTAAATTTGGCTCCAAAAAGCGTAACCTGCGGAAATCTCCCGTCGGTTACGCTTTTTTGGATATAATCGAAAAAAACTTATTGGAAAAATCAAAAGAATATTTCTTATAGAGCAAAACCAGCTTTCTTTTATAGATATCAGCGTTTTGGTTGGATACAATAACTATAGTTATTTTTGCAAAGTATTCAAAGATACGCTTGGTTTATCTCCACGTGAATACAGGAATGCAAATCTTTAAGGACATGCCCTAACCTTTTCATGACAGCAATTACGAATAGATTTCATGGATATGATTCCCGGAATGGGGATAGTAAAAGTCGAAAAAATAAAATGATCAACCCCAGCACCCGCTACCAGCCCAACCAAATTTTGGCCAGGCCGCTATCGGGTGTTTTTTGATATGCGCTCCGACTTTGTGTGGTTGATCGCTGCGGAAATTACCTTATGGTGAAAGCGTATCTTTCAGATTCGGCCTTGTCTTCATCTCCGGGAACATAGGTTGTTTCCTGTTCCAACTCATCTTCCGCTGTCTCGGCATCGGGATGGGAATCTGTCTCTGGTACATCTTGAAGGATGTTTTTGAGGGCATCCGTATCTGTATCCACTTGTTCCAAGTTTAATGAACTTTTTTACTAAAAACTGTCACAGTTATTTTAATGCTTTACAAACTGACGTCAGTCAGATAGAATAAACTGACGCGAGTCAGATAGCGTGCTTGTTAGAGAAATTTTTCATCATTTTGAAAGTGGGGGATATGATTGACTACGATTGCGAATCGACAACCAAAACAAAAATTATGGAGCCGTTCCTTTATTTCTGCTTTGTTAGCAAATGCATTAGTATTTTTAGGATTCGAAATGATGGCGCCCACATTGCCACTCTATGTGTCCAGTATCGGAGGCGAGGCAACACAGATTGGCCTCGTGACAGGAATTTTTGTGATCTCGGCCATTTTGATCCGGCCCTTTACAGGCGTCATGGCAATGAAAATGGACAAGAAATATTTATTAGTGATAGGCGTAGCGATTGGAGCACTTGCAACAGGCAGCTACTATTTAGCGACAGAAGTCTGGGCATTAGTATTGGTTCGTATTCTCCATGGATTCGGTTTTGGCATTACGACGACCTATTTCACAACCATTGCAGCTGAAAACACTCCCGGAGAACGGCTGGGAGAAGGGATCGGATATTTTGGTGTGGGAGAAACGACCATGGTTTCCGTTGGACCGCTAATCGGTGTCATGATTCTGGAAATATGGGATTTCAAGGGACTTTTCTTGAGCGGAATGGCGTTCATGCTGTTGGCGTTGCTCGTTACCTTATTTATATCGCGTAAACCAAATAATTCAAAAGGCTCGGAGAAGAAGCCAATGCCGGCTATTCAGTTCAAATTAATTGAAAAACGGGTACTATTTCAGTCGATGCTTAGTGCCTTGACCGGAATTTCTGCAGGTGGAATCATGTCCTTTATCGCATTATTTGCTGTTGAAAAAGGTCTCGATCAAACGGCTATGTTCTTTACCGTAGTAGCATTGGCAGGACTTGTTGTCCGTTTTTTCTCTGGCAGAATCTATGACCATTTAGGACCAAGTTTCGTGTTAATTCCATTTGGTTTAGTTGCTTTGGCTGGGCTTGTTCTACTTGTGTTTGTGCAAAATAATGTGCAGTTTTTGATTGCAGCATTCCTTTATGGGCTTGGTTTTGGTGCGATTTTCCCTGCCCTTCAATCTTGGTGCATCAGCCTGGTAGAGGAACATGAACATGAGAATGCCGTTGCCTCTTTTTTTAACTTTTTCGATATCGGCATTGGTGTGGGCGCGATGGCGCTTGGTGTACTGGCGCAAGTGTTTGATACCTATGCGGCAGTCTTTTATGTTTCCATTGGTGCCTATGCCCTATTCCTGTTGCTCTGTATTTTTTACGCCAAAAAACCTCTGTCTTATGTCAAGGAAAGGAGCTCTACCTTTTGAGTAAAGAAAAAATCAAAACAATTGCTACTTCTCATTTCAATGAATTTGGTTATGAAGGCACAAAACTCTCCCAAATTGCAGAAGAAGTAGGCATCCGCAAACAATCACTTGCCTACCATTTCCCCAATAAACGCGTGTTATTTCAAGAAGTTTATAAAGAAGCGGTAGACGACGAGGTACAATTTATTCAGCAGTATTTTCAACAGCATGGAGAGAAATTGGTTGAGCAGCAGCTGTATCAGTTTTTAACGGAACATAAGGAACGATTTCAAAAAAATCCAAATACAAAACTGATGCTGACTATTTCTTTCCTTGTGCCGGATGAGATGCATGAAGACGTTATCCAAAAACCATATAGATATATAGATGTATTGACTGCTGCGTTAGAATCTTGCTTTGCAAAACAAACATTCCGCATAGGCGCCAAAGAGTGTGCGCTAGCTTTTGTCACATTGTTAGATGGTCTGGACGTTCAATTAGTCTATGAAGATAGCCAAAGGTATGAAAAATTACAAGAAATAACCTGGGATATCTTCTGGACAGGCATCTGTTTATAAACAACTGCAGCCAACTTTCTCATTTATAACAATCAAATAAGCCTCATGACTTAAAAAACGAGAGCTGTCTCAAATGAAAATTGAGACAGCTCTTTATGATTGAATTATGCAATTTCGCATTATAAGTTACTTTGATAGTTCCTGTATTTGCAAATAAATGCCTTTACGCTACTGGAGGGGTTCCTTCAGCGTTCGATACAACCGCATCAATCTGGACTAAAGCATCCATAGGCAGCTCTGAAACTGCAACAGTTGTCCGTGCAGGAATACCGCTTGGGAAAAATATTGTGTATACTTCATCTACAGCATCCATATCGACACTGTTTTTAAGGAATACCGTTACTTTGACCACATCGTCCATAGCGTGATCGACACTTTCTACAATTGCCTTGATATTTTTCAAGCACTGATCAGCTTGCTCTTTTACGCCACCAGCTACCACTTCGCCTGTTCTTGGATCCAGTGGTAATTGAGCGGAAAGATGATTGTAATGAGAGAAAGCTACAGTTTGTATAGATAGTGCGTTTTTTGGCGCATTTTCCGTATTTCTTGCTTCTATGATAAGTCCATGTCTGTCTTCTACTGCTTGCGGAGGTGTACCATCTCCGTGTGACACCACCGCTTCGATTTGTATCAAAGCATCCATAGGTAACCCTGAAGCCGCAACGATTGTCCGTGCTGGGACATAGGCTACGGCTCTGGCGATAGCCGAGTCTGGGAAAAATGTTGTGTAAACTTCATTTACAGCTTCCATATCCGAGAGGTCTTTAAGGAAGATGTTTATTTTGACGATATCATCAAAAGGAACATCGATACTTTCTAAAATTGCCTTTATGTTCTTTAAGCACTGTCCAGCCTGCTCTTTCACTCCACCGGCTACCACTTCGCCTGTTCCCGGATCCAGCGGTAATTGAGCGGAAAGGTGATTGTAGTGCGAAAAAGCTACCGATTGCGCAGATAGCGGACTTACTGGCGCATTAGACGTGTTATTTGTAACCTTGATGAGGTCACCTGCTTGCGGTGCGTTTGGTATTGTACCTTCACCATGTGAAACAAGCGCCTCCATTTGCACCAAAGCATCCATAGGCAAAGCTGAAACTGCAACGGTTGTCCGTGCAGGAATAGTGCCTGGGAAAAATGTTGTGTAAACTTCATCTACAGCAGCCATATCGGCAGTGTTTTTAAGGAATACCGTGACTGCAACCACATCGTCCATAACATGGGCAACACTCTCTACGATTGCCTTGATATTTTTTAGGCATTGTTCAGCCTGCTCGTTCACTCCACCAGCTACCACTTCGCCTGTTCTTGGATCTAGCGGTAATTGAGCTGAAAGATGATTGTAATGAGAAAAAGCTACCGATTGTGTAGATAGAGAACTTTTTGGTGCGTTTTCTGTGTTTCTTGCTAATACTGCGTTGTAGCCAATCATTATATTTGTATCCCCTTTTAGAAATTTTTTTATTGTGGCAGCAACCATTAAAGCGGTTACTATAAAAGCAACTATAGCAAGCTAGCTTCATTTTGAGTATGTACACCTTGTGGTTTTTTCTCCCTAATCTGTACAATGGGCACAAAAACAAGTATGGATACTAATAATAACGAACTGAACACCCGGGAGAAAGTGGCGTTTTTGGCTATGCTAAGGGTGATTTCCTCAAACAACCTTTGGCACCCAGCCTCTTAACTATAAAAAAAACATAATACTAGCCAACCATAAGTACGGTTGGCTAGTATTATGCGTTTTTGAATCCGTTCGGATACTACACGTTTGGTTGATGTGCAGAACAAGCTTATTTTCTCATCGATTTCATAACAATGGAAAGGATGAGGATCAGGATGATGGCTCCTATTAATGCAGGTGCAATGTAGAATCCCCCAATTGCAGGTCCCCAAGCTCCGAATAATGTTACTCCTAACCATGAACCAACGAAACCCGCAATGATATTTCCGATAATGCCACCAGGAACATCTTTACCCAAAAAAGCTCCAGCAAGTGCGCCTAAGACCCCACCGACAATTAGAGACCAAAGAAAGTCCATTTTTTACTCCTCCTTCTTAATAAAGAAGCCCGCAGTAACCATGTGTCTATACCTTGCTCGTTACACTGCAATTATATAAGGAATGACCTATATTATAAAGTATTTGCACTTGGAAGGTTACCCTACCCGGTTACTTCAAAGTACCTAATTGTTAGCTTTTGGGAAATTATTGGTATACTTTGTATAGAACAAATCACTTGAGGAGGATTCGGATGAAAAATTATAAAAATGTGATTATCGGGTTTGGCAAAGGCGGCAAAACACTGGCGAAGCTGTTAGCACAGCATAATGAAGAGGTGCTGATCATTGAAGAGTCCGACCAAATGTACGGAGGAACCTGCATCAATGTCGGTTGTATACCCTCTAAATTTTTGATTCTTCAAGGCGAAAAAGGAGAAGCCTTTTGAGCAGGCTGTCCTGAAGAAAGATGCCTTGATAGGAAAACTAAGAGACAAGAACTATCATATGATTCAGGATGAAGAATCGGCTACAGTCTGGACAGGAAAAGCTTCCTTTTTAAATGACCATGAGCTGCTTGTCAAAATGATGG
Source organism: uncultured Alphaproteobacteria bacterium (assembly GCA_963827885.1). Classification (GTDB taxonomy): domain Bacteria; phylum Pseudomonadota; class Alphaproteobacteria; order Rhizobiales; family Rhodomicrobiaceae; genus CAWHDD01. The sequence continues at coordinate 96,918 of CAWHDD010000023.1, read as the reverse complement.
ATGGATCAGAACTGACAATCAAAGCGGAAAGAATTTTTATCAATACCGGCGCCAAATCAATTATCCCTTCGATTGATGGGCTTACTTTAGGAAAGCGCGTTGTTACTTCTAAAGAAATCATGTCCTTGGACCGGCGCCCTGATCGGTTGGTCATCATTGGAGCAGGCTATATTGGACTGGAATACGCTTCAATGTTTGCGAATTTTGGTTCGGAAGTTACGGTGATTGATGGCCGTGCAGAATTTATTCCTCGAGAAGACGAGGATATTGCAGCTATGATTTATGAGGACATGGGCAATCAAGGCATAAAATTTGAGTTGGATCAGCAGTTGGTTAAAGTCGTAGAGAATCCAGAGGCTGTTGAAATCCACTATGGAAACAACGAAACCAAAGTGATTGAAGCCGATATGGTGTTAGTTGCAACGGGCCGGAAGCCAAACACAGAAGGTTTGGGTTTAGAAAATACTTCTATTGAAGTGTCGCCGAATGGGGCTGTTATGGTTGATGAAAAATTGCAGACAACCACTGAGAATATCTGGGCCATCGGGGATGTAAAAGGCGGACTGCAGTTCACCTATATCTCGTTGGATGATTACCGTATCATTGCAGATCAATTATTCGGAGATGGCAGCCGATCGACTAATGACCGGGCTGTAGTTCCTTATACAGTTTTCTTAACTCCACCACTATCCAATGTGGGACTTACAGAACGGCAAGTGCAGGCAGAAGGTTTTAAGTATCAAGTGTTCAAACAACCCGTTGCCGCGATTCCAAAAGCACAAGTAGCAGAAGATGCACGTGGCATGTATAAAATTATCGTGGACACAGAAACCGAGAATATTTTAGGCGCCTCTCTATATGGCATCGAGTCCCATGAAACCATTAATATCATTTCATTAGCCATGAAGGCAGGCATCTCTTATAAAGTTTTGAGAGATCAAATATTTACCCACCCTACAATGGCGGAAGCTTTGAATGATGTCTTGAAATAAATGATAAAGGAGATGAGTCTAGTTGCTCATCTCCTTTTTTCATTAAGGACAAACCAGTTCTCTTTGTCCCCACATTTTCATTTGCTCAACTATTACTGCTAATTTTTTGCCCTTGGCGGTTAAATGGTAAGTGGACTGCAGCATATTATTTTCTGTTACTTTCTCATTTCCGACTATCTTATTTTGTTCCAGAAGTGTCAGTTGTTGTTTGATCATTTTAGGTGTGCTCCCATCCATCGCTTGATGCAATTGGCCAAAGCGCATATCCTGTTGGTTCAAAAGTTCGATAATTTGCGGAATCCATTTTTTACCCAACAAGTTTGCTAATGCTTCAGTTGGGCAGGTGTAGTCAGTTTGTTCATTTAAATCGTTGAAACCGTAGTGAGCTTGGTTCAATAAAATCTTCTCCTTCTTTATAAACTTGTGGTTGATTGATATCCGGATTACGTTATCAGTCCTTATCCTAGTGACTACTTTCTCGCTAGAAACGTAAATGGTTCTTTGTGCTTTTCATCTTTTTTCCTTAACTTTTAAATATAAGTTATGACACCTTTCAATACCTTGATTTTGTTGGAACGGGGGGGAATAGTCAATACTCTTAAGTTTTGACCATGACCACCTAACATGTGCGCAAAAAACACAGGTTATTCAATTATCAAAGTTCCTCTCATTAATTAGTTTCTTAGAGAAGATAAAATACAGTGGGTATGAAGAGGTATGTTTTTCCATTTCTGATTTCAGGGTACGGTGAATAATTCGGCAAAAATTATAATTCAAGTATGATATAATTTCTTCAATCTTAAGGCTAATTGTATAGACATAGTTTTGAATCTTCTTTGAGCAGCAGCATAGGATAGATACCGATTCACAAATTAATTTTTAGGAGATGATAAAATGGAATATAACTGCTACGGGCAACCTATCGGACCAAGTTTAAAAAAAAGTTGTTTTAGAGAACTGAATGCAACAATAATAGAAGGAAACACTTGCGATTTAATCCATGCATCAGAGAGCCATGCACACTTATTCTATACCGACATTTTCAAAAAAGGACTTACTCCGCCAGATTGGACTTATCTGCCCTTCTCATCCTTTCAATCAGAAGAAGCGTTTTCTGATATTTTCAACAAGACTTTTTTGTCCGACGACCCTTACTTTTTTGGAATTTGGAATAAAGAGCATTCAAAAGTGCTGGGTACTCTTTCGCTAATGCGTAACGATCGACAAAATGGCGTTATCGAAGTAGGTTATGTAATATATAGCCAGCAATTGAAAAAAAGCATTCAAGCTACCGAAGCACAGTATTTGTTGGCAAAGTATGTTTTTGAGAATTTAGGGTATAGAAGATACGAATGGAAATGCGATAGTCTAAACGAGCCTTCTAAATTAGCTGCAAAGAGGTTAGGATTTGAATACGAAGGGACATTCCGGCAGGCAATTATATATAAAAATAGAAATCGCGATACATCGTGGTTCTCAATGCTTGATTGTGAATGGGAAAGGAATAAAAAAAGGCTTGAAAAATGGTTATCGCCGGATAATTTTGACCAAGACGGAAAACAGCTGCTTTCTTTAAATAACCTAAAATAAATGTTGACATCCAAACCGACTATTAAGGTTTGGATGTTAACATTTTTCATTTTTTCGATAAGCCCCTATCGGGCGCACAGGAGGAATCCCTTTGTATGGTCAGATTAGTACACTAAAACCATAGCAAGGGATTCTCTTCATGTCTGCATTACGTAAAAAAGATGAAACGCCTAACTTTTACATCTGTTATACCTAATAGACCAAATAAATCGCATTTGACTGAGTACGCCAAGCGTGTCAGTAGCTTACAAATAACGGTGTCTCTGGTAGTGGATCCTCCTGTGCCAGGCTTCTCAAGATATTTTTTCTCCCCCCTGATTTTTTTAAAGTATCAATCTATCACTCTAGATTCTAGCTTACGGTTAACATTCGTGCATACCAATCCTCATTTATTTGAGTATTGCGAACATACTCTTCGGTTATGACCATAGTTGTCTAACCTATGCACCCAGACAAAACAAAAGAACTGATTATGAGTCCCGTAATCAGTTCTTTTGTTTGTATTGAATTTAATATCTTCTATTGATACGTTTATTTTTTATTTCATCTATGGGATTATTGGACTCTTTAAATACTATCTCGATGCCATCTTCATCTTTTACCTTCAGGTCATTATTATTGCACCACTCAAATATTTTTTCGGCTACAGAAATACTTTTCGAATATAAATGGTATATTTGACCGTTTTTAAAATTGATTTTTACTTCTAATGTCACACTATCAGACGGTAAAATTCCCATTACTAAATCAAGTTTCTTTTGAGTATTCACTTCTACCAGCTCGATTTCCTCAACTAAATGAGTTAATTTGAAACGTAAACTGTTCTTCCAGTTTAGTGATTGCGGTTTAAATTCAAAAAAGTTGATTTCTTTGTTCGAAAATTCACATAAATACGGAGAACCTACCGAATTCATTGTCTCTGGATAAAAATGTCCATCCATTTTGAATGCGACTTCAACACGTTGCTTTTGTAGCGTTTTGTCAAATTCTTCCCAAAACTCACTATTTTCTCCTCTTCTTAAATCAGTACTTTTTTCAAGACTCTCTTTATTAAGCATAAACAAACACCCTCCTGATAGTGACATAATGAATGGAGCCAGCAAATTTAAACGTTTTCTAAGACCATCTTAGTATATCGCTACCGTCTCCATATTAAAAACAATATGGGGAGAACATCGTAGTGTGACGCGTCCTCCATTCTTTTTTATGAATACACCATCTCAAACGCCACACCGCTCAAAATGTAAAATCTTTTTGATATTATCACTTGTTCTATGTACACTTGAAATGTAAAAAACATTTGACAAAAGGGAGCTTATCGTATGCGAAAAACGGATGAAATGGAGCAGCGGATGGCGAATAAATCTGCTAAGATTACATTGTTTGTTACTGTCACAGCCTTATTTATTATAGGGGGTATTGAGTATTTTAGGAATGATATGAAAATGAATATCCTTCTGGTGATTGCTCAGCTTTCGGTTTCTCTCCTCCTTTTACTTGAACAGTATTACTTATCTAAAGCGAATGAAGATAATACATTCAAAAAAATACTGCTAATTACTCTAATTCTTGTAATCATTCTGGGGGCCATTCTACTTGGAATAGCGTTTTTAGTCTGATGAAAAATAAAATTAAAGAACTCCGTAAATCCATGAAAATATCGCAACAAGAACTGGCTGACCGCTGCAATGTTACACGTCAAACCATCAATGCAATTGAGAATGAGAAATATGATCCCTCTCTGCAATTAGCTTTTGATTTAGCTAAAAACTTAAACACCACGGTAGATAAGTTATTTATTTCAGATAAGTAAAAAATAGTTAAAAATAGAAGAAATTTATTAATCTCAGAATTACTGAACAATCCTATACGTTAACATTCTTCCCTCCTCCTCTAACAATACGTATTGAATACAGCATCATTCATACCAGTATTCCTAAGTGTCCTTACAAAAATCTTGTCCATACGAGGTTTGTAGGGCAATAAACAGTAAAACTGTCTTCAGGGGTATGCAATTCCTGGACTATAACTTCTCTGAATTGCTCTACTGACATTCCAAGCCACAATCGATAACTGTTTTTTCCGTATGTGTTCCAGATCGCCAGTTCCGCTAAATGGGGGTAATCCTCAATTTCAGGCCGCGGAATTTTTTTAAAAGTTACGATATAATCGAAGCTTGTTTTCTCTATTGGAAATACTTTGACTTTGAAATTTTCCAAAGGAACCTCAAGCTCTTTATGAATTAAATGAATGATGTCTTCAGCATTCACAGCTACATTTCCTTTGAATGAATACGCTCCAAATTTTTCCAAGTGTGTAAGCTTTCGAAAGACTTCAAACCAACGTATGTCTGTATAATGTTCGGGGTCAAACGTGATAATTGCATTGAAACTGGACGTTGGAGATAAATACTTCTTTGATTGTTGCCAGGAATAGCCCAATATCCCTACGACGACCACCAATATTACAATCTTATCCAATTTATTTCCTCCCTTTCGTCCTCCAATAACCTAAGATACCTTTAAAAGTATACAGGATTGGAGATATTCTTTGGCGAAAGTGTTCAATCTTATTCATCGAAAACTGTTCAATTTAGTTTAGCACTGACAACCCGTAGAGGTGAATATGGGGAGACCTTTAAATCTGAAATAACGTTAGATAAATTTATAGATTTAGACTCGGGAGAATGGCTGGTTTCATAGCAGCTGCCCAATAATTTATGAAAGAGATAAATTTTAATCAATGATTGATACAAATACGTAATCTGCCTTATCTTCTTTCTTATTTAGTTAATATTTAACCAACACTTCTCGTCTACATTAAAAATGTAATAAAATCAATGTTTTACAATGGTCGTTTTTAGGTACATCCTAAAAAGACATATATAGTGACGATAGGTAGCGAAGGAGAAAAACAGAGCCTCTTGGAATAGCATAGTCAGGGTTTATATCTCTGTCTGCTTACGCTGAGTAGCGTTTAAAAAGTGCAAAGCGAACGACATCGGCACTGAAGTACCGATGTAGTTCGCTTTGGTCGTGATTACATTTGATAGAAAGTGGGGCAGTTAGAGTTACATTCTTACTGTTCACTTTTTCTAATTTGGGATAATTCCTTGTTGAGGGTATACAGCATCTTTTCGCTAAATTGATCTGACGCAATTTGAGACATGGCATCGATTGTAAAACCTTGCATCATATCGAACATCGGATGTTCTTCCACGTTACCTAAGTATGTCGTTACGATCGCTTTTGTTTCTTCGTTTTTAAAAAGTTCTCCCACTGTGCAACGGGTAGAGTAGACATCCTCCGTGATGACAAGTTCTTCGATTTCAACATCGCCTAAGTCCGGCATATCGAACCAGTTGGATACGAATCCCCCTTCTTCTTCAGGAGCAACATAGCTTTCGTTCGGTTTGTCCACTTTATTGAACATAGCCACATCTTGTAGGCTATTGTCCCATCATTGGCGAGTATCTTGGCTTCATTTATGCCCTCTTTCAGGGAAACATTTTCAAAGACAAAGACTTTATCCTCACTTGTAAGGGTAGTCGTTGCCCCTCCGTTTACATAAAGGTTCACTTCATCACAGTTAGAATAGACTTTGACAGTGATCGGATCATCCGCCCGATCCACAAAACGTTTGCTTGTAATATGGACAAATTTTTCATCAGACCAATGTGCTTTATACAGATAAAAAGCATCTTTCTTAATCTTTCGATCATAGGTGATTAGCCCTTTATTGTTTCTTCCCTTTACGCCGCCTTCATCACGGATGTTCGCACCGAAGTCAAACATGTTCCATACATACGTTGACCAAAGGAATGGACGTTTTTCAAAAATTTTCCAAACAGTTTCATGATAAAGCGCATGGTATTCTTCTGAATAGTCTTTTACTTTTGGTTCACTGCTGTGGTATTGTAAAATACCTTCTGCACCATATTCTGAAATCGCCAATTTTACAGTCGGATTTTTCTTATGAAAACCATCTAACCAGCCCGCAAAGTCTCCTGCTTCACCGTTATACCAGCCATAGTATTTATTGTATCCAATCGTATCCGTCACATAATTATAGTCATCTTCATCTTCAACGAACATGACGTTTGCCATTGTAGTTAATCGGGTAGGATCTTCCTTTTTCGTTAACTCATTTAATTCATTCACGAGTTTTCTTACCTCGGGTCTTTCCCCGCCAATTTGAATTTCATTCTGAATTCCCCAGAACATGATAGACGGATGATTAAAGTTTTGTCTAATTAATTCAACCATTTGTTGTTTGGCATTAATTCCTTCTAACTCTGTTTTTGACATCACAGAGATAAAGGGTATTTCAGCCCAAACAACCATACCTTCTTGATCACATAAATCATAGAAATATTGATTGTGTTGATAGTGAGCTAATCGAATAGAAGTTGCCCCGATTTCTTTAATCAATTCCATATCTTCTTCATGCTCTTTTTCCGTGATTGCCCAGCCCATATCTTTTCGATCCTGGTGTCTTGAAACACCATGTAAAGCAAGATGTTCCCCATTTAAGAAGAAACCTTTTTCAGCATCTACTTCAAAGTATCTGACACCGAACGGAATCGTGAGTTCATCAAGAACGTCGTTAAAACTCTCCATAGAAACCTTTGCTTCATACATATAGGCATTTTTTCTGCCATTCCATAATATGGGATTTTCTATGACAAGCGGAACTTCTACTACTTTCAGTTCTCCCGCAACTAATGTCACTTCTTTTGCAGCATAGGCAATATTTTTTCCTTCTGCATCTAGCAAATCAACCCAAAGTCGCACTTTTTTATCTTCCTCACTATCGTTCGCAATCAGTGATTTGATCGTTAAGGCAGCATTCTCTTCGTTTACTTCCTCTTGAATAACGTAAACACCTTTTGAACCATGATCCATTAAGTCAAAATGAACAGGATTGGCAATGACTAAGTTCACATCACGATAAATACCACCGTAAAAGGTGAAGTCGGCCATTTGCGGATAGACATCATCCACAACCGTATTATCTACCTTCACAGCCAACGTGTTCTTTGCATCAAAATCAATCACTTCCGTAAGATCAAATCTAAAAGTAGAATAGCCACCTCTATGTTGACCCAAATGTTGACCATTCAGATAGACATCAGTTATACTATTCGCTCCATCGAACTCAATATACACTTTGTTCCCCTGTGCCGAATCATCTATCGTAAATTCTTTTCGATACCAACATGCGCCTTGATGATAAGCAAACCCGTTTGCTCCATCAATAGCATTCCATGTATGGGGAATCTGAACAACTTTCCAGTTTCTATCATCAAAGTCGATACCCATCGCTTGATCTTCATCTTGTTTGATAAACTTCCAGTCTTGATTGAAATGAATGACTTTTCTCATTTATTTTCCTCCTAAATTAGCTAAGCAACCTGACTGCCACGCCTGCTGAATTCCTATCGTACATCCTAGCTTTACCCCTCTATATTAGCAAGGCATCACGAAATACACTCGCATTTTATTGCCTAAATTAGCACATATCTGCTTTTTTTTTATACTTTATCTGTATAATTAAAAATATAAGGAAGCATGGAGGAAAAGATATGATTGAAAATTGGGAAAATAATATAGACGACTTTAAGAAGAAATGCCGCATCTTACATGACGTGACTAAAATGGACGTTCGGTTAATGGATCAAGATGGCAATGTTCTTTTCCATCTCCTGGATTACCTTATCCCTGTCACACTTCAAAGTTTAGACAAAGAATACCCTAGCATAATCAAGCAACTTAGAAAGGGTGAAACAAATCGTTATTACTATCATGTCAATTCTTTTAACCTTGAATACATTGCAACTGGAATTTGGATAAAAGGCGAATGTTGCGGGGCTGTTTTAATGGGTCCTTTTGTTTCGAGTATACCTGGCATTGGATTTATCAGCGATATTGTTACGAAAAACAAAGCACCCATAAGCGAACGAAAATTACTCGAAGAATTTTATCAATCTTTATCCGTCGTTAGCAGAAAAAACGCCCAAAGCATAGGTGGATTATTAGTAAATTTATTTGCGCATACTTATATTGAAGCGCAATCGCTAGCGACAGAACGGGTTGCCTCCCCTCTCAATAGAGAAGAATTAAAGCTAGCAATGTCCGAGAGTAAAGATCAGATAGAGGAGCGGTTCCGATTAGAAAAAGAGATTGTGGACGCCATCGCCAAAGGAAATACAGATGAAATTGGACGCATTTTAAACGACTACAACAAAGATATTTTATTAAGCTTTTTTAATCGAATACCTGAAAGCACCATTAGATCTGCAAAGAATATCGCATTGGTTATGAACACGATTTCCAGAACCGCAGCTGAAAGAGGCGGTGTTCATCCCCTTTACATTCATAATATTTCCGAAAAATTTGCTATTTTGATTGAAAGAGCCTCCAGTATTTCCGTCTTAAAACAGTTGGGGGAAACGATGGTTTATGAATACTGTACAGCGGTAAGAGACTTTTCTACCCGTCATTATAGTCTTCTTGTTAAAAAGGCCGTGTATTACATCCATATGCATCTAGAAGAGGATTTATCATTATCTATAATTGCTGATGAGATTTACGTGAATGCCTCACATCTTTCACGTAAATTCAAAGCAGAAACTAACATGAGCATCATTGATTATATTAATAAAAAGAGAGTAGAAGAGGCGAAACTCTACTTACAAAGGGGGAATGTATCGATTACAGAGGTTTCTCTTATGGTAGGATTCAATGATTTAAATTATTTTAGTAGGGTATTTAAAAAAACTACTTCCATTTCTCCTTCGCAATATAGTAAGCACTATAACACTAATCGATAGATAAATTTCTGTTGTCTACGTGGTAGGAGAGCTGCTAAGCCATGTATTTTTTCCTGTTCAAAATATGCACTGGCATTTTTGACGGTCAGCCTGTAGACTTTATTTTACATTTGAGTTAATATTTTAACATTTACTGTCGTGTGGGCTATAATTGAATTATCTGGACAACAAGGAGGAATTCGTTTGAAAAAGTTAATCTTATGCTTTATCACTACGGCTCTGCTGAGTGGCTGCAGTGCCACCAGTTCACAGGCGAGTATAAATAGTGAGGTTGTGGAAAATGAAGAAGCAACTATATTATATACGGGAACGGTTATCGACAGTGGCGAAACGCATGAAAATGGTTTGTTCGTGGCTGACTTAGTTCCAGTAGAGTCTTCGGAAGCTGCTTCTTTCGATGAAGTCATCCTGTTAATGGAAGGTGTTCCCTTGATCGACTTATCCTCCGGTGAAAATGTGCCTCTGTCAGCATTAGAAAAAGGAGATAGCGTAACAGTCACCTTAGTCGAACATGCACCCACCACGATGTCCATACCTCCGCAGATTCCCGGCATGGGGATCGTAAAAGTCGAAAAATAAAATGATCAACCCAAACACCCAATACGAGCCCAACCAAATTTTGGTTAGACTCGTATCGGGTGTTTTTTCAAGAAGTTTATACTACATCGATCTGGACTAAAGCATCCATAGGCCGTGCTGCAACCGCAAGCGTTGTACGCGCAGGAATCCCGTCTGGGAAAAACCAGGAATGGGATTTATTCATTCATCGCAATACGCTCTTGTACCGATTAGACAGGATCAAAGATATTCTCGATTATAACTTCAGCGATACTAATCATACCCTGTCGTTACAATTAGCTTTGAAGCTATATGCAAAGTACACATATCACGGTGCACCAACTATTCAATATATTTATATATAATATGCTATAATCAAATAGAAACCGTTGACAAAACAAACCCAAAGGAGACTATCATCATGAAAAGACAAGCTTATACCGCAAAAGACGTCATGAGTTCCGGGCCTTATTCCCATGCGATAGACGCTGGAGAATACATATACATATCCGGACAGACTGCCAAGAATTCTTTGACGTTGGAAAAACAGGATTTGAACATTCAGGAGCAAACGGAAGAATGTTTCAAGAATATCAACAGAATTTTAAAAGAAGTGGAACTTACAGAAGCAAACGTCGTAAAGGTCAATGTCTACCTTACGAGCATGAAGCATTTCGAGGCGATGAATGAAGTTTATAAAACAAAATTTACCGAGCCTTATCCTCGGCTTCGACGTGATCTACGCCAATTCGCAGAAGGCTTTCGCGGCGTCGGTGTTCGCGGGGAAAATCGCTGGCAAGCCGGTCATCTGGTCGTTGCAGGATCTGCTGATCCCCGAGCATTTCAGCACGCTGCTGCGCAAAGGCGTGGCGCGGCTGGCGAATATTGGCGCGAGGGCTGTGATCGTCAATTCGCGGGCCACGGCGCGCGCCTTCGTGGCGGCGGGCGGTGATTCGCGGCTGCTGCATGTGGTCCCGAGCGGGGTCGATGAAGCGCCATTTCTGGAGACTGGCGGGGCGGCGGATCTCCCAGCGGCGGCTGAGCGGCCCTGGATCGGCCTGTTTGGCCGTCTTTCGCCCTGGAAGGGCCAGCATGTGGCGGTGGACGCCCTGGAGCGGCTGCAACACGGCACCCTGTTCCTGACCGGCGACGCCCTGTTCGGCGAGGACGGCTATAAGAGCGCCCTGCTCCGGCGCATCGGCGAGCGGGGGTTGAGCAGCCGTGTGCATTTTCTCGGCTTCCGTGACGAGGTGGCGCCGCTCATGCGCCAGATGGATGTGATCGTGCACACATCCATTGCGCCGGAACCGTTCGGCCGCGTCATCGTCGAGGCGATGCTGGCGGGCCGGCCGGTGATTGCCACGCGCGGCGGCGGGCCGGAGGAGATCATCGAGGAGGGGGCTGGCGGCTGGCTGGTGCCGCCGGGTGACGGGGCTGCGCTGGCGGCGGCGGTGGAGGAGGTGCTGCGGCGCCCGGACGCGGCGGCGCGCATGGCGGCCCATGCCCGGACGGAGGCGCTTGAAAAATATACGCTTTCCAGAACCAATGCAGCCATTGCCGATGTGATCGCCGCTGTGCTCGACGCGCTGGCGGAACTTGCTCCAGCCGCAAAGGCGCTCTAGAACGGCGGCTATGAAACTTTACCGCTCCTTCGCGACCGTCGGCGGTTTGACCGTCGTCAGCCGTATTCTCGGTTTCCTGCGTGATATGCTGCTGGCGGCCATAATGGGCACAGGCTGGGTGGCGGACGCATTTCTGGTCGCTTTCCGTATTCCCAATCTTTTCCGTGCCTTGTTTGCGGAAGGGGCCTTCAACTCGGCCTTCGTGCCGCTGTTCTCGAAGCGCCTGCATGCGGAAGGGCAGGGGGCGGCGCACTCATTCGCCGAGCAGGCGCTGGCCATGCTGCTGACCGTGGTCACGCTGACGGTGGTGCTGGCGGAAATTTTCATGCCGTATCTGATCGCCCTGATCGCGCCCGGCTTTACCGCCGATGCGGAGAAGTTCCAGCTCGCGGTGTTCCTCGCCCGGATCAGTTTCCCCTATATCGTCTGCATGTCCCTGGTGGCGCTGAGTGCGGGGATGCTGAACGCGCGAGGGCATTTCGCCGCCCCGGCTGCTACGCCCATCGTGATGAATCTGGTGCTGATCGCGGTGACGCTGTTCTCGGTGTGGCTGGGCCTGGGCGACTCGCCGGACGCCGGCGTCCTCCAGGCGTGGGGGGTGGCCATCGCTGGGTTTGCGCAATTGCTGTTCGTGGCCGTCGCGGCGCGGCGCATGGGGATGGATCTGGGGTTCGTGCGGCCGCGCCTGACGCCGGAGGTCCGCCAGCTCATCAGGCTCGGCGTGCCGGGGCTGATCACCGGCGGCATCAATCAGATCAATATCTTCGCCGGCACCATGATCGCGTCGCTGAGCGCCAGCGCGGTCTCCTACATTTATTATGCCGACCGGCTCAACCAGTTGCCGCTGGGGGTGGTCGGCATTGCCATCGGCGTGGTGCTGCTGCCGGATTTGTCGGCGAAACTGGCGGCGAAGGATGAGGCGGCCGTGCTGGCCAGCCAGAACCGCTCCTTCGAATTTGCGCTGCTGCTGACGCTGCCGGCGGCGGTGGCGCTCATGGTCGTGCCGGGGCCGATCGTGCGTGTGCTGTTCGAGCACGGGGCCTTTACCGAGGAGTCGTCCAGGCAGGTGTCGCTGGCGCTGGCGGCGTTCGCGGCGGGGTTGCCGGCTTTCAACCTCACCAAAGTGTTCCTGCCGGGCTTTTTCGCGCGTGAGGATACCAAGACGCCGATGATGTTCGCGGGCATCACCGTTGCGGTCAACGTGGCGGGATCGCTGGCGATGTTCTTCGTCATCGGTCATGTGGGCATCGCCATAGCGACCAGCATCGCGGGCTGGGTGAATGTGACGCTGCTGACGGTGACGCTGATGCGGCGGGGGCATTTCAAGCCGGATGCGGCGCTCAGGCGGCGCGTGCCGCTGATCGCTCTCGCCAGTGCGGTCATGGGGGTGGTGCTGTGGCTGACGGCTATGCCGCTCGCCGGCTATTTCGCGCCGTCGAACGGGATACTGGTTCAATGTTTGGCGGTGGGCGTGCTGGTGGGGGCTGGCGGGCTGGTTTACGCGCTGGCTGTGCAGTTGACGGGGGTTATGACCATCGGAATGCTGCGGCGGTCGTTTGCGCGGGGGGCATGACGGGCCGCAAAAAAGCCGGCGCATCACGCGCGAAAGACTTGGCCTTTGGCGCAACTCGTTCCATAAACGCCCGGTAAGACGGCAGGAGCGGAAAATGACCATCAGCAGCAGCCGGGCGTGAACGCCCTACGGCAGCGTGTATTCTCGGGCGTGCAGCCCACAGGCAACTTGCATCTCGGCAATTATCTCGGCGCCATCACCAAATTCGTGGCGCTTCAGCAGCAGCACGACTGCGTTTATTGCGTCGTCGATATGCACGCCATCACCGTCTGGCAAAACCCGGCCGAGCTGCGCGACAGCACGCGGCAGGTGACCGCCGCCTTCATCGCGGCCGGCATCGACCCGAAGCGGCAGATCATCTTCAACCAGAGCCAGGTGCACGCGCACGCCGAACTGGCCTGGATCATCAACTGCACGGCCCGCATCGGCTGGCTCAACCGCATGACCCAGTTCAAGGAAAAGGCCGGCAAGGACCGCGAGAATGCTTCCGTGGGCCTCTATGCCTATCCGTGCCTGATGGCGGCGGACATCCTCGCTTACCGCGCCACGCATGTGCCGGTGGGTGACGATCAGAAGCAGCATCTGGAGCTGACGCGCGACGTGGCGCAGAAATTCAACAATGATTTCGCGGAGACCATCGCTGCGGCGGGCTTCACGGACGGCTTTTTCCCGCTGCCCGAGCCGCTGATTTCCGGCCCGGCGACGCGCGTGATGTCCCTGCGCGACGGCTCGGCGAAGATGAGCAAGTCGGACCCGTCGGACCAGTCGCGCATCAACCTCTCCGACGACGCGGACACCATCGCCAAGAAGATCCGCAAGGCGAAGACCGATCCCGAGCCGCTGCCCAGCGAGGCCAAGGGGCTGGAGGGGCGGCCGGAGGCGGACAATCTGACCGGCATTTATTCGGCGCTGAGCGGCCAGCCGGTGGACGCGATCCTGAGCGAGTTCGGCGGCGGGCAGTTCTCCAAGTTCAAGAACGCGTTGGCCGAGCTGCTGGTGGAGAAGGTCACGCCCATTGGCGCGAAGATGAAGGAACTGGCCGCCGATCCTGGCACTATCGACGCGGTGCTTGCGGACGGCGCGGAGCGGGCGGGGGCCATCGCGGACGAGACGGTGCGCAACGTGAAGGAGATCATTGGATTTATTCAGCCCAAGCGCGTTCATGCGGCCGTTGCGGCAGATAAGCCTGCTGCGGCTGGCAAGCCAGGGGGAGCGCGGCCGAAGGGTAAATGACGCCACGGCCAAGGCGAGGTGCGGGAGGCGGAGGCTGCCTTTCGCGAGAGGGGTGCACTTCCGCGCCCCCATTCACCACACCGTGATCCCGCACCTTGCGATTTTCCCCATAACGTCTTATGTCGCTCGTATCATAATCGTTCCGGCACGCGCCGCCGTGCGCCACCCCATGCTCAGGGAAAGCCCATGTTCATTCAGACCGAATCCACGCCCAATCCCGCCACCATGAAATTCCTGCCCGGCCGCCAGGTTCTGGCCGAGGGCACGCGGGATTATCGCGAGAGGGCCAGCGCGGCGGCGGCTTCGCCCCTGGCGGCGCGGCTGTTCGATGTGGACGGCGTCGAGGCCGTGTTCTTCGGCAGCGACTTCATCTCCGTCACCAAGACGGACGGCGACTGGCAGCATCTGAAGCCGGCGGTGCTGGGCGCCATCATGGAGCATTACCTGTCGGGCGATCCGGTGGTCAACGACGCCACGGCGAAGGCCGCCGAGGATGGCGATTACGAGGCCAAGGACGCCGAAATCGTCGCCCACATCAAGGAACTGCTGGAAACGCGCGTGCGCCCGGCTGTGGCGGCCGATGGCGGCGATATCGTGTTTCGCGCTTATCGCGAGGGCGTGGTATATCTGAGCATGCGCGGCGCCTGTTCGGGCTGCCCGTCGTCCACGGCGACGCTGCGCTACGGCATCGAGAATTTGCTGAAGCATTTCATTCCCGAAGTGGTTGAGGTGCAGCAGGCTTAAGGAGAGTGTCATGACCGGCTTGGCGCCGCAGGCAATGCTGGATCAGCTTTTTTTCCAGGCCCGCACCCATAACAAATGGCAGGACAAGCCGGTTCCCGACCTGCTGCTGCACGCCATCGTGGACATGCTGAAATGGGCGCCGACGAGCGCCAACTGCTCGCCGGCGCGTTTCACGTTCGTGAAGTCGCCCGAGGCCAAGGCGAAGCTGAAGCCGCATCTGTCGGCCGGCAACGAGGACAAGACCATGGCCGCGCCGGTCACGGCCATCATCGGCCACGACATGGAGTTCTACGAGCACCTGCCCAAGCTGTTCCCGCATACGGACGCGCGTTCGTGGTTCGCCGGTGATCCGCAGAAAATCGAGACGACGGCGTTCCGCAATGGCACGCTGCAAGGCGCGTATTTCATCCTGGCGGCGCGGGCGCTGGGGCTAGACTGCGGGCCGATGTCCGGTTTCGACAATGCGGGCGTGGATGCGGCGTTCTTCGCAGGCACGCCGGTGAAATCCAATTTCCTCTGCAATCTCGGCTATGGCGATCTGGCGGGTGTGCGCCCGCGTTCGCCGCGCTTCGAGTTCGCGGACATGGCGAAAATCGTGTGAGGCCGCGGTGATCATTCTCGCCATAGACACGAGCATGGGCGCGTCATCCGCCGCCGTGCTGGTGCGCGCTGGCGGCGAGACGCGGCTTTTCGCACCTCCGGCGGTCAGCGGCCGCGATCAGGCGGAGGGGCTGATCCCTCTTATAGAGTCCGCCCTGGCGGATGCCGGTTTGGGCTTCGCCGATTTGACGCATCTCGCGGTGACGGTCGGTCCCGGCTCGTTCAGCGGCGTGCGCACCGGGCTGGCGGCGGTGAAGGGGTTCAGTCTGGCGCTGGGGCTGCCGGTTTTTGCGGCGTCGAGCCTGGAGGTCATGGCCTACGGCTTCCGGCGCACGCATAGCGGCGCGGTGGTGATTGCCGCGCCGGCCGGGCGCGATCAGATGTTTTGCCAGAGCTTTTCCGCCGATGGCGTGGCGCTCAACGAGCCTCTAGCCCTGGTTCCAGCTGATGCGGCAGGGGAAATCCCGGTGGACATCACCATTGCCGCCGGACCAGCCGCCGCGCACTTGGCCGATGCAGCGCTCCAGCAGGGCCGCGAACTGACCGCCGTGTTGCCGGAACTGGTGCCCAGCGCGGCGCTTCTGGCGGAAATGGCCGCATCAATGCCCGCCACGGACGGGCTGCCGCTTCGCCCGCTCTATCTGCGTCCGCCCGATGCCAAGCCGCAGCAGAGCAAGATTTTGCCCCACGCGGAGGCGGCCCGCCGGCTGTGAGAGATGGTTCTGGACTGCCGGATACGACGGGCCAGCCGCGGTGACAGCGAGCGAATCGCCGTGTTGCACGCGCGGGCCTTCCAAAAGGGCTGGAGTGCCGGTAGCATCGCCGGATTCCTGACCGATCCTGCCTGCGCCGGCTTCTTGGCGGAAACGCCGGATGCCGCGCCGTCCGCCCTCGCCGGTTTTGTCCTCGCGCGGGAGGCCGCCGGAGAGGCCGAAATCCTGACGCTGGCGGTCGATCCGCGCTGGCGGGGCCGTGGCGCCGGACGCAGCCTCGTACAAGCGGCCATCGGCTGGGCGGCGTCGCGCGAGGCTGAGACGATGTTCCTTGAAGTGGCGGAAAGCAATGCGCCGGCGCTCGCTGTTTACCGTCATCACGGCTTTGTTGCAGTGGGGCACCGCCGTGATTATTATGCGTCAGGCAGTGGAAAGGCCGAAAATGCACTTGTGCTCAAATTCAAAATCACATCATGAATTTTATAAAATGGGTTAAAATAGAGTCCTCTCCACACTTACGACAGTCAGGGCGGTAACGTACAGCACATGGGCAAACTACCTATTCGCGCCACCAAACCGGAACGCACTCCAGCGAAATGGGACGGCGGGCTTCGCGAAAATGCAACTCCGGCTATGAAGCCGGCCCCGCATCAGCACGTTTCGGAAACGGCGCTGGAAGAGCTTTGCGCGGCCAAGGGCCTGCGCATGACCGGCCAGCGGCGCACTATCCTCAGCGTCCTCTCCAAGGCCGAGGACCATCCCGATGTGGAGGAGGTCTTCCGGCGTGCCAGCGCCCTCGACGACCGCATTTCGCTATCGACCGTCTATCGCACCATGCGCCTGTTCGAAGGCGCGGGACTGCTGGAACGGCGCGAGTTCGGCGGCGGCCGGGCGCGGTATGAGCGCGCTGAGAGCCATCATCACGATCATTTGATCGACATCGAAACCGGGCAGGTCATTGAGTTTCGCGACGAAGAGATCGAGCGGCTGCAAGAGATCGTGGCCAAGCGTCTCGGTTACGAGCTGACCGGGCACCGCATGGAGCTTTACGGGCGTCCCATCGCCAAAGCCAAGCCCCCCAGGAGCCGCTGACCCAGATGCGCAATTTCCGGGCCGCGTTGCTTTTTGCGGGTTTCATGCTGCTGACGCTGCCGCTGCTGCCGGTGCAATACGTGCTGGTGCGGCGCGGGTCGCGCTTTGCCAGGACGTTGCCGCATTGGTATCACCGCCGGCTTTGCCGTCTTCTCGGCGTGCGTGTGCGCGTGACCGGGGCGGTGGAGCCGGGCAAGCCCGTGCTCATCGTCTCCAATCACGCCTCCTGGCTCGATATTCCGGTGCTGAGCGCGGTGGCGCCGCTGTCGTTCATCGCCAAGTCCGATATCGATAGCTGGCCGTTCATCAACTGGCTGGCGCGGCTGCAACGCTCGGTGTTCGTCCAGCGCGACCGGCGGGCGACGGTGCGCACCCAGGCGCTGGAGATTGCCGGGCGGCTGAAGGACAATGAATGTCTGGTGCTGTTCGCGGAGGGCACCAGCAACGACGGCAACCGCGTGCTGCCGTTCAAGAGTTCGCTGTTCGCCGCCGTCGGAGATTATGCGGGCGGCGCGGATGCCGTGATGGTGCAGACCGTGACGCTGGTGTACACGCGGCTGCACGGCCTGCCGATCACGCGCTATCAACGGCCGCTGCTCGCCTGGTATGGCGACATGGATGTGGTGTCGCACGCCTGGCAGCTCCTGAAGGCCGGCCCGATCGACGTGGAGATCCGCATCGAGCCGCCGGTTTCTATGGCGGATTTCAAGGACCGCAAGGCGCTGGCAGCCTTTGCCGAGAGCAGCATTAGGCGCAATTTCACCGAAATGTTGACAAGCCGCACGCGGGCCGCTCCAGTGAACGGGCAATGAGCCTCGGAGAGCGGAAAATTATGGCCGGTGAAGCAGCGGGCGATCCGGCGCCGGTTATTGGCGAGACCCCGGCGCGGAAAGTCTTCATCAAGACCTATGGCTGTCAGATGAACGTCTACGACTCCACCCGCATGATGGAGGCGCTGACGGCGCACGGCTATGCCGAGACCACCGCGCTGGCTGAGGCCGATCTGGTGGTGCTGAACACCTGCCATATCCGCGAGAAGGCGGCGGAGAAGGTCTATTCCGAGCTGGGCCGCATCCGTGGCTTGAGGGCTGCGCGCGCGCGCCAGGGCAAGGCGACGGTGGTGGCCGTGGCGGGCTGCGTGGCCCAGGCCGAGGGCGCGGAAATCATCGCCCGCGCGCCGGTCGTCGATGTGGTGGTCGGCCCGCAGAGCTATCACCGGCTGCCCGAACTGGTTGCGCAGGCGGGGCAGGGCAAGCGCAACGTCGAAACCGAATTCCCGGACGACGGCAAATTCGGGCATTTGCCCAAGCGGCAGGTGGCGCGCACGGCGGCGGCGTTCCTGACGGTGCAGGAGGGTTGCGACAAGTTTTGCACGTTCTGCGTGGTGCCGTATACGCGCGGCTCGGAATACTCGCGTCCCGTGGCGGAGATCCAGGACGAGGCGCGGCGGCTGACGGATGCGGGCGTGCGCGAAATCACGCTGCTCGGGCAGAATGTGAACGCCTATCATGCGGAGGGCGCCAATGGTGCGCCGGTTGGGCTGGCCAAGCTGCTGGCTGCCGTCGCGGAGGTGCCGGGCCTGGAGCGTCTGCGGTACGTGACCAGCCACCCGGCCGATATGAGCGATGACCTCATCAACGCCCATCGCGACCTGCCCGTGCTGATGCCGTATCTGCATCTGCCCATTCAGGCCGGTTCGGATACCATCCTGAAAGCCATGAACCGCCGCCACACCGCCGCCGATTATCTGCGGCTGATCGGGCGCATCCGCGCGGCGCGGCCGGACATGGCCATGTCCACCGACATTATTGTGGGCTTTCCTGGCGAAACGGACGCCGATTTCCAGGCAACCATGGCGCTGGTGCGCGAGGTTGGCTATGCGCAGGCGTATTCGTTCAAATACAGCGCCCGCCCCGGCACACCGGCGGCTGATCGCGAGCCCCAGGTTCCCGAGCCACTGAAAGCGGAGCGCTTGGCCGAGCTGCAAACGCTGCTCAGCGAGCAGCAGGCCGCCTTCAACGCAAGTTGCGCCGGCCGCAGTTTTCCCGTGCTATTCGAGCGCAAAGGCCGCAAGGCGGGCCAGCTCGTTGGACGTTCGCCCTATCTGCAAGCCGTCTACGCCGATGTCAGCGAGGACCGGCTTGGGCACATCACCACGGTAAAAATCGTCGCGGGCGGCCCAAATAGTCTGTCGGGTGTCATAGAAGCCGGCGGGGAACGTGTTATGCTGCCTGAGGTTGCGAACGAATCGGTTGGATAAATTTTCACTTGGACGCGCTTTCGCAAGGAAAACCGGCAGCCACTTTTCCAGAAAGCGCTTTGGCGGAGGTCATTGTTGGCGGGATTGCGCGGAACGCAGGCTCGATCAGGCGGCGCCCACCGGCGTCAGGCGGAGCGGGCAGGGGGCAAGGAGTTGAAGCGCATGGAGCTTCACTTCACCGATAATCGCCTGCTGGCCAACTTGCTGGGCGAATTCGATGCGAATCTTGCCATTCTCGAAGACAAATTGAAGGTGACTGCCGTCGCCCACGGCAATGTCATTGTGGTCGAAGGCCCGGAAGCCGCCTGCGGCATGGCCAAGGGCGTGCTGCAATATCTTTACGGACGTCTTCAGGCTGGCGACAGTCTCAGTTCCGGCGACGTGGCGGGCGCCATACGCCATGAGCAGGCGGCCAAGGGGGGCGGCGCGGAAAAGACCAGCGCCGATGCGCCCGTAGCGGCGGGACTGGGCCAGCTTCGCACCCGCAAGCGTCTCGTTTCGGCGCGCACGCCGATGCAATCCACCTATATCCAGGAGCTGCGAGCGGGCGCAGCTCGTGTTCGCCACCGGCCCGGCGGGCACCGGCAAAACCTATCTGGCCGTGGTGCACGCGGCGGCGCGGCTGGAGCGCGGCGAGGTCGAGCGGCTGATTTTGTCGCGTCCGGCGGTGGAAGCGGGCGAGCGGCTGGGCTTCCTGCCGGGCGACATGCGCGAAAAGGTCGATCCCTACTTGCGTCCGCTCTACGACGCGCTATACGACGTGCTCCCTCCCGAAAAGGTCGAGCGCGGCCTGGAGACCGGGACGATCGAGATCGCGCCGCTGGCTTTCATGCGCGGACGCACGCTCAATCACGCCGTGATCATCCTGCGACGAGGCGCAGAACTGCACTGCGACGCAAATGAAGATGTTTTTGACCCGGCTCGGCGAAGGCAGCCAGATGATCGTAACCGGCGATCCGTCGCAGATCGACCTGCCCAGCGGCCAGACGTCGGGGCTTGGGCCAGGCAATCGAGCTGCTGGCGGCCATCGAAGGTATCGCGCATATCGGCTTTACCCGTGCCGATGTGGTACGCCACGAACTGGTCGGCATGATCGTCGAGGCGTATGAGAATGCCGGGCGGTGAAGAGGTTATGACCAGCGAAAATCAAGCAGTTGAGGTGTCGATCGCCTTTATGTTCGACGCTTGGGAAACCGTCCCCGGCGCTGAGGAGGCTGTCGATACGGCCGTGCGCGCGGCTGTGGCGGCTGTGGGCGAGGGCAACGAAGTTGAATTGTCGTTCGCCCTGGTGTCCGACGAGCAGATCCGCGAGATGAACCGGACATTCCGCAGCCAGGACAAGCCGACCAACGTGCTTTCCTTCCCCAATGGTATGATGCTGACAGGCGGAACTGACAGGATTTTTCTTGGCGACGTGGCGATTGCCCTTGAAACCGTGTTGGCGGAAGCACGGCTTGGGGAAAAAACTCCCCTGAATCATCTCTCACACCTGACGGTGCATGGCGTTCTGCATCTTTTCGGCTATGATCATGAGACAGACGCCGAGGCTGGGCGCATGGAAGAATTGGAGCGGACCATTCTTCGCGGCCTCGGTATATCCGATCCCTATGGCCCGCCAGCCGATGCGGCCGAAGCGGCTTGAGAATTTTTGACGTCATGAGCGACCCTCTCCCAACGCCCTCCCATTCCACCAGCATCCCCAGCCATATGGACGGGGAACACGGCGCCGCAGGCTGGCTGCATCGCGTGGCGCGCGCGCTGGGTTTGTCCAACGGCGAGAACGTCAAGGATCAACTGGAACGGGTGCTGAATTCCGGTGAAACCGGCATGGGTTTTTCCGAACCGGAAATGCACATGCTCCGCAATCTCATGGGATTCCTCGAAGTCCGCGTCGATGATGTCATGGTGCCGCGCGCCAATATCCTGGCTATCGAGGAAAATGCGCCGCTGGCCGATCTGGTGCGGCTGTTTTCCGAGGCTGGCCATTCGCGGCTGCCCGTCTATCGCGGCTCGCTGGACGAGTCCATCGGCATGATCCACATCAAGGATCTGATGCGCTGGATCACCGCGCAGACTGGCCTGCTGCCGTCCGCTGCCGGGGAAAATGTGGCGGTGCTGAATACGCTGGATCTGCGCAATATCGACCTGTCGCGCAGCATTGCGTCGCTGGGCATCATGCGCAAGGTGCTGATGGCGGCGCCGCCCGAGCCGGCCCTGCGGCTGTTGCGGCGCATGCAATCCGAGCGGGTGCACATGGCGCTGGTGGTGGACGAATTCGGCGCCACCGACGGCCTCGTGACCATCGAGGATCTCATTGAGGAGGTGTTCGGCGAGATCGAGGACGAGCATGACGTGGCCCCGGAAGCGGTGCGCAAGCTGGAAGACGGCAGCTTCATCGCCGATGCGCGTATCCCGCTGGAGCGGCTGAGCGAAGGTCTCGGCGCGCAACTTGCGGTTCCCGATGAAGACGCGGAAAGCCTCGGCGGGCTGATTTTGTGGATGTTTGGCCGTCTGCCGTCTCCGGGCGAGCATGTAGGCCATCCGGCCGGGTTCGAATTCGAGGTGATGTCGGTCGATCAGCACCGCATCGGCAAGGTGCGCATCCGGCGCGCGGCAGAGGCTGGCCGGGAGCTCAAGGATGGGGCGCGGAAGTCTGATTCCAGGGCCGCGTAAATTTTCCGTGGCGACACTGCCGGCAGCAAGCCGCCGGAGTTCCCCGTATCGCTTTAAGCGCAGCAATAATCCGCGAAAACTGGCAAGGTCTCCAATACCGGACGGCCGTCATATTTGCGTTTGGCGTTTTCTGTATACGTGCCATGCTCCCGGCGATCAGGAATATGAAAAACCAGCATCCAGGGGGAAGGGCACCGGCAGTGGCAGCAACGGAATTCACAGGTCTCAAAGGTGTTGCGAAGCGGCTCTTGATGGTTGCGGCAGCCGTTCTTGCCGTCGCAGGCATGCCGGCACACGCGCAGCCGGACAAGAGGGGCGGGGCCAGCAGCGAAACGGAGCCGGCCGATCGCGCCGCCAGCGAGCTCAATGATATGTTCGGCGAGATCTGCCTGCGCAAATTCCCCGACGACAGCGCCGTCAAATCCCACATGCGCGATGCGAAAAACGAGGAAATGCGGATCGACCAGGTGGCGCAGTTCCTCAAAACCGATCCTGGCGTGGGCTGGTTCCGGCAAAGCGAGCACGGCCAGTATGCCGTCACCCTCGAATTTCCGCCCGATCACGCTTGCGCTGTGCGCAAAGTATTCCGCAGCGCTCCCAAACCGGCCTTCGGCATAGGCTTCCAGCAGCTCATCAAGGAGACTTTCGGCGAAAAGGGCACCCGTATCAAAGCGCTGAAACCGCGGGGGATGGCCTTTGGCGAAATCAAATCCGTCATGTACCCCATCGAAATTCGCCCGGCAAAGGGCAGGGTGGAAGTGCTCTCGCAGTTCGTAACGATGTACAAGAATGGCATCACGGAAATCCGCCTGGTGCGGCAAATCCCGGAGAAGTAGCAGCCTCTTCGAGCGGCGCACGGGCGGCTGTTTACATCACTCGTTGCTATGATTGGCGCGAGCACAGTAATCCGGCTACAAGAGCGCGGGGTTCCGCCGCCGCCAATTCCGCCGGCCGGCGAATTGAGCAGGGGCATCGGCCTTCGATGACGGAAAACACCTTGGATAGCGCTCCCGCAACCCGCGCCTCCAATGGCATTCGCCACTGGCCTGGGCGCCTGGCCGCAATGCGGGGCTGGCGGCGTGCGGGCGTGTGTCTGGCGCTGGGTGCGGCGTCAGTGCTGGCGCAGGCGCCGTTTCATCTCTGGCCAGTGCTGTTTCTGATCTTTCCCGGCCTGACCTTCCTGCTCGACGGCGCGGCCTGCGCGGAGGAGAGCCCCCGCGCCCGGCTGTGGCAGGCGGCTAAGCTCGGCTGGTGGTTCGGCTTCGGCAGCTTCCTGGCCGGGCTCTACTGGATCGGCGCGTCGTTTCTGGTGGAGCCGGACAAATTCATCTGGATGATGCCGTTCGCGGTGGCCGGGCTCTGTGCCGGGCTCGCCATCTTCTACGCCATCGCCTGCGCGGCGGCGATTGCGGCATGGCGGCCGGGAGCGGCCCGGATCTTTGCGCTGGCGTTAAGCTTTTTCGCCGCCGAGTGGCTGCGCGGGCATGTGCTGACCGGCTTCCCCTGGAACATGCCCGGCTATGCGTTCGCCGGCAGCGGGGCGCTGTTGCAATCCGCTTCGCTGCTGGGCGGCTACGGGCTGACGTTTTTCGCGGTGCTGATCTTCGCCAGTCCGGCGGCGCTCGTGGCTATGGCGGGGCGGCCGGGCGCGGGCCGGGCGGCGTGGAGCTTGCCCGTCATGGCGGCGATGCTGCTGGCGGGCGCCTTCGTGTGGGGGCAGGCGCGGCTGGGGGAGGCGAGCGGCGCGGTGGTGGACGGCGTGAAACTGCGCCTCGTTCAGGCGAATATCCCGCAGGCCGAGAAGTGGAAGCCGGAGAACCGCGCCTGGATTTTCAAGCGCTACCTCGACCTGAGCGGCGGCGGCTGGACACCCAGCGCGGGCGTGACCCATGTCATCTGGCCGGAGTCGTCCCTGTCGGTCCTGTTCGAGGTGGACGGCGGGATCTACGACGCTGCCACGCGCGATGCGATCAAGAAGATCATCCCCGAGGGCGGAACGTTCATTTTGGGCGGGCTGCGGGCCGAAACGCGCACGCGCGATGACGGCAAACGGTACGCGGAAAGAGTGTTCAATAGTCTCTTCGTTCTTAATAGCAAGACGGAGATAACCGCCGCGTATGACAAGATTCATCTGGTTCCATTCGGCGAATATCTGCCGCTGGCCGGATTCTTCAGTTCCTTGGGTTTCAAACATTTGGTGCAGCCGGCTGATGCATTCCATGCCGGCCAGGTGCGGCAAAATATCGCAACCCCCCGCGCTCCCGATTTCCTGCCGCTGATCTGCTACGAGGCGGTGTTCCCCGGCGAGGTGCTGGCGGAAGGGGCGCCGCGTCCGGGCTGGCTGCTCAACCTCACCGATGACTCCTGGTTCGGTGCCACCTCCGGGCCATATCAGCATTTGCAACAAGCCCGTATGCGGGCGGTGGAGGAGGGGCTGCCGGTGGTGCGCGTGGCGAATACGGGCATCTCCGCCGTCATCGACGCCCATGGTGTCATTCGCGCCTCAACCTTGCTGGAGGTGCCCGCGCGGCTCGACGTAGCGTTGCCGGTAGCGTTGTCCACAACTTTTTATGGAGGGCACCGCGATAGTGTACTACTCTTTGTGGTGGTATTTGCGCTGGCCGGTTACGTGATTTTCCTAAAACTCAATTAATATCAACACGGAAAATATTGTCTCATCATTGGTTGCGGCAAGTTTAAAATAGCAGACACAATTGTATCAATTTGAAACCAAAAACCCGCCCCAAACGGTCATTTTTGAGCCTTGACGGCGAGTAATAATGGCATTACAACCGGAACGTTGTATACGGAAGGTTCCTATACAACTCAAATTTATATGATTTTTCAAAGCGAAATGGGGCACGAAATGGGTGCGATGGGGGCGGAACCACGAGCAGCCGCGAGTAGCAGTGACAATTTTGACTCAACCGGACGCAAGCCCAATCCGATAGATATTCACGTCGGCAGCCGTGTCAGACTGCGCCGTCTTGTTATCGGCATGAGCCAGGAAAAGCTTGGCGAAAAGATGGGGCTGACGTTCCAGCAAATCCAGAAGTACGAGAAGGGCGCCAACCGCATCGGCGCCAGCCGCCTGCATCAGCTTTCGCAAATTCTCGACGTGCCGATGACGTTCTTCTTCGAGGACGCGCCGATCCGTCCGGGGGCCAAGCTTCAGGCCGGGTTCTCCGAAGCGAAAACCGAAGCCTTCCTTCTGGACTTTCTCAGCACGCGCGAAGGGCTGGAACTGAACCGCGCCTTCGTGAAAATCCCCGATCCCAAGGTGCGCCGCAAGATGATCGACCTGATCCGCTCGCTGGCGGATGAGCCGGTCGTCGAGGCGGAGGCCAGCGCTGCGGTGAATGGCGGCGTTGAATAAGACCAAATTTGGGTTGACGCCATCGCGCGCCGGCTTAAATGTTCTTCGGGCCAGCGCAGTGCGCTGGCCTTTTTTCTGATTGTCAGGATTCCGGCCGCGGCAGAGGGGGACACTCATGCCGGTGCCGGAGCGCTGACTGATTTCAGCTCTTGTGCTGTGCCGCAAACGCCGCTGACCGGTTGATCCGTTTGCCGCACCGCACCAGCCTTGGGAGTGCACGGCGTGTCTCGACAAAGTTACCTTTTCACCAGCGAGTTGGTTTCCGAAGGGCATCCCGATAAGGTTTGCGATCAGATTTCGGATGCCATCGTCGATCTGTATCTGGCCGCCGACCCGTCGAGCCGCGTGGCGCTCGAAACTCTGGCGACGACCAACCGCGTGGTGCTCGCCGGCGAAACGCGCGGGCCCGCCAGCATCACCCACGATCATTTCATTGAAGCGGCCCGTCAGGCGGTGCGCGAAATCGGCTACGAGCAGGCCGGCTTCCATTGGAAGAATATGGAAGTCGAGTGCTACGTACACGAGCAGTCCAAGGACATCGCGCAGGGCGTCGATGAGACGGCCGACAAGGATCAGGGCGCGGGCGACCAGGGCATCATGTTCGGCTACGCCTGCGATGAGACCGACGTGCTGATGCCGGCGCCCATCTATTATTCCCACAACATTCTGCGCAACATGGCGAAGGCGCGCCACTCCGGGGCCGTGACGCAGTTCGGCCCGGACGCCAAGAGCCAGGTGACGCTGCGCTATGAAAACGGCAAGCCCGTTTGCGCGACGTCGGTGGTGGTATCGACCCAGCACGGCGAGAACGTTTCCCAGGAGGAAATCCGGGAACTGGTGCGCGGCTTCGTGCTCGACGTGCTGCCCGAGGGCTGGATGTGCCCCGAGGACCACTTCTATGTGAACCCCACCGGCCGTTTCGTGGTGGGCGGCCCTGACGGCGACGCGGGGCTTACCGGCCGCAAGATCATCGTGGACACTTACGGCGGAGCATCGGCCCACGGCGGCGGCGCGTTCTCCGGCAAAGACCCGACCAAGGTTGACCGTTCGGCTGCCTATGTGGCGCGCTACATGGCCAAGAACATCGTGGCGGCTGGGCTGGCGCGCAAATGCTCGCTCCAGCTCTCCTACGCCATCGGCATCGCCAAGCCGTTGTCGCTCTATGTCGATCTGCAAGGCACGGGCGAAGTGGACGAGGCCAAGCTGGAGCGCGTGCTTGCCGAACTGGTGGACCTGCGTCCGCGCGGCATCCGCGAGCATCTGCAACTGGCGCGTCCGATCTACAAGCGGACGGCGGCTTACGGTCATTTCGGCCGCAACGCGGAAGACGACGGCGGCTTCTCGTGGGAGCGAACCGATCTGGTGCCGGCGTTGAAATCGGCGCTGGCGTAAAGCTGGCGGCATGTTCGCGGACCGGCAAGACGACGCGCAACCGGCGGAGTGCGAGCGCTTTTACGGGCGCCGCAAGGGACGCAAGCTCACGGCCCATCAGGCTGGCCTGATAGCCGGGCTGCTGCCGGAGCTGCGCCTCGATTTCGCCGGTCCCGCGCCGGCCTCGGCGGCGGAGCTGTTTCCGGCGCCGGAGGGCGGCTGTGCTGAGCTAAGAAACGGCGGTGCTCCGGTGCCGCCGGTTCGCGAAGTGTGGCTGGAAATCGGCTTCGGCGGCGGCGAGCATCTGGCGGAACAGGCGCGCCGCCACCCGGACATCGGCTTCATCGGCGCCGAGCCGTTCATCAACGGCGTCGCCAAGCTGATGACGGCGGTTGCCACGTCAAACCTGCGCAATATCCGCCTCATTGACGATGACGTGCGCCCGCTATTCGGCTGGCTGCCTCCGGCAAGTCTGGCGCGCGTTTTCATCCTCTTCCCCGACCCCTGGCCGAAGCGCCGGCATGAAAGCCGCCGTATTGTCAGCCCCTCGACGGTGGCGGCGCTGGGGCGGGCGATGCGGCCGGGCGCGAGTTTGCGGCTGGCGACGGATATCGCTGACTATGCCGCCTGGGCCAAGCCTACGATTTTGGCAAGCGGCCCGTTCACGCTGGTGAACGAAAGCGGCACGCGGCCGGAGGATTGGGTGGCCACGCGCTACGAGGGGAAGGCTATCGCAGCGGGGCGGCCGTGTCATTATCTGGAATTCCGCCGCAACGCGGGTTGAATGGCCGGGGAGGATCGCGCCCATGCAGATGTCTGACATTCCCTTCGGCATCACCGATTGGCAGCAGATCGAACCAGCCGCGCACCAGGGCGAGACCGGCACAGCCTATTGGCGCACCCGCCAGTTTGGCACCATCCGGGTCCGCATGGTCGAGTACACGCCCGGCTATCGTGCCGATCATTGGTGCCAGAAAGGGCACATCCTTCTGTGCCTTGAGGGCGAACTCCACACTGAGCTTCAGGATGGCCGCAAATTCGTGCTCAAGCCCGGCATGAGCTACCAGGTGGCGGACAATGCCGAGGCGCACCGTTCCTCCACGCCGTCCGGCGCGAAACTGTTCGTCGTCGATTGATGCCGCCGCCCCTTGCCTATTCCGGCCGGTGGCAGACCGCCTCGATATGATGCCCATCCGGCCCGATAACGAACGCGCCGTAATAATCCGGGTGATAATGCGGTCTCAGCCCCGGTGCGCCGTTGTCCAAGCCGCCCGCTGCCATGGCCTCCCGGTAGAATGCGTCCACCGCCGCGCGGGTTTCCGCATGGAACGCCACGTGCTGGCCATGGGGCGGCGCGCCCGCTGGAGCCGCTGGCACCGCCGCGCCAATCCAGAACACCGGCCTGCTGGCCTGGGTGCCGTACCCCGATGTGATGTACCCCGTGCCTTCGCCGAAATCCATCTTCCGCGCCGCGCCGAGGGGAGCCAGCGCTTTATCGAAAAACGCGCGCGATGCGGCGATATCGGAAACCGCCAGCGAAATATGATCGATCATGATTTACCTCCCAGTAAACTTCCAGTGTAGCTCAGAAAGATACCACAATCGTACCGTTTGATGCCGCCATGATGGCGAGTCTGCTCGCGTTCGATGGAGGATGAATGGTTTCCCGGCGGAGATTTATGCGAACTCATGGGCGGTGGCGCTGGGCTGGCCGCCATTGGCGCCTGCGACGCCTTCGCCATCGAGCCCCGTTTCGCCCTGACGGTCAAACACTGGCGCATCCCCCATCCCCAATGGCCAGCCGCCGCCCGGCCGCTGCGCATCGGCATCCTCACCGACCTGCACGCCATCGAGCCGTACATGCCCGTGAGCCGCATTGGCGAAATCGTGGAGCGGCTGAACGGCCTGCAACCCGACATCATCGTGCTGCTCGGCGATTACGTGGCCTCGCTGCAAAGGCAATATTATACGGCGAAGGTGCCGGTGGCGGCGTGGGTGGCCGCGCTGGCGCCGCTCAAGGCGCCGCTCGGCGTTTACGCGGTGCTTGGCAATCATGACTGGTGGGCCGGTGAAGCCGGGGCGATCCGGCAGGCATTCGCCAGGACGGGCATTCACCTCCTGGAAAATGCCGCCGTGAAAATTCCGCACGGGCAGCATGCCTTCTGGCTTGCGGGGCTCGGCGATCAGCTTGCTCACCACAAGCGGGGCGTGGACGACCTGCCCGGCACGCTGAAACAGGTGCGGGACAATGCCCCCGTCATCCTGATGGCGCACGAGCCGGACATCTTCCCGAAGGTTCCCGCACGGGTGACGCTAACGCTATCGGGCCATACGCATGGCGGGCAGGTGTATCTGCCGTTCCTGTCCAAGCGCTACATCCATTCCCGCTATGGCGGCCGGTATAGCTACGGCCATATCGTGGAAAACGGCCGGCATCTGGTGGTCTCCGCCGGCCTGGGCGTTTCCATCTGGCCGGTGCGCTTCATGGTGCCGCCGGAAATCACGCTGGTGACGCTGTCAGGCATCGAGGCAACGGCATAGGAACAGATCGTCCGGCCGCGTCAGATCGCCGAGCGCCGGAATATCCTCGCGATGAATGAGGAGCAGGTCGTGATCCCGCTGGCAGGTGGAGGCGCGCGGCGTCAGCTCGAACGCCTCCCAGCCGCCGTTCCCCGTGGGCCGGTGGAAGACGTAGCCCAGCGTTTGCGAAATGCCGAGGATCGGCGCCGTGTCCCAGGGCGTCTCGTGGCTGGGCGGCAGCAGCGCCGCCGCAACCTCCCGCTTCCACAGCCGCGCCAGCCAGATGCCGATGCTGCCGCCCTCGATTTCCCAGGATTTGAAACGCGACAGCAGCCGGCGCGACGCCTCGGAATAGCCGCGCTCCGGGTCGCGCAACAGCACGTACTGCTCGGAAAGCGGGCGCTGTTGATAGGTCAGCTCCTCGGCCGTCTCGTAGCCGGTGATACGGTGAACGCGCGGCGAGCCGGGGCGGAAGCCGTAAATCTCCTGGGTGTTCACGTCGCCGATATAGGCGGACACGACGCGGCCATGCTCCACCAGCGCCACCATCGTGCCCACGCCATGGGACTGCCGGCGCACGAAAGCCTTGGTGCCGTCCAGCGGATCGACGGTGAAATAGCCGGGCGCGCTGCCCTTGGGCGGGATGGAGAGTTCCTCCTCCTCCGCGATGATGCCGTAATCGGGAAAGCATTCGCTTAAGGAGCGCAGGTAAACGGCTTGCGCCTTGCGGTCGGCGGACGTACAGACATCGGTCATGCCGCCGCTGTAGGCCTCCTTCTCGCTGACATCGAAGATGGTGCGTTCGTTGCGGATAGTGACGATGGCGCGGCGCACCAGTTCTTTCAGGATGATCCCCGCCGCATGACCGTTGAGCTGACCATGTTGACTATCCGTCATCGCCGGGCCTCCTTTGAGTTATGTTTGCGCCGCATGCTCGCGGTGTCCGCCGGCTTCACCCTGGATTAGCCGCTTTCTTGTGTAAATCCGCCAAGCCGTCGCAAGGAACTCTTTATGAAAACTTTAAAGCTGGTGGTGCTGGCGGGGCTCATCCTCGCCATGGCGGTGGCATGGTGGATGTGGCGGCAGCCGCGCGTCAAAACGATCCCGGCGTCCGGTGGCGCGAATATGCAGGTGACGCTCGCCGACCGGGGGCATTTCATGCAGAACGATCCCCGCTGGGCCAAGCAGCGTTTCGGCAGCCGCGACACACTCGCCGGCGCCGGCTGCACCATGAGCAGCGTGGCGATGGCGATGAACAATCTCGGCCATGCCACGGACCCCGGCCAGCTCGCCGCGGCGCTGACCGCCGGCAAGGGCATTACGCCGGAGGGCTGGATTCTGTGGGAAGCCGTATCGCGCGTCAGCAATGGCGGCTTACGTGTCGAGGTGCACACCGAGCCGTCGCAGGAGCGGCTGGACGCCTGTCTGGCGCGCGGCGAATACCCGATCGTGAAGTTTTTCATTCGTGGCGTGGTGCCGCACTGGGTGGTGCTGGTGGGTAAGCGCGGCGGCACTTATCTCATGCGCGATCCGCTGATCGCCGGGGCCGCGCCGCTGCCATTGACGCGCCGCACCGCGGTTATTTACTCGGTGCGCTGCATCGGGCTCAATCCGCACGCGGTTCAAGTGTCCCGGCCGGAGCCGCCTCAACCGGCGCCTCCTAAACCCGCGCCTGCCTCCGCGCAGTCTCAACCTGCTCCTGCCGCACCGCCGCAACCTGCGCCTGCCGCAGCACCGCCTAGACCTGCGCCAGCCTCTGCGCCGCCTCAGCCGGCGCCCGTCTCCACGCCGCCTAAGCCCGTGCCTGCCGCCGTGCCGCCTCCACCGGCACCGGCCCCAGCGCCGTCTGAGTCCGCCGGTCCGCCGCAGATGGGAGGCGAGCCGCCGCGCACCCCCTGACCCTTTACGGTCCGGAATTATTCGAAGCTTAAGGGTTCACCTGCTACCGTTGCGTGAAAATGTAACGGAGTGCACTCTTATGGCAACCCTGACCGCGCAAGGCCGCGATTCGTCAGCATTGCAGCCGGTCATGCTGGAGCCGGTGATCGCAGCCTATAACGAGGCCATCGTCGATACGGATCGCGACCGCGCCCTGCAAGTCGTCCACGATGCCCAGGCGGCCGGCGTCTCCCCCGAGGATATCATCTTCAAGGTCATCATCCCCGCCATCGAGCTGATGATGAAGTCGGTGGGCGAAAACCCGGACGCCAATCTGGCACAGCATTTCCTCACCGCCCGGATTGGCGCCGAAGTCACCGAGGAAATGCTGGCGCAAT
Organism: uncultured Alphaproteobacteria bacterium; assembly: GCA_963827885.1. Taxonomy (GTDB): domain Bacteria; phylum Pseudomonadota; class Alphaproteobacteria; order Rhizobiales; family Rhodomicrobiaceae; genus CAWHDD01. Next base: position 64,893 of record CAWHDD010000023.1, on the reverse strand, counting down.
TCAAGACGCCGCCCGTTCCCGCCGGCCGCGTGGTGATCGGCACCGCGCCGGGCGATATGCATTCGCTCGGCAAGCGCATCGTCGGCGGCTGCCTGAAGTCGCTGATGTTCGAGGTGATCGACCTCGGGCTGAACGTGCCGGCCGAGCGTTTCGTCGAGGAAGCCGTGGCGCACAACGCCCAGGTGATCGGCGTCTCCGCCATGATGGTGCACACCGCGCGCGGCGAAAACGGCTGCGCGGGCGTGCGCCGCATCCTGAAGGAGCGCAATCTGGAGAGCCGCATCAAGATCGTGGTGGGCGGCGCGCCGTTCCGCTTCGACCCCAATCTTTACAAGGTGGTGGGGGCCGACGGCTGGGCGCCGGACGGCATCACGGCGGGCAAGGTGATCGGCGATCTCATCCGGGAGACGGTGTCATGACAACCGGAATGGACAGACTTGGCGCCGCCATCAACGGCACGCCCATCGACCGCATCCCCGTGTTCAGCATCATGCTCGACCAGGGCGCCAGGGAACTGGGCATGCCGCTGGAGAAATACTACTCGCGGGGAGAGTACGTGGCCGAGGGCCAGCTCCGCATGCGGGCGAAATACGGCTACGACAACCTGTGGAGCCTGTTCTACGTCGGCAAGGAAGCGGAGCTGCTGGGCTGCAAGAAGATGATCTTCGCCGAGGACGGCCCGCCCAATGTCGGCGATCTGGTCATCCGCACCCCCGAGGACATCGCCAAGCTGAAGGTGCCTGACAGCATCGAGGAGCATCCCGCCTTCGCCGAGCCGCTGAAATGCCTGCGCATCCTGCGCGCCGAAGCGGCCGGGCGCTATCCGATCTGCGCTTATCTCACCTCCTGCATGACGCTGCCCGCCATCCTGATGGGCATGGACAAATGGATGGAGATGGTGCTGCTCGGCCCGGCGGACCTGCGCGACGACGTGCTGACCAAGTGCTCGGACTTCTTCCGCATGCAGGTTGACGCCTACCGCAAGGCGGGCGCGGACATCCTAGTCTACGCCAACCCTTACGGCTCGACCGGCATATTGCCCATGAAGCTGATCCGGCAGTTGTCGCTGCCGTGGATGCGCCGCGATCTGGCCGGCTTCGACATGAACGGCTTCGTCTACTATTGCGGCGGCGCCAGCCTCACCAACGTCATCGACCTCGCCGCCACGGAACTCGGCTTCAAGGCGTTCTACCTCAGCACCATGGACGATATCCCGGAGGGCAAGCGCATCGTCGCCGGGCGCGGGCTGGTCGGCTCCGTCATCAACGACGCCAAGCTCATCGACTGGAGCGAAAAGGAGATCCGCAACGAGGTGCGCCGTATCTGCGAGGCGGGCAAACCCGGCGGGCATTTCTTCTTCGGCACGCTGCTGATGCCCTATCGTATCCCGGAGCGCAACATCCGCGCCCTGTTCGAGGCGGCCTACGAATTCGGCGCTATGGGGGGCTGATGGGGGGCGGGCTAATGGGAGATGCTTCGAAGACTGACGGCGCTGTTAAACCGCTTCTGGCGGGTTGCGGCATTCTGGCCAGCGAAATCCGCCTGTTGGCGGAGAAGAACGGCTGGTGTCTCGACTACGATTTCCTGCCGCCCGCGCTGCATGTCGATCTTGCGCTGCTCGCCGGCAGCCTCACGGACTGTCTCGCCCGCAATCGCGGCCGCGATATGCTCGTCTTTTACGGCTGCTGCCATCCCCTGATGGACCAGATGCTGGAGGACGCCGGAACCTTCAGGACGGCGGGCCAGAACTGCGTCGAGATGCTGCTCGGCCCGGAACGCTACCAGCACGAACTGGGGCAGGGCGCCTATTTCCTGCTGGAGGGCTGGGCGCGTCACTGGGACACCGTCACCACCAAGACCTTCGGCCCGAACCGCGACGTGCTGCGGGACATCCTGCAAGGCGACCGGACCTATATGCTCGCCCTGGTGACACCCTGTTCCGGCGACTACTCCGCGGCCGCCGGGGAAGCTGCCGCCCAAGCCGGTCTGCCGCTACGCTGGATGGACGTGAAGCTCGACCGCCTGGAGCAGGTTCTCAGCACGGCGATGGCGCGCAGGCGGGCTGGACGCGCGTGAGGCCGGTGATGGACGAGGTGGCCAGTCTCAAGGAACGTGTCCGTAAACTGGCGGCGGAGAAGTCGTATCTCCAGCTCGTCGTCGAACTGATGAACCGGCTGAGTAAGACGCCGGGCCTGGAAAACACCATCGCCAGCATGCTCGCCTGCGTGTCGGAAAGCATCGGCGGCACTGACAGCATCATTTATTACCGCATTGACGACAGCCTCTACCGCGCCAGCCTCTTCCAAGGCGCCGGAAAAATCGAGACGGTGGACGACCTGCTGGTGCGCCAGGTTTTCGAGCAGCGCGAATTCATCGAATTCGAGCACGGCTTCGCCGACACCAAAATGACCACCCCGGAATTCAGCAAGGCCTGGGACTGGGTGTTTCCGCTGCTGGTGGGCAACGATCTGATCGGCGTCTTCAAGATCGAAAGCCTGCATATGAGCAGCCGCGAAATGCGGCCGGTCCTGCCGGTGTTTTTCGGCTTCGCGGCGCTGATCCTGAAGAACGAGATCCTGGGGCATACGAGGCTCCAGCGTGCCTATAACGAGTTGAGCCAGGCCAACGGTGAACTGGTGACGGCGCGCAACGAGCTGGAACAGCGCGTGGCCGAGCGCACCAGGGAACTGCGGGAGTTGAACCTGGGGCTGGAGGAGCGCGTCGCAACCGAGCTGCGGAAGAACCGTGAAAAGGATCACATTCTCATGCAGCAGTCGCGGCTCGCGTCCATGGGTGAAATGGTGCACAACATTGCCCATCAATGGCGCCAGCCGCTGAATGCGCTGGGCCTGGTCATCAGCAATTTACAGGCCGATTTCGTTGACGGCGTGGCCACACCGGAGACACTCGATCAGGACGTCACCACCGCGCGCCGTCTTATCAAGGGCATGACCACGACCATCGACGAATTCCGCGATTTCTTCCGCCCCGACCGCGAGAAAATCGACTTCGACGTGGCGGACGCGGTGCGTGAAGCCCTCTCCATCGTGGGAGCCAGCATGAAGAATAACCGCATCGAGCTGCAATGCGAGCTGGAGGACGGCCTGCTGGTGTCGGGCCATCCCAACCAGTACGCCCAGGCGGTGCTGAATGTGATGGTGAACGCCAAGGAGGCCATGAGCGGACATCAGGTTAAGGATGGGCGAATCAGATTGAAGCTGGTCAGAGCGGGAAATAATGCCGAACTGACGGTCGATGACGACGGCGGCGGCATCCCGGAGGATATCCTGCCCAAGATTTTCGACCCCTATTACACCACCAAGGATCAAGGCAGCGGTATCGGTCTCTACATGGTGAAGACGATCATCGAGAAGGGCATGGGCGGACGTGTCGAGGCTGTCAATGCGGAGAAGGGGGCGCGCTTCGTTTTCAGCGTCCCGCTGCTGGACTTGCAGGCGCGCAAGCCCGTTCTGCTTGAGCCCGCTGAAACAAATGACCGGGATCTCGCCGATGCGATCCCGGCGAAAGGTTAGCGCCGGATGGATATGTTAGCAGAAACTGCGCCGTCGGCGTCTACCACGGACCTGTTGAAGTCGCTCACCATTCTCTATGTCGAGGACGACGACGATGTGCGCGAACTGCTGACCCGGTTTCTGAAACGCCGGGTTGGCACGCTGCACGTGGCGAAGAACGGCCAGGAGGGCGTCGAGCTGTTCAAGACGTGTAACCCGGATGTGGTCATCACGGATATCAAGATGCCCGTCATGGATGGTCTGGAGATGGCGGAGAACATCAAAAGCTCGGTCCAGGAGACCCCCGTTATCGTCATCACCGCGTTCAGCGAACGCGACTATTTCATGCAGGCCATCAAGATCGGCGTCGATTGCTATGTGACGAAGCCGGTCGATACGGAAATTCTCCTGCAAGCCATCGCGCGCAGCGCCACGGCCCGCTTCCAGCAGCGGGAGCTGCACAAGGCGCGTCACACGCTGCTCGATGCCCTGGCCAATACCATCGCGGTGCTGTCGCGGGCCATCGAGATGCGCGACCCTTATACCGACGGGCACCAGAAGCGGGTTTCACAGCTCGCCGCCGCCATTGCCGCCGAGATGGGGCTGCCGGGCGAGCGCATCACCGGTGTCAAGCTGGGCGCTCTGATTCACGATGTGGGCAAGATGGGGATACCGGCGGAACTGCTCACCACCTCGCGCCAGCTCAGCCCGCAGGAACTGGCGATCATACGCACCCACCCCTCCAGCGGCGGCGACATCCTCAGTCAGGCCGATTTTCCATGGCCGGTCAGGGAAATGGTTATGCAGCACCATGAGCGCGTGGACGGCTCTGGCTATCCGGCCGGGCTGAAAGGCGAGGAAATTCTGCTGGAGGCGAGAATTATCGCCGTTGCCGATGTGGTGGAAGCCATGACGTCTCACCGCCCGTATCGTCCGGGGCTCGGACTTGAGGCGGGCGTGGCGGAAATCCGCGAGCAGCGTGGCGTGCTCTACGATGCGCAGGTGGTGGACGCCTGCGTTCGCGTGGTCGAGCGGGCGGGGGCGCAATTGTGGGAGCCAGAGTCCCCGCAGGACTTGCTATTGAGCGCGTAGTGCCCAACTGGCCAAGGCCGCCGGATGACCGGCGAGGAGCCTCAATTGAGAGGCATGTGCAGCACCGGAAAATTGGACCGCTGCGAATGAGTTTTGATCGGCCCCCGGGAACATAGTATATCTATGAAGTATCAGGCGTTCTGCGGTTCCAGCGGGCGCTTGGACAGCCTGTCGCAGACCGGGATCTCCTTTCCCCAACTGGGAGGTTCTGGAAATACCTGAAGTCCCTTGAACAGAACTCGATACTGCGCCCCGCCTAATCAGCGGGGCGCTTTCGATTCGGGGGCCGCAATCAATCCCTGGCGCGGGTCAGCTCGAACTGCGAATAGCACTCGCGGCTCGGCAGATTCTCCTTGCCGCTGATGGCGTTAGCCAGTGCTTCGCGCAGGTTGGCGCCCTCGTCCTTCGAGCGCACGCCGGCGAGAATCAGAGGCCGCTCGAAGCTGGTGTCGGCATCCTCCTGGGAGGCGCAATCCTTGCCGTACTGGCCGAGATTGAGGCGCCAGATCGGGGTTGCCGGAGCCGCGAAGGAATTCAGCCAGCCGGCAGCGGTCTGCGAACGGCGGGCGGCGCGATCCTCCTCGGTCTGGCGCTCGCCCTCACGGGACGCCAGCCCCACGGCGATCAGCTCCCGCTCGCGCAGCAGCGTTTCACGAATTTGTGAACTGATAACCTGCCGGACGGTTTCCGGTTCGGAGAGCGCCGCGCCGCCGTGCTCGACCTCGTTGGTGCTGCCTTTCACCCAGGTGTATTCCCTGTTGAAAATGATGAAATCGAAGCTGGCTTTGCGGCCCTGGCTGTCCACGCCATCGACGGGGAACAGGAAGGCGTTCTGCACGGACTGTTTCTGCACACGCACCTTGCCGCCGCCGAGGAAGTGGCCGAAATAGAGGCCGGCGATGATGGCCGCGACCAGCGCGGCGCCGCCCCACCACCAGATTGCCGCGCCGCGTTTGCGCTTATCTTCTTCTTTGGCGGGCGGATTGGAGGGGGCATTGCTGGTGTCAGACATGAAGCACTCCTTAATCGTCGTGACAAAAACAAAAATACCATCGCGTGAGGAGACGTCTCCCCACGGTCTGGCGCTTATGGCAGGTCATGCCGCGTCATCGCAACAGCGATGTGACAGCGGGCGCGCAAGGGCGCAGCTCTAAAGATTAATGGCGATTCCGGCGGGGAAGGGAAGAGGAGAGGTGGAGCCCGAGGGGGTCGGGGGGGACTTCCGGCTCGCACCTCTCCAAAGTTGGGCACAACAGCAACAGCGAGATTTGGGGGAAAATCTCAGTAGACAGGGGGCTCGATAATCAAATTCCGGTGTTCAGGGGGCGGTGTGTGAAGGCGAGGCTTGTCACCTCGCCTTCTATTTCATTTCGCTTGCAAAACGGCGGTTCGCTTGGTGAAGACTAACGCAACAAACTCACTAATTCACCCATCAGCCACAGCATTCCGGCGCTTTCAGCAGAGCGGCACTCATACGCAACCACGCAACATGACGCAACTAAACGCTACAACGCAACAGGACGCTACTGACTTACTAAACTCGCCGTCTGGCTGTGAGGAACTTCTCTTACGCAACCAGCGATCAACTCTTGATGTGACTGTTATGTTCCAGGGCTGCGTCAAAATTATGGCGGAGGAAGATTTTTCGTTGACAGTGGTGAAATTGTAACGTTTCGGCCGCGAGAAGTGGGGTGTGAGCGGGGCTGCGGCGGTGGAATTTTTGGCTCAAGCTATTGGTGTAGCGCCGAAAAATACGGAATAGCCGGCGTCGGGCGGAACTGTGGATAAAAATCACGCGGCTTGATGGATGGGGCGGACGGTTTGGCTGAATTGTGGCGGCGACGCGGTTCAGATGGTGCCGATGGACGGAATCGGGGTGCTGAAGCGCTTGGAAAACGTGCCGGCGCGGCAGAATCGCCGCTCAGATTCGGGAGGCAATTGAGATTCGGCCACTGCGCCGCTGTTCAGCCGTGCCCGCCCTCGCCGAGCCATTCCAGCGCTCCACGTCCTGCGGCCGCTCCAGTGGCGAAGCACGCTTGCAGCAGATAACCGCCCGTCGGCGCTTCCCAATCGAGCATCTCGCCCGCCACGAACAGTCCCGGCCGGCGGCGCACCATGAAGCGTTCGTCCAATTCGCCGAGCGCGATGCCTCCTGCCGTGGAAATGGCCCTGGCCAGCGGCGCCGTCCCCGTCAACCGCACCGGCACCGCCTTGATGAGAGCGGCCAGCGCTGCCGGCGTCATGGCGGAGAGTGGCTCGCCGGCGGAAATGGCGGCCTCATGCAGCAAGCCTATGGCGGCGGGCGGCAAGCGCGCGGCCTTGCGCAGCACGCTGGCGAGCGACTGCTTGCCGCGCGGGATGGCGATGTGTTTCTCCACCTCCTCGACGGCGATGCCAAGGCGCAAGTCGATGTAGACGGTGGCGTCACCCGCCGTTGCGATGGCGTCGCGCAGCCGGGCGGACAGCGCGTAGATGGCGCCGCCTTCCAGGCCCGCCGCCGTGATGAGAATCTCCCCGCGCACGCTGGCATCGCCGAAGCGAAGTTCGATGCCCTTCAGCGGCTCGCCCGCGAACCGGGTGCGGAAGACGTCCGGCCAGGCGGCGAGGAAGCCGCAATTGGATGGCTTCAGCGGGCTGACCGCGATCCCCTCGCCGGCAATGGGGCCGGTCCAGCCGCCGTCGGAGCCGAGGCGCGGCCAGCTTGCGCCGCCCAGCGCCAGCACCGTGACATCGGCCAGCACCGGGACGGGGCCGCCGGGCGTCTCGAACAGCAGCGCTCCGCTGTCATCCCAGCCGGTCCAGCGGTGGCGCGGTTTCAGCCGCACACCCAGCTCGCCGAGACGCCGGAGCCAGGCGCGCAGCAGCGGCGTCGATTTCATGGCTTTGGGAAACACCCGCCCGCTCGATCCGGTAAATACCGGCTGCCCCAGTTCCTCGCACCACGCCGTGAGAGCGGCGGGCGGGAAGGCTTCGATGGCGCAGCGCAGACGCGGTTCAGCGGCGCCATAGCGTGTCAGCAGGCGCTCCAGGTCTTCGCTATGGGTGAGGTTGAGGCCGCCGCGCCCCGCCAGCAGGAACTTGCGCCCCGGCGATGGCATGCGCTCGTAGACGGTCACGGCAACGCCGCCGCGCGCGAGGATTTCGGCGGCCATCAATCCGGCTGGTCCGCCCCCGATGATGGCGGCGTTCGTTGGGGTAGGGCGTGGCACGGCTCACCCGTTATGTTGGAGGAGGTTCACGCCCCTCTTATCACCAGAGTGCCTGTTGTGCCAGCAAAGCGCTGATGAATTCGGGCGTGAGCTGAGGCGCGGGCCGCGGCGCCGGAGTTTGCGCCCGTTTCAGCGGCGTTTTCGGCCGTGGTGCATCGCGCCAATAGATGTAGCGCTGGTCATCGGCCGGCTGGCCCGTGGTGACGGCCGCCGCCTCCAGTTCCTCGCGCCGCGCATCCACGAGCTGATGGCCGAGGGCGGTCCGCTCGATCACCAGCGCGCCCGCGCATTCGCCGCGCCGCACCAGCCCCAGCGCGATCAGCCGCCGGGCCGCGTTGTAGGCGCGTTTGGTGGCGAGATGGCGTTCGCGGTCATGGGCGTCCGTGCCGGCGGGCGATTCGCGCGTTTGCTGCCGGCGTTCGCGGGCGGCGGTCCACCACGGACGGGCAGCCGCCAGCAGCAGGCCGCTTTCCAGCGGGGACAGGTGCACACGGGCGATATGGCCGGCCGGAAGCGGCGCGATGCTGGCCTGATGGTGCATCACGCGGCAGGCATCGCGGCAGAAGCGCGTGCCCTGGCGGGCGTCCGCGGGGACCGGCTTGCCGCAATGGGCGCAGCTCCGCGCCTCCTCCGGGCGTTTGGCGGCGCGATGCCACTGCACGCGGCATTTGGCGGAGCAGAAGCGGGCCTTGGGATTGGCGAGGGCGGTATTGCAGGTTTCGCAGGCGTTCATGCCGGTGGTTTCCCGTTGGGGGTGGCGGAGAACGCAATACCATTTACGCAAAACGTTACGATTAGCCGGTGTAACATGCCGCGTTAGGGTGTTTAGATGACGCCGAACGTCCTAACGCTAATTGTTACGCTGCGCTGTAACGCTTACCGTTAAAGGTGAGAAATCAACGATAGCGTTAACGCGAATCGTTACAGCAAAAAGCCCCTGCTGGGAAAATTATTACTCGAATCGCAGCCGGACGGAAACGCAATCCGCTGTGCGCCGCCGCGTCCGCCGGCACCTCAGCACTGTTCCTTAACGCGATCTTAACCACCCGCCGCCACAATCGCCGCGAGAGGTATTTCCCCATGCCCCAATTGAGAAAAGAAACGGCCCGGCTTCTTTTGTATTTCCTGCTGTGCGCCGGTTTGATTGCGTATTTTTCCTATCATGCCGTCCACGGCAAGCACGGCTTGCACGCCAAGGCGGAGCTGTCGGCGCGAGTCGATGCGCTGGAAAGCGAGCTGAGGTCCCTTAGGACGGAACGTCAGCGGCTTGAGCGCAAGGCCAGCCATATGGCGGGTGCGAAACGCGACGAAGATCTCATCGAGGAAGAGGCCCGCACCGTCCTCAACTTCGCCCATCCCGACGACATCATCCTCATCAAACCCCGCCCCAGGGAGCCATAGGCCGCACGAGGCGCGCACCGGAATTTCCAGCATTGCAGCCTGCCGCGCCCGGATGTGCGGCGGTGACGAAAAGTTGATGCCGCCCTGGAGCCCGTGCCATTCTATTACAGTGAGAGCTGCGCGCCTGGGTTGTACTGCGCTGCAACACAGAAAAAGTGCGTTGCATCATCAGAATGGCTGCATTGCAGCATGAGAAAATTCATGACGCGGCGCTATTGCTTGCTCTAAGCTGTGTACAAAACAGCGGTACGGCATGACCAGCGTCATGACGCGGGGATGTTGCTGCCGCAAAACTGCCAGAGAAGCAAAAGAACGTCTGGGGAGGCCAATGGCCACGCATCACAAATCCGCCAATGCCGCGGCTGCGGCCAAGCCCGCGGAATTCACCAAAGCTCAGGAATTGCACGCCTATCGCGAGATGCTGCTCATCCGCCGCTTCGAGGAAAAGGCCGGCCAGCTCTACGGCATGGGCCACATCGGCGGCTTCTGCCATCTCTATATCGGCCAGGAAGCCGTCGTCGTCGGCATGCAGATGGCGATCGAGCGAGGGCGACCAGGTCATCACCAGCCTATCGCGATCACGGCCATATGCTGGCCTGCGGCATGGACCCGAGGGCGTCATGGCCGAGCTGACCGGCCGGCGGGGCGGCTATTCCAGGGGCAAGGGCGGCTCGATGCACATGTTCTCCGTCGGAGAAGGGCTTCTACGGCGGGCACGGCATCGTCGGCGCGCAGGTGCCGCTGGGCACCGGGCTCGCGTTCGCCAACAAGTACCGGGGCAACGGCCGCGTGTGCCTCACCTATTTCGGCGACGGCGCGGCCAATCAGGGCCAGGTCTACGAAGCCTTCAACATGGCCAAGCTGTGGTCGCTGCCGGTGGTCTACGTCATCGAGAACAACAAATACGGCATGGGCACGCGCGTCGACCGCGTCTCGGCCATCGACCGATCTGTCGCAGCGCGGCCTCAGCTTCAACATCCCCGGCGAGCAGGTGGACGGCATGGACGTGCGCGCGGTGAAGGCCGCCGGCGACCGGGCCGTGGCGCAGGGCGCGCGAGGGCAAGGGGCCGTACATCCTGGAAATGCTGACCTACCGCTATCGCGGCCACTCCATGTCCGACCCGGCGAAATACCGCACGAAGGAGGAAGTGCGACAAGATGCGCCAGGAGCACGACCCCATCGAGCAGGTGCGCGCGCGCATGCTGGCGAAGCGGCTGGGCCGACGAGGACGAGCTGAAGGCCATCGACAAGGAAATCCGCGCGATCGTGAACGAGGCGGCGGAATTCGCGCAGAGCGACCCCGAGCCGGACGCGGCCGAGCTGTACACCGACGTCGTGAGCGGTCTGACCATGACGTCCGCGAGTACCGGCTTAGCACGCTAAAGTCGCGCGAGGCGATACCAGCGATTGATAGGGACAGAAATGCCGACACAAGTGCTGATGCCCGCGCTTTCGCCCACCATGGAAGAAGGCAAGCTGGCCAAATGGCTGGTGAAGGAAGGCGACAGTGTTGCGGCGGGCGACGTCATCGCCGAAATCGAGACCGACAAGGCGACCATGGAGGTCGAGGCGGTGGACGAAGGCAGGCTCGGCCGAATTCTCGTTCCGGCCGGGACCGAGGGCGTGAAGGTCAACACGCCGATCGCCGTGATCGTGGGCGATGGCGAGGAGGCTGCCGGCGCCAAGGCCGTCGCGAACGGCTGCCGCGCGCTCAGCGCGCTCCGCGAAGGCGCCGCCCCGGCGCCGACGGCGCGCGCCAGGCGCCGCGTCGTCCGCGAGCTCGACGCCCGCCGTCGCGGACGGCGCCGGAAATCCGCGCACGACGCCGAGATGGTCATCGATCACCATGCGCGAGGCGCTGCGCGACGCCATGGCCGAGGAAATGCGCCGCGACGACACGCGTTTTCGTCATGGGCGAGGAAGTGGCCGAGTACCAGGGCGCCTACAAGATCACGCAAGGGCTGCTCGACGAGTTCGGCGCCAAGCGCGTCATCGACACGCCCGATCACCGAGTAGGGCTTCGCCGGCATCGGCGTCGGCGCGGCCTTCGCCGGCCTGCGCCCGATCGTCGAGTTCATGACCTGGAACTTCGCCATGCAGGCCATCGACCAGATCGTCAACTCGGCCGCCAAGACGCTGTACATGTCCGGCGGACAGATGCGCTGCCCCATCGTGTTCCGCGGCCCCAACGGCGCGGCGGCGCGCGTGGGCGCCCAGCACAGCCAGTGCTATCTCGGCGTGGTACGCGCATGTGCCGGGGCTGAAGGTGATCGCGCCGTCGAACGCCGCCGACGCCAAGGGCCTGCTCAAGGCCGCCATCCGCGATCCCAACCCGGTCGTGTTCCTGGAAAACGAGATGCTCTACGGCGCAGCCGGCGCAGGTGCCCAAGCTGCGACGACTGGGTGCTGCCCATCGGCAAGGCGCGCATCGCGCGGGCCGGGCAAGGACGTGACCATCGTGTCGTTCGCGCGCGGCATGGTCTACGCGCTCGACGCGGCCGAAGCAGCTGGCCGAGGAAGGCATCGACGCCGAGGTGATCGACCTGCGCACGCTGCGTCCGCTCGACATGGAGACCGTCATCGCGTCGGTGAAGAAGACCAACCGTCTGGTCACGGTCGAGGAAGCGTGGCCGGTCTGCTCGGTCGGCTCGGAGATCTGCGCGCGCGTGGCGGCGGAGGCGTTCGACTATCTCGACGCGCCGCCCACCAAGGTGTCCGGCGCCGATGTGCCGATGCCCTACGCGGCCAATCTCGAAAAGCTGGCGCTGCCGACGCGGCGCAGGTCGTGGCGGCGGTGAAATCGGTGCTGCTATCGCTGAAGAGCGGGGGATGACATGTCGGAATCCGAACTGCTGCAGATCAGTATGTCGGCGGCGGGGACGCTGCTGAGCGTCTTCTCGCTGTTCTTCGGCATCGTGTCGGCCTACATCGTGGCGCTCTACTTCTTCCTGCATCAGGCGCCCGCGGCGCTGAAGCTGCTGGCCTTTCTGCTCTTGTCGCTGGCGTTCCTGGTTCTCGCCGCCATGGGCTGGAATTTGCAGTATCTGGGCGAGGGCATCCACCACGCCTGGACCGCCCTGCCGGCCAAGGCCACCGGCATGGACAGCCTCGGCCCGCCGCTGATCGTGCGCTCCATCTTCATCGATGGCCGCGCAGTTTGCCGCCTGGGCGGCCTGGGGCGTCGGCGTCATCGTGTACATCCTGCTGATTTATCTCACCTTCCTTTACCGCTGGCCGGAGCGCGACGCGCGCCTGCCGAATAGGATCACCCCACATGCCAATTCCAATCCTCATGCCCGCGCTGTCGCCCACCATGGAACAGGGCAAGCTGGCCAAATGGCTGGTGAAGGAGGGCGACAAGGTCACCTCCGGCGAGGTCATCGCCGAGATCGAGACCGACAAGGCCACCATGGAGGTGGAAGCCGTGGACGAGGGCACGGTGGGCAAGATCCTGGTGCCCGAGGGGACGGACGGCGTGGCGGTGAACGCGCCCATCGCGCTGCTGCTGGAGGAGGGCGAGGATGCGGCGCAGTCTTGACCGCCGCCGCCGCGCCCAAACCTGCGCCCGCGAAGGCGGATGCCCCTGCGACTGCCCCCGCCAAAGCCGCATCGCAGCCGCAGACAGCCGCGCCGGCCGTCAATGGCCACGCTGGCGGACGTGTCTTCGCCTCGCCGCTGGCGCGCCGGCTGGCGAAGGATGGCGGGCTGGATCTCGCCATCGTCAAGGGCAGCGGCCCGCATGGCCGCATCGTCGCCGCCGACGTGAAGACGGCGCTGGCCAATGGCGTGCCCGCGCAGAAGGGCACAGTCGCTGACGGTGGCTGCGCCGCAGATGCCCGCCGCGTCTGCCGCAGGCGATGACCGACGAGCAAATCCTGGCGCTGTACGAACCGGGCAGCTACGAGATCGTGCCCCACGACAACATGCGCCAGACCATCGCCACGCGCCTCGTGCAGGCCAAGACCACCATCCCGCATTTCTACCTGTCGCTGGACTGCGAGCTGGACACGCTGCTGGCCGCGCGCCAGCGTCTCAATGTGCGCTCGCCGAAGGACGGCCCCGGCGCCTTCAAGCTGTCGGTGAACGATTTCATCATCAAGGCCATGGCGCTGGCGCTGCAACGCGTGCCCGGCACCAACGCGACGTGGACGCGAGCGCGGGCTGCTGCGCCTCAAGCGTTCCGACGTCGCCGTGGCGGTCGCCGTCGAGGGCGGCCTGTTCACGCCGGTCATTCGCGGCGCCGAGAACAAGACGCTGGCGCAGATTTCCAACGAGATGAAAGACCTCGCCGAACGCGCCCGCAAGCGCCGCCTCGCGCCCCACGAGTATCAGGGCGGCACCACCGCCATTTCCAATCTCGGCATGTTCGGCATCAAGTCAGTTCGACGCCGTGATCAATCCGCCCCACGCGACGATCCTGGCCGTGGGCGAAGGGCAGGAGCGGCCCGTGGCGAGGAAAGGCCAGATCGTCGCCGCAACGGTGATGTCGGTCACGCTATCTTGTGATCACCGTGTGGTCGATGGCGCGCTGGGTGCGGCGCTGCTTTCGGCGTTCAAGGGCTTCATCGAAGAGCCCGTCACCATGCTGGTTTGAGGCCGGAGTTTCATCGATTCTCTGCCGCCGTCCGTCTTCTCTCGCCATGCTGCATCCCTGCGGCTCACGGCAGCATACCTATGCCGTACAAGAATATATAATGATGTACGGGAGCGGTGATAACACCACCAATGGTGTGGGAACTTGAAATTTCGGATGACCACCACCAATTTCTGAGCTATGATTGGTCTCCTCTGTTAACAGTAAAACGAGAACAATATCGGTTAACATCGCACCCTCGCGCGGCTTGATCCGCGTACTCATTTCGCGATTTCGGTCCCTCCGGGAAGCACCGTGCATTTCCTTACTTGCGACTGGTCACCGTTTTTGCGGTTAATCCCTGCTGTTTGTTAAAGACGTGTCAATCAACCACAGATCCATAAAGATCATTCCAAAACCCACCCATGACCCTCAACCATGCTCTAAGGGAGCAATGGCGGCTGCGCGCCGCGCGCGACGAAGACGCCGAACGTATCCGCGAACTCATCGTCATATCTGGCGATAGTCAACCTGAATTCCCTTGGCCAGTATCGCAATCCGCGGCCCGGATTGTGGATTTGGCCAAGCGGCGGGCCGCAAAACGCGCCCAGAATTTTGCTGTCAAGAACTCTGTCGTCGTCCAGTCGGGCGGACAGGTGGCGGGCGTCATGCTCGGCTATCGCGTGTCCCGCAAGCTGGAGGCCATCCGGCAAGGGCTGCTCCCGGCCTATCTGCGCCCCACCATGGACGTGGAGACGCTGTGCCCGGCCAGCTTTTACGTGAATACGCTGGCGCTATTCCCCGCCTTCCAGAACCGGGGGCTCGGCTCGCAGCTTCTGGCCGGCGCGCTGGCGAAGGCGCGGGCCAACAGATGCCGCTCCATGACGCTGGAGGTCGCCCTTGCCAACGAGCAGGCCCACCATGTCTACAGCCGGCATGGCTTCGAGGCGGTTGCCCGTTTCAGTGGTATTCCCGCAGCGGAGCCCCCCTATGACAAAGATTTCGTTCTCATGCGCCGCTCCTTCGACTATCCAAGACGGACAGTCCGCTATCAGGAGGAACGTGAATGGCTGAGTCAGCATTCGACCTTGTGGTGATAGGCGCGGGACCGGGCGGCTATGTGGCCGCCATCCGCGCGGCGCAGCTCGGCCTGAAGACCGCCGTCATCGAGCGCGAGCATCTGGGCGGCATCTGCCTCAACTGGGGCTGCATCCCGACCAAGGCGCTGCTGCGCTCGGCCGAGATCTACCAGCTGATGCAGCACGCTGGACGAATTCGGCGCTCAGCGCCAAGGATGTCGGCTTCGATCTGGCCAAGATCGTCGGCCGCTCGCGCAAGGTGGCGGCCAAGCTGAGCGGCGGCGTCGGCTACCTGCTGAAGAAGAACAAGATCACCGTGATCGACGGCGCGGCGCGGCTGAAAGGCGGCGGCGTGATCGCGGTGAAGGCGCAAGGACGGCAAGCCGCTGCCGGACGTGACGGCCAAGCACATCATCATCGCCACCGGCGCGCGCGCCCGCACGCTGCCCGGCCTGGAGGCGGACGGCAAGCTGGTCTGGACCTACAAAGAGGCGCATGGTGCCGGCGGCGATGCCGAAGTCGCTGCTGGTGGTCGGCTCCGGCGCCATCGGCATCGAATTCGCCAGCTTTTACAACGCGCTGGGCGCGAAGGTGACCGTGGTCGAGATGCTCGACCGCGTTCTGCCGGTGGAGGACGAGGAGATTTCCGCGCTCGCCCGCAAGTCCTTCGAGAAGCAGGGCATGACCATCCACACCGGCGCCAAGGTCGAGAGCGTTGAAGCGGCGGGGCCAAGCGGTGTGACGGCGACGCTGAAGCTGGCGGGCGGCAAGACGATGGAGGCTCACCGTCGAGCGCGTGATCCTGGCCGTCGGCATCATCGGCAATGTGGAGGATCTCGGCCTGGAAGAGCTGGGCGTGAAGGTCGAGAAGGGGCACATCGTCACCGACGAGTGGTGCCGACACGGGCGTCGCCGGCGTTTACGCCATCGGCGACGTGGCCGGGCCGCCGTGGCTGGCGCACAAGGCGAGCCACGAGGGCATGATCTGCGTGGAGAAAATCGCCGGGCGTGCCGGATGTGCATCCGCTGAATACGCGCAACATTCCGGGCTGCACCTATTCGCACGCCGCAGGTGGCGTCGGTGGGGCTGACCGAGGCGCGCGGCGAAGGCCGGCGGACACGAGGTGCAAGGTCGGCCGCTTCCCGTATCACGGCCAACGGCAAGGCCATCGCGCTGGGCGAGCCGGAGGGCCTGGTCAAGACCGTGTTCGACGCCAAGACCGGCGAGCTGCTCGGCGCGCACATGATCGGCGCGGAGGTGACGGAGCTGATCCAGGGCTACGGCATCGGCCAAGACGCTGGAGACCACCGAGGCCGAGCTGATGCACGCCGTCTTCCCGCATCCGACGCTGTCGGAGATGATGCACGAGGCGGTGCTGGATGCCTACGGGCGGGCGGTGCATATATAATTGAAGGTGTGCTGTTGAAGTGAGTTTTATGTTTGGGGAAAGATGGCTATATGCACATCACCGTTACATTTATATTTTCGCTCGAGTGACAATGCATGCAAGCCTTCATAAGCTACCAGACAGAGGATCGCTTTGTTGCCGGCAAAATTTGCACGCTGCTTGGTGAATTCGGCGTCAACACATTTATGGCACATGATAATATCGAGGTGTCCGAAGAGTGGCGCCTCGAAATTCTCAAGCAATTGGAAGAATATAGTGTGTTCGTGGCGGTGCTGAGTTGAAATTACTATAATTCGATTTGGTGCAAACAGGAATCTGGTATTGCCGCCTTCAGAAATATGACTATCATTCCGCTCTCGATAGATGGCTCCATCCCACAAGGGTTCATATCTCATATTCAGTCCACAAGAATTGATCCGGCAGCGCCGACGCTCTCAAATGTCACACCTGGCCTTGTTAAGCACGACCCAGTTTTCGCGATTGACGCGCTTATAGAACGTGTTGCTACATCAAGGAATTGGCGAGAGGCTGAACGCCGATTTGTCGATTTGCTTCCCTACTTGAATCGCGCAACAGACGAGCAAAAAGCGGCACTTCTAATGGCATCCGCGCAAAATGAAGAAGTGTGCCATGCGGCAGACTGCGCAATATCATATCTGCCGCCTCTCTTTGCCAGCCACGGTCAGTTCATGCCGCAAGAGCAACGAGAAGAGCTTGGCGGTGTGCTCCAACGGTATGAACGCGTTCGGCGCTAGCATTGTTAACTAGGGGTTCCCTAAATGCCCATCATCCACGACACCGCCACCCCGCGCCACCCCGAAAAGGCCGGCAAGCCCGAAACGCCGGTTGCCGCGCAAGCCCGCCTGGATTCGCGTCAAGGCGCCCGGCCTGACGCCCGGCTACCGCGAGACGGCGGGGCTGGTGCGCGCCGGCGGCTTGCATACGGTGTGCGAGGAGGCGGGCTGTCCCAACATCGGCGAGTGCTGGGAGAAGCGCCACGCCACCATGATGATCATGGGCGACACCTGCACGCGCGCCTGCGCCTTCTGCAATGTCAAGACCGGCATGCCCGGCGCCGCTCGACGCCGGCGAGCCGCAGCGCGTGGCCGAGGCGGTCGCCAAGCTGGGGCTGGAGCATGTGGTGGTGACGTCGGTGGACCGCGACGATCTGGACGACGGCGGGGCAGCGCATTTCGCCGACACGATCCGCGCCATCCGCGCCGCCGCGCCCGCCACCACCATCGAGGTGCTGACGCCGGATTTCCTGCGCAAGGACGGCGCGCTGGAAGGTGGTCGCCGAGGCGCGGCCGGACGTGTTCAACCACAATCTGGAAACCGTGCCGTCGCTCTATCTCACCATCCGGCCCGGCGCGCGCTATTTCCATTCGCTGCGGCTGCTGCAGCGGGCCAAGGAGCTGGAACCGGCGCTGTTCACCAAGTCCGGCATCATGGTGGGCCTGGGCGAGACGCGCAACGAGGTGCTGCAGCTGATGGACGACCTGCGCTCGGCGGACGTGGATTTCCTCACCATCGGCCAGTACCTCCAGCCGACGCGCAAGCACGCCGCCGTGGCCAGCTTCGTGACGCCGGAGGAGTTCAAGGCGTATGAGCAGATGGCGCTATGCCAAGGGCTTCCTGATGGTGTCGGCGACGCCGCTGACGCGCTCGTCGTATCACGCGGGCGCGGATTTCGCGAAGTTGAAGGAAAATCGCCGTTCGGCGTCCCGCGAGAACTCCTGTGGAGGCCGCCGGCCAGTTGTTTTGCACCGGAACGAGCAAGGGAGCGCGCGAAGCGGGCGACTGCAGCGGTGAGCCAAAGTTACTGAGCGGCGGAGCCGCGAAGGAGCGGTTGGGCGCAGCACAGAGCGATGACGACTTAGACTCACCCCAGAGCAGCGCCCCCTTTAAGGACACCGCCCAGTGAGCGGCCTGCGCAAGTTCTCCACCACCCGGCGCGTCCGCCATTCCGCCGCCAACATGTACGCTCTCGTCGCCGATGTGGAGCGCTATCCGCAATTCGTGCCGCTGTGCCAGTCGCTGAGCGTCACCAGCCGGCGCGACAACGGCGAGGGCGGCGAGATCATCGCGCGCATGACGGTGGCCTACAAGGTGTTCCGCGAGAGCTTCACCAGCCGCGTGCGCCTGCGGCCGGGCGAGCAGACGATCCTGGTGGACTACCTGGACGGGCCGTTCAGGAAGCTCGACAACCGCTGGCATTTCATCCCCGCCGGCGAGACGGTTTGCGACGTGCAGTTTCACATTGCCTATGAGTTCCGCTCGAAGGCGCTGCAATTGGTGATGGGCGCGGTGTTCGACAGGACGTTCGCGAAATTTGCGGAGGCGTTCGAGCAGCGGGCGGATGTGGTTTACGGGCGGGGCGGGGCGGCATAAATGGGGAATGCTCTAGATCACAATTTCCGCTACTCGATCTCGGTCCTACTGAATTCCAGATCACTCATAATCGTATAATCATCACTATTTGCGATAATGACGAGCTGCGAAATGGCCTCTTGAAGCGGGCTCGAAAATTCGTCGATGGATATTGGCCATGAAAAGTCGCTACCCTCATCAAAAACATGGTGAATTGGCCACCAATCATCAACTTCATTGAAGGCTCCGCATCCTTCAGCTTCAGCAATTAACGATGGAAATTCGGGTTCTTCATTCTCGCGGGGCACCTTCCCTCGATGTGAAATTGGCGGAATGCCATTGCTCATGAGGTAAATGCCAGAGTCGCCAACCAGTAATAGACAGCGGCCCACCTCTTCTCCCCAGTACGGTCTGGATTGAGGCGCATTAGCTGCGTGATCAATGAGTTGCCAAACTACTGATTTATCGAACTTCAGTATTGCCTTTCCACTCTTTGTCAGTCGGCGAGTTGCGCTGAGATGGCTATCCAGCTGTGTGATTAGAAAACATGAAAGTGAAGCGGATAGATTAACAGCTAATTCGCCTTGGGCGCGGGAGGGCTTGGTGGTGCCCATGGATTTACCGTGCGAATCTCCAAATTTATTTCGCATCTCGGCAACAGATTGCATAATCTGATGCGCGGCGCTGAACATCGACCGAAGGATAGGCTCTGTTTGGGTGCCGGGTGCGATACCGATGGCCTGCGTCGCCAGCGTGTAGAGCTTCGGCAAGTCAGCACTAGGGCTGTATTTGATCGCAAGCTCGTCGAGTATTTGTTTGCAGGTTGCTTCAAGCAACGATTTGGCAGAGGTGATCGCGCCGCCAGCGTCGTCTAGCGTTCGATCCTGCGCCTTATGCCACTCAAGAATCAGTGCAGCATGACGGTTTGGCGATAGTCGCTCGCCAATGAGCATATTTAACGGATGTTCCGGTTCTCGCGATTTGGATTGTTCAGACTCGGTCATCTTGCAGAGCTTTAAAGTTACCTACATTGATTTATATGGGTATCTTTCGAGATTATAACCCTTACTCCAATCCAACTCTAACCGCAAAAAAAATTATCAATAGAACTGACACTTGTTGCCATTAGAGATAGTGTATGCAAAAATACGCAACCTTAAATATCCTTCGCGTAGCGGCGCCTCTCAAACACGGTCTACCGCATATCCACCGCCTTATCCCGCACCTCCGCGCGCCCGATATCCCCAAACCGCTCCTCGTGATGGATCACGGCGAAGTCGATGCCGTCGGCGAGCCGCGCGGATGTGATTTACGGGCGGGGCGGGCCCAGGGGAATCGGGTGAAGAAATCACGCAGCGAGGAGGCTTACGAGAAATTCGTCACTCCAAGCGGCGACTTTGCGCCTTAGGCGGAGGGAATCCTTCCCCGGTGCTCTCCGTAGCAGATTGTGAGCCATGTGCTTGATGGTGGTGAAGTTTGCGGGCGCATGATCTTTGCGGACGCGGTATTCGCCGTCCCGGAAGACCATGTCCAGCACCCAATTGCCGCGCTGTTCTCCACGGCCCAGTGGCTACGGATGACGGGGCTGGTCAGGTGCGCTGCCAACACCGGGGAAGTGATGTGGAAACGCGTCTCACGCTCGATCTTGTGTAAGCCTCCGCCGGCGGATGCTTACCAAGCGTCCATCGCGCAAGCCATTCCCTGAACATCTGCCGCGCGAGCGGACGGCTTCTCTACCGTTGTGCTACACCACTACCGGGGACATGACCTAAAGCTTAATAAAATACAAATAAGATGTTTGGCGATTGCACGTGCTAAATATGGGTAAATACCAACTCAATTCTCATCCATCTTCAACGCCGCAATAAACGCCTCCTGCGGGATTTCCACTTTCCCGAACTGGCGCATCTTCTTCTTGCCTTCCTTCTGCTTGTCCAGCAGCTTGCGTTTGCGCGTCACGTCGCCGCCGTAGCATTTCGCCGTCACGTCTTTGCGCATCGCCGAGATGGTCTCGCGCGCGATCACCTTGCCGCCCAGCGCCGCCTGGATGGGGATCTGGAACATGTGGCGGGGGATGAGGTCTTTCAGTTTCTCGCACATCACGCGGCCGCGCTGCATGGCGCGCGCCTTGTGCACGATGATGGACAGCGCGTCCACCGGCTCGGCGTTGACCAGGATCTGCATCTTCACCAGGTCGCCTTCCTCGTAGCCGATGACGTGGTAATCGAACGAGGCGTAACCGCGCGTGACGGATTTCAGCCGGTCGTAGAAATCGAACACCACTTCGTTCAGCGGCAGCTCGTACACAACCATGGCGCGGCTGCCGGCGTAGGTGAGTTCCTTCTGCCGCCCGCGCCGGTCCTCGCATAATTTTAGCACCGCGCCCAGGTACTCGTCGGGGACGAACACCGTCGCGGTGATCCACGGTTCCTCGATGCGGTCGATTTTCATCACGTCCGGCATGTCGGCCGGGTTGTGCATCTCGATCACCGTGCCGTCGTTCATGTGGAGGCGGTAGACGACGCTCGGCGCGGTAGTGATGAGGTCGATGTTAAATTCGCGTTCCAGCCGCTCGCGAATGATCTCCAGGTGGAGGAGGCCCAGGAAGCCGCAGCGGAAGCCGAAGCCCAGCGCCGCCGAGGTCTCCATTTCGAACTGGAAGCTGGCGTCGTTCAGGCGCAGCTTGCCCATGGCCTCGCGCAGGTCGGCGAATTGCGCGGCGTCCACCGGGAACAGGCCGCAGAACACCACGGGCTGCGAGGGCTTGAAGCCGGGCAGGGCCTCCACGGCGCCGTTGCGCTCGTCGGTCACGGTGTCGCCAACGCGCGTATCGGCAACTTCCTTGATGGCGGCGGTGAAGAAGCCGATCTCGCCGGGCGAGAGCGTGTCGCAGGGCTCCTGCTTGGGGCGGAAAATGCCGACTTGGTCGATGAGGTGCAGCGCGCCCGTGGACATCAGCCTGACGCGCTGGCCTTTGGTCAGCGTGCCGTCCACGACGCGCACCAGCACCACCACGCCGAGATAGGCGTCGTACCAGCTATCAACCAGCAGCGCCTTCAGCGGCTTGCTGGCGTCGCCCTTTGGTGCGGGCAGGCGCGTGACGATGGCCTCCAGCACTTTATCAATGCCCAGGCCGGTCTTGGCGGAAATCTCCACGGCGTTGGAGGCGTCGATGCCGATGACGTCCTCGATCTGCTGGCGCACGCGCGCGGGTTCGGCGGCGGGCAGGTCGATCTTGTTGAGAACGGCGACGATCTCGTGGTTGTTCTCGATGGCCTGATAGACGTTGGCGAGCGTCTGCGCCTCGACGCCCTGGCTGGCGTCCACAACCAGCAGCGAACCCTCGCACGCGGCCAGCGAGCGGTTCACCTCATAGGCGAAGTCCACATGGCCGGGGGTGTCGATGAGGTTGAGCTGATAGACGAGGCCGTCGGCTGCCTTGTAGTCCAGCCGCACCGTCTGCGCCTTGATGGTGATGCCGCGCTCGCGCTCCAGCTCCATATTGTCGAGCACCTGCTCCTTCATCTCACGGCTGGTCAGCCCGCCGCAGGTCTGAATCAGACGGTCGGCGAGCGTGGATTTGCCATGGTCGATGTGGGCGACGATGGAGAAATTGCGGATGCGGTCAATCGGTGCTTGGCTCATGGCTCTTGCGTTTAAAGGAATTCGCGCGCGTGTTCGACCGGAAAATGACCGCTGACGGCGCGCCGGGCAAGACTTCGCTGAATTGCCGGTGATTTTTTTGTGCGGCCTTTTTTGCCGGGCGCTGGCGCCGCTTCCGGCCGGGCGCGCCACGACGATCTGGCGCGGGTCGAAGCGCATCAGCGGCTCGCCGTCGCCATTATACGCCGATATCGAGACAAAGCCCGCCTGTTTCAACAGCGCCGTGAGTTCCGCCATCGGATAGAGCCGCACGGACGTTGTGCTGACGCTGGTCTTACCGTCGCGAACCACGGTGCGCCGCGTTGTCATCCGGCCGGTCAGCGTGTCGTACCGGCACTGCCCTGCCACCATATCGCTGCCGTGATGCGCGGCCCAGTCATGCGGACCGCCGGTGCGGTGCAGATAATTGCTGTTGGGCTGGTCAATGAGAATCCGCCCGCCGGGCTTCAGCACGCGGGCGCAGGCGTGCAGCAGACCCAGGCCGTCATCGCTATGTTCGAACGCGGCCAGCGGCACCAGCACGGCATCGGCGCGATTCTTCTGGGGCTGCACCGGCAGGTGCACGATATCGCCGCTCATATAGTTGACGCGAACGTTTTGCAGCCGGGCAGCCTCTTCCGCCAGGGCAAGAAGCGCGGCCGAGCGTTCCAGGCCGGCCACATGTGCGCCCCTGACGGCGAGCCGCTGGGTGATGCGTCCGGTGCCGCAGGCGATGTCAAACAGGCGCTCGCCGGCCTTGAGTTCCAGCAGCCGCCAGATGAGGCGCGCCTCGCGGCCGCAGCGGGCGCCGGTCTCCGCCGGATTTTGCAACGCGAGATAATCCTCGTCGAAACAGCCGCAGACGCCGAACCAGGGCTTTGCCGCTTCGCCGGCGGCAGGCAGGGCCGCGGCGCGCTGCTTGCGGAACCGCCGGACAAAAACGCTGACGCTGAATTGGATCGCCTTCCTCATGCGCAGCGCGCCGCGATAGACGGCCGAGTTCTTGATGAGCTTCTTGCCGTACTCGATGTTCAGCACCAGCACGTCGTGCAGGATTTTGACCAGCCCGATTTTGCGCGCCTGATGCCGCACATGCTCCCAGGTTTTTTCGATCAGCACGAAGCTCACCGCCTGGAGCCCGATCCACATGGGCACGCCAATCTTGGTGTTGGTGGCGCACAGCACCGTCGCCCACATCTTCGCCGGCTCCAGCACGGCCAGCGGCACCGCGATGCTGAGCGTCGCCCACACGGGCGGCAGGCGCTCCAGGCTGTGGAAGTAGAGATTGTAATACCGGCCGATCCACGGCTTGAGATAGCGCTGCACCAGCGCCGAGTTGTGGATGGTCTCCTTCGTCCAGCCGATCAGCGGATGCAGGAACAGGATGAACAGCGCCAGCAGCACCTGGGCGATGTGCTTCAGCACGGTCTCGACGGCGGTCACCGGCAGCAGGAACAGCCAGTATTTGCGTTTGCGCGCCTGCGCCCGCACTTCGGCTTCATGCCGCCTGCGCAAGATGTCGTGGATGGTGACTTTGTCCGCCATGAAGATCGCGCCGCTCCGTTTGGAAGAGACTTAATCTATGAACGGTTAATTTTACGCAAGCGGGTTGGCGGGATTAGCGGAAAGATCGCCGCGCCCGCAACCTCACGCCGCCGGCTTGGCGCGGAAGTCGATCTCGCCGATATACCGGCCGAGTTCCTTCTCCAGCTCAGAGCAAAGCCCCTCCATGCGCACGATCGCTGTCATGACGTTGTGCGTCTTCGTCTCGCAGTTATCGGCGATGTTGCGCACGTCCGTGATCGACGTCGAAATGCGCCCCGAGGCATCGGCGACCTGGATGATGTTCTTCGTGATGTCCCGCGTCACGGCCGTCTGCTCCTCGGCGGCGCTGGCCACCGACATCGAGATTTGTTCGATATCGCTCATGATGGTGTTCAGGCTGATGATCCCGTTCGCGGTTTCTCCGGTGAGCTGGTGAATATCTTTGATCAGCTTGCCGATGTCCTGGGTGGCCTGGGTCGTCTGATCGGCCAGCAGCTTAATTTCCTGCGCGACGACAGCGAACCCCTTGCCCGACTCGCCCGCGTGGGCGGCTTCGATGGTGGCGTTGAGAGCGAGGAGATTGGTCTGCCGCGCGATGCCGTCGATGAGTTGGGTCGCCTTGCGGATGCTTTCGGCCAAATCCTTCAGGCGCAGCACATCGTTCTTGCGGCTTTCGCCCTCGCGGACGGCATTGGCGCTGGCGTCCCTGGCGACAACCGTCTGGCGCGCCACTTCGGCGAACGAGCCACTCAACTCCTCGGTCGCGGCGGCGACGGTCTGCATGCTCGACGACGTGTCCGTGGCATCCTTGGCGACGCCGGTGGCGTTCCTGGCGGTCACTTCGGCATCGCCCGCCATGGCGCAGGCGTCGCCCTTCAGGCTGCTCGCCATGGTCTTGACCTCGTGCACCAGGACGTTCACGTGCTGCTCGGCGAACTCCAGCGCGGCGAGGTCGCGCTCGCGCATGTTGTCGAGCGTGGAGTTGATGGTGCGCGAGTGGCGGGCGAAGTCGCCGGGCATGCCGGTGAGGATGATCTTGCGGAAATATTTGCGCCGGTTGGCGTACTGCATGGCGGTGTCGGCCTCCTTGCAGAACACTTCGGTCAGGTCCAGCAGGGCGTTGATGCGGTTCGCGCAGTCACGGATCAGCGGCTGGCAGGCCGGCAGCAGCACGATTCGGGCCTCGATGTGCCCGGTGGCGGCCTTGGCGCAGACGGACAGGATTTGCGCCAGTGCCCGCGTGTCGCTGCCTCCGGCGCTCATCAGGGGTAGCGCGCTCAGGGCGATGCCGCCCGCGCACAAGGCGGCCGCCAGCCAATAGAGCAGGCCGCTGCTGGTGAGCAGTACACCCAGTAGACCGGCGCTGGCAAGCAGCAGTCCCGCCAGATTTTTATAGGCCATAGACGAATTCCTCATAAGAGGTGTTCTGTTTCTGGAGGAAGCCAACCATGGTGTCGAAGCTTTCCTGTAAGCCGGCCTTGCTGTTGGGCGCGTCCTGCTCGACTTTCAGCAGGAGCTGGTAAATCGGCCAGATTTTGGCGATGGCATCGGCGCGGGGCTTGCGGCGGCTGGAATGAAAGCCGGTGATATTGTTGTTCCCGTCGAAGTTCGGCGTGATATGGGCCAGCACCCAATATCCTTCGCCCTCCTTGTTCAGATTGAGGACGTAACCGAACACCTCCTGGCCGCTCAGGATGACGTCCCACACCAGCTTGAACACCGCGCGCGGCATGGCCGGATGGCGGATGATGCTGTGCGGCTGCCCGATCAGCTCGGCTTCGGAGTATTTGGCCATCCGCATGAAGACGTCGTTCGCATAGGTGATGCGCCCGGTCTTGTCCGTCTTGGAGACGATGACCTCGTCTTCGTTGAAGCTGATTTCGCGCCCCGTGGGCGTCGGTGAGTGCATGGCGCGGCCCTGGACCAGAAATATTTGATGGCTGGTGAACGCCCGAACCGTAACGGGGAAAGGCAAAGCATCGGTTAAGCGGATTGGTCGAATGCCCATTCACCGTGCACGCCGCATCCTGGCGGCCATTGGGCTGTTTTGTCGCTGGATACAACGCGCTAACCCTTGCCGGCGTTGAGAGTGCTTTTGATAACGGCGCTTGGCCTGTGTCTGCCGGCGCGATATACTCTGCCGTCCGCAATCGCGGTTTGCCTTTCGTTTCGTTCCCAAGCTTCCCGCAATCCCGGCAGGAGCGTAGCGGCTGCTGCGCCGCAGACGCGGCTATGCCTCTGCCGGCCGAAATGGCGAATTAACCAATTTGTGAGAGGGAAGCTCCCGGACGGCGGCCGGTGAGGCCAATGCGGTTCCGGCAGGCTCCGGCCGGAGATGATGGCAGCGGAGCCGGCGATGACGCAACAATCGAGGCCGGTCATGGGTGAGATACATACACGCGAAGCGGCTCCAGGGATTCCCGCCGTCGATGTGGAAGCGGTAAATGCCGCTGGAAGAACCGCGTTCTATAAGGCGCGCGTTCCCATTTACCCGAAACGCATCCACGGCAAGTTCCGCACCATCAAATGGGGCGTGATGGCGGTGATGGTGGCAATCTACTACACCCTGCCTTGGATACGCTGGGAGCGGGCGCCAGGGCTGCCCAACCAGGCGTTCCTCCTGGATTTCGCCCATCAGCGCATGTACATGTTCGGCCTCGAATTGTGGGCGCAGGAGCTGTATTTCGTCACCGGCGTCCTCGTGCTTTCGGCGCTGGGCCTGTTCCTGGTGACGTCGGTGGCGGGGCGTGTCTGGTGCGGTTTTGCCTGTCCGCAGACGGTGTGGACCGACCTCACGATGGCGGTCGAGCATCTCTGGCAGGGCGACCGCAACGCGCGCATCCGCATACAGAAATTGCCGTGGAACTTCGAGAAAATCTGGAAGAAGGGCGGAACCTACTTCACCTGGCTCCTCATCTCCCTGGCGACGGGCGGCGTATTCGTCTTCTACTTCGCCGACGCGCCGACGCTGGCCTATCAGATGGTGCACTTCGAGGCGCCAACCATCGCCTACGTTTTCGCCGGCATCTGCACGGCCTTCACCTATGTCTTCGGCGGCATGCTGCGCGAGCAGGTGTGCACATATATGTGCCCGTGGCCGCGTGTCCAGGGCGCCCTGTTCGACCGCGAGTCGCTGCTGATCACCTATCGCGGCTATCGCGGTGAACCGCGCGGACCGCACAAGCGCGGCGAGCCATGGGAAGGCCGCGGCGATTGCATCGACTGCCGGGCCTGCGTGGCCGCTTGTCCCGCCGGTATCGACATCCGCGACGGTTTGCAGCTTCAATGTATCCAGTGCGCGCTGTGCATCGACGCCTGCGACGAGATCATGAAGAAGGTGGGCCGGCCAACGAAGCTCGTGGCCTATGACAGCTTCCGCAATCTGGACGCCGCATCCCATGGCGACCGCGCACCGTACCGTTTCATCCGGCCGCGCACGATGCTGTATGCGGGCATGGTCACCATCGTTAGCCTGGTCATGCTGTATGGCTTGTCGCAAAAGTCCGTGCTGGAACTGAACGTGCTGCCGGATCGCAATCCGCTGTATGTGCGGCTCGCCGAGGGCGGCATCCGCAATGGCTACGTGGTGCACATCCTCAACAAGTCCTACCAGCCGCGCACCTTCCTGCTGACAGCGGCGGGGCTGCCGGGCGCGAAACTGGCGGCCGTCGGCTTCGAGGGCAAGGAGACGCTGGAAGTGACCGTGCCGCCCGACGATGTGCGCGCGGTGAAGGTTTACGTGTCGGTGCCGAAGGAAGGTGTGGACAGCCTCACTCAGATCGCGACGACGTTCACCTTCATGGTGCGCGACCTTGAAAATCAGGCGGTGAGGGAGCGCTCGACGAACTTCCGCAAGCCTTGAGATAGGGCTGAGCATGAAATGCAGGGAGAGGCCGTCTCAGATCGAGGCGGCCTTTCATCTTGCGGCCGGGGAAAAGATAACACGCATAGAGTTGAGGTTTAGCGTTTTCAGCACTATTCTCGTCTTGACGACAATCACACACCGGACTTGATCTCCGTTACCCACAAGTCTATCCCAACCCCATGGCGATTACGGCGGGGATATGGAGTGATGGGCGATGAAGGGCTAAGGTGCGTTCCGCCGAGGATTAAGGCGAAGCCGAAAATTCGTCAGGTTTATTGGTGCGATCTGTGGCGGGATGCGATGATTCCGGAGATTGGGAAAACGCGCCCCGTGATCGTTATCTCATATAAAAACAACCTTAGCACTCCCTGCCTTGTTGTGCCTGTGACGACAACGCCGCAGGGTGAGGAACGGGAAGGCAGCCAGCAGTTCGGCGACCGGTGGGCTTACAAGCTGGTTATCGAAGGCCGGAATGGCTGGGCGCTATGCCATATGCCGGTCACCGTTTCGCCGAGCCGTTTTTCGCAGTTCGGTGGCAAAATCCCATTGATTTCCAAGGAGGATTTCAATGAGGTTTTGGCCCGGCTGAATGATTGGATGCCAAAGCCATTTGCTTGAAAAAGAGTGGCAGAGGGCTTATATTGTGAAAACGGTTCTGCCGATCTAGGCGGAGTCCGCTGCCCGAAAGGGAGACATTTGCCAGGGGAGCCATGGTCCGCAGCCTCAGAAGGCCGCCAGTGGCTCCCCTTGGTTTTGCAGGGCCGGCTTTCGCTGCGGCACGTTTGCGGCCTGTACGTCGAATACGGCTGGCCGTCCAGGCCGCGTAACTCTTCCCCATAGATTCGCTATCATTGGTTTTCGCGGCGCTATACTTTGCCCTTTCCCCAAACGGTGCGGCATCGCGCTTGGCTTGCTACTGCGCACCACCGTTCATCTCGCCAAGGCAAAGGATTGCGCCGCTGGCATTCAAAAAAGCTGACACTTGAGCTGGAGGTTCAATACATGTCCCCTTGCACAAACCCCCGTTTCCCCGTAGCTTCCGGCCATCCTAACCCACGCGAAAACCGCCAGGAGGCCACCCATGGCATTCATCGCCGACGCGCTTGACCGCGTCCAGCCCTCGCCCACCATCGCCGTGTCCTCCAAAGCCCGCGAGCTGAAGGCCGCGGGCAAGGACGTCATCGGCCTCGGCGCCGGCGAGCCCGACTTCGACACGCCGGACAACATCAAGGAAGCCGCCATCAAGGCGATCCGCGGACGGCAAGACGAAGTACACCGACGTGGACGGCATCCCCGAGCTGAAGAAGGCCATCTGCCGCCAAGTTCAAGCGCGAGAACGGCCTGGACTATAAGCCGGCGCAGGTGTTCTGTCGCGCCGGGCGGCAAGCAGATCATCTACAACGCCATGATGGCGACGCTGAACCCCGGCGACGAGGTGATCATCCCGGCGCCGTACTGGGTGTCGTATCCCGGACATCGTGCTGCTGGCGGGCGGCAAGCCGGTCATCGTGCCGGCGGCGGCTCGAGACGAATTTCAAGCTCCAGCCCGCGAGCGCTCGAAGCGGCCATCACGCCGAAGACCAAGTGGCTGATCTTCAACCATCCGTCCAACCCGACCGGCGCGGCCTACACGCCGCCGAGCTGAAGGCGCTGACCGACGTGCTGATGCGCCATCCGCATGTGTGGGTGCTGACCGACGACATGTACGAGCACCTCGTCTACGACGGCTTCAAGTTCTACACGCCCGCGCAGGTGGAGCCCGGCCTGTACGACCGCACGCTCACCATGAACGGCGTGTCGAAGGCCTACGCGATGACCGGCTGGCGCATCGGCTACGCGGCCGGCCCGGAGC
Organism: uncultured Alphaproteobacteria bacterium; assembly: GCA_963827885.1. Taxonomy (GTDB): domain Bacteria; phylum Pseudomonadota; class Alphaproteobacteria; order Rhizobiales; family Rhodomicrobiaceae; genus CAWHDD01. Next base: position 35,343 of record CAWHDD010000023.1, on the reverse strand, counting down.
AGCTCATCAAGGCCATGACCAAGCTGCAATCGCAGTCCACGTCCAACCCCACCATCCATCAGCCAGTGGGCCTCGGTCGAGGCGCTGAACGGCCCGCAGGACTTCATCAAGGAGCGCGCGGACGTGTTCAAGGAGCGGCGCGATCTGGTGGTGTCCATGCTGAACCAGGCGCAGGGCATCCAGTGCCCCACGCCCGAAGGCGCGTTCTACGTCTACCCGTCCTGCGCCGGCGCCATCGGCAAGACGACGCCGGCCGGCAAGACGCTCGACCACTGACGAGGAGTTCGTCACGGCGCTGCTGGAGGACGAAGGCGTGGCCGTGGTGCATGGCGCGGCGTTCGGCCTGTCGCCGTTCTTTCGCATCTCGTACGCGACCTCGACGGAAGCGCTGACGAAGGCGTGCGACCGCATCCAGCGCTTCTGCGCCAATCTGAAATAAGGAACAGCAGGCCCTGCCGGCGGTTGCGGCGGCAGGGCGGAAACGGATCGCACCGTGATGAGCCAAGACAAGAACAATACCGTCCGTTCCGCGTCCCAGTTCATCGACATGATATTCAGCCCCGCTTATCTCATGGGGCTGGCGGGCAAGCCTGTAACGCCGTGGTATCTGGGGCAGGCCGACGCCGGCGCTCAACTGCTGCCCGCCCTCTACAAATCCGCCATTCCCGCCGATCTTGAGCGCGAGGTGCTGCGCGAATACCGCATGAGCATCCCGGAATATACCCCCATGCGCGGCGTGAGCGATGCTGAGGTGATGATTCTCGCGCATCAGGCGGGCGTGCCGATGCGGATCATGGACTGGCTGGGCAATCCGCTGGCGGCGCTGTTTCTGGCGGTGGAGAGCTCTCACGCCGAAGAACGGCAAGGTGTGGGTGCTCAACCCGTGGCTGCTCAACGAGATGTCGGCGCAGCTCTCTTATGTGCCGCTGACCGATACGGAGTATTTCGCCAAGTATGTGGTGAAGCTCAACGATCCCAACGCGCCGGAGATGCCGGGGGCGGTCCATCCTATGGCCTTCCGCCCGTTCCGCACGGCACGGACGCACAACGCGCAGAGCCTGTTCTACACCGTCCACGGCAACAGCGAGACGCCGCTGGAAGGCGTGACGTTTTCCCAGAAGCGCCCGGTGGCCTTCATGACGGGGCTGGTGATCGACGGCGCTCAGAAGAGGGTCATCATGAAGGAACTGCACAATCTCGGCATCACGCGCGCCAACCTGTTCCCCGGCGCGGCGAGCCTGGTGCGCACGCTGACCTACCGCTATTCGCAGGATTACCTGAGCACGCAGCTTTAGCAGCCATGACCACGCCGCTTGAGGAGAAAATCAAGGCGCGCATCCGGGTGGCAGGTCCGCTCACGGTGGAAGAGTATATGGCCGTGGCCCTGGGCGATCCTGACCATGGCTATTACCGCACCGCGCGCGCCATTGGCCGCGAGGGCGATTTCATCACCGCGCCGGAAATCTGCCAGATCTTCGGCGAGCTGATTGGCCTGTGGGCGGTAATGGTCTGGCAGGGCATGGGGTGTCCGCAGCCGTTCGCGCTGGTGGAACTGGGGCCGGGGCGCGGCACGCTGATGGCCGACGCTCTGCGCGCGGCGCGCGTGGTGCCGGCGTTCCGGGCCGCTGCTGAGGTGCACCTCGTGGAAATTTCGGCTCCGTTGCGCGCGGCGCAAGGGGTGGCGCTTCGTGACGCCACGCCGCGCTGGCATGACCGCTTGCAGGACGTGCCCGGCCTGCCGGCTATCATCATCGCCAACGAATTTTTCGACGCTCTTCCCATCCGCCAGCTTGTCTTTACGGGCGGCGTGTGGCGGGAGCGGCGCGTTGGCCTGGACGGCGAGGGGGTGTGTTTCATCGCAGCGGAGCAGGCCGCTGATGCTGGAAGCCTCGGCCTGGACGGCACCGCGCTTGAGGGCAGCATCCACGAGAGCCAGCCCGCCGCGCGGCCCATCATCGCGGAACTGGCACGGCGCGCCTCCACGCTGCCGCTGGCGGCGCTCATCATCGACTACGGCCACACCGGCGGCTTCGGCGACACGCTGCAAGCCCTGCGCAGTCACAGTTTCGCCGATCCCTTGCGCGATCCTGGCCGCGTGGACCTAACCGCTCATGTGGACTTCGCCGCGCTGGCCCGCGAGGCACGCCGCCACGGCCTGACGGCATCGCAGCCGCTGCCGCAGGGCGTATTTCTCGCCCGTCTCGGCATCGCGGAGCGCTGGCAAAGGCTGAGGCAGAACGCCACGCCGGAGCAGTTGGAACTGTTGAGTTCCGGCGTGCGGCGCTTGACCAGCTCCGGCGAAATGGGCGAGTTATTCAAAGCCTTAGCCGTGACCAGCGCCGGTCTGCCAATGCCGGAGCCATTTCAGGAGATGCGCGATGACTGACCTGACGCCAGACGCCGCGCCCGCCCCCCTGGAGGCCAGCAATCTCGCCGCGCTGCCCGGCATCCGCCACGGCTTCTTCACCCGCCAGGGCGGCGTCTCCACCGGCATTTACGCGGGGCTGAACTGCGGCAGAGGCTCGAAGGACGACCTGGCACACGTCGATGTAAACCGCCGGCGCGTCGCCGCCCATCTCGGCACTGTCAGCGAACGGCTCAACACCATATGGCAGGTCCACAGCGCCAAGGCCGTGGTGCTGGAAGGCCCCTTGCAGCCGGGCGAGCTTATTAAGGCCGATGCCATCGTCACCCGCCGGCCGGGGCTGGCCGTGGCGGTGCTGACGGCTGACTGCGCGCCGGTGCTGTTTGCCGACCCCAAGGCGGGGGTGGTGGCGGCGGCGCACGCGGGCTGGCGAGGGGCGCTGGGCGGCGTTCTGGAGGCCACGATAGACGCCATGCTGGACCTCGGCGCGCGCCGTCAAAACATTTTTGCCGCCGTTGGACCCGCGATTTCGGCGTCTGCATACGAGGTCGGAGAAGAATTCCACCGGAATTTTTTGGCCGCGAATCCCGCCCACGCGGTCTATTTCCACAGCTTTGTTGAGGGCGGCCGTCCACATTTTAATTTGCCGCGCTTCGCCGCCGACCGGATTCTGGCCGCCGGCCTGCCCTGCGTAGCGGGCGTGGATGAGTGCACTTATTCAAATAAATCAACGTTTTACAGCTACCGCAGGTCGGTGCACGCCGGAGAGACCGACTACGGGCGTCAAATTTCCGCCATCCTTATTTCGGATGTGGATAACCCATGAGATTAACCATTTTTTAACCCTGAGATTGTTGACCGCTGCCGGTCTGGTGTCTTGTCGCCTAGAACCGCATGACATTTTTTTGTAAGGTTGGGTTTGTGAAAACGAGTCGGCGGAAGTTTGGGTGTTTGCAGTGCCGCCCTAAAGATTGGTTCAATATGACAAGTAGGGGAGATAATCAGGTGGCGCGCGTTATTCTTGCGGTGACGCAGAAGACAGCGAAAAGTGTTGCGTTGCTGATTTCTGGGGGGCTGTTAATCCTCAATCTTACGGCATGTGGCGGTTCGTCGTGGTTAGGTCTGGGCGGGAGCAGCGAAGTATCGCAGCCCCTCGCAGCAACAGCGGCACCGAGCCAGCCTGCCACTCCGCCCGTAGCTTTCGGGCAAATCTTCGGCGCGCCTACGAATACCGCGGCGAAGTTCAATGAAACGCTGGCGGCTGCCAGCAAGGAACAAAACGTCCAGCTCGTAACGGCTGGCGAGGCGGAATACACGATCAAGGGCTATCTCACCGCTGGTGCCGAATCCAAAGGCATGAAGCTCAATTATAAGTGGGATATCTCCGACAAAGCCGGAAAGCGCGTGAAGCGCATCGAAGGTGGCGAGATCATTTCCGACAAAAAGGCCGGCGATCCGTGGGCTCTGGTTGACGATGCCGCCATTCAGACGGTGTCCAACAAGACGGTGGCATCTCTGCGCGACTGGCTGATGAAGCCTGCTCCCGCCGCTGCCGCCACGCCGGTTGCCAGTGCGCGGCCCGCCGCGGCCGGGCATGCCGCGGTCATGACGCCGGCTGCCGCCCCGAAGGGCGAGTCGGTTGTGGTGGTGATCCCTGTCACTGGCGCTCCGGGTGATGGCCAGTCGGCGCTTGCCGAAGCCATGAAAAAGCACCTGACCGACAAGGGCGTGAAGGTGACTGACGTCAAAACGCCTGGTGCCTATTCCGTCAAGGGCACGGTCATGATGGGTGCGGCCGAAGGCGGCCAGCAGCCGATCACCATCCGCTGGAGCGTGATCGATCCGTCGGGCAAGCAGATCGGCAATGCCGTCGTGCAGAAGAATAAGGTCGATCAGGGATCGCTTGACGGCCCCTGGGGGCAGGTGGCCGATATCGCCGCGGGAGCTGCTGCGGTGGAACTGGCCAAGATCGCGCCCAGGCCTACGACCTGAGCACCTGAGGCGTGTTTTCGCTTAGGCAACACGCTCCAGTACTCACGGCCAATTTACATATGACGGGTTCGCTGTTACAAGCGAACCCGTTTACGCATGCGGGGGGCCCCAGGGCCCGTTTTTTCTAAGATCGCTCCGATGAAACTTGTTGCCGGAAACAGCAATCCGCCGCTGGCGGCCGCGATTGCCGACTACCTGAACATGACCCTGACCGAATGCTCCGTGAGGCGCTTTGCGGACAAGGAGATTTTTGTCGAGATCCTGGAAAATGTGCGGGGCGAGGATGTGTTCATCATCCAGTCCACGTCCTATCCGGCCAACGACAATCTGATGGAGTTGCTGATCATCAACGACGCGCTGCGGCGGTCGTCGGCGCGGCGCATCACGGCGGTGATCCCGTATTTCGGCTATGCGCGCCAGGACCGCAAGGTGACGCCCCGCACGCCGATCACGGCCAAGCTGGTGGCCAATCTCATCACCCGCGCCGGCGCCGACCGGGTGCTCACCGTCGATCTGCACGCGGGGCAGGTGCAGGGCTTTTTCGATATCCCCACCGACAATCTTTACGGGGCGCCAGTCATGGTGCGCGATATCGTCACGCATTTCACCAACGGCAACCTCACCGTGGTTTCGCCCGATGTTGGCGGCGTGGTGCGCGCCCGGCTGCTGGCCAACCGGATTGGCGCGGAGCTTGCCATCGTGGATAAGCGCCGCGAGCGGCCCGGCGAGGCGGACGTGATGAACGTCATCGGCGAAGTGAAAGGCCGGATATGCATTCTGGTCGATGACATGGTCGATTCCGCCGGGACGCTGTGCAAGGCCGCCGATGCGCTGCTTGATAAAGGCGCGGTGGAGATTTTCGCTTACATCACCCATGGCGTGCTATCGGAAGGCGCCGTGGAGCGGATCAAGAAGTCTAACATCAAGAAGCTGGTCATCACCGATACGATTCTGCCGAGCGCCGAGGTGAAAGCGGCGCACAATATCGAAGTGTTGACCATTGCTCCGCTGATCGGGGAGGCGATTAACAGGACGACCAATGAGCAATCGGTGTCGAGTTTGTTCGATTAGGCTGGCGGGCCATTGAACTCATGGGATGAGTGTTGCCGCTGAGCTAACCCCTTGTAAAGGCTGGCCTGCGGCCACCGCTATCGCGGCTTCCAGCCTTGACAAGGGCTTGGCTCAGCGGCCTTTGCAGCCGCCATGAAATCAATGACAGGCTATGGTCCGGCAGTTTGGTGATGGCATCGCCAGACAGACGTTGCCGTAGCGTGCGCCGTGCCTTATCAAGTCAATTGTCTTTTGCTGGTCTTGCCGTTATAAGCGGCAACTGATCCGCATATATCATCATCAACAGTGTATCTCAGGACCGGTTGCCGGGGAGCGGGCCGGTTTTGTACCTCGGAGAATATTACCCATGGCCGAAATGCAGGAAATCAAGGCGAGCGCTCGCCAAGAGATGAAGAAGACCGCCCTCAGGGCAATGCGCCGCGCCGGGTCCATTCCGGCCGTAATCTATGGCGACGGTAAGCCCAACGAAATCGTGACGCTGGAATACAAGCGCATCAATCAGCTTTTCCAGAGCGGTCACTTTCTCTCCACCGTCTATACGCTCGACGTGGACGGCAAGAAGCAGCGCGTCATTCCGCGTGAAATACAGGTCGATCCGGTGCGCGATTTCCCGCAGCATGTGGACTTCCTGCGCCTCGGCAAGTCGGCCCGCATCGATGTTGCCGTTGCGGTGCATTTCGAAAACGAAGGCGCGTCGCCTGGCTTGAAGCGCGGCGGTGCACTGAACATCGTGCGCCACGAAGTCGATCTGAGCTGCCCGGCCGACCAGATCCCGGAATTCGTCACGGTTGACCTGACTGGTGTGGATATCGGCGACTCCGTGCACATCTCCGCCATCAAGCTGCCGGACGGCGTGACGCCCACCATCGACCGCGATTTCACCATCGCCACCATCGTCAGCACGGCTGGCATGACCGAGGGTGATGAGACGGCCGAAGCGGGCGAAACGAAGTAACATACGGCCGCTGTCATTGATCGAGGTGCGTTGCATGGGCGTGAAGCTGCTCATCGGGCTGGGCAATCCGGGCGATAAATATCTCTTCAACCGGCACAATGTGGGCTTCATGGCGGTGGACGCCATCGCTGAAGCCCACGGCTTCGGTCCCTGGAAGCGTCGTTTCCAGGGATGGATCGCTGAGGGGCAGATCGGTGCGCACCGCGTCATCCTGCTGAAGCCCGCCACGTTCATGAACGAGTTCGGGCCGCGCAGGCGGCGAGGCGATGCGCTTTTACAAGCTCACGCCTGCCGATGTGACTGTCATTCACGATGAGCTGGATCTGGAGCCGGGCAAAATCCGGGTGAAGATTGGCGGCGGGCATGCGGGCCATAACGGCCTTAGGTCGCTGTCGGCGCATATTGGCAACGAATACCGGCGTGTGCGCATCGGCATCGGGCATCCGGGGAACAAGGCCGAGGTTTCCAACTACGTGCTGCGCGATTTTCCCAAGGCGGATCACGAGTGGCTCACCGATCTGCTGGCCGCCGTTGCGCAGGCTGCTCCCAAACTGATCGAGGGGCAGGACGCGTCTTTTATGAATGAGGTTGCGCGTCTTGTGCGCGGGTTCGCCAAATCCGCCGCCCAGCCCGCCGTCGCGGCCGCAGCGCCAGCGAAACCGGCCTCCGCGCCGGCCGCCGCCGTTGTTGCCGATGCCAGCCTCGCGAAACAGAAGACGGGTGCGTTCGGTTCGTTTGCCTCCTGGCTGCACGGGCGGATCAGGGGCGTTTCGGCCTGAGGGTTGGGGTTTTCCGCATTTTTCGGCTGGTGATTGGCGGTAGGTCTCTGGCTTGAGGGGGCCTGGATCCTGGCCGTGCCTAGAATGCCGCCGTGCTCGGACGCGTCAAGGACAAGCCCACTGAGCGGCGGAGCCGCGAAGGAGTGCTGGGCTGTGCACAGCACGACGATACGAAGACTCGGCGCGCGAAGAGCGCGTCCTTGACCGCTCCTGCGCGCGGCGGCTTAGCAAATGTGCATGGCCGGGACGGAGGAATGGTTCCGGCCGAACAGTGGAATGCACCTTAGGCGGCGGCATCATGGGCGCCGGGCCTGAGTTTACGAGACACGGGAAAGTTCTGATATGGGATTCAAATGCGGCATTGTCGGTTTGCCGAATGTGGGCAAGTCGACGCTGTTCAACGCGCTGACGCAGACCGCCGCGGCGGAGGCAGCCAACTATCCGTTCTGCACTATCGAGCCGAATGTCGGCGAGGTCGGCGTGCCCGATCCGCGGCTTGAGCAGGCGGCCGCCATCGCCAAGTCCGGGCAGATCATCCCGACGCGGCTGACCTTCGTCGATATCGCCGGTCTGGTGCGCGGCGCCTCCAAGGGCGAGGGGCTGGGCAATCAGTTCCTCGGCAACATCCGCGAATGCGACGCCATCGCCTACGTGCTGCGCTGCTTCGCCGACGACAATGTGGTGCACGTGGAAGGCCGGGTCGATCCGCTGTCCGACGCGGAGACGGTCGAGACCGAGTTGATGCTGGCGGACCTGGAAAGCCTGGAGAAGCGCCGCTCCGCGCTGGAAAAGCGCGCCAAGGGGCCGGACAAGGAAGCCAAGGCCATGCTGCCGGTCGTCGATAAGGCGCTGGCGGTGCTGAGCGAGGGCAAGCCCGCGCGCATGGCCAAAATTGACCCGGAGGAAGCGCGCATTTTCGCGCAGCTCCAGTTGCTGACCTCCAAGCCCGCGCTGTACGTCTGCAATGTGGACGAGGCCAGCGCCGCCACAGGCAACGCCTATTCGCCATGGTCGCCGAGCGGGCGCGGGCGGAAGGCGCGGCGGCGGTCGTCATTTCGGCCAAGATCGAGGCGGAACTTGCCCATCTCGACCCGGCGAGCGCGCCGACTATCTGGCGGAACTCGGTCTGGAGGAACCCGGCCTCAACCGGCTGATCCGCGCCGGTTATGGCCTGCTCGGGCTGATCACCTATTTCACCGTCGGCCCGAAGGAAGCGCGCGCCTGGACCATCGACGAAGGGCACGCTGGCGCCGGCCGCCGCCGGCGTCATCCACACCGACTTCGAGAAGGGCTTCATCCGCGCCGAAACCATCGCCTACGACGATTTCGTCACGTTTGGCGGCGAGACGGGCGCGAAAGAGGCCGGCAAGATGCGGCTTGAGGGCAGGGAATACGCCGTGCAGGACGGCGACATCCTGCATTTCCGCTTCGCCAACTGAACGGCGCTTATTTCCGGTTCACCCTGCGTAACCGCGCGTGGTGGCCATGCGTGTCTTCCAGCGCTACTGGGGCCGCCGGTTGCGGCGTTGCGGGCGCACTGACATCGGCCCGCAGCGTGTCCACCACGTTTTGCACCGCGATGGCGTCCAGCCCCGCCTGCCGCAGCGTATATTCCGACATGCTAAGCGCGATTTCGCGCTCACCCATGATGACCAGCCCGACCCCCAGCGCGGTCAGGTACTGATACTCCTCCTCCGAATGCACGCGGGCCACGATGCCGATATCCGGGTTGAGCCGGCGCGCCAGCTCGATCACGCGGCGGGTTTGGAAGGCATCCGGCAGCGCCACCACGATGAGGTGGGCCGTCTGCGGATGCGCCGCCTTGAGCACCTCGGGGCGCGTGGCATCGCCGAAAATGACGGTCACGCCGTCCTCGCGCGCCGCCTTGGCGAGGCGCCACTGTCCCTCGACGACGGTGTAATCCTTGCCGGCGTTGTGCAGGGCGCTGGCGACCACGCCGCCGACCCGGCCAAATCCGACAACGATGACATGCTCCTTCATCGCCGCGATGCCCTTGGCGTCGGCACGGCGGCGTCTGGTGTGAAGCCGGTGCGCTGGCAGCACGTGGTCCAGGGCGTGCCCCATGGCGGCATAGGCCCGCACGGTCAGGAAATGCAGCATGATGGAGATGATGGCGGCGGCCAGCACCAGGCCCTGCTGCTCCCTGGATATCAGGCTGAGGCTGGCAGCGAGGCTGGTCAGGATGAAGGTGAACTCGCCGATCTGCGCCAGCGCGCCCGCTGTGACGCCCGCCGATCTCGGCGGCACGGCGAGCAGCAGCATGATGCAGAAGGAGATCAGGCCGCAGCCGGCGACGATGGTCAGCACGATGACAGCGATTTCCTGCTGCGATGTGATGGCCAGCATCGGATCGAACAGCATGCCGGCGGAGACGAAGAACAGCACCGTGAAAATGTTCTGGATCGGCAGCGAGTTCTGCCGCCGCCTGATGGCTGAGGTCGGACTCGCCGAGCACGAGGCCCGCGAAGAATGCGCCCAGCGCCAGCGACATGCCGAACAGCGCCGTCAGCCCGAACGCCACGCCCAGGCCGATGACGATGACGCCCAGAGTGAACAGCTCCTGCGAGCCGATTCGCGCCGTCAGCCCCAGCAGCGCGGGCAGCACGCGCCGCCCGAGCCGTAGCAGCACGATGGTGAACACGCCGAGCATGGCGATGGTCTTGGCCACCATGATGGCCATGGTGGCGGGATCGGCGCGCGGGTGAGCAACGACCGGCAGCAGCACCAGCGCGACGATGACGACGATATCCTGCACCACCAGCCAGCCGAGGGTAATGTGGCCCGCCTCGGTGGCGAGCTGCTGGCGTTCCTCCAGCGCCTTGGTGGCCACGGCGGTGCTGGAAATGGCGATGGCCATGCCAAGGACGAGCGACGCGGGGAGGGACCAGCCGAGGAGCAGTCCCGCGCCTAGCCCCGCGGCGGTACTGGCCGCGATTTGCAGCAGCGCACCGGGGACGGCGATATGCCAGACGGCCACCAGGTCGCGCGGCGAGAAGTGCAGGCCGATCTTGAACATCAGCAGGGCGATGCCGATCTCGGCCAGTTCGGCGGTCAGCTTCTGGCCGGCGGCGAGGCCCGGCGTGAGCGAGCCGATGATGACGCCCGCCACCAGGTAGCCGACGATATTCGGCAGCCGCAGCAGCCGCGCCGCCAGCGCGCAGGCATAGGCGAGCGCCAGCGTGGAGACGATGGTTGCGATGATGGAGGCGCCATGACTCATGATGACAGGGGGCTTGGCGGGTGGGGCGGATTACAGAACAACGGCGGCCTCCTGACAGGCGTTTCCAAGCCTACACTGTAGCGTGCCTGCCTTCCCGCGAGGTTACCGGGATGTGCAAATTGAATACAGGCCCGCCGCTGCCGCTACCGGAAATCGCCGGATTTGTCCGCAAATGACCTGGCTGGAAAGGTAATGCTAACCTCGTTCATTTCTGACGAGGTGTATACATCATTCCTTGGCCCGGTTCGAGCACGCCGTTCACCGCCTCAACCGCCACCAGCGGTAGAGTGCGATAGCGCCGGCGAGCAGGGCTGCCAGTGCCATTCCAGCCAGCGGAGCACGCAGGGCGGCACCGGCGCCAGCCACGGCCAGCAGCGGCAGCCACAACGAAGCTGGGAGCAGCGGCGGCTGTCCGGCGGCAGGTTGCGGCTGCGGTTCCGTCGCGGAGGGCGGCACTGGAGTAGGGGTGCCGCGGAGCAGGTCGAGAGAACTCGGCGCACGAGTTGGTGCGGAGGGCTGCTCCTGCGGCTTCTGCTGCTCCGCCAGATGGGCGGTGAGCACTGGCTCGGGCTTCGGCGCGGAGGCTTCGGCTGGCGTCCACCAGCGTTCCAGCGGCTGCTGACCGGCGGCGGCCTTGGTGCGGAACGCGGGCACGGCGGCCCGGCCACGCAGTGCGGCGCCGTGGCGTTCGGCCAGCGCCCTCACCTGGGCCACCAGCGGCGCGCCCGTCTTGGCGTCCACCATCTGCACGAAGCGCGCGAAGCCCGTGGCCGCCAGCAGCACATTGCCGCCGCTTGCCCCAGCGCTTGCCGTCCGGCCCGGTCGCCTCGATCTGATGCAGCAGCGCGCGGAACCGGCGCAGGATATCGCGCGGCACGGCGATGCGTTCGTTGACGACGAGCCCCGTCACCTCCTGCCGGCGGTGGGAGCGCATCACCCGCGTCTTATCGGGATGCACGGTGAAGCCCTCGGCGGCGACGATCTCGCCCACGAACTTCAGCAGCGCGCCGGTCTTCTGCGCCGCCTCGCCGGACGCGGAGAACGTCATGTCGTCGGCGTAGCGCGTGTACGTGAAGCCGAGCTTGGCGGCGAGGCCCGACAGGCGCTGGTCGAGCCGCAGGCAAATCAGGTTGGTGATCGCCGGGCTGGTCGGCGCGCCCTGCGGCAGGCGGCGCGGGCCGCGCTTGCGCGTAAAGCCGCTGCCCGTCGAGGTCGATCTCGTCCACATCCGGCTCGGTGCACACCAGCGCCAGCACCGTGGCGACGGCCTCGGAATAGCCGAGCCCGCGGAATTTGCCCTTCACTCGCTTCCACGTGAGCGTCGGGAAGAAGTCCTTCATGTCGAGATTGACCACCACGTCGCGGCCCACGTGCGGCGCGGCGTTGGTGAGGATCGAGCGTCCGGGCGCGAAGCCGTGCGCGGCCTGATGCACCGGCACGTGCGCCAGGATGTTGTCGAGAATCCAATATTGCACGCGCTTCAGACGCGGCATGGGCGCGGAAATCAGCCGCTCGCCGCCGGTCTTTTTCGGGATGCGGAAGCGCTGGTAATGGCAGACGCGCGACAGCGGCCGGTCGAAGGCGAGGAAGCGCAGTTCGGCGAGCGCCAGGCCCATGGCGTCCGCGATCGCCTTCGCGTTGGCCAGTGCCGGCAATCCAGCCGCCAGCGCGCGCGCCTCCGCGCCTTTGTACAATCCGCCGGACACGCCCTCGCCGAGATACAGCACATCCGTCTTGCGCCGCTCAGCCCAGGCGATGGCCGCCGCATGACGCGCCTCCGGCCCGCTTGAGCTTCGTCACCTTGCGGCGCTCCATGGCAGCGCGTTTGCGCTCCTTGTGCATCTGCTTGAGCGCCTGCTCGGGATTGGCCCAGCGCGCTTGGCTCCTGTACAACTCGGCGACTTCGCGGTTCAGCTCGCCGCTGCGCCGGATCAGATCCTCGGGCGGCGACGGCTGGCCCTCGCCGCGCCGCCAGTAGCCGAGCCGGATCATCTCTTCCAGGATGACCTCATCCTTCGAGCTTTCGCGGATGCGGTCGTACAGCTCTTGCCGGATATTGCCGCTCATGGGCGCACCTCCAGGCTGGAGGCGCATACGGCCGGTAATGGCGGGGATGTGAGGGGCGTCCGCCGGTATGCCTTCGTCAGATCTCGGGACTGGGGCGATCCACTCGAAGCCGGCACGCCCCGGTGGTGGAATTTGGGTTCAAGGAACCCAAACTGCAAAATCCACCACCGGGGCAGTGCCGGCCCAGTGAAGATTGGCCCAGTGACGCTTTGCCAGGCGTGATGCAAGGACGGCGAAACACCGCCCATGATGCAAGGTCCGCTCCGGCGAACGCCCCTCATTGCAGGAACCATAGAACGAATATCCATTTGTCTCAAGCGCTTCATGCCGCGCCTCCATTGGCCTGTGCACGGGAGGGCAGCGCCACCTGACCGTGGTAGAGGCGGCGCAACGCCAGCATGTGCTCGCACGGGCCGCGCATGAGCTTGTTGTGGCCGTAGAAGTAGCAATCGCAGCGGGCCTCGACGAGGCGGTCGTCGTTGTCCAGCGCGATCATGGGGTTGTAGGTCTTGGCGTCGTCGAGCACCTGGCCGTTGATGACGCGGCGGCCGTCGCGCTCGGCCACGGTGCCGATGGTGACGAGCTTGGCGGCGATGAAGCGGTCGGCGTTCTCTTCCTGCGGCGAGGCGAAGCGCAGCGCGCCCATGGGCAGCGGCTCGCGTGCCAGTTCGCGCAGGCGGAACACGTGCTTGTCCAGATCGTACATGACGCGGCCGGCCTGCGTGTACGCGGTGAGCGCGGCGGCAACCAGGGTGGCATCCGTGCCGGTCGCGGTGGACAACTCGGCCACGGTGGCGGAATGGCGGGTTTTCAGGGCGTCGAACACGCGCTGGGCGGTGACTTCGTCCACCGGCTGACGCGGCGCCAGCAGGTCGAATTGCCCGGCGCGCGACCAGTCGTTGGCGGTCCAGCCGGACAGGCCGAGCGTGAAGCGCATGCCGCCGTAGTCGACGACGGCGAAGGAGGGCAGGCCGGTGCCCAGCAGATGCAGCCGCACCGATTTCGCCAGCGGCAGCGCACGCGCCAGGATGGCGAGGCGGCGGCGTCCCCACACGCGGATTTCCGCGCCGCTCGCCGCCCTTGTAGATCGAGCGCCGGAAGGTCCAGCATCTCGCCCCACGGCTCGATCAGCACCCGCACCGGCTTGTCCGGCTCCAGGAAGAAGCGCAGCGAGCGCGGCCCGTGCCTTTCCTTGCGCGTGGCGAGGCGGACGAGGATGTTGTGCATGTCCATCGGGTGCAGCTCGACCACATGCGCCGGCAGCGTCATCGCGCTCGACACTTGCAGGAAGCCGCGCACCCAGCTATCGGGCAGGTCGATTTTCTCCTCGCGGTACAGTTCCTCGCCGGTGGTCTGCGACCTCGAAGCCGGTGGGGTCGATGGCCAGCGACGTGGTGCGGTAGCTGCGGATCTTCTGGAACTCGTCGTACAGCGCGTGGCTGTAGTCGATATTGGTGGTGCCGTAGGCGATATCGCCGATGCGCTTGAAGGTGTCGTGATCGCACGACAGCCGCCCGTAGCTCGACTCGTCCTGGCTGAAGCACTCGAAGAAAATCTCGTCCGGGTGCACGGTGATGACCGGATCGAGCACGATCCAGGCGTCGCGGTTCTGCTTGTACAGCCAGTCGAAATACTTCTTCCGCGCATTGTAGAACGGCGTCATGACCTTGTTCATGCGCTTGTAGAGTTCATTCAGCTCGTGGCGCACCGCGTCGAGGCGCGACTTAATGCTACCTTGCTGTGCCAGCGCTTCGGCGAGAAGCTGCTGCTCGTGCTCCTTCAGCCAGTTGAAATAGGCGGTGCGGTCCTTGGGCTTGAAGCGCATGTCGGAGACGACGACGTGATGCAGCGCCGACATCGCCTCGCGGAACGGCAGATGTTCGGCCACCTCGCCGACGAAGAACGTGGGTTCGCGCAGGGTGTCGGGGGCGAAGCTGAAGTCGCTGGACGAGGCATCGGTCGCGGCGGTGGTTTCGCCGAAATAGCGGTGCTGGAATTCCATCAGGCGGTTCTCTCGCTTAGCGCCACGCGTTTGACCGGCAGCGCAGCGGCCAGATCGGGAAAGGTCTCGCCGATGTCGCGCAGGGCGAGCACGGCGCGGGTGCGGTCGCGCTCGATGACCGACAGCGACAGATCGGCGAACAGCGGGGCGATGCGCTCGGCGCGCTCGCGGTTTTTCAGCGCCTCGGCATGCAGGAACGCGCCCATGCGGTCCTTGGCGACGCGGCCTTTGTGCACCTGCATGAGGATGATGCGCGCGAGCGGCAGCAGCTTGTCGAACACCGTCTCGTTCTGCGCTGCTTCGGCGGTCAGCACCTCGGTGATGAGCAGATGCATCGTCGTGGCGGGATGCTCCAGCAGGCGCGTGAGCTGGGCCGAGGCGTCGCCGGGGCGCAGCGTTCGCCGCAGGACGCTGCGGGCGAAGGCGAGCACCTTCGGCTTGGTGCTGTCGGCAACGACGCCCAGCACTTCGGGCGTCCACGTTTCATCCGGCCAGCGGTCGAAATAGCGCAGGGCGAATTCGTAGGCGTCGTCCCACTCGCTTTCCACCAGCAGCACGGCTTCAGCGGCGTTGGCGCGGATGCGATCCGGCGCGTCCTCGAAGGCGGCCATGGCCCATTCGCGCACCGAGGCGTGGGGATGATTGCCGAGCCGGGCGAGCTGCCGCACGGAGAAGAGGGCAGGGTGGCGCTTCGGCAGCACGGCCGCGCCGAGAAGCTGCGCGCCTTTCGCCTTGGCCTGCAACAGCCGCCAGATCAGGCTGACATTGAGCGCGGCCACCTGCTCGGGCAGCGCCTCTGTGAGCAGCGCCACGGTGTCCGCGACATACTCCTCGTCCGGCTGGCTCTGGAACAGCGTGGCGATCAGGCGCTGGGACAGATCGTCTGCCAGCTTGGGGAAGCGCGCGGCAAGCCGTGCCACCAGCGGACGCGCGGCGCGGCGCACTTCGGCGGCGGGCGCGCTGGCGAAGGACAACACCAGGAACACCCGTTCGGCAAGCTGCTCGTCCGTCAGCCGGTTGAGCAGCCCCAGCGCGGCGGCCTGAACTTCGGGCGCCGGCGAGCTGAGGAGCTGCTGCCACAGCGCATCGGGCAGCGCGCCCGCATCCACGCCCGACAGCATCAGGATATCGACCCCCGCCGCCGCCACTTCCGGCGCAGCCATGGGTCATCAGCCGCGCGATGTCGCCGGCCGGCAGCGGCAGATTGTGCTCAGGCCACAGAAGCGGCAGGCACTGGCGCAGATGGCGCAGGCGCGAGCGGTCCTCGTCGATGAGCGTGGCGGGCAGCTCTGTCAGCCAGTTGGTGATCTCCAGCGCCAGGAATGTCGCGCTATCGTGGTCAATTTCGCGCTCTTTGCACCAGCGCAAGCCCGCCGTGCGCACATCGTCGAAGGTACTGGTGATGGCGATGAAGGCCAGCAGCGTCGAACTCCACGGCCACGGCGGATCGAGGTCGATGCGCTTGATAGCCAGTTCGCGCGCCTCGGGCAGCCGGGCGTTCAGCAGCGCGGAGACCAGGCCGATGTCGAACCTGCCCTCGGCGAGGCGCGTGCGGGCTTCATCGAGCGCGAACCGCGCCACGGCCTCGAACGGCGATGCGAACAGTTTTTCCAGTTCCCGCTCCGTCAAGCCGCGCAGGAATTCGGGCTTGTCGCGCAGCACGCGCAGACCGAACAGCGCTACCGGCTCCGCGTAGCTTTCGCAGGCGAGCCGCAGGGCGTATCCGGGCTTAGCGTCCCACAGTGCGGGGAATGCCTCGCCGCGCTCGCTGGCGTCCACATTGGCGGTGGCGAACCAGGTCAGGTTGGCGGGCTGCAAGCGGATGGCGGCGCTGTGGCGATGCATGAGCTGCCCGGCGGCCCAGACGTGCGCCAGCGGACCATAACTATGGCTGTAGGTGATGCGGCGGCGGTTTTCCCAGCGGTAATAGCTGACGGTGCGCGGCTGGGCGAGATCGGCCTCCTTGAAGGCCAGCAGATAGGCGGTGGCGAGTTCGAGAAAACTCTCGTCGCCCAGCTCGCCGCGCTTGCGCAGCGCCCGCCAGATGCGGCGCTTGAGATAGTGCGACGGTCGCCTGCGACAGCGCGGTCTTGGTATCGGCTGCGCCCTGGAGATGGGTGAGGGGCTGATACTGGTATTGGTGCAGCTCGGGCACGCGGCCCCAGTGGGCGCCATCGCGGCGTGCCCATCCCTCGCGGTACATGGGCGTCGCGGTTTCGAAGCGCCGGGCGGCGGCGGCGAACATCGGCCCGTCGCTGATCATTTCGGCGTATTTGAACAGGCGGCGCAGACCGGGAACGTAGGGCGGGCGCGCAGGGATGCGGCCTACGAACGCAACGAGCAGGCCGTGAAGAGCGGTGTTCTCCTGGGCGATACCGTAAAGCTCCGCCATCACCTGGCCAACGCGCACCGGCTCGTGCTGGGCGAATTCGGCGAAGGCGCCGCAGAACGCGTCGATATCATTGTTCACGATGGCCCGCGTAATGCCCTCGGGCAGCTTCTCATGCGGCTCGGCGGGCAGGCGGCGGTCGCCCATCAGCGGCGATATCAGCGCGAACGTGGCTAGGCCGCGTATCAGCGGCTCATCGGTCGCCTTGGCGATGCGCAGCAGCGAATCGGCGGCATAGGCTCCGCCGCAGCGGGCCAGCGCCCAAACAAGGCTGTAGCTGGCCTCGGCGTATCCCAGACGGTCGGCGAGCGGCAGCAGCAGCGTGGCCGCCGCCTTGATCCCCACCTCGCCGACGCGCCAGAACAGGCGGTCGCGCTCCTTGGGCGGCCACGGTTCGCGCAGGCAGGCCTCCAGCCGGGCCAGCAGTTCGCGCTCGCGCCCCTCGGGCGATTTTGCCGCAGGTGCCGTGGCATTGCCGGAAGCGTCTTCCCCGCCGTCCATGCGCCGGTAGCCGTCGTTGATCTTGGCGACGATGACGCTGTCGAACAGCCGCTCCGCCGCCGCGCGGGCCACGGGCACGGGTGTCTTGGTGCCGTCGCGCAAGGTCTGGCCGCGCCGGCCGTAGCGGAAGTTGACCAGGAAGCGTGCGGAGGCGTCCGCAGCCTCAGTGTCCACAAGATCGGCTTCATAAAGCTTGTCCGAAGTTCCTTCCTTGAACCATAGTCGGACGGTGCGGACAATTTTCATGTTCAGGCTTCCTGCGTTGCGGCCATCAGTTCGGACTTCGAAATACAACGCCGTTTTCGAAGATTTTGCGGGCCAGGTCCAGCGGGGGTGCCGCCGTTATGATTTGAATTCAAACAAGGAGTTCAGAATGTTGTATGCACTCCTCTTTGGCGGCGTTTTGTGGCTCAAGCGTGACGGTGTGGCGGAGGGCGCGAGGGGCGTCAACATTTCCATGGGGCGGGTAATGGGGTACGGGCTCATCCAGTTAATGCTGCTCTGGCCGCTGCGGGCAACCGCCGCGCCGCCGGATTTGGCTGACACGTTTGTCACCCGGCTGGAAATGCTGGCGCTACTGGAAACGCTCAATGCCGAACTGCTCAGCAATCCTAGTGCCACCGTAACGCTGGAACGCTGGTGCGGCGCTCACCATCTGGCGCCGCAGGCGAAGGTCGTGGCGCGGTTGAAGCGCGGGGAGGACAAGGCGATTTCGCCGGAGGACCGCCAGCGGCTTGGTGTGACGGCGGACGAGCCGGTGCGCTACCGGCGTGTTCAGTTGTTCTGCGGCGCGAAAATGCTGTCGGAGGCTGATAACTGGTATGTGCCAAGCCGCTTGACGCCGGAAATGAACCGGCGGCTTGATGAAACCGATGAGCCGTTCGGCCGGGTGGTGAAAGCACTGGAGTTTCATCGCGTCACACTGTCGGCTGCGCTGTTGTGGCGGCCGCTGCCGGAGGGCTGGGAGCTGACGCCCGCTAAGCCTCATCCTCGCCGGCTCCAGGGGGCGAAGCGGTGCTACCCGGCTTGGTCCGGCACCGTTATGCAGGTTCCGGATCACGTGCTGGAGCATCGCGCCATCTTGTACACTCGTGCTCACCTGCCGTTTTCGCTGCTGGTGGAAACCTATGGGAAGGATGTGCTGGATTTTCCAGTGACGCCTCCGCGTTGATCGTGCGCCCCGGCGGCCGGCGTTTGAGATGATGAGCCGCCAGCCGGAACAACAGCAGCGCCGCAACGATGGCCGCATAGATCAGCGGCTCGGGCGGCCACGCCTTGACCACCAGCACAAAATGCACGGCGGCAGCCGCGGCGGCCAGATACACCCAGCGATGCAGCCGGTTCCAAAGCGCGCCGCCTAGCCGCTTGATCATGGCATTATTCGACGTGACCGCCAGCGGCAGCAGGATGGCGAAAGCCAGCATGCCGGCGGT
Organism: uncultured Alphaproteobacteria bacterium; assembly: GCA_963827885.1. Lineage (GTDB taxonomy): Bacteria > Pseudomonadota > Alphaproteobacteria > Rhizobiales > Rhodomicrobiaceae > CAWHDD01. The sequence continues at coordinate 16,548 of CAWHDD010000023.1, read as the reverse complement.
GATGTAGGGCCGCTTGACGATATCCTTGCCGATGGCGGCCATGTCGAAGCCCTGGTCGAGCGCCACGTAGACCGTCAGATGCAGCGCGGCGTAGAAGAAGGAGAGCAGGCCCAGCGCGCGGCGGTAGCGCAGGAGGTTCGGGCCGCCGAGCCGGCGCAGCGGGGTGATGGCCAGCGCGAGGATCAGGAAGCGTAGCGCCCACAGCCCGAGCAGCCGTTCCAGCGTCTTCATCGGGTCGGCGCCGAGTTGATCCGTAAGCCCGAGATAAAAGCGCCCAGACGGCGGGAATCATGCCCAGGGTGTAGGCCAGCGGCCGGATGGCGTCGCGCCAGGTGCGCACGGCGCGGCGTGTTGCATTGGCTTGCATGTCAGAAGTTCACCTTGAGGTCCATCCCCGCATACAGGCTCGCCACCTGATCGGCGTAGCCATTGAACGGCAGCGTCGGGCTTGCGCTTGGCGAACAGGCCGCCCTCGCCGATGGCCGCTCCGTCGCCTGGCTCCAGCGCGGATGATCGACCGCCGGGTTCACGTTGGAATAAAAGCCGTATTCGGACGCGTTCTGCAAATTCCAGGTGGTCGGCGGCTGCTTCTCCACAAGGCTGATGCGCACGATGGATTTGATGCTTTTGAAGCCGTATTTCCACGGCACCACCAGCCGCAGCGGCGCGCCATTCTGGTTCGGCAGCGTCTCGCCGTAAAGGCCGGTGGCCAGAATCGTCAGCGGATGCATGGCCTCGTCGAGCCGCAGCCCCTCCACATAGGGCCAGGCGAGCGGCTGGAAAAGGCCGCGCTGGCCGGGCATCTCGGCGGGCCGCACCAGCGTTTCGAACGCCACATATTTGGCGCTGCCCAGCGGTTCGGCGCGCTTCAGCAGATCGGCCAGCGGGAAGCCGTCCCACGGGATGACCATCGACCAGCCCTCCACGCAGCGCAGCCGGTAGATGCGCTCCTCCAGGGTCACGGATTTCAGGATGTCCTCCAGCGCGAAGGTGGCGGGTTTCGCCACCAGGCCGTCGATCTTGACGGTCCAGGGGCTGGGCGTCAGCGTGCGGGCATAAGCTGCGGGATCGCTTTTGCCGGTGCCGAATTCGTAGAAGTTGTTGTAGCTGGTGACATCCTTGAGGGGCGTGGGTTTGTCCGCCGTGGACAGCGGGCTTTTGACGGCCTGCGACGGCGCGGCATGGGCCGGGCGGGCGATCAGCGTACCGAGTCCCAGCGCGGCGGCGCCGGTGAGGAACTCGCGGCGGCGCATATAGACGTCGCGAGGCGTGATCTGCGACGGCGCTATGCCGCTGGGTTTGCGAATGAGCATCCGGGTAACCTTTCCTGAACTGCCGCGAGGCCGCCGCGTGCGGCATCGTGTTGTACCTCCGGCGTAACAGGAGGTACGCAGGCGCGCAGGATTTGGTTACAAACCCGCCGCGGACATCACCAGGTTGTGATGCCTCCGGCGGGGCAGGGCAGGGTGGCGGAATTCCCGTCCGCGCCGCGTCACGCGCGCCGTTTCTCTGCCATCAGCTTCAGGATCATCGGCGTGAGGATGAGCTGCAAGGCCAGATCCATTTTGCCGCCTGGAATGACGATGGAGTTGGCGCGCGACATGAAGCTGTCGTGCAGCATTGATAGCAGATAGGGGAAGTCGATGCCGGCCGGATTGCGGAAGCGGATGACCACCAGGGTTTCGTCCGGCGCCGGAATGCTGCGGGTGACGAATGGGTTTGAAGTATCGACCACAGGCATGCGCTGGAAGTTGACATCGGTGTGCGTGAACTGCGGGCAGATGCAATTCACGTAATCCGGCATGCGCCGCAGGATCGTATGGGTTATATCCTCGGCGGAATGGCCGCGCGAGGCCCGGTCGCGGTGCAGCTTTTGTATCCATTCCAGATTGATGATGGGCACAATGCCGATCTTCAGGTCCGCATGACGCGCGGTATCGGGGCCTCCGGGCGTCGCCACCGCCCCGTGCCGCCCCTCGTAGAACAGCAGGTCAGAGCCGGGGGGCAGCTCCGTCCACGGCGAGAATGTCCCCGGCTGGCAGCCATAAAGCTCGGCCTCGATGCCGTCGTGGGCATAGTTGCGCGTGCGGCAGGCGCCGGTCTCGCCGTACTGCCTGAACGCGGCTTCCAGTTCTTCCAGGAGATTGGCGTCAGGCCCGAAATGGCTGAAATGGCCGTTGCCCAGGGCCTCCTCCCGCGCCATCACGGCCTGCATATCGGCGCGGTTATAGCGCAGGAAGCCGTCGCCATCGGCATAGGCAGCGTTCAGATGGTGACGGCGGAAAATCTGCTGGAAGGGGGTTTTCACGGACGAGGTGCCCGCGCCGGTCACCGAAATAATAGGATGTTTCACAGACATTGCTTTTCTTCTCCCCAATACCACCGGATTGCCGGGAGCCGCCCGACCCGCCGTCTGAGTTTGTCCCGCCGGCGCGTATTCTACGCTGTTGTTATTTTGCACGGATCACAATTATTCTTCCCTGTGGCAATATTTCCGGGTGCCGGCGGCCGTAGACAACGGCTTCCTGATGCTGCCAGATACGGTGCCGGCAGCCAGGACAAGCTGCCTCGCCAACGGTTTGTGCGATGACGCTGCTGCCCGCTCTGAGGTATGTTACGCAAGTGTGATATTCATGATACTGTGGAGAACTGCTCCGGGCTTGACTTGAAAAAGTTATGGGGATATTGGGAGAAAAAGTTGGAGACTGGAGTTCTTCGATAAAACTGTACGCAATATTTTGTATTCCTATTGTGGTCAGCAGTGCTTGTCGAAAACAGGTTCGCGGCCGGCCGCTGGCGCCGCGGGGCGTCATGTCAATCAGAGAAGTGTGCGGTTATGCCCAAATTCAAGATCGACGGTGTTTGGCAGACTCTTTCAGGCGAAGAGGCAATTGACCGGCTGATCGGTTCGCGCCTCAATGGGCTGGAAATGGCGAGGCTCGACGAACTGGTGAGCAGTTACGTCGCGCGAGTTTCGCAGGCCAGCGAAACTGCACCCGGTGCATCCCATTCGCCATCACCTGAAGCGCCGCATGACGGTATCGCCGGTTAGCGCTTGAGTGACGCCGCAATTGCTGTCAGCCCCTCGCGATAGGTTGGATAGAGCAGCTTAACGCCCAGGTCGCGCTTGATCCTATCGTTCCGCACGCGCTTGTTTTCGCCGTAGAAGCTCCTGGCCATCGGCGAGAGCGTGGCTGTGGCAAACGGAACAAGCGGCGGCGGCTCGATCCCCAGCAGTTTCGCGGCATATTCCGTCACATCCTGCGATGGTGCGGGTTCATCGTCGGTGATGTTGAAGACCGGACCGGCCGGCAGGGCTGGATCGCCATCGGCAATGCGGGCGATGGCTGCGGCGAGCGTCTGGGCTATATCCTCAACATGGATGCGATTGAAGACCTGGCCCGGCTTGACGATGCGCTGTTTCTCGCCCGCCAGCAGGTGTTCAAGGGCGTTGCGTCCGGGGCCGTAAATGCCCGAAAGCCGGAAAACCTGCACGGGCACGCCGGATTCACGCGAAAGACGGCGCCAGCCCTCCTCGGCGTGCAGGCGTTCCTCGCTGCGCTGCGAGGCCGGATGTGGCGGAGTGGCTTCATCGACCCAGCCGCCATTGTGATCGCCATAAACGCCAACGGTTGACAGATAGCCAACCCAGGCCAGGTTCATAGCGTCTGCCAGATCGCCGGCGTGGCGCGCCAGAACAGGATCGCCATCGGTACCGGGCGGGATGGAAACCAGAATGTGTGTTGCGGCGGCGATGGCCTCCGGGATGGCGGGGCTGTCCGTTTCGCGGTCGAAGCGCAAGGGGAGAAAGCCCGCCGCTGCGATGCGGGCGAGGCCGGCGGGCGTGTTGGCTGTGCCGATGACGGTCCAGCCGTCCTGGCGCAGCCGCCCGGCAAGAACCGCCGCCGAATAGCCGAGGCCGAATGCGAGCAATGTTTTCATGGAGTCCATCGTTGCCATTCCGCCACGACGGCTGCGTCATCTTCATGACCGAGGTGCGCCGCTTTCAGTTTGGCGAAGGCGGGGGCGCCGCCGGCCAGGAGATCTCGTCAAGGCCCAGACGGCGGCGGCGCGGATGAGCGGTGATGGCGTATTGAGCCGTGCGGCAGCCAGCGGGACGAGCGCCGCATCGCCGGAATTGCCCGCCGCGATCAGCACGTTGCGCAGGAAACGCGCGTGCCCGGTGCGCTTCACGGGCGACGCGGTGAAGGCTTTGCGAAACGTCTCGTCCTCCAGCCGCAACAGATCGGCGAGCGGCGCCTGTGCCATGGCTCCGGCCTGGAATTTGGTTTCCGCCGCGCGGCTGGCGAATTTGTTCCAGGGGCAGACGGCGAGGCAGTCGTCGCAGCCGTAGATCCGGTTTCCCATGGCCTCGCGGAATTCGAGCGGGATGTGTCCCTTGTGCTCGATGGTGAGATACGAGATGCAGCGCCGCGCATCCAGCCGGTAGGGGGCCGGGAAGGCGGCAGTCGGGCAGATGTCGAGGCAGCGGCGGCAGGCGCCGCAATGGTTGGCTCCGGCGGCGCCGGGCTCCGGGGAATTGCCGGCATGTTCCGCACTGGAAATGCGCCCGGTTCCGGCGTCTGGCAGCTCGTCCCGGTAAGGCTCCAGTGCCAGGGTGGTGAAAATCGCGCCGAGAAACAGCCAGGAGCCGAAATCGCGCGACACCAGATTTGTATGCTTGCCCTGCCAGCCGATGCCCGCAGCGGCGGCGATGGGTTTTTCCATGACCGGCGCCGTATCCACGAACACCTTTACGTCATGCCCCGTGCGTCCATGCAGCCAGCCCGCGACGAGCTTCAGCTTGCCCTTGACGATGTCGTGATAATCGCGGCCCTGCGCGTATACGGAGATGGCGCCATGGCTGCGGCTGGCGGGCGCGGTCAGCGGATTGCGCTCCGGGCCGTAGTTCATCGCCAGCACGATGATGCCTCGCACCTCGGGCCAAAGGGCGCTGGGATGGCGGCGGCGTCCGGCTGTTGCCGGCAGCCAATCCATGTCTCCATGCAGGCCGGCTTCCAAAAATGCCCGCAGGCGGCTGTCCTGATCCGCCACCAGATGCGGCGCGGTGAAGCCGATGGCGTCGAAACCGGCGGCCCTGGCGCGGGCGGCAATCCCGGCTTTCAGATCCGCATCAGCGGCGGCTGATGTCACGGCCAGCATGGTGAACCTGTCTTTCCGCCGTTCTCCATGTCCTCAGAAATCCAGATCGGCGTAGGCGGGCGGCGGCTGCAATCCCGGCACGCGATCAGTCAGCAGCGGGCGGAACGAGGGCCGCGACTTCATGCGGGCATACCATTCCTTGGCCACTGGAAACTCCTCCCACGGCACCTCTCCCAGATAGTCGAGCGCCGAAATGTGACCGGCCGCCGCCAGATCGGCGTAACTCATATTGGCGCCCGCCAGCCAGCGGCGGTTGTCGGCGAGGAAGCTGATATATCTCAAATGATAGCGCAAATTCTCGCGTCCGGCGCGGAAGATCGACGGATCGGCGAGGCCGGTATCGCGGGAGAAGATGTGGAACACCTTTTCGTCGAGGAGATACTGGCTGACTTCGTCGTTGAATTTGCGGTTGAACCAACTGGCGAGACGGCGGACCTCGGCGCGTTCTTCGCGTGAGCCGGGCAGCAGCACGCCGCGCGGTGACGGCCCGCCCGAAGGTGCGTCGATCTCGGCGAGATATTCGGCGATGGGGCCGGCGCCGCACAAAACCGGACCCGCCGCCAGCAGCATGACCGGCAGCGTGCCCGCGGGATTGATTTCGAGGAACTCGGGCCTCCAGGCCCAGGGCCGCTCTTCGTGCATTTCGACCACCATGCCGCACTCTGCCAGTGCGAGGCGGATGGAACGCGAAAACGGACAAAGCGGATGATGGATAAGCTTATGCATTAGCGGTGAAAGGCCACCCTCCCGTGGCGTAATCATGGCCCGATGGCCGGCGCGCAAGCGAACCTGTCAGCGTTCCGGCGGAAGCCGGGCGCGGCATACCGGCAGATGTCAGCGTTCGCGGCGGCCCAGCTATTCAGATGGTCCGCACCGAAAACTCTCCGTGTGGACGGAAGCGTGTCAGATAGCTTGGCACGATCATCTCCACGGATTGCGGAGTTATGCCCAGCCCCTCCAGCGTGCGGCCTTCGCGAATGGCCTCGGCGCTGACGATGTTCGGACGTTGCAGCAGCCGCACCTGATCGACGGTCAGCAGCGGATAGGGCAGCATTTGCAGGAACAGCGCCTGCAATTTCGCGATCCAGAAGGGGATGGGGAAATAGGGGCGCCGGCGCATGGTATACCCGGCGATCTTGTCCAGCAGCTCCCGGAAAGTGTAGACCTGCGGCCCGCCCAATTCGTAGATTTCGCCTTCCGTGGCGTGACCGTCAAGCGCCGCCACGACGGCGCGCGCCACGTCGCCCGCGTAAACCGGCTGGAGGCGGGTGCTGCCCCCGATGAGCGGCATTAGCGGCGTGAAGCGGGCGAGGCTGGCGAAGCGGTTGAAGAAGTTGTCCTCGGGGCCGAAAATGACGCTGGGCCGCAGAATGACGGCTTGTGGAAATGCGGCCAGCACGGCGGCCTCGCCTTCACCCTTGGTGCGCGCGTAGGTGGATGGAGCATTGCGGTCCGCCGCAAGCGACGAGACGTGTACCAGCGAGCGGGCGCCAGCGTCCCTGGCGGCCTGCGCGATGGCGGCGGCGCCGGCGGTTTGCACGGCGCGGAATTTCTGCTTGCCGCTTTCGGCAAGGATGCCCACCAGATTGATGACGGCATCGGCGCCTTCGGCAGCGCGCCGCACCGAGGCCTCATCGCGGATATTGGCCTGTACGGCGTGAATCTGGCCGACGCCGCCGAGGGGTTGCAGGTATCCGGCGAGATCGGGACGGCGGACAGCAACACGCAACCGGCAGCCGGTTCTCGCTAGTGCCTGCACCGCGTAGCGTCCCAGGAAGCCCGAGCCGCCGTAAACCGTGACCAGTGTGGAACTGCCGGGCGCCACTGTCATGAGATGATTACCCTCGTTAATGTTGCGGGTGGGTGTAAGGTTGCTGGCAGAATACACATAAAACCGCCCGGCGCCTATTGGCGCACGGCTTGTTTCCATCAGCAGTGTTGTCCATACACCGGCAGCGCGCGCCTGTGAAGCGGACGATATGCGCTAAACGATCTCGCGGGGGCTCCCTCGCGTCCGCGGTCCTCCGGCGGGCGCCCCTCCAATCCCGTCCCGCAGCGTGTTTACCAGGCCATGGTCCGCGTATGCTCCTTGAACAGCGCCTCGCTCGTCATCTCCGGCGTGCCGGGCTTGACGCCATCCAGCATGTCGGTGGTCTTGAGGCCGAAATGCTCCAGGCAGCTCTGGCAAACGATGACCGTGGCACCCTTGCTCATCAGCGCCGCCAGTTCCTTCTGCTGCTCGCCGAACTGGCCGGAATTGGTTTTGGAAGCGATCATCACGCCTTTGTCGTTGAGAAACACGGTGACGGGATGGCCGCGTTCCATCATCGCCTTGCTGAAGCGAATTGCCATGGCGGAGCGGTGGCTGTCGTCTGATGACAGATTGGTGAATAGCGGGTCGTCCTTGCCAGCGTATGCAACCAAACCGGAAGTTAGTACAAATCCTGTCATCAAAAATGCAAGGGCGACAAAGTAGTATTTCGAAGCTTTCATGTGCGAACCCTTTTTGAGTCTTGCTTCGACGGAGATGAAAAAATTCTGATCCCCGCCCAATATTAACTTTTAAAAGCCACAAACATGAATTTTTACGCAAGTGAAAAATCTATCTTATCTTCAGTTTTTTCGATTGCTGTGGATGATTGCGAACCCGTCCGGCGCCATCGCCGCAAGTCCGGTTCCGGTGCCGGTCCGTCCGGCGCGGACTCGGAAATCCGTTCGCGCCTGCGTTACGTGGTCGCGTCTGGGGATGCGTCCTCGTCCTCGAACTGTGCGTTCAGACGAGATGCGGCACGTGTCCGTTGGACGGCCTGGAATTGTGAAATCGAGTTATATCAATTGGATAGCGCATTCGGCGTGGCTGCTCGCCGCGTAAAATCCGCGTGCAGCCGGCCCGTTGCGGCGATGATGCGCCGCAAAAAGAGTCAGTTGTAGCGGCGAACACATATTTTTATTAGAATACATGAATACCGATAACCGGCCGGGAGGAATGAATGAACGATATGCGGCTTACGTTTCGCCGTTACAAGGATGGCGACAACCAGGATGTGGAGTTGCGCGAGCGGATTTTCGTCACCGATAAATCCTATAAGTGCCCGACCTATATACACAGGACGCCGCCCTGTCAGGGGAGCTGCCCGTCCGGCGAGGATATTCGCGGCTGGCTGAACATCGCGCGCGGCATCGAGAAGCCGCCGGTGGGCATGACGTGGCAGGAATACGCCTTCAAGCGCATCACCGAGGCCAATCCGTTTCCCTCCGTCATGGGCCGCGTCTGTCCGGCGCTGTGCCAGGACGGCTGTAACCGCAACGAGGTCGAGGGCTTCGTCGGCATCAATGCGGTGGAGCATCATATCGGCGACTACGCGCTCGAACACGGGCTGCCGCTGCATGCGGCCGGCGCGCCGACGGGCAAGCGGGTCGCCCTGGTGGGCGGCGGCATCGCCAGCCTCGCCTGCGCCTATCAGTTGCGCCGTATGGGCCACGCCTGCACCATCTTCGAGGCGCGCGCCGAACTGGGCGGCATGATGCGCTACGGCATTCCCGGCTATCGTGTGCCGCGCGACGTGCTGGACAGCGAGATCCGGCGTGTGCTCGATCTGGGCGTCGAGGTGCGCAGGGGCGTGAAGATTGGTGTGCACATCACCATGGAGCAGCTTCAGCAGGAATTCGGCGCGGTGTTCGTCGGTCTCGGCGCACAGGCCGGTTCGGCGCTGGACGTGCCGGGCTCGAAGGAATCGCCCAACAGCGTCAGCGGCATCGAGTTCCTTGAGGCGTTCAACGAAGGCCGCCTGAAATACGGCGCCCAGCGCGTGCTGGTCATCGGCGGCGGCGATACGGCCATGGACGTGGCGGCCGTGGCGCGGCGTATCGGCTTTATCCCGCGGCGCGGCGGGCAAGGATCTGCCGGAAACCGTGCTGGGCAACCGCCTGTCACAGGAGACCGTGGCGGCGGCGCGGCAGAACGCGGAAGTGACCATCGTCTACCGCCGTCCCGTGGCGAAAATGCCGGCCACCAAGATGGAAATCGAGCATTGCCTGCTGGAAGGCGTGGCCATCATGCCGTCGCTGGTGCCGCTGGAAGTGGTGGTGGAGAACGGCCGCGCCACGGCGCTGCGCGTGCAGGAGGCCGATTGGTCCACCGGCAAGATGGTGCTGAAGGACGGCACGGTGCGCGATATTCCGTGCGACCTGATCGTTGCCGCCATCGGCCAGTTCGGCGATCTCACCGGCCTGGAGGCGATGGACAACGGCAAGAACCTCATCAACGCCGACAGCTATTACCGCTGGCCCAAGGGCAAGGGTATTTTCGTCGGCGGCGACGTGGTGAAGCCGAACCTGCTGACGACGGCGGTCGGGCATGGCGTCGTCGCGGCCCAGGCCATCGACCATTATATGCGCGGCGAGGATCAGCCCCGGCTGCCCAAGGTCAACGTGCATCACTTCAACATGCTGGAGAAGCTGACGGAAACCGGGCACGAGCCGGCCGCATACGACCACGTGCAGCGCGGCGGGACGGACGAGGCGGAATACGCCGTGCACAACTACGAGGATTTGGGCAAAACCCAGGTCGTGCCGGCGAGCGACCTGTTCCTCGGGCATTTCAAGTATACGGAACGCCTGAAGCGCTCCGAGCACACCATCGACGCGAGCAACGTGCTGGGCAACTTCGAGTCGCGCCTGATGACGCTGCCGGAGAAGCAGGCGCAGGCCGAGGCGCTGCGCTGCATGAGCTGCGGCATGTGCTTCGAGTGCGACAACTGCATGATCTATTGCCCGCAGCAGGCTGTGACCAAGCTGCCCAAGAGCGAGCGCTCGCTGGGCCGCTATGTGACGACCGATTACTCCAAGTGCATCGGCTGCCACATCTGTAAGGACGTCTGCCCGACGGCTTACATTCAGATGGGGCTGGAGCGGTAGTTCCGGGCTGAAGCGAAATGCGGGCGGCGCTGTCATGACGATGGCGCCGCCTTTTTGTTTTTCCCGCAATGATTGTATTTTTCACGCGCGAGCCTTGAATGGTCCGGGCGGCGGGACTATTTGTGCCATACTTTCAAAAAGCCCGTCCCGTCAGCCTCGCGGAGCCCCCATGCTGCGACGAAACCGTTTCAATCGCGCCATCGCCATGGCCGCGCAGGATGGGATGGGCGCCGGCCGCTCTCATCTGGCGCAGGATGGCGCCGCCATCGGCCGTGCCGTGCATCTCAACCTCGCGGACACCGCGATGCGTCTCGCCAAGCTGGCGGGCGCCTCCTACGCCGACATTCGCATCGGCCGCATCGAGGAGGATACACTCTGGGCGCGGGAGCAGCGTCTGGAGGGATACAATTCCTCGGCTACGGCGGGCTTCGGCCTGCGCGTTCTGCTCAACGGCAGTTGGGGCTTCGCGGCATCCGAGCACGTCAGCGATGAAGAAATCGCCGCCGCCGTGACCAAGGCCATCGAGAACGCCCAGGCCGCCGCGCGCGTCCAGGGCACGCGCATCGTGCTGGAGGAACTCACCGCCTACCAGGACGAATGGACCAGCCCCGTGGACATCGACCCTTTCACCATCGGGGCCGATGAAAAGGCCGCCCGGCTGCTCGCCATCAATGAGGCCGCGCTCAAGGCCGGCGCGGATTACTGTCACTCCTCCATCAATTACGCCCGCGAGTACAAATTCTTCGCCAGCAGCATCGGCAGCCGCATCACCCAGACGCGCACCCGCATCGACGGCGGCTTCACCGTGACGGTCATCGGCAAGGACACCGGCAAGTTCGCCACGCGGGAGTTGCAGGTGCCGAGCCGGGCGGCGGGCTGGGAGTATATCCTGGCTCAGGATTTCATCGGGGACGCGGAACTGGCGGCGGAACAGGCGCGCCAGAAGCTGAAGGCCAAGCCAGTGGTGCCGGGCAAATACGATGTGGTGATCGACCCCACCAATCTTTACCTGACCATCCACGAAACCGTGGGGCATTCGACCGAACTCGACCGCGCGCTGGGCTGGGAGGCCGATTTCGCCGGCACCACGTTTGTCACGCCCGATAAGCTGGGCAAGCTGCAATTCGGCAGCCCGCTGATGACCGTTGTCGCCGACCGCTCGCAGGAGGGCGGCCTGTCCACGGCGCGTTACGATGACGACGGCGTGCATGCCAGCGCCTCTGAGTTTCCCATCGTCGAGCGCGGTGTGTTCAAGAACTATCAGATGGCCATCGGGCAGGCGCAGCTCATCGGCCTGGAACGCTCCAACGGCTGCGCTTATGCCGACAAGCCGACGGCCTTCCCCATCCAGCGCATGCCCAACATCTCGCTGCAACCCAACCCGGAGCCGTGCACGCTGGACGATCTTTTCTCCGGCGTGGACGACGGCATTTACATCACCGGCCGGGGGAGCTGGAGCATCGACCAGCAGCGCGACAATTTCCAGTTCAGCGGCCAGCTCTACTACGAGATCAAGAACGGCAAACTGGGCAGCATGCTGCGCGACGTGGCTTACCAGGGCAAGACGGTGGAGTTCTGGAACTCAATGGACGGGCTTTGCGACAAGTCGGCCTATCATCTGGCGGGCACATTCTATTGCGGCAAGGCGCAGCCCGTGCAATTGGCGCCCGTGTCCCATGGCTCGGTGCCTGCCCGCTTCCGGCAGGTCACAGTGCTGAACACGGAACGGGAGGATGTCTGAGCCATGACATTGTCAGCGGACGAAGCGAGGGCCATCACCGCGAAAATATTGAGCCGCTCGCGCGCCGGGTCCTGTTCCGTATGGATCGGCGGCGGCGATGAAAGCAATCTGCGCTTCGCGAAGAACAGCGCCACCACCAATGGACGCAAGCGGCGTCTGAGCGTGAACATCGAATCCCGTTTCGGCGAGCGCTCCGGCTCGGCCACCGCCACCGGACTGGATGACGCCTCGCTGACGGCGGCGCAGGCGCGGTCTGAGGAAATCGCGCGGATCGTGCCGCCGAACCCGGAATCCCTGCCGCCGCTGGGGCCGCAAGGATACGAGCCGGCGCGCGTGTTCGACGAGGCGACGGCCTCCATTCCCGCCGCGCGTCTGGCGGAGGCGGCGGAGGCGGTCATCGCGCGGGCGCACCAGCACAACCTGGATAGCGGCGGATTCACCTCCGCCGGTCACAGTTTCAGCGCTTGCGCCACCAGCGCCGGGCTGTTCGCCTATACGCCGCGCACCAGCGGCACCCTGAGCGCCACCTGCCGCAACAAGGCGGGGACGTGGTCCGGCTGGGCCGCCGCTTCGGCCACCGGCTTCGGCGATATCGACACTGCCGCCATCGCGGAGCGTGCCGCGGCCAAGGCGGCGCACGAGGCCGCGCCCTTCGACCTCGATCCGGGCAGCTACACTGTGATTCTGGAACCGGCGGCGGTGGGGGAAATGCTCCACTTCCTGATGTGGTCGCTGAATGCGCGTCAGGCCGACGAGGGCCGCAGCTTCCTGTCGCAGAAGGGCGGCGGCAATCGCCTGGGCGAGCCGTTCTTCGATCCCGGCGTGACCATAACCTCCGATCCTGGAGGTGCGCTCTGTCCCGACGATCCGGTGGGGTATGAGGGCGTGCCGCGCCGGCGGCGGGTGTGGGTGGCGGATGGCGCGGTGAAAACCATGACGTCTTCGCGGTTCTGGGCGCAGAAGCAGGGCTACGAGCCGGTGCCGTCTCCGGCGCGCGTCGTCATGAGCGGCGGTACGGTTTCCATTGACGATATGATCAGGGACACCCAGCGCGGTATCCTGGTGACGCGGTTCTGGTACACGAATTTCGTCGATCCGCGCACGCTGCTGATCACCGGCCTCACCCGCGACGGTAATTTCTACATCGAGAACGGCCGCATCGCCGGCCCGGCGCGCAATCTCCGCTTCAACGAGAGCATTCTGGCGATGCTGAAGAACGTCGTGGCCATGGGGCCGTCCGTGCGTGAGGCCGGCGGGAATGCCGTGCCGCCGATGCTGGTGAAGGATTTCAATTTTTCGTCGAGGTCGGATGGGATTTAGGGTTCCCGGTCATGAAGAGAGCCGCCGGCGCGTCACCGGCAGCTCCCGCTGTGCTGTCAGATCAATCCGATTGCTGCCCCTCACGGATTGCCTCCATCACTAGTGCTTCTTGTTGTAGATGCGGTGGCTCTGGCGGTCCAATTCGTTCTGAATCCGGGCGCGCTCCCACGGATCGACGAAGCCATCGCTCCTTGCCCGCCGCTCCATGCGGTGGACCTTCGCCTGTCCGCGCGCGAGCTGCTTGAACTCGTGGAACGTCAGGCTGCCGTTCTGCACACCCTTGAAAATGCGATGGGCCTGACGCCGTTCACGGTGGTTGACGTTATCGGCGGACGCGGTTGCGGTGCTGACCACTAGCAAAGCGGCTGTGGCGAGAAGTATTTTTCCAAACATTTTCTTATCTCCTTGAACCCTCCTTCCTTGGCAGTCGTAATTGTAGCAAACGGGCTTTAGGCCGCAATAACTTCTATGTAACAAAATTTTACAGTTACGCGGTGGATGCTTTATGAAAAATGCAAACAACTTCATGCGCCTGACAAAACATTCATCTTCGCACTGGGCGGCGTTTGTAACAACAGCACCAAAACAAGCAAGGGCGCCCCGTTGTTTTCGGAGCGCCCTGACGTCAGCTACCGCCTAGCGTCAATTGTTATTCCACCGTCCGCAGCCGCGTCCCTGGCCCTGGCCGCATCCGCCCCGTCCGGGACCGGTCATGTCCAGCGCCCGGCGGCACGAGGCCGTGACGTTGTCCCGGTTCGATTCCAGGCAGTTGCGCACAGCCCGGTTCACATGGGGGATGCCTTTGCAGTATCTCTGGATGTCGGGCGCACAGGCACCGGCGACGGGACCGCGCTGGGCCGAAGCCATCGCCGTGGTGGCGAGCAGGGCCGCGGCGGCGATCATGGTGATTTTGATGAGTCTCATGACGATTTCTCCTCTGGTATGAGGACTGTCCGGCGACAGTCATGAGCAGGACCATAACCAAGGGCGCATGATAGCCGGGTGATGACCGCCGTAAGCTGATTGTAAGCTTCAATGGCAGATGGTGGTGTGCCAGGGGACACATATGTCAGGGGCAGGCCATGGCCGGATTTCATCATCATATCATCGCCGTCATCGCCGCAATACTGCTGAGCAGCGGGCCGGCGCTGGCCGAGACCCTGCCGCCGGAGAGTGTCCGCGAACTGGTGGAGCGGGGTGATATCCTGCCTTTGGAAGAGGTACTGAACCGTTTGCAGCCGGCTGTTGATGGCGACATCATCGAGGTTGACCTCGACCGGGACGGCGAGCGCTATCTGTACAGGATCAAGGCACTCGGGCAGAACGGGCGCTATCGTGAATACAGGGCCGATGCGAAAACCGGCGCCTCCGCCGGCGGCCCATGACAGGTGAAGTCACATGCGTATCCTGGTGGTTGAGGACGAAGAGAAGGTCGGCAGCGAGACTCTGCCGCGCTTTGACGGGCCGCTGACCATGTGGTGGACCGCGCGCGCGACGGCGAGGAGGCGTGGTTCCTCGGCGACACCGAGGATTTCGACCTCGTGGTGCTCGATCTCGGCCTGCCCAAGCTCGACGGCGCGCAGGTGCTGAAGCGCTGGCGCGCCAACGGGCGCACCATGCCGGTGCTGATCCTCACCGCGCGCGACGCCTGGTCCGAGAAGGTGGACGGCATCGACGCCGGCGCCGACGACTACCTCGTGAAGCCCTTCCGCATGGAGGAGCTGATGGCGCGCGTGCGGGCGCTGCTGCGGCGGCTCGACGAAACATGCCAGCGCCGTGCTGACCATCGGACGATGTGGCGCTCGACACCCGCGTGTCGCGCGTGCTGCTGGGCGGCGTGCCGGTGGACCTGTCGCCCATGGAATACCGGCTGCTGCATTACCTCATGCACCATGAGGGCCGCGCCGTGCCGCAGATCGAGCTGACCGAGCACATCTACGCCCAGGATTTCGAGCGCGACAGCAACGCCATCGAGGTGACTGGTGGCGCGGCTGCGGCGCAAGCTGGGCGACGGACTTCATCAAGACGCGGCGCGGCTATGGCTACTACGTGGGCGAACTGGACGTGAGGCTGAAGCCATGAACTCGCTGCGTCTGCGCCTGCTGGCGATGGCCGTCATCGGCGTCGCCGCCGCGCTGGTGATCGCCGGTTTCGTCATCGTGTCTGGCCTTCGACGACCATGTGCGCGGCCGCTTCACAAAGGAGCTGGACGACCATCTGCTTCAGGTTGCGGCGCTGCTGGTCCCGCAGAGCCGGATGGCAAAGCGTCGCTTTCCGGCGAACTGTCCGATCCGCTGTTTCAACGGCCGCTGTCCGGGCTCTATTGGCAGGTGTCGGAGAACGGAAAGGTAGTCGCGCGGTCGCGCTCGCTGTGGGACGAGTCGATTCCGCTAGCCAGCGGCGATACTCGGCGCGAGACGCCCGGCAGGTGCGCGAGCTGCGCGGGCCGAAGAACAAGTGGCTGATCGTGGTCGAACGCGCGGTGACGATGCCGGGGCCGGATGGCGGGCGCACCTTCCGCATCGCCGTGGCGGGCGAGCAGTGCGTGGTCAACGATGCCCGGCGGGAGTTCGCCAAGACCGTGGCCCTCTCGCTGGCCGTTCTGGGCGGCCTCCTGGTGCTGGCGTCCTGGGCGCAGGTGAGAATGGGGCTGGCGCCGCTCGGCGTACTGCGGCGTCAGCTTGAGGCGCTGCGGGCAGGGAAGGGCGACAAGCTGACCGGCCGCTTTCCGGTCGAGCTGGAAGGGCTCGCCGGCGATCTCAACCGGCTTCTTGGAGTCCCAGTCGCAGACCATCGAGCGCACGCGCGCCAACTCCGCCAAGCTGGCGCACGGCCTGAAAACGCCGCTCGCGGTGCTGTCCACCGAGGCGCGGGCCTTGCGCGAGCGCGGCGAGACCGGCGCGGCGGACAGCATGGACCGCGAGATCGGCGCCATGAACACCCATGTCATGCGCACGCTCGCCGCCGCGCGGGCCGTCGGGCCGAGGCAGCCCGTGGCGTTGCGCGCACCGCCGTCGCGCCGGTACTGACGCGGCTGGCGGGCGTGATGAAGCGGCTGCCGCGCGGCGAGCGATCTCACCTGGGAGGTGGATGTGGCGCCCGAGGGGCTGGAATGCACCATCGACCGCCGCGACCTGGAGGAACTGGCGGGCAATCTCATGGACAATGCGCGCAAATGGGCCGCGAGCCGGGTGAAGGTCACGGCGCGGCCGCGCGGGACACGGCGCGGAGTTCGCGGTGGAGGACGACGGCCCCGGCATTCCGCCGGAGCGCGTGGAAGAGGTTCTGACGCGCGGCGCCCGGCTGGACGAAGACGCGCCGGGGACTGGCGTGGGCCTGGGCATCGTGGCCGACCTTGCGAATTTGCATGGCGGGAATTTTTCCATCGGCACGAGCGTGCTCGGCGG
>CAWHDD010000022.1:0-21112 GCA_963827885.1 uncultured Alphaproteobacteria bacterium | reverse complement strand
CCGACGCCGCAGCACAATTACGAGGTAGACCGCGAGTTGCAACGCGATGGCCGCCGTGATCCAAAGAAGAAGGGTGAGTGATGTCATCAGGCGCTGCTGAAACTGCGGGTTGGCGGGGAGAATGACTTGGCCGCGGTGCCTTCAAGGGAGGCGCAGCGGCGGTACGGATTACTTTTGCCGGCGCTGATGCCCCCATTTGTGCCAGAACCCGCCTGACAAACGGGTAACGCTGCCATTTCAGCGGATTTCCATTTTCTATCGTGACGCTGCCTGGCCGGGTGGCCGGATCGCGGCTCAACCGGAACGCCTCGCAAACAGCGGCTTCAGCAGCTCCAGTAGCAGCAGGGCAGCCGCGCCCGCGCCGGCAACCACCGCCAGATCGTTGGCATGCAGCGGGCCGAAGCGGAACAGCTCGCTCGCCACCGGCCATAGCAGCGTCAGACTTAGCATGACCGCAACCGTGGCCAGCACCGTCACCAGCGCCGCTCCAGGCTTGCGGAACGCGTCCAGCAGTGTGGCGCTGAAGGAGCGGTTGACGAAAATCAGGCTGACGAACATCACCACCAGCGAAAAGAACACCAGCGCCCGCACCTCCGCATCCGGCATGCCCCGCAATACCGCGATGGTGTAAATGCCGGCGGCCATGGCGAACGCCACCGCGCCCTGCGTCAGGCTCCAGACGACGAGCCGGGCGGAGAACAGCGGCTCGTCCGGCGCGCGCGGCGGGCGGCGCATGATGTCCTTCTCCCCGGCCTCCGCCTCGAAGACGAGCGAGCACACCGGGTCGATGACCATCTCCAGGAAGGCGATGTGCACCGGGCCGAACAGGATCGGCATGCCGGTGATGAGCGGCAGCAGCGCCAGCCCGGCGACGGGCACGTGCACGGCGAAGATGAACGCCATCGCCTTGCGCAGGTTGTCGTAGATGCGCCGCCGGCCCGCAGCGCCTTGACGATGGAGCCGAAGTCGCCGTCGAGCAGCACCATGGCGGACGCCTCGCGCGCTACGTCGGTGCCGCGTCCGCCCATGGCGATGCCGATATGCGCCGCCTTGAGGGAGGGCGCGTCGTTGACGCCGTCGCCGGTCATGGCCACGATTTCGCCGCCCGCCTTCAGCGCGCTGACGATGCGCAGCTTCTGCTCCGGCATGATGCGCGCGAACACGGCCGCCGTGCGCACGCGCCCGGCCAGCTCCGCATCGCTCAGACGGTCCAGTTCCTCGCCGGTCACGATGTCTCCGGCGCCGATGCCGGCCTGGGCGGCGATGGCGCGTGCCGTTGCCGGAAAATCGCCGGTGATCATGATGACCCGCACGCCCGCCGAACGGCATTCGCGCACGGCGGCGGGCACGCTGTCGCGCAAGGGATCGGCCAGGCCGGCCAGTCCGAGGAATTCGAAGGCGAAATCCCGCTGCGACTCCGGCGCATCCCCGTCGCCGTGAACCGCGCGTGCGACGCCCAGCACGCGCAGCCCGCCCTCCGCCATGGCGCTGGCGGATTGCTTCAGCGCCGCCGTCTCCGCCGGGCCGAGACGGCAAAGCCCGGCAATCGCTTCGGGCGCTCCTTTGGCCGCGGCGACGAACTCCTGCTCCCCGTCCAGGCTTTGCCAGAGCTGCGACATGGCCAGCAGGCCGGGACGCACGCCATAGGTACGCTCCAGTGTCAGCCCCTCAGCGGGATGCCCGCCGTCCGCGATCCAGGCGCGGCCGAGATCGTGAAACGCCTTCTCCATGGGGTCGAACGGATCGGGCGCGCAGGCGAGCAGGCCGGTTGCGGCCAGATCGCGGAACGCCTCCGGCAGCGCGCCCGGTGCCTCGTGCGGGCGGAATGCCTCGCCGCCCGGCAGCCGCAGCTCCGCGATAGACATGCGGTTTTCCGTCAGCGTGCCGGTCTTGTCGGTGCACAGCACGGTGGCGGCGCCCAGCGTCTCGATGGCGGCAGCGCGGCGCGTCAGCACGCGCGCCTGCGAGATGCGCCACGCGCCCATGGCCATGAACACCGTCAGCACCACCGGGAATTCCTCCGGCAGCATCGACATGCCGAGCGCGATGCCGGCCAGCACCGCGTCCAGCCAGCCGCCCCGCAACAGCCCGTACAGCACCACCGCCAGCAGGCTCACCGCGCCGCCGAACATGGCGAACACGCGCACCACCCGGCGGATCTGCGCCTGGAGCCTCGGCGGTTCCATGTCCAGCCCGTGGAGCGACTGGCCGATCTTGCCGATTTCGCTGCGGAGGCCGGTGGCGACGGTTCGCGCCAGCCCCGTCCCACGCACGATCAGCGAACCGGAGAATACATAAGGAAGGTCATCGCCGCCCGGCCGCGATACCTCTCCCGGCAGGCCGTCCTCGCAGGCAACTTTGCGCACTGGCGCGGATTCGCCCGTCAGCAGCGACTCATCCGTTTGCAGGTCGCTGGCTTGCAGCAGCACAGCGTCGGCCGGCACACGGTCGCCCTCCGACAGCACCAGCACATCGCCGCGCACCACCTCGCGGCCGGGGATGCGCCTGCGCTCGCCGTCGCGGATCACCAGCGCGCGGGGGCTGGTCAGGTCGCGCAGCGTTTCCAGCACGCGCTCGGTGCGGCTCTCCTGCACCACGGTGATGACGATGGACAGCGTGGCGAAGGCGAGCAGGACCAGCGCCTCCTTCAAATCGCCGAGTACCAGATAGATCGCGCCGCCGCCCAGCAGCAGCGCCAGCATTGGCTCGCGCATCACCTCCAGGACGATGCGGAGCGGTGTGCGCCGGTCCGGGCGGGGAAGTTCGTTGTAGCCCTCCGTCCGCAGCCGGGCCTGGACCTCCGCTTCGCCGAGGCCGCGATACGAACCGTACGATGTGGAACCGTCTTGCATGTCAGTCCCCTTGAACACCTTCACAGCCGGGACGCTACCACAGAATACCTGCGCCAGGATGGTCTTGAGGCGGCCTCCCCGGACAGCGAGGATTGCGTATTTCGAAGGCCGCGCAATGAGCCTGGCGCCAACTGCGGCCGGTGGTCCGCGCAGCCGTGCAACGCCGCAAGGGGTTCTGTTATCGTTTTGTCAGCCCGGTTTTGCCACAAGCACCCGGCGTGACCACAAATGGATTCCCTGCGTTGCACTGTGGTCCGGAACAAGGAGGCCCCATGCCGGCGACCCCGCATCTCGAAAAGCATTTCACCTCATCCGCATCCGTGCGCGACGCCGTTATCGGTATGGCCGACGGTCTGACCGTTCCCTTCGCGCTGACGGCGGGGTTATCCGCGGCGGTAAGCAGCACGAGCGTGATCGTCACTGCGGGGCTGGCGGAAATCGTGGCTGGCGCCATCGCCATGGGGCTCGGCGGTTTCCTCGCGGCCAGGACGGACGCTGAACACTACCAGGCCGAGATCGCGCGCGAGGAGCACGAGATCGACAATTTGCGGGCGCGCGAAGTCCGGGAGGTGGAGGATATTCTGCGCGGCTTCGGTCTGGAGGGCGCCGAATTGCAGGCGGTGTCGACGGCGATCACGTCCGATCGTAAGCGGTGGATCGAATTCATGATGCGTTTCGAACTCGGTCTTGAGCAGCCCAATCCGAACCGGGCACCCATCAGCGCCGCCACCATTGGTACGGCCTATCTCGTTGGCGGACTGATCCCGCTCATTCCGTATATGCTGACCGGCGACATGGGCACGGCGCTGAAGCTGTCCGTCGTGCTGACTGGCACAGCGCTCCTCATCTTCGGCGCGGTGAAGGGGCATTTCACGGGCGCCAATAAACTGAAAGCAGCGGCTCAGACGCTTCTGGTCGGCGGCCTTGCGGCAGGAGCGGCCTTCATGCTCGCCCGCGCCTTCGGGTAGATGTTCTTTCCCGCGACGCAGTGCTAAGCGGGCTGTCAACACCATAACAAGTGCCGCTAGCCGGCTGACAGCGCCGCTTTGCTAAGTTGATCCCTATCGAACGGGCTGCAAATCCCGCAATTTATGGAGACAACGATGAAGCGTCACATCTTAAGACTGCTGCTTGTAACCGCCGCACTTGGCGTGGCATTGCCGGCTTTGGCGGCGGAAGACACCCGTTGCGGCAATCCCCCGCGGGCCAAATGGCTGGCCAGCAAAACCGTCAAGGACAAGCTCACGGCCATCGGCTTCGACGTTCGCTGGATCGACATGAGAAAAAACTGCTTCCGGGTCAAGGCCCTCGACCGGACCGGCGGCAGGGTCGAGATGTATGTCGATCCGGCAACCGCCGAGGTCATCAAGCCGGTGACGGAGGATAAGTTATGAGTGATTTCACGGCTTTCGGACCGGCGCGCAGTCGCAAGCCGGCCAAAGCAGGAGATAGGGAGTTTCCGGTGTGTCGCTTTGATCTCAGAACGATCGATATCCCGATGATCACTGCCGCATCGCTGTGGAGCGTGGCAGGCGTCAGTCAACTTGTATTCTTTGCGAGCCTGTGAAGCCGCGAACAAAACTTGGATGCGGGTAACGCGGGAACAATAGGGCGAGGTGTACCTCCGCCGGGTAGGGATATCTCGCTATCGCATCCACGCTTCGTACTTTCAGGGAGAAAAGCAGGGATGCATTGCGTCCGCTTTCCGGCCGGGGTTTATTGAGCGCAAGTGGCCGGTTTTGGCCCTGACCGCCAGAACCCATCTGTTGCAAACTGGTCGGCTATCGAAGGTTGAGCCGCCTATCGCGGCCAAACTTCAAACTGATGCGCCCCCCTGATCGGCGCTCAAAGCCTCCGCGATGTGCGCCGGCTTTCAGCCGGATAGCTGTGATCCCAGGCCGGCGTGCAGGCAGGTGGGATGGCTGCGCGGTGACCGGCGCACATAAATACCGGATTTCTGTGGCGTTTTCCGGGATGACGCATCTTCATGCGATGGCAGCGGCACCCGGGCTATGCCGTAATTCCCGGTGCCGGCGGCCGCCGCTCTTGTTACACCCTCCTTCGCGGGTGTAACGCCGATGTAACAGATAACCTATTGAAAACATTGGCTGTTACCCGTGTTACATGGGTTACACCGGAATCTATATATACCCCGTGCCCTTTTTCTACGGATGACCGTAAGATTGCCGTTGTGCGGCGCCGCCTGGCGGCGGCCGTGCCAGCCGAAGCCAGCATGATGGCTCGACCAGACCGGTTCGGCAGGGCGGCGCAAACGGGTTGTATTATGCTTGATCTGCACGGATGGCAGTCACCGGTGAAGCTGCGCGGCGCATGCGGACTTATCCGTCACATTGTCCGGCAGGCGGGGAGGCGGGGACCCTGCAGACGCCTTCCGCGGCGCTGGGCCGGCAATGGGGCAGACCGCCACACCGATGATCCAGCACGACATCGCCATCCAGCCAGGCCTCGAAATCTGTCCCTGCCACCGCCTCAACGCGGTCATGGGGGTGTAAACGGCGGCCGGAAAGCACGTAAATTCGGCTGAGAGGGTGATCTGCAGCAATTTCCACCTGCCGTTTCGTTTTTCCGTAACGGTTCCCGTGTTCGGCAGGGTGCGGCGGGATACCCGCTCCTCCCTGGCCCTCCGCTCTCTGGAGGCGGCGGCCCGCCCCGCTCAGCGGCCGGCTGAGCGATTTTCAAATCACAATCAATTGTTTTTTGCTATTGAATGCAAAAAAAGCGGAAAGTCTTTTTGTATGCCGATCTATCACCTCGTGTGTAAATAAGAGTAAAATAAATACGAAGGTATTCTTAAAAAAACACCTTTAGTGTTAATTGACGGTAGTGTGCATTTGTCATAACAACCATTTGTGTACGCTGTAACTATGTTCATTGCTACTTCTTTGAGCTAAATCAAATCATTGACAAAATATCCTATGTGCACAAGTATCATAGTCATGTGGACAAAAACGGTAGAGATTTTGACGCACCCTTCGTAACTGTAGTCAGAGTCTTTGCTTGGCGCAATCCAGGAGGCATGTCCACAGTCTCCGCAATCCACTCAGGTGTACATGTTGTATCTATACGTGCGTACAGAACGCCTAATATTCCACAGAATGATACCGGCAACCAATATTTGGCATAATAACTGGCGAGCAGGCGGAACAGGTTTTTGCGGTGAGGCAACAGCGTGTTGAATTCCCGGAACGGTATGATTGAAACGCCGGTGCAACAGCCGGAGACGGAGACATATATGGCTCATCCCACGTTCGCAGGACGCCGGAAACTCAACCGCGCCGAAGCTTCGGCCTATCTGCGCGACCGTCACGGCCTCAAATGCCAGCCTGCCACCCTCGCTAAACTCGCCACAATTGGCGGCGGGCCTGTCTTTTGCAAGCAGGGCGCCCGCGTCGTAATTTACGACTGCGCCGAACTGGACCGCTGGGCGCAAACAAAGACTCACGAAATCCGTGGCGAACACATCCCAACTGGCTGAGGGATCGAGTACCGCGGCCGGTCACTGCATCGAAGCACAGCCCGGCAGCGGGCAGTGACGCCTCACCACAGCCGCCAAGCCAGCTGAGTGTCTGGCGATATCGTTCCACGGGTGTCCGCCGGCGGCTCCCGTGGAACACCTCCCCCTCCGCTTGTTCACCGGCCGGCGCTCTTGCAATTCGCTGCTTGCCCGGCCCGGAGATGAACACAACGGCAAATCGGGCTGCGCCCGGGCGGCGCTCTCCCGGCCTGGGGACTCTGGCATGCCGAAATCTTCCGGGTTCGCGATTGGTGCAACCTGACATGGATCAGCGTTGACGAATTCAATTTGTCAGCAATTTCCGCCTGCGCGGTGATCGCGGCGGCTGCCGCTTTCGCCGTGGCGCCCTGCCCGCGGCCGGAATACCTGCTCTGTTCATCCTCCCGTCCCGGAGGATAAGCCTCGCCGCCTTCAGCGCTGGACGCATGGAAATGATCGAGATGTTCGCTGGCTGGCAAATCGCTTTCTGGCGCCCATGCATTGGTGGACGGCGATCTGTCTGGCGGGCGCACTTTTCATAATTGTCCCGGCCGGCGGAGCGGCGATCACGGTCTTTCGCGCAGCCGGCTGCGCTTTGCCGGCGTCAAGCGGGCCGCGCCGCCCGCTAATCTTTGATCGCCTCTGGCGCGCGGCAATCGAAGCCGCGGTCCAGCCGGGATATTCGCGTTTCGCTGAAGACACTGCTCCAGACTGTTTCCCTCGCGGCAGGCCGATTTCGGCGGAGCTCGGCGGCACGAACCAGGGCAGGGGACTCACGGCGATCGGGCAAATCAAGTTTGGCTGGAGTGCGATCTTCCCCCGACTGCCCCCATTTCGAAGCGCCTAGCGCTCCGATCAACCGGGCCGGGAGGTTCTTGATGGGGAGAAAAATTGAGGGTGAAACCCCGCCTGGGTCTTACCCCACTCTTACCCGGGAAAAATCTGAGAGTTGCGAAACCGGATAACCCATTGATTTATTGGCGCGCCGTACAGGATAAAAGTGCGAACACCTATGTGATTGAAGTTGCGATGTAATTTGTTGCAGACCGGCTGCAACACGCCTGCTAGTGCACTGACTCATTCAATAGATGCAGGCAGGCGGCGGAGTTTGGCGAGGATGGTTTCGGCTGGCTTTGTCCAGACGAAGGGTTTGGCATCCTTGTTGTGCTCCCGGATGTAGCGGCGGATAGCCTTTTGAAGCTCCGAGACGGACTTGAAGACGCCGCGCCGGATGCGCCTGCGGGTGATGATAGAGAAAAATCCCTCGACGGCATTCATCCATGACGCCGATGTGGGCGTGAAGTGGAAGGTCCAGCGGGGATGATCTGCCAGCCATTCCTTGACCTTGGGATGCTTGTGCGTGCCGTAGTTATCAGCGATGGCATGGATGATCTTGCCTGCCGGAACGGCCCGCTCTATCGCGTTGAGGAATTTGATGAATTCCTTGTTGGTGTGTTTGGGCATGCAGCGCCCGATAACGGTTCCGTCGAGGATATTGAGAGCAGCGAACAAGGTGGTCGTGCCGTTGCGCTTGTAATCATGTGTCATCGTGCCGCATTTGCCGGGCTTCAGAGGCAAGCCGGGCTGGGTCCGGTCCAGTGCCTGGATTTGCGTCTTCTCATCAATGGACACAACGACGGCATGGACCGGCGGGTTCATGTAGACGCCAACGATGTCCTCCACCTTGGCAGCGAAGGCTGGGTCCCTGGACTTCTTGAAGGTGCGGATACGGTGCGGCTGGAGCCGGTGCGCCGCCCAGATCCGCTGCACGGCCCGAAGCGAGATGCCGGCCGCCTTGGCCATCGCCCGCCCGGTCCAGTGCGTGGCTTCGCCAGGCGGGCTGGTGCAGGTCAGTGCAACGATCCGGCTCACGGTCTCCTGCGGCAGCGGGGCCTTGCCGGGCTTGCGTCTCGGCTCACGCAGCAACACATCCACGCCGCTCTCGCCAAAGCGGCGCTGCCAGCGCCAAACCGAAGGCCGGCTGACGCCGGCCTGGCGCGCGATCTGCGCCACCGGCAGCCGTTCCGCCGAAAGCAGAATGATCCGGGCCCGCTGGATATGCTTTTGAGGGCGATTGCGATCGCTGAGCACCGCGGCAAGCCGCTCGCGGTCCTCAGCATTGATGATGACGCTGATTGTTTGTGCCATGCCCGCAGAATCGCACGCCAAAGCGTGCGTGGGAATCCTTTGTCTGCGTCAGTGCACTAGACGTGAGCAAATTTCCTTCAGGTGATCCTCGATCGAATACCTTCCGGCGCGTTCGCGACCGTGGCCCGCGCAAAGATGCGGCAGCCTGCGGCGCAAATTCACCGGCTGGAGCTGCCTGCGCCCGCTCCCCTGGTTCACCGCTCCCGGAACGCCCGTTCCATTTGATCCGCCAGCGGCCGGATCAAATAACTCGCCAGCGTCCGCTCGCCCGTCTTAATGAACACCTCCGCCGGCATGCCCGGCAGCAGCTTCAGCCCCTTCAGCGCCGCCATCTCCTCCTCGCTCACGTGCACGCCGGCGGTGTAATACGACAGCCCGGTCTGCGGCTCGTGCGTCAGATCCGCCGCCACGCGCACCACGCTACCTTTCAGCTCATCCGTCGTGCGCCGGTTGAAGGCCGAGAAACGCACCCGCGTCTCCTGCCCCACCGTCACCTGGTCGATATCCGCCGGGCTGATGCGCACCTCCACGATCAGCCGGTCCGCGCTGGGCACCACCAGCATCAGCGTCTCCGACGGCGAGATCACCCCGCCGATGGTGTGCACGGCAAGCTGATGCACCGTGCCGCCGATGGGCGCGCGGATGTCCAGCCGCCGCAACTGGTCCTCCACCGTCACCTTGCGCTCGCGCAGTTCGGTGATCTTGGTTTCGGTCTCGCGCATCTCCTTGATGACATCGGTCATGAAATCGTGGTCGCCCTGCACGATTTGCAGCTCGGTCTCGGCGATCTTGGCCTGGGACTGGGCGATCTTGGCGACCGTCTCGCCCAGTAGCCCCTGATGGCGCAGCACCTCGCGCTCGACGCCGGTGACGCGTGGACGCTGCACCGTGCCGGCCTGGGCGAGCGGCGTCAGATCGTCGAACTCCTGCCGGGCGATGCGGAGCTGGCCTTTCAGCGATTTCACCTGCTCCTCCAGGCCGAGAATCTCCTGGCGGAGCTGCTTGACGCGTTCGCCGAGCTGCTGCTTCTGCTCCTCGCGGGTGGTCAGCTTGAAGCGGCACAGCCGGGCCTCGCCGTCCAGCACGTCGCGGGTAGCCGGATGCACCGCCGCCGTCTCCACCAGATCGGCGGGGAACACCGGGTCTTTCACCCCATCGCGCGAGGCTTGCAGGCGGACCAGCCGGGCGCGCTGCGAGGTCAGTTCGTTCAGCACGATGCCGAGATTGGCCCGCGTCACCACTTCGTCCAGCCGGATCAGCAGATCGCCGGCCTTCACCGCCACGCCCTCCTTCACCTGGATTTCGCCGACAATGCCGCCTGTCGGGTGCTGCACCTTCTTGACGCTGCCTTCGACGATGACGGTGCCGGAGGTAACAACCGCGCCTTCCAGCGGCGCTGCCGTGCTCCAGAACGTGGCGATGACCACGATGACGCCCATGACCGCCAGCGCCGCGATGAGGTTGTGTTTGATCGCCTGCGAGGTGTCCATCACTGCTGCCCTCCGGCCGTTCTCGGGATCACGCGCAGCCCATCGGCGCGCCGTGAGATGTCATTGGCGTTCTGCAAGGTCTTGGCCAGGATCTCGTCGCGCGGGCCCAGGGCGACGATCTCGCCGGCATGCATCACCGCCAGCTGATCGACGGCGGCGATGGCGCTCGGCCTGTGGGCGACGACGATGGCGATGCCGCCGCGCGCCGCAATCCCGGCGATGGCGGCGGACAGGGCGGCCTCGCCCTCGGCGTCGAGGTTGGAGTTGGGCTCGTCGAGCACCACCAGGAACGGGTCGGCGTACAGCGCGCGGGCGAGGCCCAGCCGCTGCTTCTGCCCCGCCGACAGCTCCATCTCGCCGCGCCCGATACGGGTCTCGTAACCATCGGGCAGCGCCAGGATATGCTCGTGGAAGCCCGCCGCGTGCGCCGCCTTCAGCACGGCATCGGAGTCGATGGGCTTGCGGAAGCGGGCGATGTTCTCCGCCACGGAGCCGTCGAAAAGCTGGATGTCCTGGGGCAGGTAGCCGATATGGGGGCCGAGCCGCGCCGGGTCCCAATGGGCGATATTGGCGCCGTCCAGCATCACCTTGCCGGCCAGCGGCTGCCAGATGCCAACCAGCGCGCGTGCCAGGGTGGACTTGCCCGAGGCCGAGGCGCCGATGACGCCCAGCGCCTGGCCGCCGGCGAGCTTCAGGCCGATGTTGCGGATGATGGATTTGCTCATGCCCGGCGCGCCGAGGAACAGCCCCTCCACCGCCAGGCTTTGCGACGGTGGCGGCAACTGCACCTCCGGCGCCGCCTTGGCCAGGCCGGCCAGCAGCAGTTTGAGGCGTGCATAGCCCTGGCGCGCCATGATGAAGCCCTTCCAGCTGCCGATGGCCTGATCCACCGGCGCCAGCGCCCGCGACGACAGGATGGAGGTGGCGATGATGGTGCCGGCCGAAATCTCGCCCTTGATGGCCAGCCACGCGCCGAGCCCCAGCATGCACGACTGCACCAGCATGCGTGACATCTTGGCGATGGCCGACAGGCCGCCGGTGACGTAATTGGCCTGCCGCTGCGCTTGGAGATGGCGGACATGGGCCTCGTGCCAGCGTTCGGCCAGCGCCGGGATCATGCCCATGGCGCGCACCACTTCGGCGCCGCGCTGGGTATTGTCGGCGATGAGATTGCGCTGCGACTGGGCTTCCAGCGCCCGGCGCATGGGAGCGCGGCTGCGCAGCTCGGTGAGAATGGTGATGCAAATCAGCAGGATGGCCGCGCCAAAGGCGGCATAGCCGAGGATGGGGTGGAACAGGTAGCAGAGGATCAGGTACACCGGCAGCCACGGCATGTCGAACAGCGCGATGGGGCCGGGGCTGGACATGAACGAGCGGATGGACTCCAGGTCGCGGAAGGGCTGGAGCGTCTCCTGGCCGGATTTGGAGGCGCGCAAGGGTAGCTCGGCGACGGCCTTGTGCAGTTCCGGGCCGGTGGCGCCGTCGATGCGCTCGCCGATGAGGGCCAGCACCCGCCCGCGGATGGCGTCCAGCGCGCCCTGGAACAGGTAGGCGGCGACGGCGATGGCGGCCAGGGCGGCGAGCGTCGGCATGCTGCGGCTGGAGAGGACGCGGTCGTACACCTGGATCATGAAAATCGAGCCGGTCAGCATCAGCAGGTTGATCATGCCGCTGATGAGCGCCAGGGCGATGAAGGCGCGGGAGTTCTCCGCCAGGGCAGCGGTGATGGGGGATTGGGGCGGCTGCCGAAGTCCGTGCGCTGCCCGCTGCGATTGTCCATTTACGCCGGCCACTAAAACCCCCGTATTTTACTCAAAAACACAAGTTTCACGAAGCGCACCGAGAAACATATTAAAGCATTGCCCGCCTCTTCAGGACCAGAAAATTACATCAATTCTTCGTGGTATATCACCTGGTCTGAAAACGCACTAACGGCCAGGGCACGAAGCCCCAGCCGTCTCCCCGCGATAGCGATGAGCCCCGGCCAGACAAACCGGCCGGGGTATTTAACCTTTACGCCAGGAAGTCGAAGTCGCCCTGGTGAGTTGCAGTGTTCAGTTGACCCAGATTCGCACCTTCGAGGACGAGCTGATCGCCGCCGATGGTGATGGTCGAGGTCACGACGCCGTTGGCATCCACCGTGTACGTGGTGTGGGCCAGCAGATCGGCGAGGCTGCTGATGCCCTCCACGGCGAAACCATGGAACTCCAGGCTGTCGTGGCTGTTGTTCGCGGCGGTAAAGACCCCGGCATTGTTGAAGTGGAAGTCTTTCACCGTGTCCTGTCCGAAACCAACGTAGAACACGAAGGTGTCGTGCGCGGTGCCGGCGCCTCCGGTCAGCGTATCGTTGCCAAGGCCGCCAGTGAGACGGTCGGCTCCGGCGCCGCCATTGATCGTGTCGCTGCCCTCGCCGCCATCAATGGCGTTGGCGCCGTTGTTGCCGGTCAGCGTATCGCCAAAAGCCGAGCCGGTCAGGTTCTCGATGCCGCTGTAGGTATCGCCAGCCGCATCGCCGGTGTTCCCGGCCGGAGCCAGGATGCTGGCAACGACCGCCGCCGCCGCCGTGGCGTAGGAGGCGGTGTCGATGCCTGCGCCGCCCACCAGCGCATCCGCGCCCGCGCCGCCAATGAGGATGTCGTTGCCGCCCAGACCTTCCAGCCGGTTGACGCCGGCATCGCCGATCAGCACGTTGCTGCCGCTGCTGCCGATGACGCGCTCGATGCCCGACAGTGCGTCGGTGCCGATCTGCGCGCTGGTTGCGGTCAGTGCGGCGAGAAGCACACCGTTGACGGTGTAAGCCGAGGTGTCGAGGTTCACGTTCGCATCGGCGGTGGTGGCCGACAGGTTCAGCGTATCCGTGCCGGTGCCGCCGATGTAGGTGTCGTTGCCATCGCCGATGGAGGCCCAGATCGTATCGTTGCCGATGCCGCCGTCCACGAGGTCGCTCCCGCCGAAGCCGCGCAGCACGTCATTGCCGCCATTGCCCAGCAGTACGTCTTGATTCGCCGTGCCGTTGATGGTCGTGCTGGCGTTCGTGCCGTTCACATAGAGGCCCACCGCTTCGGTTGCCGCCGAGGTGACGGTCTCCTGGAAGCCGCCGTCGTCGGTGTAGGAGAACACCACGCGCACGAGGCTGCCTTGCAGGGCTGCTGCGGGTGCGAAGGTTTCGCCCACCGCGCCGGCGATGTTGGCCCACGTCACGCCGCCGTCCGCCGATGTCTGCCACTGGAAGGTGCGCGTGGCGGGGTCGATGCCGTTGGGGTCAACCACCGCGCCGGCGTTGGCGGTGAGCAGGTAGGCCGAACCAGCCGGCTGGCCGGCGCTTGCCCAGCCGGTGATGGTGACGGCGCCGGTTGGCCCCTGGTTGATGAGATTGGCCGCTGTCACGGTGCGGTCGGCGAACTGGAACAGCTCCACATCCTTGACGGTGTCGCCGGCGGCGGTGCTGTCGATACCGCGGGTATCGACGACGCTGAAGAGGCCGGCGGCCATGAGCGTCACGATGTAATCGCTGCGGTTGCCGCTGAACACGGCCCGGTCGGCGTTACCCGCCGCGCCGTTGTCGCCGAGGATATGGCCGAGGCCGCCGTTAACGCCGAAGTCCACGCGGGTCTCGCCGGTGGCCTTCCAGTTCACGATATCGGTGTGGGCCACCGCCGCCGGATCGAAGACCACGGTCAGGTCATTTCTCACATAGGCGCTGTCGCCGATGATGATGTCGTCGCCGCTGAGGCCGGTCAGCGTGTCGTTACCAGCGCCGCCGATCAGTACATTGTTAAAGCCGTTGGTGCTGATGGTGTCGATGCCGGCGCCGGTCAGGCTGTCATCGAACCGCGTACCAACTAGGCCGTCCATGCCGGCATAGGTGTCGATCAGCGGGCCGGTGCCGTTTTGGTTGGCGGTGTGCAGATTCGCGACGATGGCCACGTTGACATCTTCGTAGGACGCGATGTCGAAATCAGCATCCACGGGCACACCTACGCCGAACACAGGGGCGCCGCCGCCCATCAGCCGGTCGCCGTCGCCGGCCGCCGCACCGATGCCGCCTTCCAGCAGGTCGTTGCCCAGACCACCGTTCAGAGCATCGTCGCCAACGCCGCCGCGCAGCCAGTCGTTGCCCTCGTCGGACCACATTTCATCGACGCTATCGCCGCCATCCAGGAAGTCGTTGCCCAGGCCGCCGATCAGCACGTCGGTGTCGCCGTCGCCATAGAGCATGTCGTCGCCGTCATTGCCCATCAGCTCGTCGATGCCGTCGCCGCCGTGGAGAGCGTCGTCGCCCGTGCCGCCGAATACCCGGTCGAGAATGCCAGGGCCGGCATAAATCGTATCGTTGCCCGCGCCGCCGTCGATGACGTCGTTGTTCTCATCGTCGAGGATGGTGTCGTTACCATCGCCGCCAAGGAGATGGTCGTCGCCCTGGCCGCCCTGGATATAGTCGTCGCCGGCATCGCCGTAGACGGTGTCGTCGCCAAGGCCGGCCACGAGGTAATCGTTGCCGCCGTTGCCGGCGATGACGATGTGTCCCTGCGAAGCGGGCGTCACGCCATCGTCGAGCAGGGCCGAGGCCGCGTTGAAGAAGTTGGGGTTGTCATCGAGAATGAAGAACTTGTCGGCATAGGCGAAGACGTTGCCGTTGAGATGCTCCAGCCCCGTGGCGCGTTCCACCAGCGTGGAGAATTCGGCGCGGATAACCTCGTCGCCGAGATTGGTTCCGGGCGGCAGGCGGTAGAGGTAGTAGAAGCGGTCGCCGTCCTGCATGCGCTGGGCGAAATCGAGGAAGACGAAGCTGAAGGTGGTGCCCAGCGGGCCGTCCCACAGGGGCCGCTCGGCAAGGCCGCCGATCCACAGATCGACATCCCAGAAGCCCTGGTCGCCGCCGGTGAACTCCCACTGCTGGGTCACGGCGTTAAATGTGGGCGTGCCCTGCATGAACTGCACGGCGGCGGCATGGTTCGGGTCGGCGAGGTTGGTGTAGGCGTCAACCACGGTTTGCGCCGCCGCACGGATGGCGTCGAGCGAGCCGCCCGCCGTTTCGTAGGCTGTCCTCGCGTTTTCGATCCCCCAGACGTCGCCGGTATCGCGGGCATAGGCCGCGATCATGTTGACGAGGGTCGCCGGATTGCGCAGATGATCGCCAAAGTCGGTCCAGCTCGTGTAGGGAGCCAGCGCGCCGCCGTTGGTGTTGTTGGTGTTCTGGATCACGCCGTCAAAGATCTGCTGGCGCAGCCCGTTGAGCGTCGGCAGGCCAACATCGCGCCCGCGCGCAATGTTGATGGCGGCCAGATCGAGCGGCTGCCCGAGCAGGCTCTGTTGCAGCGCCGGCGTGACGAACTCGTCCACCTCGTTGCCCAGCGTCCGCGTCAGGCCGAGCGCAATGTCGTCCGCGCCGTATTGCGCATAGAGCTGCGGGTTGAGGAACGCCTGCATCAGCGGAACTGTGGCCGTCACCAGCGGATTGCCGTTGGCGTCCACATTGACGGGATCGAGGATGGTAATGTTCTCGGTCAGCATCGAATGGCCGAGGCGGAACACGGCCTGGCTGAATTCCAGGCTGACGCTCATGTTCACGTCCGTCGAGTAGGACACGAATTCCGGCAGCGACGGCGTGAGCGCGCGGATGTACTGGTCAACCGCGATGTGGTTGTACTCGGCCTCGGTGACGATGCGCGCGGCCTGGAACACGGACTCGCCGTTCCAGGCGGGAGCGCCGCCCGTGTAGATGTTGACGCCGTCCAGCGTCAGCACCTGCGCCACGCCATTGGCGTCCGTATAGGCGAAGGTGTTGGTGCCCGCGCCGGAAACGCCGTCGCCGGCAAGCATCCACTGGTTGAGATATGCCACCGCAGCAGCAGGGCCGCCGTTCACGGGATCGGCCAGGATCGCCGCCGCTTCCCTCACCAGCGTGTTTTCGATGTTGTGGACCTGGTAGTTGTGCTCCTCGTGGAAGACGTGGTGCACAGACGTCAGGCCGATATTCTCGTTCGCCCGCCCGTCGCCGGTGATGTAATGCACATCGAGAGAGACGAAGGGGTTGTAGTCGATCAGGAAATCCTGGTTGGTATGCAGGACATTGCCGGCGGCATCGCGCACGAACGGATCGTTCGAGTCCTGATTGGCCGGGTCAAAGCCCACGAGCTGCGCGGTGGTATACAGATCCAGCGCATCCGGCGTGAACAGTAGCTTGCCCGTCGCATCGACACGCAGCACCGGCACGTCGTGGACATCCGCATCGGTCAGGATCACGCCGATTTTCAGCGCGTTGGCCTTGACATCGGCCCAGGTGGCGAGGCCATCCCGGATGCCGTCGGCATTGCTGTCGGCGCCGGCCACGACGCGGCCAGTCGGACGGCCGCTATCGTCATACTCGCGCAGCAGCGCGTTGACGGAGGCGTTCGAGCCGTAGGTCTGGCTCTGGTCGATCAGCGGGCCGGTGTTGTTGCGGTAGATGGGCGTCACGCCGGCGAGCAGGACGCCGCTGGCGTCGTAGTCCGTGGCCGGATTGGCGAGGCTCGCCCGCGGCATGCGCATGATGTTCGACACGCCGTCGATGTAGGCCGGATCGGCGGGGTCCACATAAAGCGGGTCGCCGGGCTGAAGCGTGATGGTGATGGTACCGTTGGCGCCCTTCTGGGTGAAGTCGAGGCCGTGATCGAAGAACTGGCCGAAAGCCACGAACCAGGAATTGTAGCTCGCGCCGCCCTGAACGCCGGCATTGGGAACGAACCCGGCCTGGACCGCGTCGCCGCCCATTCCGCCGATGTTCGTCGTGAAGGTCGAGCCGCCGGTTGACGTCACGGCTGCGGCTGCGGCTGGATTATAGCCGATGGCCGCCGGGTCCGTGATCATCGACGACACGAGGTTCGAGATGGTGCGCGGATTGGTGTCGATGACGTTGTTATCGGCCGCCGTGACCACGGTATCGGCGTTCTGGTCCACGCCGTAACGGTAGCGCGCCTTCAGGCCGGTGGGGTCGAATGTGGCCTGCGACAGCCGCAGGAACGGCTGATCGGACTGCCCCCAGTTGTAGGCCTGCCCCGGATGCCAGATGCCGAAGGCGTCGTAATAGCCGCCGGTGAGGTTGTTGTTGGTGCCGGCAACTTCGCGAAGGCCGCTCGGGTCGAGCGGGTTAATGAGCTGGCTGTAGTCGATGCCGATGTTCACTTGCTGAAGCAGGAAATCAAGGTCGGTCCGGTTCAGATTCACCATGGGGCAGTCCTCCCTACGCACGAGCCTGGCGCCCGTGGCGCGAACCTGCCGGGCGTCTTCGAAGGGGCCACTCTGCGGGAGGCGGCTGACATAATCCTGACAGGGTGCGCGAATTGCCGCACCCCTTGGTCCCAGACCATAGTCTTAACCGTTAGAAACTTTAGTCGCAAAACGCTGGCGATTCCGGCTTGCGTGATTTACAGTTCCGTCTAGGATTATTCCCATTACGGCGAAAATAATTTCTTGCGTACGGGGGTTGCATTCATGCGCGTCCTGGTTGTGGAGGACAACACCCGATTCCTTGACGTCCTGGATGAACGCCTGACCAAGGAAGGGTTTACGGTCGATGCCGCCGGCTCCACACAGGCATTTCGCGAAATCGCCCAATCCCAGCGGCATTCTCTCTACCTGATTGACCTCAACCTGCCCGACGGCGACGGCCTCGACCTGATCCGCGAGCTTCGCGCCGCGCGGCGGAGTACGCCGGTGCTGGTGATGTCTGGCCGCTCAGGCGTGGAGGATCGCGTCACCGGCCTGAACGCGGGCGCGGACGATTACCTTGGTAAGCCGTTTCATATCGCGGAGCTGCTGGCCCGCATGCGCGCGCTGCTGCGCCGTCCCCGGGAAATGGAGGCGCAGGCCATCCAAACCGGCCAGCTTGTGCTGAATTGCGCCACAAACGAGATATTTTGCAACGGTCAGCGCGTCGAACTGCGGCCGAGCGAGCTGCGCCTTCTCGTGCTTTTCATCCGCCGCTCCGGCCGCGTCGTCTCCAAAGTGGCGATAGAGTCTTCATTGCAGAGGATGGGCGGCGACCTCACACTCAACGCCGTCGATAAGCTGGTGTCCCGCCTGCGCAAGGCGCTGGAGACACAGCCCACCGGCACTCAGCTCCGGACCGTGAAAGGGGTGGGCTACGTCCTGGAGGAGTGCGCATGACAGACGCGCCCCGGACAGCTTGCCGTCCTGGCCTGCCTGCTATTGCCTTCAGATGGATCCTGGTGGCGGCCGCGCTGGGGCTGATCATCCAGACACTGATCTGCCTGGGGGAAAATCTCCTCAACGAAGACTACTTCACACGCAATTTCGTCTCCGCCGAGACGGGCGCCATTGCAAAGGCCATCTCCATCAGCGATGGCAAGGTTGAATTCAAGGCGCCGGACAGTCTGCCCTATTTCTCGGACAATACCGGGGCTTATGGCTTCCGCGTTACGGACCGCGACGGGCAGGTGCTGGCGGTGCGCAATGAGACACTGATCACCGGGCATCCGCCGCACACGTCCGGCGAGGCGGCGCACTTCTGGTACAGCAAAACCAAGGCGGACTGGCTGCATCTGGCTGGCGGGAGTACGCGGAAGGTTGACGGCGGCGAGGTGTGGATCGATGTCGCTACGGCGGGCGATCCGCAGTGGCGGCGCATCGCGGCTCTGATGCACGAGTTGCGCGACGACGTGTGGATTCCGCTGATTCCCACGCTGTTTTTCACCACGCTGTTCCTGATGTACAGGCTCCACCGCATTCTCAAGCCGCTGGAGGACGCCGCGTCACAAGCCCGTTCGCTGGATGTGGAACACGGCCTGAAGTCATTCAACATCGCGGACATGCCGCGCGAGGCGGCCAACCTCGCGGATGGCATGAACGCGCTCATGCACCGCGTTGACGGGCTGGTGCGTTCGCGAGAGCACCTGGCGTCTTTCGTGGCGCACGAGGTGAAGACGCCGCTGGCGTCGATGCTGCTGGAGCTGGAGCAGATCGTCGATAAGCGCGCCCGGCGGCTGGAAGAAGACGTGATGGCACTGAATGAGACGGTTGATAGCGTGCTGACGTTCGGCCGGCAGGACAGCGTGGCGGTGGAGTCCGTCTGTCTGGAGACGATTGCGCGCGATTGCGTCGAACGCGCCAGAGCGAAGGCGCGGTGCGGCCGGGTGATCTCGCTGACAATGGACCGGCCGGCGCCTTTCGCAGGTTTCCGTTTGGCGGCGCTGCATGCCGTCCAGAACGTCATTGAGAACGCCTTGACGCACACACCGGCCAGCGCCCCCGTGCATGTCACCTGCGGCCCTGGACCTGTCGTCACCGTGGAGGACGGCGGCCCCGGCCTGACGGAGGAAGACGCCGCGCGTATCTTCGGCGCCTTCGAGCGGGGACGGACAGATGCCGGCGGGACAGGTCTCGGGCTGGCGATTGTGAAACGCGCCATGGAACTGAACCGCGGCTCCGTGGAGACAGGCCGGTCGCGGCTTGGCGGTGCCTGCTTCCGGTTGCGCTTTGCTTCCGCTGCGGCAGCAGCTAAATGCCGGGCGGGGCCTGCGTCTGATCTGGCTAGGCGGGCAAGCCAGCCGGCGTCATAAATATAAGTTGCTGTGCACAATACAGTGGCCCAGGGCCGCCGGCGGCGTATCCGGCAGCAGGAGCACCGGCATGCGGGGAACGTGCTTGAGGAGAATTCCCAACTGGCCCAGCGTCTCGCTGCTGGCGATGAGCGCATCAACGTCCGCCGCTTGCAGCATAGCCCGTGTCCGTTCGAGCGGAAATTTCGGGTTGAGCGGAACGAACGCGGCGCCCGCAAACAGGCTGGCGAGCACGCCGGCGTAGAACACCTCATTCCGGGAGGCGAACACGCCAACGCGGCGGGGCCGTCCGCCAGCACGTTCGATCAGCCGCCAGGCCCAGTCCCGCGTGATACCGGCAAGCTCACTGTAGGTGTAAACTCTTCCACCGAGGATGAGCGCCGGATTATCCGGTGTTGTTTCGGCGTAATACGCGAAACCTGCATGAAGCGGGGAGGGGGCAGCACCGGGCATGAAAGTCTCCTCCAGTTGCTAGACCGGGTAATCGTTAGCATACTCCCTCTGTCACTTGCCTGACGTGGTATGTTATGATTTTGTCAGCCGGCATTTCCGGCGGTTTTACGAAAAAGCATGAACAGGGCGAAGTTCCTCTTGAACAGGAGCAGATAAGCGGCGTGCACAGCCGCCAAGATCAGGAACAGACTGGCCGTCACTTCATGCAGTTCGCCAATCCAGCCTTCCTCGCCTTCGCCCTCATCATCATCGAATTCGAAGCCTGCCCGGACTATTGCGGAAGCTTTCACCGGCGCGGCGGCAGTGGTGCTGGCTGCCGGTGCGTGCATCCCGGCAGCCGTAAGGGACGGCCGGTCGAGAGCAAAGCCAGAGATCGTCGCGAGCAGCAGGCTGACAGCGACGCCAGCGAGCAGCAGCTTGCCGATGACCGGCTGATCCGGCGAAGCGATCTTCCGCATTTCCGCCAGCGCCGGCATGAATTTGGTGAGACTGACCTGGCGCGGGCCAATGAGGCCCCACGCGATGCGGAACACGATCAGTGCGGCGAGTGCGTAGCCGAGCCAGGCGTGAATGATGCCGAGTTCGCCGGTCGCATAGACCAGGACTGCCAGGATCGCCTGCGCTGCATGGAAAAGCCGCAGCCGTTCGAAAATCGTCATCGTATGTTTATCCGTGTTCAAAGCCGCCGCAACCCGCCGGGCGCACGGTAGCAAAGCGCGCCTCTCAGCAGCCTGACCGGCGATGTCAGCGATTTGACAGGATGTGCTCCGCCCGCATCCGGTATGGACGGCAAAAGGTATAAGTCCCCTGACCACCCCCGTTACCGCTTTGTCAGGCGGCTTCTGGCATAAACGGAGCCGTAACTCGTACCTCCCCAAACGGGCGGCGGCGGATGAGGAAGGGGGCGGAAATCTCAGCAGCGGCAGCAAGCATTTTCGCGGCGGCGCCCCGTTCCTGGGCAGCCGGTTTGATCATTCCTCCCGGTGAACCCTGAGCATCAGCAGCGCTTCATGACATCACTCACTCTTCTTCTCTGGATCTTGGCAGCCATCGCGCTACAACTCGCGGTTTACCTCGTGATTGCGCTGTGGCGCG
>CAWHDD010000021.1:0-356944 GCA_963827885.1 uncultured Alphaproteobacteria bacterium | reverse complement strand
CGGCGTCGTAAACACGGTAGAGGCGGCTGATTTCGCGGGCCGCGCGGCACAGGATTTCCATGGCGGCCTGACTGCGCGCGGCGAGCTTGGCGCGGGTGACGTGCTGTTCCGGGGCGGGAGCAGCGCCGTTTGCCTCGTTCCGCCAGGGCAGCATGTCCGCCAGAAACCGCGTCACCGCCGCGCGATGCTCCGCGCCAAGCCGCGCCAGCACGTAGGCCCGGCCGCCGATTTCCCGCCGCCGCCGCTCGCTGAACGGCAGCCGTCCGCTGTCCGCAGTGCCGCCGCTGCCCATGCCGATGCGCGTCAGCGGCGAGGCGTGACTGGCGCTGTCCAGCAGCGTTTCGGCCTCGGCCAGGCGGTCGAGATTGGCGGCGTCCTCGTCCGGCAGCGCCCGGTCCAGCACGGTCAGGCGCCGACGCAGGGAGCGCAGGCGCACCGCCTCCGGCATGTCCCGCGTCTCCTCCAGGATTTGCATACGCATGGCGATGGGCGTCAGCGGCGTCCGCACGCGATGGCGGATCACCGGCGGGTCGAGGCGGGGCGACAGGAATTCGGCCGCGAGGAGGGCGTGGCCGGCACGCTCGCGCGCCGGGCCGCCGGCCAGCGAAATGGGTTTGCTCAAACGGGGAACCTTGCAGGTGAGGGATTGCGGGCGGGGAAGGGGGAGCCCGTGAATGGCCGTGGTGTGCGAGGGTTGGGGGCGGAGGGGCGCGGGTGTGCCGTGCCGGAAGTGCCTCGCGGGCAGCGCTGACGCCGCCGGGGCTGGGAAAAGAGTGCTGAACCGCCAGTTTATAAAAAACAATATAAAGTCAATTTATTGCCAAATAATTAATACGCGAAGAAGATTAAATAACTCTAAAGTTAAAGTTAACAAAAATCTAAAACAATGGCGGATGTACGCGCCATACGGCAGGTTTCAGTGGGGGATCACGTTAGAATGATTATAGTTAAAAAAGATAAACGTTGACAGCCGCCGGACCTTCGATGGAAAGTCGATGGAGGCCATGCAACCTTTGGCACGGACCTTGCAGCCCATGCGATGGGGGAGCAGCCGCTGGCGCGCTTCCGCCGGAGCAGCGTCCAAATCCATACGGGGACCATTGATGCGTGTGACGTTCAAAACAATCGCTGTCTGCTTAATGACAATGCTTCTCACTGGCGGTAGCAATGCCGCCAGCGCCGCCGACAGCTACACGCTGACCATCGACGGCCAGAAATTCGAGCCCGCCACGCTTGAGGTCAAGGCCGGCGCCAAATTCAAGCTGGTGATCAAGAATACCGGCACCGCCGCGGCCGAGTTCGAAAGCGAGCAGCTCAGCCGCGAGAAGGTGGTCCCGCCCGGCGCCAGCGTGACCATCAACCTCGGCCCACTGAAACCCGGCACCTACGCCTTCGAGGATGAATTCCATCCCGTGGCCAAGGGCCAGATCGTCGCCAAATAACCCGGACACTCCGCCATGCTCGCCACTGCAATCATCGTCTTTCGTGAAACGCTCGAAGCCGCCCTCATCATCGGCATTGTCATGGCGGCGTGCCAGGGCGTCGATGGCCGCCGCCGCTGGATCGGCGCGGGGCTGGCCCTTGGGCTGCGCCGGCGCCTGTCTGGTGGCGGCCTTTGCCGGAGCCATCGCCGTGGCCGCCGCCGGTATCGGCCAGGAACTGCTGAACGCGGCCATCCTCGGCACCGCCGTGCTCATGCTGGGCTGGCACGTGCTGTTCATGGCGCGGCATGGCCAGGAAATGGCGCGCGAGGCGCGGGATCTGGGCGCGGATGTGCGGGCAGGGCGCCGGCCGCTGCTGGCGCTGGCGGTTGTGGTGGGGCTGGCGGTGCTGCGGGAAGGCTCCGAGACGGTGCTGTTCCTGTACGGTGTCGTTTCCGGCGGTGACAGCGACTTGGCGGGCATGATCCTTGGCGGTCTGCTGGGCGCTGCGGCCGGCACCGGCGCGGGCGTGCTCTTGTATGCGGGGCTGGTGCGGCTGCCGGTGGGCGCGGTGTTTCGCGTCACCAATGGCTTGATCGTGCTGCTGGCGGCGGGGATGGCGGCGCAGGCGGCCGGCTTCCTGGTGCAGGCGGACCTGCTGCCGGCGCTCGGCAGTCCGGCCTGGGATACGTCGCATGTGCTCAGCCAGAACAGCATTGCCGGCAAGGTGCTGCACGGCCTGATTGGTTACGAGGCCCGGCCGGCGGGAATCCAGGCGATCCTGTATGCGGCGGTGCTGATCGTGCTGTGGCTGCTGACGCGGGTGTTCAGCGGCGGGGCGAATGGGGGCCGCCGCGTGAGCCTCGCCGCCGCCGTCATTCTTCTCGCCGCCACGGGGATAGGGCTCACGTCCCTGGCCGGGCGCGCCGGAGCCGTCCCGTCATACTCAGACACGCCGGCTGCTAATGAATCGCGTCAATAGAGCCACGGCACCATGGCCGCCACCTCGCGCCGGTATTCGGCGTAGGATTCGCCCAGTTCCTTCACCAGCCAGCGGTCCTCGCGGCTGATCTTGGCGGCGTAGGTGATGAACAGCAGCAGCAGGCCGATGGCGGCGCCAATGGTGTGCAGCGCCAGCACCGAGCCGAGCGCCGCCAGCAGCACGCCGGTGTAGATCGGATGACGCACCACCTTGTAGGGGCCGCGCCGGATCAACTCGTGATTTTCCTGGATGCTGATGGTGGTGTTCCATTGCCGCCCGAGGATGAAGCGCGCCCAGATCGCCACAGCCATGCCCGTCATGGTCACGCCGGCGCCGATGTTGGTCACCATATTGAGGTTGGGCAGGAAACTCTGGGAGAACAGCCACTCGTATGGCAGCCAGCGCAGCGGCGACAGAACGATCAGCAT
Organism: uncultured Alphaproteobacteria bacterium; assembly: GCA_963827885.1. Lineage (GTDB taxonomy): Bacteria > Pseudomonadota > Alphaproteobacteria > Rhizobiales > Rhodomicrobiaceae > CAWHDD01. The sequence goes on along the minus strand of CAWHDD010000021.1, from coordinate 354,113 downwards.
CACGCCCGCCCCCACCAGTATCAGGTGCAGCCGGTCGAGCCATGGATGCGCCGTGCGTACCGCGATACTTGAGCGCAGCCACGCAGAGGCCCAGACCATCATGAAAAACATCCAGATGAGCAGTTGCACCATGATGGTGGAAGGATCGGGATCTTCGAATAGCATGGCGCCGGCACCTCGTCAGGACGTTGATTTAATCTCTGCGGCGAATGTACGACGCCCGCCTCTACCGCTCAAGCGCAAGTAAAAGAGGTGTGCGGAAGCCGCAGGCGGACGGGGAAATTCCGCGGCGGAAGCTCAAGCTTACTGCGAATGGGGCTCGTCCCCGGTGGCGCGGTCGAACAGCGGCACATCCGGCCGCCGCATCACGATGATGAGCAGCGCGCCGGCGATGAAACCGCCGATATGCGTCCACCACGACACATTGCTGGCCGGACCCAACACCAGATAACCGATTTGCAGCAAAATCCAGCCGCCCAGGATGAAGCCCGCGCTCAGCCGCAGCGGGATCTTGAACAGCACCAGCACCCACACGCGCACATGGGGATGCAGCATGAGATAGGCGCCGATGATGCCGGCGATGGAGCCGCTGGCGCCGATCAGCAACGAGTTGGTGCTTGGCTGCGCGATGCATTGCGCCAGCCCGCCGAAGATGCCGCACAGCAGGTAAAAGAAGATGAACTTCACATGCCCCACGGCGTCCTCGACGTTATCGCCGAACACCCAGAGGAACAGCATGTTGGTGGCCAGATGCACGATATCGTTGTGCAGGAACTGGTAGGTGATGAGGCTGAAGCCGGCCGGAACCTGCCCGAAGCCATAATCGCCCTGCGGACCGCCGATGTTGAACACAGTGCTGCTCATCAGCCGTTCCGGCACCACCGCCAGACCGCCGAGCCGGTCGTCGCCCAGTTGCAGCTCGGGGAAGAGACCGGAGCGGAATACGATGTGAACGGCGATGTTGATGAGGATGATGATAAGAGTGACGAACTGGAAGCGGACGGTTTTTAAATGATTTTTATCCCAAAGCGGCACGAACAGCACGGCACACTCCCAGCAGTTTCGCCCATGAAGTCTAAGCAGAGTTCCCGGAAGCGGTCTTCCCGGCTTGGGGATAAAACGCCCTCGAAAATATAGTGTCCGCCGCCAAGCATTCTCTGGCGGCCCAGGGAATGTCCGGCTAGCAGCGTTCCGGTATGGCGCACGTCATGGCCGCGTGAGACCAGGCTGCCATAGCACATCTCCTGCGCCGCGATCATTGATATAACGGCTGGCCACAAAAAGAAAGTCCGACAGGCGGTTTATGTATTTGAGGGCGGGGCTGCCAATGCTTCCCGGCTCCTGCGCCGCCAGTGCCGCCATTTCGCGCTCGGCACGGCGGCACACGGTTCGCGCCACATGCAGCGTTGCCGCCGCGAGGCTGCCGCCCGGCAGGATGAACGATGTCAGCGGTTTCAGTTCGCGGTTCATCAGGTCGATTTCCGCCTCCAGGCGCAGAACCTGCGCGTCGATGACCCGGAGCGGGGCATTCCCGGACTGGCCGCTGCCGGGCGGCACGCAAAGATCGGCGCCCAAATCGAAGAGGTCGTTTTGAATGCGGGCAAGCATCGCGTCGATTGCGGAGTCCGCGCTGCTCAGATGCTGGCGCGCCAGACCGGCAAAGGCGTTGGTTTCATCGACGGAGCCATAGGCGGCAATGCGCGGATCGGTTTTCGGCACGCGCACGCCGGTACCAAGGCTCGTCAGGCCCTCGTCACCCGTGCGCGTATAAATTTTTGTCAGTACGACCATGGATACCTGCGCCCGAAGCGCATTCCGCCAAAACGCTTGTCGCTTTTTGTGAGGGAACGCGGCCAGCCGCAACTATAGAGCGTTTCCGGCCAGACAAAAATGGAAAATCGAGACGCCCGAAGGGGACTAAAATCGCGGTGCTTACCACTTATAGCCCAGCCGCACGCCGACATCGGTGAGGCCGCGATTGTTGGAGCAAAGGCCGGCGTTCGACATGTGATCGACGGTGGTCAGAAAATCCCAGCGCTCCGACAGGTGGAAGCCGATGGAGGCCGACTTCGCGGAAATTCACACGGCAGCCCAACGCGGTATAGTGGGCCTTCTGGTCGAGATTGCCATCGTGAATGGCGCCGCCGAACGACGTTTCCAGGAAGAACCGGCTCGTCAGCGGCATATCCCACGTCAAGCCGGTATAGGCCACGCTGGTATAGCCGGTGACGTTGATGTCGGCGCCCAGATGGATGCGCGGACGGAGAAAATAGTCCAGCAGATAGTCGCCGCGCGGCGCGCCGATCTTGCCGAACAGGATTTCGGCGTTCACATCGGCGCCGTGTTCATTGGGGCTGCCGCCCACCTGATGCACGAAGGCGCCGAGACGGATTTCGTCGAGGTAGGGAAAGGGCGTGGCGCCGAAGCCGGATGCGTCAGTGGTGCGCATGGACTGAGCATGCGCGGCGGAGAGACCCGCCATCGCGATCAACAGACCAGCCGCCGCCGCAAGTGCTGGCATGAACCTTTTAGACGTGCGCCCCATTCTTCTGAACCCTGTTCTTCCGCCTGTGGGTACTCTCTCCAGAACCCCTTCCCAAGTCAAAAGCTCCCTGCGCGGCGAAGCCTGATTTTCCCAGCGCTGTGAGAATATTGACACGTTGTACTGCCCCGCCGGCATGGGGGTACATTGTGCATACAACCTCAGCCCCCGTGATGGGGAGCCGGTGAGGGGAAACTTGGGAACTGGCTATGCCGCCAGGGCTGGAATTGCTGAAGAATTTACCACTTATAGCCCAGCCGCAGGCCGGCATTGGAGATGCCCCGGTTCTCGGAGCACAGCCCGGCATTGGACATGTGATCTATAGTGGCCATCAGATCCCACCGCTCCGTCAGATGGACGCCGATGGAGGCCGATTTACTGGAAGTTTACGCGGCAGCCATGGCCGGGGTGCTCGCTGGTTTTATCAAGATAACCATCGTGGACAGCGCCGCCGAAAGAGTTCTCGAAGAAGAAATGCTTCCCCAGAGGCATATCCCACGTCAGGCCAAAGTACGCCTGGCTGGTATCGCCGTGGGAGTTGATGTCGGCGCCCAGATGGACGCGCGGACGGAGAAAGTAATCCATCAGGTAGTCGCCGCGCGGCGTGCCGATCTTGCCGAACAGGATTTCGGTGTTCACATCAATGCCATGCTCGTGCTTGCTGCCGCCAAGCTGATGTGACAAAGCGCCGATGCGGATTTCGTCCAGGTAAGGAAAGGCTGTCGCCCCGAAACCGGAGGCGTCCGTGGACCGCATGGATTGCGCACGGGCAGCGGAAATATCGAACGCCACAATCGTCAAACACGCAGCCACTGCGCCCGCAAGCGCTGGCATGAACTTCGTATGCATGAGCCCCACTCTCTCGAAACCAGTCCCCTGGCAGCCGGTAGAATTCCTCATATCCTGTGCCAGAGTCAAATTTATGGCTGCGGGCGGGAACGGATTCGCCAGCCTTGTGTGAATCTTGCCACGTCCCGTTATGCCTGCGCCGTCATGGCCTCGTCCCCGCGAGATAGACCGCCGTCATGATGATGATAACCGCCAGAAATTGCAGGGCCACGCGCCACCGCATCAGTGTCTGGCTGCGGCTGGGACTGCCGCCTTTCAGCATGTTGCCGAGGCCCAGCAGCAGCACAATGGCGACGGCCGCAAGGGCGAAGGGAATAAGCCTGTCAAATAAATAATTCATTTTAGATTTTTGACCCCGGCGGGAGGGATTCCCGTCCTCGCCTTGTATACGTCAGGCGCGGCGCCCGGCGATCAGCCAATACACCAGGCCGGCGGCGAAACCGGCCGTCGCCATGATGGCAAGATACTGCCCCGCAGGCGCGTGGACCATCTCGTCGCCCACGGGCCGCATGGTCAGCGGCATCACCGCGGCGGCGGCACCGCCCGCAGCTATATAATAGAGTGCGGAGCGGATTTTCATCACCTCGCCCGCGATGATCGCCCCCAGCGCCGGCAGCAGCGTGAGGCTGGGCACCACGGCGAGCGCGAACAGGATGTTGCCCGCCACATCGCCGAAAAAGCCGAATTCATCGTATTGTCCGGGATGGGACCGTTCCATCTGCCGGTTGATTTCCGCCGCCGCCCAGTGGCCGCCGATGGCGAACAGGGTGATGGCGCCGGTCAGGGCCGCGCATACGAAACCGAACGCGACCACGACGAAGCGGACGAGAACCTGCCACATCAATCTGTCCCCTCTTGGAAATCGCCGGCCGGGGGCCGGAGGCTGGCCTTCAGCGTTTCGCTGGCCGATTTGAGCTGACCGCAGGCCGCCATGATGTCGCGTCCGCGCGGTGTGCGGATCGGGCTGGCGTAGCCCGCGCGGTTGACGATCTCGGCGAAGCGCTCGATCTGGCCCCAGTTGGAGCACTCGTAGGGCGAGCCCGGCCACGGATTGAACGGGATCAGGTTGATTTTCGCCGGAATGCCCGACAAGAGGCGCACCAGTTCCTTGGCTTCGGCCACGGAGTCGTTCACGTCCTTCAGCATCACATATTCGAACGTGATGCGCCGCGCGTTGGACAGCCCCGGATAGTCGCGGCAGGCGGCCAGCAGCTCGGCGATGGGGTATTTCCGGTTGATCGGCACCAGCACATCGCGCAGGTCGTCGCGCACCGCGTGCAGGGAAATGGCCAGCATCGCGCCCATCTCGCTGCCTGCCCGCTCCATCATCGGCACGACGCCGGAGGTGGACAGCGTGATGCGCCGCCTCGACAGCGACAGGCCGTCGCCATCGGCGGCGATTTCCATGGCGGCCTTCACGTTGTCGAAATTATACAGCGGCTCGCCCATGCCCATGAGCACGACGTTGGTCAGCTTGCGCTCGGACTCGGGCAGGCCGCGCGGGTCGGGCGCCTCGCCCTGGGGCCAGTCGCCGATACGGTCGCGGGCGATGACGATTTGCGCGGCGATCTCGGCGGCGGTCAGATTGCGCACCATCCGCTGGGTGCCGGTATGGCAGAAGCTGCAATTCAGCGTGCAGCCGACCTGGCTCGATACACAAAGCGTGCCGCGATCGGATTCGGGGATGTAAACGGTCTCGATTTCCGGCGGCGTTTCGCCGGGGCGCGACGGCGCCAGACGCAGCAGCCATTTGCGCGTGCCATCCGAGGACACCTGCTCGGCGGCGATCTCGGGCCGGGCGATGGTGAAGCGCTCGTCAAGCTCAGCACGCAACGCCTTGGCGATGTTGGTCATCGGGGCGAAATCCTGCGCGCCGTGGACGTAGATCCAGGACCAGAGCTGCGAGGTGCGCATGCGCAGATTGCGCTCGGGTACGCCGGCCTCGCGCAGGGCCTCGCCGAGTTCCGCACGGGTCATGCCGCACAGGGACGGCCGCACCGCGCCGGCAAGCGTGGCGCACGGGGCATTTTCGTCCGCGATCATTGTTTCAGTTGAGACCGGCATGGCATCCTTTTCGCGTCACTGACGGCGGAACCCTTATAAAGCAGAATTCCGCCAGTCTGCCAACGCAAGGCTTTGCGAGCGGGGCGGTAGGCCGTCATCAGGATTGCGGGGTGATTGGCCGAGCGGAATGCCCCTGCCGCCCCATCCTGTTGCAGCAGCAAGACGCCCGTACTCAAGCTATTCTTTGGTCATAACGCCGAAGAAAAAACCGCGCGGTTATCAAGCTGATCTGCATGCGGAATGTGCTATCGTCTTCATCTGACAAGCCCGGATGACTACCCGCGGGGTGCAGGCGCGACATCAGCCCCTGAACAAACTGGGGTTTTTGCGAATTCGCATTCCATTCATTGTATTCTGAAAAAAGAAATGGTGGGTTCAGTTGGCCGAGGAAATCGCGTTTTTTATCACTTTTATCGCTTCCAATGTAGCCAAACCGTCTTGCGATCTCATTCAGGTATTCCTCGTAGAATGACCGAATTTGTGCATTCGCTGCGGCCCAATCTCCGCGTGAAAGGGCCGACTGTGCCTGCGTTAGATGCCCCTTAGCTGTCGTGAGGGCATGCTTATCTAGCAACACGATAAGCTCGCTTTCCGCGTCGCGAAAATCAAGGCCGGGTACGTCGTCTGGAAGCATGCGTCTCAGCATTAGAACAGTCTGCTGCTCCTTCGGTTGCCAAGAATACTCCGGTTCTATGAGTTTAACTTCTTCACAGACCTCAAAACCGTCCATGTGGAGGCCGGAGACGAATTTATCCCAATATTTACTCTGGCCCTTCTTGGCTACTCTAAGCACCGTTTCTATGATTGCTAGCGCGAGTTTTTCAACGCCATTCTGCGTGTAAACGTCTGGGTTCTCCTCGATCGCGATTTTACTCAGATCAGCGGCATGTGCCGATTTGGAGCTTGTCCTGCATCGTCCGTTGATCCCCCATTCAACTTCGAGCAGCTCCAGATCTGCATGCGAGCAATATTCTCCCAGCTCTGAGGTGGCCGCAGCAATCGTCATTCTATTAAATGTCATCGCCGAAGCCATTTCGTGCCCAGTTGGCGTTTTCTATCTCTGATACCACATCCGTAGATTATACTATAAAACAGACGCGCTCACTCCGCCGCCGCCTGCCTCCGTAACCGGCCGCCGCTTCAACAAATCCGCCAGAAACTGCCCCGTATAGCTCTTCTTCACCTGCGCCACATCCTCCGGCGTCCCCGCGGCGACGATCTCCCCGCCGCCGTCGCCGCCCTCCGGCCCCAGGTCGATCACCCAGTCGGCGGTCTTGATCACCTCCAGATTGTGCTCGATCACCGCCACCGTGTTCCCCTGATCCACCAGCTCGTGCAGCACCTCCAGCAGCTTGGCCACATCGTGGAAATGCAGCCCCGTGGTCGGCTCGTCCAGTATATACAGCGTCCGCCCCGTCGCCCGCCGCGACAGCTCCTTCGCCAGCTTGATGCGCTGCGCCTCGCCGCCCGACAGCGTCGTCGCCTGCTGGCCGACCTTGATGTAGCCGAGCCCGACCCGCGCCAGCGTCTCCATCTTGTCGCGCATGGACGGCACGGCCTTGAAGAACTCGGCCGCCTCCTCCACCGTCATGTCCAGCACATCGGCGATGGACTTGCCCTTGAACTTGCACGTCCAGCGTCTCGCGATTATAGCGCTTGCCCTTGCACTACATCGCAGGTGACGTACACGTCGGGCAGGAAGTGCATCTCGATCTTGATGACGCCGTCGCCCTGGCACGCCTCGCAGCGCCCGCCCTTGACGTTGAACGAAAACCGCCCCGGCTGATAGCCGCGCGCCCGCGCTTCGGGCAGCCCGGCGAACCAGTCGCGGATGGGGGTGAAGGCGCCGGTGTAGGTCGCCGGGTTCGAGCGCGGCGTGCGGCCGATGGGCGACTGGTCGATGTCGATGACTCTTGTCGAGGTATTCCAGCCCTTCAGCTCGTCGAACGGCGACGGCGCCTCGCGCGCTTGTTCAGCTTGCGCGCCACCGCCTTGTAGATCGTCTCGATCAGCAGCGTGGACTTGCCGCCGCCCGACACGCCGGTCACGCAGGTGAACGTGCCGAGCGGAATTTCGGCGGTCACGTTTTTCAGATTGTTGCCGCGCGCGCCGATGACTTTCAGCCGTTTGCGTCTTGGCGAGCTTGCGCCGCGTCGGGCCGGCACCGGACACCTGCCGCGCGCCGCTGAGATATTGGCCGGTGAGGCTGTGCGGGCGACGCCATGATCTCGCTGCGGCGTGCCCTCCGCGATGATCTCGCCGCCGTGCACGCCCGCGCCCGGCCCGATGTCCACCACATGGTCGGCGGTGCAGAATGGCGTCCTCGTCGTGCTCGACCACGATGACGGTGTTGCCGAGGTCGCGCAGATGCTTGAGCGTTTCCAGCAGCCGGTCGTTGTCGCGCTGGTGCAGGCCGATGGACGGCTCGTCGAGCACGTAGAGCACGCCCGTCAGCCCCGAGCCGATCTGGCTGGCGAGCCGGATGCGCTGGCTTTCGCCGCCGGACAGCGTGCCGGAATTGCGGCTGACAGCGCCAGATAATCGAGGCCGACGTCGTTGAGAAACTTCAGCCGCTCGCGGATTTCCTTCAGAATGCGCAGCGCGATCTCGTTCTGCTTGGCGTACAGCTTGCCCGGCAGCGATTCGAACCAGCGCCGCCGCCGTCGTGATCGACAGCTGCGACACCTGCCCGATATGCAGCCCGTCGATTTTCACGGCCAGCGCCTGCGGCTTCAGCCGGAAGCCGCCGCACGCCTCGCACGGGTGGTCGGACTGGTAGCGCGACAGCTCCTCGCGCACCCAGGCGCTAGTCGGTCTCCTTCCAGCGCCGCTCGATGTTGTTGACGACGCCCTCGAACGACTGCGCGACTTCGTAACGTGCGCATGCCATCGTCATAAACGAAGCTGATTTCCTCATCGCCGCGTGCCGTACAGAATGGCGTTGCTGCACCTTTTCGGGCAGATCGTACCACGGCGTCGTCATCGACACCTTGTAATGCTTGGTGAGCGCCTCCAGCGTCTGCGTGTAATAGGGCGAGGTGTTGCCGGTGCGCGCCCACGGCACGATGCGCGCCCTTGCGCAGTCGACAGCGAGGCGTCCGGCACGACGAGATCGGCCTCGAATTGCAACTCGGTGCCGAGGCCGTCGCATTTCGGGCAGGCGCCATAGGGATTGTTGAACGAAAACAGCCGCGGCTCGATCTCGTCGATGGTGAAGCCGGAAACCGGGCAGGCGAAGCGCTGCGAGAAAATGATGCGCTCGTGGGTGTCGTTCTTCGACTTGTTGACGCCGGCGAGGCTTTCGGGCGGCAGCGCCTTATCGGCGAATTCGGCGATGGCGATGCCGTCGGCCAGCTCCAGCGCGGTCTCGAAAGCTGTCGGCCAGGCGCGTGCCGAGGTCGCGGCTTCACCACGATCCGGTCCACCACCACGTCGATATCGTGCTTGAGCTTCTTGTCCAGCGCCGGCGCGTCGGCGATCTCGTAGAACGCGCCGTCGATCTTAACCCGCTGAAAGCCCTTCTTCATCAGCTCGGCGAGTTCCTTTTGGTACTCGCCCTTGCGACCGCGAACGATGGGGCGCCAGCAGGTAAAGCCGCGTCCCTCGGCCAGCTCCAGAATGCGATCCACCATCTGGCTGACGGTCTGGCTCTCGATGGGCAGGCCGGTCGCGGGCGAATAGGGCACGCCCACGCGGGCGAACATCAGGCGCATGTAGTCGTAAATCTCGGTGACGGTGGCGACCGTCGAGCGCGGATTGCGGCTGGTGGTCTTCTGCTCGATGGAAATGGCCGGCGACAGGCCCTCGATGTGGTCCACATCGGGCTTTTGCATCATCTCCAGAAACTGGCGCGCGTAGGCGGACAGGCTTTCCACATAGCGCCGCTGGCCCTCGGCATAGATGGTGTCGAAGGCCAGCGACGACTTGCCGGAGCCCGACAGGCCGGTGATGACGATGAGCTTCTCGCGCGGCAGGTCGAGCGAGATGTTCTTGAGGTTGTGCTCGCGCGCGCCGCGGACGGAGATAAATTTGGCGGTCATGTGCGGCATATTGGCCGGCAGGGCGGGGGAGGGCAAGAGGCGGCGGAAATTTTAACTTGGGGCGGGGGCGGTGGAAATGCGGGGGCATCCGGTAGACGGCAAGTCCCGGGCGGGTCTGGCTCGGTTTTGAACAGGCTCTCCGGCGAAAGAGCGTCTGTCCAGCAAAGGGCGAACATCAAAACAGGCTGGTTATTAATGTCGCAGGCTTGGCATTGTGTGAAACAGATTTTCGCGCTGTGAATTTTCCGAACGTCTGAGATGTTGCTAAGCGCCTATTTCGAAATCAGATTTTTAACAAACTCGCCAGTAGTGCGCGGACCGCCTTGCTTTCATGACTTCCAAGAATGCGCGCACCTTATTTAAAATGAGCGGTTGCGCTCTGCTTAAAACGGTGTCACTCTTTAGAAGAGCAACCAAGGGATATCGAGGAGGGTGTGATGTAACAAAGCGGCGGTGTGATTGATGTGTAAAGCTCCGCCAGAACAGCCATCGTTTCAAAAACAACGATGGCAGGGAAGCGAAAAGCAGCCTTTAGCTTGCCAGCCGGCTGCCTCCCGCTATCCCCGACGGCGGCCTGTGTTGGACCCAGAGGCTCTTTCCGCCCCAGGCGCAGACAACCGCGGTAACAGTATATGGTTATTCTGTTGCCGCGCGCAAGAGGAGGCTGATCTGCGAGTGTAGGGCAGGGGGCCATATCTAGCCGTGAGGTGAGATATGTTCGCTGTTCATTTTAGCGGTGGCGGTGAGGCGCCACAATTGCTGCAAATCGCATTCTCGCCCGAAGGGATCGCCTTGCTGTCGGCCTTGGCCAGCGTCCTGGCGTCTTTCATGCATTTGCTGGCCGCCGGCAAGAATTTGCGAGCTTCCTACGAGGCGCTACTACCCGTTATTGCGGCACTGTACCGTTATCTAGGATATATCGCCGCAGCCCTGCTTGCACTGCATATGCTTGGGTTGCTGGAGATTTCGATCTCGCCCAGGCTGGGTGGTGATAGTAAAGGCGGTCAATCAATCGGGCAGAGCATGACTCGGCGTGCTAAGCTGGCGCAAAGTGATGCGGCGGCGAGGCGTGACGACATCGCGAAGTTGATCGCGAAATATGGCGGCCGCGGAGTGCGTTGATGTCTGCGGCCGGCGCAGCAGGACCCGGCGCCGCACGCAGGGGCGGCGCCGGGAAAGTGTGGCATGTGTGTGACAAGTCTTAAGTAATGTGCACGCTGTTTCGAATTTTGGCTATTTTTCTGTGCGAACGGGCATTGAAGAAGGCTGTCATGTTTCGAATTGCCCTTGATTTTAGGTGCAAGGCCGTACTAGAAATTCTTTTTAGAATCCACGAAACCCGCCATGAATTCACACCTCGTTTTAAATTTGGTTCAAAATGCCCGCCTTCTTCGCTGAAGGCGGGCAGCGCAGGTGTATTCAGGGCTCTCAAATGAGGGCAAGATGTCAAAATACAAAAAAGAGGAGATTCTCGATGGCCGCTCCTGATATAAAAGGTGATGGCCTCGAAGAGGCTTTCAAGAAGATTGAAAACAAGGTGCCAAAGCCCCTCGATCCTATGGAGCAGCCGGAGCAGTTCGTCCGCGATGTCCACAAGCAATGGCGCAGCGAGGGAGGGCGGGCCGCAGGCAAACCTCGCCACTCCGACAGGTTTCTCGACGACAAATTAAAGCAGGCCAAGACGCCAATTCGTTCACTCACCCCCAAGCTGACCGGTAAAACGCGCATCAAACCCAGGGATGGCGCGACGCTGATCCGGTATTTTCTGACCAACTGGCCGGAGACCGGGCCGGACGAAGACGGAACGGTGATTTACAAGCCGTTGCTTTCTGAGAAAGAGATACGCGCGGTGGCTGAGGCCATCGAGGAGTATATTAACGATGCCGAGGATGTGACGCCTTCCGAGCAGCAGCCGGGGGAAGTGGTTTCCGTGCTGCCGGGTGAGGATATAGAAGCAACACTTACACAGTTTTATGAGGAAAGTGATGCGTATATTCAGGTGAGTCCAGAGCAGACGTTGATCACCCCTCAGCCGCGGACTGCTCTGATTGGCTTCAGGAATCTCATGAATAAATTGTGGATGATCGAGAAGAGAGGAAAGAAAAAGAGGCCTATTATTTGGATTCAGGATATTGGCGATAGGACTTTCGATGACTATGAGAATAGAGCAAAATACCTTAATGTTCAGAGCCTGATCACTCGCTTAAAAGCTATGCATTTTTTCGAGGAGCGGGATTCAGATGAAAGATGGCAGTGGCTTCAATCAAGAGCTGTAATTGTTCTCCAGGATAGCCGGCGTGAAGCCGGAGCAGACCTTAAGCTGCAGCGGCGTCCGAGTTTTGTTGCGCACAATATTTCGTTCGCTGCCGTTGCACCGTTGTGGCTAGCCTCTCCCACGTTTCGAGCGCTTTATGGGCGCGATCTTGAAAGAGTTCAGGAAAGAAGTTTTGCTGTTTTCTATAATGGCGCGGCAGAATGGCAATCTGATTCCGAGTGGGACCCGGACGATCTTCGCTATATTGGTCTGGCAACGTTTGCGGCACTCCCCAATCCGGTTGGGCGAGGGTTGGAATTGGAACCGCTCGGCCTCCGCTATGCAGAGGGGTTGCGTACCGTTTATTCGGCCGCTATGCACAAGCTTGGCGTGCCTCTTGCTGCATCCAGCAGACCGCTTGTGAAAGGCGAGGAGGCTATTCAACAATTACGGTATCTCGGTTACTTTGTCTTGCGTCTTGATGAATTTCTCGCGTCTTACTGAGTTTTAAGTCCGGCTCCCAAAGGCTTGGTATTGGCTATTTGCAGCGAGAGCCACACGGAGCCGGACTCCATCAATGCTATACTATAAATTGAGTTTCGTGCGTGCACTTAGAGTGACGCCTTTCCCGTTTCATTGCTTTTTGAAAGCGACATTAAATTTTGAAAAATTCTTTAGGCCAAGACTGATTTGAAGCAAATGTACAGCCATCACATCTTCTCGAATTTTAATTTGCGACGATTTGGTATCTGGACTCCCTTTTGCTTAGTAATATATATTTTTTAATTTCGAGAAGTAGTGAGAAATTTTTAGTAGACTACCGAAGCGTATGGTCTGAAAAACATCGAATTTGAGTTCTGGAAGATTGTCTCATCGGGCTTGACTGACCGGTGAGAGGAGGGGGGCGCATTAAAAATATTGTATTGTATGCATGGATAACTTATAATTGTAATCGAACTTCACAATAGGGTAGGTTGTCTTATGGCCGGAATTGGCTTAGTACCTGTTGATGTTGATAACGGAACCACCGGAAATTTCTTAACGTTTATCATTCCGGCGCCCGGCGGTTGCAACCTCAAATGCTCATGCTGCGTGGTTCGCCAGCGGCGGGAAGCCAGCACGGAAAATGCGCTCGAACCGCATGAGTTGTCCCGTTTTATCCACGAGGTCCGGCAGGGCGCGCCGGTTATCGCGCTGGCTATTCAGGGCCACGAACCCCTTTTGCCAGCATCCATGGATCACACGCAGGCGGTGCTCTCGGCCGGCATGATGCTGGGAATTCCCGCAAGTCTTGTCACCAATGGCGTGCGGCTGCGGGAGGAGACGCAGCGTCTGGCGCTGCTGGAGCCCGCCAAAATCGGCGTCTCGCTCGACGCGGCCTCCGCCGGCGAACATGATCGCATCCGCGGCATCTCCGGCGCCTGGGAAGCAACCGTTAGCGGCCTCCGCTATGCAATGCGGGTGCTCTCGCCACGCACGAAATTCGCTGTTGCCTCAGTCTTGATGAGCAACCGGGAACCGCTCGACGGCATGCCGGAGCTTCTGCGCCAGTTGGGGATCTCGCATTGGATCGTCACGCCCCTGCAAGCGATTGGCCGCGATGCCCCAGGCGGCCCGGCGGGCGACCGGCGGAAGCTGTACGAAAATCTGCTGATCCTCCAGGACGCTGCCGAGGGGGCGGGTATCCGCCTCACCATCGACGACGAGTTGGACTGCCTGGGCCATGGCGAGGCGCTGGCGCACCAGCCGGAACTCACCCGGCTGCGCGTCCGCACTCTGCCGGCGGGCGTGGACCTCTTCCGCCTCACGCCCGGTGGCCAGTGCTCCATGAATCGCGACATATTGCAGCAGGTAACCCCCGCCACGCCGCGCTGGCGCCCTGGGGAAATGGATGCGGGCGATTTCCTTGATGGTTTGAAATATGCAGCCGCTGTGAAGTACGCTCCCGCTGCCTGACGTGCCGCTAGTGCACCGGGCCGGCATTCGATACAGGAATGTCAGCCCGGCGCCCTAGCTAAGTTTTTGTTTGCGCGGCGACTCTTGCAAACAAGCGGCAACCTTCGCCGGAATCGTTTGTTTGCTGCACCAGGTTGTCAGCGCCCGCCATACTCACCCAGCGGGCGTCCCCCCGTTTCGCTGGGCATCACCACCTCAACCTGCTGCGCCTGCCCCGCCTGCACGGCAAACATCTGCGAGTAGTCCTGATCCCGGTGCGTCGCGGTGACCCGGTACACGCCTGCGGCCAGAATATGCGACGGAAACGCGCCGCCGCTCTCCTTCACCACCTCGCCGTCCTTGGTCTGGATCGTCCATTTCGTATCAGCCAGCGCCTCGCCGCCAGGTGTGTGCACCAGCCGGAACGTCACCTTGCCGCCATCATGCTTGATGGTCACCTCGGTCAGCTTCCCGGCCTCCACCGCCACATCCGACTCGATGCGCGCGTTACTGTCGCCGTATAAACTGCGCACATGATAAAAACCGCCATTCAGCCGGATGACCACACCGGGCCGCACATTGTCCACAACGCGCTCGCGGTTGCCGGACTGATCGGTCGCTTCGGACAGCAGCTCGAACTTCACCTGATTTTCCGCGATCACCTGGCCGGTTTCCAGGATGGCGTTGATGCGCAGCCCCCCCGCATTGAGATTGAAGGTATCGTTCACCGGCTTGCCCGGCCAGACCTCCAGCTTCTTGGTCAGGTTGGCGCGGCCATAGGCGGCATTCACCAGATATTCGCCGGGACCGAGCGTGAAGGCCGCCTGTCCCTCGTCGATGGCCTTCACCAGTTTGTAGTTGCCGCCATCGGAGGGCTCACCGTCATAAATGCGCCAGTGCACGCCTTCGGTGATCGGCAGGCCGCCATCGGCCAGCAGGGCGGTCAGCGTCACCTGCGCGGGTTCGCCGGTACGCGGCGGCACGGGGCGCGGCGGGGCTGGCGCGGCGTCATCGGCGGCATCCATGCCCGCATCGGCGGGGCGGGGGGCGCCGGCCTTGGCGTTGGGCGCCGCGGGCCTTGCGCCGGTAGAAGCGCCCAGGATCTGCTCCAAGGCGGTGTCGATGCCGTTCTCATCGGCGGCGGGCAGGAACAGGCCGCCGGTGATCTGCGCCACGCAGGAGAGCGAGGCCATCGACCGCTTGGCGTTGGCGTCGACGGCGATGGCGTGGATTTTGACGTTGGGGTTTCTCTCCTTGATGGTCCGCGCCATGGCGCAAGGGTCGCCCTTGCAGTTATCGAGGCCGTCGGCGATCAGCACAATGGCGCCGTTGCGGCTGCCGGGGGCGATCAGCGACTGCGCCTTGTCGAGCGCGGCGGCGAGGGGGCGCATGCCCTTCGGTTTGATGGCGTCCAGCGCTTTGCCGAAGCTGTCGTCCACAGCGGCGATGGGCTTGACCACAGCGATGTCGTCGCAGCCGGCAGGTTTGGCGCCGCCAAAGACGATGAGGCCGGCTTTCAGCATGCCCGCCTGTTCCTCGAAAGTGCGCTTCAGCGATTCGCGCACCATCGTGGCTTTATTGGGCGGCGTCACCGCGGGGGGCGCAGGCGGTGCGGCGGGAGCGCCTGGGGCTGGCGGAGGCGGTGGCGGGGGAACGGCAACCAGCGATCCCCACATGGTGCGGGCGGCGTCGAAAACGAACACCGTTTCGGCGTGACTGGCTTGTGTACAGCTCAATAGCAGGCCCGCCGCGAAAGCCGCGCGCAAAAACGCTGATTTCACCCGAATCGCCACCCTGTGCCGTGTGCCATGCCGCATGCGCCCCTATTTCACCAAAACTTCGACCGTTTTTTGGTCATGGCCGGCAACTTCGAATTCTCCAGACCCGGTTTTGGCGCCGGACCTGGCGTTCACCTGATATTTGCCCGGTTTCAGGATGAGCGCCTGGGCCGGAATTTCGGCCAGATCCGCGACCACGGCGCCCGACGCATCGGTGACTTTAACCTGTGCGCGCATCGCCGTCTTGGCGCGCGGCTGCGTCACGACAGCCAGCTTCACCTGGGCGGCGGCGTGTTCGAAAATCTGCTCGCGTGTCTCGCCCGCCGCAAGGCTGACCTCGGCGGTTTCCACGGCGTTCAGCGTACCGTAGCGGCTTTCCACCCGGTAGCGGCCGCCGCGCAGCAGCAGCGGACGCCCCAGCCCGGCCATCGGTCCGGCGTCGATCCGGGTTTCCGCTCCGCCGTCGAGACTATAAAGCACGAAGCGCACGTCACGCGGGCTGAGCGCGCCCTTGCCGGCGAGTTTGGCGCCCAGCGTCAGGTGCGCGCCATTGAAAACAAGGTCTTCGCGCTTTTCATCGCCGGCCGCCATGGTGATCTCTTTTTCGATCCTCACCAGATCATGCTGCGCAACAGCCTTGTAGCGGCCGGCGGGCAGTACGAACGATGGCTCGGCCAATGTGGCGCGGGCCAGTTCGCGATCCTGCCCGGCGGGATAAATGCTGTAGCGAACGCCGGTCAGCGGAGCCGCGCCGGCTGTCATCTGCGCCGACAGGGTCAGCACGCCGCAATTCATCACCACCTGCACCGGCTTCACGCCGCCGGCGGCCATGGTGACGGTGGTCTCGGTCTGCGCCTCGCCGTGACGCGCCACGATTTTGTAGTCGCCGGCGGGGACATGGAACAGGGCGCGCGCCTGACTCGACCGGCCAGCCTCGCGCCATTTGCCGCCGCCGTCGCTGGCATAGGCGATATAGAACATGTGGCTGAGCGGCGCGCCGCCGGACTTGGCCACGGCTGTGACGTCGATGGTGCCGCCGTTCAGGGCGATGGTGGCCTCAGCCGATTTCTCGTCGCCTACCGCCAGCGGCTGGCGCGCGGTCATGAAGCCGTAAGCGGCCTCCAGCGTGTATTTGCCCGGCGCCAGTTTCAGCCGGCTTTCACCGCCGCCGCCGGTCCAGACGGGTTTGGCCAGGGGGCGGTTTTTGGCGGCGGGATTGCCGTCCGCCGGATAAATCCGGTAAGCGACGCCCTGCTGCAAAGGCGGTGTTCCGGTGCCCAGCGAGGCATGCAGGATGAGGTTGGGCTCCGGCGCCGGTTTGCCCGGAGGCGCGGGCACGGCGCGCGCCTGCGTTGCCGCCGGGGCAGCGGGAGTCGGTTCCTTGGCGGCGCTCTCTTTATCTTTAGAAGCGGCATCCTTCGCCGCAGCCTCCTTCGCCGCAGCCTCCTTGGCCGGGGCCTCTTTCGTCTCAGGTTTCGCCGCGGCCTCTTTCGCCGGCGTCTCCTTCGCAGCAGCCGCCTTGGCGTCAGCCTCTTTGGCCGGGGCCTCCTTCGTTTCAGGCTTCGCCGCAGCCTCTTTCGCCGGAGTCTCCTTCGCGGCCTCTGCCTTGACGTCCGCCGCTTTGGCCTGGGTCTCCTTCGTCTCAGGCTTTGGCGCCGCGCTCGCCTCGACGCCGGGCGGCGGCACCTTGGCTCCGAACGCCGCCAGCAGAGCCGATCCCGCCTTGTCCGGCGCGCTCACCTCCTGAAACAGTCCGCCCGTTTTTTCGGCGAGGCATTTCAGCTTGGCGATGGAGGCGGCCGGCGCCTGCACGGCGATGACGTGAACCGGCACGGATCGCATCTGGGTGTGAAACGCGCTGGCGGCGGCGCAGGGGTCAGCGGCGCAATCGTCGGCGCGGTGGGCCAGCAGGATGATGGAGCCATTTTTCGCATTGCCCGATTTGAGCTGCGCGGCGGCGCGGCTGATGGCGGTGATTTGCGGCGCGCGGCCTTTTTTGTCCGGCTTGCCGGGGAGCGCGGCCTTCAGCGCCTCGCGTCCGTCACGCAACGGCGCGACCGGCGCCAGTTCGTTGACATTGGTGCAGCGCTGCTTGAGGTCGTCTCCGTAGCCGATCAGCCCCACCGGAATTTCCGCCGACAGCAGCCCCATGGCATTGGCCACGGACTGCGACACGGCCGGGGCGCCTTTGGCAGCCGCCGCATCGGCTGGCTGGCCCTGATCCACGATAATAATGAAGCGCTGCGGTTCCTGCGCCTGGGCGGCGGGCGCGGCGATAATCGCGAGGGCGGCGAGGCACGCGGTGGCGATTCGCTTCTGCATTCCCCGATTTCCCATCATGCCCGTCTTCCCATTCTGGCTGCGTTTCCGTATTCCATCTGGCGGCACGGTTTCTTACGTTTGTGCATCCGCTTCACCCAGGCGGTGTTTCCGGTTAAGCGATGCGCAACCGCAAGCGAGAGTCAAGCGGACCATCACCTTCAGCAAGGCAAAATTCATGGCTGATTTAGCAGAAATTCTGAAACGCGGCAAAGTTAACGCACCCCTGTTAACACATCTGGCGGCGCGCCGGTCGGTGTCCGTGGCGGAGGGGGCACTGGGCGAACCGGGGCCGGATGCGGAGGAGGTAGAATGCATGCTGACGCTCGCCGCGCGTGTGCCGGATCACAAGAAGCTGGCTCCATGGCGCTTCGTATTGTTCGAGGGCGAGGCGCGGGCGAAGTTCGGCGAGGTGCTGGCGCGGGTATGCAAGGAAAACGAGCCGGACGCCTCGGATGTGCGGCTGGAGAAGGAGCGCACGCGCTTCCTGCGCTCGCCGCTGGTGGTGGCGGTGGTGTCGAGCCCGCGCGGCGGCGCGCCGATCCCTGGCTGGGAGCAGGAGCTTTCGGCCGGCGCGGTTCGCCTCAACATGCTGCACGCCGCGCTGGCGCTCGGCTATGCCGGGCATTGGGTGACGGAGTGGTACGCCTATGACGCGAAGGTCAACGCGGCGCTGGGGCTGGCGGCGTCCGAGCGGGTGGCGGGATACATCTATATAGGCACGCCGCTGAAGAAGCCGGAGGAGCGCGAGCGGCCGGACATCGCGGCGATCACCACGCGGTGGGCGGCGGCGGTTTGATTGGAGCAATTGTTTGGCTCTTTCGAATCCTGAGCGGGGTGCAGAGATTGCCGTGAGCCCCGCCGCACACAAGCATGCTACCGTGCTCGGAGGCGTCAAGGATAAACCCTGCGGGCGCGCGAAGAGCGCGTCCTTGACCCCTCCTGCGCGCGGTAGCATTCAACCTGTGCATGGCCGGGACGAAGGAATGGCTCCCTGGCCGAACAAAGGAATGCTACCCTGCATACAGGCAGGCCGCGAGGGCAGCGCGAGACGGATGGGGGACCCGCTCGAAATTTGAAAGAGGCACTTGTTTAAGCGCACCGGCGTGGAGCGGCGCCAGGATGCGCGCATGAGGGAGGGAGAAAACGCAATGAAACTCGCTGGGAAAATCGTGCTGGTGACGGGCGCAACGCGGGGGATCGGCCGGGCGCTGGCCGCTGCCTTCGCGGGACAGGGCGCCGGGGTCATCGTAACCGGGCGCGATGCCGCCGCTCTTGCGCAGGTGCAATCGCAACTGCCGCAAGTCATCGCGATTGCGGGCGATCTGATCCGGCCGGCGGACAGGAAGGCGGTTGTGGAGGCGGTCTCCGCCCGATTCGGCCGCCTGGATATCCTCGTCAATAACGCTGGTATCCAGCATCAGCTCGATTTCGCCGCCATGACCGGCGAGGATGCGCGCATTGACGAGGAGTTTGGACTCAACCTGATCGCACCCATCCAATTGACCGCCGCGTGTATGCCGCTGCTTCGCCTTGGGCGGGAGGCCGCCGTGATCAACATCGGTTCGCCGCTGGGTATTGTTCCGAAAGCCAGCGCCCCGGTCTATTGCGCGGCCAAGGCTGGGCTGCATGTGTTTTCCCAGGCGCTTCGCCATCAACTGTCGCAGAGCGGGATTCGCGTCGTGGAGGTGCTGCCGCCGCTGGTCGAAACCGCCATGACCGCCGGCCGGGGCAGCGGCAAAATCACCGCGGAACAGATGGCGGAGGCGGTGCTCCGGGGGCTGGCGCGCGACTCCGGCGAAATCGCCGTAGGGCGTGCGCGGGTGCTGCTCGCCATTCACCGTATATGGCCGGGACTGGCCCGCCGGATCATGCGGGATGCCTGATCGCCGCACCCCGCAACTGGCATTTCACGCCGTTTGACACCCCTAAAGCGCCTTGTTAGCATGACGCTACCAAGTCCGCATCTTCACTCAATGTCTCCAGGCGGGCCGCCAGATCACTCAGGCGGCGGATGAATTGTTATGTCCTGAATTTCAGCCGCCTTTACCGGCGGTTTTTTGCTGTCTTCTGTCGTGCAACCCTAACCCGGCGATCAACATGACCAACGCACAGTCTTCCAGCACCGATTACCACAACATCCCCAATGCGGACGGCTTTTTCGGCCAGTACGGCGGGCAGTTCGTGCCGCCGGAATTGAAAGATGTGCTGGCGGAAGTGGCGCGTGCCTATGAGGACGCCAAAAACGATCCGGCCTTTCAGGCGGAATACCAGGAACTGCTGTCGGAATATGTCGGCCGCCCCTCGCCGCTGTTTTTTGCCCGTCACCTGACGAAAAAGCTCGGCGGCGCGAAAATCTACCTCAAGCGCGAGGATCTCAACCACACCGGCGCGCACAAGATCAATCACACCCTCGGCGAAGCGCTGCTGGCCAAGCGCATGGGCAAGACGCAAGCTGCTGGCCGAGACGGGCGCCGGGCAGCACGGCGTGGCGCTGGCGACGGCGGCGGCGATTACCGGCCTTGAGTGCGAAATCCACATGGGCGCCATCGACGTGAAGAAGCAGCATCCCAACGTGCTGCGCATGAAGATGCTCGGCGCGACGGTCGTGACGGTGGAAAGCGGCGGGCGCTGCCTCAAGGACGCCGTGGACAGTGCTTTCGGCGCCTTCATCGCGGACCATAAGAATACGTTCTTCGGCATCGGCTCGGTGGTCGGCCCGCATCCCTATCCGATGATGGTGCGGGATTTCCAGTCGATGGTCGGGCAAGGAAGCGCGGCGGCAGATCGTGGAGAAGGTCGGTCGGCTGCCGGATTATCTGGTGGCCTGCGTTGGCGGCGGCTCGAACGCGATGGGGCTGTTCCACGCGTTTCTGAACGATGCCAGCGTGAAGATCGTCGGCGTCGAGCCGGCTGGCAAGAGTTTCCAGCCGGGCGAGCACGCCGCGACGATGACGCTGGGCACGCCGGGCATGCTGCACGGCATGATCACCTATCTGCTCCAGGACGACAGACGGCGACACCGCTCGGCGTGCATTCAATTGCTTCGGGGCTGGATTATCCCGGCGTCGGTCCGCAGCATTCGTTCCTCAAGGACGCCGGCCGCGTGCGAGTATGTGTCGGTCAACGACAAGGAAGCGCTGGACGCATTCGCGACTGCTGAGCGAGACGGAAGGCATCATTCCGGCGCTGGAAAGCGCGCATGCGGTCGCCCATGCCGCTGAAAATGGCGCCGAACCTGAGCCAGGACCAGATCGTCATCGTCAATCTCTCCGGGCGCGGCGACAAAGACGTCGATTATATCGGCGAAGTGCTCGGAATGGAGTAGCTGGCGAACGCTTTCCGTTCAGTGGAGGCGGAAACGGCGTAAAATCAGCAGGTTAACTGCAACATCGCCCTGCCGCGCGGAACATTTTGCGCCTGGCAGGCGTTCCTCCGGGGGCGGGATACCCATGTTCCGCCCTCTGCCGCCGCGAAGATCCCCCCGGATACTACTTGCTGGTGGCTAATATATCATCCGCCTTCGATTTACCGCGATGGGAAGCTTTTCCCCAGGACGCCGGCGAAATCTGTGTTGGCGCCACGTCCGCCTCCGCGTTGTTTTGGCGCACCTTACGGGGGAAAGGGCCGCCCCGCGCCTCGAAGACGTTGCTATCTCATTGCCTTATAACGTTTTTTCCCATCCTGCATGGCAGTGTGCCCCTATGGCTGATCTGCAACAGATGTGCGCACCAAAATGATTATTTGATGCAGGTCAAGCATATTTCCATACCCGCAGGACTAAGCTGCACACGTTCAAGGGTGAACCAACCGACTTCCTGGGGGATGTTATGAAAACGAGTAAAATTCTTTTGGCCGCGGGAGCGCTTCTTGGCGCCGCGACGTTCATGGGCGACAGCGCACAGGCCGATCCGTCCGCAAATTTCTATCCTGGCGACAAGCTGGTCCGTATCCGCGCTCTGGCCGTGGCGCCGGATGTGAATACGTCGAATTGGACTGGCGCGTGCAAAGGCGCTGGATGTGATGCGGACATCTTCGCGACAGTCGTTCCTGAGCTGGATCTGACGTACTTCCTGACCTCGAATCTCGCTGTCGAAGTGATCGCGGGCGTGGTGCCGGTAAGCGTCAAGGGCAAAGGTGCCATCGTTCACGACAGCACTATTGGCGATGCTTGGCTGCTGCCCCCGACCGTGACCTTGCAGTACCATCTTGGTAACGTGGCTGGCATCAATCCCTATGTCGGCGCGGGCGTGAACTACACAGTGTTCTTCAATAAGCATGCCGGTGATTACACCACCTTCAAGGTCGATAACGCCTGGGGCTTGGCGCTGCAAGCCGGTTTCGACATGCCGCTTGGCAACAATCTGTTCCTGAACGTGGACGTGAAGAAGATCTTCCTCGACACCGACGCTTCGGTTGCTAATGGCACCATTTCGACGAAGGTCGATATCGATCCGTGGCTGGTCGGCGTGGGCGTGGGCTACCGTCTTGGCGGCAACCGGGCACCGCTGAAATAAGCTCCGGCTCAATATTGCATGACTTAAGGGCGCGCCGCTCATACCGGCGCGCCTCGCTTTTTGGGGAACCGCCCCGCGATTTTGTCCACGGAATTCACTATTGCATACTGGCAACACCGGGTATCCAAAAGGTTGCCGATTTGATTTCGATCAAGCTTTGAACGGGGTGATGTCATAAGGTCTCCCCGTTGACAGGTTTCAAAATAGTCTGACCTTTTTGGGGGAACCAATGAAAGTAAGCAAGATTGCATTGGCCGGTGGGTTGCTCCTCGGCGCGATGATGGGCGTTAGCGAGAGCGCCATGGCCGCTGCTGGCGATTTCCATGCTGGCGATATCATGATCCGTTTGCGCGGCCTCGGCGTCGTGCCGGATGTGAATACGTCTGATTGGACCAATGCCGGCGTTGCACACTCCGACTATGGCGCGAAGATCAGCAGCGCGGTTGTGCCCGAGCTGGACCTGACCTACTTCCTGACGTCTAATTTGTCGGTTGAAGTTATCGCAGGCGTGACTCACCACAATATCCGCGGCACCAACGCTCTCAACAACGTTGATGTTGGCAGCACCTGGGCGCTTCCGCCGACCGTTACGTTGCAGTATCACCTCGGCAACATCGGCGGCATCAACCCGTATGTTGGCGCTGGCGTGAACTACACGGCGTTCTTCGGCATTGACGACGGCGCTGCTGGCAACCTGAAGCTGACCAATAGCTGGGGCGCTGCGCTGCAGGCTGGTTTTGATATGCCCTTGTCGGATCGTCTGTACCTGAACGTCGACGTGAAGAAGATCTTCATGGAGACGGACCTGACGGTTGGCGCTTCTCCCATCAAGACCAAGGTTGAGATCGACCCGTGGCTGATCGGCGTTGGCGTTGGCTATCGCTTTGGCCGTGGCTACGAGCCGCTGAAATAAGCCTGACGAAGGCTTGGTCTAAAACTGAGGCGCGCTGGGGAGACCCCGCGTGCCTCATCTTTTTTGGGCTGCGGAAATCGCGCCGGAAGTTCTCGCCGGACCCGGCGGTGCCTGTAAGGCCGCACACTTGACAACGCGCCCATTTTAACGTTCCCGTTCGAGCATCGGAACTTCGCGAGGGGACACGCCATGCGGTTTATCGTTTATCTGCTGGCATTGGTGGTGATCACCTTCGCGGCAGTGCACGGATATTTCTATGTGCAAACCGGCACGATCGACCCGTGTGACGCCGCGGTGACGAGGCTCATTCAGAAGCAGCGCGACAACGGCGAGGATCTGGCCGCCGGCCTCGGTGTGCTATTTGCGCCGCAGCTCAAAGATATGATGCGCTCCGAAGGCGCCGCCGCCTGCTACCGCACGGCCCTCACGGGCGAACCGCCGGAAGTGGTGATCAAACTGAAGCGCCGGTAAGGCGCCCTGACATATAGCGGGCAGTAAGGACGGTATGCAGCCCGAACCCGCCGGGGCACGGCAGCAGAGCAACTCAATACCGGAATTGCTCCGCCAGGATGCGCTCATCCAGCGCGTGATGCGGATCGAACAGGATTTTCAGCCCTATCGACCGCTCCTCCGAGATGTCCACGCTCACCACATTGCGGAACTCGTTATGATCCGCCACGGTGCTGACCGGCCGCTTGTCCGGCTCCAGCACGTCGAATTGCACCTTGGCTTCGTTGGGGATCAGCGCCCCCCGCCAGCGCCGCGGCCGGAACGGGCTGATGGGGGTCAGCGCCAGCAGCGGCGACTTGATCGGCAGGATCGGTCCGCCCGCCGACAGGTTGTATGCCGTACTGCCCGCCGGTGTCGCCACGAGTGCGCCATCGCATACCAGTTCGCTCAGACGCACACGTCCGTCGATGGAAATACGCAGCCGCGCCGCCTGATGGGTCTGGCGGAACAGCGACACCTCGTTGATGGCCAGGGCGTCGAAATAGCCGCCCTGCTCATCCTGCCCCTGCATTTTCAGGGGATGCACCACGCTGAGCTTGGCCTTGCGCAGGCGCTCCGGCAGGCTGTTCTCCTGATATTCATTCATCAGAAAGCCAACCGAGCCGCGATTCATGCCATAAATCGGCACGTCCGAGCCCATGAGCCGGTGCAGCGTTTGCAGCATGAGCCCATCGCCGCCCAGCGCCACGACCACATCGGCGGTCTCCAGCGGGCAGTCGCCATAGCGCGCGCCGAGCACCAGCTTGGCGGCCACCGCTTCCGGCGACGTGCTAGCCGCAAAGCTTATGCAATTGAATTTCAGGCCCTTGTCGCTCATTCGATTGCCCCGCGGCCGCGTTGTGCGGCTTTCGATATCTAACGGCATGGCTCATCCGTTAGTCCCAGGTGACTGCCTAAATTTTTGTTAAGTGGTCCAATGTTTCATCATTGTCTAAAATGACACAATCCGCTGCCAATCTGATGGATAAGGGCTGGCGGAGTCAAACCGCGCATGACGCGGGGAGGACGATATGAGCAGCGAGCCGGTATCATTGATTTATACAACCTTTCCGTCGGAGAGCGAGGCAGCCGCGGCGGGACAGGCGCTGGTCGCGAAGAAGCTCGCGGCGTGCGTGAATATTTTTCCGCCCATGACCGCGATTTTCGAATGGGAGGGCCGCGTCGAATTGGCCACCGAGACTGCCATGATTATCAAGACCAGATTGGCGTTGAAGGATGAGGTGTATACAGAACTGAAGCAGCATCATTCCTATTCGATACCGGCTTTTGTGGTGCTGGAAGCGGCAGGAGGCAGTAAAGAATTCGTGAACTGGATTGCGAGCCAAACGAAGCAGCCTGGCTGAACGAGTCGGTGCGATTGATAATCTGCCGGATCGCGGCGGGTGGAACGATTCGTTTCACAAAAGGGCAAATTCAAGGCAGTGCCACACGGGAAAGTTGTGGCTAGTTGTGGATAAAATGTCGCTGTGGCCAAAAAAGTTTGCTCCACCCGCCGCATTTGGGGCGATTTTGTGGCGAAACCCCAGGCAAACTGTTGCAGCAGGGGCACAAGCTGGGGATTGTCTAAAAAAATCGTTTTGTATTTCAATGGGTTACGGGCGTTTTGAAGAAGCTTGCAATTGGGTCGCCGGCCGGTCATTTTTATAGGAGAACGACGAGGAGTTTCGAACATGCGCGACAACACTTGGCATTTGGGAGCCGTTTTGCTGGCAGGCCTGATCGTGGCCGTTGCCGGCGCGCCGAGCGCTTTTGCCCTTTCGGAAGTCCCCGCAACCGGCAAGGCCGACGCGCTGCCCGTGACGCCGCAAACACAGCTGGAGCAGGCGCTGCCGCAGCAGATCATTCCGGGAGTCACCCTCGGAGTGACGCCGTCCGGCGCCATGCAGCGTCCGGGCATGCCGGAGATTGGGCTTCAGGGCGATCAGATCGGTAAATCCATCGACATTCAAATCCCTGGCATGGGGTCCGTCGGTGTGCTGCCCAAGCTCGATTTTGGCCTGGAGCTGCTTTACACGCCGCGGCAGGAGCCGGTCCAGGAGGATAACTCCAAGGACGATGTGCTCATCAAGGGAACCTTGAAGCACCGCTTCTGACCAATCCGCGAGATATGGAACACAAGACGCCGCTGTCACAAATACTGCCAGCGGCGTTTGTGCATGTGCTCACCGCATCCGGGGCGGTGCCCGGCCTCCTGGCACTGGCCGCCGCCAGCCGTTCCCAATTCGAAATCGCCTTTGCCTGGCTGGGATTGGCACTCATCATCGACGGCATCGACGGACCGCTGGCGCGCCGGTTCCGCGTGAAGGAGGTACTGCCGCGTTTTTCCGGCGAGCGGCTGGACCTGATCGTCGATTACCTGACCTATGTCATCGTCCCCGCCGTCATGATTGCCGAATCACAACTCCTGCCGGAAAACATGCGGCTGGCGGCGGCGGCGCTGGTGGCGGTGAGTTCGCTGTATCATTTCGCCGACAGGGACAGCAAAAGCGAAGACAATTATTTCACCGGCTTCCCGGCCGTCTGGAATCTCGTGGTTTTCTACCTCGTTGCGATTCCCTGCCCGCCCGTGGCGGCGCTCGCCATTGTTATCGTGCTCGCGCTTCTCACCTTCGTACCGTTCAAATGGCTGCATCCGGTGCGCGTGAAAACGCTGCGCCCGCTGACATTCGCCGTCCTGGCGCTGTGGACGCTATCCGCCGCCACCGTCGTCGCGGGCGGTTTTCCGGCCACGCCGCTGCATCAGGCGCTGCTGCTGATCTCCGGCGCCTACGTGCTGGGCATCGGGTTCCTTCGCTCAGCCAGCGGCTTGCGCCACCGCAACAGAACTCCGCCTCGGTAAGGTTAACGGCCGCATGAGTTTTTTGCTCGATTCTTCTGCGTTCCCGGCGGTTCATCGTTGTCTAAATACTGTAACGCTTATATTGTTGGCTCGCCGCGAACTCGATGACCTTAACTTCACCACCGGCATGCTGCGAGGCCGACTTCATGAACGCTGTTTCAGTCATAAAGCGCGTCGCATGCCAGATTCTCCCCTCGACGGTATTGTCGCGCATCAGGGCGGCGCGTCTGCGGCGGCTGCTGGACCGTTTTCCCGCCAGGGTCGTGAGGCACCTGTATGGCCAGATCCCGCTGACGCTATGGATCGCCGATCCCATGTCGGAAGGCTGGTACGACAAGGATTGCCCGGAATTGCAGGAAATTGCGCTTCTGGAGCAGCACGGGTTGACATCCGGCGCGACGGTATTCGCCCTGGGCGCACATCAAAGCGTGGTGGCGCTGCGGCTGGCCGCGGCGGTTGGGCCGGCCGGCAAGGTCGTGGCGGTGGAGGCCAACCCGTTCAATGTGCGCATCGCCCGGCGCAACCGCGAGATCAACGGTGCCGACAATTTGTATATCCTCCATGCCGCCGCGGGCGCGGAGGCGGGAACGTTGTACTTCAACGAAAACCTCAACGGTCAGGTGGATGACGGTAGCGGCGCCTGCGGCCGTATTTCGGTTACCGCGCGCACCGTTGACGATCTGGCGGAGGAATTCGGTCATCCGGCTGTGCTGTTCCTCGACGTGGAGGGCTACGAATGCAAGGTGCTCGCCGGTGCGTCCAAGACGCTGGCGGAGGGCGCCGCC
This sequence comes from uncultured Alphaproteobacteria bacterium, assembly GCA_963827885.1. Lineage (GTDB taxonomy): Bacteria > Pseudomonadota > Alphaproteobacteria > Rhizobiales > Rhodomicrobiaceae > CAWHDD01. Next base: position 326,768 of record CAWHDD010000021.1, on the reverse strand, counting down.
TGCTATGTCGAAGTCCATGGCGGCGCGGGACTGGAGAAATTCGGCGGTTCGGTGGAGGCGCTACTGGCGTTTTTCCCGCGCGAACGCTTCGAGTTGATGTTTGCGGAAGCCGAGGGCGAGCCGTTCGCGCCGCTTGAGGAGGCCGCGCATCTGGAGGGCAAACGCTGGTTCCTGGTGGCACTCCCCCGTGTACAAGGCGAGGCGGAGTGAACAGGCGTTTGCCCGGATTGGTTTTCGCACTATCATTTCGCCAGACCTGACGCGGACCTTGATGGTGCGGCCGATATGCAAACCGGAATGCCAGCCTCCCTGCCTGTCGAGTTCTCCATCGACCGGGGCGGCACCTTCACCGACATCGTGGCGCGCGACGCGGCCGGCGAGGTGCGTGCCGCCAAGCTGCTGTCGGTCAATCCGCAGGCGTACAAGGATGCGGCGGTTGCCGGCATCCGCGCGCTTTTAGGACTGGCACCGGGTGAACCTGTGCCCGCAGGCGCCATCTCCGCCATCAAGATCGGCACGACTGTGGCCACCAACGCCCTGCTGGAGCGCAAGGGCGCCCGCGTGCTGCTGCTGACCACGCGCGGCTTCGCGGATGCGCTGGAGATCGGCTATCAGGCGCGGCCGAAGATTTTCGCGCGGCGCATCGAAAAGGCGCTGATGCTGTATGAGCGTGTTGCCGAGGCCGGCGGGCGTGTCCTCGCCGATGGCACGGTCGAGGAGCCGCTGGACGAGGACGCCACGCGCGCCGCACTCGCCGCCGCCTATGCCGATGGTATACGCGCCGTGGCCATCCTGTTCATGCACGCCCACGCCTTTCCCGCCCACGAGGCCCGCGCCGCGGCCATCGCGGCGGACATCGGCTTCACGCAAATCTCGGCCAGCCACGCCGTCAGCCCGCTGATCAAGTTTGTCTCGCGCGGCGATACTACGGTCGCCGATGCCTATCTGTCGCCGGTGCTGCGTGCCTATGTCGAGGAATTGCATGCGGAACTCGGCGCCGGTCATCGCCTGATGTTCATGCAGTCCTCCGGCGGGCTGACACCGGCGCGCTCCTTCCACGGCCGCAACGCCATCCTGTCGGGACCGGCGGCGGGCGTGGTCGGCGCGGTGGAAACGGCGAAGGCGGCCGGCTTCGGCAAGGTCATCACCTTCGACATGGGCGGCACCTCCACGGACGTGGCCCATTTCGACGGTGAATACGAGCACTCCTGGGAAACCGAGGTGGCCGGCGTGCGGCTGCGTGCACCGATGATGCGTGTGCATACGGTGGCGGCGGGCGGTGGCTCGATCCTGGGCTACGATGGTGCACGGCTCAGCGCGGGTCCGCATTCAGCCGGGTCCGATCCGGGGCCGAAATGCTATCGCAAGGGCGGGCCGCTGACGGTCACGGACGCCAATGTGCTCGCCGGCAAAATCCTGCCGGAGCATTTCCCCGCGATTTTCGGCGAGAGCGGCGATCAGCCCCTCGACGCGGACGCCGTGCGCGCCGCCTTTGAGCCGCTTGCCCGCAATATGGGGATGACGCCCGAAGCCGCCGCCGATGGTTACTTGCGCATCGCGGCGGAAAACATGGCCAACGCCATCCGCAAGATTTCCGTCGAGCGCGGCTATGACGTGACGCGCTATGTGCTGGCGTGCTTCGGCGGCGCGGGCGGGCAGCATGGCTGTCTGGTGGCGGACCTCCTGGGCATGACGCGGGTGCTGATCCATCCGCTGTCGGGCGTGCTGTCGGCGCATGGCATCCGGCTGGCGCAGGTGAAGTCGCAGCGCGCGCGGGCTGTCGAACGGCTGCTGGAAGAGGCGCTGCCGGCGGCGTTGCAGCCGCTGGAGGACGAGCTGGCGCGCGAGGCCGCCGCCGATCTGGCGTCGCAGTTGAACAGCACCGCGCCGCCGCGCCGCACGGTGCGCCTGCACCTCAAATACGATGGCACCATGATGACGCTGCCGGTGGCGAAGGCGGCGCCGGCGGAAATGCGCGCGGCGTTCGAGGCGGCGCACAAGGCCCGGTTCGGCTTCATCAGCCCGGAAAAGGCGGTCGTCACCGAGACGCTGGAGGTCGAATTGGCGCTCCCCGCCGGCGAAACGGGCGAAGCTGTATACGCGCTGGCGGACGAGCCGCTGCCGCCGCCCCTCCAGATGACGCGCTTTTACTCCGGCGGCGCCTGGCATGAGGCCGCGCTGTACCGGCGCGAGGCGCTGCGGCCCGGTCATACCGTTGACGGACCCGCGATTATTATTGAGCCGCATCAAACGGTTGTGGTGGAGCCCGGCTGGCGCGCCGCTGTCACACTTCACGATCATCTGCTGCTGACGCGCACTGCCGCGCCGGCCTTCCGCGTGACGGCCGGGACGGCGGTGGACCCCATTCTGCTGGAGGTGTTCCAGAACCGTTTCATGGCCATCGCCGAGCGCATGGGCACGGTGCTCGCCAACACGGCGCAGTCGGTGAACATCCGCGAGCGGCTGGATTTCTCCTGCGCCGTGTTCGACGCGGCCGGCGCGCTCATCGCCAACGCGCCGCATATCCCCGTGCATCTGGGCTCCATGGATGCATCGGTGCAAACCGTCATGCGCGATACGGCGGGCCGGATGCAGCCCGGCGATGTTTACATGCTGAACGCGCCCTATGAAGGCGGCACGCATCTCCCCGATATCACCGTGGTGACGCCAATTTTCGGCGAGGCGGGCGGGCAGGTGCTGTTCTTCGTGGCCAGCCGCGGGCACCACGCCGACATCGGCGGCATCGCGCCGGGCTCGCTCAGCCCCAACGCGCGGACGGTCGAAGAAGAGGGCGTATATATAGAGACGTTCAAGCTGGTGGAGGGCGGCATGTTCCGCGAGACCGCCGTCCGCGAGCTGCTGACCGCCCATCCCTATCCCGCGCGCAATCCCGCCGCCAATATCGCCGACCTGAAGGCGCAGGCCGGCGCCAACGCGCGCGGCGCGGAGGATTTGCGCGCCATGGCCGCCGAATTCGGCCTGGATACCGTGACTGCATACATGGCGCATGTGCAGGATTACGCCGAGGAGGCCGTGCGCCGCGCCATCGGCGTGTTGCAGGACGGCAGTTTCACGGTGCGGACGGATCAGGGGACGCAGATCAGCGCCGCCATCCGCGTCAATAGCCAAAGCCGCTCCGCCGTCATTGACTTCACCGGCACCAGCGCGGCGCAGGCGGATAATTTCAACGCACCTGAACCGGTGACGCGCGCCGCTGTGCTGTATGTTTTCCGCACGCTGGTGGATGGCGATATGCCCATCAATGCAGGTTGTATGCGCCCGCTGGAAATCGTTATCCCCGAAGGCTCGCTGTTGTCGCCGCGCTATCCGGCCGCCGTCGTCGCGGGGAATGTCGAAACCAGCCAGATCGTCACCAACGCGCTGTTTGCGGCGCTGGGCGTGCTCGGCTCGTCGCAAGGCACCATGAACAACCTCACCTTCGGCGGCGAGCGCTATCAATATTACGAAACCATCTGCTCGGGCGCGCCCGCCGGCCCCGGCTTCGACGGCGCCAGCGCGGTGCAGGTGCACATGACCAATTCGCGGCTGACGGACCCGGAGATCCTGGAGACGCGTTATCCGGTGGTGCTTGAGGCGTTCGCCATCCGGCGCGGCTCGGGCGGACGTGGCGAGTGGTGCGCGGGCGACGGCGTGCGGCGGACGCTGCGTTTCCTGCAGCCAATGACTTGCGCCATGCTATCCGGCTACCGGCGCATACAACCGTTCGGACTGCATGGCGGCGAGGCGGGAGAGCGCGGCGCCAACATCCTGCGCCAGCGCGATGGCGGGATGCTGCGGCTGGGCGGGTGCTTCGAATTGCGGGTGGAAAGCGGCGAGGCGATCATCATCGAGACGCCCGCCGGCGGCGGTTTCGGGCGCCGGGTGTGAGGCTCGTGGGATTTCGAGCCAACGTCAGGTCTCGCTGCCGGGGTTTTAAGTTGCCGTCGCTCTGCGCGCAAGCAACTGGGCGGAGGCCGCCACTGGTGTTGCGTTTGCCGTCATCGCTGCCCCAAGCCGAGGTTCTTCTGTTCGGCCTGAAGTCTTAAGTTATCGTCGCTCTGTGCTGCGCCCAACCGCTCCTTCGCGCCTCCGGCGCTCAGTACACTGGCGCGGGGCTCCGGTGCAAAAGCAACTGGCCGGAGGCCGCCACGGGCGCTGCGCCTGCCGCCTCCGCTGCCCAAAGCCGGCATTCTTTTGTTCGGCCGGAACCATTCTTCCGTCCCGGCCATGCACATTCGTGCAGCCGCCGCGCGCAGGACGGGTCAAGGACGCGCTTCTTCAGCGCGCCCGGAGGGCTTGTCCTTGACGCATCCGAGCACGGCGGCATCCTGGTGTGCGGCGGGGTTCCAGGCACGCTCCGCAACAAAGCCGTAGCGAAGCTACTGAACCTTCTCGGCCTTGGTCTCGCCCAGCTCCATCGTTTCGAGCGCGTCCTGCCCGGCTTCGCGGCTTTCGCCGGTCAGAATCGGCGTTGTCAGATGCTTGGGCGTGCCGTGCGGCGAAGACGAATCGGTGTGGCTGTCATCCTCTCCGGCGGCGGCGCCGCGCAGCTTGCGGAACAGCGAGCCCATAGTGCCGATGGGCGAACCGGCGGTTTGCGGGCGCGGTGGCATGCCGAAGCGCGATGACGCCTCGTCATCGCTGTGGCTTGAAGCGGACGAAGCCGCCAGAACCATCGCCGGCTCCGCCCGCCTTCCGTCAGCGTCCTCCTCGTTCAGGTCCGGGGTTCGCGCGGCCTCGTGCGGGTGATGCTCGCCCAGATAGCCGTTCGCCATTGACCGCCCGCGCCGGATGCCGGTCTCGATGACCACATCGACCGGCCCGCCAGTCATGATCAGGTGCTCCACTTCGTCGCGCCGGATCAAAATCAGGCGCCGGCCGCCGCCGATCACGGCGGACTGCACCAGGCCGAGGCGCCGTTCCCGCGTGCCGAACATGGAGGCGCCGGATGCGGATATCTGATGTGTGATGAACCAGGCAGCAAGCCCGGCCACGCCCACAAATGCGAGCGCGAAAATGAGTACAACGTTCTCCGCTAGGAACGACATGGTGACGGCGCCCTCCTTACCCCAGCGCTCTCTATAGCGCCTCTTTAACCACTTTTTAACACTTAAAGCCCGGGATTGCGTACCAGACGGCGGTTTTCCCCCAAGCCCGTGATGAAAACGAGGCTGCCTCGCGATTCAGTCCGGGCGAATCAGGTATGGCTCAGAACCATGATGGATATGAACGCGGGTGTTGACGCGAAGCCTTATGGCTCCACTTTGCCGCCCCGGCGGCCTGGCTCTTCATTGGCGCCCCTGCCGGCGCTGATCGGAATTTCCGTGCTCGCCAGCGGCGCGGCGGCGGCGGCGGTGCTTGCCGATGGCTTCGGCGCGGCCTTGATTCTCAACGTTCTCGCCGTGTTCGCGGCGGGCGGTCTGTTTGCTCTGCTGGCTTTCGTCAGCGGCGTGCTCAATTTCGGCGCGCGGGTGAATCAGCAGGACATCGGCGTCAAATGCCTGAACACCAGCCGCGACGGCATCGTGCTCTCCGATGCCGATGGCGTTATCCAGTTCGCCAACGACACCTATCGCAAACTGACCGGGCATCGCGAAGGCGCTTTTCCCGGCATCGACAAGATGATCTCGCTGTGGGCGGGATCGGCGGAGAAGGCGTTCCGGCTGATGCGCGCGGCCCGGCAGGGGCAGGGCTGGAGCCAGGAATTCACCGTGGGCGTGCCGGACTGGCCGGTGCAGAGCCTGCGCGTGACCGTGACGCCGCTGAAGGATGGGCATACCGGTTCCCACCGTCTCTCCTGGCAAATCAGCGACATGACCGCCGACCGTCAGCGCCAGATTGAGGCTCTCGCCGTTGCGGCGGCGGCCAAGAAGGGGCTGGAGCGCCTGGGCATCGGCCTCGTCATCGTCAATCGCGGCGGCAGCATCGCCCATATGAACGAGTCGTTCGCGGCCTGGCTGGGCTTGCGCGGCGCCAGCGAGGAAGTGCGCTTTCACGATCTGATTCTCGAATAAGGCCGACGATGTATTCAATCGTCTGGATTTTGCCGACGCGCCGGAGGGCGTGCGCGAAACCGATGTGGAGTTCGTGCGGCACGACAGCACCATTCTGCCGGCGCGGGTGGTTTACACCGTGGCGCCGCTGGCCGGCGGCGAAGAGGGGAAGCTCGTCGCGCTCATCTTCAATCAGCTCGATGCGCCGCTCCCCGACGGCGACGCCCGCGCCGCCAGTTTCGACTTCGACAAGATGTTCGACGCCAGCCCCATCGCCATGGGGATCGTCACCGGCACCGGCGGTTTGCAGTTCGCCAATGCCAGCCTGCTGAATTTACTGGGGGTTTCGGCGCGCAGCCGCGTAACGGATATCAATCTGGTCAATGCGGTGAGCGAGGAATCGCGGCCAGAACTGACGGCGGCCATCGAAAAGGCGCTGTCGCGTAAGGCGAGTTTGCATCCCGTATCCATTGGGCTTGCATCCAATGCCGAGCGGACCGGGCGTCTTTATATATGTCCCGCCGCATCCCGGCAGCGCGGCAGCGGCGAACCGGCCGCCATCGTTTACGGCGTCGATACCTCCGAACAGCGCTCGCTTCAGGAACAGGTGACGCAGAGCCAGAAGATGCAGGCCGTGGGGCAACTCGCGGGCGGCATCGCGCACGACTTCAACAATCTGCTGACAGCCATCATGGGTTTCTCGGATCTGCTGCTGCTGACGCACCGCGCCGGCGATCCGTCGTTCCAGAACATCATGAATATCAAGCACAACGCCAACCGCGCCGCGTCGCTGGTGCGGCAATTGCTGGCGTTCTCGCGCCGCCAGACGCTGCGGCCGAGCGTGCTGTCGCTCACCAATGTGCTGGAGGATCTCGACCAGCCTCCTGGCCCGGCTGTTGGGCGAGAAGGTGAAGTTCCGCGTCATCCATGGCCGCGATCTGTGGCTGGTGAAGGCCGATCCGAGCCAGCTCGATCAGGTAATCATCAATCTGGCCGTGAACGCGCGCGACGCCATGGCCGGCGGCGGCGAACTGACCATCCGCACGGCCAATGTCAGCGAGCGCGAGGTCATGCGGCTGTCGGGCAGCGGACTGACGCCGGGCGAATACGTGCTGTGCGAGGTGAGCGACACCGGCTGCGGCATTCCGCAGGATATCATCGAGAAGATTTTCGAGCCGTTTTTCTCCACCAAGGAAGTGGGCAAGGGCACCGGCCTGGGGCTATCGACGGTTTATGGCATCGTGCGCCAGACCGGCGGGCATGTGGTGGTGGAAAGCCAGCCCGGCGCGGGCGCGATTTTCCGCATCTACCTGCCGCGCTATGTGGAACTCGCGGCGGAGAAGGAAGCGGCGGCGGCCAGACCGGAGAAGAAGGAGAAGCCGCGCGACCTGACCGGCACCGGCACGGTCCTGCTGGTGGAGGACGAAGACGCCGTGCGCACCTTCGCCAAGGCGGCCCTGGCCTCGCGTGGCTACCGCGTGTTCGAGGCGGCGAACGGGGTGGACGCTCTGGAGGTGATGGAGGAGCACGCCAGCGAGATCGACCTGGTGGTCAGCGACGTGGTGATGCCGGAAATGGATGGTCCGGCGCTGTTGAAGCGGTTGAGACAGGACGATCCCGATCTTAAATTCATTCTGATGTCCGGTTACGCCGAGGAAGCCTTCCGGGGCACCATCGTCGGTGACGAGAAGTTTGCATTTCTGCCCAAGCCGTTCTCCTTGAAGCAACTGGCGGCGGCGGTGAAGGAAAGCTTGTCCGCGCCGGAATAGTATTCGTTCCGCGCCAGGGGTGAAAAAACGCGCCTTTTGTGCATTGCGCAAATAAAGAATCGGGTTGCGCTAAGGAACAAAATATGTACAGTGGTTGCAGGTCGATTTCACATTCGCGGGTAACGCGTTAATGGCTATAACGAACCGGCGCCAAGCCGGAAATTGGGGGCAAGAGCACGATGGATAAACTTAAGGCGCTTGAGGCTGCGGTCAGCCAGATCGAGAAGAATTTCGGCAAAGGCTCGATCATGAAGCTCGGCAAGAACGATGTTGCCGCCGAAGTCGAAACGGTTTCAACGGGTTCGCTCGGTCTGGATATCGCGCTGGGCATCGGCGGCGTGCCGCGCGGCCGCGTCGTCGAGATTTTCGGGCCGGAATCGTCGGGCAAGACGACGCTGGCTTTGCATGTCATCGCCGAGGCGCAGAAGATGGGCGGCATTTGCGGCTTCATCGACGCCGAACATGCACTCGACACGATTTATGCACGCAAACTCGGCGTCAAGGTGGACGAGCTCATCATCTCGCAGCCGGACACCGGCGAACAGGCGCTGGAAATCTGCGACACGCTGGTGCGTTCCGGCGCGCTCGATGTCATCGTCATCGACTCGGTGGCGGCGCTCACGCCCAAGGCGGAAATCGAAGGCGAGATGGGCGACGTTCTACCCGGCCTGCAGGCGCGGCTGATGAGCCAGGCGCTGCGCAAGCTGACGGGCTCCATCTCCAAATCCAATACGCTGGTGATTTTCATCAACCAGATCCGCATGAAGATCGGCGTCATGTTCGGCAATCCCGAGACGACCACCGGCGGCAACGCGCTGAAGTTCTACGCCTCGGTGCGGCTCGACATCCGGCGCATCGGCCAGATCAAGGAGCGCGACGAAGTGGTCGGTAACCAGACGCGGGTGAAGGTGGTCAAGAACAAGGTGGCGCCGCCGTTCCGTCAGGTCGAGTTCGACATCATGTATGGCGAGGGCATTTCCAAGACCGGCGAACTGATCGACCTGGGCTCGAAGGGCGGGGTCGTAGAGAAGGCGGGCTCGTGGTACGCCTTTAATAATGAGCGCATCGGCCAGGGGCGCGAGAACGCCAAGCTGTTTCTGAAGGAGCATCCGGCCATCGCCGCGGCGATTGAGAAGGCTATCCGGCAGAATGCGGGTCTGATCGCGCAGAAGATTGGCGAGGGCGTTATTGCGGAGCCGGATGATGATGATGATGAGCCGGACGATCAGCCGCCTGTTGCGCCGAAGACAGGCGTGAATGGGAAGAAGGGGCGGTAGGGAAGCCCTGGGTCCCGTCAGCGCCAAGCATGCCGCCGTGCTCGGAGCTGTCAAGGACAAGCCGCCTCCGGCGGTGCGCGCAAAGAGGCGCGCACCCTTGACAGCTCCTGCGCGCGGCGGCCTCAACTTTGTGCATGGCCGGGACGAAGCGGCTGTCTTGGAAGTCAAGCGTTTTGCCATGATTTTTTGTCCCGGAGGATGGCGTTGAGAATGGTGAGCAATTTGCGGGCAACGGCAATGATGGCTACCATTTTGGGCTTGCCTGCCGCCACCAGCCGTTCAAAGAAGGCTTTCAGGATGGGATTGTGCCGTTTCGCGGCCAACGCGCCCATGAACAATAGCGGGCGTACCGCGCTGCGCCCGCCGCCGATGAAGCTGCGCCCCCGCCACTGGCCGGACTGCCGGGTGAATGGTGCCAGCCCGGCAAGCGCTGCGATCTGCTTGCGGGAAAGCGTGCCGAGTTCCGGCAGCAGGGCAATCAGGGTGCTGGAGATGGCCGGTCCCACGCCGGGAACCGAGGTCAGCAGTTCCTCCTTCTCGCGCCAGGCAGGGCTGGAGCGCATGGCGTCGTGGATATCGCTGTCAGCGCTGGACAGCTCCTTCTCCAGCGCCTTGATGAGACGGGCAAGGCTCTTCTTCAGGCTCCGGGCTGTGGCCCATTTCTCGCGCTGGCGCTCAGCCCCCAGCATCTCGACGATCTGCCGGCGGCGGGCAACAAGATCAGCCAGCAGGCGCGTGGCTTCATCCGGCATGCCGCGCGGCGCAAGTTTCACCGCCTCGGCAAAATGCGCGATAACGGCGGCATCAATCGGGTCCGTCTTGGCCCGCTTGCCGAGAGCTTTGGCAAAGGCGCGGACCTGGGCGGGGTTGACTATCGCGACAGGCAGGCCGGCGCCAGCCAGCGCCGCAGCGGCGATGGTTTCATACCCGCCAGTAGCCTCCAGGGCGATGATGCCCGGGGCAAGCTCCTTCAGGCGGGCAATGAGCTGCTCCAGGCCGGCAGCGTTGCGCGCCACGGCGAAAGCCTTGCCGCTTGGACGCAGAGCCACATCAAGCTGCTGTTTCGAAACGTCAATGCCAACAATAGTGCTTTCCATGATGACCCGTCCTTGCATAATCGGGCTCGCATTGCGGCCCCGGCGGCTGTTCGGGTTCGATGGAATAACGGGCGGGGTGCCAAGCTTCGTCACGGTCTTCAGAGACCAAGGAATGACCGGACTCCCGCCCGTAACCGCGCTCACAAAATTACGCGAGTCGGTCAGGGGTGAGTTACAAGGAATGACCCCGGCCGAACAAAGGAATGAACCCTGCATGCAGTCATCCGGCGAGGACGGGCTGCCCGCTCGAAATTCGAAAGAGGGCAGTTTTAGCCGCCGCCGCGAACGATTTTCACCACCGTATCTTCCGGGAACGCGCCGCCGCTGGCCAGGAACTCCGCCAGCCCGGTCTCAACCGCGCCCAGCACCGTCACCGGCTCGCCGGCGAAGCTGCCGGTGAATTCGTGGGCGATGAGCTGCATTCCGCCGCCGAAGCGGACAATGCGCTCCACCGCCTGACAGAAATTGGCGCAGCCGCCGTGCAGCAGGAGATGCGCGCCAGCGGCTTGCGCGGCGGCCGATTTCTCCGCCATCACCCGCGCGATCTTCGCCGCCGTCCAGCCTTGACGGCGATAGCGGCGGCGCTCGCGCTCGCCGTCCATTTCCGCAGCGGCCCTGGCCGTGCTCAGGTAAAATTCGCAACTACAGCCGCTACGCGTCACGTCGAACACCAGCGCGTCCTGCGGCAGGGCGGCGCGCATATGCGGATTGGCGGCCGGCGCGGTATGAAAACCGTGCGCGCGGAACACCTCGCGGGGATCACTGGCATAATCTGAGACGGCAACGCTGACGAGAGAGCACATGACTTGACTTTGCTGGCTGAAATGCGGAACCTGACCGCGCAACTCTTGGCGGCGGGCGGCGCAAGTTAACAGATCGGCTGCGGTTCAACCATGATCAACGATGCGCCATTGCCGCTTTTCGAACAGCTCTCTCACGGACTGCTGAAGCCGCGCTACGACTACTCCTTCGGCAACATCCCCAACACCATCGAACACCTGCTGACCGGCACGCGGCCCGGCGCGCTGCTGCCGCCCGATTGTTTCGGCGGCGAATATCCCCGGCCCGAAAAGATCGTGGTGTTCTTCATCGATTCCTTCGGCTGGAGCTTCTGGCAACAGCACCAGCGCCGCTTCCGCACCACGCGGCGCATCATGCAGAAGGGCGTGCTGACGCCGATTTCCGCGCTGTTCCCCTCCACCACCGCCGCCTCGGTGGCGACGATGAACTTCGGCGTACTGCCGGCGGAGCATGCCTTTTACGAATGGAATCTCTACGTTCCCGCTTACGGCGAGGTCATCCAGTCGCTGCCGTTCTGCCCGCTCGGGCCGCCGCAGAGCGACGCCTGCCTCGCCAAGGGCTACGATCCGCACCAGCTTTTCGCCGTCCGCGAAACCGTGCATCAGCGGCTGGCGCGCCATGGTGTGCGCTCGCTCCAGTTCAGCCACCGGAGCTACGCCACCGGCGCGGTCAACCAGATCGCCTTCGCGGGGGCGGAAGTTACCGGCCATCACACCTTGGCCCAAGCGCTGGTGCAGCTCAAGCAAGCCATCACGGCAACCCCCGGCAAGGCGCTGTTCCATTTCTATTGGGGGGACATCGATTCCATCGGCCACGAATACGGGCCGGGCACCAGTTACCATGAGGCCGAGATCACCGCCTTCTGGCGCACCTTCGACGCCATCTTCCGCAATGTCAGCAGCCCTGACACGCTCTACCTTTTCACCGCCGACCACGGTCAGGTTTGCGGCCGCGCAGACGAAACCATCTATCTCAACGAGCTGATACCGGAGCTGCCCGGATACCTCTCCGTCAGTCCCACGGGCAAGCTGATCTATCCCAATGGCGGGCCGCGCGACCAGTTCCTGCATGTGAAGCACGAATACCGGGATGCAGCGCTGGACCTGCTGCACCGCCACCTCGACGGGGAGGCGGCCATCATGACCATGGATGCCGCGCTGGAGATGGGGCTTTTCGGTCCGCAGCCCGTGGCCGCCGAGACGCGCCGGCGTCTGGGCGATATTCTCGTCCTGCCCCGCGCCGGGCGTTTCATCTTCTGGCGGGAGAAGGGCCTGCTGGAAAACCGCTTCCACGGCCATCACGGCGGACTGGCGCCGGAAGAACTGATCACGGTGCTCGGCGTTACGGATACGCTCTGACCGCCCGCCGCCCAAACTTCACGCCTTATACCGCGTCATCAAAATCAGCGTCTCCGTTGTCACCACGCCGTCGATCCGCCGGATCAGCGACAGCGCGGCATCCAGCGCGTCCAGGTTCTCCGCCGCCATCTCCACCATGATGTCCCAGCGGCCGTTGGTGGTGTGGATGGCTGTCGCCTCCGGGATCTGCCGCAGCGCCTTGATGACGCCGCCGGCGTTCTTGGTCTGCTCCTGAATGAGCGTGATGGCGCGCACGCCGCTCGCCGCGCTCTTCCGTCTCGCAGCCGCACCGAAAAGCCGAGGATATCGCCGCGCTCCACCAGCTTGTCCAGCCGGTTCTGCACCGTGCCGCGCGACACGCCGAGATGCTGCGCCAGCGAGGCGACCGGCAGTGCGGGCGTTGTCCGCGCAGCAGGCCGATGAGGCGGCGGTCGAGATCGTCCATGGCGGTCATCCCTTTGCGTCGCGAGCAAATCGTCAGCCAAGCCTAGCAAATGCGCAGGTTTCCGGCGATTCCGCTAGCACTTCTCATGCTTTCCATTGGCCTACCCGAGCGGCCATACTGGAATTGGAGAAGCGACCAGCAGGAGGATCGGCATGAGTCGCAGGCGGTCGCGGGCGCATCGTGATGACGAGCCCGGAGCATTATGAGGTGTGCTACACGATCAACCCGTGGATGCAGCCCGGCGCCTGGTCGCGCGATCCCGTCGCCGCCCGCGCACGGCGCGCGACGCAGTGGCGCGCGCCTGGCCGCCATGCCTGCGCGAAGCCGGACTGACCGTCGAAATCGCTCCCGGCGAGCCGGGGCTGCCGGACATGGTGTTTCCCGCCAACGCCGCCATCGTGCTCGACGGCGTGGCGTTGCTCGCCCGCTTCCGCCATCCGCAGCGCCAGGGCGAGGAAGCCGCATTTCCGCCGCTTTTTCGAGGGGCTGGCCGCGCCGGGGCGCTGGTCGCCTGAGGTCGCGGAACTGCCGCCGGGGCATCGTCCAGGAAGGCGCGGGCGACTGCATCTGGGACGCCAGCCGCGGCGTGTTCTGGGCGGGCTACGGGCCGCGCTCGGACGTCGGGGCGCTCGCCGAGATCGCCAATTGCTTCGGCGTGCCGGTGCTCGGGCTCGAACTGGCGACCGAGCACTACTACCACCTCGACACCTGCTTCTGCGCGCTGCCGGGCGGCGAAGTTGCTTTATTATCCGCGGCGCGTTCACGCCGAGCGCTCGGCGCGCTCATCGAAGAGCATCGTTCCGGCGGAGACAGCGCATCGCCGCCACGCCGGAGGAGGCCGCAGCGCTTCAGCCTCAACGCCGTCGATCGTCGGCCGCGATCTGATCATGACGCCGCCGCCCGCCGCGTCTGCGCGCCGTCCTCGAGGAGCGCGGCTACCGCTGCCGCGACGTCGATCTGTCCAGCTTCATGATGTCGGGCGGCGCCGCCTACTGCATGACGCTGCGTCTCGACCTGACCAGCCGACCGCGGCCCCAACGCTGACGAAATGGAGAGTGCGCATGTTCGCCCAAGACGCCTCGACCATGAGCCGACGCCAGACCGTCCGTTGCTGACGCCACAGGCTTTCGCGCCATCGAAGACCGGCTCGGCGCGCACAACTACAAGCCGCTCGACGTCGTGCTGACCCGCGGCGAAGGGCGTCTGGGTCTGGGACGTCGACGGCAAGCGCTATCTCGATTGCCTGGCGGGCTATTCCGCCGTCAACCAGGGCCACTGCCATCCGCGCATCCTCGCGGCGATGATCGAGCAGGCCGGGCGGCTGACGCTCACCTCGCGCGCCTTCCGCAACGACCAGCTGCCGCTGTTCTACGAGGAGCTCTGCGCGCTGACGCGCTCGCACAAGGTGCTGCCGATGAACAGCGGCGCCGAAGCGGTGGAAAGCGCCATCAAGGCGGTGCGCAAATGGGGCTACGAGGTGAAGGGCGTGCCGGAGGGCCAGGCCGAGATCATCGTCTGCGCCAACAATTTCCACGGCCGCACCATCACCATCGTCGGCTTCAGCACCGATCCCACGGCGCGCGCGGGCTTCGGCCCGTTCGCGCCGGGCTTCAAGGTCATCCCCTTCGGCGACGCCGAGGCGCTGGAGGCGGCGATCACGCCCGAACACCGTCGCCTTCCTGGTCGAGCCGATCCAGGGCGAGGCCGGCGTGATCATTCCGCCGCCCGGCTATCTGCGCGCAGGTGCGCGAGATCTGCACGCGCCATCGCGTCATGCTCATCCTCGACGAAATCCAGACCGGGCTCGGGCCGCACCGGCAAGCTGCTGGCCGAGGAGCACGAGGGCGTCGAGGCCGACCTGACGCTGATCGGCAAGGCGCTGTCGGGCGGCTTCTATCCGGTGTCGGCGGTGCTCTCGAATTCGGAGGTGCTCGGCGTGCTGAAGCCCGGCGAGCACGGCAGCACCTTCGGCGGCAATCCGCTGGCCTGCGCCGTGGCGCGCACGGCGCTCAAGGTGCTGGTCGAGGAGGGCATGATCGAGAACGCGGCGGCGCAAGGCGAGTATACGCTGGCGCGGCTGCAGGCGATGCGCTGGCCGGCGGTGCGCGAGGTGCGCGGGCGCGGGCTGATGATCGGCGTCGAGCTCCACCCCGAGGCGGGCGGCGCGCGGCGCTATGCGAGGCGCTGGTGGCAGCGCGGCGTGCTGTGCAAGGACACGCACGACGCACACGATCCGCTTCTCGCCGCCGCTGGTGATCGACGCGCGACGAAATCGACTGGGCGCTGGAGCAGCTCGACGCGGTGATCGCCCGGATTTGAATTCCGGCAGCAAATCGCCGCGCCGCCTCCAGCCTGCTCGAATCCCGCCAGAATTGCGATTTACACGCAAGTGGGGGGACCGCGTGTGACATCCGCTGTCCGCAAATCTGGTTACGGGGGAACTATGACACGAATTTCGACGGGCCGCATGAGCCTGGCCGCCGCGCTGGCACTCTTCGCCTTCGCCGGCCTCATCCAAACCGCGCCTGCGTCGGCGGGTGAAATCCGGCGCAACATGGCGGACTGCGGCGGCAAGGCGTGCCCGTGGTTCGAGGCTGCGGTGACGCCGCCCAAGGGCTGGACCATTTCCAAGAACGAGACCCACATCAACCGGGTGGCGCTGATGTTCCCCGGCGCCAAGGTCGATTATTCCGGCGCCGTCATGTATGTGAAGACCACCTTCGACGGCGACAACCAGGCGCTGGCCGATTTCATCGCCACCGCTCAGAAGCGCTGGAAAGCCAGCCACGCCGATTTCACCGCCGAAAAGCTGGCGGATTTCAAGCGGGACGGTAAGCCGGATTGCACCGTTTATCTGTACAAAAACCCGTCCATGCCGCAGCAGGCGTTCGAGCTGACCGCCTTCGTCAAGGACACCGATCCGGCGCACAAGGATCAGAATTTCGTTTTCCAGGCCGTTATGACCGCTCCCGCGATGAAGATGATCGAGGAGAACAAGGCGGCGTTTTATGAACTGCTGCGGGGCCTTTGACGCCGCTCTGACGCGCAGGCGGGATTTGCGCCTTCGTCAAATTTCGAGTGGCCAACCCTGCCGTTTGCACTGCCCAAAGCCGGCATTTCTCTGTTCGGCTGGAGTTTAAGTTGTCGTCGCTCTGTGCTACGCCCAACCGCTCCTTCGCCCCTCCGGGGCTCAGTACATTGGGGCGGGGCTTCGGAGTGAAGGCAACTGGCCGGAGATAGCCACGAGCGCCGCCCTTGCGGTCTTCACTGCCCAAAGCAGGCATTCTTTTGTTCGGCCGGAACCATTCTTCCGTCCCGGCCATGCATTTATGCACAGCCACCGGATTCGGGGAGCTGTCAAGGATCGCCGCGATCTTGCGGCGACAGCCGGAGGCTGCTTTCCTTGATAGCTCCCCGAATCCGGTGGCATCCTGGTTGCAGGCGGGGCTTCCGCTTGCCCCCCATCCGAATTTCGACAGAGCCGCTTTCGCAGCGCTCAGCTATTCCCTCGCGGGGAAACCGCCGGCCTGCGGCATGCTTTCAGCGCCAAATTATTCCATCTTTTGACAAAATTATTGCCTAACAATCATTTATCTGCGCAAAAAACATAAACCCAAAGGGGAGCCCCGGCATGAACGTGGTACGTCAGATAGATTTCGCCAGCCGGAGCACGCGCGCCAGCGTTCCGCCCGCGCCGGTGGAGCCGCAGGACCGCTATCTCGCCCGCTGGAGCCGCAGCCTGACGCTGCTGATTGCCGCCGCGGCGCTGTTCAGCATAGCCGCTCCCTTGTACCTCGCCGCCGACGGCCAGGCGTTCATCTTCGTCAGCGGCGAAAAGACCTGGAGGTTCATGTTCTCGGACCTGCCCTGGTTCGATCGCATCGTCTTCTTCCCGCTGATCTCCTCCACCAAGATCGTCTGGCTCTACGGCCTGTACCAGATCTACCGGCTGGCGCGCCAATACCGGCGGGGACAAATTTTCGACGACGCCAACGCCCGCCGTTTCGTGCTGCTCGGCGTGGCGCTGGCGGTCATCGGCGTGCTGGATATGGTTGTCTACCCCATCGTCAACGTCTTCCTCTACTGGCGCGGCATCAGTCCGTGGCTCGCCGATATGCCGTTTCTGCTGGTATTCAGCCCCGACTATCTCATGGCCGGTCTGTTCTTCATCATCCTCGGGAAAATCATGCGCCGCGGCTCCGATCTGGAGGAGCGGGACCGCTCGATCGTCTGACGGCGCGCGGCCGGAGTGGTGGTGTTAATGCGGTAGTTGACAAAGTTATCGTAAAACAATAAATATTAGCCGGTAAACGTGAGTCTTACCTAACGAGGGAGTACCGGCTATGCATATTGCACGTCTCTTAAGTCTCGCCGCGGGCCTGTCGCTCGCGGCCATCGGGTCCAGCGCGGCCGCCGATTTGAACTACGGATCAACCAAGGACTATGGACCGTCCGGGGCACTCGCCCAATGGCAGGGGCCCTATATGGGCATCGTGCTGGGGGCCGCGGGCACCGGTACAGAATTCCGTCACACAGGTAACAGCACGCCGGATATCAACGGCGAAGGGTTCAGCGGCGGCATTGTCGCGGGCTACAACTTCAGAAGCGGGCCGTGGGTCGGAGGCATCGAAGCGGATATTACCTCCGCGGGTTTCAGCGAGAGCAAGACCATCGCAGGTCTGGGGACGGTCAAAGCCAGTAGCGACGTGACGAGTTCGCTGCGCCTTCGCGGCGGCTTCGCCTGGGATCGCGTGATGCTGTACACGACCGCCGGCATCGCCTTCAGCGACCTTGAGCTTCAATCCTCAGCCGGCGGCAAGGACTCGGGCGTCCGCGCCGGGCTAGCGCTCGGCCTGGGCGCGGAAGTCGCCATGGACAACAACTGGGCGGCACGCCTGGAGGCCATTGGCTACGGCTTCGGCATCGACGAGGAGAAGCTCGGCGGCGCCAAACACGACGTGGCCTTCGGCCAGTCCCAGATCCGCTTAGGTCTTTCCCGCCGCTTCTAAGCGGGAAGAGCGTGGACGCGGCGGCTCCGTTCCCCTGTGCCCGCCGCGTCCGCCTTGACAGGATTTCAAGGGCACAAAATCCGGTAAGCGTGATAGACAGCGCCGGACGTGCTGAGAAAGAGGAGTGTGTCCATGTCCAAAGACATCCATCTCACCCGCTGGTGCAATCTGCTCGCCGTGATGGCCGTGTTCACGGCGCTAGTCACCGCCGCGGCGGTCTTTTACCCATTGATTTTCAACGGCACGATCGCTCTAAGTAAGGATCATGCGGCACAGTTCTGGAAAACGACGATGGCGGAGATGCCGGTTTTCGAGCGCCTCGTGGTCCTCGGACTCCTCTCGCTTGCCAGTGCCGCATGGCTGTACGGGCTGCTGCAAATCTTCCGGCTGGCGCGCAATTATCGAACCGGGCAAATTTTTGGCGAGGCGAACGCGCGCTATTTCGTCCGCATTGGCGTGGCGTTAGGACTCATTGGCATCCTGCAATCCCTGACCTACCCTGCACTCAACCATTTCCTCTACTGGCGCGGCATCAGCCCTTGGCTCGGCGATATGCCCCTGCTGTTCCTGATCCGGCCCGATTACCTCATGGCGGGCTTGTTCTTCTTCGTCCTGGGGAAAATCATGCGGCGGGCCAGCGAACTGGAGGAAACCGACCGGCTGATGATTTAACGAAGGCCAAGCCATGCCCATTATCGTCAACCTGGATGTCATGCTCGCCAAGCGCAAAATGCGCTCGAAGGAGCTTGCCGAACGCATCGGCATCACCGAACAGAACGTGTCGCTGCTGAAGTCCGGCAAGGTGAAGGGCATGCGCTTCGAAACGCTGGAGAAAATCTGCGAAGTGCTCCAGTGCCAGCCGGGCGACATCCTGGAATACCGGCCGGATACGAAGGAGGCGCGCACCGCCTGACGGGAGCCGCGCGGCGCCTTTCCGCCACAATTTCCGCCTACCGCCGCATCCGTCCCCGGCTATAGCGGAACCTCGCATGCGCATCTCCTTCAAACTGTTCGCACTTTTCCTCGCCGCATGGCTTGGCGCCAGCCCCGCCGCCATGGCCGCCGAGTTCGCCAACCCCGTTCAGGTGACCATCGCCGGCTACGAGGGCCACGCCATGGAGCCGTTCATCTCCCGCGACGGCCGCATCCTGTTCTTCAACAATCTCAACGACCCCAGCGAGAACACCGGCATCCACTGGGCTGAGCTTGGCAAGGACGGCACGTTCCACTATCGCGGCAAGGTGGAGGGCGTGGACACGCCAGCGCTGGAAGGCGTGCCGAGCATGGACCGCAACGGCGTGTTCTATTTCGTCTCCACCCGCAGCTACGAGCAGACGCTGTCAACGATCTATCGCGGCCAGTTCAAGGCCGGCAAGGTGACGGGGGTGGAGATCGCCAAGGGTGTGTCGCCGCAGAAGCCCGGCATCGTCAATTTCGACGCCGAGATCACGCCGGACGGGCAGTACCTATACGCCGTGGATGGCGACCTGACCGGCGGCCCGGTGCCCAAGACCGCCGATATCTTCATCGCCCGCCGCGTGGGAGATCACTTCGAGCGCGTGCCCGACAGCGCCGCCATGCTGGCCAGCGTCAATACCGAAGCCCTGGAATATGCGCCGTCCATTTCGTCCGACGGGCTCGACCTGTATTTCACCCGCATGACCGGCGCGCTGTTCTGGCGCAAGACCAGCATCGAACATTCCAGCCGCCGTTCGGTGACGGACCCATTCAGCCCGTCCAAGACCATCGCGGCCATCGACGGCTTCGTCGAGGCACCGAGCATCACGGCCGATGGCAAGACGATGTTCTACCACAAGAAAGTGGACAACATTCACCGCATATTCCGCGTCTCCCGGCGCTGAAGGCCCAGAGGTTCACCGAACGCCCTTCTGTCGCCGCATGCCGCGCCGATATACAAGTACAGCCCGCCGGAAGTTCGCACCCATTTGCCGCAAACTCGCAAGCGAACTTCCGGCGGATAAGCTGTACTAGAATCAATAAGTTGCTAGTGGTCCTTATGATCCCAACATTTGCTCGGGAGCGCGCCGCGAAGGGATGCAAATGTTGGGATCGGACCACTAGAATGCGGGGAACGGATCGAATTCGCGTTCGATCCGCAACGGTCATGCTTGGGGGCAACATTCATGAGATTTCTGATCCTTCTCGCCGGTCTGCTGCTCTGGCAGCCGCACGCGCACGCCGAAGAAGTCACGGCCGAAGTTCTGGGGCTCGACGCGATGGGCAATCTGGAGATGGCGCCGGGCAAGCCGCTGAACGGCGGCCCGGTGGTGCTGTTCGTCCACGACACGCTGGCCCATCACCGCGTGGAGGTTCTCTCGGCTCAGCAGGAGCTGCTGCGCGAACGCGGCATCGCCTCGCTGGCCATCACGCTGACCCTCGGCCTCAACAAGCGGCACGGCATGTTCGATTGCAGCATCGAGCAGGATCACCGGCACGACGACGCGGTGGAAGAAATCGCCGCCTGGATTGGCTGGCTGAAGGCGAAGGGCGCCACGCAGATCGTGCTGGCCGGACATGGGCGCGGCGGGGCGCAGGCCGCGCTCTACGCCAAGAAGAAGGCGGACAAGATCGACAAGGCGGTGACGAAACTGGTGCTGATCTCGCCGCTGGCACAAACCTTCGAAAGCGCCGAGGCGGACTATGCAGCGCGCGGCCGCGGCGTGCTCATCGAACGCGCCACCCAGGCCAGCCAGCTCGCGGGGCAGGGCGATATGGCGGCGATGATGGGTAAGGTTGGCTTCCTCGGCTGCCAGCAGGCGAAAGTGACGGCCGGCGCCTTCGCGGATTACTACAGCTCCAGCCCCCGGCTTTTCACGCCCAATCTGCTGCCGGCCATCAAGCAGCCGGTGCTGGTGATCGCGGGCGACGCCGATCCCGAATACGCGGCGCTGGAGGCGCGGCATGCAGGGCAAGACGTCCCCCGCCCACGTTTTCGAGACCATCGCCGGCGCCGACCATCTTTTCGGCGATCTTTTCGCCGATCAGTTGGCGGCGCGCATTGGTGAGTTCGTGCTGAAGAAGTGAGTGCGGCGTGGGGGGAGGGGCTCCGGCGTGTAAGCAACTGGCCGGAGTCCGCCACGGGCGCCGTGCTTGCGGCTTTGACTGCCCGTTGCCGGCGTTCTTCAATTTGGCCAGAGTCTAAGTAGTCGTCGCTCTGTGCTGCGCCCAACCGCTCCTTCGCGGCTCCGCCGCTCAATACATTGGCGCGGGGCTTCGGAGTGAAAGCAACTGGCCGGAGTCCGCCACGGGCGTCACCCTCGCCGCCTCCACTACCCCAAGCGGGCATTCCTTGTTCGGCCGGAACCATTCCTCGCCCCGGCCATGCACAAGCCCAATGCTGCCGCGCGCAGGATGAGTCAAGGGTGCGAAGCACCGGCGGAGCCGGCTTGTCCTTGACGCATCCGAGCACGGCGGCATGCTTATGTGCGGCGGGGTTCACGGCAAGCGCCCCCCATCACCCCTTCACATAAGACCCCGGCGCGTCCTCAATCGCCGGCAGCGGCCCCTCGCCCGGCGTGCGCGCTGGCACCTTCTCGCCCGACCAGCCCGCCAGCCACGCCCCATAATCCGGCCACCACGAGCCGGAATGTTCCGTCGCCGCCTTCAGCCACTGGTCCACGCCGCCAAACGCCTTGCTGTCGCCGCCGTCCACCGTCCAATACTGGTATTTCTTCTTGGCCGGCGGATTGATCACCCCCGCGATATGCCCCGACGCGCCCAGCACGAATCGCAGCGGCCCGCCGAACATCTTCGCCCCCCGGAACACCGACTGCGCCGGCGCGATGTGGTCCTCGCGCGTCGCCAGCTCGTAAATGGGCACCATCACCTTGGACAGGTCGAGCGTCACGCCGCCCAGCGTCATCTCGCCCTTGGCCAGCCGGTTGTGGTTGTAGAACTCGTTCAGATAGAAGCCGTGATTGGCGGCCGGCATGCGCGTCGAATTCGGAGTTCCAGTACAAGAGATCGAACGGGAACGGCTGCTTGCCGAGCAGGTAGTTGTTGACGATGTACGGCCAGATCAGATCCTTCGGCCGCAGCATGTTGAACACCGCCGACATGCGCGAGCCGTCGAGAAAGCCGTGCTCGGCCATCATCTGCTGCAACGCCTTGATCTGCGCGTCGTCGATGAAGATCGAGCAGGTCGCCCGCCTTGGCGAAATCCATCTGCGCCGCCAGGAACGACGCCGAATTGATCGTGTCCATCGCCCTTCTGCGCCATATAGGCGAGGGTGCTGGCGAGCAGCGTGCCGCCGACGCAATAGCCGAGCACGTTGACCTTCGCGCCGCCCGGCATCTTCGCCGCCGCATCGACGGCCGCCATGATGCCTTCGTGCATGTAGTCTTCGAAGGTCTTGTCGGCGAGGCGCTCGTCCGGGTTCACCCAGGAGACGACGAAGACCGTAAAGCCCTGATCCACCAGCCATTTGATGAAGGATTTCGGCGGCATCAGATCGAGGATGTAATATTTGTTGATCCACGGCGGCACGATCAGCAGCGGCACCGATAGACCGTCACCGTGGTCGGGCGAATACTGGATGAGCTGCATGATATCGTTCTGGTAGACGACCTTGCCCGGCGTAATCGCGATGTTCCTGCCGACCTCGAACGCGGACATGTCGGTCTGGCGGATGCGCATGAGATCGCCGGAATCGTTCAGATCCTGCGCCAGTTGCGTCATGCCCTTCACCAGGTTCTCGGCGTTTTCCGCCACCGTGACGCGCAGCACTTCCGGGTTGGAGAACGGGAAATTCGACGGCGACAGGGCGCTGGTGATCAGGTTGAGGTTGAAGCGGGCGCGCTGCTTCTGGCGGTCATCGGCGCCGGGCGCGGTATCCATCATCTTTTCCGCCCACTGCGACGTGAGCAGATAGGCCTGCTTCCAGAAGTCGAACAACGGCCGTTCGGTCCAGTCCTTGTCGTGGAAGCGCGCGTCGCCCGGCGGCGGCTTGATCAGCGGCTCCACCTCTTCGCCGAGCATGCGGCGGTAGGTGCGCCCCCACAGCTCGACGAAATTATCGTTGAGCTTGTTCTGTTCCGCGCTCAGTTCCTCGGGCTGCTTCATCCATTGCTGGGCGATGCCCGCCAGCACTTTGCCGGTCTCGCCCATTTCATTGGCGAAGGACCAGGGGCCGCCGCCCTTTTTGTCCGCCAGCACAACGGAAAGAGCCTTGGAACCCTGCTCGCAGATCTTGAGCAGGTTCTTGGCGAATTCTTCCGGGTCTTTGATGGCGTAAGGGTTACGCCTTTCCCTGTCCGCCTGAGCCTTCGTGCTCTCCCATACCCTTTGATTCCTTCTACGTGGTTTGGCCGTTTCCCAAGCCGCTGGGACATTTGAATAGAAATTCACACGATTCTCAACCCGGCTCTAGCGCACCCGTGTGACATGCGGCTAACTTCGCGTTGAGAGTGTGGCCCGCCGGATATTGTGTGTTAGCCCAAATTGTGCCAGACAGTTCACTATTATGGATTTCATCAACAACGGGAAGTGCCGTTGGCTTGATGTGGAGGTGCGGCGTTCAGCCTTGCGTATGGGGACTTGCGCAAGGTACACAATTTTCGTAAATGAGAGTTGGCGCCGAGGGAGGCCAATCATGGCGGTACGCATAAACAGACGAGCTAGAACCGGGTTGGTGGCGTTTGCCGTTTTGGCCGCCATGGCGGCTGGCTTGAGCGGTTGCGCCGAACAACCCTATCCTGATCTTGGCACTGTCAATAAGGTCGATAATGTTCTCACGCCGGTCGAGCGTGATGATACAATTAGAGATCTGGCCAAAGAACAGAGTTCAAGCCGTCCCCGTTAGGCGCCAGGCGCGGAAGTTTTTCAACCGTCTGATCTTCAGCTTTGCCGTCCGGCGTGGCGCGCTTGATTTTGCGCGAATCACGAGAACACAAAAATATGGCAGTAATCGCGATGGAGCGCTTGGCCGCATCCATCCGCGAAGCTATACTGGCCACCGGCAGCAAAGGAAACGGCTCCCCCATGTCCGAGTCGCAGAAACAATTTCATCGCATAAAGCGCCTGCCCGCCTTACGTCTTCGAGCAGGTCAACAAGCTCAAGGCCGCGGCCCGCCTGCGCGGCGACGACATCATCGACTTCGGCATGGGCAATCCCGACCTGCCGACGCCGCAGCACATCGTCGACAAGCTGGTCGAGACCGTCGCAGAAGCCGCGCACCCACCGCTATTCGGCCTCGAAGGGCATTCCGGGCCTGCGCAAGGCGCAGGCGGCCTATTACGAGCGCCGCTTCGGCGTGAAGCTCAACCCCGACACGCAGGTTGTCGCCACGCTCGGCTCCAAGGAAGGCTTCGCCAACATGGCGCAGGCCATCACCGCGCCGGGCGACGTGATCCTGGTGCCGAACCCGACCTATCCGATCCACGAGTTCGGCTTCATCATTTCCGGCGCGGCGATCCGCGCATATGCCGGCCGAGCGCCGACGATGACTTCATGCGTCGCCGTGGACCGCGCCGTGCGCCACAGCATCCCGAAGCCGCTGGCGCTGGTGCTGAGCTATCCGTCCAACCCGACCGCCATATATCGCCGACCTCGACTTCTACCAGGAAATCGTGGACTACGCCCGCAAGCACGACCTGATCATCCTGTCGGACGTCGCCTATGCCGAAATCTACTTCGACGTCGCGCCGCCGCCGTCGATCCTGCAGGTGCCGGGCGCGATGGACGTCGCGGTGGAGTTCACCTCGCTGTCGAAGACCTACTCCATGCCCGGCTGGCGCATGGGCTTCGCCGTCGGCAACGAGCGGCTGATCGCGGCGCTGGCGCGCGTCAAATCCTACCTCGACTACGGCGCCTTCACGCCGATCCAGGTCGCCGCCGCCGCCGCGCTCAACGGCCCGCAGGACTGCGTCGACGAAATGCGCCAGATCTACAAGAGCCGCCGCGACTGCCTCGTCGAAAGCCTTGGCCCGCGCGGGCTGGGACATCCCGGCGCCGCCCGCCACCATGTTCGCCTGGGTGCCGCTGCCGCGAAATGATCGCGTCCATCGGCTCGCTGGAGTTCTCCAAGCTGCTGCTGGAGAAGGCGCAGCGTGGCGGTGTCGCCCGGGCGTCGGCTTCGGCGAGTACGGCGAGGGCTATCGTGCGCATCGCGCTGGTGGAGAACGAGCACCGCATCCGTCAGGCCGCGCGCAACATCAAGAAGTTCCTGTCCGACGCCGACACCACGCTGCACAACGTCGTGCCGCTAGCCTCCGCGTCAGGGCCGGTAACAGTCTCGGGGCTGGCATGAAACCGCCTTGAGAATTGGGGTTGCCGGTCTCGGTACGGTCGGGCGGAGGCGTTCTGCAACTGCTCGGCTGCCATGGCGGAGCGATCGCCGAGCGCTGCGGCCGCAGCATCGTGATCACCGGCGTCTGCGCGCGCGACCGCGACAAGGATCGCGGCCGTGGACCTGGCCGAGGCCGAGTGGTTCGACGATCCGGTGGCGCTGGCGCAGTCGCCGCGATATCGACGTGTTCGTCGAACTGATCGGCGGCGAGCGACGGCGTGGCCAAGGCCGCCGTCGAGGCCGCGCTCAAGGCCGGCAAGCACGTCGTCACCGCCAACAAGGCGCTGCTCGCCCAGCATGGCGCGGCGCTGGCGCAGCTCGCCGAGGCGAGCGGCGTCGCGCTGAACTTCGAGGCGGCGGTCGCGGGCGGCATCCCCGTCGTCAAGACCCTGCGCGAAAGCCTCGCCGGCAACGAGGTCGTGCGCGTCTACGGCATCCTCAACGGCACCTGCAACTACATCCTCATCGCGCATGCAGAACGAGGGCGGCGCCTTCGCCGACGTCCTCGACGAGGCCCAGCGCGCTCGGCTACGCCGAGGCGGACCCCACCTTCGACATCGAGCGGCTTCGACACCGCGCACAAGCTCGCCATCCTGACGAGCCTCGCGTTCGGCACCGATGTTTCGCTGGATACGATCTACATCGAGGGCATCGAGGGCCATCACGGCCGGCCGACATCGAGGCGGCCGATGAACTCGGCTACCGCATCAAGCTGCTGGGCGTGGCGCTGAGCACCGAAAGCGGCATCGAGCAGCGCGTGCATCCGGCCATGGTGCCGAAGCAATCGCGCCATCGCCGAGGTCGACGGCGTCCCCAACTGCGTGGCCGTCGACGGCGATTTCGTCGGCGATCTGCTGCTGGTCGGGCGCGGGCGCCGGCGCGGGGCCGACGGCGTCGTCCGTGGTCAGCGACCTGGTCGACATCGCGCGCGGCCTCGTGGCCCCGGCGTTCGGCGTGGCGACGCGCCACTTGAAGCCCTACCAGCGCGCCCAGATGCGTGCCCATGAAGGCGGCTACTACATCCGGCTGTCGGTCTACGACCGGCCTGGCGCCTTCGCGGCCATCGCCAGCCGCATGGCGGAGCAGGGGATTTCGCTGGAAAGCATCGTGCAGCGCCGTCCGCCCCATGCCGCCAGCAAATGCCGCGCGATGGCGCGGTACGCCGACGCCCGTGGTGATGATCACCCACCCGACGCTCGAAGCTTCCATCCGCGCGGCGCTGGACGCCATCGAGACGGATGGCCATGTGGACTGTCCGCCGCAGATGATCCGTATCGAAAAATTGTGATGCGCGAAAGCTGGTGAGCAGCCCTCGCCGCAAGAGAGAGGAATGCATGACGAGAGGGAATTCCGCCGTCCGGTGAGCGACGACTTCGCACACCGCTGACGCGCGCCTTGTCCCTGGAAGTGGCCCGTGTGTCCGAAGCCGCCGCCGTGGCCGCCGCACGCCTCGCGGCGGGCGCGGCGACGAGCTTGCCGCCGATCAGGCCGCCGCCGCCGCCATGTGCGAGGAGCTGAACCGTCTGGCCGTCCGCGGCACGCGTGGTCGTCGGCGAGGGCGAGCCCGACGAAACCCCCGTGCTGTTCGTCGGCGAGACATCGGCCTGGGGCAGGGCGACGAAGTCGTCGATATCGCCGTCGATCCGCTGGAAGGCGCGACGCTGTGCGCCAAGGCGCTGCCCAACGCGCTGTCCGTGCTGGCGGTGGCCGGGCCGGGCAGCCTGCTGAAGGTGCCCGACATTTACATGGAGAAAATCGCCATCGGCCCCGGCTACGCGCCCGGCACCTGCGATCTGGATTTCTCCGCCGCCGAAAACCTGGCCCGCCTCGCGGCGGCCAAGGGCGTATCCGTGTCCGAGCTGACAGCCTGCATTCTCGACCGTCCGCGCCACGCCAAGCTCATCGAGGAAGTGCGCATCGCCGGCGCCGCCATCCAGCTCATCAGCGACGGCGACATTGCGGGCGTCATCCACACCTCCAAGCCGCTGGAAACCGGCATCGACATCTATCTCGGCGTCGGCGGCGCGCCTGAAGGCGTGCTGGCCGCGGCGGCGTTGCGCTGCATCGGCGGGCAGATGCAGGGCCGGCTGCCTGGCCGTGAACGAAGGCCACCGCATGGCCGCCGCCGAGTTCGGCTTGCATGATCTGAGCCGCAAATACACCGTGGAGGATATGGCGCGCGGCGACGTGATTTTCGCGGCGACCGGCGTCACCGATGGCTCGCTGCTGTCCGGCGTGAAATTCCACGACAGCTATATCGAGACCAACACGGTGATCATGCGCAGCAGCACCGGCACGGTGCGCTGGGTGAAGACGCAGCACGAAAAGGACGGGAAGTTTCTCGGCTGAGCGGACTTCTCCGGTCTCGCCAGCGAATGGGCGGTGCTGCACTGTCCGGTGGCGGAAGCGCACATTTTCGCGCGTCGGGGCGATTTTCGAAAGTTGCAGAGTGAGCATATATAGTCTGCTCAGCCTCCAAAACCTGAAGTGGCGTGGTTGTGCGCCACATCGCCTGCGGTTAGTCGCGCTCTGCGCGGTGACGCGTTAGACCCAGGGGCAACATGAAGAGGGAAAATGCTATCTTGGCTTTTCGGAAACAAGCGGGCTTCAAAAAAGGAGACGCTGGTAGCCACAATCCATAACGGTGGCGGTGTATTTGCAATCGACGTTGTAGGCGAGAGTCACTACCAAAATGAGTTGTCGCAGATATGTGGTGGTAAGACCGAAGACGGGCACGAGTATCAGTGCATGGCGCACTTGATACTGGAAAACGATAATCCTCACGATGATTGCGCGGTGCGAGTTGACATTGGCGGCAGCACCGTCGGCTACCTAAGTCGAGAAAATGCGCGGAAGTTCCGTAAGGCATTAGCCGCTGCGACGCCCGGTGTAAATGTGTGGGTTGCGCAATGCCCTGCGATGATCGTCGGCGGTTGGTCTCGTGATCGCGGAAGAGATCAAGGCCACTTCGGCGTCAAGCTCGACTTACCCGAGGCATAGTCGCGCTTTCGCAATGTGCTCAAAGTCCTTTCACCTATTCATCCACTAACGTGTTCGGCGTCTGCTGCCCCGTGTTCAAGCGACCCGTATCCGCCCAGTTCCTATGGTCGGACTTCCGGCGCTCACAGCTCGTATCCCGGACGCCAGCAAACGGCCAATCGCGCAGATCAAGCCGCCCCTCTCCGGCACCCTGGCAAAACCAATGCAAAGCCTCAACCTGTTGGCAACCCCAGAAAATTCCGCTTAGGTCAAACCCGCCGCCCGAATCAGGTCTAATGTGGCTTCAGTTTCACTGGAGTCCCGCATGCTGACCTTGAACCTTGAGCCGCCGCGCGCGGCGCAGAAGCCGTTTCTCGGCGTTGTCCGCTCGGTACGCGGATTCACCTGGTTCGACCGTCTGTCCCTCGACGCCGCGCCCCTCGCCGCCGCCATCAGCCAGCGCCACGGCCTGCACGAGCTGCTCGGCCGCATTCTCGCCTCGCGCGGCATGCGCCTCGACGACGTGCCCGACATCATGAACCCGACGCTGAAACGCCTGCTGCCCGACCCGGCCTCGCTGGTGGACATGGACCGGGCCGCCGCGCGCGTGGCGCGGGCCATCGTCAAGGGCGAGCGCGTGGCCATTTTCGGCGACTATGACGTGGACGGCGCCTCCTCCGCCGCGCTGCTCAAGCGCTTTTTCGCCGCCCACGGCCGGGAAGCGCGGATGTACATCCCCGACCGCCTGACGGAAGGCTACGGCCCCAACGCCGACGCCATCGGCGGCCTGATCGACAGCGGCGCGCAGCTCATCATCACCGTCGATTGCGGCACCACCGGCCATGGCCCGCTGGAGCTTGCGGCGCGGCGCGGCGTGGATGTGGTGGTCGCCGATCACCATCAGACGGGTGCGGAACTGCCCGAAGTGCATGCGCTGGTGAACCCCAACCGCCAGGACGATCTGAGCGGGCAGGGGCATCTGTGCGCGGCCGGCGTGGTGTTCCTGCTGCTGGTGGCCGTGACGCGGCAGTTGCGCCAGGACGGCTTCTACGCCAACGGCACGGCCGAGCCGGACCTGATGAGCTGGCTGGACATCGTGGCACTGGCGACGGTGTGCGACGTGGTGCCCTCACCGGCGTCAACCGGGCCTTCATCTCGCAGGGGCTGAAGATCATGCGGCGGCGGCTCAACGAGGGGCTGAAGGCGCTGGGCGATGCGGCGGCTCTCAATGCGGCGCCGACGCCGTATCACCTCGGCTTCGTTTTCGGCCCGCGCATCAACGCCGGCGGGCGCATCGGTAACGCCTCGCTGGGGGCGAAGCTGCTTTCCACCACCAGCGACGCCGAGGCGCGCGAGATCGCCGGCACGCTCGACCGCCTCAACCGCGAGCGCCAGGACATGGAAGCCGCCATGCTGGTGGAAGCCATGGCGCAGGCCGAGGTGCTGCTGGCCGCCAAGCCTGCTATGCCGCTGATCGTGGCCTCGTCGGCGGGCTGGCACAAGGGCATCATCGGCCTGCTGGCGAGCCGGCTGACCGAGCGATGGCAACGGCCCAGCCTCGCCATCGCCTGGGACGACGCGCTGGGCGAAGGCACCGGCTCGGCGCGGTCGATGGCCGGCGTGGACATCGGCGCGGCGGTGCGCGGCGGCCGTGGAGGCGGGCGCGGCGAAGAAGGGCGGCGGGCACACCATGGCGGCCGGCATCACCGTCGAGCGCGCCCGCTGGGACGATTGCCTCGCCGTGCTGGAGCAGCAGTTGAGCGCGAGCGCGGCCCAGGCGCGGCAAGTGGCCGGGCTGGACATGGACGGCGTGCTGACGGCCAAGGGCGCGACGCACGCGCTGGTGGAGGAGGTGGAGAAGTGCGGGCCGTATGGCTCTGCCAATCCCAATCCGCGATTCGTGCTGCCCATGCACCGCATCGGGCCGGTGAAGCTGGCGGGGCGGGCGCATCTGCGCTGCCGGCTGCAATCGGCCGATGGTGCGAGCCTCGACGCGGTGGCCTTCCGCGCCGCCGAGACGCCGCTGGGCGACGCGCTGATGGCGGCGAAGTCGAGCCCCATGCATGTGGCGGGGCGTCTCAACCGCGACACCTGGGGCGGGCGCGACCGCATCGAATTCATCATCGAGGACCTCGCCGATCCCAAGGCGCAATAACTTTCGGAGTGTGTGTGCAAGTCCTGCCATCTGGTCTTGTCAGACGCCAGATTCACCACTATACAATCCGCATCACCGGTGTGCAGTACGCCCCCTTCGTCTAATGGTTAGGACGCCAGATTTTCAATCTGGTAACAGGGGTTCAATTCCCCTAGGGGGTACCACGCCGCTGTGAGACGAACCTGCCGGTTTCAGCGGTAATTTCGGCGAATTGTGCCCAAGCGCACCCTCAGACGCTTGCGAATGTCGCTTCAGTGGGGTAAGAGCTTGGCTATGGCGGAGTGTGGCGCAGCCTGGTAGCGCACCTGCTTCGGGAGCAGGGGGTCGCGTGTTCGAATCACGCCACTCCGACCAATTGATCCGGCGGCTGGCGGCTTTATGCTCCCGGCCGTTTTTACTTTCCGCCGCCCATCCTCTTCCTGACCGTGATGCGAGCCGATTGCCGCGAACCGCAATCGCATCCCGGCACTGGATTATCGCCCCGGCGGCTGCTAAGACCAGTCGCACATTCCTGCGGTTCCAAAACAAGCGGCCCGCCCTATGCGAACGGCCACATCCACATCGGCTTCGGGCATGATGGACGGGTCGGTGCGGTCAGTTGATCGCTTACGGGGGGGCTGAGATGCGTTTTATCAATCTCGATATACTTCTGGGCTTTATTGTCGGACTTGGCGCAAGCGTTGTCTTCGCCACTCCATGGGCGTGGGAGCATAGCCTCCATGACTATCAGGAGCTGGTTGTTGGAGGGTTATCGCTCGTCAGCGCAGCCGCCGCGTTCGTCGCGGTCATGTGCCAGATCGATCACGCTCAAAAGATGGAAGATGAGCGGCGTAACAGGTCCCTGATATCGGCTCGCATCGTGCTGCCTAATGCGTTGATCGCCATTCGCGAATATGCAGAGAATTGTGGTGCGGCTTTGAGGAGGAGCACAAATGAAATGCCGCTGCCAGATTGTCAGTATAGGGTGACGCTGTGTCCTGATCGTATTCCAGCAATTCCAGAGAGTTCACTGCCGATCCTCAGGGAATGTGCTCAGTTTGGTGATAAAGATCTCCAGTATTGTATCACCAAACTGTGTCAGGATTTACAAGTCCTGGCAGCGAGGCTGCGCCAAGCCAACGAGGTTGGCGAGAATGATGTAAACAAAAGGTACTTCTATGGCCTGGTTGAATATGTTATTGGGACATACGCGAGATCTAATATGTTATTTTCGTATTATCACATGAATGCAGACTGCGCACCTTGCGATTTAACATTCGAGAATATGCGCGACGCAGCGGTGAGATGCGGATTTGATCTAAGCCAATGGAATGAACTTGAACAACAAATCCGCCGGAGGTATCCGCAAAGCTGAAGCGTTATTGATGCGGCGAGGCAGGTGCAGACACCGCCTCGCAAAACCGTTCTGCCGGGTAGCCATTTTCATCAGACGCTTCTGCTCCTGCTCTCCGGCATCCCCCGCCCGAATCCCGGCACTGGATTATCGCCCCGGCGGCTGCTAAGACCAGCCGGACATTCCCGCGATTCCAAAACAATTGGCACATCCATGCAAAAGAAGACTCCCGCGCCCGCTCCAGATCAGAGCAAACAGAAGGCGCAAGCGAAGTCCAAGGGCAAAGCTTCCACGGACTCCGCCGCCGCGAAACCCGCCGCTGCCGCGACAACCCAGCCCGCTGCCGCCGCCGGCCAGACGCGCGACTGGAGCGAGACGCTGTTCCTGCCGCAAGACGGATTTCCCCATGAAGGCGGGCCTGCCGAAGCTTGAGCCGCAGCTTGCTGGCGCGCTGGGAGAAGCTCGGCCTCTACAAGCGCCTGCGCAAGGCGGCCAAGGGCCGCGAGAAATTCGTGCTGCACGACGGCCCGCCCTACGCCAACGGCAACATCCACATCGGCCACGCGCTGAACAAAATCCTCAAGGACATGATCGTCCGCTCGCAGCAGATGATGGGCAAGGACGCCGCCTATGTGCCCGGCTGGGACTGCCACGGCCTGCCCATCGAATGGAAGGTCGAGGAGCAATACCGCGCCAAGGGCAAGAACAAGGACGACGTGCCCGTCGTCGAATTCCGCCGCGAATGCCGCGAGTTCGCGCAGCAACTGGATCGACGTGCAGCGCGAGGAGTTCAAGCGGCTGGGCGTCGAGGGCGACTGGGACCAGCCCGTACACCACCATGAGCTTCGACGCCGAGGCGATCATCGCCGGCGAGCTGATGAAGTTCGCCATGAACGGCTCGCTGTACCAGGGCTGCAAGCCGGTGATGTGGTCGGTGGTGGAGCGCACCGCGCTGGCCGAGGCCGAGGTCGAGTATCACGACCACACCAGCCCGACGATCTTCGTCGAAGTTCCCGGTGGTCAAGTCCGCTCGCGGGCAAGCTGCCCAAGAGCTGAAGGCGCGTCGGTGGTCATCTGGACCACCACGCCGTGGACCATCCCCGGCAACCGCGCCATCGCCTTTTCCAACAACATCGACTACGGCCTCTATCGAGGTGACGGCCGCGCCCGACGGACAACTGGGCCAAGCCCGGCGATCTGCTGGTGCTGTCCGATCGCGCTGGCCGAGAGCGTGCATCGAAGCCGCCCGCATCGAGGAATGGCGCCGGCTCGGAACTCGTCGATCCGGCCGGGTCATGGTCTGCCGGCATCCGTTCCACGAGCAGCGGCTACGACTTCGAGGTGCGGCTGTACCCGGCCGACTTCGTCACCGAAGACACCGGCACGGGCTTCGTGCACTGCGCGCCCGGCCATGGCGCCGACGACTACGGCCTGTATCGTCGCCAACAAGAAGAGCTTCGCCGAGGCGGGTATCGACGACGTGCCGCACACGGTCGGCGAGGACGGCTATTACTTCGAGCATGTGCCGCTGTTCGGCGGCGCCGAGCCCAAGCGCGTCATCGACGACAAGGGCAAGTTCGACAACGCCAACGACGCCGTCATCCAGGCGCTGATCGAGGCCGAACGCGCTGCTGGCGCGCGGGCGGCTGAAGCATCAATATCCGCATTGCTGGCGGTCGAAGGCGCCGGTGATCTTCCGCAACACGCCGCAGTGGTTCGTGGCCATCGACAAGCCGCATCAAGGTGAAGGGCCAGCGCAAGGCCCGGTCCATCCGCGAGCTGGCGATCGGCGGCCATCGACGAGACGCGCTTCATCCCGAGACCGGGCGCCAACCGCATCAGCGGCATGATCGAGTCAGCGGCCCGACTGGGTGCTGTCGCGCCAGCGCGCCTGGGGCGTGCCGATCACGGTGTTCGTCCACAAGAAGACCGGCGAAGTCATCCCCAACGCCGAATTCAACGGCTCCAAGGAGCTGATCGAGCGCATCGTCGGCGGCGTTCACCGAGGAGGGCGCCGACGCCTGGTTCGCCGAGGGCGCGCGCGAGCGTTTCCTCGACGGGCTCGTGGCCGAAGCCCGCCGACTGGAAGCAGGTGACGCGACATTCTCGACGTCTGGTTCGACTCCGGCTCGACCCATGCTTTCGTGCTGGAAGACAAGCGCCGCGACCTGAAGCTGGCCCGCCGATCCTCTATCTTGAGGGCTCGGACCAGCATCGCGGCTGGTTCCAGTCGTCGCTGCTGGAGAGCTGCGGCACGCGCGGGCCGGGCGCCCTACGACGCCGTGCTGACCCACGGCTTCATCCTCGACGAGAAGGGCGAGGAGAAGATGTCCAAGTCCAAGGGCAACGCGCCTCAGCCCGCAGGACGTGACGAAGACAGAGCGGCGCGGAAATCCTGCGCCTGTGGGTGGCGTCGTCCGACTACTCCAACGACATCCGCTTCGGCCCGGGCATCGTGCAGGCGAGCGCCGACAGTCTACCGCAAGCTGCGCAACACCTTCCGCTTCCTGCTGGGCAACCTGGCGCATTATCACGCCGGACCTGCGCGGTGCGAGCACGCGAAGCCATGCCCGAGCTGGAGCGCGTACATGCTGCACCGGCTGTTCGAGCTGGACGGCGTGGTGCGCAAGGCATACGACGACTACGATTTCAAGCGCGTGTTCTCGGCGCTGTTCAACTTCTGCACAGTGGACCTGTCGGCGTTCTATTTCGACATCCGCAAGGACGCGCTTTACTGCGAGCCGCATTCGACAGCCTGAAGCGGCGCGCCTGCCTGACCGTGCTCGACGAGCTGTTCAACTGCCTGACGGCGTGGCTGGCGCCGATCCTGTGCTTCACCATGCGAAGAGGCGTGGCTCGCGCGCATGCCGGATGACGACGGGCTCGGTGCATCTGCGCACAGTTCCCGGAGATCCCGGCGGAGTGGCAGCGACGACGGCGCTGGCGGCGACGTGGGAGCACGCTGCGGCAGGTGCGCCGGCGTCGTGACCGGCGCGCTGGAGGTGGAGCGGCGCGAAAAGCGCATCGGCTCCAGCCTGGAGGCGGCGCCGGAGATCTACATCGACGACAAGGAGCTGGCCGCCGTCGCCAAGGACGCGGACTGGGCCGAGATCGCCATCACCAGCGCCGCGACGCTGAAGACCGGGCACAGCGCCCGCCGGGGCGTTCCGGCTGGACGACGTCGCACGGCGTGGCGGTGGTGCCGAAGCTGGCCGAGGGCCGGAAGTGCGCCCGCTCGTGGAAGATTTCGGCCGACGTCGGCTCCGACCCGGAGTTCCCGGACCTCAGCCCGCGCGACGCCGCGGCGGTCCGCGAGTTCGACGCGCGGCGGTAAGTTCCAAAAGGGCAGGGGGAACGCGCTTCCCCCGCCACGGTGAGGCATATCTGGGAACCGTAATGAGTAACAAGCAGCCAATCTGGGGAACGTTCACCCAACTCGGCCTCATCGCCGCGATCCTCGCCTATGCCGCCGACCGTGTGCACAAATGGTGGATGCTCGACGTCTACCGCATAGGCGAGCGCGGGCCAGTTGAAATCACATCGTTTTTCCAGCTCAAGCTGGTGAAGAACCCCGGCATTTCCTACGGCCTGCTGCCGCAGGACGCCGGCGGGCAGATGATCCTCATCGGCGTCTCCATCGTCGCCACGCTGCTGCTGACCGCGTGGCTGGTACGGGCGCAATCCAAGTGGATGGCGGTGTGCCTCGGGCTGGTCATCGGCGGCGCGCTGAGCAACGCTACCGACCGGGCGCTGTACGGTGCCGTGGCCGATTTTTTCTATTTCCACCCGTTCGAAGCCCGCCTGCTGATCTTCGATTACATCTTCAATATCGCGGACGTGGCCATCGTCGGCGGCGTGGCCGGGCTGCTGTTCGACGCATTCTTTCTGGGGCAAAAGCCGGCCGCGGACTCGCGTGAAACATAAAAACGTCGCAAAAAACCACTAGTGCAGCCCTAGGCAAAAGTTCGCACATGCATGCTGCACACTCGCGAGCGAACTTGCCTAGGATAAGCTGCACTAGCGCTTTAAGTCTGCTAGTACGCCTTATCCGCTGGAAATCCTGTTGACACCAGCCGCAAACGGGGCAGGATTTCCAGCGGGGCGTACAAGCGCGTTATATATTCGGACTTGCGATAGATTCGCTGGAGACAGAGCCATGATCCGTGTTGGACGCACAATCACCGCCGGCGGCACCCTCGCCGCGCTGCTTGCAGCCCTGCTGCTCGGCGGCTGTTCCGGCACTGACGTCAGCGTCAACGCCCCCATTCTTGAGGCGGTCGGCCTGAATTTCACCGGCAAAAAGGGCGACGAGCCCGACCTGCCGGACCGGCCGGGCATCGTCGTGCCGCCCACCACCAACCTGCCGCAGCCCGGCGAGCGCGAAAAAACCGCCAAGCAGGCTTGGCCTGTCGATAAAGACGCCAGCAAAAAGACCGCCAAGCAGGCCGCCGCCGAGAAGCAGCAGAAATATTGCGACGAGGGCGACTGGAGCGGCAAAGGCAATATCGAGGAATTCAACAAGAATACCGGCGCACAGGAGCGCTGCCGTCCTCAGTGGCTGAAAGACACTGTGAAGAGACGCGGCGAGGAAGGTGCCGAGGACGTCGATACCAAGCAGAATTAGGTGTATTTTCATTAACCTTGCGTGGAAAAAAGACGCCCGGAAGCGTGCGCGATGTGTTATATATTAATACACCGCACCTTCGAAAGAGCTTGGCCGCGTGCAACTTCCGTGGCACAACAGCGGCCGTGGATGTCCGCTTGCAAGGGCAGTATCATCCAACTCCTCAAAAACACCGTAGAACAGCCCATAGAGTCTCGTAAAAGCCGCTGCGCCACGCCGCAGTTTCCTCACCCTCAGCCTGATTTTGTGTGCAGCCGCCATGATGTTGATTGCCGCCTCCAGCGAGAAATCCCACGCGCAGGGCCGTGCCTTCCATACCAAGCTTGCCAATGGGCTCGAAGTCGTGGTGCTGCCGGACCACAGGGCGCCGGTGGTGACGCATATGGTCTGGTACCGCGCCGGGTCGTCGGACGAGCCGGCCGGCAAATCCGGCATCGCCCATTTCCTGGAACATCTGATGTTCAAGGGCACCAAGGAAATCGCGCCGGGCGACTTTTCCAAGATCATCGCCCGCAATGGCGGCCAGGACAACGCTTTCACCAGCCACGACGCCACAGCCTATTTCCAGCGCGTGGCGAAGGACCGGCTGCCGCTGGTCATGCGCATGGAAGCCGACCGCATGGCCAACCTCACGCTCAACGAGGAAAACGCCAAGACCGAGCTTAAGGTGATCCTGGAAGAGCGCCGCATGCGGGTGGACAACGATCCGGCCAGCATTCTGGGCGAGCAGATCAACGCCGCGCAGTTCGCCGCCCACCCCTACCGCATTCCGATCATCGGCTGGGAGAACGAAATCCGGGGACTGACGCGCGAGGACGCGCTGGCGTTTTACAAGCATTTTTACGCACCGAATAACGCCATCCTGGTTGTCGCGGGGGATGTGGATGCGGCGGAAATCATGCCCCTCATTGAAGAGACCTACGGCAAACTGGCAGCCAATCCCGCCATCACGCCCAGGATGCGCCCGAAGGAACCCGAGCAGCCGGCCGAGCGCCGGGTGATCCTGAAGGACGAGCGCGCCGGCAAGGCGACGATACAGCGCCAATATCTGACGGTGAGCGATACCACCGCCCAGCCGCGCGAGGCCGAGGCGCTGGAACTCCTCGCCAAGATCGTGGGATCGAGCAACACCTCGCGGCTGTATACGCGGCTGGTGGTGAAGGACAAAAAGGCGTCGTCCACCACTGGCTGGTACTCCGGCACAGGCCTCGACTCGGGCAGCCTGGGCTTCTACGCCGTGGCCGCCCCCGATACCAAGCTGGAGGAGGTGGAGCACATCATCGACGAAGTTCTCGCCGATGTGCGCCAGAACGGCGTGACCCAGGAAGAGCTTGACCGCGCCCGCAACGCCGCCATCGCCGGCATCGTCTACAACTCGGACAATCAGGCCAGCATGGCGCGCATCTACGGCTGGGCCCTGGCCACCGGCGAGACGGTCGGGGACGTCGAGGCGCGTCCGCAGCGGCTGGCGGCGGTGACGCTGGACGATATCAAAACGGCCGCCCAGAAGTATCTGGACATGAAACGCTCGGTGACGGGCCTGCTGGTTCCGCTGCCGTCGAAGACGGCCAAGGCGGCGCCCTCGGGGCCTGCTCAGCCCGGCGGCATGATTCACTAACGGAGCGATCGCTGTGACCCATCCTCTCCAGGTTCGCTCAAGCGGCGGCCTTTATCCTGCCCGCGTTTTCCTCACCCTCTTTACAGCACTGGTGCTCATGACGCTGACACTGACGCAATCTTTCGCCATGAACATCCAGAAGGTGGTCAGCGATAAGGGGATCGAGGCTTGGCTGGTGGAAGATCACACTGTGCCGCTGATCGCCCTGCAATTCGGATTCAGGAGCGGCGCGGCCACCGATCCCGCCGGTAAGGAGGGGCTCGCCAATATCGTCGCCGCGACGCTCGACGAAGGCGCCGGCGATCTGCCCAGCCACGATTTCCAGCAGCGCATGGAAGAGCTGGCGATGAAGCTGTCGTTCTCCGCCTCGCTGGACAGCTTTACTGGCGATTTGCAGACCCTCACCGTCAATCGGGCCGCGGCCTTCGATCTGCTGCGTCTGGCGTTGACCCAGCCGCGTTTCGAAGCGGCCGATGTCGAGCGCATGCGCGCCGCCACCATTTCCAGGCTCACCATGGAAAAGAACGATCCCGATACCGTGGCGGCGAACCGCTGGTTCAAGCTGGCGTTCGGCGATCATCCCTATGCCCGGCCGCCGAAGGGAACGCCGGAGAGCGTGCCCGCCATCATGCCGGACGATCTCAGGGCTTTCGTGAAGGCGGCGTTCGCCAGAAACAATCTGAAGGTGGCCGTTGTCGGCGATATCAAGCCGGAAGAGCTGAAAGCCGAGCTTGACCGGATTTTCGGCGGTCTGCCCGAGAAAGCCTCGACGCCGGAAATCCCCGAGGTGGTGCTGCCCAAGGGCGAGCGCATCGAGGTCATCCCCATGGCGGTGCCGCAATCGGTGGTGAATTTCGGCCTGCCGGGCATCAAGCGCAATGACCCTGATTTCGTCGCCGCATATGTGATGAATTACATCCTGGGCGGCGGCGGCTTTGCCTCCCGGCTGACGCACGAGGTGCGCGAGAAGCGCGGGCTGGCCTATTCGGTGCACTCCTATCTTTATCCGCTGAAAAAGGGCGGCGTGTTCCTGGGCGGCGTCGGCACCGAGAACAAATCGGTGAAGGTTTCGCTGGACGTGATCCGCGCCGAACTGGCACGCATGGCGGCCGAGGGGCCAACGGCGGAAGAGCTGGAGAATGCCAAGCGCTATCTGACTGGCTCCTTCGCCCTGCGCTTCAACTCGGGCGCCAAGATTGCCGGTCAGCTCCTGGCCAACC
Source organism: uncultured Alphaproteobacteria bacterium (assembly GCA_963827885.1). Classification (GTDB taxonomy): domain Bacteria; phylum Pseudomonadota; class Alphaproteobacteria; order Rhizobiales; family Rhodomicrobiaceae; genus CAWHDD01. The sequence goes on along the minus strand of CAWHDD010000021.1, from coordinate 287,782 downwards.
AGATGGAAAATCTGGGCATGGATTACATCGAAAAGCGCAATGGTCTGGTCGAAGCCATAACACTCGCAGACTTGAAGCGCGTGGCCGGGCGCCTGCTGAACAGCAAGGATTTTCTGGTGATCGCCGTTGGTCAGCCGGAGGGGCTGGCGGCCACCACGAATTGAGGGCTGCGGGTGCCACAGAATGCGCCGGCGCCGCCGGGCGGGGGAAAACCCCGCCATTTGCGTTTCCGTCATTCCTCTCGTTCTATTTCCGTGGTTGATGCCGCCCCGGAAGCCGTGTACCCGTCAACCCCAAGAGGTGGATTCAGCAGGCATTCCCTGGCCGGCAAAGCGTCAGCGCCGCGTCAGTTTCGCCAAGACGCGCGCCCTCCAGCGCCGGCCACGGAATACCTGCTGAGAGTCCTTATTTACGCGGAGAATTGCCCCCAAAACCGGAAAGCCCGCTTTGGGGACCTCTGCATGGGAGAACCGGCATGCACTTCACGCAATCAATCGACGGCTGTCTGGACAAGACCATCGGCGAGCATGGCCTGCCGGCGCCACGTCTTGCCCACTGGCTAGAGGCGCTGACGCCCGGCTTCAAGGCGCTTCAGGCCAAGGCGCACTCGGGCGAATTCCCGCATTTCCGCATCATCGGCGAGACCGCCGACCTGGACGAAGCCAAGGCCGCGCTCGCCAAGCTGAGCGTGGACGCGCAGACGCTGGTGGTGCTCGGCACCGGCGGATCGAGCCTCGGCGGCCAGGCGCTGGCGCAGCTCGGCGGCTGGTTCATCCCCGGCGACAACGGCGGTTCCACCGCGAAAATCCGCCCGCGCACCCGCTTCTACGACAATCTCGACGCCCGCTCTTTCTCGCGCGGCCTGGACATCCTCAACCTGCCGCTCACGCGCTTCCTGGTGATCTCCAAATCGGGCAATACCGCGGAAACCCTGGCCCAGATGCTCACGGTTCTGGCGCGCCTGGACGCCCAGGGGCTGACCGGGGAGGTGCGCCGCCTGTTCCTGGCCGTGTCCGACCCGAGAGACGGCGGCGCCAACGGCCTGCGCGACGTTTGCGAGCGCTTCGGCATCCCGGTGCTCGACCATCCGCCGGCCATCGGCGGGCGCTATTCCGGCTTCAGCATCGTCGGCCTGCTGCCGCTGCTGGCGCGCGGTCTCGACCCCTACGCCGTGCGCGCCGGCGCCAAATCCGTGATCGAGGCGCTGAAATCCGCCGCCGGCCCGCAGGATTTCGCCCCCGCGCTGGGCGCCGCCGTCAGCATCGGCCTCGCCAAGGACAAGGGCATCACGACGACCGTGATGTTCCCCTATGCCGACCGTCTGGAACGCTTCGCCGCCTGGTACGTGCAGCTTTGGGCGGAAAGTCTGGGGAAAAACGGCGAGGGCACCACGCCCGTCGCCGCCCTCGGCCCGGTGGACCAGCACAGCCAGTTGCAGCTGTTTCTCGACGGCCCGCGCCAGCATATGATGACGGTGCTGCGGGTGCGCGAGGACGGCCCGCTGCCTGTTATTCCACCGGATTTGGCGGCGCTTGCCGGCGCTCCGTATCTCGGCGGCATCACCATCGGCGATCTGGTGGAAGCGCAGAGCGCCGCCATCGGCCCGGCCTTCCAGGAGGCCAAACGCCCGCTGCGCCTCATCGAGCTTTCCCGTCTTGACGAGGAGGCCATGGGCGGGCTCATGATGCACTTCGTGATGGAAACGATTCTCGCCGCCAGCCTGCTGGGGGTGAATCCGTTCGATCAGCCAGCCGTCGAGCTGGGCAAGCGCATCGCGCGGGACACGCTGGCCAAACGGCTGGCGCCCCAGCGCTGACGTTTACCGCCTGAATTCCGGCGGCGCCCTGGCTGATCTTAGTTTTGCGCGCCGCGCCTGAGCGCACATTCCTTGGCACGCCAGCGAATGCCCGCTTAGGTGCCTTGTTTCGCGGAGTCCGCCAAGCCGCAAGACCGCTTTGGCGAACTCTACTTAGCGCAAAGCCGGGGTTCACTGATATGCGCGGCGCTCGTTTCCCTTTGTTTTAGCAGAGTTTTTGCGCCAAGGCCGCCCTATCCGGTTTGGCGAACTCTGCCGGGGAGCGGGGCATGCCGGTACGTCAACTGCCACAGACGGTCATCAACCGCATCGCCGCGGGCGAGGTCATCGAGCGGCCGGCCAGCGTCGTCAAGGAGCTGGCCGAGAACGCCATCGATGCCGGCGCGGCGCATCTCGACATCGTGGTGGCGGACGGCGGCCTGTCGCTGATCCGCGTCACCGACGACGGCTGCGGCATGGACGCGGACGACCTCCGGCTTTGCATCGAGCGCCACGCCACGTCGAAGTTAGACGAGGGCGATCTCACCAACATCGCGACGCTGGGTTTCCGGGGCGAGGCGCTGCCGTCCATCGGCTCGGTGGCGCGGCTGGCCATCACCACGCGGCGGCGGGGCGAGCCGGAAGCGCTGGAAATCCGCGTGGACGGCGGCGTGATCGAGCCGCTGCGGCCGGCAGCGCTGGCGCCGGGCACGCGGGTGGAGGTGCGCGACCTGTTTTACGCCACGCCCGCGCGGCTGAAATTCATGAAATCCGAGCGCGCCGAGACCATGGCCATCACCGAAATGGTCAAGCGGCTGGCGATGGCGCGGCCCAGCGTGGCCGTAACGCTGACCACGGGCGAGCGCACGGGGCTCAATCTGCCGTGCGTCGTTAATGGCGCCGAGGACGGTTTCCGGCAGCGGCTCGGGCGCATCATGGGCAAGGATTTCGCCGGCGAGGCGGTGCTGGTGGCGGGCGGACGCGATACCATCGCGGTGCGCGGTTTCGCAGGGCTGCCGACGCTCAACCGCAATGACGCCGGCGGGCAATTCCTGTTCGTCAACGGGCGGCCGGTGAAGGACAAGCTGCTGGCGGGCGCGGTGCGCGGGGCGTATGCCGATCTGGTGCCGCACGGCCGTCATCCCATGCTGGCGCTGTTCATCGACCTGCCGCCGGACGAGGTGGACGTGAACGTGCATCCAGCCAAGGCGGAGGTGCGCTTCCGTGACAGCGGACTGGTGCGCGCGGTGGTGATTTCTGTGCTCAGGGATGCGCTGGGCGCGGCGGCGGCTAAGACCAGCCCGTCGCTGAGCCGTGCCACGGTGTCCAGCTTTCGCGGCGGCTTCGTGCGGCCCGCGCCGCCGCCGTCGCGCGGATTCGGCGAGCGCGATCCGCTGTTCGAGGCGGCGAGAGGTGCATTCGGCGCGGATTGGCGCACGGATAGCCCGCAGCCCGCGCCGGCAGGGCAGGGGAGGACGGAGAGGCAGGACGAGCTGCCTCCCAGCCCCGGCGGTGCGCTCCACAGGCCGCTAGGGAGCGCGCGTGCGCAATTCCACGAGAATTACATCCTGGCCGAGACAGACGAGGCCGTGATCATCGTCGATCAGCATGCGGCGCATGAGCGGCTGGTGTACGAGCGGCTGAAGGCGGGGCTGGCGGCGGGCGGCGTCGAGGCGCAGGCGCTGCTCATCCCGGAGATTGTCGAACTGGACGACGGCGAGGCGCAGGCGCTGTGCGAGCGGGCGGAGGATTTCGCCCGGCTCGGGCTGGCCATCGAAGCTTTCGGCGGCGGCGCGGTGATGGTGCGCGAGGTGCCGGCGCTGCTGGGGAAAAGCGATATCAAGGGCCTCATTCAGGACCTGGCCAATGAGGCCGTGGCCGAGAGCGAGGCTTTGAGCCTGACGGAACGGCTGAACGCCATCTGTGCCAAGCTCGCCTGCTATGGAAGTGTGCGCTCGGGGCGGCGGCTGACTGTTCCCGAAATGGATGCACTACTGCGGCAGATGGAGGCGACGCCCAATTCGGGGCAGTGCAATCACGGCCGGCCTACATACGTCGAGCTGAAACGCGGCGACATCGAGCGGCTGTTCGGACGGCGGTGATTGCATCCCGAAGCGTTGATCACCGGCGCGCGCCTGCCACGCCGCCGTCGCCATTCGCTGCGGCCACGGCGGTGCCGATGCGCAGTGCGGCGGGGAAGGCGGCGCCATTGCCGGGCAGCATGATGGCGGAAATGTCCGGGTGGCTGCTGTTGTCGCCTGCCGCCGCCGGTGACGCGCCCCGGCCTGTGGCAACTGGCGCGGAAACGGCTGGCGCCTGGCTCTGCTGGACGCGCTTTTCCTCAGCCGTGCGGGCCTGTTCCTCGGCGGTTTCGCGGGCCTTGGTTTCCTCGGCGAGCTTCAGGCCGATGGTGCGGACTTCGGCCTCAGCCGCGAGCCGTGCCTTGGTTTCCCCGGCGAGCTGGGCACTGACGGCGCGGGCATCGTCTTCGGCGGCCAGACGGCGGGCGGTGGCCTTGTCGTGACCCTGCTCGGAGCGGGCAAGTTTTTCGCCGGTGATGCGGGCCAGTTCCTCGGCGGCGAGGCGGCGGGCGGTGGCCTTGTCGTGGCCCTGCTCGGAACGGGCGAGCTTTTCGCTGACGGCGTGGATCTGGTCCTCGGCGGCGAGACGGGCCTTGCTTTCGTTCAGCAGCCGGGCGGAAGCGGTGGTGGCTTCGTTTTCGGCCTGGAGGCGGGCGATTTCGGAGGTGTGGGCGGCTTTGGTCTGGTGGTCGAGCGCATCCGAGGTGCGCCACAGGGCGACGGCCAATCCGAGGGAGACACAAACGGACAATACAGGGACAATGGTTGCGGGACGCATGGCGGGCACTTCCTCAAAAACAGTTGAGCGGGTTTGGGGGTAACGGCGGTTACCGGCCATGCTGTCTTAGCACCCATTGGTTAATGGGCTATTTCGGCGGGGAGAATCACTGGGTCATTTGGGAACGTCGGCGGGACGTTGCTTCGGGGCGCGCTGCCCGGCCGTCCGCGGCGCATCAAGAGGGAACGCTCCGGGCGTCCAGCGCACACGGCGACGGCATCGGGGCCGGCAGGCGATGTGCGGGCGGCCCGAGTTTGGATGCGGCAGCACACAGGCGTCGTAGCCCCGTGTGCAAAATCCCCCTCACCCGCGCCGGGGAGAGGGGGAATGGCTTTGGCGGCGCGTCAGCCGTTACTGGCTGGCTTGATCGAAGCCGATGGTGCGGCGGTTGATGACGAAGCGAATCCACAGCGTCAGCAGGAATTCCGACATGCCGGCCACCAGCAGCGCCATGAGCGTCGTCCACTGGAAGGTGGACAGGTTCAGGTGGCCGAGCGCGGCTTCCACCAGCGACACAAGGCCGGCGATCACCGGCACGATGGAGACCACCGAGTCGATCACGCCGAGCGCCCGGACTTGGCTCGCCGAGACCAGCAGGAATACAATCTGGATGATGACGTAGAAAAAGCCGATCCACACCGGGATCGTCCACTCCATGCCGCCGTTGGCTGCGGTCGCCGGTTTGTAATCGGGGAACTGCCAGATGAAGATGATGGCGACTGCGGTAACGACGAACGACAACAAGATGCTGAGCCACTCTTCCGGGTGGGTGCTTTTCGGCTTGCTATCGCCAGCTAATGGATTTGCCATGGGATGACCTCCTCGATACGGCATTGAACGGCAAAGGCGTCTGGTTCTGAAACTCGCGCGGGGCGGGATGCCGGTGCCCGGTTCCTCCCGCTGCCTTAGATTTCTAGCGATAAAACCGCGCGGTGCAAGTTTATAGAAAAATGCGCGGGATTCGTGGTGATGTGGTGCATGGGGGATACGGGGGGTGGAATTTCTGTGGGTGGCGGAGGGGAGTCTGCCGCATGCACCAGCTGTTGCGCATAACACTACTAACGTACCTTCTGCGCGTGAAGGATTTAACAACTAGTCCTATTGGGATCGATATAGCCGTTAGAAACAAGTGATTGGTCAATCTCCTGACATAGTTTTTGGACGGCTTTAATTGCTTCCTTTGCAACGCCAGAACTTGACGGAACTTTATCCCCCTCTTTTATCCCTACACACCTGCTTTTATATTTCTCAACAAATATTTTGTCCACGCGACAAGAGTTATGGACAAGCAAATGGCGTATATCTACATAATACATTGCGTCACTAAATATTTCATCACCAACTTCAACGGGTGTATTGGTGACGATTTTTTTTATCAACTTGCCAGTATTTCTTTCGTTGTCGAGCTTTCTAAATATTTCATCAACAATATATTCGCAAATGGCTTCGTAACTACCTAGCTTAACTATTTCGTGATATTGCAAGCTCCCTTGAGCTTTGCCAGAAATTGGCAGCGGCTTTTTCCTAAACATCTCAGATAGAATCGACTTCAGAAATTCATTGAGATGCGTGTATAATAACTGGAGCGCCGATTCCGAATTGCGAGCAATAGAATGACTGACGTGGGGCGAATTATCCTTGCGCCTATTCGTTCGCAAAGCCTCTTCTACTGTTTCAAGATGTTCTTTTGTCGTCTTTAGCCGATTTCGCAACTTGACAAAAGATTTACTAGGTTTTGGTTGTTTTTCCATTTTTCTTAGTCATTGTTACTGCGTCTTGCCCATCACTCCGCCGCATCCACCAATGGCGCCCTCTGCCGCGCATAATACGGCACCAGCCGGAACGTCTGATACGGCGCATACTGATCGTTCTGGATAATCCCCTCGAACATCGCCAGATTTTCCAGATGCGCGAACAGCTTATGCGCCTCCGCGCCCGACGTCGCGCCGCACAGCGCCCGCACGACAGACTTCTTGTGATCCGGCTGCTGGTTCTTCAGGAAAATCTTGGTCGCCAGCGCGCCCGACAAATCCGCCGGCAAATCGCCCGGATATTGCGTGCCAATCGCCAGCCCGACGCCGAACGCCCGGCCTTCGCGCGCCAGGCTCTCCAGATGCGAGCTGCCGGCCACGCGCCACGCCTCGTCCAGCACCAAGAGGCGCGTCAGCTTGCGCGGATGGTCGCCGCGCACCAGGAAGCCGTGCAGCCGGATGATGATCAGCTCGGCCAGCGCCGACTTGATTTCGTTCGACGGCAGATCGAACAGCGACAGCACCAGCCGCTCGCCCAGCATGGTCTCGAACGACCCCGCGCGGCTCTCCTGGCGCGGGAACAGGCCCAGTTCGAACAGCGGGCTGAGGCGGTTCAGCAGGTTGCGCGCCGTGTGATCGCGCTGCTCCTTCGTATTCGCGGAGTACAGTCACCACGTCGTCGAATGCGGGCACGCGCAACGTGTCCACATTCACCCACGCCTGCGTATCCACGCCGCTGCGCTCGAACGCCTGCTTCATGGCGTCGCGCAGCCGGGCTTCCTGCTGGTCGCCCAGCTCGAACACGCGCTTCAGCACGCCGGAGATGGTGAAAATGTGCTCGATGGGCTTGGCGCGGCCGTCGCGGTCGGCGCTGGGGAGCAGCGGATTGAACGGCAGGCCGTCGCGGCGCACGTCATGCACACGCAAGCCCTGCTCGGTGACGAATTCGCGGCTCACATAGTCGTTCTTGAAGTCGAAAATGCACACAGGGAAGCCCATGCGCACCACGCCGTCGATGAGCACGTTCAGCGTCTGCGTCTTGCCCGAACCAGGGTCGCCGGTCACCAGCAGGCCGAAATTCAGCAGCCGGTTTTGCGTCTCGAACGGCGCCCAGCACACCTCGCCCGTAGGCGCATCGCCCAGCATGATATGCGCGCCGGTGGGGACGTGCAGGCCGGCCGGTTCCGGCGCCGCGGCAGTCGCGGCCTCGCCCGCGGTCCGCTCCGCCCGCTCGGCCTTGGTTTCCTGCTTAACATACGGATATTGCAGAATCTGCGCCAGCGGCGGGATCTGCGTCAGCGGACGCGCGTCGCGCTGCCAGTCGAGGAAACCGGGCATGTCCTTCGACAGGAAAAAGTTCTTGGCAATCTGCAACTTCTCCCAGGACGGCTTGTCGAACTGCCGGATGATGATGGCGCCGGCGTCCTCGGCTTCGCGCAGGACCGCACCAACGCCGCGCCCGCTTTTCGGCAGCGGACGGCCGCGCGGCCGCACGATCACCGGGCGCGAATTGCGGCAGGTGGCGAGGAAGCTGGCGATCTCGTCGGACAGTGTCGCGCCCTCGTTGCCCTCATTACAGAGGGCGATGTCGCGGCGCTCGATATTGCCGTCCTTGGCCTCGATTTCCAGCTCGATGACCAGCGTGTCGGCGCGGCCCCGGCGCATGGTCTTGCGCGTGCGCACAGCTTTCACGTCATCGAGTTCAATTTCGGCAGCGTGTATGCCCCATTCGATGGCGTCGGCCTGCGAAAGAGCATGCGTCGGCGTCGGCGGGGCGAGCGTCTGCACGAGGTAGCGCTCCCAGATTTCGCCGAAGTCGATGGCCGGCCCGGTATACGCCTGCGATGCACCCGAATACCCGCCAGCGGGCGCCGTACTCTGCACCGTCTCCGGCGAGGGGAAATCGTCCATCCCCGGCATACGGCCCAGGTCGATCAGCAGACGCCGGAATGTCTGCACCATATCGGTGACATAACGCGGCGTCTGCGCGCTCAGCTCGTCCACAAACCATTCCTCGAATGGATACAACGGATCGGCCGGCTGCCCCTGCACACCGCAGCGGTAATACAAAAGCCCCAGCCGCTGTTCCAGCAGCATCGCCACCTGCGGACGCGACAGGTTCTTCAGGCTCACCGGCAGCGTGCCGAACTTCTCGATACGGTCGCGGATGGAGCGGTCGATCTCCTGCGCGATGGTATCGTAAAGCGCGGGCAGCACGGCGAAAATCACCGACAGGCTCGGCAGCGTCTCGGCGAATAGTGCGCCGCGGCCGATGATGTGGCGCAGGCGGTCTTCCCATTTTTCCAGCCGGTTCTGTTCGAGCTGGTCGAAAGCGATCATCAGCGAGCCGCCCGTGGCGCCTGCAACGGCGGCGAGCTGCTCCAGCAGCGAACGCGCGCCCTGCTCGTGCGGCCAGGCGCACCAGCGGGATGCCGCAGAACGCGCCCTCCACCGGCAGGCCGCGCAGGAAGTCGAGGCCGGCTTCGTTGCCCGCGTAGCATCCAAGAAGTGCCGCAATGAATACTTCGCTCACCGGCGAAACGCGCTGCGGCCCGGCCATCGCCAGCCGGATGAACTGCACCAGCCGTTTGAAGTCAGCCGAGGGAAAATGCCCCGCGCCGTCCAGCGACAGGCGGCGGAACGACTGCACAATGGTTTCCGGCGCCAGGGAGAGGAGCCGGTCCGCCAGACGATGCAGCGGCAGCAGATCCTGGGCATGCACCAGATGCGGCTGGGCCAGGCGCGTCACGATTGCATAGCAAAGCCAGGCGTCGAAGTCCGCCTCAGCCACCGGGTCAACCATCGGCAGCACAGCCGCATACACCGTCCCCGCTGCATGCAACTGCCGGATCACCGTCACCAGCGTATGCGTCTTGCCCGTCCCCGCCGCGCCCTTGATGAGCAGCAGCCGCGAGGCCGGATCGGGATTGGCCATGCACGCCTGCTGCGCCACCGCTGCGATGGCGGCGCGCGCCTCCGGGTCGATGGCGGGCACGTCTAGCGATTCCTCGTCGGCCGCACCGGCGAGAGACGCAACGGCGCCGAAAACACGGTCGAATTCGGGGCTCTTGAAAGCCTCAAGGAAAGGGTCCATGACTCGCGCCTTTTTTACGCTAGATCCAACGATTGACAATGAAGTGGCGCTCGTCCCGCCCGAACGGGGTGCGCGAGCGATCGCGCAACTGAACGTCCAGGCCCCCGGCGATATCGCAGCGTTCGAGATCGACATGACCGGCGCGGCAGGATTCGGTGAGCCGCTTTTTGAAGTCCTCCAGCGGCCCGAAAGCCAGCCCGCGTTCGACTCCGGCGTCGTAAACCTGCGCAATGGCGACACGGCCGGTATGCGGCCTGGTCTCCATGGTTTTGGCGAGGCGGCGCACCGTCTCGGCAAATTCGGCAATATCCGGCTTCTGCGGCGGCGGAGCGGCGGCGGCACGTTCGCGCCTGCTGGCGGCAGCGCGGAGGATGGCGTCCGCCAGCTCCTCCTTCACGGACCCCTTTAGCTCGAAAGCCTCCCGCAGCATATGCATTTCCGCCTCCGCGATGGATGTATGCCCGCCTCCTGCCGCGCCGATAATCAGCGCGTTGACGAGGCTATTGACGCGGTAATCGCGCGGCGAGGCGCGATCGAACTCGTGCTTCATTTCCGGGAAACGCGCGGCCAGCAGCTTGTGAGCGAGGCTGAAACGCAGCGCGGTTCGCGAGGGCGTAGCACCAAGGCCGGTCAGCGCGAACAGCTTGGCGAGGGCGGCGGTCTCGACGTTTTGCGGACGCGCCAAGTAAGTGAGCACGCGCCGGCTCGACGGGTCGAGACCGAGGGCAGTGGCGAGACGGGCGCGTTTTTCGTCCGCCTGCGCGGCAGGTTCCGCCGGGATGCGGTTGAGCTGGCTCACGTCAGGCGCCAGCAAGCACGCGCGAGAGATGCCTCGCATCGCGGCAGGATCGGCGGAAATGACGGTCGCGTAAGTGTCGCCCATAGCCCCAGCGTTAAAGGATGCGTCGAGAAAACTTAACGACAATTAACTATCTGATTCGTTTGAAAAGAGGCGAGGCATTCCTGCACCAGGGGCTTGGGGAAAAGCAGCGGGGAGGCGCTGGAGAGGCGCGTTATATAAGTGCGAACGGCGGGGGGAAACAGACCAGGGAGCGCGCCGGGAGGGGATGGTTTCCGGGAGATATGAGGCTCTTGGGCCACTATGCGGGGGCATCTCGAAGCACAGTGCCGCGGAGGATTGATATTTCAGCCGCATTTGACATAAACTTCTCCGATTTTTGTCTAAATTGAGATGAGGTGTTACCCGCATGGTGGGGGCCAAGCACAGGGGCTGGCAGGGTGCCGTCGCGCATGTCGCGATGATCGCGCTGCTGTTCCGGGCTCTGCTGGTTCCCGCCGGTTGCCCCGTTCCCCCGGATGCGGGGCCTCTGACATCCGTCGATTCCCCGGCCATTCACATCTGTAGCGTCCATGGCGGGCAAGATACCGGCGGCGCTGCCGATCCAGACGCGGGATCGGGCAAGAAATCGCATCACACGTCGCCTGCCTGCGCCAGCGCCTGCTGTGCCGTGGCCGCCCCGGTGGCGGCTGCACTCTTTGATCCCCCATCCGCCGGTCAGCGGGTATTCAACATCGAAACCCGGCAGGCTCCGGCCAGCGCCGCCTGTCTCGCCCTCCGCAACCGGGGACCGCCCGTTACCCTCTCCGTCTGAACTCCTGTCCGCGCCCGCCTGCCTCTGACCGCGCCGTTTGCGCATCAAGGGCCACGGCGGATAGCGGCGCCGCCTCCGTTCGACAAGTTGAGGGAAAATCATGTCACGTCAATTGCTTACCGGCCGATGCCGGAGCCTGAGCGCGCGTTGCGCGCTGCTGGCCGGAGCCGCGGCTCTGATGCTGCCCGCCGCCGTTACCATTGCCGCCACGGCGCACGCCCAAACCGCGACGCTACCGCCGGTGGAAGTCATGCAGAAGAAGCCGAAGGCGGCCAAGAAAGTGCAGCAGAAAAAGGCGCCCGTGGCAGCCGAAACGCTGCCGCCCGCCCTGCCGCGAGAGGCCGAACCGCCGCGCGCCGCTGCTTCCACCGGCAGCACGACGGTGCCCGCCGGCGAGATCGCATCGCGGGCCGTCGCGACCAGCGATACGGCGAGCCTGCTCACGGATATTCCTGGCGTCAGTGTCTACACGAATGGCGGCGCCTCGGGGCTGCCAACCATTCACGGCTTCGCGGATGACCGTCTGCGCATCAAGGTCGATGGCATGGACACGATCGCCTCGTGTCCCAATCATATGAATCCGGCTCTGTCCTACATCGACCCGGCCCAGGTTGGTTCTGTCCAGGTTTGGACTGGCGTCACCCCCGTCAGCGTTGGCGGCGATTCGATTGGCGGCGCGATTGTCGTCAATTCGCGCGAGCCTGTGTTCGCGCCCGCCGGTAAAGACCTGCTGACGCAAGGGAGCATTGGCACGTTTTTTCGCAGCAATGGCAACGGCCTGGGCGGCAATCTCTCGGCAACCGCGGCGACGCAGCATTTCAGCGTGTCCTACGACGGCGCCTACGCCCAATCGGACAACTATAATGCGGGCGGCGACTTCAAGAAATTTCCGCTGAAAAGCAGCATCACACGGGTGCTCCCGCAGGATGAGGTGGGTTCAACGGCTTATGAAACGCGGAACCACCTGGCCACTTTTGCCTACCAGAACAACGGTCAGCTCATCGAGTTCAAGGCCAATTACCAGCATGTCCCCTATCAGATGTATCCCAATCAGCGCATGGATATGCTCAACAACGAGCAGATCGGCCTAAACCTGCGCTATTTCGGCAAGTTTAGCTGGGGCGATGTGCAGACGCGCGTCTATTGGCAGCACGTCGATCACTTCATGGATTTCGGTGAAGACAAACTGTATTGGTATGGCGGCCTGACGGGGAATTACGAACCGAGATTTTCTATCCTGTACTTGGCATGCCCATGTACACAAGAACCGATACCGTTGGCAATTCCAGCAAGGTAGACGTCAAACTCACCAGCGCCGACGTGCTGCACGCCGGCTACGATCTGCAATTCTATCGCCTGGACGACTGGTGGACGCCGTCGCCCGATTGCGGCGCCGGCAATTGCATGGGCGGCATGGCGCCCAACACCTTCTGGAACATCAACGATGGACAGCGCGACCGCTACTCGCCATTCCTGGAATGGGAGCACAAGTGGAGCCCGGCCGTGAGCACGCTGCTCGGCGCCCGGTATGAGCTGATTAAAGAGAATACCGGCCCGGTTCAAGGCTATAATACGCGACGACGTCAGCGGCCATGATGCCCAGTATGTACGACCAGTTCCGTTGGGTCCCGCGAGTTCAACACCATGGATCGCGCGCGCAACTTCGACAATGTCGATCTGTCGGCGCTTGTCCGCTATACGCCCAACCGCAATATCGACACGGACTTGGGGCTGTCGCGGACGGCGCGGGCGCCGAATCTCTACGAGCTTTACGACTGGTCGAAGACATCGCATGGCGCTCGAAATGAACAATTTCGTGGGCGACGGCAACGGTTATCTGGGCAATCCCTAATCTGAAGCCGGAAATTGCAAACAAGGTGAGCGCCAACTTCGATCTGGCACACGCGCCAACCGCGAGACCGCCATTCGCTTCTCGCCCTATTACTCGTATGTGCAGGATTATATCGACGCCGTTCAGTATACCACATTCTTCCGGAGGCGATCTTCCGGCGAACAAACAATTCGTGCGTCTGCAATATATGAACGAGGACGCGGTTCTCTACGGCTTCGACCTGTCGGCCAAGGCGCCGATAGCCAAAACGGGCTACGGCGACTTCAGCCTGGCGGGTATGGTCAGCTACACCAATGGCAGAGACATCTCGCTTGACACCGGCCTGTACAACATCATGCCGTTCAATGGAAAGCTGGCCCTGATACACAAACTGGGCGGATGGCAAGGCGCGGCCGAATTCGTGGGAGTGAGCGAGCAAGGACGATGTGTCCGACCAGCGCAACGAGATGAAAACGCCGGGCTACGGCCTGTTCAACCTGCGCGGCGCCTATGCGTGGGACAACGTCCACTTCAACTTCGGCGTGGAGAACGTGCTGGACCAGCTCTATTACCTGCCGCTCGGCGGTGCTTACGTCGGCGAAGGCGCGACCATGTCGTTCAATAAAGAGGCCGGCAATGTCGCCCGTGCATCCGGCGGCGGTTAGCTGCGGCACCGCACCACTCGTGGGGTACGTCCGTTGCAGGCCCCGGCCGCACCTTCTACGCCGGCATGACCGTGAAATTCTGACAACCCGGCCGCGGCGGGCCATGTCCTGCCGCGGCCTCTCAGGTGCCTGCACGGGCGCCGCATCGCAACGAACAATAAATTCAGGGGAGTTTAATGCCACATCCGTTTTTCACCGGAATGTCCGGGACGCTGAGCGCGCGCTGCGCTCTCATGGCGGGGGCCGCGGCGCTCGTGCTGCCGGCCTTCATCGGACTCTCCGGTGGCGCGCACGCGCAGAGCGCCACGCTGCCGCCGGTCGAGGTGATGCAGAAGAAGCCGAAGCCGGCCAAGACCGTGAAAAAGACGCCGGTGAAGCGGACAGCGCCGGACGAATCCGTGCCGCCCGCGCCCCGCGAGGCTGCCGCGCCGGAAGCGCCCGCCAGCGGCGCCGTCATCACCGGCAACGCCATCGCGGCGCAGGCGCCGGTGAGCAGCGATACCGCGCAGCTCCTCGGCGATGCACCCGGCGTCAGCCTGCAAACGGCCGGCGGCGTCTCCGCCCTGCCGGTGATGCACGGCATGGCGAGCGACCGCATCAAGGTGATGATGAACGGCATGATCATCGCGTCGGCCTGCGCCAACCACATGAATCCGCCGCTGTCGTATTTCGATCCGGCGCAGGTGAAGCAGATTACGGTGCAGTCCGGCGTCACGCCGGTGAGCACGGGCGGCGACAGCATCGGCGGCACCATCGTGGTGGACAGCCTGCGCGCCGCGCTTCGCCGCTCCCGGCCAGGGCGTGATGACTTATGGCAGCGTTTCCGCCTTCGGGCGCAGCAACGGCGAGGGCATCGCCACCAGCGGCACGGTTTCGGCGGCCACCAGCAACGTCAACCTCACCTATAGCGGCGGCTGGAGCCAGTCCGGCAACGTGGAGGACGGCGACGGCAACGAGATCCGCTCGACCGAATACGAAGCGCAGAACCACATGCTGTCGCTGGGCGTACGCGGCAACGGCGATCTGCTGGTCATCGAAGGCGGCGTGCAGCACATCCCGTATCAGGGCTTCCCCAACCAGCGCATGGACATGACGCTCAACGAGGCGTGGTTCGTCAACGCGCGTTACGAGCGCGAATTCGACTGGGGCAAGCTCGATGCGCGCGGCTATTATCAGAATACCCAGCACGAAATGAACTTCCTGGAGGACAAGGGCGGTCCGGCCTACACCATGCCGATGGATACCGACGGCGTGAACTTCGGCTACTCGGTGAAGGCCGAAATTCCGGTCACGCCGCGCGACCTGCTGCGGGTCGGCAACGAATTCCACGGCTACCACCTCGACGACTGGTGGCCGCCCATTCCCGGCAGCATGATGATGGGGCCGAACACCTATTGGAACATCAACGGCGGCGCAGCGCGACCGGTCGGAACCTTCGCCGAATGGGAGGCCAAATGGAGCCCGGAGTGGACGACGCTGCTGGGCGTGCGCAACGATGTCGTGTGGATGGACACCGGCGACGTGCAGGCGTACAGCTCCGATCCCATGATGGGGATGAATGCCGCGCGACTGCCGACGCACGCCGCGGCGTTCAACGCCCGCGATCATGCCCGCACCGACGTCAACTTCGACATGACGGCGCCTGGTCCGCTATCGAGCCCAACGCCAGCCAGCATCTCGAAGCCGGGCTACGCGCGCAAGACGCGCTCGCCCAACCTCTACGAGCGCTACGCCTGGGGACGCGGCGGATGGCCATGGAGCATGAACGGCTGGTTCGGCGACGCCAACGGCTATGTCGGCAATCTCGACCTGAAGCCCGGAAGTCGCCCATACCGTGAGCTTCACCGCCGGCTGGCATGACGCGGCGGCAAGGAACTGGGAGGTGAAGGTCACGCCCTATTACACCTACGTCGAGGACTACATCGACGTCCGATGCGGCATCGGCACGGCTCCACGACCTGAACGGCGCGCGGCGTTCGCCGCATCGCTGCAGTTCGCCAATCACGACGCGCGAGCTCTACGGCGTCGACTTCTCCGGCCGCGCCGGCTGCTGCGAGACAGCCGCGAGATCGGCCGTTTCGCCCTGTCCGGCGTGCTGGGCTACGTCCATGGCGAGAATCTCGACCGGGCGACAACCTCTATCACATGATGCCGCTCAACGCGAAGCTGGCGCTCGAGCACAAGCTCGGCAACTGGACCAGCGCATCGAACTGCAGATGGTCGACTGCAAGACCGAGGTGGACCATGAGCGGCAGGAATGGAACGACGCCCGGCTACGCGCTGGTCAATCTGCGCACCAGCTACAACTGGAACAACGTGCGCTTCGATCTCGGCGTCGAGAACCTGTTCGACAAGTCTACTACCCGCCGCTCGGCGGGGTGGCCATCGGCCCCATGGACCGCAATGACGTGCATTCCGTGCCCGGCCTCGGCCGCACGGTTTATGGCGGCGTGACGGTGAAGTTCTGAGGCGGCGGATCGCGGGAAGCCGGCAGCTTTCCGCAGTCCGTGAGACACTTGGGCCACTGTGCGGATTCGTCCCGCAAGCATGGCGGCGGGACGATTGTCATATCCGCCGCATTTGCCTTAAACTTTACGCGATTTAGTCAAATTCGGCGAAGGGGGTGTTTCTGGCATGGGGGGTGCCAAGCTCAGGGTCTGGCAGGTGGCCGCCGCGCACGTCGCGGCGATCGCATTGCTGTTCCGGGCCGTACTGGTTCCCGCCGGATGCACCGCTCCTGCCAATGCGGTCGCGCTGGACGGTTTCGCCGCCGTCATCTGTTCGATCAATGCCGGCGGCAGCGACACGCCGCAATCCGGCGGCGATCCGGCCAACAGTTCCCATCATCACACCGCCTGCGCCAGCAGCACCTGCTGCGCCGCCGCGGTTCCCGTGGCCGCTCCAGACCTTGATGTCCTCACCAGCGGCAAGCCGGTGTTTGCTCAGGAAATCTGGCGCGCCCCCGCGGACGCCGCCCATCTCGTGCCCCGCAGCCGCGGGCCGCCTGTCACTCGCACAGCCTGAGATTTATCCGCGTCCGGCCTGATGTCCGGGGTGCGCCAGTGTGCGCATCCGGGGAACGGCGAGGGCGGATTGCGGCGCAGTTACCATCTGACAATCCGAGGGAAAATCATGTCACGTCAGTTGCTTACCGGCAGGCGCCGGAGCATGAGCGCGCATTGCGCTCTCCTGGCCGGGGCCGCGGCGCTATTGCTGTCGGCCTCCGCCATCCTGTCCGCCACGGCGCACGCGCAATCCGCGACGCTGCCGCCGGTGGAAGTCATGCAGAAAAAGCCGAAGCCGGCCAAAACGGTGAAGAAGACGCCGCAGAAGAAGGCGCCGGCGGTTGTTGAAGAACCCGCGCCCGTCGCGGAGCGCCAAGCCCCGCCGTCGCTCTCCGAAGCGCCCGCCAGCAGCACCACGATTTCCGGCGCGGCTATCGCTGACAGGGCGCCGGTGACGAACGACACGGCGTCGCTGGCCGGCAATGCGCCCGGCGTCAGCCTGTACCAGGGCGGCGGCGTCTCCAGCTTGCCCGTGATCCACGGCATGGAAGACGACCGCGTCAAGGTGATGATGAACGGCATGATCATCGCGCCGGCCTGCGGCAACCACATGAACCCGCCGCTGTCCTATATGGACCCGGCGCAGGTGAAGAAGATCCAGGTGATGGCGGGCGTCACGCCGGTGAGTTCGGGCGGCGACAGCATCGGCGGCACGATCATCGTGGAGAGCGCCGACTCCGCGTTTCGCCGGCCGCGGCGAAGGCGTTATCACTTACGGCAGCGCGTCGGTGTACGGCCGCAGCAATGGCAACGGCATCGCCACCAGCGGCACGGCGTCGGCGGCCACCAGCAATTTCAACGTCACCTACACCGGCGCCTGGAGCCGCTCCGATAACTACAAGGACGGCAACGGCGACGAGGTGAAATCGTCGCTGTACCAAGCGCAGAACCACATGCTGTCGCTGGCGGCGCGCAAGAACGGCGACCTGTTCGTCCTCGATGCGGGCGTGCAACACATCCCGTATCAGGGCTTCGTCAACCAGTACATGGACATGACGGACAACACGGCGTGGTTCGTGAACGGCCGCTACGCCGGCGAATTCGGTTGGGGCAAGCTCGACGTGCGGGCGTTTTACCAGAACACCCAGCACGAGATGAACTTCCTCAAGGACAAGGGCGGCAGCGCCACGGGCGGCATGCCCATGCTGACGGATGGCACGAATGCGGGCTATTCGGTGAAGGCGGAGATTCCGCTGAACCGGCGCGACACCATCCGGGTGGGTAACGAGTTCCACGCCTTCATGCTGGACGACTGGTGGCCGCCGGTCGCCGGCAAGCCAGGAATGTGCTGCGAGACTTTTTGGAACATCAATGGCGGCGAACGCGACCAGCTTGGTACGTTCCTCGAATGGGAGGCGAAGTGGAGCCAGCAGTGGACGACGCTGCTGGGCGGGCGCAATGACGTTGTGTGGATGGATACGGGCAACGTCAAGGGATACAACACTTGGCAGGGGAGCATGCCCCGCAATTACATCTACGACGCCAACGCCTTCAACGCTAAGGACCACCAGCGCACCGACGTGAACTTCGACGTCACCGCGCTGACCCGCTACGAGCCCAACTCCAAGACCACCCTGGAAGCCGGCTATGCGATGAAGACGCGTTCGCCCAACCTCTATGAGCGTTATGCCTGGTCCAGCAGCATGATGGGCCTGAAAATGAACGGCTGGTTTGGCGATGGCAACGGCTACATCGGCAATCTCGATCTCAAGCCCGAGACGGCGCACACCTTCAGCGTTACCGCAGGCTGGCACGACAGCGCCCGCAAGGAATGGGAGCTGAAGGTCACGCCCTACTACACCCATGTGGTGGATTACGTTGACGTGAACCGCTGCTATTTCCCAACCAATCCCAACTCCAACGCGGGCATGAACGCGACCTGTGGCGCGGCGAACCGGACCAAGACCAACAGCTTCGTCTACCTGCAATTCGCCAACCACGATGCGGAGATTTTCGGGGCCGACGTCTCGGCGCGCATGCCGCTGGGGTATAGCCGCACCTTCGGCCGCTTTGGCCTCGCGGGCATCCTCGGCGTTGTCCACGGCACCAACCTCGACACCGGCGACAACCTGTACCGGATGATGCCCATCAACGCCAAGCTCACGCTGGACCATAAGCTGGGGAACTGGAGCAACGCGGTGGAGTTGCAACTCGTGGGCGACAAGGACGACGTCCAGCAGGCCCGCAACGAGGTGCCGACGCCCGGTTATGCGCTGGTCAATCTGCGCAGCAGCTATCAGTGGGGGCAGTTCCGGCTCGATGCCGGCGTCGAGAACGTGTTCGACAAGCAGTACTACTCGCCGATGGGCGGCGCTTACCTGGGTGATACCGCTCACCGCGCCTGGGGCCAGGAAGTTCCCGGCATGGGCCGCTCCTTCTACGCCGGCTTGACCGTGAAGTTCTGACACGCGAAAGCCTGCCGGCCGTGGGGTTTGTCCCCCTTTCCCCACGGCTGTTTTTAGTAGTCGTCGCTCTGTGCTTCGCCCAACCGCTCCTTCGCCGCTCCGCCGCTCAGTACATTGGGGCGGGGGTTTGGTGTGCAAGCAACTGGCCGGAGGTCTCCACAGGCGTTGCGCCTGCCGGTTTCATTGCCCAAGGCAGGCGTTTTTCTGTTTGGCGTGAGTTTTAGTTTTCGTCGCTCTGTGCTTCGCCCAACCGCTCCTTCGCGGCTCTGCCGCTCAGTACATTGGGGCGGGGGTCTGGTGTGCAAGCAACTGGCCGGAGGTCTCCACAGGCGTTGCGCCTGCCGGTTTCGCTGCCCAAGGCAGGCGTTTTTCTGTTTGGCGTGAGTTCTTAGTTTTCGTCGCTCTGTGCTTCGCCCAACCGCTCCTTCGCCGCTCCGCGGCTCAATACATTGGCGCGGGGGGTTGGTGTGCAAACAACCGGCCGGAGGTTTCCACAAGCGTGGCGCCTGCCGCTTCCGCTGCCCAAAGCTGGCATTCCTTGTTCGGCCGGGGTGCCATTCCTCGTCCCGGCCATGCACAAGCCCAATGCTACCGCGCGCAGGAGGGGTCAAGGACGCGCTTCTTCAGCGCGCCCGGAGGGCTTGTCCTTGACGCCTCCGAGCACGGTAGCATGCTTGTGTGCGGCGGGGCTCACGGCAATCGCTGAAAACCACTCGAATTTTGAAACACCGCTTTCAAGCGGAAGGCGCCGCCACGCGGCTCACCCCGTGCTCCGTCTTGTCCCAATGCGACGGCGCCACCACCAGCCGCCACAGCGCGCGATAAGCCGCCGCTGAAATGCAGAGCCAGTAGACCGGCACGAAGACGAGCTGCGGAATGAGCCGCCGCATGCCGCGCCGGTTGAGCGTCGCCAGCCCCAGCATGATGGCCGCTGCATAGCCGCCGGTGAAATTGAACACCGACATGGCCCAGAAATGGATGCCCAGCAGCGAGTCCGGCCGGCCGAACGCCACGCCGTGCATCCACTCGGCCAGCAGTAGTATGTAGAACAGGGGATGCGCCAGCGGTGAGACGACCACGGCCACGAACTGCCCCTGGAAGCTGAAAAATCCGCGCCACCCCAGATCGTGCCACAACTGGCGCGGTTTGCGCATGTGAACGCTGTAGGTTTGCATCCAGCCCTTGATCCAGCGGCTGCGCTGGCGGAGCCAGTTCATGGGCTGGCAGCACGCTTCTTCATAGGTTGTGGAATCGAGCACCCGGCAGCGCCAGCCCGCCCGGTACAGCCGCAGCCCCAAATCGGCGTCCTCGGTGACGTTGAAGGCGTCCCAGGCGCCGAGTTCGCGCAGCACCCCGATGCGGAAATGATTGGATGTGCCGCCCAGCGGTAACGGCAGGCCGCGCGCGTCCAGCGTGGGCAGGACGCCGCGGAACAGCGAATCGTATTCGATGGTGAACTGGCGCGAGAGCCAGTTTTCATGCGGGTTGAAGTAGGACAGCCGCGCTTGCAGGCACACCACGTCCGGCGGCGAGGCGGCGAACACGGCGGCGGCCTTGCGCAACTGATCGGGTTCCGGCTGGTCCTCGGCGTCGTAGATCACCACGAAATCGCCCGTCGCGAATTGCAGCGCGTAGTTCAGCGCCTTCGGCTTGGTGCGCGGCTGGCTGTCCGGCACGATGACGAGGCTGATATTGCCGGGCAGCGTCATGGCGCGCGCGGCGGCGATGGTTTCGCGGTCGCACGCCTCCAGCACGATCTTGATGTCGAGGAGCGGCGCCGGATAGTCGAGCCGTTTCAGCGCCGCCACCAGCGACGGCAGTACGCGCGTCTCCTTATATAGCGGCACCAGCACGGAATAGCGGGGCAGGGCGCCATCAGGGAGCGGCGGCGCGCGGTGTCCGCACCATGCGTCCCCGCCGGAGCGGAACGTATGCAGCGCGGCGCCGAATCGCACCATGATGGCGAGGAAGAACGTCAGCGTGAACATTCCACAGCCGAGCAGCAGCGTTTCGCGCGGCGCGACCGGGCCGGCGCCCACGAAGACGCCGACGAAGGCCGCCAGCGCCAGGATCTGCCACATCCAGACATTGCCCTGCGCGCTATCGTTCGGGCGGCGGCGGGTGAGGCTGTAGATCGCTTCGCGCAGGAGATATTTGCTCTGCGTCCGGCAGAGCGCTTCGGTCAGCGTGGCGCGATTGACGAGGGTGATGCGGTTGCGCGCGGGACCCAGCGCCTCGGAGATATATTTGAGAGCGGCGGGCGGATATTGTTCGGCGCAAATGGCCGCTTTTTCGCTCTGCCGGAGCAGCGGCAGCACCGGATGCCCTGCAAGCAGCCGCCAGGGTGTGCGGGTTGCGGCGTCCGGCGCCAGTTTTGGGATGTGACCATCGCAAAAATTGAAGTTGCATTCGCGGGCGAGAGCCTGACAATACGCCGCCGGATCGAGGGCGCCTTCGGCGATCAGCGCTTCGCTGAGACGGGTGCTGGTGCTGGCGGCGGTTTTCTGTGCACGGGCGATGGCGTCCATCGAGGCGCCGGCCCAGTGGCAGAGGCGGGTTTCGAAGCCGTCCGTGTTCTCGCGGCCGCCATAGCCGGACGGGAAGCCGCGCGGGGCGAGGGTTTCCACGGGAGCCGGGAGTGTGAACGCTGGCGCAGCCGCCGGACGGAGTCCGGCCGGGGAAGACCTGGGTACGCGATACATGGGGGTTGTTGAGGTGAGTGAGAAGGTTGAATTAATAATTCAATTAGTACAAATTTTAACCAATATCAACTTTTATTAATATTCCGAAACTCTGTATTGTTGTTGAATATATGGGTCCGAAATACGCCGAGGTGGAGATGTTTGGGAAGTTCGTGGTTCTAAGCTGCTGTTTTGCCTGGCTTTGTCTCGCTGCGGGGACGCCTTTTCCGGCCTCCGCCGAGGACGATGCGCAGCAGGCGCCGGTCACGCGCGACGAGATTATCGGCCCGAAGCCGGACCTCTCGGCGCTCATGGGTCTGCGCTTTCTCACTGAGGGCGACTATCCGCCGTTCAACTATTTCGACGATGACGGCCAGCTCACCGGCTTCAACGTCGATATCGCCCGCGCCATCTGCCACGAGCTGGAAGTGACCTGCGAAGTGAACGCGACGGCGTGGGACAACATCGTGCCGTCGCTGAAATCCAGGGAGGCCGACGCGGCCATTGCGTCGGTGGCCATAACCGTCAAGAGCCTCGCCGATCTGGAGTTTACCGATAAATACTACGAAACACCGGCGCGTTTTGCCGCCAGAATGGATGTGCTGGCCGTGAAGCCGTCTGATAGCGAGCGGCAAGCCTCTGCTAAAACCAGCGGTAAGAAGAAGCGCGTGACCGCCAAGTACGAGATTGGCGACGTGACACCGGAGGCGCTGTACGGCTTCAAGATCGCCGTTGTGGGCGGCACATCGCACGAAGTATACCTGCGCGATTTTTTTGCCGGCTCGACCATTAAGTCCTACAAGAGCATGCCCGAGGCCCGCGCGGCGCTGA
The DNA here is from genome assembly GCA_963827885.1 of uncultured Alphaproteobacteria bacterium. Lineage (GTDB taxonomy): Bacteria > Pseudomonadota > Alphaproteobacteria > Rhizobiales > Rhodomicrobiaceae > CAWHDD01. Next base: position 265,192 of record CAWHDD010000021.1, on the reverse strand, counting down.
AATCCGGCGAGGCGGACCTGCTGTTTGGCGACGTGGTAAGCCTGACATTGTGGGCCAACGGCAACGAGTCTGCCAACTGCTGCCATCTTCTGCCCGGCGGTTTCAACGAGCCGAAATATTTCGGCGAGGGCGTCAGCATCGCGGTGCGGCGCGGCAATACGGAGCTGGCCGGGATTTTGAATTACGGCTTGGCGAAAACACGGGCGTCTGGCCGTTACGAGGAGATTTTCCGCCGCTATTTTCCTGCGGATTTTTACTGAGACGTCCTGCCGGCTCCTGCGCGCATACGACGGAAGTATTAGGCGCCGCCTCATGCGGCGTCTTATTTTTGTGACGGCCACGCCACAAAATAGTCTTCACGCAAAGTTTCGGCTGAAAAACACTGGCGGCCCCCTGGACAAACCGCGCGCCTGGGGGCAACCCGGAGTAGGCGGGGCGGCCGATCCGCAACAGTGCAGCCAGCGTAGCCTTCTGGTATTCATAATGCGGAAGCGCGGCGGTGTTCGCACGGCCACATGCTGGTAAAAATGCAGTCGATCCGGGGGCGGCGGAGCAAGCGGCGGTTGACGTTTGCGGCTAAAGTATACAAAACCGCAAAATATGGATACACTTACACCTTAACAGAATTCGAGCAGATATGACTATGGCAGTGGATGTGAGGACGTCAGGCGCGACGCCGGCGGACCTGTTGCAAGCGATCTCGGTGAGCAAGGCGTGGCCCTTCGAGGAGGCACGCAAGCTGGTGGAGCGCATCGAGAAACGCACCAAGCCGGGTCCCATCCTGTTCGAGACCGGCTACGGCCCGTCGGGGCTGCCGCACATCGGCACCTTCGGCGAGGTGGCGCGCACCACCATGGTGCGGCACGCCTTCGAGATCGCTGACCGAGCCACGCAAGACGCGCCTGATCTGCTTCTCCGACGACATGGACGGCCTGCGCAAGGTGCCCGACAACGTGCCCAACCAGGAGATGCTGGCGGCGCATCATCGGCAAGCCGCTGACGCGCGTGCCCGATCCGTTCGGCAACGAGTACCCGAGCTTCGCCGCGCACAACAACGCGCGCCTGCGCGCGCTTCCTCGACCGCTTCGGCTTCGAATACGAGTTCTTCTCGGCGACCGAGTGCTACAAGTCCGGCCAGTTCGACGAGACGCTGCTGCGCATGCTCGAGGTCTACGACAAGGTGATGGACATCATCCTGCCGACGCTCGGGCCCGGAGCGGCGCGCGACCTATTCGCCGTTCCTGCCCGTCTCGCCCACGCACGGGCAAGGTGCTGCAGGTGCCGATGGTCGAGCGCAACGCCAAGAAGGGCACCATCGTCTATCTCGATCCCGGAGACCGGCGAGAAGGTCGAGACGCCGGTCACCGGCGGCGCGTCAAGTGCCAGTGGAAGGCCGACTGGGCGATGCGCTGGACGGCGCTCGGCGTCGACTACGAGATGGCGGGCAAGGACCTGATCGACTCGGTGACGCTGTCCTCGAAGATCTGCCGCGCGCTCGGCGGCACGCCGCCCGAGGGCTTCAACTACGAGCTGTTCCTCGACGACAAGGGCGAGAAGATCTCCAAGTCGAAGGGCAACGGCCTCACCATCGACGAGTGGCTGACCTACGCCTCGCCGGAAAGCCTGTCGCTGTTCATGTTCCAGAAGCCGCAAGACGGCCAAGAAGCTGTACTTCGACGTGATCCCGAAGACGCGTCGACGAGTATCTGACCTATCTCGGCAACTATCCGCGCGAGGAGCCGAAGGCGCAAGCTCGACAACCCGGTGTGGCACATCCATGCGGGCAGTCCGCCCGCAGGCCGAGCTGCCGATCAGCTTCGCGCTGCTGCTCAACCTGGTGAGCGCCTCGAACGCGCACGACAAGGACGTGCTGTGGGGCTTCATCCGGCGTTATGCGCCCGATGCGACGCCGGAGGAGCATCCCGTGCTCGACCAGCTCGTGGGCTACGCGGTCGCCTATTTCGACGACTTCGTGAAGCCGGCGAAGAAGTTCCGCGCCGCCACGGACAAGGAGCGCGCCGCGATGACGGACGCTTTACGAGCGGCTGGCCGGGCTGCCGCCAGGGCGCCAACGGCGAGGAGATCCAGAACGTCGTCTACGAGGTCGGCAAGGCGCATGAGCTTCGAGCCGCTGCGCGACTGGTTCCAGGCGCTCTACGAGGTGCTGCTCGGGCAGAGCCAGGGGCCGCGCTTCGGCGTCGTTCGTCGAGCTCTACGGCATCGCGGAGACGCGGGCGCTGATCGCGCGGACGCTGGGGCTGGAGGAGAAGAAGGCGCCGGCGAAGAAAGCGGCGGCTAAAAAGCCGGCCGCCAAGGCGAAGAAGCAGGCGGATTGAGGGCTGGCTGGCGGGCCGATTGACCTCATGGGATGAGTATCGCTGAGGGCTAAGCCATTGTAAAGGCTGGCCTTCGGCCACCGCTTCGCGGCTATCGGCCTTGACAATGGCTTAGCCCTCAGCACCCGCTGCCGCCATGAAATCAATGAGCGGGAATGGCCCGGCATTCACCGGCGGGGTGAGGGTGGTTGTGGCGGCAGTTATTTACAAGATTTGCACTGCCGGCGAGTGGGCGGAAGCCATGGCGGCGGGAGAATATCGCGGGTCGGAGCACGACCGGCGCGACGGATTTATCCATTTCTCCACCGCCGCGCAGATGCGCGAGACTGCGGCGAAACATTTCGCGGGGCAGGGGGATTTGGTGCTCGTCGCGGTTGACCCGGCGGCGCTGGGCGGAAAGCTCGCCTGGGAGCCGTCGCGCGGCGGGGAGCTTTTCCCTCACCTTTTTGATGCGCTCCCAACCGGCGCGGCCATGTCCGTAACGCCGCTGCCGCTTGCCCCCGATGGACGCCACCAATTCCCTGAGGCCGGCTGATGCCCGCACGCCTTTTCAGCCTTGCCCAGCCGGCTCTGACGCTTATTGATCCCGAGCGCGCCCATGAGTTGACGCTGCGGGCACTGGAGGCCGGCCTCTATCCGCGCTGCTCGCGCGACGATCCGCGCCTGGCGCAGACGTTGTGGGGCCTGCGCTTTCCCAACCCGCTCGGCATGGCGGCGGGCTTCGACAAGGACGCGCGCGTGGCGCAGGCGCTGCTGTCCATGGGCTTCGGCTTCACCGAGGCGGGCACCATCACGCCCCAGCCGCAGCCCGGCAATCCCCGCCCGCGCGTGTTCCGTCTGCCCGCCGAGCGCGCCATCATCAACCGCATGGGCTTCAACAGCGAGGGGCACGCTGCCGTGCGCGAGCGCCTCTCTCGCCGCCGTCCCGCTGGCATTTTCGCCATCAACATCGGCGCCAACAAAACCAGCGCGGACCCCATCGAGGATTACGTCCTCGGCCTGCATGCTTTCAGCGATCTGGCCAGTTTCATCACGGTGAACATTTCCTCGCCCAACACGCCCGGCCTGCGCGATCTTCAGGCGGCGGAGCGGCTCGATGCGCTACTCACCAGCCTGATGGCGGAGCGCGAGTCGCTGGCGGCGGCCGGATGCCCGAAACCGCCTCTGCTGGTGAAGCTCGCGCCCGATATCGCCGATGCGGACCTGCCCGCCATCGTGGATCGCCTCACCGCCCATCGCGTCGATGGCATCATCCTCACCAACACCACCATCGCGCGGGACGGCGTGGCAGGCTCTCCCCATGCGCACGAAGCCGGCGGCCTGTCCGGGCGGCCGCTGTTCAAACGCTCGACGCGAATGCTGGCCAGGGTCTATCTGCTGACGGAGGGCAAACTGCCGCTGATCGGCGTGGGCGGTGTCGATTCCGGCGAGACGGCGCTGGCGAAAATCCTGGCGGGCGCCAGTCTTGTGCAGTTGTACACCGCACTCGTTTACGAAGGCCCTGCGCTGATCGGGCGGATCAAACAGCGGCTGGCGGAGGCGCTTGCGGCGGAAGGCGCGGTGTCCCTGTCCGCCATCCGGGGCCGCGAAGCCGCGCGCTACGCCGCCATGGACATCTGAGTGTCCGTCAGGCCGCATTACGGCGCTGGTCACGCTCGCCGAGCGCGTCCGATAACCGGGCCAGCAATTTCAGCACCTCGTCACTGGCCTCGTTCAGCGCGTCGAGCGCCTTGATTGCGCCGGACTGGTCGCCGGCTTCGTGCGCCGTCAGCGCCGCGCGTCCGGCGGCGTGAACCCGGTCATGCGGCATCACCAGCGAAATAAACGCCGGCATCCCGCGGATCTCCTGATCGGCGACGGCATCATACCATTTCCCGAGGCGGCACCCATGGTGGTCGGGCACCTCGCTCGCCTTCCAAACGGCGCGGCCCGCAACGGCGTCGATGACGCGCTTCTTGAACATGACGTGATCTATCTTGGCCATCTCGCACAGGGAACGCGGCTCATTTTGCTTGTACCATTCGCTGGCCTTGGCAACGATGCGGGCAGTGCTGCTGTCCAGCTTGTCCGACATCGTGTGGAGGCGCCTTTCGTTTTCCGTCGCCGTATTCGCCACGCGGTCGATGCTGCGCGACACCTCGGCCGCCGCGCCGTTCTGCTGGAGCAGGATGCCAGAAATCTCCTGCATGTTCTGGTTCACGCTGGCCACCTGGCTGGCAATGGTTTCCATGGTGGCGGCGGCGTCGGCGTTGGCGCGCTTGCCGTCGTCCACGGCGGTCTTGGACGAATGGATGGACGCCAGGATCTGATCCATGCCGCCGCGTAACATGGAGATGCGCTGGGCGATGTCCTCGGTGGCGCCGGCCGTCTGCGTGGCGAGGTGCTTGACCTCGGACGCAACGACCGCGAAGCCGCGCCCGCTTTCGCCCGCGCGCGCCGCTTCGATGGTTGCATTGAGGGCGAGCAGGTTGGTCTGCGAGGCGATGCCTTCGATGACGTTCAGGATCTGGCCAATCTGCCCGGAGGCATGGGACAACTCGTCCACCCGTTTCGCCGTTTCGTCCACCACATCGACAATGTTGCCGATGGCGCCGGTCACTTTGCCTACAGCGGCCCGCCCGGCTGTGACGGTGTGGTCGGTGGTGCTGGCGTCGGTTGCGGCGTTCTCGCTGTTGCGGGCGATTTCCTTGACCGACGCGGCCATTTCCTCGGCGGCGGACGCGATGGTCTGCGCGCTTCCCGTGACCTCGCGCGTGCTGATGTTCAGGCAGGCGAGATCGACCATGATGCCGGCGACATCGGCAATCATTTCGGCCGCGACACGCAGGCTGAGGAGTTCGTGATCGCGGTTTTGTATCAGCACCGCCTCGTTACGCGCCACTTGGCCGCGCAGTGCCTCCGCCTCGGCTTTGAGACTGTTGAGTTCGCACTCACGGATTTCCGCAGCCTCGGCGGCCGCCTGCGCCTGGCTGGCGTGCAGGGCGGCGGCTCCGGCCAATTGGCCGCGGAACTGGGTGAGCGCGCGGGCCAGGCCGCCAATTTCGCCGCCCGATTCCGTGTGGCTGATATGTGCCGTCAGATTGCCGCCCGAGAGCGCCCGCACGGCGTCCGTCAGCCCAGTGATGGGCTGTGAAACGCCGGTGATGGCGAACACGATCAGGCCCGCGCCGGCAAGCATGCCGCAACCGGCCGCGAGTAACGCGAATGTTCCGCCGCCGCCGGACTGGATCGCGATCCAGGTTTCGGCACACAGGGCGGCCATCAGGAAGACCGCCGCAGCGGTCAAAATCATCCTCAGGGAAAGGTTCGTGCTCATACCGTCGCCCGGCCGCAATTTTTGATGGATTGCGCTCAATTGGCGCAATCTGGAGTGGTGTATCTCGAATTGGTGAACGGGAGGTGAGTATGCCCCGCGCAATTTGCGGAACGGAGCTGTTTAGAGGGGCGCAGGATTGTGCGCCGTCATTGCCGGTCACTGGAGCGGGCAACACAAGAGCGGCGGCCGGCTGGCACCCGCGATGCCAGCAGATCGCCTCCCGAAGCGGATGGCCAATGTATACACGGTCAGGGCGCGGCGACCGGCGCCACGATGACCTCGCCCTTCTTCATCGTCAGCGCCAGCCGTCCGGCCTTCAGCGCCAGCGCCGCCTCGCCGAACAGTTCGCGCCGCCAGCCGCTGAGCGCCGGCACGTTGGCGTTATCGTCCATGGCGATCTTTTCCAGATCATCGGCCGTGGCGATCAGCTTCGACGCCACGTCGTGCTTCCCCGCCACCGCCTTCAGCAGCACCCGCAGCAAATCCGCCACCGCCGCCGCGCCTGGGGTGAGGGAAGTCGTCTGCGGCATGGCGGGCAGTTTGGCCGGATCGAGCGCCAGCCCCTTCTGCACGGCCTCCAGGATCTCCCGCGCCAGCGGCGACTTGGCGAAGCCGTCGCGGAAACTGCGCAGCCGTCCCAGTTCCTCCACCGAGCGCGGCGCCTGCGCGGCCACGTCGGCGATGGCCTCGTCCTTGAGGATGTGAGCGCGCGGTTTGTTGAGATCACGCGCCTTGTGTTCGCGCCACGCCGCCACCTCGACGGCCACCGCCAGTGACTTGGGCGTGCGCACCCGCAGCTTCAGCCGCCGCCACGCATCCTCGGGCTGCGTCTCGTAAGTCTCGGGCGCGGCGAGCATGGCCATCTCGTCGGCCAGCCAGTGGGCGCGCTTGGCCGCTTCCAGCCGCGCCAGCAGCTTGGGGTAAATCTCGCTGAGATGCGTCACGTCGCCGATGGCGTAATGCAATTGCGGCTCGCTGAGCGGACGGCGCGCCCAATCTGTATACCGGCTGGTCTTGTCGTGTGTACGCCCCAGCATCTGCTTCACCAGCGCGCTGTAGCTCACCAATTCGCCGAAGCCGCACACCATCGCCGCCACCTGCGTGTCGAACAGCGGCGCCGGCACGATGCCCTTCAAATGAAAGACGATCTCGACGTCTTGGCGAGCGGCATGGAACACCTTCACGACCTGATCGTTGGCCATCAGGGCGAAGAACGGGTCGAGTGCAATGCCGCGTGCCAAGGGGTCAACGATCACAGCGACGCCGGGCGCCGCGAGCTGGATGAGGCAGAGGTTGGGCCAGAAGGTCGATTCGCGTATGAATTCAGTATCCACCGCGACATAGGAGGAGCGGGCCAGCTTTTCGCAGGCTTCGCTCAGGGCGCCGGTTGTGGTGATGACTTCAGGTGTTTCCTGGTTGCTATGCAGCATGAAGTGCCAATCTTGTTCGGTAGGTGCGGGCTTTCAGGAGGCGGGCAATGATGGCATGGACCGGCAGGCGCGCAGGGGCCTCGCTACGCTGGCTTGACAAAAGCCAGAACCCATGTGTTCCTCACCTGCGTGCGGCGGTGGCGGGTGCCTCGCCTCGAAATCCTGAAAAACCAGATCATCTGACGTTTTCTTCGCGGCTAAACCGCGTTAATCATCCATCCAAAGCGATTACCGATTCGAGAGGCCTGCCCCCGCGTATCACATGTTCGCTTATCACTCTTAACGAGTTAAACATCCATGGAAAAAACGGATCGCAAATCGGCTTCAGCGGCTCGCGGCGGCCAAAAGACACAGACCCCGGCGAAAACTCCGGCCAAATCGAAAACCCCCGCCAAAGACAATAGCGCGGGCACGGCCGCATTACAAACGCCGGCTGATGCCGCCACCCGTGGTTATCGCACGCATACATGCGGTGCCTTGAGCAAGGCCGACGTGGGCCAGCCGGCGCGCCTGTCCGGCTGGGTGCATCGCGTGCGCGATCATGGCGGCCTGCTGTTCATCGACCTGCGCGACCATTACGGCATCATGCAATGCGTGGTTGAGCCGGACAGCCCGGCCTTCAGCCGCCGCCGAGCGCGTGCGCGCGCGAATGGGTGATCCAGCGTCGACGGCAAGGTCGAGGCGCGCGAGCGCCGATACCGTCAACCCCAACATTGCCGACCGGCGAGATCGAGCTGCGCATCGCCGCGCTGGAGGTGCTGTCCGAGGCGGACGAGCTGCCGCTGCCGGTGTTCGGCGAGCCGGACTACCCGGAAGAGACGCGGCTCAAATACCGCTTCCTCGACCTGCGCCGCGAGACCATCCACCGCAACATCATGAAGCGCTCGGAGATCGTGTCGTCGCTCCGGCGGCGCATGCACGAGGCGAAGTTCTTCGAGTTCCAGACGCCGATCCTGACGGCCTCGTCGCCCGAAGGCGCGCGCGACTTCCTGGTGCCGTCGCGCATGCATCCGGGCAAGTTCTACGCGCTGCCGCAGGCGCCGCAGCAGTTCAAGCAGCTCATCATGATCGCGGGCTTCGACCGCTATTTCCAGATCGCGCCCTGTTTCCGCGACGAGGACGCCCGCGCCGACCGTTCGCCCGGGCGAGTTCTATCAGCTCGATATCGAAATGAGCTTCGTCACGCAGGAAGACGTGTTCCAGGCCGTCGAGCCGGTGCTGCGCGATGTGTTCGTGGAATTCGCGCGACGGCAAGCCGGTGTCGCCGGAGTTCGCGCGCATTCCCTATGACGAGGCGATGCAGAAATACGGCTCCGACAAGCCGGACCTGCGCAACCCCATCGTCATGCAGGACGTGAGCGAGCAGTTCCGCGGCTCGGGCTTCAAGGTGTTCGCCGGCATGCTGGAGAGGGACGCCAAGGCGCGCGTCTGGGCGCATTCCGGCCGGGGCGGCGGCAGCCGCGCGTTCTGCGACCGCATGAATGGCTGGGCGCAGCGCCAGGGGCAGCCGGGCCTGGGCTACATCTTCTTCCGCGAGGGCGAGGGTGCCGGGCCGGTCGCCAAGAACCTCGGGCCGGAGCGCACCGAGGCCATGCGCACGCAGCTCGGCCTGAAGGACGGCGACGCGGTGTTCTTCGCGGCGGGCGATCCGGCGAAGTTCTACAAATTCGCGGGCGAGGCGCGCAATCGCATCGGCGAGCGAACTGGGGCTGACCGACAAGGATCGCTTCGAGTTCTGCTGGATCACCGACTTTCCGTTCTACGAGTGGAACGAGGACGACAAGAAGATCGACTTCTCGCACAACCCGTTCTCCATGCCGCAGGGCGGGATGGAGGCGCTGCTGGCCGCTGAGGCACGAATGACGCGTCTGCTGGCGCTGAAGGCGTACCAGTACGACATCGTCTGCAACGGCGTCGAGCTGTCGTCGGGCGCTATCCGCAACCACAAGCCGGAGATCATGTACAAGGCGTTCGAGATCGCCGGCTACGGGCCGGAGGTGGTGGACAGCAAGTTCGGCGGCATGATCCGCGCGCTGAAGTTCGGCGCCCCGCCGCACGGCGGCATCGCGCCGGGTATCGACCGCATCGTGATGCTGCTCTGCGGCGCCGAGAACCTGCGCGACGTGACCATGTTCCCGCTGAACCAGCAGGCGGAGGATCTGCTGATGGGCGCGCCGTCGGAGGTGTCGGCGAAGCAGTTGGGCGAGTTGCATATTCGGTTGAATTTGCCGAAGAAGTGAGGGCTTAAGAGAACCAGCCTTTTAGCTTTATTAGACGCTTCAATTCCTTGGCGGCATCGGTGTCGCCGAGGTCGACAGCCTTCTGGTAAAACCTGCGTGCCTGTTCATTGTTTCCCTCGTTTTCATAGCTACGTGCCAATTCGTGCGCCGCGTTAGCATCGCTGTTTTCTACCCGTTTAATCAGCGCTAATTTCGCCTCCGAGGCTGCATTCTTAGCTTTCAAGGTTGCTATTTTAGTACAATTCGCGAGATATTCAGTATGTGCTGCGAGGGCCCTGCGCCCAGTGTCACTGCCCAGATCCGCGGCCTCGCGGAAATGGCGCGTTGCTTCTGCATCGTCCTGCACCACGCCCTGGCCATCCATGTACATAAAGCCGAGACACACCATGGCGTCGGTTTGGTCCATATCGGCAGCCCTGCGGAAAAGGCGCACCGCTTCAGCATAGTTCTTCGTTACGCCTCGGCCATTGAGATAATCCTCCCCCCGCCGGTAGAGCGCACCCGCCTCTTCCATTGGTGCGGCGGTTGCGGTGGTGCGCACCTTCACGCCCAACATCTCAAGCGCGGCATAAAGTTTGGCGCGGCTCGTCACCGGCTCGATATGCCGCGCACCGAACGGCATCGGCACTTTCTTGAGGTCGAAGCCCGCCACATGCACCGTGACAAGCTTGCCCAGTGCCTGCGCGGCCTGAGCCTCGGCATAAACCCACTCGGATTTGACCGAATTCTCGCTCCAGATGACGATCACAACCTTCGCCGCTTCCAGCTCCTGCCGGATTTTGTCGGGGAAGCGCTCGCCGGGCAGCAGGCTCGTATCCCACCAAGTGGTGTAGCCCCGCGCTTCGAGATCGGCGGCGAGCGCCTTCGTCGGTTCGGGGTCTTTCTGGGAATAGGAAATGAATACATCGGCCATCGGCGCGCCCTCAAATAATTCGCAGCATTATATAGAGTAGCCGCCTGCTGACAACTCGCCAATTGCCCTCCTCCCCCGCTGTTCGAGGGGGGATTTCCGGCGCACCGGCGCGAGTCCACCGTCCTCCGGGAACGGCAGGCGCATCGCCAAACTGCAATTGACCCGCAACAGCAAATGTGTTTGCCTTAGCCAAGGGATGTGCCAAGGCTTTGCTCCCGCGTTGCGGGGCTTCAGGGTTGGAAACGGACGTCAGCCGGCGGACCAGCGCGGTTTGCGGGCTATCGGCATTCAATCTCCGGCTCCAATCGCCCCGGCTGCCCCCCAACCGCGCACAACTTACCCGCCATTTGTACACCAGCCAGCCGTTCGGCCCCCATGCCGCCGCGGCCGGCGATCTCATTCCAGCAAGGGCCGATGCGCCCGCAGCCCCGCTGCGGTTTGCGCCAGCGATGGCCCGCGAAATCTCGACAGGGAGGAACAATCATGACCAGCAGAACCAGCATGAACCGCCGGGACGTGCTCATCGCCGGCGCCGTTCTCGCAGCCTCGGCGGCGCTGCCGGGCATGGCGCGGGCGCAGGCCGCCTTCGCGCCGCAGCCCGGCAACTGGCGCAATTTCCAGACCGTCACGCGGCTTGAGATCGCCAAGCCGTCCGGCCTGACCCAGGCGTGGATTCCGCTGCCCGCCTTCAGCGATGCGGAGTGGTTCCGCCCCGCCGGCAGCACCTGGACCACCAACGCGCCGTCCGCCGAGATCAAGCGCGACGCCAAATACGGCGCGGAGATGCTGCATGTGGTGTGGGCCGATGGCGAGCAGGCACCAATGGTGGAAGTCACCAGCAAATTCGCCACGCGCGACCGCGCCATCGACCTCGCCAAGTCCGGCAGTGCGCCCGCTCTCACCGATGCCGAGCGCAAGCTGTATACCGAAGGCACCGCGCTCATCCCCGTGGATGGCATCGTCAAGGAAACCGCCGACAAAATCGCTGGCTGGGCCATGAGCGATGTGGAGAAGGCGCGGCGCATCTACGAGTGGGTCGTGGAAACCACGGTGCGCGAACCCCAAGACGCGCGGCTGCGGCGTGGGCGACATCGCTGAGATGCTGAAGAACAACACGCTGAGCGGCAAGTGCGCAGACCTCAACGCGCTGTATGCCGGCCTAGCCCGAGCCGCCGGCTTGCCCGCACGGGAGATATACGGCCTGCGCGTCGCGCCGTCCAAATTCGGCTACAAGAGCCTCGGCGCCAATTCGGAGACCGTCACCAAGGCGCAGCACTGCCGTGCGGAGGTCTGGCTGAGCGGCCACGGCTGGGTGCCCGCCGATCCCGCCGACGTGCGCAAGGTCGATGCTGGAGGAACCGCCGGCCAACCTGCCGCTCACCGATCCGAAGGTCGCCGAGGCGCGCAAAACGCTGTTCGGCGCGTGGGAAACCAACTGGCTGGCATACAACGTGGCCCACGACGTGGTTCTGCCGGGCGCGGCGGGGCCAAAACTCGGCTTCCTGATGTATCCGCAGGCGGAGACCGGCGGCGAGCGCCTCGACTGCCTGGACCCGGATGCCTTCAAATATGTGATCACGGCGAAGGAACTGACGGCGTGAGGCGGCAAATGCATAACGGGTAAACCGCTTCGCATCCAACTGGCGCTGACCATCGCCGCCGGTTGGAAAACGGTATACATCTCCGGTTATCTCTGCCCCGGCTTCGCGAACACCGCGCGCCAATGCCGGACCATATCCTGCCGCGCTCCGATGTCCTCGACGCTGGCCTCCGTCAATCCGGCGGCGGTGAAGGCCGCGAGATCGCCGCGCGTCAGGGGCCAGGGCGGCCCCGAGAGGGCGGCGTCATCGGAGCGGGCGCGCGCGATCACCAGCACTTTACCGCCCGGCCGCAGCGTCTCCGCCATCGCGGCGGCGGCGGCGGGGATCAACTCACGCGGCAGCGCTTGCAACGTGTAGCACTCATGCACGAGGTCGAAAGCCGCATGCCATTCATCCGGCAGATTGAACAGGTCGCCCGCGCGGTAATCCACGCCTGACGCCGGAAAGCGCCGTTGCGCCCAGCCGATGGCTCGCGGCGCGAGGTCGAAGGCGTTGACGCGGCATCCGGCAGCGGCCAGCGCCTCGGCGTTATCCCCCAGACCGCAGCCCACATCCAGGGCGGCCAGTCCCAGCAGCGTCTCCCCCTGTGCCGCAATCCACTCCCGCGTCAGCGGATGCGGCTGCAAATTGGCCCACGGCACTTTCGCCGGGTCGTCTCCGGCCAGGCCGTAAACCGCGTTGAACCAGTCCTTGCGGAACGGGTCCGGCTGCCGCTCGCCGTTGAGGAATGGGTCGATGGCCGAAAGCGCCTCGCGGGCGGCAGCGCGGCGGGCAGCGAAATCGGGATCGGAGGGGTTGTCAGCCGTCATGCAGGATGTCCTCATATATTTCCTTTGGAGCATCGCCTGAATGGAGCACAGGGCGCAACCTGATTACCCAGATGCTTCCGCTTTCGGGACCGGGAGTGCGTGGCCTCACCCTTTCCCGCAAGGGGAGAAGGTGGGGCGGCTGGCTGAGGCATAGGGGTAATCGGGAGGCGCAATGCTGCAACTTGCTATCTTTCGCACGGCTTCAAGCGCATCACGGGGGCTGCATCGCCCCACGGATTTCCCGGCACTCAACGCAGGTGCCGCGAGAAGAACCGCAGCCCGCGCCGGATGGCGTCATCGGACGCGGCGGCGTTGGCTTCCACGCGCTGGCGCTTCTCTCCTGGATCGTCAAAGCCGTGGGTCACGTCCGGGTAGAGGGTGATGGCGATGCCGCCGCCTTGGGCGCGGCTGCTTTCCACCAGGTCCGCACAGCGCCGCGATGAGGTTTCCCCGTCGGCCGTGCCGTGGAACACATGGACGGGGGCGTAGGGCTTATAGCCGTTGTGCTCGAAGCGGTCCTTTAACCGGCATCCGGCGTAGAACACCAGCGCGGCGCGGAAGCGTGTTTCGGGCGCGTGCGAGGCGGCGCCGGACGCCATTGCCGCGAGCGTGGCGCTGCCGCCATTGGACCAGCCGATGAGCCCGATGCGGCCGCCGTCGATCTCCGGCTGCGTGCGCAGGAAGGCTGCGGCGCCGTAAGCGTCGAGCGGGCGCACCGTGACCTCATCGAGTTCCGCCGGCCGGGAACTCGTAACTATGGCGGGGGAAGCCCTGCGGATAGCCGCGCGGCCCGAAGCCGTCCACCATCAGCGCGAAATAGCCAGCTCCGGCGAGCAGCTCTCCCCACATGCGGTGCCGCTTCGACAGCGTGGAGGCGCCGTATACGCCGTTCGCCCTGGAGGAATAGGCGCCCGCACGGCCGTGCATCATCACCACCGCTGCGGCGCGGGACGTGGACGCCGCCGGCCGGTAGAGGTAGCCGATCAACGCCGTATGTCCATCGGCGCTGGTGAATGTGACGCGTTCGGGCAGTGCTCCGGTCTCAGCAGCAGCAGGGGACGCCAGCGGTGCGGCAAGGAGAGCGAATAAACCGATGGTTCTGAGGATGGCTAGCATGAGTTCCCGTTGTGCACGCAATGATGGCGGCATGACGGCGCATCGCATGATACGTCGCTACCGGGCGAATGGCGGCAGCAATTCTCAACATGACCGCTCCGCCCATAACTGTGCGGCCCATTGACTCAGTGGCGCGAAGGGGAACCAAGCGGGATGACGAGTCGGCTTCACCGCGGCCATGCGGCTGCTGGACGATCTGCTGAGCTCATTGCGGACCTGTTTCGAGGCATTCCCGGACGGGCGCCGGGGCGCCAACGGCCGGTACACGATGGCCGATTCCGGCATGTCCGCGTTTTCATGCAAAGCCCGCCGTTTTTAGCTCACCAGCGGCGCATGGAAGAGGGCCACGGGCGCTCGAACTGCCAAAGCCTGTTCGGAGTAACCCGGATTCCCAGCGATAACCGCATCCGCGATATGCTCGATCCCGCCTCTCCTTAGCTGCTCAGCCCTGTAGCTGTCCGCCGGTCATCAGCTTTGCTGCGCGAACACCGGGAAGACGCTCGCGCAACTGGAAAAATCGCGGCGGTCTGTTCCGGCGGGACGCCGCAATCAGCGGCCGCGCGGGGCCGTCCGGGGGACACGGCGGCTCGCCCGCGCCCTGGGAGGCAATACGGCCGGCTGGCCGCTGGAAGATGAGCGGAGATTGAACTTCAACCAACGCCGCGCCGCAAAGGCGCGCCGCCCGCACCCTCACGGCATCGGCAGCGCCTCGTGCTCCTTGAGCGTCGCGCCGCTGTCGGTGTCCACCTCGACCAGCTTGCACGCGGTAGCCCCACAGCTGCGCCAGATAGCTGCAGCGTGCGCTCGCACTTCGTCTTGTCGAGCAGAATGCCGTTGCGCACGCGAGTGCGTCAGCAGCAGCCGGCGGCTGCCGGACAGATCGGCGTCGATGATCTGCAGGTCGGGGTCCTGCGCGGAGACGTCGTAATGCCGCGAGAGCCGGCGCCGCACATCGCGGTAGCCGTGCTCGTCGTGGATGGACTTCACCTCGCACGGCGGGTCGCTTGGACTTGTCGCGCACGCGCGAACAGGCGGAAGTCGCGGATCACCTTGGGGCTCAGGAACTGCAGGATGAAGCTCTCGTCGCGGAACTCCGCCCAGGCCTCGCTTCAGCGTGCCCATCGCGTCGCCGTTGCCGGCGATGTCGGGGAACCACTCGCGGTCCTCGCTCGGTCGGGCTCCGCGCAGATGCGCTTGATGTCGTTCATCATGGCGAAGCCGAGCGCATAGGGGTTGAGGCCGCTGAAGCGCTGGTCGTTCGAAGCCGGGCTGGAAGACCACCGACGAATGGCGAGTGCAGGAACTCCAGCATGGAGCCTTCGGTGAGCAGGCCCCTGCTCGTAGAGGCGGTTCATGATCTCGTAGTGCACGAAGGTGGCGCAGCCCTCGTTCATCATCTTGGTCTGGCGCTGCGGATAGAAATACTGCGCCAGCATGCGCACGATGCGCAGCAGCTCGCGCTGCCAGTCCGTCGAGCTTGGGCGCGTTCTTCTCGAGGAAATAGAGCAGGTTCTCCTCGGGCAGGCCGAGCGCGGCGCTGCTCGCTCTGGCGCGTCCTTCGCCTCGGCGTCGCCGGCGTCTTCTGCGTGATCGGTCGGGCAGCGTGCGCCAGAGGTCGTTGTAGGTCGCCTCCTCGTGCGCGCGGCGCGCGCGCTCGCGCTCCTGCTCGCGCTGGCGAGCGTTGCGCGGCCGCGGCGCGCAGGATGGCGGCTGACGCCCTGGTTCATCAGCGCGTGCGCGGCATCGAGCACGCGTCTCGACGGCCTCCGACGCCGTAGCGCTCCTCGCACTCGGCGACGTAGGTCTTGGCGAAGTCCAGATAGTCGAGGATGGCGTCGGCGTCGCGTCCACTGCTGGAACAGGTAGTTGTTCTTGAAGAAGTGGTTGTGGCCGATAGGCGGCGTGCGCCAGCACCAGCGTCTGCATGGTCATGGAGTTCTCCTCCATGATGTAGCTGATGCAGGGGTTGGAATTGATCACCAGCTCGTAGGCCAGCGCGCGCATGCCGCGCTTGGTAGCAGCGCCTCGTCGCGGGCGAAGTGCTTGCCGAACGACCAGTGCCGGTACATCAGCGGCATGCCGATCGAGGAGTAGGCGTCGAGCATCTGCTCGGCGGTGATGACCTCGATCTGGTTGGGATAGATGTCGAGCCCCAGCTCGCCGACGCCGATCTCCTCGATGGCGTCGTAGGCCTTCTTGATCAGGTCGAAGTTCCACTCCGCCCCCTCGAACAGGGGCTGCGACGCTGCGCTGTGCGCTTGGTGCGCTTCGTTCATTGGCCGCGTCTCCCTCAGGCGGCGGCTGCCGCTCGCCGAAAACAGCTCGTGGAAGACCGGGTAGATGTCCTCCGGTGATCGCGACGCGGCGCATGGCGAAATTCGCGATGCCGCTCCGGCGACCTCGCTGGTAGCCGTGCCAGACCGACGCTGTCCATCCGCGCCGATGGCGCTCGTCCGTGCGCCACCTCGATGTAGGCGAAATACTGGCAGATGCGGCAGGATCTCGTCTGTCGAGCAGCTCCAGGCAGCGCGCCATGTCGTCGTCGAAGTTGTCGCCGTCGGAGGCCTGCGCCGCGTAGATGTTCCAGTCGTCGGCGGATAGCGCTCCTCGACGATCTTGCAGCATCTCCTCGAGCGCGGTCGAAATGACGGTGCCGCCGGTCTCGGTGCTCGCGGAAGAACGTCTCCTCGTCGACCTCCTGCGCCTCGGTGGTGTGGCGGATGAAGACGATGTCGCACCTCGCGGTAGTGGCGCGATCAGGAACACGTGCAGCAGCATGAAGAAGCGCTTGGCCAGGTCCTTCAGCGGCTCGGTCATCGAGGCCGAGACGTCCATCAGGCAGAACATCACCGCCTGGGTGGTCGGCTTGGGCACGCGCTCGAAGCGGTTGTAGCGCAGGTCGATGCGGATCGATGTAGGCGACGGTGCTGCGCAGGCGCTGCATGTGCGTCGAGCTGCGCGCGCAGCGTCGGCGATGCGGTCCTCGTCGCGCGGCGTCTCGGCCTCGGCGGCGGCCAGCTCCTGCCTCGAGCCGCCTCGATGTCGTCCAGCGCTCGGGCGGCGCAGCGCGATGCGCCGCGCCAGGCTGTTGCGCATGGTGCGCAGCGCGGTTGAGCTGGGCGGGCGAGCCGTCGGTGGTGAAGCCGGCGCGCGCCAGCGTGCGGCGACTTCAGGTCCTTGAGCTTGGCCTTGACCAGGTTGGGCAGCTTCAGGTCCTCGAAGAACAGGTCGAGGAATTCGTCCTTGGTCAGCGTGAAGATGAAATCGTCCTCGCCCTCGCCGTCGGCGCTGCCCTGGCTGCCGCGACCGCCGCCGCCGCCCTGCGGCGGCTTGCGGATCTCGTCGCCGACCGTGAACTCCTTGTTGCCGGGCAGCACGAAGTCGCGCTGCGCCGGTGTCGCGGCCGAGGCCGAAACGACGGCTCGCGCAGGCTCTTCGAGCGGATGGTGATCTTCTCGCGCGCTCTCCGACCTCCGAGATCTTGCGCTTCTTCAGCGCCTCGCGGACCGCCTCGCGGATCTCGCGCCTTGGCCCGGCGCAGGAAGCGCTGGCGATTGCCGAGGCTCTTGGCCTTCGGATTGAGACGGCGGTCGACGATCTGCATACCGCGCTGGTCTCGCTCAGCTCGCTAGCGAACTGGCGCATGTGCCGCCGTGCATTGGAGCGCGGCGGCAGGCCGTCAGCGGCACTCAGCATGTGCGAGCGCCCGCGCACCCGCTCGATCAGCTCGACTTCTTCACCCGCATGTACCATTCGACCAGACGGCGGACCTGCCGCGGCGTGTAGCCGCGCTCGACCATGCGCTGCACGAACTCCTCGTGCTTCTTCTCGGTCTCGCTGTCCTTCTTGGCGCCGAAGCTGATCACGGGCAGCAGGTCCTCGACCTGGCTGAACATGCGCTGCTCGATGACCTCGCGGATCTTCTCGTAGCTCGTCCAGCTCGGGTTCTTGCCGCCGTTCTTGGCGCGGGCCCGCAGCGAGAACTTCACCACCTCGTAGCGGAAGTCCTTCGGATTGGCGATGCCGGCCGGCTTCTCGATCTTGGACAGCTCCTGCTCCAGAAGCTGGCGGCTCATCAGCTGGCCGGTGTCGGGGTCCTTGAAGTCGTGGTCCTCGATCCAGGCGTCGGCGTAGGCCACGTAGCGGTCGAACAGGTTCTGGCCGAAGTCGTTGTAGGACTCCAGATAGGCCTTCTGGATCTCGTTGCCGATGAACTCGGCGTAGCGCGGCGCCAGCTCCTCCTTGATGAACTCGAGATAGCGGTCCTCGGTCTCCTCGCGGCATCTGCTCGCGCCGGATCGCCTGCTCGAGCACGTACATCAGATGCACCGGATCGGCCGCGACCTCGTGCGTGTCGAAGTTGAAGGTCTCCGACAGGATCTTGTAGGCGAAGCGCGTCGAGACGCCGTCCATGCCCTCGGTCGACGCCGGCGGCGTCGCGGTACTCCTGGATGGTCTTGGCGTGCGGATCGGTGTCCTTCAGGCTCTCGCCGTCATAGACGCGCATCTTGGAGATAGAGCGACGAGTTCTCGTGCTCCTT
Organism: uncultured Alphaproteobacteria bacterium; assembly: GCA_963827885.1. GTDB lineage: Bacteria > Pseudomonadota > Alphaproteobacteria > Rhizobiales > Rhodomicrobiaceae > CAWHDD01. Next base: position 246,890 of record CAWHDD010000021.1, on the reverse strand, counting down.
CAGGCGCGTCAGCACCGAGAACTGCGCCAGCATCTCCAGCGTGCCGGGAGCGCATGGCGGCATCCTTGAGCTCGCTCGACGCCAGCAGCTTCTCGTAGATCTGCTTCTCCTCGGTGACGCGCAGGCAGTAGGGCACCTTGACCACGCAGATGCGGTCGAGGAACGCCTCGTTGTTCTTGTTGGCGCGGAAGCTCTGCCACTCGCTCTCGTTCGAGTGGGCGATGATGATGCCCTGGTAGGGCATGGCGCCGACGTTCTCGGTGCCGACATAGGTGCCGTCCTGCGTCGCGGTCAGCAGCGGATGCAGCATCTTGATCGGCGCCTTGAACATCTCGACGAACTCGAGCAGGCCCTGCGTCGTGCGGTTGAGGCCGCCCGAGTAGGAATAGGCGTCGGCATCGTTCTGGCCGTAGAACTCGAGCTTGCGGATGTCGACCTTGCCGACCAGCGCCGAGATGTCCTGGTTGTTCTCGTCGCCCGGCTCGGTCTTGGCCACGCAGATCTGGCGCAGCTTGCGACGGATAGCAGCTTGACGACCGAGAACTTGGAGATGTCGCCGCCGAACTCGTCGAGCCGCTTCACCGCCCAGGGCGACATCGTGCCCGATCAGCTTGCGCTGCGGGATGCCGTAGCTGCTCCTCCAGCGTCGCGGCCCATGGTGCCGGGATCGAACAGCCCGAGCGGGCTCTCGAAGATCGGGCTGATCTCATCGCCGGCCTTGCAGCACGTAGATCGGGCACTTCTCCATCAGCTCCTTCAGCCGCTCGGCGAGCGAGGACTTGCCGCCGCCGACCGGGCCGAGCAGGTAGAGGATCTGCTTGCGCTCCTCCAGCCCCTGCGCGGCGTGCGCGGAAGAAGCCGACGATGCGCTCGATCGTCTCCTCCAGGCCGTAGAAGTCCTTGAAGGCCGGATAGACCTTGATGGTGCGGTTCATGAAGATGCGGCCGAGGCGGGCATCCTTCGAGGTATCGACGTATCTCCGGCTCGCCGATCGCCGCGATCATCCGCTCGGCCGCGGTGGCGTAGAGCATCGGATCGTCGCGGCAGCCTTCGAGGTATTCCTTCAGCGTGAGTTCCGACTGCTTGTTGCGGTCGTAGCTTTTTGCATAAAGGTCGAAAATCTGATCTTCGGGCATGGCTTTCCTGTTTGGCATCACAAGCTTCGCTGGTTGTCTCTTTCAGCTTACGTCCGTCTGAAACGCTCTTCCATAATATGGGGATCGAAGCCGGCTCGCGGCAGGGCGGTCAAACGCGAGAGCGAACGGATAAGGCCATTTATCGCGATGGAACGCCGCCGTGATAAAATTAGTATACCACTTTTGAAAATGTTTGCGCGAACCCAAAGCAACATCTTCGTTTATGCCGCGCCCTCGGCCCTCGTGGCGACGGATCGGCTTGGCCCCATGTCTCCATCATATGACCCTGGCGCGGGGAAGCAACAAAGATCGGCGGCGAGGCTTGTGCGTCGCAGCAAGTTCGAAGAAATTCCATTGAAATCATTACGCATTTTCCATCTCTTTTCCACCGGCCCCGGCGGGCCTCCGGCAGACCGCCCGCCAGAGCCGCCTGGCGGAAGGATCTCCCGGTGCGCGCCGGGGTTGCCGGGGGAAGCTGTCCTCGCCTGCGTGTCCATACCCGCCAGGATGATCCCGCCGCTCGGTATACAAGCAAGAGGTGTGCCATCTTGCCGCGTATAAATTTTCGGTGAGAATCCCGGACGCTCCGGTGAGAAGAGCGCGATTGCTCGCGCCAATCCCCAGGCGAAGGCGAGGCTAAGCCGCTTCAGACGGTTTTGCATCCGCGCCGTCCTCGTCTCCAGCCTGCTCCAGCAGCGCCCTAAGCTGTTGAATGGCCGGGTCAATCGCATCTAGCTCTTCCGGCGTCTCGCGATTCACGTGCTCGTCCTGGGATAGCACCTGATAATGCGGCACGGCGTTGCCCGTGATCTTGAAGCGCATGATTTCCGCGCTCCCGTCCAGCCGCACTTCGACGGTGACGCTCTTGCCGCCGATGGCCACGGGGAAGGCCGCATCTGCATCCATGCGTTCAGTTTTGATACGCACGGCTGTGAGCAGGCTGGCCGGACCGCTGAAGGGTTCCCAGGAGTGCACGTCGAGGGCGGGGCAGCGCATGAAATAGCGCAGGCTGGAACCGGCGCGGCCGGGACGTTTGCGGCGGGGGGATGTTGTTACTCGGGACATGGGACAACTCCGTTGTATGTTATGTGCAGTCACTGGGATCGGGCGGGCGAAAACTGGCGGCGGCGTTACTCCGCCTCGCCCACCCCCTTGAAGACGCCGTGGAATTCGCGCAGGCAGAGGAAAGCGTCCTCCGCTGCCGGCGCAGGGGTATACAGAACCTCGTGGAAATCGCCGCTCGTCTCGTTCAGCCGGACGACAGCGTGCTTCGCGATGCTGAGGCCGGTTTCCTCCTCGAAGGCGAGGGCGTAGGCGGCGGTTTGCAACTTGTCGCGGGGACCGGCGGCGCTGCCAGTTTTGAAGACGGCCAGCGTGGTGACACCATTGATCCGTGCGATCAGGCTGGCGGTGCCGGCGAAGCGGTGGCGGCGGGATGCAACAACGCGCGAAACCGCCAGTGGTACCGGCTGGCGTGCCCTGAGCCAGTTTTGCAGCGCCTCCACCGCGTTGGCCAGACGGAAGCCGGCGTGGCGCAGATCAACCGGCTTGCCGCTGATGATGCGGCCGGCGGCGCCGTGCAGCCGGGCGCTGAGGGCGGCGGCATCGCGGCGGGCTCGCTCGGATGCGCGCGGCGCGTCGTTGATGAGATCGGCGAAGCGGCCAACGTCGATGCTGCCGATGGTGCGCCCGTCCTCGCCCTCGCGTTCGGCGAAAATGCCGAGGCGGTTTTCGATCATGCCGGCGGCCACCCCCGCCGCCCAGGCGTCGAAGGCGGCGGGTTTGGCGAGCAGGCCGAGAACATCGCTGACGCTGGGCAGCGTCTCTTGTTCCTCAACCCAGAAATAACGGCGCCGGGGAATGCCGCCGCTGATCCGCACATTATGGATGTCGAGGGTGACACGGCCACCGTAAAGCCGGGTGGACGGATCAGCGGCGGGGCCGCCTGGGCAATTGTTCGTTTCCGGCGGACACAGGGCGCCAATCTGTGTCTGCTCCGGTGAAGCGGCTGCATGGATCATGTTTGTTTTTTCGATTGGAGGAGAAGGCTACGCGAGGCCCTCGGGAAAAGCGGCTTCGAGCGCCTCGCGCTCGGCGTTGACGGCTTGGCAGATCGCCTGGAAGGCCGCGTCGTCGTAATGCTGCGAACCGGCGCGGCGCAGGGCGGCCAGGGCATCGCGGCGCTGACGCAGCATTTTGAGGACGCGCCAGCGGCCATCGTAGGAGGTATCCGCCAGCTCGGCGTCGCCGATGGGGATGAGGCGTTTGAGCTGCGGCGTGCGGAAGCCGGGTGTGCAGGCGCAGGCGGCGAGGGCATCGGGTATTCCGGCTGGAGAACCGGCATGGGAGCGCGCGAGGGCTTTCGCGCCGGCAGAGCTAGCGGACAGCATCCGTTTCAACCTTTTCAATTTGTTCTGTTGGCGTGGGGAGTTCGATCCAGGTGAACTCCGTGGCGTTTGGTGTCCTGAAGGTTTGGATCGAAGGAGCGGAGGCCCGCGCCGGATCAGCGGATAATTTCTAAGACCGCAAGCGCGGCTCCGGTATTCGCCCGGATATTTTCATTTTTGGCGGAATTCGTATTCCGTCTTTCTGAAAGTAATTTTTACAGAAACCGGGAGAAAGAGTCGAGGAAAATGAGTTTGTTAGGGGAATGAACTTCGGAAATAAGTATAGAAATTATGAACATCCTCGAGAAGCACCTGATTGCACCCAACTCCGTGGAATTGTATACCTTTGGTGCGTCTTGCTTAAGTCCATCTGACGCGCCTCTGTCAATATCCGTCGATGCGCCGGTAATATTCGTATTGCAGCAACAGCAGACCGCCGATGGCACCTGCCGCAATGAGGATGTTACGGCCGCCTTCCAATGCCGTGAACTTGAAGCGCCGCATGGCGAAGGGCAGGAAAACGGGGGATATGGTGAGCTGGGCCATCCCCTTGAGGGCGCGCACAATCGACATGCCCGCATACCGGCGCACGGCCGGCCAATAGCCGTTCTTGATCCGGTGGCGGGTGACATAGGCGCCGCCGCGCCCCAGCCCGCGCAGGCAGTACCGCCGGTAGGTGAAGCGTGAGCGGTGGGCTTCCTCGTCGAGCACGGGCAGGCTGGACCCCACGATCCTGGCTCCTTGCGCGAAGGCGGCGCCGAAAAATTCGCCGTCCTCCTCGCCGCCCAGCGCCAGGCGCTCGTCGAACCGCAGCCCCATGCCATCGGCGCGGATCAGTTTGGCCGACAGCATCACACCGTTGGTCGCCGCGCGGTTGCGCAGGCGCGCCTCGACCGGCCCATCCTCCGCCGGGCTGGCCGGCGACTCAGCGAAGCACCAGAACGGCCTGGGCTGCGGATAGCGATAGATGACATGCGGCGCCACGACGTCGGCCTGATCGCGCGCGGCGGCGTGGAGATGCATTTCCAGCCAGTCCGTGTGCGCGGCCTGATCGTCGTCGATGTAGGCTAGCCAATCGGCGTTCAGGGCGAGGGCTTCGGTGATGACGCGATTGCGCGCCATGGGGATGCCGCGCCTGGGTTCGTGCCGGTAGTGGATGGGGAACGGGCAGGCGGGGAGGAAGCTATCGGCGACTGGCTTGGATGATGGCGTCGCGTCGTTGTCCACCACGACGATGTGCAATTCGATGCCCTCGGGGCGCCGTTGAGCCGCCAGCGACGACAGGCAGCGGGCCAGCAGCGCGGGCCGCTTGACCGTACAAACGCCTATGCATACGACCATCCCGCCATTCATCGCCGCCATCCGGTTGTTTGCGCTTTGTCGCACAACTCAAGATGGTAATCGTGGAGAAAATGTGGCCGTCCTGGGGGAACTACCCAGGATTCTCAACTCACGGTTGGTTGCTGCCGGTCCTCTGGCGCGGGCGCGTCCCGCACGTCAGCAGCGCTGTTGCAGGCCGCGCTGCCGGTTCAGGAGGGAATCGTGGAAGGAGGCCGCGTCAGGCCGGGTTGGGGCCGAACACCAGCACCGCATTCAATCCGCCGAAGGCGAACGAATTGGACATGGCGTAGGTGATCCGCCGCGAGCGGCCTTCGTTGGGCGTGTAATCCAGGTCGCAGCCCGCGCCCGGCTCGTCGAAGCCGATGGTGGCCGGCACGAACTGGTCGCCGATGGCCTTGACGCAGGCGACAGCCTCGATGGCGCCGCCCGCGCCCAGGCAATGGCCGTGCATGGACTTGGTGGACGAGACGGATACGTCGTTGGCCGCATTGCCGAACACCTGCCGGATGGCGCGGGTTTCGTTGACGTCGTTGACCGCCGTGGCGGTGCCATGGGCGTTGATATAGTCGATGTCGGACGGAGCGAGACCGGCGTCCGCCAGCGCCAGTTGCATGGCAACGCTGGAGCCCTCGATGGCCGGGTTGACCATGTCGGCGGCGTCCGAGGTCATGCCGAAGCCCTTAAGCTCGGCGAGGATGGTGGCGCCGCGCGCCTTGGCGTGTTCCAGTTCCTCCAGCACCAGGATGCCGGCGCCTTCCGCCAGCACGGTGCCGTTGCGCGCCTTGGCGAAGGGGCGCAGTCCGTCCGGCGACAGCACACGCATGGCCTGCCATGAGCGCATGGAGCCGTAAGTGATGCAGGCTTCCGAGCCGCCCGCCACGCCCATGTCCACCATGCCCGCCTTGATCATCTGATAGGCGAGGCCGATGGCATGCGCCGCCGTCGAGCAGGCGCTGACGGTGGCGAAGCATGGACCCTTGAGGCCGTATTCGATGCTGACATGGGCGGCCGCCGACGAGGCGATGGTGCGCAGCAGCGTCAGCGGGTGCGACGCCTTCTTGCCGTGCACGAAGATGTCTTCGTAGCCCTTTTCCATGGTGGTCAGGCCGCCGACGCCCGAGCCGATGATGGACGCGCCGCGATGGCCGTCCGGGATGCGGCCGGTATAGCCCGCCTGGGTCATGGCTTCGATGGCGGCGGCGCCTGCGAATTGCGAGTAGCGGTCGGCGAGAATCAGCGGCTTGGATTGCGCGCAGCGTGCGGCGCCGTCGAACCCCTTCACCTCGGCGGCGATGGTGATGTAGAGATCCTGCACCGGGATATTGGTGATCGGGCCGATGCCGCATTCACCGCGCTTGGCTGCGGCCCAGAAGGCATCCGCCGTCTGACCGATTGCGCTGACTACACCCTGACCCGTGACGACAACGCGGCGGGAGCCGTTTGCTTTGCTCATGTCGAAAAACCCTGCGGCAAGCCCGGTTTCCGCCCGAAATTAACGGCCCCGGAATGGACGCGAGAGCGCAACGCCGGAATGCGCTCGCGCGGATGATCCTGGCAGAACTTTAAGCGGCAGCGCCGGCGGAGTCCTGGGCGACGATGGCCTTGACGCGCTCCACCACCGAACCGACCGTGGCGAAATCGCTCATCTCTTCGTTGGCGTTGTATGGAATCTGGATGCCAAACGAGTCTTCGATGTCGAACACGATCACGGCCAGATCGAGGGACTCGATCTCCAGGTCGCTCAGCTTGGTTTCGAGCGCAATCGTCTCGGGCGGATTCTTCATGTTTTTCTTCAAGATGGCGACGATCTTATCGGCGACTTCGTCCATTGCGCTCTCCTTGCCCGGTCACAGTCTTCAAGTTCGCCGCCAGCCTGATTTCGCGCGGCAACTTACTCCGGGTGCGTTTGATGATGCGTCAGATATCGCCAAAATGCGTCCAAGTCTAGGGCTTCACCGCCATACCTCGCGTAATACCGCGACAAGGTTAGCGGGCTCGGGGGCCAAACCGGCCCGCCGCGCGGCTGCCATCCATGGCCGTGGCCGCTGTTTCAGACGCGTATGACGTCACACAGCAGCAGGCGTCCGAAGATCAGGCCGGTGAACAGGGCAACGGCAATGCCGATCCACCATATCCGTTCCCGGCTGATTTCATGGGCGTTCAGCGCCCCGGCAAAAATTCCAGCGGAGGCGAGCATTCCCAGCAAGCCAAGGGCGGCGTGCGCGTAGAGAGCGAAGTTTGACACGGCAATCTCCTTCCAGAGGCCGCGGGTTGCCACGCTGCACCGGATGGCCGGGCATACCGTATCGGGCCGCCATTGGACCGTGGCCGTATGCGCCTAACCAGGCGCCGGCGGCTGCTCTGGATCTCAATACGAGACAAAATACCGTGAAGGATGACCGGGACGCGCGGATTGGGTGATGAATCTGGAAAATCGCTTTGCCTTCAGCACGATCAGTTGCCTATATTGAAGGCTGGGCACGCAAAAAAACGCGAGCGCGAGCGGGGCAGTGTTCATCCGCGCTGGCGTTTCAAGACGTTGTGCGAAGGGGAGACATGATGAGCAACGGGCAGGCAGCAACTCTCAATGGCGCCGGCGGCGCGGGGCAATTTCCGTGGTCGGCCATCTATCCGCCGGGCGTCCGCTGGGACATGCCGTTCGTGGCGGAGACGCTGCCCGCCATTCTGGAGCGCACCGTTGCCAAACTCGGCAGCCTGCGCCACGCATTTCCTCGGCAAGGTTCTCACCTATAAGGAGCTGGGCGCCGCCGTCGATCACGCCGCCAAGGGCCTGCAAGGCATGGGCGTCAAACCGGGCGTGCAGGTGGGGCTGCTGCTGCCTAACTGTCCGGCCTTCGTCATTCTCTATTACGCCATCCTGAAGGCGGGCGGCACGGTAGTGAATTTCAACCCGCTGTACACCGTCGAGGAACTGACGTTCCAGACCAAGGACAGCGGCGTGCGCATCATGGTGACGCTGGACCTCGTGGCCACGTTCCCCAAGGCCGATGCGCTGCTGCAAGCGGGCGAGCTGGACCGCATCATTCTCTGCCCGTTCCGCCATCTGCTGCCGATGCACAAGGGGCTGCTGTTCAGCGCCTTCAAGCGCAGCGCCGTCGCCGACTGGCATAAGTCGCCGGCGCGGGCCAAGATCGTGCCTTACCGCACCCTCACCGCCAATGACGGCAAGCCGGCGCCCGTGAGCGTGGACATGGATGACGTGGCGGTGCTGCAATATACCGGCGGCACTACAGGCACGCCCAAGGGTGCCATGCTCACCCATAAGAACCTGTCGGCCAATGTGCAGCAGGTGGTCGCCTGGGTGCCGGATATCGCACTTGGCAAGGAGCGCTTCCTCTGCGTCATCCCGTTCTTCCACGTCTTCGCCATGACCGGGCTGATGAACTACGCCATCGCCATCGGTGCGCAGATGATCATGCTGCCGCGCTTCGAGCTGGAGCCCGCGCTGAAGACCATCGACGCCTTGGCGCCGACGGTGATGGCCGGCGTGCCGACGCTGTACAACGCGCTGATGAACGCGCCGCAGACGAAGAATTACAACGTTTCCTCGCTGAAGTTCTGCATTTCGGGCGGCGCGCCGCTGCCGCTGGAGGTGAAACGCGGTTTCGAGCGCGTCACCGGCTGCACGCTGGTGGAAGGCTACGGCCTGTCCGAGACCTCGCCCGTCGCCACCATCAATCCGCTGTGCGGGCCGGTGCGGGAGAACTCCATCGGCTTGCCAGTGCCGTGGACGCGCATTTCGCTGCGCAAGCTGGGCGAACCGGAGACGGAAGTGGCGCTGGGCGAGAAAGGCGAAATCTGCATCGCCGGCCCGCAGGTGATGAAGGGCTACTGGCAGCGGCCGCAGGAGACGGCGGACAGTTTCGTGGGGCAGTTTTTCCGCACCGGCGACGTGGCCGTGATGGACCCGGACGGCTTCACCTTCATCGTGGACCGCATCAAGGATATGATCCTGTGCTCGGGGTATAACGTCTATCCGCGCCGGGTGGAGGATGCCATCTACGAACATCCGGCCGTGCAGGAAGTGACGGTCATCGGCATCCCGGACGAGTATCGCGGCGAGGCGCCCAAGGCGTTCATCAAGCTGCGCGACGGGCAGCACGCCACGGCGGAGGACATCATGACGTTCCTGGTGCCGAAGCTGTCTAAGATCGAGATGCCGTCGCAGATCGAGTTCCGCGACGAGCTGCCGAAGACCATGATCGGCAAGCTGTCGAAGAAGGAGTTGCGGGCGGGGAAATGACGGCACCGCACAAGTCCGGCCGGCGTCAGGCGTCACCCTCGCCAAACGCCTGCCGCGCTGCCTCGACGAGGTAAAAGTGCTGCTCCACCCAACGGTCCAGCGCTTTCACCGGCTCGGCCAGCGACAGGCCCAGCGCCGTCAGCGAATAATCCACGCGCGGCGGGATCTCGCCATAGTCCGTGCGCTTCACCAGGCCGTTGCGCTCCAGCTCGCGCAGGGTCTGGGTCAGCATCTTTTGCGAAATGCCGTCGATGGCCCGCAGCAGCTCGCTATTGCGCCGCGGCCCGGCGACGAGCAGATGCACGATCAGCAGCGTCCATTTGTCGGCGATGAGGTCGAGGATTTGCCGGGAGGGGCATTGACCGGAGAACACATTGCCGGAGATGCCGGGGCAGGGGGTGGCTTCGCTGGACATTTGGCTTTTTACCGCAGTTCATAGTTACCAAAAGGTACGTACTTTACGTTTAGTGCCTATTATCGCATATGGGTTCCGTAGTCACCAATGCAAAGGGAGCCCCCATGACGAAAATCGCCATCGTTTATCACTCCGGTTACGGCCACACCGCCGTTGTCGCGCAGCACGTGCTGAAGGGCGCGCGATCGGTGGATGGCGTCAGCGCCGAATTGTTCAAGGCAGACGATTTGGCCAATCCTGATGCGGGGCCGTGGGACAAGCTCGCCGCCGCCGATGCCATCGTGTTCGGTGCTCCCACCTATATTGGATCGGTTTCCGCGCCGATGAAGCAGTTCATCGACGCCTCGTCGAAAGTGTGGTTCGCGCAAGGCTGGAAAGACAAGCTGGCGGCGGGATTCACCAACTCGTCGAGCTGGTCGGGCGACAAGCTCAATAGCCTGGTGCAACTCAGCATCATGGCGGCGCAGCACGGCATGATCTGGGTCAGCATGGGCATGTTCCCCGGCTACAACTCCAGCAAGGGCACGCCGCAGGACATCAACCGCGTCGGCTCGTTCCTTGGCCTCGCTACGCAGGCGAACGCGGACGAAAGCCCGGAAGTGGCGCCGCCCGCTGCCGACCGGGAGACGGCGGAGCTGTTCGGCAGGCGCATTGCGGAAACGGCGGTGCGCTGGCGGCGCGGGGCGTAAGGCCAGAATTTCAAGGCAAGCTGGCGGCGGCCCCATGTTCTGGAAAACGGTGCCGCCACCGGACGCCGCATCAGCCGTAAGTTCCCGGACTGTGCAGCATGGCGATGGTGTCCAGCTTCATCAGCTTCTTCGGCGACAGCCAGAGCTGGCGCGATGTCGTCTTGTCGCCGTCCACCGCCACGCCTAGCCCTTTGAAAATGCTGACCCACACCAGCTTCGAGCAATAGAACGACGTCTCATCGCTAAAGTCGAGACTCCAGAACCAGTAGTCGCGCCCCAGAAACGTCTTGGCCGCCGCCGCGATGGCGCTCGTGTCCGCATCCGTTTTGACGCGCCCGTGCCAGACCTTGTATTCCTTGTGGTCCCCGATCCATTGGCTATACGGATTGCGGATGATGCCGTCCGGGAAGCGGTCCGTGACGATCTGATAGTTCTTCGATCCCTTGGGCATGGCCTCGATCACCCAAGGCACGCCCTGCGCGTCGATCTCGATCAGCGCCACATGCCCCACGGAAATATCCGGGATGCTGAGGCTGCGCGTGGCCGGCATATCGCTGTCCTGGACGTTGTCCTGCAGGTAGAAGGCGCGGAATTCCTGGTAGGTCATGCGCGACAGGCGTTCCCGCATCGCCATTCCGGCCGGATCGGACGGTAGCGGCGTCTCGCGCAGGAATGCCTCGCGCGCCTTGATCCATTCATCGGCCTCCGGGGCGGCGCTGCTGCCGGCGCTTCTGGAATACGGGATGATGGCATTCGGTCTCGCGGGCCAGAGGATATCGCCCGGCTTGAAGGTGGACGGATCGGGGTGAGGCGCGACTTCCGGCGCGGCGCTTGCCCCAAACGGCTGGGTAAGCGCGGCGAGTGCTGCGGCGCCTGACATCAGTTTGAAAACGTCACGTCTGTTCCAACGCATACAGTCCCCCTTTGCTTTGAGGTTGCCCGGCCTCCGCTGCCGCGTTAACCGGGACCTCATAAATAGAAAGCATTGCGGGAAAATCCATGGCACGCCGTCATTCGTGAAGCAAGCCGTGCGCATTTCGCGCCTCTTGAGGAAGGCACCGGGCTTGCGGCGGGAAAGTCCGCATAGTAAGACCCTCAGCCAACATCAACGCCAAACAGGCGCTTTTCATGACCCGTACCGCCTTCTATGCTGGCAGCTTCGATCCCGTGACGCTGGGCCACCTCGATATTCTGTCGCGCGCCTTGCGGCTGTTCGACGGGCTGGTCGTGGGCATCGGCGTGCACCATGGCAAGACGCCTGTGTTCAGCGCGGAGGTCCGGGGCGAGTTGCTTCAGGCTGAAATCGAACGCATCGGCGGGGCTGGCCGGACAAAAATCGTCACCTTCGACGGGCTGGTGGTCGATGCGGCCCGCCAGCACGGGGCACCGGTGCTGCTGCGCGGTCTGCGCGATGTGTCGGATTTCGACTATGAAATCCAGATGGCCGCCATGAACGCCGCCATGGCCAGCGACGTCGAGACGGTGTTTCTGGCGTCGTCGCCATCGGTCCGCCCCATTGCCGCCAGTCTGGTACGGCAGATCGCGGCCATGGGCGGCGATGTCTCGCCGTTCGTTCCGCCCGCCGTCGCCGCGCGGCTGGCCGAGAGATTTAAGACGTCCATCTGACTGGTCTTCAAAAGGAGTTCCCCCCATGTTCAACGGACTGAAATCCGCCGCCGCGGCTCTGCTGCTCACGGCATTCTGCTTTGCCGCCGCGCCGGCCCAGGCCGACGGCCCGAATACGCTCTACCTCGACCTGAAAGGTGGCCGCGTGGTCATCGAGCTGCGCCCCGACCTTGCCCCCAAGCACGTCGAGCGCATCAAGACGCTGACCAAGGAGGGCTTCTACAACGGCCTGAAGTTCCACCGCGTCATTTCCGGCTTCATGGCGCAGACCGGCGACCCGACCGGCACCGGCGGGGGCGGCTCGAAGCTCCCCAATCTCCAGGCCGAGTTCTCGCAGGAGCCCTTCAAGCGCGGCACGCTGGGCATGGCCCGCACCAGCGATCCCAACAGCGCCAACAGCCAGTTCTTCATCTGCTTCGAGGAAACCGTCTCACCTCAACGGCAAGTACACGGTGTTCGGCAAGGTGGTCTCGGGCATGGAGTTCGTTGACAAGATCAAGCGCGGCGACACCTCGGGCACCGTATTCAACCCCGACACCATCGTGAAAATGCAGATGGCGCCGGACGCGAAATAATACGCATTACAGCAAGGAGAAGTATCCCAATGGCGATCGACAAAGCCGCAATCAAAGACCCCGAAAATACGCTCATCATGGAAACCACCCAAGGCACCGTGGTGATCGCGATGCGGCCCGACCTCGCCCCCAACCATGTGGCGCGGATCAAGGAGCTGGTGCGCGAGAAGTTCTATGACGGCATTGTGTTTCACCGTGTCATCGAGGACTTCATGGCGCAGACCGGCTGTCCGCATGGCAGCGGCACCGGCGGCTCGGGCAAGAAGCTGAAGGCCGAGTTTTCCGACGCCGTTCATGATCGCGGCGTGGTGTCCATGGCGCGGGCACAGAGCCCCGACAGTGGCGACAGCCAGTTCTTCATCTGCTTCGACGACGCCTCGTTCCTCGACGGCAAGTATACCGTATGGGGCAAGGTGATCTCCGGCATGGAGAACGTGGACAAGATCAAGCGCGGCGAGCCGGTGCAGAACCCGGACAAGATCGTGACCCTGCGGGTTGCGGCCGACGCCGAGTAAGAAGCCTGACACCCCGCTTATGGCTCCTCCCTGGCAAGGGGAGGGGCCGCACTCCATTGCGGGGCAGGGCAGGGGCGGGCGTAGAGAAATACCACAGCCCATGCGCACGGAAGCCTTCGATTTCGAACTGCCGGAGCGGTTGATCGCGCTGCGTCCCGCTGAACCGCGCGGTTCGGCGCGGCTGCTGCATGTCCGCCCCGGAGCGGAGCCGCCGTTCGCCGATCTGCGCGTTGGCGATCTGCCAGGGCTGCTGCGGGCGGGCGATGTGCTGGTGCTGAACGATACCAAAGTCATTCCGGCGCAGTTGCATGGCGAGCGGCTGCGCAGCGGTGCGGGCGTACGGGCGGTCAGCTTCACCGCGCACCAGCGCCTCGGCGATGGCCGCTGGCTGGCGTTCGCCAAACCGGCGCGGCGGCTGGTTGCCGGCGATGTTGTGGAGCTTGGCGGTGCGGGCGGCGCGCGCATCCGCATTGACGAGAAGGGCGAGGCCGGCGAGGTGACGCTGAGCGCGGTTGCCGGCGGGCGGGCAGGGCAGGGCGGAGGTGCCGGTGAGCCGGAAGCCGCCACTCTCGACGCCATCATCAGCCGCTTCGGCGTAACGCCGCTGCCGCCCTATATCGCCTCACGCCGCCCGCCGGACGCGCGAGACGTTGACGACTACCAAACCGTATTCGCGGCCAAACGCGGTGCCGTCGCCGCTCCGACAGCCGGGCTGCACATGACGGCGGAACTGCTGGCGGAGCTGGAGCGGCGCGGCATCGGCCACGTGTTCGTGACGCTGCACGTCGGCGCGGGCACGTTCCTGCCGGTGAAGGCGGACGATCTGAAGGACCACGTGATGCACACCGAGCACGGCGAAATCGGCGCCGATGTTGCCGGACGGCTGAACGCCGCGCGCCAGGCCGGCGGCCGCATCGTCGCCTGCGGCACCACGGCGTTGCGTGTGCTGGAGAGCGCCGCGCGCGCCGATGGCGTCATCGAGCCGTTTTCCGCCGGCACGGATATCTTCATCACGCCCGGCTACCGCTTCCGCGCCGTGGATGCGCTGATGACCAATTTCCACCTGCCGCGTTCGACGCTGTTCATGCTGGTCTCGGCCTTCTGCGGCCTGGACCTCATGCACCGCGCCTACGCCCGCGCCATCGCCGGCGGCTACCGCTTTTATTCCTACGGCGATACCAGCTTCCTGGAACGGGCCGCAAACTCATGAGCCCTCAGATTCGCACTGCGCAAAGCAGCATTCCTTGTCCAGGAGTCTTAAGTTATCGTCGCTCTGTGCTGCGCCCAACCGCTCCTTCGGCCCTCCGGGCCTCAGTACATCGGCGCACCGCTGCGGCCAGCCTTACGGCTGACCTTGCTAGGTTTGGTGTAAAACAACGGGCCGGCGTTCACCACGGGCGCTGCGCCTGCCGCCATCACTGCCCCAAGCAGGCATTCCTTGTTCGGCCGGGGTGCCATTCCTCGTCCCGGCCATGCACAAGCCCAATGCTGCCGCGCGCAGGACGTGTCAAGGGTGCGAAGCACCGGCGCAGCCGGCTTGCCCTTGACGCGGCCGAGCACGGTAGCATGCTTATGTGCGCCGGGGCATTCAGCCAATTCCACCTTCAACCGGACCAAAGATGATCACATCGCCATTCACTTTCACCCTCAAGGCCCAGGACGGCCACGCCCGCCCCGGCGAAATCGTCACGCCGCGCGGCATCATCCGCACGCCCGCCTTCATGCCGGTCGGCACCGCGGCGACCGTCAAGGCCATGTTCCCCGAGCACGGTGCAGCGCAACCGGCGCGGACATCATCCTCGGCAACACCTATCACCTGATGCTGCGGCCGGGCGCCGAGCGGGTGGCGCGGCTGGGCGGGCTGCACCGCTTCATGAACTGGCCCGGGCCGATCCTCACCGATTCCGGCGGCTTCCAGGTGATGTCGCTGGCCTCAGCTTGCGCAAAATCACCGAGAACGGCGTCATCTTCCGCTCGCATATCGACGGCTCGTCTCATGAGCTGACGCCGGAGCGCTCCATCGAGATCCAATGCCTGCTGGGCGCCGACATCCAGATGCAGTTCGACGAATGCACGCCGTTCCCGGCGACGTTCGGACGAGGCGGAACGCTCCATGGAGCTGTCGCTGCGCTGGGCGGAGCGGTCGCGGGACGGCGTTCGCGGCGCACTCGGCTCGCCGGGGCAGGCGCTGTTCGGCATCGTGCAGGGCGGCGTGCTATCGCGAGCTTGCGCGAGCGGTCGGCCGGCGGCGCTGGCGGCGATGGATTTCCCCGGCTACGCCATCGGCGGGCTGGCGGTGGGCGAGGGCCAGCGGCTGATGCTGGAAATGCTGGCGACTGACCGCTGCCGATGCTGCCCGCAGACAAGCCGCGCTACCTGATGGGCGTGGGCACGCCGGTCGACATCGTCGGGCGCCGTCGAGCGCGGGGCGGACATGTTCGACTGCGTGATGCCGACGCGGGCCGGCCGCCACGGCCTCGCCTATACCTGGGCGGGCAAGGTCAACCTCCGCAACGCCGTGCACGCCGACGACCCGCGTCCGCTGGACGACGCGAGCGCCTGCCCCGCCGCGCGCGACTATTCCCGCGCCTATCTGCACCACCTGTTCAAGGCGCAGCGAATTTCTCGGCGCCGATGCTGCTCACCTGGGCCAATATGCGTTTTACCAGGACTTCATGCAGGCCATGCGTGAGGCGATCGCCGGCGGCCAGTTCGCCGCGTTTGCCGCCAAGGTGCGCGAGGCGTATCCGCCATCGGCTGGCGAGGCGGCCGATGACGGGTGCGATGCGCCGGATAAGGCAAGCTGAGACGCGAAGCGCCTCACCGTTGAGCTGCCCATCCCTGAGCCGCAATGAGAAAGCGAGGGCAGCCGCGGACTGCCCCCTTAGGCTGGACGTATCGGTTGGCGGCGCGTGCAAGCCATCTCCGCCAGAGGGCACAAATGCCCGTCTGACGTCCAAGCCAAGACAAACTCACCGCTGCCGGTGCCAACCGATTGGGTAGCCAGATGGAACAACGCATTGATTTGTTCCTTCGTGGACTCAACCCGCGCGGCGTAGGAGGGTGAAACGCCGGGCTGGGTCCGCTGAAGGAACTCAATGGTTTTTGCGGCTACCGGGGTGAAACTTATCAGCCGTTACTTTTGACTTCAAGTATTTTATTCACGATTCCGAACATTATACAATGCATCCCATTGATTATATTAACGGTGCCGTGGAATAATGCGACGCGCTGGCCATTGGTGATTAGGATCAAATTTTAAGCAAAGGCGATCGTCCCCGGACAGCAGGCTGCGCCGGGCCGCAAAACGGCGGCGAAATCAGTAAGTTGAAGTGATTCCGGCGCTGCCGCCCCGCCAATCCCAGGGCGTTACTACCGCCCCTCGCGATACCAGGTGAAGCTGAACACGCCCAAGAGCAGCGCCAGAGCCGCGAAACCTTCCATGAGCGGTGTATACTGGATGCCGCGTACCACATGCGCCTCCCGGTCCTTCAGGCCGAGCCAGTTGCTGCCGTGGAAGCTCGAACCGCCGGCCGCCAGCGTGATGCGCGGCAGCGCGGCGTCTTCCCTCACGCCATCGCCCATCCAGAACACGCCGCCGCCCGCCGCCGCCGCGACAGGTTTCGCCACCTCGTCCGACGCCACGACCTTGGCGAATTCGCGCGAATTGAGATTGCCCACCAGCGCGATGGTGGACAGCTCGCCCATGGTGATGCGGTAAACGCCGGTCTCCGCCGCCTCCAGCGTCTTGCGCCACAGGCCCGGCGCGGCGGCGTCAAGCGTCAGCGTCTCGACTTTGCCCGTGGGGCTGGTCACCGTCGCCTCGCCGACTCCCTGTTTCATGCTGCGGCGCTCGATGGTGAGCCTGGTTTCCTCGCCGTTGGCCCGCAGGGTTTCCTCTTCCAGATCAGGCTCTTTCATCAGCCAGTGGGACAGCCGGCGCAGCAGATCGGCATGCGGGCCGCCGCCGTCGAAGCCGCGCGCCCACAGCCAGGCATGGTCCGACAGCAGCACCGCGACCCGTCCCTCGCCCTGGCGCGACAGCACCAGCAGCGGCGCATCGGCGGCGCCGGTCATCAGCACTTCGCCATTATGCGACGTGGCCTCGACCACCCGCAGCCAGCGGCCCCAGCTTGGTTCCGCGCCCTTGGCCCCCTCGCCCGGCAGACCAGTTGGTCACCGGATGTTTCACGCCCTCACCGGTGACATGCGGGCGGAAAGGCTCCTCCAGCACACGGCCCGTCGGCTTGACCGGCAGCACATCGCCGAGCGGCGTCTTGGCCAGGCTCAGGGACGAGGCGAAGTCCGGCCCCGCCGCCACCAGCACCGCGCCACCCTGTTCCACATAGCGCGCCACGTTATCCAGATAGATGAGCGGCAGCACGCCGCGCCGCTGATAGCGGTCAAAAATGATCAGATCGAAGTCGTGCAGCTTTTCGGCGAACAGCTCGCGCGTCGGAAAGGCGATCAGCGACAACTGGTTGATGGGCGTGCCGTCCTGCTTTTCCGGCGGGCGCAGAATGGTGAAATGCACGAGATCAACGGAGGCGTCGGAGCGCAGCAGATTGCGCCACGTGCGTTCGCCGGCATGCGGCTCGCCGGAAACCAGCAGCACGCGCAGATTTTCGCGCACGCCATCGGCCGTCAGCACCGCGCGATTGTTCACCAGCGTCAGCTCGCCGGGCTTGGGCTCCAGCTCCACTTCCATCAGCGTCTGGCCGGCATGCTTGAACGGGAAGCGCACCTTCACGGTATCGCCATACGCGGCGGTCAGCGTTTCCTCCGGTTCGTTTTCGCGGCGGATTTTCAGCGTGGCGGTTTGCGGCGCGGATGCATCGGCCGGGCCGCTATGCTCGATCTTGATCTCGGCATACTGGTCGCTGCCGACAAGGCCGAAACGCGGCGCCGAAATCACCTGCAAACGGTCGTCGCGTTCGCCGGGCGAGCCGGTGAGCAGCGCATGCAGCGGCGCGTCGATGCCGAGACTGGCGAAACTGGCCGGCGCGTCGTGGATTTGCCCGTCGGTGATCATGACGACGCCGGCGAGCCGGTCCGGCGGCACATCGGCGAGGCCGCGGTTCAGGTCGGTGAACAGCGTGGTTTCTTCCTTGCCCAGGCTGCCGCCCTTGGTGCTGGTGATGACGCGCACTTCGAGATTGGGGATGGCCTTCAGCTTATCGTCGAGGCTTTTCAGCAGGGCGGCGGTGCGAGTCTCGCGGTTGCCGAGCTTTTGGCTGGTGCTGCCGTCCACGGCGATCATGGCGATATTGGGCAGGGAGTTGCGTTCCTCGCGCACCAGGTTGGGATTGGCGAGCGCCAGCAGCAGCAGCGCGAGGCTGAGAACGCGGAGCCACGTGCCGCGCCTGCCGCCCCACAGCAGCAGCCCGGAAATGAGGAGGGCGGCGAAGGCCGCGCCCCACAAAATTCCGGCCGGGATGGCGGGCATGAATTCGAAGGTCCAGTGCATACGATACTCTGCGATGTCTCAGGTTTGCCGCGCTGCGGCTTGCGGCGATTTAGCCTCTGAATTTATCGATGCGATTGATTTCCGAGACGCACTCGGAGACGCTACGTCCCGCCGTGTCAATCGAAATATGATCGCGAGCCCAGGTGTGGTAGTAACTGGCCGGAGTTCTCCATGGCGTCACCTTGCCGCCATCGCTAGCCCCAACCTGGAACTCGTCTGCCGGCCGAGTTTCGACGCGTCGTCGATGCTGTGCCATCCGCACAATCCGTCTCCTTCGCCCTGGCTCCGGCGGCTCAGTCGCCGCGTCGTGTTAAGCATACTGGACGGAGCTCCGTCATCACGGATGTCGCACCTGTCGCCTCACTGCCCAGGGCGCATTCCTTGTCCTCGGCAATGCCATTCCTCGCTCCCGGCCATGCACAGCTTCACCATGCGCCGCGCGGTAAGGCCCGGGTCAAGGGTGCGAAGCACCGGCGCCGAGCTGCTTCGCTTCCGCCCAATTGACGCGCCTGAGCCCGGTAGCATGGCGGTACGTGCAGCATGCGATAAAGGCCACACCCACCGCCTAATGCCCCAGCCGCTCCAGCAGCGCCGGTATATGCACCTGATCGGCCTTGTAATTCCCCGTCAGCGCATACATCACGATATTCACGCCCACCCGGTACGCCATCTCCCGCTGCTCCTCGCCGCCCGGCACCACGGGGAACTGCGGCCGGTTGGCGTCGTCGAGCGCCCAGGCGGCGGCGAAATCGTTGGACGTCACCAGGATCGAGCTGACCCCGTCGCTTTTCAGCGCCCGGCGGGTCTGCGTGTCGCTGATATTGGTCTGCGCCTCGACCCAGAGTTCGCCGCCGTCCCAGCGCCCCGGAAAACTGCGCAGCAGATAGAACGACTTGGTCACCACATGCTCGTCGCTGACAGGCTCCAGACGCGGCACGTCGAGCTTGGAGAGCAGCGTCGCCAGCGGCGTGCCGCCGTCGCCCGCGCTGCCCCGCACGCCGGACAGCGGCATCTGGCTGTCGCGCGTGTCGAACAGGATCATGCCGCCGTTCTTCATGAAGGCGTCGATCTTGGCGAGGACCGCGTCGCTCAAAGGCGCAGGCGAGGTGAGAACGGGCCAGTAGAGCAGGGGGAACACCGAGAGTTCGTCGGTGACGACGTTGACGCCCATCGGCTCGCGCCGGTTCCACCGCCGTGCGCGCCGCCAGCACTTTGGAGAGACCGGCCAGACCGGCCCGGCTGATTTCGTCGATGGCCGCGTCGCCGGTAATCACATAGGCAAGCCGCGTCTGAAGCGCGCCTTCCATGGTCGCGGCGGAGATATCGCCATCGCTGGGCAGCTTCTTGACAGAGCCCGCGTCCGCCGGGGCGGGTGAGAAACACAGGCCGGCGGCGAGCACGGCCGCCAGCACCGCCGCGGTCCCGGATTTCAGAAAGCCGCTGATCCGCCCGGCCGACATCAACACCAGCGTCGCCAGTGCGTCGGCCATGAACAGCGCCAGCGCCGTCAGCCACAGCCACGGGCCGAAAAACACCGAAACATCCTTGCCGTAGCTCGCCCGCGTCACGCTCTCGGCACCGGCCAGCGGTTCAAGTTGCGTCTTGTCCGACAGCAGGTTGAGCGCGCGCATATTGCCGGCGGGGCCGTAAAATCCGGGCGGCGTATCCGGGGCAACCGGCTGCCGGGCGAAATTCGCGGCGGGAATGGCTTTGGTCTGCGGCCTCGGCGCGCCGAGACGTCCATAGCCGTCCAGCGTGCGCCAGGGCACCAGGAAGCCTTGCCCGGTGCCGGCCTCGCCCGCTGTTTTCGCATCTGCCGCCTTGGCGGTTTCGCTGCTGTCATCGACATTCATTGCAGTTGCCGCCTGTTCCAGAATGCGCCGGAGCATATCGACAAACATCCCCGATAGGGGAAGGTTAGACCAATCAGGATTCCCGGTCACATGAAAAAGCACAATGCGGCCGGCGCCGAATTTCTCCGCAGTCACCAGCGGCGTACCGTCGCGCAACCTCGCCCAAACTTCGCTTTTGGCGTCGAGGGCGGACGGATCGGCCAGAATCTGCCGGTTAACATTGACTTCGGGCGGCACGGTGAGGCCGAAAAACGGGCTATTCTTCTCGAACGCCGCCAGCTCCTGCGGTGTGCTCCACGACAGCGCGCCGCCGAGCGTCCGGCCGCCCTGGCGCAGACGCGCGGGGCTCAAATCATCGCTGCCCTGTTCCATGTGCACGCCGGCAAAGCGGATCAGCAGGCCGCCCTTTTCGATCCAGCGCTTGAGGCGCGTCTCCACCGGCTCCACCAGCCGTCCGATATCGGCCAGCACCATCACCGAGGGCTTCTGTTCCAGCAGCGCCGACGTTGCCTCGTCCACATTGCCCGATTGCGATTGCAGGATCTCGGCGAAGGGCGAGAGCGCTTTCTCGATATAATGAGTGGGCGACAGCAGCGGTTGCGCCACCGTGCTGGCTTCACCGGAAATGATCCCGGCGCGGTGCCGGAAGGAGCGCGAATCCAGCAGAAACACCGCGCCGGCCGATGCCTCGCCGGAGATTTCCAGTTGTGCCACCTGATTTTGCAGCGCGACCGGCAGATTCAGCGCCACCTCTGTGCGGCGGCTGCCCGGAGTCACCGCGAAAGACGCCGCGCCGAGATGCTCGCCCCTGGCGCTGAGGGCCGTCACCGTGCCGGCATGCGCATCTCCCGCGGTCAGCACGCGCGCCGTGAGCTGCCGATTGGTGTTGAGGAAGCCGAACAGGCCAAGCGCGCCGTCCTGGGGCGCGTCGCCCACCAGCGTCAGGCTGCCGCCGCCCGAAGCTGCCTGCCGGGCCGCCTGCAACAGTTCCGCCGCATCCGGATCGTTCACGCCATTGCTGAGCCAGATCACGGTGAGCCCGGTGGCGGTGAGGCCGGCTTTCAAGGCCCGCGCCTGCTGGCCGCGCGCCGGAGGCACTGGCAGCGGTTCGAGAGCGGCGGCGGCGTTGCGGGCCTCCTCCGGCGTCAGCGGCTGCGGCTGCCAGCCGGCGGGCAAGCCGGTGGACGGCGCAATATAGACCGGCTGATTGTCGCGTTCGGCGCGCCGGATGACATTGGCGATGTATTGCTGGCGCGCCTTCCAGCGGCTTGCGGCCGCCCAGTCGTTATCGACCAGCAGCAGCACGGGACGCCCGTCCGTGGCGGCGCTTTGCTGGGAGGAGTAGAATGGCTCGGCCAGCGCCAGGACGATCAGCGCGGCGGTGATGATGCGCAAGGCGGTGAGCCACCAGGGGCTGCGGGCGGGCGTGCGCTCGGCGGGCAGCAGCCCCGCCAGCAGCCGGGCCGGCGGAAACACGATGCGCGCAGGCGCCGGCGGCATGAGGCGCAACAGCCACCAGATCAGCGGCAGCGCCAGCAACCCGGCCAGCAGCCAGGGCGAGGTGAAACTGAGAAGGCCGGACATCATGGCGCGTCACCTCCGGCGGCGGCACGGGGGGGCGCCAGTTCCACGCTATCGGCCGGCGCTGCCGGAGCGCCGCCCGATTTGAAACGGTAATCGGCCTGCTGCCCCGGCTGGTTGAGCCCCGCCAGCCCGGCATAGAGCGCCAGCATGGCCTCGGTGGCCGGGCGGTCGCTGTGGTGCAGCGTGTATTGCCATTCGAAACGCCGTGCCAGGGCGCGCAGGGCCTCGCGATGGGCCTCCAGCAGGCGCCGGTACTGGTCCCGCACGGACTCCGCCCGGTCGGTCAGCACCCGCAGCGGGCCTTCGCTGGCGATGAATTCGACGCGCCCTTGATAGGGCAGGGTCTCCTCCGCCGGGTCAAGCACCTGCACCAGATGGCCGCGAACCCCTTGCGCGGCGTACTCCTCCAGCGATTGGCGGATGGTTTCGATAGGTTCCAGAAAATCGCTGATCAGCACGCAGGCCGAATGACGGCCGAAGACGAAACGCGGCGGCAGGCTTTCCGGCGGCGCCGCGCCGGTCATACTGCGCAACCACGCCTCGGCCAGCTTCTGCGCCACGCCTTTTTGCACCGCCGGCGGCACGAGGCCGAGAATGCCCGCCCGTTCACCGCTCTGCACCAGCAGCTCGGCCGTGGCCAGCGCCAGCACCAGCGCGCGTTCGCACTTCGACGTTGGGGAGAGTGACGAGCGGAACTCCATGGACGGCGACAGGTCCAGCCACAGCCACACCGTATGCGCGGCCTCCCATTCGCGCTCGCGCACAAATAGTGGTCGGAGCTGGCCGAACGGCGCCAGTCGATCAGCGGCGCGGCGTCGCTGGCCTCGAAATGGCGGAACTGCCAGAAGGTGTCGCCCGGACCCGGACGCCGGCGGCCGTGAATGCCGTGAGCGACCGTATGCGCCACGCGGCTGGCTTCCACCAGCAGCGGCGGCATGCGTGCTGCGAGATCATGCGCTTGAAAACCGGCCTGTCCTGCGTTTACCTTCGTCACCAGCATGTCATCCCAGCAGCTGCGTCAGGCCGGCGATGACTTCGCTGATGGTGATGTCTTCGGCCCGGGCGGCGAACGACAGCGCCATGCGATGCTTCAGCACCGGCTCGGCCAGCGCGATCACGTCGTCGACCGACGGCGCGAGGCGGCCTTCCAGCAGCGCCCGGGCGCGCACCGACAGCATCAGCGCCTGACTGGCGCGCGGCCCCGGTCCCCAGGCGACCAGCTCGTTGACGCGCGGCGCGGCTTCCGGCGTTCCCGGACGGGCGGCGCGCACCAGCCGCAGAATGGCGTCCACCACCTGTCGCCCACGGGAATCTGCCGCACCAGCCGTTGCGTGGCCAGCAGTTCGGCGCCGGAGAACACCGGCGACAGGTTGCGCTGCTCCAGCCCGGTCGTGGCGAACAGCATGCGGCGTTCGGCCGTCTGCGTCGGGGTAGGTCACGTCGATCTGCATGAGAAAGCGGTCGAGCTGGGCCTCGGGCAGCGGATAGGTGCCTTCCTGCTCCAGCGGATTCTGCGTCGCCAGCACATGGAACGGCGACGGCACGTCGTAGCGCTGGCCGGCGACGGTGACGTGGTGCTCCTGCATGGCCTGCAACAGCGCCGACTGCGTCTTCGGGCTGGCGCGGTTGATTTCGTCGGCCATCAGCAGTTGCGTGAACACCGGCCCCTTGATGAAACGGAAACTGCGCTGCCCGCCGGCGCTTTCCTCCAGCACCTCGGAGCCGACGATGTCGGACGGCATCAGGTCGGGCGTGAACTGGATGCGCTTCTTGTCGAGCCCCAGCACGCTGCCCAGCGCTTCGACGAGGCTGGTCTTGGCGAGGCCGGGCACGCCGATCAAAAGCGCATGACCGCCCGCCAGCAGCGTGACGAGCGTCAGGTCCACGACCTTCTGCTGGCCGAAAATCACCGATCCGAGGCCGCTTCTGATCTTTTCGATTTTTTGGCCTGCCTGCCCGGCGCGCTCGACGATATCACCGTCCATCTGACTGACATTGGGCATGTTTTGATGCTATACCTTTTTTCGAAGTTCGCGATCGCCGCCTAGGGCGCTTGAGTGTGCGGCCAAAAGCGGGAGTCTAGGGCACGGTTGCCAGGATTGCACCCGCCGGAGGTCCGGCTTCACGCAAAGGTGACGCATCCGGCTTCAACTTATAGCGCGCGCGGTCTCAATCTTTCAATCCAGTGTGGTGAAATTGCGATTGGCGGGAGCCGGGGGAAATGCATCTTGGTTAGCGGAACATAAAGCGGGAATAGAACGAGTGCCTTCCTCAGCCATCAGACCGCAATTCGATCCCCATAGCGCCGCCGGTTTCAGCCGCCGTGCCGCCGGGAAAACCCTGCCTCTGGATACGCCGCTGGAGGACTATCCCATCGTGCCCCGCATCGACGGCCACGATCCGGGCGCCGATACGCGCATGGCGGCTGTGCTGTTTCCGGTCATCGACCGGGGTTCGCAGGCCATGGTGCTGCTCACGACGCGGGCCATTCACCTGAAATATCATCCGGGGCAGGTGGCCTTTCCCGGCGGCAAGATCGAGGACACCGACGCCTCGGCCGTGGATGCCGCGCTGCGGGAGACGGAGGAGGAAGTCGGCCTGGCGCGCGGCTTCGTGGAGCCCTTCGGCCTGCTGGCCGCCCATCAGACGGGTACGGGCTTCCGTATCATTCCGGTGCTGGCCATCGTGCGCCCTGGATTTTCCCTCAGCGTGGATGCGAGCGAAGTCGGCGATGTGTTCGAAGTGCCCCTGGATTTTCTGATGAGCGCCGCCAACTACCAGAGACACCGGCGCATCTGGCAGGGCGCGCCCCGCGAGTTTCATTCCATCCCCTTTGGCGAGCGGACGATCTGGGGCGCGACTGCGGCGATCCTGCGGCATGTTCAGGAGACTTTTTACGGATAAGATTGCTCCCGCATACTTGATTCGATACTGATTAAGCGAAACCGCAAGGAAGCATCATGCTGCGCATCTTTCTGATCAATGCTCTGTTGCTATTCCTGCCAACCCTGGTGTATTTCGCCTATGTTTGGGTGGCGAGAAAGGACGGCAGGCAGGGCGAGGTGAGCCCCGCGCCGGTGTTCTGGCTGTTTGCCATAGGGCTGCTAATGATGCTTGCCGGCATCGGCTATTCCATTCAGGTGCAGCAGGGTAAGCCGGGGCAGAAATATTATCCAGCCGTCGTCAAGGATGGCGTTCTGGTGCCGGGACACACGAAATAGGTGCCGCGAACCTTGGTCCAGCACAGCCCCCTCACCATCGCCGGCGCGGATTGGTTTCACCTGCCCGCGACGCAGGCCGTTTTCAGCGCCCTCAACCGGGGCGATCACGAGGCGCGTGCCGTTGGCGGAGCGGTGCGCAATGCGCTGCTGGGCGTGGGCGTCGCGGACGTGGATTTCGCCACCACCGCGACTCCGGCCGAGGTGGAGACGATGGCGCGTGCGGCCGGTCTGCGGGTGGTGCCCACGGGCATCGGCCACGGCACCATGACGGTGATCGCCGGTGGCGAGCCGTTCGAGGTCACGACGCTGCGCGAGGATGTGACCACCTTCGGCCGCCACGCCGAGGTGCGTTTCGGGCGCGACTGGACCGCCGACGCCCGCCGGCGCGACTTCACCATGAACGCGCTGTACGCCGCCGCCGATGGCACCGTTCACGATCCGCTTGGCGGTTATGCGGACCTGCGGGCCGGCCGTGTGCGCTTCATCGGCGACGCCCGCCAGCGCATCCGCGAGGATTACCTGCGCATCCTGCGTTTCTTCCGTTTCCACGCCGAATACGGGCATGGACCGCACGACGCCGAAGGGTTGCACGCCGCCATTGTGGAGCGGGGCGGGCTGGAGATGCTGTCGGCGGAGCGGGTGAGGGCGGAACTGCTGCGGCTGCTGGGCGCGCCGGGGGTTGTGTGCGCCATCGAAACGATGTCCGGCAGCGGGCTGCTGCTGCCCATTATCAAAGGTGTGCCGCGTCTGGCGGTGTTTGCCCGCCTTTGCCGCCTCGAAGCGGCCATGGGGCTGGACGCCGATCCGCTCTTGCGGCTGGCGGCCCTGACCCTGTTCGTGGAGGAGGACGTGGAGCGACTGGCGCAGCGGCTGCGTCTTAGCAATGCCGAGCGCAGGCGTTTGATCGCGGCGCTGCCGTTCATCTCCCAGCCGCTGAGCGGCGCCGCGGTAAGGGCGGAGATTTATCTCGCAGGCAACGAGGCCGTGCGCGGCCGCACGCTTCTGGGGTGGGCACAGTCGCGGGCGTGCTCTGACGATGGGGAATGGCGGGCGCTTTACAATGAGGCTGTGAGCTGGTCTGCGCCACGGTTCCCACTAACCGGCGCAGACCTGCTCGCGCTCGGCGTGACCAAAGGTCCGGCGCTGGGCGCTCTGTTGAAGCGGCTGGAGACCATGTGGGCCGGAAGCGGCTTCGAGCTGACACATCCGCAACTCGTGGAAATTGCGCAGCGGCTTAGCGGACCAGGACCGGATCATCGCTGATCCCGCCCTGGCCGGTTGTTGTGCCCCTTAATTGATAGCCGTCAGCGCCCAACCGCTGCGGTGAGCCGCTTGGCGATCATCAGCGAGAACGGGATAGCCACCACGACACCGGCAGCGGCGGCGATGGGGATAAACTTCATGGCTTGGGCGTTAAGGCTTGGGACCACCAGGACAACCGTCACCGCCAAACCGGCGAGTGTCGTTGCCAATACGATCCAGACGAGGATGCCAACCTTGAACATCGGAATTCTCCACCAAAAATAGGCTCGTGAAACCTAGTGCATTGACAAACCTAAAACCCCAGGCCCGCAGATATTCCCGCGAACCCCGGCCCGGCGTCTTAGTCAAGCCTTTGTTGGTGCGGCTTTCTGCCAATAGCTGACGAGTTCCACCCGAACCAGCCATTTGGCTCGCTGCACCGGCTCATTACGAAAACAACGATAGGCTCGAAAGGGGGCGGCGCTTTGATCTACAGCAAGCCGCGACGTCCTGTAGCAATGCGCGCAAGAGCCGCGGGGTGCATGTATTGGATGCAGGCCGGCGGGCATTTATTCCTGGCGGCAAGGGCTTCCCGCCGGGTGCACGCTCCGTATGAATGGGCGCGGGCTATCGCCTTGTCACCGTGCGGCTTTCCGCCTCAGCTCCTACCCCTGGCAATCTGCCCCACCACAAAAACGACACGGCTGTTGTCTTTTCCGCCACAGTTTCGTAGACTGCCCCGGTGATGGTGCAAAAATGCGACGCGCTGTGGGGTCGCAACAATCAGTGGGGCGGTCTCAATTTAATGGATACCGTCTATAGATATTTGTATCCAAATGGCGACAATTGTTTGCCACACCGTTAGCAATCCGGCAATAATGGGGAGCCGGAAAAATGAAACATACCAGCGGTTGCGGAGTGCCGTTAACGAACCCAATAAGGTTTTGCTGCCTCGGCAATTGACACATCCCCTCAGATCGGCAACAACAATTTTACTTTCATTTATACGAAAGTTTATTTCCATTCGAATTTCATGCTCTGCCGGTATCCGCTTTAACGGCTGGTGCCAGGCGGGATATAGGTGGTCTGGTGGCTTTCGGCGGTGATGAGCGCGTCCAGAAGATGCTTGGCAAGCTGAGAGGCCTCGACGCCCGGTTGCGGCACGTTTGGCACAATGTTGCGCCATCACGCCTCAATGGTTCCTCTCCGAGGGGCCGCGAATGTTGCGGAAACGAAACACAGGTTCAGGGGAACTATATGGCTGAGACGCCCGGAACCGGGACCGTTTCCAATTCAATGACGGGGGCGCCGAAGCGTTTCGGCGAGCGGCTCCGCGCCATCTCCACCGGCTTCCCAGCCGGCCTGATGGTCGTGGTGCTGGCGCTGATTTCGTGCGTTGCCACCTACCTGATTAACAGCGACCTCACCCCCATTTCGCCCAACGGGCAGGTTTACTACACCACGCTGACCATCAACGTCATCCTGATCGGCGTGCTGATGATTCTGGTCGGCTACCAGATTCTCGAACTCTGGCGCGAGCGGCGGCGGCAGGCGGCGGGCGCCGGCCTGCATGTGCGCATCGTCGGCCTGTTCACCCTGGTGGCGCTCATCCCGGCGCTGATTCTCGCCGCTTTCGTCTCCATTTCGCTCGACCGGGTGCTGGACGGCCTGTTTTCCGCCCGCGTCACCGCCATCGTGAACAACTCCATCGACGTGGCCAATTCCTATATCGAGGACCAGGGCCAGCTTGTGCGCGTCGAGCTGAGAAATCTCGCGTCGCAGCTTGAGACCTCGCCGAAGCTGAAGGAGGAGAACCCTTCCGCGTTCAAGGCGCTGTTCGATGCGACGGCCAAACAGCTCAACCTGCCCGTCGCCTATCTGCTGGACCGGCAGGGCAATCATATCGCGGCCTACGGCGACACCACGGCCTTCGCGCAAGGGCCGCCGCCGCGCCTCGCTTTCATCGCCGCCGACAATGGCCGCACGGCCTATGTGCCGCCCGACATCACCGGCGGCGCCGTGGGTGCGCTGAAAAAGCTGGATAATTTCGACAACGTCTATCTCTACGTCATCCGCACCATGCGGCCGGAGGTGATGCAGCACCTGAACAAGGCGGTGGAGAATCTTCACCGCTTCGATCAGCTCGCCAAGGACCGCACCAGCGTCCAGTTCAAATTCGCCTTCATGTACGGCTCCGTGACCTTCACGCTGCTGCTGGCGAGCGTGTGGTTCGGGCTGTGGTTCGCCAAATGGCTGGTGGCGCCCATCACCACGCTGATCGGCGCGGCGCAGCAGGTGTCCGAGGGCAATCTCGACGTGAAAGTCGATGCCGGCGGCGGGCAGCGCGGCGACGTGAGCCAGCTCGGCGCGACGTTCAACACCATGACCGCCGATCTCAGGCGCCAGCGCCATCAGCTCGTCAGCGCCAATGCGGAGCTGGAGGAGCGGCGGCGGTTCATCGAGGCGGTGCTGTCGGGCGTGACGGCGGGCGTCTTCGGGCTGGATTCGTCGGGCGTGATCCGCCTCGCCAACAACTCCGCCATCGAGCTTCTGGGGCTGGAGGAAAATCAGCTCGCCGGCCAGCGGCTGGAGGACGTGATCCCGGAATTCGCCGCGCTGCTGGAGAAGCAGCAGGGCAGGAAGCCCGTGCAGGAAAATGTGACGCTGGTCCACGGCGGCACCGAGCGCAATTTCTCCGTCCGCGTCACGCGCGAGCGGGAGGACAAGCGCGGTTACGGCGTGGTCATCACCTTCGACGACATCACCGAACTGGCCGTCGCGCAGCGCACCTCGGCCTGGGCGGACGTGGCGCGCCGCATCGCGCACGAAATCAAGAACCCGCTGACGCCGATTCAGCTTTCGGCCGAGCGTCATCCGGCGCAAATATGGCCAGCTCGATCACCCACGACCGCGAGATTTTCGACCGCTGCACCGACACCATCATCCGCCATGTCGGCGACATCGGGCGCATGGTGGACGAGTTTTCCTCCTTCGCGCGCATGCCGAAGCGCGGTGTTCGAGGATCACGACGTCGGCGAACTCGTGCGCGAAGCTGTCATTCTGTTCCAGATGAGCCATTCCGAGATCGATTACAGCATCGAAGCTTGCCCGAAAGCCCGTTCGTTATCGCGCGTGCGACCGCGGGTTGATTGACCCAGGCGGTCACGAATCTGGTGAAAAACGCGGGCGAAGCGATAGTGACGGCGCGGAAAAGCTTCGGGCGACGAGCAGGATTACCGGGGGCGTATCAGCGCCAGGGTGCGAGACGCAGGGCAGCCGGCTGCGTCATCGAAGTCACCGATAATGGCTGCGGTCTGCCGACGGAAAACCGGCACCGGCTGATCGAGCCATACGTCACGACCCGCCAAAAAGGCACCGGGCTTGGTCTCGCCATCGTTCAGCGCATCACCGAGCAGCACGGCGGCACGCTGGAACTGCTGACGACGCGCGAGCTGCCGAGGCGGGCGACGAGTTAGCGGCGCGGTGGTCCGGCTGTCGCTGCCGCTGACGCGCATTGGCGAAGTCGATGGAGACGCATAATTTGCGACGATCACAGAACAGCGGCCGGGCCGTCGCCCGACACGGGCAAGCGCCGGCCTAACGGTGGAAAAGAGGGAGTGACCCATGGCGTCTGACATCCTGATTGTCGACGACGAAGCCGACATTCGCGAGCTGGTCTCCGGCATTTTGGAGGACGAGGGCCACAAGACGAGGCTGCGCCAAGGACAGCGACGAGGCGCTGGCCGCCATCGAGGACCGGCGCCCGTCGCTGGTGATCCTCGACATCTGGCTGCAAGGCTCGCGGCTGGACGGGCTGGAGGTGCTGGCGCGCATCAAGACGCAGCATCCCGAATTGCCGGTCGTCATCATCAGCGGCCACGGCAATATCGAAACCGCCGTCACGGCCATCAAACGCGGCGCTTACGACTACATCGAGAAGCCCTTCAAGGCCGACCGGCTGGTGCTGATCGTGACGCGCGCGCTCGAAACCTCGAAGCTTGAAGCGCGAAAACAAGCGAGCTGAAGGAGCGCAGCGCCTACAGCACCGACCTGATCGGCAACTCCAGCGCCATGAACCATCTGCGCCAGCAGCATCGAGAAGGTGGCGCCGACCAACAGCCGCGTCATGATTTCCGGTCCGTCCGGCTCGGGCAAGGAGCTGACGGCGCGCGTGCTGCACGCGCAGTCGCTGCGGGCGAACGGCGCCGTTCGTGGCGGTGAATGCCGCGGCCATGGCGCCGGACCGCGTCGAAATCGAGTTCTTCGGCGTCGAAGAAACCGGCAAGGCCGCGCGCAAGGTCGGCGCGCTCGAAGAGGCGCATGGCGGCACGCTTTATATCGACGAAGTGGCCGACATGCCGCTGGAGACGCAGGGCAAGCTGCTGCGCGTGCTGGTCGAGCAGAAGTTCCAGCGCGTCGGCGGCGGCCCCAAGGTGCATGTGGACGTGCGCATCGTCTCGTCCACCAGCCGCGATCTTGAGCGCGAAATGGCGCAGCGGCCGCTTCCGCCAGGACCTGTTCCACCGCCTCAACGTGGTGCCGCTGCGCGTGCCGGGCCTGGCGGAGCGCCGCGAGGACATTCCCGCAGCTCATCGAACATTTCGTGCAGCAGATTGCCGCCTCCACCGGCCTGCCGCCGCGCCGCATCGGCGACGACGCCATGGCCGTGCTGCAATCCCACGACTGGCCGGGCAACGTCGCGCCAGCTCCGCAACATCATCGAGCGCCTGATGATCATGGCCGGCGGCGAGGCGGACAGCGTCATCACCGCCGACATGCTGCCCGACGACATCGGCTCCGACCGTGCCGCTGTCGCCCAACGGCGCGGGCGGCGAGCATCTGATGTCGCTGCCGTTGCGTGATGCGCGCGAAATCTTCGAGCGCGAATATCTGATGGCGCAGATCAACCGTTTCGGCGGCAATATTTCGCGCACGGCCGAATTTGTCGGCATGGAGCGCTCGGCGCTGCATCGCAAGTTGCGGGCGCTGGGCGTCAATTCGTCTGACCGTGGCGGCGAGTTCCGTCATTGACAGTGCGGAAGAAGCCTGCGATGACGCGAACAGTTTACGTGAACGGTGAATATTGCGCTTATGACAAGGCGCATGTCCATGTGGAGGACCGGGGTTATCAGTTCGCTGACGGTGTATACGAGGTCTGCGAAGTGCGGAACGGCAAGCTCATCGACGAGCGGCTGCACATGCGCCGTTTGATACGTTCCATGAGCGAGCTGAAAATGAAAGCGCCCATGGATATACGCGCACTCGGCGTGGTTATGCGCGAGACGGTGCGGCGTAACCGGGTCAGGGACGGTATGGTCTATTTGCAGATCACGCGCGGAACAGCGCGGCGTGATTTTGTATTCCAGGAGAACGGCATACCCGGCTCAGTCGTATGCTTTGCGCGCAAATTGCCGCGGCAGGCACGCGAGGCGCGGGCAGCCAAGGGCATCGCGGTCATCACCATGCCGGACATACGCTGGCGGCGGCCGGACATCAAAACCGTGGGGCTGCTGCCCAATACGCTCGCCAAACAGGCGGCGAAAGACGCCGGAGCCGATGATGCGTGGTTTGCCGCAAGCGACGGCACCATCACCGAAGGCGCGTCCAGCAACGCCTGGATCGTGAATCAAGAGGGGACGCTAATCACGCATCCCGCAAATTATGACATTCTCCGGGGTGTCACACGGGAAGTTCTCTTGGCGCTTGCCGCGCGAAGCGGTTATAACGTCGAGGAAAGAGCTTTTACCATTGAGGAAGCGAAGACGGCTTCAGAAGCTTTTTCAACGTCGGCGGCCGCGCTGGTCATGCCGGTTGTGAGCATCGACGGGGTGAAAATCGCGAACGGCTTGCCGGGCGCGCTGACCATGAAATTGCGGGCACACTTTCATGACGCCGCCGAAGCATCGCCAGAATGGCAGTTACTGCCAGGTGAGGCGCTAATTTAAGTCTACCGGCGTAACAGCCAGGGCAATCGGGGGGTTGAACTGGCGTCGGCGCAATTCCTTTCTGTTCGGGATTGCGGTGATCCGGTACCTGTCCCCCTTAACGCGGGTGACGCAACAAGCGGCCATAGTGCCGCAACGATAAGAACGGATGTTAAATGGCGGCAGAGCGCTCACAGAGCCTTCAAGATACATTTCTCAATCATGTGAGGCGGAACAAGACACCGTTGACGATCTTTCTGGTCAACGGCGTGAAGTTGCAGGGCATCGTGACGTGGTTCGATAACTTCTGCGTCTTGCTGCGCCGGGACGGGCATTCTCAGCTCGTCTACAAGCACGCCATCTCGACCATCATGCCCGGCGGGCCGATCGCCTTCCTGGACAATGAGGAAAACGGAGGACAGCCAAGCTAGGTGGCTCCCGCAGCTCGCGATGGATTGAAAGCCAGCCGCCCGCGTCATACCAATCAGCGGGATGAGCTTTTGGCGGCCTCTCTCCCGCGGGCGATGGTGCTGGCACCTGCTGAGAAGGCAAAAGGCGGCGCGGGCAATTCCCTGTCCGGCGCCGCTAAATCCCTGGAAGCCCGGCGCGGCCCTTCGCGGACGCCTGGCGAACGGCTTGAGGAGGCCGTGGGGCTGGCGCAGGCCCTCGGGCTGGAAACCGTCCAGCAACTGGTTGTGCCGCTCTCCGCCGTGAAGCCCGCCACGCTGTTCGGCAGCGGCAAGGTGGAGGAACTGGCGGCTGTGATCCTGGCCGGCAATATCGGCCTCGTGGTGGTCGATCACGCACTTTCCCCGGTTCAGCAGCGCAATCTTGAGACGGCCTGGAACACCAAGGTCATCGACCGCACCGGCCTGATCCTGGAGATTTTCGCCCAGCGCGCGCGGACGCGGGAAGGCCGCCTGCAAGTGGAACTCGCCCATCTCAGCTATCAGAAAAGCCGCCTCGTGCGCTCCTGGACGCATCTCGACCGGCAGCGCGGCGGCTTCGGCTTTCTCGGCGGCCCCGGCGAGACACAGATCGAGGCGGACCGGCGGCTGATCGACGAGCGCATCGTGGCGATTCGCGCCGAACTGGAATTGGTGCGGCGCACGCGCGGCCTGCATCGCGAGGGGCGCCGCCGGGTGCCGTATCCGGCCGTCGCCCTCGCCGGCTACACCAACGCCGGCAAATCGACGCTGTTCAACCGGCTGACCGGCGCCACGGTGACGGCGGAGAATCAGCTCTTCGCAACGCTCGACCCCACCATGCGCGAGGTGAAGCTGCCCGGCGGCGGCGACGCGATCCTGAGCGACACAGTGGGCTTCATTTCCGACCTGCCGGCCACGCTGATCGCCGCGTTCCGCGCGACGCTGGAGGAAGTGGTCGAGGCCGATATCATCCTGCATGTGCGCGACATGGCCTCGCCGGGCACGGACGCCGAGCGCGACGATGTGTACGAAGTTCTGCGCGGCCTGGGCATTAACCGCGACAGGGAAACCAAGCCCGTCATCGAGGTATGGAACAAGTGCGACCTTTTGGACGAGGCTACGCAGGAACGTCTACAAAACCTAGCCGCGCGTGCGGAACATTCGCCAGTATTGATCTCGGCGGTAACAGGGCAGGGGCTTGAGCAACTGCTTGCCCGCGTGGCCGAATGCGTGCATCGCGACTACGTGCTGCGTCATGTTGCCATTAGCGCCAGCGACGGCGCGCTCATACACTGGCTGCACGAGAATTCGCTAGTTTTGGAGCGCGAAGCGGAAGAGAATGGCACATTGCGTCTCACCGTGCGACTGGGTGCCGCGGACGCCGGGCGGCTCGACGCGATGCTGGCCCGTAAACCCTGATATTTCAGGCGCTTAGGGTTTCCCGCCAAGTAAACTTTTCTAAATCACCCTGTAAATTTTGCTAAGTTTGTAGTGACAAACCATGCATATGGCGCAATGCCGCATTGCGGCGCGGGTCATTGCTGGATATGGTGCGATGCAATATACAGATGATGTACCGCTTCACTGATGAGCAGTGAAGGCGCGGCGGAGAAAGCTTCGGCGATAGTCTAGCTGGGGGCTGTTTTCTTACCGCGATGTGCGACATTCTGATGCAGCGCAACAAAAAGGTATGGCTATGACTATGATCAGATACGCCGTTCTCGGAGCCGCCCTGACGGGCCTGTTGGTTACTGGCGTAATTGTGAACCGGGCTCATGCGGATAAGCAGCCCGCCGAAATTTTCAGCCCCGGCCAGGGCATGATCCACACGACGGGATCGACCCACACCGTCGGCTACTTCCTGCAGAAGGACGGCGCTTGTGCATTGACGCTGTTCACCAAGGAAGCGACTGGCCTCGATGACGAGCGTCTCCCCAAGGCGACCCGGATGCGTGTCAGCATCAAGCCGGGTGAGAAGGTCGAGTTGAGCAACGACGACGGCAAGGAAATGCAGGTCGTGTGCGGCGCCAATGCTACCACGGTCGAAGTCCACCAGGGCGTCTTCCACCAGCCCTATATGACGCAATAAGCGCTAGGCTTTCAGTCCAGCGAATTAAGGTGGTCCCGGCATCCGGGGCCGCCTTACGTTTTTTACAGCCCTATGAATCCGTAGATCACAATCCCCAATCCCAGCAGAACGCCGAAGAGCTGGGCGATCCAGAGGCCGGGGTTATAAACCCGGACATGCGCGGGATTGCTGCGGTCATAGAATACCGTGACCACATCGCCGGTTTGATAGCGGATCGTGGTTTTGTCTCGCGAGATAAAAACGCGCTGCACACCGCTGTGATCCTCGAAATGGACCGTCGGGTAATAGTATCTGTTGCCGATGCTGTCTCTCGTGTGTCTGTAGTAGTCAGAGTCAACTTTGATGACCTTCCCGGTGGCAACGGCGGACCTGCGCCGGAAAAACCAAGACCGCACGGCCCAAATCAGACTGCCGCCGGTCACAGCCCCGCCAAATACGAGTGCAAATTCATTCATGTGATCCGCTCATGACGAAAGAGGCGTTCCCGCTCGCGGTTCTGACGGCGGTAGCGACGCTTGCTGGCGGGAGGTTGTCACGCAGGAAGCCGCGCCGCCATGGCAGCCGGAGGCCGGCCTTTTCAGGACCGGCCCGCTCATTCCGTACTCCCGGCATCGCGCTTTTCCTCCGCCTTCGCCCGGTCCCACAACTCCTCCATTTCCTCCAGCGTTGAGTCCTGCGGGCGGCGTCCGTCTTCCGCCAGCCAAGCCTCGATGCGCTGAAAGCGCCAGATGAACTTGGCATTGGCGCCGCGCACCGCGTGTTCCGGGTCCACCTTCAGCCAGCGCGCCAGATTGGCCATGACGAACAACAGGTCGCCCAGCTCGGCTTCGATGAGCGCCTTATCCGCGCCGGTCTCGATTTCGTGCGCCAGTTCGTCGAATTCCTCGCGCGCCTTGGCGAACACGCCTGTGATGTCCGGCCATTCGAAGCCAGCCTTGCCCGCGCGCTTCTGAAGCTTGACCGCACGCGTGAGGGCAGGGAGGCCCACCGGCACATCGGCGAGAACGCTCGCGGGCGGCGGAGCGGCGTCTCCGGCGCGAGCGGCTTTCTCCCAGGCCTTGATGCGGTCCCACTGGCCGCGGATCTCGCCGGCCTCGCGCGCCTCCGCGTCGCCGAACACGTGCGGATGGCGGCGGATCATTTTCTCCGCAGCCGCCCGCGCCACGTCGTAGAAGTCGAACAGCCCGGCTTCCTCGGCGATGCGCGCGTGGAAAACGACGTTGAACAGCAGGTCGCCCAACTCGTCCTTGAGCGCGTGCATGTCCTGGTGCTCGATGGCCTCGGCGACCTCGTAGGCTTCCTCGATGGTGTAGGGGGCGACGGTGGCGAAGGTCTGCACGACATCCCACGGACAGCCGGTGCCGGGGGTGCGCAGGGCCACCATGACATCGAGCAGCGCGGGCAGGGCGCCGGTGTCGGGCACTTGCGCTGAACAAGCGGCAGCAGTTGGCGGACACGCGCCATCAGAATGCGATTTTTTCACGCTTAACCCCTCATTAATATCTTGACAACCACTCCCGAATGGCTTCCGCGGCGATTCGCATAAGGGATATTATGGAAAATGAGTGTTTCAGGGCAAGATGGGATGCGGTTTTTAAAGCCGTTTTACGCCTCATTCTCAGGCAGCCATTTCAACCATTTCCGTTTTATCGCTGCTGTGAGGTCCACGTTATGCCGTTTGGCCAGCAGCAGCGTTTGCCCAAGCACATCGCTGATTTCATCCTCGAAATTCTCCCGTAGCGCTCCGGTATCCGCGCCGCCAGCGCGAGCCTGCCCGGTGAGCTTCAAATAGCTCTGGGTCAGCTCTCCCACCTCTTCCACAAGTTTCAGCAGAAACCAGTCGTCCGTTCGCTCTATGCTGAAAATATTAGCGTAATTTACAGAGACCGTCTCAAAGTCATTCGCGAGATCGTCGAGCCGCATGGGCACAATTCCTTTTGGAAAGCCGCCCGATCTTACAGCATTGCTGCGTTATGCGCAAAGCGGATCCCGGCATTGCGGCTTGCGGCCCCTGCCCTACGCCTTCTCCACCAGTCTTCCAGCAGACTACACAACCTCACCGCCATAACGCGCAATCTGAGCATCCACCGTCAGCAGCACCATCTTCTCCATCGCCGCCTGCGCGATCAGCAGCCGGTCGAAGGGATCGGCGTGAAGCGGGGGCAATGCACCAGCCGTTTCGGCATGCACGGCAGTGATATCCAGCGCGCTAAATCCCGCATCCGGCAGCAGTGCCGCCAGTTGGTCCGGTGCCCTGAGCTTTCCCAGCGCTTTCTTGATGGCAATTTCCCAGACGGAAGCGGCGCTGAAATAGACTTCGGCATCCGATAGCAGAATCTCGCGGTGGTGCTCCGGGAGGCGCGCATCATCCGCCAGCGCCCACAGCAGGATATGCGTGTCCGCCAGATAGCGCGTCATTTCATGTATTCATTGAAGGCGTCGAGCGGCGCGTCGAAATCGTCCGCCACCCAGATCTGGCCTTTGAGGGCGCCAATGCGCGGCAGCCCGGCCGCTTCGGGAATGCCCTCAATGCGCGCCACAGGCTTGCCGTGCCGGGTGACGACAATGGTTCTGCCGGCTTCAGCCGCCTTCAGCAATTCGGCGAAGCGGGCCTTGGCTTCGGAGGTGGTGACTTGCATAGGACGCTCCAATTCTGACCTGAATTTAGGTCATATTGCACTCGAATGCAACCGGAACTTTAGGCCGCCTGCCGTTTCCCGTAAAATGCGGACGCTATTCTCATCCCTTCTCCACCAGCTTATCCAGCAGCCGCACCCCAAACCCCGAGGCCCAGCCCTGGTTGATGTCCGTCTGCGGCGAGCCCATGGCGGTGCCGGCCACGTCAACATGCGCCCACGGCAGATTGTCCTTGATGAAGCGCTGGAGGAACTGCGCCGCCGTGATCGAGCCGGCATCGCGCCCGCCGATGTTCTTCATGTCGGCGATCGTCGAATCCAGCTGCTTGTCGTATTTCGCCCCGAGCGGCAGCCGCCAGACCTTTTCGTCCGTTCGCCTTGCCCGCCTCGAACAGCTTGGCCGCCAGCGCATCGTCATTGCTGAACAGCCCGGCATGCTCCTTGCCCAGCGCCACCACGATGGCCCCGGTCAGCGTCGCCAGCGTCACGGCGAATTTCGGCTTGATGGCTTCCTGCGTATACCTGAGCAGATCGGCCAGCACCAGACGGCCCTCGGCATCGGTGTTGAGAACCTCGATGGTCTGGCCGGACATGGACGTGACGATATCGCCCGGACGCTGCGCCCGCCCGCTCGGCATATTCTCCACCAGGCCGACCACGCCCACCACGTTCACCGGCGCCTTGCGCTTGGCCAGTTCGAGCATCAGGCCGGTGACGCAGGCCGCGCCGCCCATGTCGCCCTTCATCTCCTCCATGCCCTGCCCCGGCTTCAGCGAAATGCCGCCGCTGTCGAAGCAGACGCCCTTGCCGACGAAGGCGGCGGGCTTGGTGCGTTTGTTCTTGGCGCCCATCCAGCGCATGACGGCGACGTAGCTGGGCCGGTCACTCCCCTGCCCTACCCCCAGCAGCGCCGCCATTTTGTGCGCCTCAAGCTTGGACTCGTCCAGGATCTCGACCTCAAGGCCGTGTTCCTCCAGAGCCCGGATGCGGTCCGCGAATTGCTCGGGGCCGAGTATGTTGGCCGGCTCGTTCATCAGATCGCGCGCCAGGATCACCCCCTCCCCCAAGGCCCGCAAATGGGCGAAATGGGTGGCGGCGTCATCGGGCGACGGGCAACAGATGGAAATGCGCGACAACCCGCCGTTGACTTCGGCGTCGTCACCATTTTCAGGCAATTTCGTCTTGTATTTCTTGAACTTATAGGTTCTGAGCACCAGCCCCAGCGCCAGATTGGCGGCGTCTTCGCCGGCGGCCACGTGCCCGTTGTTCTTGGCCTCGGCCACGATGGAAACCGTGCCATTCTTCAGCGTTCCGAGCTTGGCCCCGAGCACACCGCCCAGGTTGAGCCAGTCATTGGCTGTATACTCGTCCGTCTTGCCCAAACCCGCCAGGATCAGCCGGTCGAATGGCAGCCCTGCCGGGGCGATCATTTCGAACCACTTCTTGGCCTTGCCCTTGAAATCGGCGATGGCGATGGCGCGGGTAATGGCGCCGCCGGACTGCTTGTCCAGCACCTGCGCCGTGGGCAGCAGTTGCGGCCCCTCCCCGGCGAAGATCACCAGCGTCTGGGCATCGGGTTTTTTGACGGGGACGAATTGGATTTTTGAAGGGTCGATCATAAATAGGGTCCGAACGCTCTTGCTGCCCGCGGCGGGCGGTGGCGCTGTTGTTATGTTTCATCGTTGAAGAAACGGAGGTACGCGAGACACCCGTGCTGCATCCCAAACATTCAACTCAGGGCGTCAGGCCGCAAATGTTTGGGAAAAACGCGGGCACAAACAAAGATTTAGCTGGCGGTTCCGGGCTGAAGCGGCAAAAACGGACACCGCCCCGATTCCGCAACATCTTGTTCCGGGACACGATTTTTGCAAGCCCCCGGTTCGTATGAATCGATGTATGGAGGAACTCAAATCCGCGCACCGCTTCCGCGCCAATAGTCTACAAGTTACGTTTCGCTTTGCAAGAACGATCAGGAACCGCCGAAAATATGCCATTGTCCGGTGAAAGGAGGGGAATAATGCTTCGCGCATCCCCGCTTTCAGCTTTTCCAGCCTGCCCCCGCTTCCGGGCATGCAATGAAGTCCGAAAGCGGATACAACGCGCCGGACCCCATGTGGCGCTCATAAAAGAAAGCGGCGGTTCTTGCTGGTGATATCATGGACTTGATCGGCCGCTATATGTTCCGCCAGACTGCCGGCGCGCTGGTGATGATCCTCACCACGCTGACGCTGATCGTGTGGCTGGCGACGGCTTTGCGCCAGGTCTCGGTGATGACCGATCAGGGCCAGGGCTTCGGCCTGTTCATGATGATTACCACGCTGGCGATGCCCGGCCTCATCGCCACCATCGCCCCCATCGGGCTGCTGATCGCCTCGCTGCACACTTTGAACCGGCTCAACGGCGACAGCGAGCTGATCGTGCTCACGGCGGCGGGCGCCCCCATATGGCGTGTGTTGTGGCCGTATCTCAATCTGGGATTGATGGTTGCCGCCGCGACGCTGTTCGTCAACGCCTATGTGAGCCCCAAATGCTCGCTGATGA
Source organism: uncultured Alphaproteobacteria bacterium (assembly GCA_963827885.1). Taxonomy (GTDB): domain Bacteria; phylum Pseudomonadota; class Alphaproteobacteria; order Rhizobiales; family Rhodomicrobiaceae; genus CAWHDD01. Next base: position 206,956 of record CAWHDD010000021.1, on the reverse strand, counting down.
TGGACGAGATGATTGCCAAGGTCCGGGCGGATGTCATCAGCCAGGTGCTCCAGCCCGGCCAGTTCTCCCCCATCGAGAAGGGCGTGACCATCCACATCCGCGAACGGGACAACACCGGCGAACTCTACGGCCTGGTGATGCATGACGAGCGCAACCCGAATGCCGTCATGACGCTGCTGGCCGAGCGCGGCCGCATCAAGGAGTATGACGGCCATACCTACATCGAGATGTACGACGCGCACATCCAGCGCCGTCAAGGGGCCACCCTGGACGTGAACATCCTGGCGTTCGAAAAATATACATACGACCTCAGTCAGATGACCGGCGAAAAGAAGCCCACCGGGAAACCGGCGGCCGCAAAGCCCCGGCAGCTCTATTTGTCCGAGCTGATGTTTCCAACGCCGCAGCAGGCCGAACTGTTCAAAACCAGCCGGCGCTTCGTCTCCGAACTGCACGACCGTATTGCCAGCGCGCTTTACCCCATTGTTTTCGTGCTGATCGGCGTACTCCATCTCGGTTATGCGCGCACGACGCGCGAAGGCCGGCTGGAAAGTCTGGTGATGGCGTTTACCTTCGCGACGGCGCTGCGCATCGGAGGGCTGGCGATCAAGAATGTCGCCGATAAAGAGGTCTGGGCGATCCCGCTCATTTACGCCGTGCCAGGGCTGGCCATCGCCGGCATCCTGCTGATGCTGACTTTCAACATCAAGCCGCTGAGTTTGCCCTCCATCTCGTTCAAACTGCCGTGGCTGTCGCCGGCGCCGCAAAAATGACACCGCGGCGCTGCATCCAGAGCGGAGAGACAGGATTAACGGGAAAATGCACAGCCTGAACGCCAAACATCACGGCAGACATCCATGACCGCGTTCAACACGCTCGGGCGGTATATGTCTTGGCGGTTTCTGTCCACCGTGCTGGGCGTGTTCTTCCTGTGCCTGGTGCTGATCTTCTTCATCGACTTTGTCGAGATGCTGCGCCAGAGCGGCAAGCAGGACAGCATCCCCATGAGCACCCTGCTCGTCGTCACCCTGACGCGGCTGCCGGTGTTCAGCGAAGTCACCATGCCGTTCGCCGTGCTCATCGGCGCCATGGGGGCGTTCCTGATCCTCAGCCGCTCCTCCGAACTCATCATCATCCGGGCGTCGGGCGTTTCGGTCTGGCAATTCCTGCAACCGGGTCTGGTGGTGTCGCTCATCCTGGGCGTGCTGGCTGTGACGCTTTACAACCCGCTCGCGGCCACCGCCAAGGCCTACTCGGAGAAGCTCTACGCCGAGAGTTTCGGCAGCAGCAAAACCGCCGTGACCAGCGGTGGAGCCGGGCCCTGGATCCGTCAGGTCAGCATCGACGGACAGTCGATCATCCACGCTCAGGCGGCCGCGGACAGAGGTATTTCACTGGCCGGCGTGACCCTGTTGCAATTTGACAGCAACAAAAAATTTGTTGAGCGCGTGGAGGCCCGCAAGGCCACTTTGAAGGACGGGTATTGGCAGCTTGAAAACGGTGTCGTTAGTGATGTCGATGGGAAACGTCTGCCGTTTAAGGTGTATCTTTCAAGTACAAATTTATCAGCTTCACAAGTGAGCGAGAATATCGGCTCGATCGAGAGTTCTATCGTTTTGGGAGCTTCCCAGGCATATAGAGCTTTCGAGCAAGTCTGGTCTTTCCGCTGACCGGTATAAGCTCCACTACGAGATGCTGCTGGCCAAGCCGTTGCTGCTTTTGGCAATGACGCTTCTGGCCGCGACATGCTCCCTAAGAGCCTTCCGTTTCGGCAGGATACAGACTATGGTGATCGCAGGTTTGAGCGCCGGTTTTGGATTTTACGTGTTTTCCGAACTGTCGCGCAAACTAGGCGCCGCCGGATTGGTTTCCATTACCGTGTCCGCGTGGATGCCTATTGTCATCGCCATTCTTGTTGCCGTAACGATGCTACTGCACCAGGAGGACGGATGACCGGGGGAATACGGCGAAACGGTATGGCGTGCGGGATGACGATGAGATTGGATACGAAATCCATCGGTGAGGGGCGTTTGCGTCTCGCGCGGCTTTGCGCGATCGGGGTCGCGTTTTGCTTGGGTGTGAGCGCTGCGGCTCTGCTATCCGCGGATGACGCTGCGGCTCAATCTGCCAAAAAAGGTACGAAAGCACCGCTTGGGGCTATGCTGCCTGGCGCGGATGCCAAGACGCAGCCGCTGCTGCTTCAGGCCGACGAGCTGATCAACGACCAGCAGAACAGGCGCGTCATGGCCAAGGGCCATGTCGAGGTCTATTACAACGAATACGTGCTCCTCTGCGACCAGTTGCTCTACGATCAGGCCGCCAAGACGCTGGATGCCATCGGCAATGTGCGCATGAAGGAGCCGGATGGCGCCGTGGTCAACGCCGACCGCATGACGCTCACCGACAATTTCCGCGACGGTTTCGTGCGCTCCCTGAGGCAGGTGACCAAGGACGACGCGCGCATCGCCTCTTCCAGCGCCTACCGCAAGGACGGCAACACGATGGTGTTCAAGGACACCGTCTATACGCCGTGTAAGGCTTGCGCCGCCAATCCAGACGCGCCGCCCATCTGGCGCATCAAGGCGCGCGAAGTGATCTCCGATCAAAAAGAGCAGAATATCTACTTCAAGGACGCGACGCTGGAAATCTACGGTGTCCCAACTGTTTGGGTGCCCTATTTCTACATGCCCGATCCGACGGTTACGCGGCGCTCCGGTTTCCTTTCGCCCAACTATATGACGTCCAACACCTTGGGCTATGGCGTCGAGATTCCGTATTATTTCGCGCTGTCTTCGTCCTACGATCTGACGCTGGCACCGGTCTTCACGACGGATGCCGGCTATCTCATGAAGGGTGAATGGCGGCAAAGGCTGGAGACGGGCAGCTACCGGGTCCGCTTCTTCGGCGCCTATGATGACACGCCGGCGCTCGATACCACGACCGGCGATCGGGTGGACAAGTTCCGCGGCTCGATCGAAAGCGCGGGCGCCTTCAACATCAACAAATTCTGGGTCTTCGGCTGGGACGGCAAGCTGGATTCGGATAATACCTTCCGCCGCTTCTACAAGATCGACAGCATTTACGCGACCGACGAGATCTCCAAGCTCTACCTGATTGGTCAGGGCGACAAGAGCTACATGTCGATACAGGCGATCCATTTCGGCAATCTGGCGTCGACTCTGCCGGGCTACCACGCGGTCAACACGACAACGTCGGATTCTAACGCGCTGCCGCTCATCGACTACAACTACGTCTTTGCCAAGCCGGTGATCGCTGGCGAGTTGAGCTTCAACGCCAATGCGGTGTCGCTGACCAGCCAGTCGAGTTCCATCTCGGCGCCGGACACGCGCCGCGTCGCATCGGATGTCCGCTGGCGCAAGACCATGACCGATCCGGCTGGCCAGATTTTCACGCCATTCCTTTACGCCCGCGGCGACATTTACGATGTGGCGGGCTATACGGACCCGCTGAGCGGCAACGAGACCAACGGTTCGCTGGCGCGCGGGACTGCTGCGGCGGGTCTCGAATACCGCTATCCGTTCGTCAAGCAGATGGAGGGCGGCTCGCAGGTTATCGAGCCGATCGCCCAGATCGTCGCGCGGCCCAATTCCGTGGTGAACAGCAAGATCCCCAATCAGGACTTCTCAGAGCTTGGTGTTCGACGACACGCTGCTGTTCGACATCAATAAATTCTCCGGCTATGACCGGATCGAGACGGGCACGCGGGTGAATGCCGGCGTGCAATACTCCATCCAGAGCAACAGCGGCTGGAACTTCAGAACCCTGGCGGGTGAGAGCTACCAGATTTGGGGCGATAATCCGTACAAGTCGGATAGCGGCCTGGGACGTAGCAGCTCCGACTATGTGGCGGGCGTCTATGTCGAAATGCCCAAATATCTCCGCCTCGTATCGCAGTCCCGTTTCGACCAGAACGACATGAGCCTGAAGCGTGAGGACGTGCAACTGATCGGCGATCTGGGGCCGGTCTACGCCTCTGCCGGGTACTCGCAGGCCAAAGCGCAGCCGCTCACCACCGGTTTCCCGGACCGGGAGGAAGTCTCCGGCTTGGCGGCGCTGAAGCTGACCAACTTCTGGACGCTTTACGGCACGATGCGCTTCGACCTGAAGAGCGATGAAGTGATCGCCGACAGCGTCGGGCTGAGATATTCGGATGAATGCTTCATGATGTCCGTCGTTTACAACGAGCAAAACATCAAGGACGGCATTATCCAGCCCGATCGCACCTGGATGGTCAAATTCGACCTTCTCGGTGTCGGCAACGGCGGCGGGGCGACCGACTCCATCCGCGCATTGTCACCTGAGGCCTCAATCATCAAGTAGCGGCGTGTTGTCGCGGGCGACGGCCACCGCAGCTGTGGTCAACGCCCAAGGAGAGGTTGCGCCCGTCACAAAGCCGCCTGTATGGTATCCTAGTGTCGCCGTTTGACTTGCCGCACAGGGAACAGGCGCAGAATGAGCATTATTACAGTGATATCGTCGATCTTTCGCGCCAGGAGGTTGTGGCTCGCGGCGGGCGTTGCTCTCTGCGCCGCCCTGCCCGTCCAGGCACCCGATGCCGCCGCGGAAGACGCCATTGTCGCCGTGGTAAACGACGAGCCCATCACCTCTTACGATGTCGCCCAGCGGCAAAAATTCATGGCGCTCACCAGCGGTTTCGGCGAGGCGATGCAGCAGGAAATGCAGCGCATCGTCAAAGACCCCAGCATACAGGACAAATTCAAAGCCTTCGTTCAGCGCCAGCCCCGCATGCCGCAGAGCAAGGAAGAAATGATGGAATTGCAGAAGCTTTTCATGCAGGGGCTTCAGAAGGAAGTGCAGCAAAAGGTGATGGCATCGCGGTCAGGCAGCTCACGTAAAGTCGCGCTGGAAGAACTCATCGACGAGTTGCTGATGATGCAGGATGCCAAGAAGCAGACCGTCGTTGTGACCGACGCCGAAGTCGAGCAATCCTTCTCCCGCAAAGGCGACGATGGCAAGGTTGTCAATGGCGCCGAGCAACTGTTCCAGCAGCTCCGCAGTTCGGGTGTCGATCCGAAGACTTTCAAGGATAAAAGACGCGTGCAGATTGCCTGGATGCAGGTCATCCGCCGCCTTTACGGTTATCAGGTTCAGGTGACTGTGGCCGCTGCCGACGAAAACAAGGTGGAGAACAGCGACAAAACGGTTTACGACCTGCGGGTCATGAAGCTGCCTTTTCCGGCGGGCGCCGATCAGAAGGCGATGGGACGCCGCTTGACCGAAGCCGAGAACGTCCGCCAGCGTTTCACATCCTGCGATAGCCTCGCCGCGCTGGCCAAACTTGTCGATGGCGCGTCGATCAAGCCGATGGCGAAGGTGTCCCTGTCGTCCCTTACGCCGGATGCCCGGGCGGTTGTCGTCAAGGCGGCCGCGGGTGAAATGACGCCGCCTGTGATCGCCAAGGACGGCGTCGAGGCTTATGCTGTCTGCGCCAAACGGACCGACATCGCGACCAGCGCCAAGAAAGCGGCGGAGCCGGAAAAAGTTGACGAGAGACAGCAGAAACTACAGATCTACGGGAAACGCCATCTCAAAGAATTGAGACAGAATGCCCACATCGAATATCGGCAAGGCGCCTGATAGTTCGAGCACCATCAGCCGGCTTCCCTTCGAACTCCCCCCCATTGCCCTGACGATGGGAGATCCGGCCGGTATCGGTCCTGAGATCACCTTGAAGTGCTGGAAGCAGCGGGCCGAGGCGGGGCTGCACGCCTTTTGCTATATCGGTGATCCCGCGCTGCTGCGCTCCACGGCCCGCAGGCTCGGCATCGACGCCCGCATTGAGATCGTGGCCCACATCGCTGAAGCGCGTCAGGCCTTCCGCGTCGCCCTGCCCGTCTTGCCGGTCGAGTTGCCCGCGCCCGCCGAGCCCGGCCGTCCCTCAGCCGCCGCAGCGCCTTCCATCATCGCCGCCATCGAGCGCGGCGCCGCATTGACGCTTTCCGGCGATGCCGCCGCCCTCGTCACCAACCCCATCGCCAAGCATGTGCTCAAGGAAGCCGGTTTCGCTCATCCCGGCCACACCGAGTTCCTCGGCGCCCTCGCCGCCGCGCACGGCCACGCCGCCTGTCCCGTTATGATGCTGACCAGTCCGCAGCTCCGCGTCGTGCCGGTGACCATCCACATCGCCCTCGGCGCCGTCCCCGCCGCGCTCAGCCAGGAACTGATCATCAGCGTTTGCGAAATCACCGCCGAGGGCCTCAAAAACGACTTCGGCATCCCGCACCCCCGGCTGGCGGTGACCGGCCTCAATCCCCACGCGGGCGAGGCCGGCGCCATGGGCCGCGAGGAAATTGACATCATCGCGCCCGCCATCGCCAGCCTGAAGGCCAGGGGTCTGGCCGTCACCGGCCCCCATGCCGCCGACACGCTTTTCCACGAGCGGGCGCGCCGCACTTACGACGTGGTCATCGCCATGTACCACGATCAGGCGCTGATCCCCCTCAAAACGCTGGGCTTCGACGACGGCGTAAACACAACGCTGGGCCTGCCGTTCATCCGCACCTCGCCCGACCACGGCACCGCCTTCGACATCGCAGGCACCGGCCGCGCGCGCCCCGACAGCCTCATCCAGGCCCTGCGGCTGGCGCGCGCCATGGCCACATCGCGCCTCAACCGCCAGCGCGGGAGCAAGGCATGAGCCCGGACGGTCTGCCGCCGCTGCGCGAGGTGATTCGCGAACTCGAACTTTCGGCCAAAAAGAGCTTCAGCCAGAATTTCATCCTCGATTTCAACCTCACGCGCCGCATCGCCCGCGCTGGCGGTCCGCTGGCGGGCGTGACGGTGGTGGAGGTCGGCCCCGGCCCAGGCGGCCTGACGCGGGCGCTGCTGCTGGAGGGGGCCGAGCGCGTCATCGCCATCGAAATGGACGAGCGCTGCCTACCCGCCCTGGAGCAGATCGGCGCGCACTATCCCGGCCGGCTGCAAATCATCATGGCCGATGCGCTGACCGTCGATTTCGCCAGTCTCGTGCCGCCCGGTGCCCCCGCGCGCGCCATTTCCAACCTGCCCTATTCAGTGGCGACGCCGCTGCTGGTCAACTGGCTCAAGAGCGAGGCGTGGCCGCCCTGGTACGACAATCTCGTGCTCATGTTTCAGCGTGAGGTGGCCGAGCGCATCGTGTCCGAGCCGCATACGAAAGCTTACGGACGCCTGGCGATTCTCTGCCAATGGCGTACATCTCCGCGCATCCTGTTCAACGTGGCGCCTCAGGCGTTCACACCGCCGCCCAAGGTGTCGTCGTCGGTGGTGCTGCTCACGCCCACACCCGAGCCGTTGCCGCTGCGGCATGTCTCATTCCTGGAGGAGACGGCGGCGGCGGCCTTCGGGCAGCGGCGCAAAATGCTGCGCTCCAGCCTGAAGCCGCTGTTCAGCGATACGGAGGGCGTGCTGCGCGATCTCGGCATCGAGGCAACGCGGCGGGCGGAGGATTTGAGCATTGCCGAGTTCTGCCGGCTGGCGGAAAGCCTGGAACAGCAGCGTCGCGGCCGGTGACGTCTACGCCGGTTGGGGCTTCTCCATCAGCCCCGCCACGAAGGTGGCAAGGCCGTTATTGCGCTCTCGTTTCAGCCGTTCAGCGGTGAGAATGGCGGCGAGCGATTGGAAGCACGTCTCCAGATCGTCATTCACCAGCACATATTGATATTCGCGCCAGTGGCTCATTTCCGCGTCAGCAGCGGCCTGGCGCACGGCGATCACCGCCTCGGTATCGGCGGCGCGCGTATGCAGACGCTGGCGCAGCGTGGCGCGTGACGGCGGCAGAATGAACACCGAAACCACGTCCGCCGGCATCTGGCTCACGATCTGGCGCGCGCCCTGCCAGTCGATGTCGAACAGGACGTCGCGGCCGCCCTCCAGCGCCGCGCTCACGGGCGCACGCGGCGTGCCGTAGGAGTTACCGAAAACCTCGGCCCATTCCAGGAACTCGCTGCGCTCGCGCATGGCGGCGAACTCCTCGCGAGCGGCAAACAGATAATGCTCGCCGTGCACTTCACCGGGACGGGGCGCTCTGGTGGTGACGGAAATGGACAAGCGCATGTTGCTGTCCGCCTCGCGCAGCCGGCGCGACAAGGTGGTCTTCCCTGCCCCGGACGGTGACGAGAGAATCAGCATCAGGCCGCGCCGTTGAATAAGGGGCTGCTGCACAGGCTTCAATCCTCAAGAGTTTCTCAGGAAATTTGACGCCAACCGCATGGGAAAACAAGCACAACCGGCATGAATCAGGGGGTTATATCCCGGATAACAGCCTGTTGCTTAAAGACACGGCCGCAAAACGGCTGGCGTTACGGGTTGGGACGCCGTTGCGGCAGCGGAATTTGTGCCGCCGGCAGCTTGGCGATGTCGATGGGAGCGGCCTTGGCCGTAGCCGGAGCGGCAGCGGATTTCGTCACCAGGGCCGCCGCGTTGGAGGTCTTTTCCTCTGCGGCGGTGGCTTGCGCCTTGGCCTCCTGGCGCTCGCGCTCGATACCGCGCCATTTTTCCACGTTCCTGTTGTGCTCGCGGAGATTTTCCGCGAAGGCGTGGCCGCCTGTGCCGTCGGCAACGAAAAACAGGTCGCCCGTGCGCGCCGGCTTCAGCACCGCTTCCAGCGCCGCGCGGCCGGGATTGGCGATGGGTGTCGGCGGCAGGCCGTGAATGCGGTAGGTATTATAGGGTGTGACCTGATCCAGCTCGCTGCGCATCAGCCCCCGGCCCAGCGAGCCCCTGCCGCCCACAATTCCGTAAGTCACGGTCGGATCGGAATCGAGGCGCATTTTCTTTTTCAGCCGGTTGACGAAAACCGCCGCGACACGCTGGCGCTCATCGGCGCGCCCGGTTTCCTTCTCGACGATGGAGGCGAGCTTGATGGCCTCCTCCTGGGTGGTGAACGGCAGATCATTGGCTCGCGCCGGCCAGATCCGGTCGAGGAATTTCGACTGCTCGGCGCGCATGCGCTTGATCATGTCGTCGCGGGTGGTGGCGCGCGCAAATTTATAGGTATCCGGCAGCAGGCTGCCTTCCGGCGGAAACTCGCTGATCCCTCCCAGCAGTTCCGGGTTCGCCCGCAGGCGGTCGATAATCTGCTCGGTGGTCAGGCCCTCGGGAATGTTGATGGTGTAAAGCAGCGCCCGCCCCTTGGTCAGCGTGTCGAGCACCTCGCGGATGCTGGCCTGGGACTTGATGGCGTATTCGCCGGCCTTCAGCTTTTTCGAGGCCCGGAAATACAGGATGCCGGCCATGAAAACCCGGCGGTCGGCGATGATTTTTTCGTCTTCCAGGCGGCGGGCCACCGCATAGGCGCCGTCACCCTCGGGAATGACGACGACGCTGGGATGGTCCAGCGGGCCGGGATTGTCGAACTGGGTGCGCACGAAATAGAACAGCGCGGCCGTGCCGATCATGCCGACGAGCAAAAGGGTGATGAATGTGTTCAGGAACACGAAAACCGGATGCTGCTGGCGGACTTTGCTGCCGCGCGGCGGCTCAGGCGCGTGATCGGGCTCCAGCGCTTCCGCCGGGCTGCGCGCCATGGCGCCCAAACGCCGGTTGGCGCCGCGCCCGTAAGACGCGGGCGGCGGAAAATGCCCGGTATTCCCCCAATAGTCGTCGTCAGCCGCCATTAATGCATCGGTCCCGGTTTCAACGGCTTGGAGATCACCAAGTAATTATGGCGAAAGGGCGTATGCAACCGGACTCTTTGTCGTCATCGCCCGCGGCACTGAACGCGGTGATGCGGATGAGCCCGGATTGCACTCGATAAAACCGCATGCAGGATAAGGCAAATTTGCGCCGCACACATCAGCATCCGCGCGGATAGTGAAAATGCCGCAGCGGGCCGGCGAAGCTAAACGCGCCGCAACACCAGCGAGGCGTTGGTGCCGCCGAAGCCGAACGAGTTGCTCAGCACCGTATCGATGCGCATCTTCTTGGCCTTATGCGGCACCAGATCAATGGCCGTCTCGACGGATGGATTGTCGAGGTTGAGCGTCGGCGGCGCCACATTGTCCCGAATCGAGAGAACGGAGAAAATGGCCTCGATCGCGCCGGCCGCGCCCAGCAGATGGCCCGTCGCCGACTTGGTGGAGGACATGGTGAGGCCAGCGGTTGCACCGCCGAACATGCGTTCGACCGCGCGCAGTTCGATCTCGTCGCCCATGGGCGTGGATGTGCCGTGCGCGTTGATATAGTCGATCTCACCCGGCTGGAGACCGGCGCGCTTGAGGGCGGCGGTCATGCAGCGGAACGCGCCGTCGCCGTCCTCGGCGGGAGCGGTGATGTGGTAGGCATCGCCCGAAAGGCCGTAGCCGATGACTTCGGCGTAAATTTTCGCGCCGCGCGCCTTGGCGTGCTCGTATTCCTCCAGCACCACGACGCCCGAGCCCTCGCCCATGACGAAGCCGTCGCGGTCGCGGTCATAGGGGCGCGACGCCTTGAGCGGCTGGTCGTTGAAGCCGGTGCTGAGCGCACGGCAGGCGGCGAAACCGGCCATGGCGAAGCGGCAGACCGGCGATTCGGCGCCCCCGGCCACCATGACATCGGCGTCGCCCAGCGCGATGAGGCGAGACGCGTCGCCGATGGCATGCGTGCCCGACGAGCAGGCCGTCACCACCGCGTGGTTGGGGCCTTTCAGCCCGTGTTTGATGGAAACATAGCCCGAAGCCAGATTAATCAGCCGTCCCGAAATGAAAAACGGGCTGATACGCTTCGCCCCCCTGTCCCGGAGCAGCACCGCAGCATCTTCGATGCCTTGCAGGCCGCCGATGCCGGAGCCGATCAATACGCCGGTGGCGATTTGATCCTCGTGAGCGGAGGGGTGCCAATTGGCGTCGTCCAGCGCCTGCTGGGCCGCCGCCATGGCGAAGACAATGAACGGATCGACCTTGCGCTGATCTTTCGGCTCCATCCAATCGTTAGGATTGAATGTGCCGTCCGATCCGTCGCCGCGCGGAATCGTGCAGGCGACCTGGCAGGTTATGTCGGAAACATCGAATTCATCGATGCGGCGCGCCCCGCTGGCGCCCGCAAGCAGGCGCTCCCAGTTGGTTTCAACACCGCATCCCAAAGGTGAAACGAGGCCAAGCCCCGTTACAACAACTCGCCGCATCAAGCCTCCGCTCGCCTTCTACGAATTACGCCCCCAGGTTTCGGGGACGCGATAAAGCCGCCCCGGAACCTGGAAGGCATCAGTGCCGATCCGGTGGCGCCCGGGACAGACGGCAAAATTACGAGGCCGCGTGTTCTTCCAGGAACTTCACGGCATCGCCGACCGTCAAAATCGTCTCGGCCGCGTCGTCCGGGATTTCAACGCCGAATTCTTCCTCGAACGCCATAACGAGTTCGACGGTGTCCAGGCTGTCGGCGCCAAGATCGTCGATAAAGCTGGCATTGGACGTGACCTTTTCGGCCTCGACACCCAGGTGCTCGATAACGATCTTCTTAACACGCTCTGCGATATCGCTCATATCTTTGCCTCTATAAAGCTCCCAAACCCATGGATGCGGCGCGCTCGTTTCAAACGGGCTCAACCCACAGCGACCCTACCCCCCAGAGCCGCGAATTGCGGCTGGCTGAGCGGCCCAGCGAAGTGGCTGGTAACATTGAAACTGAGTCCGAGGAAAGCATTTTTTCGTCTCATGCGCGCGTAACGCTAATGCGCGCGGCCACTTGCCTCACTCTGGCCCATAATGGGGCGGCTCAGTTCTTCAGACCATCAGCATGCCGCCATTGACGTGCAGCGTTTCTCCGGTCATATAGCGCGCCTCGTCGCTGGCAAGATAAACCACGGCGGCGGCGATGTCTTCCGGCTTGCCGAAAGCCGGCCGGAATCGCCGCGGCGACGGTCTCGACCTGCTTGGCGTTCAATTCGCCCGTCATGGGCGTTTCGATGAAGCCGGGCGCGATGCAATTGGCGGTGATGCCGCGTGAGGCGACCTCACGCGCGAGCGACTTGGTCATGCCGATCAGGCCGGCCTTGGAGGCGGCGTAGTTGCCCTGCCCCGGATTGCCCAGCACACCGCTGATGGAGCTGATGTTGATGATGCGGCCGTAGCGGCGGCGCATCATGCCGCGCAAGGTGGCCCGGCAGAGGATGAACGCGGCCGTGAGATTGACGGCGATGACGTCGTCCCACTCCTCGTCCTTGAAACGCATGAAGATATTGTCGCGGGTGATGCCGGCGTTGTTGACCAGGATGTGCAGGTCGCCGCACTTGGCCTCCACCTCGCCCACCAGCTTGCCCACGGCCTCGCGGTCGCGCAGGTTGCAGGGGAAAATGGGCGGTTCGCCGCCGATTTCGGCCGCCAGCGCCTCAAGTTTCTCGCGATTGGTGCCGGAAATGGCCACCTTGGCGCCCTGCGCTTGCAGTGACTTGGCGATGGCCCCGCCGATACCGCCCGAAGCGCCCGTAACGAGCGCCGTCTTGCCGCTGAGATTGAACATGTTCCCCACCGTCAGCCTGAGATTTTCTTTGCAAACTCTTCGATTTCCTGCGGCGTGCCGAGGGTGATGGTCTCCGCATCGGCCACGATCCGGCGCGCCATGCCGCTCAGCACTTTTCCAGCGCCGGCCTCGACGAAGGTGCGCACGCCGGCCTTGGCCATGAAGTCCACCGACTCGCGCCAGCGCACCGTGCCCGTCACCTGTTCCACCAGCCGCGCCTTGATTTCGCCCGGCTCGCTGATGGCCGAAGCCAGCACGTTGGCCACCACGGGCACGCACGGCGCCGACGCCTGGATATCCGCTAGCGCCTTTTGCATGGCGACGGCCGCCGGCTGCATCAGCGCGCAATGGAAGGGCGCGCTCACCTTCAGCGGCAGGGCGCGGCGCACGCCGAAGTCTTTCGCCAGCGCGATGGCCCGGTCGATGGCGGCCTTGGAACCGCTGATGACCACCTGTCCCGGCTCGTTATCGTTGGCGGCCTGACAAACGTCGCCCTCCGCCGCAGCCGCTGCGAGTTTCACCGCCACATCGAGGCCCACGCCGATGAGCGCCGCCATGGCGCCCTGCCCCACCGGCACGGCCTCCTGCATGGCGCGGCCGCGGATGCGCAGCAGGCGGGCGGTATCGGCGATGCCGAAGGTGCCGGCGGCGGCGAGCGCGGAATATTCGCCCAGCGAATGGCCCGCGACGAATTTCGCGGAGCTGGCCAGCGAAAAGCCGAACTGCTGCCGGAGCACTTCCATGACCGCCAGCGACACGGCCATCAGCGCCGGCTGGGCGTTCTCGGTGAGGGTCAGTTCGGCCAGATCGCCCTGCCACATCAGCGTGGAAAGCTTCTGCCCCAAGGCCTCGTCAACGGTGTCGAACACCTGCCGCGCGGCGGGGAAAGCCTCGGCCAGCTCGCGGCCCATGCCGGTATGCTGGCTGCCCTGTCCTGGAAACGTGAATGCGAATGCCATAAATGTCCGCGAAGATCGGGTTAACCATGAAAATCGGCCCCCAAAGACACTCATTTATGACGGGCTGTCAAGATTGTTAGCGGCGGGCGAGGCAATGAGTTTGCATAACCTCGCCGCCGCGCACACCCGGAAAACGCCGCAATTGCTATATGTGGCGGACAGTTGGAGAGAATGCCGCCCGCTTCAGCACCTTGCCCATGCTGAGAACTCCAGCTAGTTTGTGTACGCCTTGAAGGGAGGCGCATAATTCTTGGGGGGAATGGTATGGCAAATCTGCGTCTCAACCGGCTCTGGTTCTGGATTTTGGTTGCAGTCTATTTCGCCATCAAAATCCCGCTGGGCAACTATGCCGCAACCCATTTGGGCGAGCCCAACAATCTCCTGGTAAAGCTCGATACGCCACTGGTCATTGCCCTTGCCTTTGCCGTCGCCGCGCGCCTCAACGACGCCGGCCGCAGATACTGGCCCGCCATGGCCGCGATGTTTTTCCTTTTCGTGATTTTACCGCTCATCCTCATATTCGGTTACATCGCGGCATTTCCCAAACCCGATGGAACCCGGTATAGCGAGCAGGAATTCATGGACACGTTCTTCATGCTCGGCCTGGTGCCCGGCGCGCTGTTGATTGCATTGCTGATTTGGGCGGGCACACGGCCCAGCAAGCCGGCGCCCTCCATCACCGGGTGAGCCGGACGTTGCATACGCGGCCAGCGGAACCGGCGGGCAATACCGGCAAAACCAGTTGCATCCGCAAGAGATTCAGTTATAGATCGGCACATCCGGTCGGAGGCTGAACGGAAAGTGCTGCGGCATACGTTGTCCACGGCAGGTCTTACCCCCCAAAAGCTGTAAGCTTTCAGGAGAATGGACCCGGCAATTTCCATTGCCGCATTTCCCGTGTTTCCGCTCTTTCGAGCTTGACTTTTTGGGCCTTTCTCTCGGCTCAAGAGGGGCTATGCGCCGGAAAACGAAACCAAAGGTTGCGTCCGCTCGCGGCGAATGGCAATGCCGTTTTCGCGCTGGCGCCCCGGAGAAAGGCCAGTTGCATGTCGTTATACGAACATGTGTTCCTGGCGCGGCAGGACGTTACCGCGCAGCAGGTGCAGGGTCTCATCAATACTTATAAAGCCATCATCGAAGAAAATGGCGGCAAGGTCGGCAAGACCGAGTATTGGGGCCTCAAATCCATCACCTACAAGATTAAAAAGAATCGCAAGGCGCATTACGTGCTCATCAATATCGACGCCCCGCATGCCGCGGTCGCCGAGATGGAGCGCCAGATGCGCATTTCCACCGATGTCATCCGCTTCATGACGCTGCGGATGGACAAGCTGGAAGAAGGCCCGTCCGCTGCCATGCGCCGTTCCGACGAGCGTGAGGGACGTGACGGCGGCCGTGAAGGACGCGGCGACCGCGATGGACGCGGCGGCGGCGACCGTGGCCCCCGCGGCCCGCGCCGTGAAGGCGGATTTGACCGCGAAGGCGGCGGATTCCGCGACCGCGACCGTGAAGGCGGCCGTTTCCCCCGCCGCGATGCCGCCCCCGCCACTGATGATGTGAAGGAATAACCATGAGCTTCGGACAAGCCGCCGTTCGGCGCCCATTTCACCGCCGCCGCAAGACCTGCCCGTTTTCCAGCGATCAGGCCCCGGTCATCGACTATAAAGACGTGAAGCTGCTGTCGCGCTTCATTTCCGAGCGCGGCAAGATTGTGCCGAGCCGCATCACCGCCGTTTCCGCCAAAAAACAGCGTGAGCTGGCGCTGGCGATCAAGCGCGCACGCTTCCTGGGGCTGCTGCCCTACCTGCTGCGATAGTAGCGGCAAAACTGCTTAAGATGACCGGGCGGGCGTGATGCCCCCCGGCATGGTTGGGGCCGGATGGCCTCTAACCGCATGACGCGGGACAGCTCATCATGAATTCACCCATAGCCATCGGATTGATCTGCGGATTCGTGTCGGCCCTGCTGATGGGAACGGCTGTGGCGCAGAATGCCGTGGCTTTTGTGCTGCTGTGTCTGGCGCCGCTACCCGTGTTTTTGGCCGGGCTTGGCTGGGGCGTACTGTCGTCCGCGACCGCTCTCGTGGCAGGAAGCCTGGTCGTCAGCGTCTTTCTCGGCCCCATCGCCGCGCCGGTGTTCCTGATCTTCTTCGGCTCGCCAGCGGCCCTCCTCTCTTACATCACCCGGAAACGCCGCCCTGCGCGCGATAGCCGGCCGCTTACGGCTTCTGATTGGCCTGCTGCTGGAACACTGGTGGCCGCCACAGCCGTCATCGCGGGTATGCTTGCCGCCGGCTTGATGGTCGCCCTCGGCGATGACCATTATCGCGGGCTGGTTCGGGCCGCCGTTAGCGACGGACAATTCAAGGCGCTGTTCGCCCGCTTCCTCGGCTTGCCAGCGGGGATTGCCAGTGTGCGGATCGAGGCACCGGCCAACGTGATCCTGCCTGCCGCCGTAAGCGCTTTGTGGTGCGGTCTGCTGCTCATCAACCTGTGGCTGGGGCTGAAGGTTGTGCAGGTGGCGGGGCGGCTGCCGCGTCCCGCGCCGCAATTTCTCGCCATGCGCTTTCCGGCAGCCTTCCTCCTCGCCTACGTGCTGAGCGTCGCGGCGGGGTTCCTGCCCGGCATGGGCGGCCGTGTTGCACTTTGTTTCGCCGGCGGATTCGCGGCCGCATATCTGCTGCTGGGCCTCGTCGTCTTTCGGGTACTCACGGACAGGCTGACCTGGCAGGCGTTTTTGTTCGTGCTGCTGGCTGTCGCGGCCTTGTTTTTCGGGCGCGCCACGCTGGCGGCCGTGATCGGCGCGGGTGTTGCCGATGCCGTGTTCAATTTCCGCAAATTACCGCGCACACCGCCCCTCACGGCGGGTGGCCCTACAACCTCTTGAATATCGTCTTTATCAAAGGAGCCTCACATGGAAGTCATTCTGCTGGAACGTATCGGCCGCCTCGGCCAGATGGGCGACGTGGTCAAAGTCAAGGACGGCTACGCACGCAATTTTCTGCTGCCGCAAGGCAAGGCGCTGCGGGCCACCAAGGAAAGCCGCCTGCGTTTCGATCGCGAGCGGACCCAACTGGAAGCCAATAACCTCGAACTGAAGCGCGAGGCCGAAGCCGTCGCGGTGAAGCTTGAGGGCAAGAGCTTCGCCGTTCTGCGGCAGGCGGGCGACAGCGGACAGCTTTACGGCTCGGTCTCGACGCGCGACGTCGCCGACCTCATCACTGCCGGCGGCTTCACGCTGGAACGGCGTCAGGTGCTGCTGGACAAGCCCATCAAGACCCTTGGCCTTCACGATGTCCGCATCGGCCTGCACCCGGAAGTGGCGGTGAAAGTGACTGTCAACGTAGCCCGCACCGAGGAAGAGGCCGAGCGTCAGGCGCGCGGTGAGAATATGACGGCGCGCCGCTATGACATCGAGGACGACGAGGCTTCGGCTGCTGCTGCGGCAGCGGAAGAGCTGTTCGAAGAAGGCGCCGCTGAGCCCGAGGCCGAAGGCGAAGACGAGGTAAAGGCCTGAGCCGCCCGGCCTCAAGCCCGCGCGGACGCAAGCTTTCCGTGAGAAAGCCTGGCTAAACAATAAGTTAGAGCGTTTTCCCTCCCGGTAGGAGCGGAAAATGCTCTAACGGCTTCATTGCAAAGGCGCGAATCAGACCGTTCAGGTTGCGCAAGCGACGTTTGGTGCGGCGCGGTGCCGCTGTGCAAAGCGAGCAAAAGCGAGGGTGTGGACGATGGCAAAAATTCATCGCATCCCTTTGATTTAACAGCGCTTTTATTGCATGCATCCGGCCGCTCCGACGGAAATTCCACTGCGGGTGAGGCTCCGGCGCCGCTCTGCTTTTTTCGAATCGGGCTATGGTCCGCCCATGCGAAACCTCAAAGCCATTCCCGCCCCAGTCGAGACGCCCGCCGAGGGCCTGCCCTTCCGCCGCGTCCCCCACAATATCGAAGCAGAGCAGGCGCTGCTCGGCGCCATTCTGATGAACAACGAGGCGCTCGACCGCGTGTCGGCGTTCCTGGAGACTACCCATTTTTTCGACCCCCTGCACGGGCGCATCTTCGAGACCGCCGGCAAGCTCATCCAGGCGGGCAAGCAGGCCACGCCCATCACGCTCAGGGTCTATTTCGAGAACGAAGAGCCGCTGGGCGAGCTGACGGTGCCGCAATATCTGGGGCGTCTGGCGGCCAACGCCACCACCATCATCAACGCCCACGATTATGGCCGCACCATCTACGACCTGTCTGTGCGGCGCAACCTCATCATCATCGGCGAGGATCATGGTCAACACGGCCTACGATTCGCCCATCGACCAGCCGCCGCCGGCCAGATCGAGGAGGCCGAACAGCGGCTTTACGGTCTGGCGGAGAAGGGCAAATATGGCGGCGGCTTCATGAGCTTTGGCCACGCCACGACGGACGCCATCGAAATGGCTTCGCGCGCCTATGAGCGCCAGGGCGGCCTGTCGGGCCTGTCGTCCGGCCTGAAGGATCTCGACCGCTATCTCGGCGGCCTGCAAAGTTCCGACCTGATCATGCTCGCCGGACGTCCCTCCATGGGCAAGACGGCGCTCGCCACCAACATCGCCTTCAACGTGGCCCGCGCTTACAAGGCCAAGACCAACGAGATGGGCGAGACCGTGGCCGAAGACGGCGCGGTGGTCGGCTTCTTCTCGCTGGAAATGTCCGCCGAGCAGCTCGCCACCCGTATCATTTCCGAGCAGGCCGAAATCGGCTCGGAGAAAATCCGCCGAGGCATGATCAGCGAGGATCAGTTTCACCGGCTGGCCAAAGTCGCGCAGGAGTTGCAGACCCTGCCGCTCTACATCGACCACACCGGCGGCATTTCCATCGCCCAGCTCGCCGCGCGCGCCCGCCGGCTGAAGCGCCAGAAGGGGCTGGGCTTCCTGGTCATCGACTATCTGCAATTGCTGAGCGGTTCGGCCAAGCGCTCGTCCGAGGGCCGCGTGCAGGAAGTGACCGAGATCACCACCGGCCTCAAGGCGCTGGCCAAGGAGCTGAACGTGCCGATCATGGCGCTGTCCCAGCTCTCCCGTCAGGTGGAAAACCGCGACGACAAGCGCCCGCAATTGTCGGACTTGCGCGAATCCGGTTCCATCGAGCAGGATGCTGACGTAGTGATGTTTGTCTACCGCGAGGAGTATTACGTTTCCCGGCGGGAACCGTCTACAACCAAGGTCGAAGAGCATACCAAGTGGCAGGACGAAATGGAGCAGGTGCAGGGGCTGGCGGAAGTCGTCATCGGCAAGCAGCGTCATGGTCCCACGGGTTCGGTGCGGCTGGCGTTCCATTCCGAAGTGACGCGCTTCGCCGATCTGGTCAACGACGACCGCCTGCCGACGCGAATGGAATAAGGGGCAATGCTGACCGGCAAGGAACTGTATGGCCGGCCAATTTCCGGCAGAGCTATGGTTGATCCCGCCCTGGCCAGGACCACCAGCAACGGCCTGCTGACTGTCGATCTGGGCGCGCTGCGCCGCAATTACCGGAGTTTGAAGGCGGCGGTTGCGCCCGCCCAGTGTGCGGGCGTCGTCAAGGCCGACGCTTATGGCCTGGGCGCGGTGCCGGTGCTGAAGGCGCTGCTGGCCGAGGATTGCAGCACGTTTTTCGTCGCGACACTCGGCGAGGCCAAACGTCTGCGCGCCCTGGCACCTGGCGCCACGTTCTATGTCCTCAACGGCCTGCCGCCTCGCGCGGCGATGGAATTTGCTGCTGCTGGCGTGCGTCCCGTGCTCAACAGCGTCGAGGAAATCCGCGCCTGGGCCGCCCACAATGAACGCGTTTTCAAGCGCCTGCCCGCCGGCATCCAGATCGACACCGGCATGAACCGGCTCGGCCTCACCGCCACGGAAGCGGGCGCGGTCAGCAGCAGCGGCGTGCTGGAGGCGTTCCCGCTCAGCCTCGCCATGAGCCATCTCGCCTGCTCCGACGAGCCGGATCATCCCAAGAACGCCGTGCAGCGGGACGCTTTTGCCGGGCTTTCCGGCCTGCTGCGGGCGGAACAGCGCAGCCTCGCCGCTTCGGCGGGCATTTTCCTCGGCTCCGGCTATCATTTCAATCTGGTGCGGCCCGGCATCGCGCTTTACGGCGGCCGTTTTTCCCGCAAGACCGCCAACGCCATGGAGCCGGTGGTGCGGCTTCAGGCCAGAGTTGCGCAACTCCGCGAACTGGAAAAGGGCGACACCCTCGGCTATGGCGGCGCGTACACCATCAAGCGGCGCACGCGCGTCGCGACGCTCACCGCCGGCTATGCGGACGGCTTTTACCGGCGGCTGGGGTCGTCGGATGAACAGGACGGCTGGGCCGCCTATTTCGGCGATTACCGCGCGCCGGTGCTGGGGCGGATTTCCATGGATCTGATGATGGTGGATATCACCGGCATCCCGGAGACGCTGACGGTGCCGGGTATGCTGGCGGAGCTGATTGGCGATCATGCCAGCGTTGATGATGTCGCGGATGCGGCGGGAACGATCGGGTATGAAATTCTGACGTCGCTTGGTCAGAGGTATGAGAGGGTTTATACGGGGAGCTGAGGCCCATTGACCTCATGGGATGATGGTCGCCTGCGGTCGAAGCTTTGTAAAGGCTGGCCTCCGGCCACCGCTGCGCGGCTCCGGCCTTGACAAAGCCCCGCCCGCAGGCACTCGCAGCCGCCATGAAATCAATGAGCAGGAATGGCCTGCGCGAACCGTGAGGAAGCCGGGATATGGCGCGTCAATCGGCTGAATTCGTTTGCCAGGCTTGCGGCGCCACGGCGTCGAAGTGGTCGGGGCGTTGCGGGGAATGCGGCGCTTGGAACAGCTTGAGCCAGGAAGCTGCCGCGCCGCCGGGGTCCGTGCTCAAGAGCGTCAAGAAGAGCAAGGCGGCGCCGGCGCTGTTCGAGTCGCTCACCGCTGAAAGCGAGGAGCGCCCGCGCTTTTCCTCCGGCATCGCCGAGTTCGACCGCGTCGTCGGCGGCGGCCTGACGCCCGGTTCCGCCATCCTGGTGGGCGGCGATCCCGGCATCGGCAAATCGACGCTGCTGTTGCAAATCGCGGCCACTGCCGCCGATCTCGGCCATGTGGCGCTCTACATCTCCGGCGAGGAAGCCACGCAGCAATTGCGCATGCGGGCCTCGCGTCTCGGCGTCACCGAATCCGCCGCCCGTATCGCCGCCGAAACCAACCTCTCCGCCATTCTCGCCGCCCTCGACGCCAGCGCGCCGCCGGACATCCTGATCATCGACTCCATCCAAACCCTGTGGACGCGAGGGCATCGACGCCGCGCCGGGCACCGTCAGCCAGGTGCGCGCCTCGGCCCAGGCGCTCATTGCCTACGCCAAGCGGCGCGGCTCCGCCGTCATCCTCGTCGGCCACGTCACCAAGGACGGACAGATCGCCGGGCCGAAGGTGGTCGAGCACATGGTGGATACCGTGCTCTATTTCGAGGGCGACAACACCCAGCAATTTCCGCCTGCTGCGCTCGGTGAAGAACCGCTTCGGCCCGTCGCATGAGATCGGCGTGTTCGAAATGCGCGGCGACGGCCTGAAGGAAGTCACCAACCCGTCCGAGCTATTCCTGTCGGGACGCGAAGACCACAGCCCCGGCGCGGCGGTGTTCGCCGGCGTCGAAGGTACGCGGCCGCTGCTGGTGGAAATCCAGGCGCTGGTGGCGCCCTCCCCGTTCTCCGCGCCGCGACGCGCCGCCGTGGGCTGGGACCTCAACCGGCTGTCGATGATTCTCGCGGTGCTCGATGCCCGTTGCGGCGTGAAGTCTGGGCGCCCACGACATCTACCTCAATGTCGCGGGCGGACTGCGCATCTCGGAACCCGCCGCCGACCTCGCCGTTGCAGCCGCGCTCGTCTCGGCGATCTCGGGCGTTCCGCTGCCCAGCGATTGCGTCTATTTCGGCGAGGTGAGCCTGTCGGGTGCCATCCGGCCGGTGGGGCATGCGGCCCTGCGCCTGCGGGAAGCACAGAAGCTAGGGTTCGCCGCCGCCGTCATGCCCGCCGCGCGCGAGGCCACTCCACAAGAGGCCGGCCCCTCGCTGCCGCCGCTGGGCCTGACGCGCATCAGGCACCTGGCGGAACTGGACGCTGAGATTCTCCGGCCACAGGCGGGACAAAAAAGGCAGCGGTACACTGAGGAAGCATGACCCGGCCACACTTACGGGCCATAGAAGAGCCAATATGATGCCCCCCATTGCTGCACCGTAATCGCGCACCTCCTTCATGTTCATAACGCGACGAAAAGTTACCGAGGAAGTTGTGGACGGCCCGCCGCAAGCCGGGTAAAGCCGTTCTGGCGAAATGGGCGCCGCTCATGTTAAAGTTTCGCGGGCTGATAAGGACTTAAACTAAATGCCGTTTACGCTGCTCGATGTGATCTTGATTGCCATCATGCTGCTGTCGGGCTTCCTCGCCATGCTGCGCGGTTTGACGCGGGAAATGCTTGCCGTCATGTCGTGGGCCATGGCGGCGCTGGCGACGGCCTTCCTCTACCAGCTCTACGAACCCACCGCGGTGCACTATATCCAGCCCGCCATTCTGGCCAGAATCACGCTCGGCGGCGGCATCTTCATCACAGTGCTCATTGTCGCCAGCCTCATCACCATCAAGCTGTCGGACAAGATCCTCGACAGCCGCGTCGGCGCCTTCGACCGCACGCTCGGCTTCGTCTTCGGGCTGGCGCGCGGCCTGCTGCTGGTGGTCATCTGTTACGAGCTGGCGGGCCTGATCCTGCGGCCGGAATTGGGGCGGCCAATCCGCGAAGGAATGCCGCAGTGGGTGCAGGACGCGAATGCGCTCCCCTTCATTGAAAAAACCGGCGACGGCATTATCTCTCTGTTGCCTGATGACCCGCGGTCGATTTTCCGCAACAGTAGCCGCGATCAGGTTGGGGCGGGAGCGGCTGACGAGGGCGACAATGTGGTGCCTGGCAGGAAGCGCTAGCCGATTGGATGCTTTCCAGGGGATAATTCCCTCTGCGGCGCTGTTTTTCGGGTGGACTCGCCTAAATAATCCCCCATTCGAGGAAAAAGCACGTTATAGACGAGCGACTGCTGAGAAAGCGCTGGCCCTATGACCTTTTTCATGCCCGCAGGTGAAAGCCTGCATAATGAATGCGAAGCCGCAGGCGAGAGCCTGTTCGATCAGGCCGGGGACGACCGTCTCCGCGAAGAATGCGGTGTTTTCGGCATCTACGGACACCAGGACGCCGCAGCCCTTACCGTCCTTGGTTTGCACGCGTTGCAGCACCGGGGCCAGGAAGCGGCCGGCATCGTCACCTACGACGGTAGCCGGTTCCATTCCGAGCGGCATCTGGGTCTGGTCGCCGACCATTTCACCAACCGTCCCGTCGTGCGCGAGTTGAAGGGCGACAGCGCCATCGGCCATGTCCGCTATTCAACGGCCGGCGAGACGATCCTGCGCAATGTGCAGCCGCTGTTCGCGGAACTGGACTGCGGCGGCTTCGCCATGTGCCATAACGGCAATCTCACCAATGCCATCACGCTGCGGCGGCAGCTTGTTGCAGCAGGGGCTCTCTATCAATCGACCTCCGACACGGAGGTCATTTTGCATCTGGTGGCGCGCAGCACGCGCAGCCGCCTGATTGAGCGTTTTGTCGATGCCCTGCGGCAGGTCGAAGGTGCCTATGCCCTGGTGTGCCTGACCAATAAGAAAATCATCGGCGCCCGCGATCCTCTCGGCATCCGGCCGCTGGTGCTGGGCGAACTGGACGGCGCTTATGTGCTGGCGTCGGAAACCTGCGCCCTCGACATCATCGGCGCCCGCTTCGTCCGCGAAATCGAGAATGGCGAAGTGGTCGTCATCAGTGAAAAGGGCATCGAGAGCCACCGGCCCTTCCCGCCGCAAAAGGCGCGGCCGTGCATCTTCGAGTATATCTATTTCGCCCGCCCCGATTCCATCGTCGGCGGCCGGTCCGTTTATGAGGTGCGCAAGCAGTTCGGCCGCCAGCTCGCCATCGAGTTCGGCGTCGAAGCCGATGCGGTTGTTCCCGTGCCGGATTCGGGCGTGACGGCCGCCATCGGCTACGGGCAGCAATCGGGCCTGCCATTCGAACTCGGCATCATCCGCAACCATTATGTGGGGCGCACCTTCATTGAGCCCGAGCAGCGCATCCGCGCATTCGGCGTGAAGCTGAAACACAACCCCACCAGCGCGGCCATCAAGGGCAAGCGCATTGTGCTGGTGGACGACAGCGTGGTGCGCGGCACCACGTCGATGAAGATCGTGCAGATGATGTTCGACAAGGGCGCCGCTGAAGTGCACATGCGCATCGCCTGTCCGCCCATCGCCTATCCCGACTATTACGGCATCGACACGCCCGACAAGGAAAGCCTGCTGGCAGCGAACCACGATCTGGAAGGCATGCGCAAGCTTCTCGGCTGCACCACCCTGGCGTTTCTCTCGCTGGAGGGGTGCTACCGGTCACTTGGCCATGAAGAGCGCGACCCGCTGTCGCCGCAGTTCACCGACCATTGCTTCACCGGCCAATATCCGACGCGCCTCACCGATCTCGGCGGTCCGGGAAGCCTGCCGCGCCAGCTTTCGCTGCTGGCCGAGGCGAGCTAAAGCGCGCCGCATCAACTGTCCTCGGCAGTGCTGCCTTTGGCCTGCCGCGCCAGGAAGAAACCATAGATGGGCACGCCCTTGAAGCGCGCCGCCAGCATGTCTTTCGCCGCCCGGAATTGGGCACCCGCCGCGAGGCAGGCGCCGAAAAGTGCAATGGCCTCCGGCAGCGGCTGAACCGAAGTTTCGCCGATCCGGTAATGGGCGGCAAAATCCTTCGGCTTCGACAGCCGCGCGCCCGGCTTGGGCGGCACTGCCACGATGAGTTCCCGGATATCCAGCGCTGCCCCCTGCCCCAGGCTTTGCAGCACCTGCAAGACCGGGTTGCTGGCGGAACGTAGAGACGGAATCGGAACGAAGGCGGCCATGGACCGTAACACGCTTCCGGTTTCGCGCTGAAGACCGGGTTGCGCTCCCCCCCAGATGCCGGACCCCGCTTCGCTCCACCCTTCCATCTGGCGGGACTGCGGAATGCCGCCATCCCCGCGCCAGCCCATGGCACGCCGGACAGCGCTGGCCGCGCGCGCGACGGCATCGCCCTCCTGCCCCCCCGGACTGAGCAGTGCCGCCAGCAGCCGGTTCCCGGACCAGTAAATGTGGTCACCGCGCACGGAAAAATCGGCGAGATAGGCGCAGACATCGTCCGCTTTCAGGAAAGCGTGATCGCGCCGCGTCAGCTCGTCAATTTGGTTCCAGCAGATCGGTAAGTTTCTCGCGGACATCTTTATACTCGTAAACGCGCACGGCTCCACGCTTGAGAAACTGATGCGGCCAGTCTACGCCCTCTTTCAGGAAGCAGTTGTTGAGCAGAAACAGCCGGCGGCCTTGATCGACAGCAGCTTTAGACTGTATTAATGTTCCGAATGATTCCCCAACCTCTACAATAATCGACGCATTGGTGAGGGCAGACATTGTTATATTGCGCTCTGGGAAAAACGCGCGATTGTAACGGTAGTCGCGGCGCTCGTACAGGACTATGGGAACCTGCGATATGATCAGGAATTTTCCGGCAATCTCGCGCTGCAAATCGGCGTTTTCTTTCGGATAGACTTTGGTGATCGGCGTCCCCAGGACCGCGATAGTACGCCCGCCCATTTCCAGCGCCGTGCGGTGTGCGACGGCATCGACACCTGCCGCGAGCCCCGAGACGATGGTGAAGCCGTCTTCCACCAGACTGCGGACGAGGCGTTTCGTGCGCGCGACGCCTTCCTCCGACAAACGGCGCGCACCGACGACGGCCACGGACTTGGAATGGATGAGGTCCCACCAGCCGCGGAAGTAGAAGGCGCGCAGCGGATACTTGGCGTCGCACAACTTGGCGGGATAATCGGCGGTACCGTACACCCGGAGGCCGGTGTCGCTCACCGACGCCGCGGCGAAACGTTTGAGGAGGATTTGGGCGTAGCTCTCCGCCATGGCGCGCGGCACCAGATCGGAGGGGCGCCCGCGCGGCGTTTTGGCGATCCTGTCCGACAGGCTCTTGAAGGTGGCGCCGGGCTGATCCCACAGAGCTTCGTAGGCGCCGGCTTCGAGGAGCGGCGACAAAGCAATGTCATCGAGGGGGGAATTTGAGGTTTCCATACACAAAACGCAAACATTTGTATGTTGTTCAGCCCCAGATCTGCGAGGACGCAAATCCAGCACGCCCACTTACATCGAATAAACAAAAATATAAAACTATTTTATATTAAAATGTGGCGCGCAGATTGTATATATCGCAACTGTTGCCCATCGGCCTTGCGAGACTTTCGCCGCGCCAAGCCCGCCTGGCCAGTTTCGCTCATTGATTTCATGGCGGCTGCGAATGACGAAGGGCGGGAGCTTGTCAAGGCCGGAGCCGCGCAAGCGGTGGCCGAAAGGCCAGCCTTTACAAGGTCTTGGCCTTCGTCAATACTCCACCCATGAGGTCAATGGCCTGACGCCCCCAGCCTCAACCCTTGCGATTGAGCCGCGCGATCAAACTGGACGTATCCCAGCGCTTGCCGCCCATCGCCTGCACTTCCGCATAGAACTGATCGACCAGCGCGGAAACCGGCAGCCGCGCACCATTGCGGCGGGCTTCGTCGAGGCAGATGGCGAGATCCTTGCGCATCCAGTCCACCGCGAAGCCAAAATCGAACTTGCCCCCGGCCATGGTTTTCCAGCGATTTTCCATCTGCCAGGACTGCGCCGCGCCCTTGGATATGGTGTCGATCACGGCCTCCACGTCGAGACCGGCGCTTTGGGCGAAATGCACCCCCTCGGCCAGCCCCTGCACCAGCCCGGCAATGCAAATCTGGTTGACCATCTTGGTGAGTTGCCCCGCGCCCGCAGGCCCGAGCAGCCGGACGGCGCGGGCGTAATGGGCGATGACCGGCTCGGCCTTGGCGAACACCTCCGCGTCGCCGCCGGTCATGACGGTCAGCAGGCCATTTTCGGCGCCTGCCTGCCCGCCCGACACGGGCGCGTCGAGGAACCCTGCGCCGCGCGCCTTCGCCGCCGCATATAACTCGCGAGCCACGTCAGCGGACGCCGTGGTGTTGTCGATGAACACAGCCCCCGGCGCCAGTGTTTCAAAAGCGCCGCCGGGTCCGGTGGTCACGGCCCGCAGGTCGTCATCGTTGCCGACGCAGGCGAACACGAACTCGGCATCGCGCGCCGCTTCGGCGGGCGTTGTCGCGGTTCGGCCGCCGAATTTCGCCGCCCACCCCTCGGCTTTCGCGGTGTTGCGGTTGTAAACGGTCAGCTCGTGCCCGCCCTTGACGCGAATGTGGCCCGCCATGGGAAAGCCCATGACGCCCAGGCCGATCCAGGCAACTTTGCTCATCGTTCCGCAACCTCGCTCTGCTGTGCCGGACGCTCCGGCGCATATTTGCCGGGTATCCTTTGTTTTGGCGGAGTTTTTTCGCCAATCCGGGCAGACAGCCCTGGCGAACTCTGCCTAGAGCTTCGTCATATCGCCCCGGCAGCCGGAAAAACCAGCCGCTTTTCCGGAATTGAAACGCCAAAACACCTCGCTGGCGCCACGCAACGCCAGCAAGGCTGTCTCGCAGAGACTGGCGGCTGTGCTACTCCGTGCTCTGACGCAGAATGCTCTTGCCCGCGTAGCGCGCCATATCGTCCAGCTCTTCCTCGATGCGCAGGAGCTGGTTATATTTGGAAGTGCGGTCGGCGCGCGCCAGCGACCCGGTCTTGATCTGCCCGCAGTTCAGCGCCACGGCGAGGTCGGCGATGGTTGAGTCCTCCGTCTCGCCCGAGCGGTGGGACATCACGGTCTTGTAGCCGGCGCGGTGGGCCATATCGACGGCTTCCATGGTCTCGGTCAGCGTGCCGATCTGGTTGACCTTCACCAGCAGTGCGTTGGCGAGGCCCTGTTTGATGCCATCGGCGAGGCGCGCCACATTGGTCACGAACAGATCGTCGCCGACAATCTGGCAGGTCTTGCCGATGGCGGAGGTCAGTGTGGCCCAGCCGGCAAAATCGTCCTCGGCCATGCCGTCTTCGATGGAGACGATGGGATAGCGCGAGCACAGATTGGCGTAATAGGCAACCATGCCGTCGCTATCGAGGCTCTTGCCCTCGCCTTTCAACTCGTAGCGGCCATCCTTGTAAAACTCGGTGGATGCCGGATCGAGTGCCAGGAACACGTCGCGGCCGGGCTTGTACCCAGCCTTCTCGATGGCGCGCATGATGAAGCCCAGCGCCTCGTCGGCGCTGGCGAGATTGGGTGCAAAACCGCCTTCGTCGCCCACATTGGTGTTGTGCCCGGCGTCCTTCAGCAGCTTTTTCAGCGTGTGGAAGATTTCCGAGCCCCACCGCAGCGCTTCCCCGAACGTCTCCGCGCCGGCGGGCATGATCATGAATTCCTGGATGTCGATGGGGTTGTCGGCATGCGCGCCGCCATTGACGATGTTCATCATCGGCACCGGCGTGACGCGCGCCAGTGTGCCGCCCACGTAGCGGTAGAGCGGAAGGCCGGTCGTCTCCGCCGCCGCTTTGGCCACCGCCAGCGACACGCCGAGGATCGCGTTGGCGCCGAGGCGGTTTTTGTTGGCCGTGCCGTCGAGCATAATCAGCGTGCGGTCGATGCGCTCCTGTTCCTCGGCGTCCATGCCTTGCAGCGAGTCGAAAATCTCACCATTTACGGCATCGACGGCCTGCAGGACGCCCTTGCCCATATAGCGCGTACCGCCATCTCGCAGTTCATGGGCCTCGTGGGCGCCGGTCGATGCGCCAGACGGCACCGCCGCGCGGCCCATGGAGCCGTCTTCGAGCACCACATCGACCTCGACAGTGGGGTTGCCACGGCTGTCGAGAATTTCGCGGCCAATAATGTCGGTAATTGCGGTCATGGGTGTTTATCCTGGATTGGAGTGTGGGGTGTTCGCGTGGCGCTGGGGCGAATCGGAAATATCAGTTCAGAAGCACTGGCAGCGCGTGAATTGCCGAACCGGCGAGAAACAGAATGAACAGCACCGCCGACGCTCTATGTCTTAGCGAAAAAAACAACGGCTGCAAGAGCGCGCGGAACAACCAGAAGGCGGCTATCCCCAGCATCAGCGGGGCGATGGAGTCGGCGTCTGCCGTCAGCGATATTGTGCCCTGCACAGCTCCCAAGGCCAGAAACACGAAAATGATGCACAGATTCAGAACCTGTATGATCCCCGCATTGATCTTGCCGGCGGGTTCGAGACTTGCGGGCCAGCCGAAAAGCCGCCAGAAGAGCATATGGAAAATGGCGAAACCCGCATTAAATAGAGCCGCTGCTATGATCATGCGCCGCATCCACCGTTCGAAGTCTGGCCCGTCCCGGCCGCATCGGAATCCGCTTGTTTCATATCGCGACATGGCTTCGCATGCAATCACTGTGCTGTCATGACGGGCCTGGCGCAAAATGCGGGGGATAAAGCGCTTGTGCTATTCTCCGGCGGACAGGATTCCAGCGCCTGCCTTGCCTGGGCGTTGAGCCGCTATGCGCATGTGGAAACCGCCGGCTTCGACTACGGCCAGCGGCACGCCGTGGAGATGGCCTGCCGGGCGGACATCCTGGAGGCGCTGCCGCGGATGTTTCCCGATTGGGCACCGCGCCTGGGCGAGGATCATGTGCTCTCCATCAAGACGCTGGGCGAAATCAGCGATACCGCGCTGACGCGTGACGCGGCGATCACCTTTAGCGCCAGCGGCTTGCCAACAACGTTCGTGCCGGGGCGCAATCTGCTATTCTTCACGCTGGCGGCAGCGCTCGGCTACCGGCGCGGCATCCTGCACCTCGTGGGCGGCATGTGTGAGACGGATTATTCCGGTTATCCCGATTGCCGCAACGAGACGCTGCGCACGCTGGAGGCGGCGCTGCGGCTCGGCACGGAGGCGGATTTTCACCTGGAGCTGCCGCTGATGTGGCGCTCGAAGGCCGATACCTGGGTGATGGCGGAGGCGCTGGGTGGCTCGGCGCTGGTGGACCTGATCGTGGAACGCAGCCACACGTGCTATCTCGGCGAGCGCGGCAAGCGGTTCGACTGGGGATATGGCTGCGGCGAGTGCCCGGCGTGCAAGCTGCGTGCGCAGGGGTTCGCTGAGTGGCGGGCCAGGGTGTGACCATGTATGCGGTGAAGGAAATCTACTACACGCTGCAAGGCGAAGGCGCCCAGGCCGGCCGCGCCGCCGTGTTCCTGCGCTTTGCCGGCTGCAATCTGTGGAGCGGGCGCGAGGCGGACCGCGCTTCGGCCGCCTGCCGTTTCTGCGACACGGATTTCGTTGGCACGGACGGCCAGGGCGGCGGCAAATTCGAGGACGCCGATGCGCTCGCCGATGTCGTCTTCCGCGCCTGGCCCCATGACGGCGGCGGGCGGCGGGCGAAACCCTATGTGGTTATCACTGGCGGCGAACCTCTGCTGCAACTGGACGAACCGCTCATCAACGCTTTGAAGCAGCGTCACTTCGAGATCGGCATCGAAACCAACGGCACGTTGCTCGCCCCCGCGAACCTCGACTGGATCTGCGTCAGTCCGAAAGCCGGGGCGCCTCTGTTGCAGCGCTCAGGTGACGAACTCAAGCTCGTCTTCCCCCAGGAAGGCGCTGACCCGGAATGCTACGAAGGGCTCGATTTCAAACATTTCTTCCTTCAGCCCCTGGACAACGCCGGACGGCAGCGCAATATCGCCGCAGCGGCGGCCTATTGTCTTGCGCATCCGCTCTGGCGGCTGTCACTGCAAACCCACAAGCTGATCGGATTGCCGTAAGGGCGCGTACCGCCCTGCGGCCGTGAGCCGAAAGTTCCGGTGGCAAGGCTCCTGCATTTTTATTAAACCATTGGCGATGATGACCAAAAATACGAAGTCGCGTGACAGCCTCAGCCAGCTTACCCAACTCGGCCGCAATGCCACGCTGCCCGCGTCGCCGGACGAAGCGGTGCTGGAGCGGGTGGTCAATCCCCATGCCGGATCGAATTATGTGGTGCGCTTTACCTGCCCCGAATTCACCTCGCTGTGCCCCATCACCGGCCAACCCGATTTCGCCCATTTCATCATAGACTATGTTCCCGCAGATTGGATAATCGAGTCAAAATCATTGAAGCTGTATCTCGGATCGTTTCGCAATCACGCCGCCTTCCACGAGGATTGCACCATGACCATCGCCAAGCGCCTCATCGCCAGCCTGGAGCCGGTGTGGATGCGGCTCGGCGCCTATTGGTTTCCGCGCGGCGGCATGCCCATCGACGTGTTCTTTCAACACGGCACCCTGCCGCCGGAAGTGTGGGCGCCCGATCAGGGCGTCGCCCCCTATCGCGGGCGGGGATAGCGCATGACCGGCAAAACTTGAATCCGGTTTTGCCAAACGATCATGCTCCAACAGCGAATTGCCGGACGTGACCGCCTCATTCTGACGTAAGCATGCTCTAACGGCGCGGGGGCTGCCATGGCCAAGCTCATCATCACCAACGGGGAAGCCGCCGCCGAGCGCATGCGTGAGGCCGGGCTGAAGCACGATATCCTGTGCTGGCGCGACATCCTGCACGAAGGCCCGGCGCCCGAAACACCCACCCTCGGCGAATTCTCCG
Organism: uncultured Alphaproteobacteria bacterium; assembly: GCA_963827885.1. GTDB lineage: Bacteria > Pseudomonadota > Alphaproteobacteria > Rhizobiales > Rhodomicrobiaceae > CAWHDD01. The sequence goes on along the minus strand of CAWHDD010000021.1, from coordinate 175,920 downwards.
TCATCCGCGCCCAGTTCCTGGCGGCGCGCGGCTGGAGCGAGGAACAGGAGCTGATCACCGCCTTCGTGCAGCGCGACGCCGTCATCCGCAGCCACCAGCGCTACAACAGCGTCGTGGTCTGGATGGAGCACGACCTCTACTCCCAGCTCCAGCTCATGCAGATCCTGGATTTCCTCTCCCGCGAGCCGCCGCGCGACGGGCTGTATCTGATCCAGGCCGGCCAGCATCTGGCGCGCGAAACGCCCGTGGCGCTGAAGCGGCATTTGCGGCTGATGGAGCCGGCGACGCGCGCCCATCTCGATCTGGCGCAACTGGCGTGGAAGAGTTTCCGCGCGCCCACGCCTGAACCGCTCGCGGCGCTGCTGCGGCTCGACACGCAGATTTTTCCGTTCCTGAAGATGGCTGTGCTACGGCACCTGGAGGAGCTGCCCGCGCCCCGGACCGGCCTGACGCACACCGAATACTCGATCATGAGCTTCATCACGCGCGGCTGCCTGCGCCCGCGCGAGCTTTACGCCCATTTCAGCGAGGAAGAAGCCGCCGTGGCCATGGGCAACTGGAGCTTCTGGCACATCCTCGACCAGCTCGGCATGGGCCACTCGCCGCTGGTCACAGGCTTCAACGGCCACAGCTTCTCGCCGCAACTGGGGGATGAGGAACTGGAGCCGTATCTGTGCGCCGAGCTGTCGCTGACCAATCTGGGGCAGAACGCGCTGAAGGGGCTGGCGGACGCGGCGGTGCACCGGCGTATCGATCGCTGGATGGGCGGCGTGCATCTGATGAACAACAATTTGTGGCGCTGGGACCCGGAGGCGCGGCAGTTGATTGCGCCTTGAGGCTAGCTAATATTTTTTGAATGGAATGTAGTAATTTATAGAACAATTCACCAATTATTTTGAGGCGCGCAAATTGCTTAATGGCATATTTTTTTATGTACCTAGCTGACTTTGACAGTGATCAGGACGTGGTTCATTGCCCGGACCACAGTGGCTATAGATGCCATTACAGCAATGCTATAGCTCTCAAAATTGCCTAGAAACTGATTGGTATTTCTCATATTTTTCATAACAAAGTTTTCAATGGTATATTTAGCATTGATAACACCAATGTTTGGATTCGGTAAGAATTTGAGGTTCTCGGTCTCATTGCTCAACCTCTCAACCTGTGGGATAAATTTGTACTCTCCACGATAAGCCGCTTGCAGCGCCGCATAGGTCTGTTCAGGATCATATCCGTCAAACTTATCAGAAAAGCCTGCAACGGCACCGAGCGTTATCAGCCGTGCCCGGTTTTCGTCGAACTGAGTGGCTCATTTGAATCTGGAGTGGGTTACGCGGCGTGAGGGTTGATGCCGGAGAATTTGAGATTTCCGGCGACGAGGAAGATGACGGTGCACATGGTCTTGAATGTGCCGTATCCCCTGGCCCGGCGTTTGGCGGCCTGGAACAGCCCGTTGATGGCTTCGAGGAAGCCGTTGGTCTGACGGGTCTGTGCCCAGGCGACGATGCCGTCGAAGTGCTTTGCGATCATGTTCGCGACCTGCTTCATCGGCTCGACCTTGGAGCGGTTGACGTTGGTGCACCAACGCTTGAGTAGAGCCGAAACCACGTTGATCTGCTTGCGGTCAAGGATTTCACGCAATTGCTCGCGGTAGAACCATGCGCGTGCGGTGCGTTTGGTGGTGACGTTGGCGGTAAAAGCCTTGAGATCTGCCAGTTAACTTTCATTCAATTTGCTCTGGTCTTTGAGCAGCACCCAGCGCAAACCTTTCAGGCTGGGATCGGTTTTCTGCTCCAGCCGGCGTATTTGATCGACAGCGCTGGAGGCGTGTGCAACGACATGGAATTTGTCGAAAGTTATACGGGCGTTTGGCAGATGTTTTGTCACGCCTTTGATAAAGGCCGGCGACATGTCCATGCTGACGCTGGTGATCTGTTCCGGCTTCCCCTGGTGCTGGCTCAGAAACTCGCTGAATTCTTTCACTGTCTTGGAGTCCCGGCCCTGGGTGACGAATACCACCTTGCGCGCTTCGGCATCAGCGGCGAACATCAGATAATTCTGGCCGCGCCGGCTGGAAGTTTCGTCGATGGCGAGTGTGGTTAGGCCGGACAAATCGGCTTTTGCCAGCGCCAGATCCACGTAGCGGCAGCAGATTGCATGCACGCGGTGCCAGGTTTCGCCAACCATGCGGGCGACGGCGGCAAACGGCATCTGGCGGCACATGGCCATAATGAGAGCCTCAAACAGCAGCGTAAAACCAGTGAGCTTACCTGCCCATTCGGGCTCGGCGAGCACCACTCGTCCATCGGGCAGGTTGAGCCGCGGTGTGCGGACTTCGAGATAGCACTCATGCTGGAAGAAGTTCAGATGCCGGTAACGCTTCAGCACCGTGTCGTGGACGGGATGCAATCCTTCTACGCCGGGGTACGGGAACTTGCTGCCCTTGGCGAAATCAATGCCGATGACCAGCAGCCGCTTGCCGGCGTCGAACGTCACATCACGGACAGACCAGGGACAGGCGACACCAAGGGCCGCCGCGAAAAGTTCGTTGCTATTGCTCATGCTCTCTCCCAACCCGCGGCGCTGGTGCCCCGGCGGAAATCAGCATGCCGCAGTGCTCGCACCGGTCAAGAACAAGCCCTAACGGGCGGCCGCAAGCGGCCATTCTTGACCGGCGCTGCGCGCCGCGGCTCGATGCTCGCGCAGGCCGGGACGGAGAGATGGGCACCAGCCAAACAAAGAGATGCCGCTGTCAGATCGGCGAACGGGCTACCCACTCGGAATTCAAAAGAGGCCACTGACTGAGTGCAGGCAGCTTGGATTGCGCAATGTGCAAAAAAGCGAAAATGAAGCTTCTGTGTAGCGAGGGAGACACCCCGGCTCTCCAAGAAATGAGCCCACCCGTGTGAAGCGTCGAAGTTCTCGAAACGCATCCCCAATGCGCAGCCAGCATCAGATGAGAGTAAATCTCTTGCCGTACAAAGCACTGCGTGGCCGAAATCCTCTTGCGTTATTGCTTTTTTAAAAAAACCGAACATCGGCGTACTCCACCACATTTGTTATCCAAACTATGAGTGGAAACGCCTAACAAGAAATATCTTGGATGGCAATAAATTAAGAAAAATATAATTCAATCTCAATGTATTATGCAAAATTAAGCATCCGCAGCACAAGTATCTGAACTGTGCGTAGGATAACCCCTAATTCGTATAATAGTTCCTGCGCGAAAACATCACCCGGTGAAGTTATGGCGTTGCCGTCCACGCGCCTTCACCAGCGCGTCGATCTCCAGCAGCTCGCTCATCAGCCCCTCGAACTCCGCCAGCGGCACCATATTCGGCCCGTCCGACGGCGCGCGCTCCGGCGCGTCGCGCGACTCGATGAACACGCCTGCCACAACCGCGCGCTAGCACGTAACGCTGCTCGACGTGTCCCGAACTCCCGGCCCGCGCAAAACCTCAGAAATCCACCCGCAGCTTAACGTTTCCGGTCTGGCTGTCGCTGTGATCCGAGAACTGCCCTTCGTAGGACAGGTTCAGGCTCATGCCGGACTGGCTGATCACGTCCAGACCAGCGCCGACGCGCGCGAACACCTCATCGAATTTCGAATGCACGGTGAAGGGCGCAAAGCCCGCCGGCGCCTCGGCAAGGCCGGAGGTCAGCGCGAAATTCGCATCGCTCGTGGCCGTCACGCCGCCGCGGATAAACGGCCGCAGCGAGGTTTCCCGCGACAGTGCGAGCGTGCTGCCAATTTCCAGAGCCGGGGTGACGCTGAAGATCCATTTCTCGCCGCCTGCGATGGCCAGATTGGCGGCGCCGACGCCCTTCTCGCGCAGATCGCCGTAGCTCAGATAGGTTGCGTTGCCATCGACCAGCGGCTTCACATACCAGCCATTGCCGTCGAAGGAATGGCTCAGCCGGATATTGCCGCCGGCCAGCCCCACTTCGCTCTCGCCCTTGGCCTTCGCAGCCGGGTCCGGCAAGCCGATGAGCCGCGTCGTGTCGTACCAGCCATACCCGCCGAAAATGGACGTGGCCAGTTCCGTGCGTCCCGCCTGCCGTTTGAGCACCAACCCGCCCAGCACGCTGTCGCCATCGGATTTTGCCTGATTATTGGTCTTGAGCTGGCTCTGTTCATATGAAAATGCGCCGCCGAGCCGCCAGTTTTGACCGAGCACCACCTGCACGCCGCTCATGACACCCCAGGACTTTTCGCTGCCGCCAATGTTCTCGCGCGTGCGATCCTGGTTGTAGAACCCGCCCTTGGCTTGCACCCAGTAGCAATCGCCCCGGCGGGTGCTGAACTTGGCCGTGCCTTCGGTCTGCGGGCAATCCGGCAGGCTGTTGACGAAGTGCTGGCTGGAGCGCCAGGCAGAAGCGGCCTGCGCCAGATAGTGCTCAGGATGCAGCCGGTCGAGAGCGGCGATCATGGCTGCTTCGCTGCCCATGCCGCGCACGGAATTGATGAGATCCCTGATTCCGCTATTGGGATTGGCCTTGATGAGCGCATCGAGATAAGCGCCGGTGGCGTGCTGGTTGGGCGTCAGATCGCTATGGATCTGGTTGAGAATGCCCCACAGATAGACCGTCAGCACCAGGTCGTTGCCGCGGAAAACTAGATCGTAGTCATACTGCGCGGTGTCATCGACGGTGATGCCGTTATTGGTGAGTGTGCCCTCCGACGACAGAATGACGAACTCGTGCTGCGCCAGCGACGCACCCGTCATATTGGCCGCCACCTTGCCGGACAGCAGCGCCGTGCCGGTGACGGTCAGCCTGTCGCTCGCGCCGAACTCCGTGTCGATGTCCACAGTGAACTTGCCGCCGGTGGTTTGCACGATGCTGCCGGTCAGCGCAGTTGTCTGGAACGTGCCGTTACCGCCGGGCGACAGCGTCCCCGCGTTGGTCAGCGTGCCTGCTGCGCCGAGATCGACCGTCCAAGTGGAGTTGAATGTGCCGGCGGATTGGTTGATGAAGTTGTTGGTGCCGCCGCCCAGATTGACGTTGCCGGTGACGGTCCCGTGGTTGTGCACGGTTTCATCGCCGGAATTACCGTAAATCGCCTGCCCGCTCAGGCTGCTCAGACTGCCGTAATTCGTCAGAGTATTGGTGCTGCCGCCGTAGAAGCCCACGGCGCTCCCCCCCGACGTGCCGCCCTGCACGTTGCCGCCGTTCACAACGATGGTGATGGCGCCCGTCGCCGATTTGCCGGCGAGAGCGTCCCACCAGCCGCCGTGAACGTTGCCGTTACTCGTAACCGCAATGGCGCCGGCCCCGAAATTTTCGGCCGTGATGCCAGCAGAACCGCCGGTGACATTGCCGGTGTTCTCGATGGAGACGCTGCCGCCGCCCACGGACAAGCCGTAAATGCCTGGCCGATGTGCCGGTGATGTTGCCCGTGCTTTTGATGCTGATCGGGGAGGTGCTGGTGCCCTCGGCAACAATGCCAATGCTGGCAAAGATGTTGCCATTGCTTTCAACCTGCACCGCACCGCCCGAATGGGCATAAATGCCGCGATCATGAGCGATGATGGTGCCTGTGCTTTTCACATCCACCAGAGCCGCGCCGGATGTCCTTGCGGCAATGCCGTCGGTGCCGAACGATGTCAAGGCGCCGGTGCTGGTGACTGTAATGGCGCCAGACGCGGCTTCCGCGTAAATAGCGCCCAATTGCGAGTGGATGGGGCCAGTGCTGGTGATGCCGATGGAAGCGGATTGATCGGCCACCGCCAGGATGCCAAAGCCGCCGCTGGTGATGCCCTCTCCGGTATAGCCAATGGTCACGCCCGCGCCGCTGAATCCGCCAATGCCGGGAGTAAAGTCTGTTGTATGGATTTGGTAGGTGCCGGTGTTGGCGTCGATAGTGATCGCAGCGCTGTCATTGTTGAGCCTGATGCCAGCGGTACCGGCTGCCGGCGTTATATCCGTGGTCAGGCCGTTCACGATGAGCACCGTAACCGGCGCGGTTTCGGCAACGCCCGCCGATAGATCGCCCGTGCACGTCACGGTATCCGCAACGGTGATACAGCCGGCAAAAGCCGGTTGCGATGCGCAGCAAAGCAGCGCGCAAGCCGCCGCGGAACTCAACAGAAGCGTCTTCCGTCTGGAAGCCAGCGCCTCAAGGGCAGATCCAGCTTTTCTGGACGTAATGCTGGGAGCGCTGGAAAAAGGGCGGCGGAAAGACATCATAGCAATCCCCAATGCATCAAACGAATTCGCCGAAAAACCGTGCTAAATTTAAACGTATTTACAACCGATGGTTGCGCATCCAAAACACCGCAAAAGGGATTTTAAGACTCGCCAACTGCATGCACAACATCAGAATTGGCAGCCATGGACAAGGCGCAAAAGCGCCAGCAACGGATACACAGGATTTAGTGTGACGTAGGCGACACAGAAATGCCTTGTATGCACAACCGGGGAATAAACCCGGCTGTACCATAATTTGACGAAAAGTATCCAATATTGGACGCTGAATGCGCACTGGCCGGCGACAGGTATTCATTGAACAGCCAATGAATATCCGTGCGGCCAAGCACCAATGCTCCCTCCCGGACGAGCGGGAGGGCTCAAAATATCGGCAAATCAGCTAAATTGGGGGCGGCGGGCTAACGCTTGCGCGCCTTCACCAGCGCGTCGATCTCCAGCAGCTCCGCATCAGCCCCTCGAACTCCGCCAGCGGCACCATGTTCGGCCCGTCCGACGGCGCGCGATCCGGGTCCTCATGCGTCTCGATGAACACGCCCGCCACGCCAACCGCCACCGCCGCCCGCGCCAGCACCGGCACGAAACGCCGGTCGCCGCCGCTGGCCGTGCCCCTGCCCGCCCGGCTGCTGCACCGAATGGGTGGCGTCGAACACCACCGGGCAGCCGGTCTCGGCCAGGATCGGCAGCGCGCGCATGTCGGACACCAGCGTGTTGTAGCCGAAGCTCGCGCCGCGCTCGGTGAGGAGGATGTTGTCGTTGCCCGCGGCCAGCACCTTGGCGACCACGTTCTTCATGTCCCACGGCGCCAGGAACTGGCCCTTCTTGATCTTCACCACCCGGCCGGTGTGGGCGGCGGCGACCAGCAGATCCGTCTGGCGGCACAGGAAGGCCGGGATTTGCAGCACGTCCACCGCCTCCGCGACGACGGCGCACTGCGCCGGCCTCGTGCACGTCGGTGACGACCGGCAGCCCCAGCGTCTCGCGAATTTCGGCGAAGATCGGCAGCGCGTCCTCCAGCCCCACGCCGCGCGCGCTCGAGCCGCTGGTGCGGTTGGCCTTGTCGAACGAGGTCTTGAAGATCAGCCCGGTGTTCAGCCGCGGCAAATCTCCTTGAGCGCCGACGCCATTTCCAGCGCGTGAGCGCGGCTTTCCAGCGCGCACGGCCCGGCGAAAACCGCCAGCGGCCCGGCGTTCGAAAGCGTAACCGGCCCGATGGCCACGCGGCTCTGAGGTGTCAGCACGTCCAAACTCCATTTGCCTGCCCCGCCGCGTCAAACCTCGCGGCGGCTCTGTCACATTCACAACAGCTTTGGCATGGACGGCATGGGCTTGTACAGGTGTCTTGTCAGCGCCGCCTCTCCACTGCGGGCGCCGACTAACGCCCTCCCCCGCCGCCCTTGAAATAGAACTCTTCGCCCGGCAGCGAGCCGTAGGTGAAGGGCTCCTGCGCGTTGTTGGTCATCTTCATCACCGAATCGCGCACCTTGCTGAACATCAGCCGGATATCCACGCCGCCCTCCTGCATGTGCTGCAACAGCGCCTGCGTGAAGGGGCTGTGCTCGCTGGTGCCATCCCAAGCGACGCGGCCGTCGCGGGTCGCGTAAGCCACCAGTTCGCCCTGGGTGGGTTCGACACTGGCGAGACCGTCGGCGAGCGCGCGCTTGGCCTTGCCGTCCTGGATCATATTGTTGATGAACGGGTTGTTGCGGCACGAGTCGAGAATGACGAGCCCCAGTTTGCGCGCCTCGGCCGCGCCCGACATGACACGGTCGAGACTGACGGCCTCGTATTCCACGTGGGCCGCGCGTTGCAGCTTGGCGTCCACCGGAATGAGGAAGTTGCGCCCGTCCACCTGCACGCCATGCCCGGCGAAAAACACCACGGCCCAGTCCGCGCCGGAGGCCTTATCGCTGAAGTCCTTGATGGTCTCCTCCAGCTTGGCGCGGTTCGGGTCGCGGACTTCGATCACTTCGGCGAAGCCCAGGCCGCGCAGCATTTCCGCCATGGCGTGGGCGTCGTTGGGCGGATTGGGCAGCACCGGCACATTTTGATAGGCCCCGATGCCGACCACCAGCGCGATACGGCGGCCGGGGTCGAACGGCGTGGTACCATTGGTCTGCTTGCGCGCCTCCACCACGGCCGCCATCTCTGCCTCAAGGGCCGCCAGCCGCTCATGGGCGCGAATCCGCGCCTTGTGCTGGGCGGGATTGGACGCCTCCAGCTCGGTGGCCTTGCGGTAGTCGGCCAGAGCCAGAGGCTTGGACCCCAGCTTGTCGTAAACACCGCCGCGGCCCGCATAGACACGCGGCGAGGCGACACCCAGCCGGATGGCCTCGCTGAAATCGTCGATAGCCTCGGCGTTCTTGCCCTGGGCGAAATAGACCGCACCGCGCGCCTCGAACAGGAAGCCGTTGGACGGACTGATGGCCCGTGCCGCTTCCACCTCGGCCAGCGCCTCGGTCAGCTTGGCGGCATCCAGCAGTGACCGCGCGCGGTTCACATGGAAGGTGGTGTTCTGCGGCTCCAGGCGAAGCGCCTCGTCGATGTCCTTGAGCGCCGCATCGTTGTTGCCCAGCCAGTAATTGACGATGGAGCGGCTGTTGAAGGCGTCGGCATAATCCGGCTTGAGGCGGATGGCCTCGGTATAGCTCTTCAGCGACGTATCCAGGTCGCCCTTGATACTGTAGGCCTCGCCGCGCACCGTATGGGCGCGCGCCAGGCTGGGCGACCGCTCGATGGCCTTGGCGCTATCGGCAATGGCGCGCTCAAAGTCGCGCTTGGCGTTGTAGGTGACAGCGCGCGCCACGTAGCCATCCGCCGGCTGTGACGGATTGAGGCGGATCGCCTGGCTGAAATCCTCGATGGCCTTGTCGTATTCGCTCCTGGCGTAATAGGCCCAGCCGCGCTGCAAGTGGTTGGCGGCGTTTTGCGGATTGAGCCGGATGGCTTCGCTGTAATCGGCGATGGCCCGGCCGTTCTCTCCGGCGAGCGTGTAAGCCTGCGCCCGCGCCCCATAGACCGCCTGGTCGGCCGGGTTGAGCTTCACCGCCTTCTCGAAATCGGCGATCGCCCGGTCGTAATCGTGCATGCTGAGGTAAACCTGCCCCCGCAATTGATAAGGCAGGCCATTCCCAGGCATGAGGCGCATCATCTGCTCGATGTCAGAGATGGCCTTGCTGTAATCCTGCTTGGTCCTATAGGTCAGGCTCCGCATACCGAGCGCACCATAGGCCTGGTCAGGCGCCAGACGGATTTCCTCGCTGAAATCGGCGATGGCCCGGTCATAGTCCTGGGTGCTGTAATACGCCATGCCCCTGGCCCAATAGCCGCGCACGAAATCGGGCTTCAGGCGCAGCGCTTCGCCGGCATCGGCGATGGCCTGGGCATGGTCGCCTTTGGTGTAATGCACATCGCTGCGGGCAACGTAGGCCGCTGGGCTGCCGGGCATCAGGCGAAGCGCTTCGTCACAGTCGGCAATGGCTTTGCCGAATTCGCCTTTTTTCGTCAGCGCCCCGGCGCGCCACAGAAGAGCGTCGGCATAATCGGGTTTCAGACGGATGGCCTCGCCGTAATCGGTGATGGCGTGATCCTGATCGTTGTTCAGGCCATAAAGCTGCCCCCGTGCTCCAAAAAGGACCGGATCGTCCGGTTTCAGCCGGATCGCCTGACTGAAGTCGCTGATGGCGCGCTCGAAGTCCTTTTTTTGCAGGTAGGCGTGGGCGCGGCTCCTGTAGTTGCCGTAAGCCTCGGGCTGGATACGGATGGCCTGATCGTAATAGGTGATGGCGGCGTCCACGGCGCCCTTTTTGAGGGATACCTCCGCCTTGCCGCTCAGCGCGAAGCCTTCGTTGGGATTGAGGCGCAGCGCGTATTCGAAATCCTCCGCGGCCCGGTCGTAATCGCCCTTGTTGATGTAATGCCAGCCGCGATTGGTGCGGGCCGTGATGTGATCGGGATTGAGGCGGATGGCTTCGCTGGTGTCGGCGAGCGCATGGTCGTACTCGCCCATTTGATGGTACGTGCTGCCGCGGGAGCCGTAAGCGTCGTCATAGCCGGGGTTGAGCTGAAGCGCTTTCTCAAAGTCGGCGATGGCCCGGCCATAATCGCCTTTGCCCTGATAAGCCTCACCGCGCCCCTTGTAGGATTTGGCGAGAGACGGCTTGCGGCGGATCGCCAGATCGAACAGGCCGATGGCCTTGCCGAAATCGGCCAGGGCGCGCTGATGATCGCCCTTGACCTCGTAGTACCAGCCTCTTGCGGCATAGGCGCCGGCGAAATCGGCCTTGAGCTGGATTGCCTTTTCCGCGTCGGCGAGACCGCGTGCCGGATCGCCCTTGTTGTAGTTGGCGATACCCCGCTCCAGATAGGCTTCGGCATGGTTGGGTTCGAGGCGGATGGCGTGGTCGGCATCTGCGATGGCCCGGTTGTAGTCACCCTTCTTGGTAAAGGCCTGGGCGCGTTTCACCAGGGCGCGCACCTTTTCCGGCTTCGGGGTCAGCCGGTATTCGATGATGCGCGTGCAGGCGCCGAGCACGATCTCGATGCTGACCGCCTGGCAATTCCTCCATTCCGGGTGAAGGGCTAAGACCGGACGCGCCGCCAGCACGGCCGGCGTATTGGGGGCGACAGGCGCCGCGTCCGCGCCGGGAGCCGTTCCGAATATCGCCGCCGCGGCCGCTATTCCCGCCGCCAGTGTCCGCAATCCCGCCATCGAGCCCCCTTACGTTTCCCCGCGCGCCGCAGGTTTTGCGAACTGCTCGGGGAAATCTTTGTTTTATCGAACTTTTTCAGCAAAAACGGCACGCGGCTCCGAGATCACGCTCCGCGCTGGCGTTTTCTCCCGAAGCGCCACGAACGATAGAATCCGTAAAGCTGACTAACAGCGGTTTGTGACGCGATTCTGGCGCGGCAGCGGCGTCTCCCGTCAATATGTCGCAATGCGCACAGGTTATCCGCCGGGACGCAAAGCGGATGGTATCCCTGCTCAAAATTCTACAACGGGCAATCCCCGCTCCTTCGTCGCCGGGCGGACGTGACGTCTCAAGCCGCCGGGCGCGAGGCCGCAATGGCTCGCAGGATATGGGGAACCGCGTGCGCGCGATACCATTGGATCGCGCTCCGGGCTTCAGCCTCGGCTGGCTGCGCCTCTCCGGCGCCAACCAATTCCGAACACGCTTCCGCCATTGCTACCATGACGCGGGCCGCTTCGGGTATGTAGGGGAAATCGGCGCCCTTGCCGTGCCGGTCGCGGATGATCTGGTACCGGAGATTCTCGGAAGCGTCCAGGCGCTCGTCATGAACTCTTGCAGGCTGACCGTCTGGCCGGAAACGTCAACCGTCAGGCTGCGATCCTGCTCCGTGTATCCCGCAGCCTCGATCTGCTCGCAGCTATCAATGACGGCGGCCATCAATTCCCGGATAAGGTTCCAATCCGTAGCCATGCGGCGGCTCCTTTGTGCCGATGAGCGGCTTCGATTACACCAGCCGGCTTTGCTCCACCGCGGCCTCGATGAACGAGGCAAACAGCGGATGCGGCTCGAACGGCCGCGATTTCAGCTCCGGATGGAACTGCACACCGATGAACCACGGGTGGCCGGGAATCTCGACGATTTCCGGCAGCAGCCCGTCCGGCGACAGGCCGGAGAAGCGCACGCCAGCCGCCTCCAGAGCGGCTCGCGATAGTTCATGATTCACCTCGTAGCGGTGGCGGTGGCGCTCGATGATGCGCGTGCGTGCCGTAAATCTCCGCCAGCGAGGCTGTCCCGGCGCCAGCGCGGCCTCGTAGGCGCCCAGCCGCATGGTGCCGCCCAGATCGCCGTTGGCGCGCGCGCTTCTCGATGGCCTCGCCGCTCATCCATTCGGTCATCAGACCGATGACCGGCGCTTCCGTCTCGCCGAATTCGGTGGAGGTGGCGCCGTTGATGCCCGCCATGTGCCGCGCCGTCTTCGATGACGGCCATCTGCATGCCGAAGCAGATGCCCAAAAACGGCACGCCCTTCGACCGCGCGAAATGCGCCGCCTCGATCATTGCCCTCGGTGCCGCGCTCGCCGAAGCCGCCGGGCACCAGGATGGCGTGCATGTTCTCGAACAGTGCTGGCGGCAGAGCCGTTTTCCAGCGTCTTCGGAATCGATCCACGAGATGTTCACGCGCACGCGGTTGGCGATGCCGCCATGCACCAGCGCTTCGGTCAGCGATTTGTACGCATCTTTCAGCTCGGTGTATTTGCCGACCACGGCCACGTTGACGTCGCCGTCCGGGTTGGCGATACGTTGCGGAGATGGTCTGCCAGCGCGACAGATCGGGCGCGGCGCCTCGATGCCGAATGCGTCGAGCACCTCGCGGTCAAGCCCTTCGCTCGTGGTAGGCGACCGGCACGTCGTAGATGCTGGCGACGTCGAGCGCCTGGATGACCGCCGATCTCGCGCACGTTGCAGAACAGCGCGATCTTGCGGCGCTCCTCGCGCGGAACCTCGCGGTCGCAGCGGCACAGCAGAATGTCCGGCTGAATGCCGATGGAGCGCAGTTCCTTGACGGAATGCTGCGTGGGCTTGGTTTTCAGCTCGCCAGCCGCCGGGATGTAGGGGAGCAGCGTCAGGTGGATGTAAATCGCCGTGTTGCGCGGCAGATCGTTGCCGAGCTGGCGGATGGCCTCGAAGAACGGCAGGCCCTCGATGTCGCCGACCGTGCCGCCGATCTCCACCAGCACGAAATCGACGTCGTCGTTGTCGGCGGTGACGAACTCCTTGATGGCGTTGGTGACGTGCGGGATCACCTGCACGGTGCCGCCGAGATAGTCGCCGCGCCGCTCGCGCGTCGAGGATGTCCTGATAGATGCGGCCGGTGGTGACGTTATCGGCGCTTGGTGGCCGAGACGCCGGTGAAGCGCTCGTAATGCCCGAGGTCGAGGTCGGTTTCCGCGCCGTCGTCGGTGACGAACACCTCGCCGTGCTGATAGGGGCTCATCGTCCCCGGATCGACGTTGAGATAGGGGTCGAGCTTTCGCAGCCGGACCTTGAAACCGCGTGCCTGAAGGAGTGCCCCCAGCGCAGCCGAGGCGAGACCTTTCCCGAGGGAGGAAACCACGCCGCCAGTGATGAAAATGTATCGCGCCATGGGCCTGCAGAATACACCAACGCCGCCGCGCGCGAAGCCTCCTTTTGTCTCATCCACCGTTTTGGACAGGGCGCGCTCATTGCGGCGCGTATACAATCCTAGCGCGTGGCGGCGTCAGGAGAAAAACAGCCGCTCCGCCAGCCCCTGATACACACTCTCTCGCCCTTGCGGCTCGAACAGCTCATCAACGAGCCGGAAATACGGCTCGACAAAATTCATCGTGTCGTCGCCGCCGATGAAATCGCTGCCGAACAGCACCTTTTTCCGTATATCGGGCGAGCTGCAAAAGTAGGTGAACACGCGTTTAAGGTCGCTCATATGCTGCCGCAGCATGGCCTCCAGCGGCTCACCCGGCGCGCCGTCCACGATCCCCGACAGGTCGGCATACACATTGTCATTGTCCGAAAGCACCGCCGCCGTTTCCATATAATGCGGAAAGCCGAAGTGGCAGATGACGAAGTTCGTCCGCGGATGGCGCACCGCGATGTCATCGACATGCCCCGGCCGGGAGTATTTCAGCAGCGTGCCCTTCACATCCGCATGGGTGAGGCCGCCGTGGAAAATCAGCGGCTTGCCGAATTCCGCGCACAGCTCCGCGATGGCATCGACGGCCCGGTCATGGGGATAGAAGTGCTGGTATCCGGGATACAGCTTCACGCCTACGATGCGCTTTTCCTCGAAAAGCACCCTGACCTCGCGGAGCTGCGGCGCCATCGGGGCGTCCATGTCGAACGTTCCCACGGTGAAAACGTTCTCGTGCCGGGCGGCGAACGCCAGCGCGGCGGTGAGATCCCGCAATCCGGGGACGTCCTTGAAATACGGAAACGTCAGCAATTTCGTGACACGTCCGCCGCACGCCTTGAAATAGGCCCGTAGCGCCGTCTCATCATAGATGTGCGTGTGCGCGTCGATAATCATCATGATCTTGTACGCAACCGCAGCGCCTACGGGCAAGCAGGCCACAATCCGGCCATTCCGGCATTGCCATAAGCGGCATTCGTGCGATTCAACTGCGGACAACAACGGTGAAACTGCGGTCAAAACATTCCAGCTCCAGAGTGCCCGAGGCCGCCGGCATCGTTCACCACCATTTCTGGCACTGGATGTTTGGCTTCAATGGCCGCGCCAGCCGCTCGCAATGGTGGCTCGGACTGGTGATCATGCTGTGTTTCGCCGCCGCCGGCCTTGCCATTGGCGCCGTCATCGCCAGCATCACGCTTTCGCTGCGCTATCCGGGGCTGACGAGCGATCTGCCGCTCGGCTTCGACATGGACGATCCGCGCTGGCGCAACTCCGCCGGAGGACTGGCGATCCGGGGGACCTCCTCATGATCCTGCGCGCCGCCTGGTTCGCGACCGGCCTCGTACTGTTGTGGAACGCCGCCGCGCTCGGCATCAAACGGCTGCACGACCGGGCGTCAGCGGCTGGCTGATCCTGTTGCTGCTGATCCCGGCAGCCGCCGTTACCGCCGCGCCGCCCTTGCTGGAGGCTGCCCCGCACCTGCCGGGGCGCGAGATCATGATGGGGCTGTGGCTCGTCTGCGCCGCCGCCGGGATTTGGGGCCTCATCCAGTTCGGGGTGCTGCGCGGTGAGCGGGGGGCAAACCGTTACGGCGGCGATCCGCTGAAAAACTCCTATCCCCCCTGATTCGCTTCAGCCAGCGGGCGAATTTCCCGTACATCTCAAACGTTGTAGGCATTAACAGAGCACCGCATACAACCTTGCTCTTGAATTCTCGGGGGGAATGCTCGTGGGTATCGTGCGGATTTTTTTCGGCTTCAAAGGGCGCATCGGACGGCAAACCTACTGGCTGGCCATGCTGGTGCTGGTCCTGATTGCCATGTGCGCCCTCACCGGTATGACCGCCTTCGTCACCGGCAATCCATTCTCGCCGGACGTCTGGGGCATGCGGCCCGACACGGTGTCCATCTGGCTGCCCGTCTTTGGCGGCTATTACGCGCTCATATTGTGGCCCAGTCTCGCCATCGCGCTGAAGCGCTGGCACGACCGCAATCGCCCCACATGGATTTACCTGTTTTTCGTGCTCGTGAACCTTGCGCCCCTCCTGCTCAAAATCGCCGCCGCCAAGGGGCTGTTCCCGGAGGTCCGCGCGCAGTTTGAAGGACCGGTCATTGCGGTTGCATTCCTGCTCTTGATCTATCCGATGATCGAGCTGGGCTTCATCAAAGGCACGCCTGGCCCCAACCGCTATGGCGCCGATCCCCTGCCGCCGGAAGCCCATATCCCCGGCAATGGTTTCTGGAACTGGATGTTCGGACTGAACGGACGCATCAGCCGCTCGCGCTGGTGGCTCGGCCTTCTCGTGACCCTTGGCGTGATGTTCTCCGGTTTCAGCGTGGCGGGCATGGTTCTAACCGCCGTCCTGGCCATTCGTTTTCCTGGCCTGGTTCAAGACCCGGCCTTCGAGCAGAAGGTGGAAGATCCGCAGTGGGCCAGTTCCCCGGAGGCGATGGCGTTCGTCGTGACTGTGTTCGCGGTGCTGGCTGCTGTCATGGTGCCGGTGCTGCTGATCACCTGGTGGAACACGCTCGCCATCGCCGTCAAACGCTTCCACGACCGGGGTTTGAGCGGCTGGCTGGTCCTGGTGCTGCTGGTGCCGCCGGGCGCGGCCATTGGCGCCCCGTTCCTGCCGGCGGACGCCTTGGCGCGGCTGCACGAGCAGACCGGCACGGGGCTTTGGCTGCTCTGCGCCGCGGTCTGGCTGTGGGGATTGTTTCAGCTCGGCATTCTGCCGGGCAACAGCGGAAGCAACCGTTACGGCGGCGATCCGCTGAAGAGATCAGCGCCCGCGCAGTTGCCAAGCCGCTAGCGCGGGAATCTCACACTCGCCGGTGTCTGCCATGACATCCAATGGCAAACAATACGCTCGCCGCGGCACGTTGCGGTATCTCGCAACTATGCCACGGGAGCAATATCATGGTGACGGTGGTGCACCCGCCAGAACGGGCTGCGCGCTTATTTCTGCGCGGGTTCCGCCGGCTTGGTGCCCTCGGCCGGCTTGGTGCCCAGGCGTTCCAGCACATTGCCGCCAGGCGCGGCTGGCGTCTGACCTTCAGCCGGCTTATCGGCCGGAGCGGTCACCGGCGCATCCTGACGCGCACGCTGAAGTATGGACTTGCTGGGTTTGCGGCCGGTTGAACAGGATCGTCAGCAGAATGCTGACGGCGAAAAACGCCACGCCGAGTATGGTCGTCGTGCGGGTGAGCAGGTTGGCCGCGCCCCGGCCGCTCATGAAGCCGCCGCCGCCGCCGATGCCGAGCGCACCGCCTTCCGAGCGCTGCAACAGAATGACGGCCACCAGCGCCGCACAAATCATCAATTGAATGATCAGAACCACGGTTATCATGTATCAACCCGCAATATCCTGCCCGGCGCGGCATGCCCCGGACGGTCACGCACCGGCGCGACGTTGAATGTTCATCTGGATGTAGTCGATCACGCGGACGCGATCAACAATTAAGGCGTTTTTTTTGCCAGTTCCGGTTTCGGCTTCTGCGGCTTTTTCGGGACCACGGCGGCTGGTTTCTTCGCGGGCGGCGTCTCTCCGCGCTTTTTCGGCAAAGGCGGCGCGGCGTCATCGCCAGCTTTTTCGCGGTCAGCGCCATTGTCCCCGGTCGCGCCGGCCTTGTCAGCCGCATCCTTCGCGGGCTCGTTATCGTCGTCGCCGTTTTCGTCGCCGGTGTCTTCGATCTTGAGATGAACGACGAACTCCGGCGGCATGCAGCGGAACTTGATGCGCTCGCTCACGTCGATGAAATGCTGGATCAGGTTGAGATCGCCCTGGGAAAGATTGACCCTGGCCCACTCGGCGCCCTTTTCCATGTTGCGCTTGACGCCGAGATCCACCAGCGACTGCTGTTCGGATGTCAGTTGCGCGCACGCGGCGGCGTCCGCTGACTTCGCGGTTGCCGCCAGGGCTGGACCCGCCGGACATGAAAGAGCGGCAGCCGCCATTACGGCGAAACCCGTCAGTTCAAGGAGGCCAATCCGGCGCATCGCGTACATCCCTTTTCGCGTTTCAATCGCGGCGCGTCACGCCGTGTAGGCCGCCGCGATGGCGGTGAAATCCTGCGCTTTGAGGCTCGCGCCGCCGATCAGGCCGCCATCGACGTTTTCGACGCCAAAAATCCCGGCAGCATTCGCCGGATTGATGGAGCCGCCATACAGGAGCCGCATACCCGCTGCTTCCGCCCCAGCCATAGCCGTGAGTTCCGCGCGAAGGAAGGCGTGGACTTCGGCGATTTCGGCCAGCGTTGGCGTCAATCCGGTGCCGATGGCCCACACCGGCTCATAGGCAATGACGGTGTTGGCGGCCGTGGCGCCCTGGGGAAGCGAAGCGCGCAATTGACGCCCGGCAACCGCGAGTGTCAACCCCATGCGGCGCTCGCCCGCGCCTTCGCCGAGGCAGACGATGGCGGTGAGCCCCGCGCGGTGTACGGCCTCCGCCTTGGCCTTCACGTCGCAGTCGCGCTCGCCATGCATGGCCCGGCGTTCCGAATGGCCCCACGATCACGTAAGCCGCCCCCGCGTCGGCCAGCATCTCGGGTGAGATGTCGCCAGGTAGGCGCCGAGACTTTCACATGACAATCCTGCGCGCCGACGGCAACCGGCGTTCCAGCGGCGGCCTGCGCGAAGGACGCCACCAGTGTGGCCGGCGGACAGATCAGCAGTTGCGCGCGGCTGCCTGCGCCAGGACCGGCCGCCCATTCCTTCACGGCGGCCAGTTCCCCGGCGGACGCGGCCAGGCCGTTCATTTTCCAGTTTCCGGCGACAAGCGGGCGGCGAAGTGTCATGGCGTTTCCCATTCGTTATTCTCAACAAGCCAAAGCGTGGCAGCCGGACGATTTGCGGCCCTCATTGTGGCGCGAGTCGCGGCATTGTCACCCCCGCAAGGTACGCTCCCCGCAACAAGCGATCCGCAGCCGGCCGCCCAAGGCACTGGCGGCGTTGCCAAATCCCGTGCGGACAGCCGTTAATCCTGAACCGTGGTCATTGTAATGTGACGGCTTGCAGTGTGCGTAAAGCCTTTCTATGATGCGCCGCGCGTTTGTCGCGGAAGCTCTAGCAAAAATCAAGGCAACAGTTCCACCGGCGATCGCGGCGCTAAAGCGCTATTTGCCCTTTCCAGGACACGTTAGAAAATAATTGCTCTGGCTGACCGCGTGAAGATGTTGTCAGCGCTCGATATTTCCGGCAGGAATTCGAGCAGTTGTTTTCGAGAGAGAATGTAGGATGAGATCATGCTCGAAAGTTTGAGAAGCGGGCTTAGAGGTACTGGCGTCAAAATCCTGATGGCTCTGCTCATCGCCAGCTTTGCCCTGCTGGGCTGGGGCGTGGAAGGCGATGTTATCGGCGGCTTCATGGAGATTTTCGGGGGCATGAGCCCGAACACGGTTGCCCGCGCCGGCGGACATAACATCACCGTTACCGATTATCAGCGCGCTTATCAGCAGCAGCTCGCCGAAGTCTCCCAGCGCTTCGGGCAGCAGCTCACCTCGGACGAAGCGCGCGCCCTGGGGCTGCCGCAGCGGACGCTGTCGCAACTCGTCAGCTCGACCATTCTGGACAAGGAAGCCCGTGCTCTCGGCCTCGGTGTGACGGAAAAAGTCATCGTCGATGAGCTTGCCCAAATCTTTAAGGGCAAGGACGGCAAATTCAGCCCCGAACAATTTGCGCGTTACCTGAGGGAAAACCGGCTCACGGAAGCGGGATTCATCGCGCGCGAGCGTCAGACCATGGCCCGCCAGCAGATCGTGGGCGCGATCTACGCGGAACCGCCCGTCCCGCACGTTCTTATCGACGCCATCAACCGCTATCAGAACGAAAAGCGCGTGGCGCGTTTCTTCATCGTTCCGGCCTCCGTGGCGGGCGATATCCCCGATCCAACAGACGCCGAGGTCACGGCGGCATACGAGATGGCCAAGGCGAAGCATGTCGTGCCCGAATATCGCAAGGCCTGCCGTATTCTCCTGCCCCTCAGCAACTTCTATGAGAAAGTCACCGTTTCAGACAGTGACCTGAAAACCGCGTTCGAGGCACGCAAGGATAAGTTCGGCAAGCCGGAAAAGCGCCGCATCCAGCAGATTTCCTTCCCCAGCCTGGAGAAGGCCAAGGCGGCTGCTGAGCAGCTCGCCAAGCCGGGCGCCGATTTCATCGCCGTCGCTAAGGAAAACGGCTTCAGTGAAAACGAAGCCGATATGGGGATGACCTCCAAGGCCGCCATGCCCGACAAGAAGCTGGCGGACGCCGCCTTCTCGCTGAAGGCGGGCGATTTTTCTCCCGTCATCGAGGGGCAGCTCGCCCCGTCCATTCTGCGGGTGACGGAAATCGTGCCGGGCGAGACCGTGACGTTCGGCGAGGTCAAGGACCAGTTGCTGAAGGATTCTGACCGCCGAGCGGGAACGGCCGCTGAAAGCCGCGGCCCAGTCCAAGCTGAACGAGCAGCTCAACAAGATCGAGGATGAACGGAACAAGCGCCTGCCGTTCTCTGAAATTGCCAAGACCTTCAACCTCAAATTTGTCGAGGTGACCGTCAGCCAGGACGGCACGGCACAGGACGGCGTCCCCCCTAACGACCTGCCGCTCGCCAAGGAACTGCTGCCGTCCATATTCAAGACCGATGCCGGCGTTGAGGCCAGCGCCGTCGATCTGGATAGCGGCGGCGTGGTGTTCTTCGACGTTCAGGATATCATCCCGCCCCGGCAGAAAACGCTGGACGAGGTGAAAGAGCAGGTCGTCCAATCGTGGCGCGACGGAGAGGCGAAAAAGCGCGTCACCGCCAAGGGCGAGGAAATTATCAAGAGCGCGCGGGCGGGTGCCGATTTTGAGGCGCTGGCCAAGACCTTCGGCGCCGAGGTCAAGCAATCGCAGGCGTTGAAGCGTGACGGCGTGGAGCCGGGCCTGCCGGTTTCGGCGGTCAAGCAGCTCTTCGTGCTCGGCAAGGGCGCTTTTGCCTCGGTCGCGGCGCCGCAGAACGGCCGGGTGATCTTCACGCTGACCAATATCGTGCCCGCTGACCCGCTGTCACCCGAGCAGGTGGCGGCTGGCAAGAAAGAACTGGCCAAGTCGCTTGCGACCGATTACTTCGGCGAATATCTGGCTGGTCTGCAAACCGATTACGGTGTAACGACCAACCCGAAAGCTCTGACGCAATTGCTGGGCCAGGAGCAATAGCCGCTCGTGGCACAGGTCTGCTAATCTTCCTCACCAGTATTCCTGGTGCCGTGCCAGAAACGTTCGAGTGACGGGCTCCCAATGGGCCCGTCAGAACGGTGGCGGCGCCGGGATGCTGCTGTTTCACGCTTCAGCCTTCAAAGACAAAGCCGGCGCCATGCATGTAGAGCCAGATTTCGAGAGCTTCTCCCGTCTCTATAAACAGGGTAAGCCGCAGCTCGTCTGGACACGGCTGGTCGCCGATCTGGAAACGCCGGTCTCGGCCATGCTGAAGCTCGCCGCACGACCGGCCCATGAGCTTCCTGCTGGAATTCGTCGAGGGCGGCGCCGTGCGCGGCCGCTATTCGATCATCGGCTTCGCGCCCGACCTCGTGTGGCGCGCTTACGGCGACACATGCGAGATCAACACGCATCCGGCGGCCAAACCGGACGATTTCAAGCCCTGCCACGGCGGCACGCTGAAAGCGTCTGCGCGCCTACTGGAGGACTCGCGCCTGGAGGTGCCCGAGGCGCTGCCGCCCATGTCGGCGGGCGTTTTCGGCTATATGGGCTACGACACCGTGCGGCTGGTCGAGAACGCCTGCCCTCCGATAAACCCGACCCCATCGGCATCCCCGACGGCGTCTTCATCCGCCCGACCATCATTACCGTGTTCGACTCCGTGAAGGACGAACTGATCATCGTCACGCCGGTGCGCCCCAAGGGCCGTCTCACGGAGAAGGCCGCCAAAACCGCCTACACCGCCGCCGTCAACCGCCTGACGCGCGTGACCGAAGACCTGGATGCGCCGCTGCCGCGCTCGGCGAGCCTCAATGGCGAACTGCGCTTCGACATGCCCGCCTCCAACGTCAGCAAGGCGCAGTATAAGAAGATGGTGAAGCGCGCCAAGGAGTACATCGCCGCGGGCGACATCTTCCAGGTGGTGCTCAGCCAGCGTTTCAGCGCGCCGTTCGACCTGCCGCCCTTCGCGCTGTACCGGGCGCTGCGGCGCGTCAACCCCTCGCCCTACCTGTATTTCCTCAACTTCGGCGATTTCGCCGTCGCCGGCTCCAGCCCGGAAATCCTGGTGCGGGTGAACGATGGCGAAGTCACCGTCCGCCCCATCGCGGGCACCATGCCGCGCGGGCGCAACGCCGCGGAAGACAAGCAGCTCGCGGCTAAGCTGATGGCCGACGAGAAGGAGCGGGCCGAACATCTGATGCTGGTCGATCTCGGCCGCAACGACGTGGGCCGGGTGGCGAAAATCGGCACGGTGAAGGTGACGGACAGCTTCTTCATCGAATATTTCAGCCACGTGATGCATCTGGTCTCCAACGTCACCGGCGAGCTGTCGCCGGACCGCGACGCCATCGACGCGCTGATGGCGGGCTTTCCGGCCGGCACGGTGTCCGGCGCGCCCAAGGTGCGGGCCATGGAGATTGTCGATGAACTGGAGCCGGAAAAACGCGGGCTGTACGCCGGCTGCGTCGGTTATTTCTCGGCCGGCGGCGACATGGACACCTGCATCGTGCTGCGCACCTCGCTCATCAAGGACGGCAAGATGCACGTCCAGGCCGGCGCCGGCATCGTGGCGGACAGCGTGCCGGATAACGAGATGACCGAATGCCAGAACAAGGCCAAGGCGCTGTTCCGCGCCGCCGAGGAAGCCGTGCGCTTCGCCTCGCAGGCGGGCCGCGGGCAATAGCGGCGGCAGGAAAAGCTGGCAGCAGGCTTACGGCGAGACGGCGCAGCAAGGCGGTTTCCCGCTCGTGCGACAACATTCCTGTGGTGATCGCTTGAAAATCGCACGCGCCCGCCGCTCCGTTCTGCTTTTCGCCACATCCTGCCGGTTCAGCTCCGTCAGCCAATGGCGAAGAGACGTACCATTATGAAAACCGCATTGCTGTTCCGCCATGCCAAGGCGAGCCGTGAAAGTCCGTCCCTCAAGGACTTCGACAGGCCGTTGAACGAGCGCGGCCGGCTCGCCGCTGCGCGCATGGGCGCCTGGATGGCGGAGACCGGCATCCGGCCCGGCCTCATCCTGTGCTCGCCGTCCGTGCGGACGCGGGAGACGCTGGAACTGGCGCTGAAAACCATGGGCGGCGAACGGCCCGAGTGCATCTTCGACCCGGCCTTCTACCACGCCAGCGCGGCGTCGCTGCTGGCCTCGCTGCGCAGGCTGCCGCCGGAGCTGGATCAGGTGATGATCACCGGCCACAATCCCGGCCTGCACGCGCTGGCGCTCGATCTCTCCGGCAGCGGCGATGCTGACGCCCTCCGGCGCATGGCCCGCAAATTTCCCTCTGGCGCCCTGGCGGCGATCGAATTCAACCTGGATGACTGGCGCTGGCTGGCGCCCGGCGGCGGGCGGTTGAGCCGTTTTGTGACGCCGCGCCAGCTCGAAGGCGAAACACCGGCGGCGGAATAAATGCGTAATGCGAATTTACTGGACCTCGCGCATTGAATTTGCTGATGTCCTCCCTCACCTTTCGGGAAACCTTTGTACCAGGCCGTTTTTTGATCAAAGAGACCATCGACATGGCTGTCATCACCCTCATCGACAATTACGACAGCTTCACCTACAACCTCGTTCACTATTTCGGTGACCTGGGCGTGGCCTGCCGCGTCTACCGCAACGATCAGGTGACGGTTGACGAGGTTTTCGCGGAAAAGCCGCGCGCCATCGTCCTTTCGCCGGGTCCGTGCGACCCGGATCAGGCCGGCATCTGTCTCGATCTCATCAAACAGAACAAGGGCCGCGTGCCGCTTCTCGGCGTCTGCCTCGGCCATCAGGCCATCGGTCAGGCTTACGGCGGCAAGGTCATCCGCGCGCCGCAGCTCATGCACGGCAAGCTTTCCACCATTCAGAATGACGGCACTGGCCTGTTCGAAGGCGTGCCCCCGGAATTCGAGGCCACGCGTTATCACTCGCTGATCGTCGAGGCCAAGTCCCTGCCCCGCACCTTGCGCGCCACCGCTCACACCGCCGACGGCCTGATCATGGCGATGCAGCACAAAAAGGAGCCGGTGTTCGGCGTGCAGTTCCACCCCGAGAGCATCGCATCGCAATTCGGTCACGCGCTGCTGGCCAACTTCCTGCGTCATGCCGCCATCAACTGGCACGCCACGCGGCCCGGCCTGACGCTCCCCGCCGTGTCCCGCCGCAAGGCGCCCGCCAACGCTTGACCTCTCGCGGCGCGTATCATGACATTGTTTCAGCCCCATCTCGAACAAGCCGTTTCCGGCCATCCTCTGAGCGCGGAGGATGCCGCCGCCGCCTTCAACCTGATTCTGGAAGGCAAGGTTTCCGCTGTGCGCATGGCCGGTTTTCTGGCGGCGCTGCGGACGCGCGGCGAAACGGCGGATGAAATCTCCGGCGCGGCGGCGGCTCTGCGCTCGCACATGCTGAAGGTCAAGGCTCCCGAGGGCGCCGTCGATATCGTCGGCACCGGCGGCGACGCCAAGGGCACCTACAACGTATCCACCTGCGCCGCTCTCGTCGTGGCCGGCGCGGGCGTCCCCGTCGCCAAGCATGGCAACCGTTCGGTATCCTCCAAATGCGGCGCGGCGGACGTGCTGGAAGCGCTGGGGGTGAGGCTCGACGGTGGCGTGGCCATGGCCGAACGGGCGCTGGCCGAAGCCGGCGTGACGTTTCTGTTCGCACCCGCCCATCACAGCGCCATGAAGCACGTGGCCCCCGTGCGCAAAGAGCTTGGCGTGCGCACCATTTTCAATCTGATCGGACCGCTGTCCAACCCTGCCGGCGTCAAGAGGCTGGTGATCGGCGCCTACTCTGAACACTGGCTGGAGCCGATGGCCGAGGTGATGCGCCGTTTCGGGGCCGAGCATGTGTGGATGGTGCACGGCGCGGGCGGGCTCGACGAGCTATCGACGCTGGGCGAAAGCACGGTGGTGGAGCTGAAGGACGGCAAAATCCGGCGCTTCACCGTAAAACCGGAGGATGCCGGGCTGAAGACGGTCAAACTTGAGGCCCTGGTAGGCGGCGGCGCGGAGGAGAACGCGGCGGCCCTGACTGGTGTGCTCAACGGCGAACCTGGCGCCTTCCGCGATATCGTCATTCTCAACGCCGCGGCGGCCCTCGTCGTCGCCGGAAAAGCCGCCGGACTCGCCGATGGCGCGGAACTGGCAGCCCGTTCCATCGGCAGCGGGAAGGCGCGGGAAGCTCTTGCAAAGCTGGTGAAGATCGGCCACGGTTAAGCCTTTACCGCCATCCGGCGGCAGACAACCTTAATTTACGCCGGTTTTCGCATCATCGTCCGCCGGAGCGGCAATACCGCTCCATTTTCGTCTCTGAACACAGGCTCCGTGCGCGGCGCCTGGCGGCGCTTTGAGGGCGTTCGCTACTCAATCGCTGGAGTCTGGTTTATCAAGCATGTCGAAGATTCTCGAAAAAATCGCCGTCTATAAACGGGAGGAAATTGCACAAGCCAAGCGCGCCAATCCATTGGGCGCCCTGGTCACCGCTGCCCGTGCCGCCTCCCCTGTCCGCCCCTTCGGCGCCGCCTTGCGGGCGCGCATCGCTGCCGGCCAGCCCGCGCTCATCGCCGAAATCAAGAAGGCCAGCCCCTCCAAGGGCCTGATCCGCGCCGAATTCGACCCGCCCGCACTGGCCAAAGCCTACGAAACCGGCGGCGCTGCCTGCCTCTCCGTGCTGACCGACGACCCGTCCTTCCAGGGCGATCCGGCCTATCTGACCGCCGCCCGCGCCGCCGTTTCGCTGCCCGTGCTGCGCAAGGATTTCATGCTCGACCCCTATCAGGTGCCCGAAGCGCGCCGCATGAACGCCGACTGTATCCTGATCATTATGGCAGCGGTCGATGACAGCCTTGCGAACGAACTGGAAGCCGCCGCTGAGGAATTCGGCATGGACGTGCTGGCCGAAGTGCACGACGAAGCCGAGATGGAGCGCGCCCTGCTGCTCAAGACACCGCTCATCGGCATCAACAACCGCGATCTGCGCACCTTCGAGACGTCGCTGGCCACCACTGAGCGCCTCGCGCCGCTGGTGCCCAAGGACCGCATGATCGTCAGCGAAAGCGGCATCTTCACCCATGCCGATATCGAACGCCTGTGGCAGGCGGGCGCGCGGGCCTATCTGGTGGGCGAAAGCCTGATGCGGCAGGCGGACGTGGCTGAGGCCACCCGCAAGCTGCTGAACCTGCCTGCCGACGGGGCCGGGCGGTGAGCGCCGCCAAGCTCTCCCATCTGAACGAGCGCGGCGAGGCCGCCATGGTTGACGTGTCCGCCAAGGACGTCACCACGCGCACGGCTCTGGCGGAAGGCCGCGTGGTCATGAGCCGCGAGGCGTTCGATCTCCTGGAGCGCGGCGCGGCCAAGAAAGGCGACGTGCTGGCGGCGGCGCGCATCGCCGGTATCATGGCCGCCAAGCGCACCTCGGAACTTATACCGCTCTGTCATCCGTTGTTCCTGTCCAAGGTCAGTGTTGATTTCGAGCTGGAACCCGAGACACCGGCCATCAAAATCACGGCCACGGCGAAAACCTCCGGCCAGACCGGCGTGGAGATGGAAGCGCTGACGGCGGTGAGTGTCGCCTGCCTGACCATTTACGACATGTTGAAAGCAGCGGATAAGGCCATGCACATCGAAAACATCCGGCTGGTGGAGAAAACCGGCGGACGGTCGGGACATTACCATGCCGCCGTCTGATACGCCGGGAACCGGCGCTGCGCCCGCGCCCCTGATGGCCGTTGACGTGGCCGTCGCCCGCGTCACCGCCGCCGCGAGACGGCTCCCCGCCGAGCGGGTGCCGGTGGAAGGCTCTGGCGCCCGCGTGCTGGCCAGGGACGTTGCCGCCAGAATTACCCAGCCGCCCTTCGACAATTCCGCCATGGACGGCTATGCGGTGCGCGCCGCCGATGTTGCTGCCGTGCCGGTCACGCTGAAGGTGGCGGGCCAATCCGCCGCCGGACATCCGTTTAACGGCCGCGTGGAGCCGGGAGAGGCCGCGCGGATTTTCACCGGCGCCCCCATGCCCGACGGCGCCGATACCGTCGTCATTCAGGAAAACACCCAGCGCGGAGACGGCAGCGTCACCATTCTCCAGTCCGAAACCGTGGGGAAGAACGTCCGCCTCAAGGGCCACGATTTCGGCGAAGGCGAAGTCAGGCTCAAGGCCGGGCACTGCCTGCGCCCGCGCGATCTGATGCTGGCCGCGGCCATGAACGTGGCCGAACTGGAAGTGGTGGCCAAGCCGCGCGTCGCCATTCTGGCCACGGGCGACGAACTGGTGCCGGTCGGCGCCACGCCCGGTCCCGGCCAGATCATATCGTCGGTGCCCGCCGGCCTTGCCTCGATGGTGCGCCGTGCCGGTGCGGAACCGCTGTTCCTCGGCATCGCCGAAGACCGGCTTGCCAGCCTCGACAGCTTCATCGAGCAGGCCAAAAACCGCAACGCCAACGTGCTCGTCACCATCGGCGGCGCCTCGGCCGGCGACCACGATCTGGTGCGGCAGGCGCTGCTCGACCAGGGCTGCACGCTGGACGTCTACAAAATCGCCATGCGGCCCGGCAAACCGCTGATGTTCGGACGGCTGGGCAGTCTGCTGGCTCTGGGCCTGCCCGGCAATCCGGCGGCGGCTCTCATTGCGGCGCGGATTTTCCTCTACCCGTTGCTCTGGCGGCTGCTGGGACGGCAGGACGGCGCGCTGACGCCGCGCCAGGCAGTGTTGAACGCGCCCATCGGTGCGAATGGGGACCGTGCTCATTATATGCGCGCGCGCATTGTCAGCGACTCGCCGCTGACCGTCGAGGCCGCGCGGAGCCAGGATTCTTCGCTCATGTCGGTGCTGGCCGAAGCGGACTGCCTGATCGTCCGGCAGCCGCACGCGCCCGCCGCGCAAAAAGGCGATGCCGTCGAGGTTCTCCCGCTCGATTTTTAAATCAAATTGTATGCGTGTCGCAGCGTGCAATACACTCTTGCGGAACACAAGCGGAACGGCTATTTTGTTCGCGATTTGTCCAGCGTCATTAACTGAGTCTCATCGGGAGACCAGCAGGGAGAGCGCATGCTGACGGCGAAACAGAAAGAATTACTGCTTTTCATCCATAACCGCGTGCGTGCCACCGGCATCCCCCCCTCTTACGACGAGATGAAGGACGCGCTCGATCTGCGTTCCAAATCCGGCATTCACCGGCTGATCACGGCGCTGGAGGAGCGCGGCTTCATCCGCCGCCTGCCCCATCGCGCCCGCGCCCTGGAGGTGCTGAAGGTGCCGGATACGCCCATGGGCTTGCGTGCCGTGCCCGACCGGACATTCCCCACGGCGGTGGCGAGGGGGCCGTTCCGCAATACCACCGGTTTCGAGGAACCGGGCCGGCCGGACGTTTTGCAGGTGCCCGTCATGGGCCGCATCGCGGCGGGCGTGCCACGCGCCGCCATCGAGCATCAGAGCCATGTGCTCACGCTGCCGCTGGATTATTTCGCCGGCGCCGAGCTGTTCGCCCTGGAGGTGAAGGGCGATTCCATGATCGACGCCGGGATTCACGACGGCGATACGGTGATTTTGCGCAAGACGGAGATCGCCGACAACGGCGATATCGTCGTGGCGCTGATCGACGAGGAGGAAGCGACGTTGAAGCGGTTCCGGCGGCGCGGCCAGTCGGTGGCGCTGGAGGCGGCCAATCCGGCCTACGAGACGCGGATTTTCGGGCCAGATCGCGTGCGCGTGCAGGGCAAGCTGGCGGGTTTGCTGCGGCGGTATTGATGCGGGCTGGACTCCTCTCCCCTTGCGGGGAGAGGAATTTTGACGTCTGCGCCGGATTACTCGACGACGATCTTCGGCGCTGCCTTCTGCGGCTTGCCGCCAGTAATGGTGGCCCAGGCGGCGGCGGCCATTTCGCGGTAGACGGCGGCATGCGGCGACTGCGGATCGCTCACCACCACCGGCGTCCCGGCGTCCGAGGTCTCGCGAATCTGCATATCCAGCGGCACTTCGCCGAGGAACGGCACGCCCAGGCGCGCGGCCTCTTCCCTGGCGCCGCCATGGCTGAACACATCGGCGCGATGGCCGCATTTCGGGCAGAGGAAATAGCTCATGTTCTCGACGATGCCCGTCACCGGCACATTCACGCGGCGGAACATGGCGAGACCTTTGCGCGCGTCGATCAGCGCCAGATCCTGCGGCGTCGAAACGATAATGGCGCCCGCCAGCGGCACTTTCTGCGCCAGCGTCAGTTGCGCGTCGCCGGTGCCGGGCGGCATATCGACGACAATGAGGTCCAGATCGCCCCACGCCACGTCATCCAGAAGCTGCCCGATGGCCGAAGCGACCATGGGACCGCGCCAGATCATGGGCGTCTCCTCCTCGATGAGGAAGCCCATGGACATCACCTTCAGCCCGTAATTCTCCATGGGAGCCAATACGTTTTCGCCCGCAAGTTCGGGCCTGCCGCTGATCTGCAGCAGACGCGGGATCGACGGGCCGTAAATGTCGGCATCCAGCAGGCCCACGCGCAGTCCGTTGGCCTGGAAGCCGAGCGCCAGATTGACGGCGGTGGTGGACTTGCCGACGCCGCCCTTGCCCGAGGCGACGGCGATGATGTGCTTGACGCCGGCAACACCCTTGCCGGGGGCGCCAGCGGGTGCGGCACCCTGCCCTGCTTCGCGATCGGCCGTCAGCATGACCATTGCGCCCGCCACGCCGGGTAACGCCTTGACGGTATTTTCGGCCGAGAGCCGCAACGGCTCCATGCGCGCCGCGATATCCGGCGCAACCGCGATGGCGAACGTGACCTTACCGTTGCGGATCACGATTTCCGAAACCATGCCCAGCGAAACGATGTCATTTTTTCCGTCCGGCCCCTTGACGGCCTTGAGCGCCTTGAGCACTTCGTCTTTCGTGATATCTGCTGCCATACTCGTTCCCTTTGTTTCAGCTCCCGGGCACTCTATCGCCGCGTCCATTGCTTGCGCTAGTCACGAGCGGTCCCTTAAATGATGACAGATGAGGGAGAAAGCCGCTTCAGGCAAGCCCATTGGCGATTTTTCGTGCGGGAAGTGCTTCTGTAGCGGCAATACGCGGCAGGAAAGTGAACGATCATGGCGATGACGATGCCCCATTCCGAACCCATCGCGGGCGTGCTGCTGGCGGGCGGGCAGTCGCGGCGGCTGGGCGGCGGCGATAAATCGCTGCGGCTGCTGGCGGGCAAGCCGTTGATCCAGCATGCTATCGAGCGCCTTGCGCCGCAAGTGAGCGCGATGGCGATCAACGCCAACGGCGATCCGCAGCGTTTCGCCGGCTTCGGTTTGCCCGTAGTGGCCGATCCGGTGGGCGATTTCCCCGGCCCGCTTGCCGGAATTCTGGCGGGGATGCGCTGGGCGGGCTCCATGCACTGGATCGTCACTGTAGCTTGCGATACGCCGTTTTTCCCGGCGAACCTCGCGGCGCAACTCCTCGCCGCAACCGGCGGACGCTATCCGGCCATCAGCGTGGCGTCGTCGGCGGAACTGGCGCAACCCGTGTTCGGCCTCTGGCCCACGGCGCTGGCGGACGATCTGGAGACCGCGCTCGCGGCGGGGCAGCGCAAGGTGATGGGATGGGCGTCCTCGCACGGCGCGGTGCTGGTGGATTTCCCCTTCATCGCTGCGGCGAGCGGCGCATCGACCCGTTTTTCAACATCAATACGCCCGAGGACCTGAGCGAGGCGGAGAGCTTCGCCGCGTCAGCTTTATGTGCCTCCCAATGAAAAGCGGCACCACGGCGGACGAAATGGCGCCCAATTTGTAGCCGAGAACGGAAAACCGGAGCCTGGGCGCTGCCGGTTGCCGTGGCCCCTGCATCCCGCCTGATGACGCGGGCAAAGATAATTGGAGAGCACAGAGATGACTGATTTGATGAAGGAATTTGGTGCGCAATTTGGCTTGGTGCCGTTATACGCCGTCATTATAGCCTATGGCGGGTTCACGGCCTCAAATATTCGGAATTTGCTTTTTGTACTTTCCATCATGTGCGGCGTTTACATCACCATGTTTAAGGCTTTCAATCTGAAGGCAAGATTTGGCATGATTGATGTGACACAATATTTGCCCGTATCCAGTGACACAGGAAACCTGCTCGTTGCGGCGGCATTTGTCTACGTGATCGGTTTCGCGGCATACGGCGCCAAAAGGATGTTTACGCCGCAAACCGCGTGATGCGGTGTCCGGCAGGGGGATGAAGCAAGGCAACGGGCGCTGGCGGATGATTTTTGACGCCGCGCTCGTATCCGTTCACCGCCGCTCGCGGAAGAATTGCCGCAACAGCGCCGCCGCCTCCACCTCGCCGATGCCGCCATAGACATCCGGCCGGTGGTGGCAGGTGGCCTGCGAGAAGAACCGGCTGCCATGCTCGACCGCGCCGCCCTTCTCGTCGGCCGCGCCGAAATACAGGCGGCGAATGCGCGCGAAAGAAATGGCCGCCGCGCACATGGCGCACGGCTCCAGCGTGACGTAAAGATCGCAATCGCTGAGCCGCATCTGTCCGAGCGCCTGGCAGGCGGCGCGGATGGCCAGGATTTCGGCATGGGCTGTCGGGTCGCGCAGTTCACCCATGCGGTTGCGGGCGCGGGCGATCACAGAGCCATCCGCCGTGACGATGACCGCGCCGACCGGCACTTCGCCCGCAGCGGCGGCGAGCCGGGCTTCTTCCAGCGCGATATCCATATAACTCAAGGCCGCCTCGTCATACCAGGAGGAAAAATTCCGCCCTTCGATTTCACGGTGACATGCAGGTACTGACAGGTGCGGCTCTGTCAAGAGCGCAGAACGGCTGACGGGGATGCAATCTGGATTTAAAAATTCTCGTCCGAGGTAGGGAATGCCTTCCTTACTTACTTCCGTTTCAGATAAGCCGCGAACGGCTGGAAGTCAGGCACTTTCTTCCGCGCCTCCACATCATGCCCGCGCGCGAGGCGCGGTGGTAGGAGGCCTTAGAGCTTCGCTTACTTTGGCTGGTAACTCCGCCCCGGAAAACCGTGGTTCCGGCGATGCGCACCCGCACCATAAACGGCCGCTCAGCCCCTCATGCGGCGATTGCCCGCCCCCCTTCAACCTTGACAAAGTATACAAGAGGGCGGACGATTTACGTGTAAGTGCATGGTTATTTTTACGCGCACCACGCTTTTCCATAGTAACCAAAGTCACTTACGCCCTTCTCTTCTCATATGAGGCTAATATGTCCTATCCAGATCGATACGAAAGGCTTAGCAAAGCTGTCGAAGGATTACCATTGGCCGGTGATTTTCCCCTGCTGAAGGGGGTGGCTCTCAAGCCTGCTGTCTTTGAGCGGCTTAAAAACGCCATTAATTTTTACATCTGGGATAATTTCTGTACCTGGTATGGTGATAAGGCCCCGCCGCTCACCGATAATATGGTCAATTCCTACGAGGACCTGGTTCGCGGCCTGCCAAACCGCACACCCAACGGCATCGTTCTTCCGAAACGGCAGACCTACGCCAGCTACAACGTGGTGCACAAAGTCGTTTCAGAAATTCTGGCCGCCCATGGGCTGCCACGCATGTTCCAGCAGATGATGCCGGTCAATGTCCGGGTGGTGGACGGGCAGGACCGGGAAGCCGACAAGCGGCCAACCTCCCCGACAAAGCCGCATGTCGAAATGTGGGCGGGCTTTCCCAGCAATGCCGTGGTGGTGCTGTTTCCGGTTTTCGGCGACGCCCGCAAGATCGGCGTCAAATTTTTCGAACCCGCGCAGTTCCCCGCCGAATATCAGCAGCCCCTGGAGAGCATGGACCTGGGCCTGCCGCTGATGGAGAACGTCACGCAATACGAGGCACATTTCGATCCGGGAGCCATGTACCTGATGGACAGCTTCCTGATCCATCACACCTTCAAGGAAAGCACCGGCCTGCGCCTGTCGATAGATTTCATGTGCATCTTCAAGGACGTGGTCGGTAGCGACGCGAACACGGAGATGTACCGGAAAGTCGATATGCTGGCGCCAGGAGACTGGACCGGGATCGGGCGCGAGCGGATGTGGTACGCGCCGCCGGAACTGGAGGCATACGTTCCCCAGGATACGGTCCATGTGCACCCCGCCAATCTGAAGCTGGTGGCCATGGCCTGACCGGCCGGAAAGCGGCGAACGGCAGATGACGGAGGACGCGGGCGCTACCGGGCGCTTGCGTCCTTGCCTGCTGGCCGGACGAGCCCGGCCATGCATTTGAGCCGATTGAAGGCGATGGGCGCGCGCCTGTTTCAGCGGCAAAAGCGGTGCCGGAACTATCGCAGACGGCTGTGTGAAAATTTGCGTCCGCCGCGTCCCGCAGGTGGACCACCGGGGCCGCTGGAAGCAGCACCCCTGCCGACTGAAATGGAGCGGGCGAGGCGATTCGAACGCCCGACCCTCACCTTGGCAAGGTGATGCTCTACCCCTGAGCTACGCCCGCTCACGTCAGTCGTGAACGGGTTCCTTATAGAACCAAACCGCGCGGGATTGCAAGGCCGCCTTTTCTTCTCAGACGCAATTTTACGGCTGCCGTTCCCGCCCCGCCATTTCCGCTAACGCCCGCGCGCATTTTTTGCTAAACGACAGGCCAGCACTATATTGGAATGACATTCGGCGGCCGGCTTCCAGATAGAAGCGTCCGCCGCACCGTTACTGGCGGGAGAGCTTGAATGAATTTTACACTTGGCGGCCGCAAGACGGCGCCGGGGCCCAAAGACAACGGGCTGATCAAGGACACGACGACCCAGGAATTCGTGCGCGACGTCATCGAAGCATCGCGCACGGTGCCGGTGCTTGTGGATTTCTGGGCGCCTTGGTGCGGGCCATGTAAACAGCTCACACCGGTGCTGGAAAAGGTGGTGACGGCCGCCAAAGGCGCCGTGCGGCTGGTCAAGATGAATATCGACGATCATCCCGCCGTGGCCGGGCAACTCGGCGTGCAATCCATTCCGGCCGTTTTCGCGTTCAAGAACGGACAGCCGGTTGACGGCTTCATGGGCGCCCTGCCGGAAAGCCAGGTGAAGGATTTCGTCCAGCGCCTCATCGGTCCTGCTGCCGCCGAGGAAGAATCGCCCATCGAAGCCGCAGATGCGGCCCTTGCGGCGGGTGACATCAATTCCGCCGCCGGGCTTTACGCCGCCGCGCTTCAGCAGGATGGCGAGAATGCCGATGCGGCAGCCGGTTTGTGCAAGTGCTACATCAAGGCCGGCGACCTCGTGCGCGCCGAGCAGACGCTGGGGCTGGTGCCGCCCGCCAAGGCCACAGCGCCATCGGTGGTCAGCGCCAGGGCGTTGCTGGAAGTGGCCAAGAAGACCGCCAAGGCTGGCGACGCGGCGTCCCTCAAGGCCACGGTGGAAAAAGAGCCGCAGAACTACGAAGCGCGCTACAATCTGGCGCTGCTCTTGAATGCCAGCGGTCAGCGCGAGGAAGCTGCGGACCAGCTTTTGGAAATCATCCGCCGCAACCGCACCTGGAACGAAGAAGCGGCGCGCAAGCAACTGGTGGAGTTTTTCGAAGCCTGGGGACCAGACGACCCGCAGACCCAGAGCGGCCGCAGACAGTTGTCGTCCATTCTGTTTGCATAATGTATTCTGCCGGCTGAGCTAAACGACGAATAGACGATGTCCGCTGCATCGCCGCCGCTGGCGCATTCCGCCAGCTTCCGGGGGAGATGAACCTTGGGCCTGACCGACCGCTATCGTGGTCCCGGCGATGTGCCGAAAACCGTGCCGGTGTTCCCGCTGAACGGCTGCATTCTGCTGCCGCGCTCGGCGCTGCCCCTTAACATCTTCGAGCCGCGCTATCTGGCCATGATGAACGATGCCATGGCGGGGCCGCGGCTGATCGGCATCGTGCAGCCCAGGACCAGTACCGGCAGCCAGGAGTCCCCCAGCGGCAAGAATTATTCGCTGCGCCATACCGGCGGCCTCGGGCGCATCACCGCGTTCACCGAAACCGATGACGGCCGCATGCTGATCACGCTGACCGGCGTGTCGCGCTTCGACCTCGTCACCGAGCAATACACCGCCAAGCCCTATCGCGTCTGCGAAATCGACACCGCCAGCTATGCCAGCGATTTCATTCCCGGTCACGGCGAGGATACGGTCGATTGGGAGAAATTCCTCAGCGTGCTGAAGAACTACCTGGATGCGCGCAAGCTGGCGGCGGACTGGCACAACATTCAGCGCTCGCCGGTGGAAACGCTGATCAATACGCTGTCGATGATCAGCCCCTACGGGCCGGAGGAGAAGCAGGCGCTGCTGGAAGCGGCCGGCCTGAAGATGCGCTCGGAGGTGCTGATGGCGCTGGCCGAGATGGACATCGCGGCGCCGGACAGCGAGACCGGCAGCATGCATTGAGGGCCGCTGAGGCGGATCGGAAAACGGCTCCGGGGCGTCATAAAAATTTGATCGCCGGTGACTATGCTTGCGGCACGGCGAGCGAATTTGAAACTGGCACCATTGGCAAGCGGAGCGACACCAGAATGACCACCAGCGAGACGAACCAGCCCGCAGCGGATGAAGCCCGGCCGGAGAGCGGCGAAGCGGCCGTCGATCCCAAGCTCCTGGAGATTCTGGTCTGCCCCGTGACCAAGCAGCCGCTGATTTACGATGCCAAGGCGCGCGAACTGATCAGCAAGGCGGCGGGGCTGGCCTTTCCGATCCGCGACGGCGTGCCGGTGATGCTGGTGGAGGAGGCGCGGCGGCTGGACGGCGAGGCGTGAGATTTCCGGCGCACCGATGCTGTATAATCTCCCGCCGCCAGCGGAATTCGCGACATACACTTGCCTTCCCCGCCGCACTGGGGCAGCATGCCGTGCGTCAATTCACGTCACCCCATCAGCCCCCTAACGCGATAATGTAGGCCATGGCGAAAATCGGTATCCCCCATTTCTGCAATGACATCGGCGTGGAGAAGATCCACATCGGCGCGAAGGAATTCCAGTGCATGGGCGCGCGTCCGCCCCAGGATCATCCGCATATCTACCTGGACATGGGCGCGAGCGACCGCATCCTGTGTCCCTACTGCTCGACGCTGTATCTCTACGACCCGAACCTGTCGTCCGAGCAGTCGGACCCGCCCTATTGCCTGTATACCGAAGACGAGCATGAACACGCTTAAATCGACGGTGCCCCATCATGAGTTCCGCGTCCCTCGACAACGATAAACCCATCCTCATCGCCGGTTGCGGCATCGGCGGCCTGAGCGCGGCCATCGCGCTGGGACGTGCCGGCTTCCGCGTGCACATGCTGGAACGCAGCGAAACGCTGGCGGCCGATTCCGGCACCGGCATTCAGCTTGGCCCCAGCGCCACGCGGCTGCTGATCGGCTGGGGGATGGAGGCGGGCTTACGCAAATGCGCCTGCGAGCCGTCCGGCGTGGATATTTGCGATGGGGTGAGCGGCAAGACGCTGGCGGCCTACCCGCTGGGCAAGGAGGCCGAGCAGCGCTACGGCGCGCCCTATTTCACCTTCTACCGGCCGGACCTGCACGCCGTGCTGCGCGAAACCGCCGCCGCGACGCCGGGCGTCACGATAACGACCGGATTCGAGGTGGTGGACGTCGAGGAGACCGATAGCGGCGTCGATGCGATTTCAGCCACCGGCGCCACTGTGACGGGCCGCGCCCTCGCCGGCGCCGACGGTATCCGTTCGCCCATCCGGCGCTGGCTCAATCCCAAGGTTGCCGAGCTGGACGCCGGGATTTCCGCCTGGCGCACGGTGCTGCCGGCGGAAACGGCAACATCCGTGTTTGCCGGCGGACGCATCGGCCTGTGGTTCCATCCGCGCTATCATCTGGTGCATTATCCGGTGGCGGCGGGGCGTCTCATCAACGTCGTGGCCGTGGCCAAGGGCGAGGATTTTACCGCCGCTCCCCCCGATTTCCGCGGCTGGCCGGCGCCGGTGCGCGAAGGGCTGGCGCTGGCCCCGGACTGGCGGCGCTGGCCGCTGATGCGGCTCGATCCCCTGCCCCGCTGGCATGCCGGCAAGGTGGCTGTGCTGGGCGACGCGGCCCACCCGATTTTCCCGTTCCTGGCCTCGGGCGGTGTGCTGGCCATCGAGGATGCTGCGGTTCTGGCGCAATCCGTGACTGAAAGCCCGGCCGATCTCGCCGCCGCCTTCGCCCTCTATGCCGCGCGGCGGCGCGAACGGGCCACGCTTGTGGTGGACAAGTCGCGCGCCATGGGCGGGATTTATCATATGAACGGCGTCATGCGCCTAGCCCGCAATCTGGTGCTCACGGCCATGCCGCAGACCATGCTCGCCCGCTGGAACGACTGGCTTTACGGCCTGCGGATCGCGCCCGGCGTCTGATCGCTGTCCGCCGACTGGATCGCCTGCTCGCCCAGAACCTGCACCGCATTGGCCACCGTCTGCTGATCGACGATGGATTGCAGCAGCGCGTTGGCCGCGTAGCCGCTGCCGGCAAAGCTCAGACGCACCACCTTAACCGGCGAGCCGCTTCCCCCGGTTTTCACGATCAGATCGCGCCAGCCCGCGTTTTGAGCGGACGTCATCAGCACCGGCGCCCTGACGTTGACGCTGTGGGACACGGGCCGGTAGCCGAAACTTTCGCGGGAGAACACCACGAACGAACAGCCGGTTTTCGAGCACCAGTCGGCGCCGGTGAACAGCACCAGCGCTTCCGGGCGTCCGTCGCCGTTCAGATCGGCGGCCGCGACTTCGACGGGCGACTCTGCCCGCCGGCGCGTGATGCGGTAGCGTTCGATGGCTTTTTTCAGTTCCGCGTCGTCCAGCGAGCCGGCATAGGTGTTCTGTGCGGCCTGTTCGTCGCCGGATTGCCGCGGCGTCAGGGAAATCGGCCCGCTCGCGTAGGTTTCGGACGCCACCGGGGTGGACGAGGACGAAACGGAGGAAATCGCCGCCGGACGACCAGATTGAACCGCCGCAGCCGCTCAAGCAGAGGGCAGCCGCCGCCAGGGTTGCAAACCCGGCATTCCGTGCAACAAGCCGTGATCCGGTCATGATAATCCCAAAATTGTCCAAAGTGGCCCCTGCCCTTGCCTCATTCGCGAAGTTTCACCCCAAATGGGGCGAGCCTGGGGCAAATGCCGGTCTGCCGCTTCGATTTCCAGCGAACTTTAGGAAAGTTATCCAATTCGATCAGGGAGCAACGTTTTTTGCCGGCGCAACCTTAACTTATACCCAGGCTATCCACAGGCTGCCGATGGTGCGGACGGCGGGAATCGAACCCGCACGGCCAAGGCCGAGGGATTTTAAGTCCCTTGCGTCTACCAGTTCCGCCACGTCCGCTTGGCATGCTGCCGTTATGAGGGAAGAGTGAGGCGCTGGCAAGTCTTGGCAGGGGCTGCGTTAACGGGTTTTGCGGTAAGCCCCATGCCGGATCGCCGCAATGAGCAGCAGGAACAGCGTCAGTGCATTCATCAAGTGCCAGAGAAAATGCGTGCCGGTCGCCCTGCCTTCGATGGTGACGAGACTGCACCAGGCGCGATCGTAGGTGCGGAAGGTGAGGGAAACGGCGAAAACGCCTGCCGCTGCCGCCAGCCAAAGGCCCGCCGGGTGCCGCCGGAATGCCAGCACCGCCCCCACGGCCGCCATCACGGCCAGCGCGGGGAGGTAGCCGAGGCTGCCGTTCAGGCACGCGCCGGACTGCCCCGGCGGCATACCCGCGATGAAGCCAATCCCGCCCGGAGCACAGTGCAGGGCCTCCGCTATCTGCTGCACGCCAAAGAAGGCCGCAACGCCGGCGAGGGTGAACGCCACGTTCCAGCACAGAAACTGCCGCAGCGCGTAGGCAAGATAGACCAGCATGAACACCCCGATGGGCACCACATCGGCCAGCACCGCGCGCGGCGTCGCCAGCGTGTGGAACAGGAAGCTGCCCGCACCGATGACGAAGACCGTGGCGATGAGGAAATTGAGGCCCAGGCCGTGCCCGCCCGGCGGACGGCGGCGCGCGCACCACAGGCTGGCGGCGCCGGCGGCGATAAAAGCGAGATTGGTCCAGGCGTTCACCGGCTCCGCCCAGAAGCTGGGATCGCCGCCGCGCTCGCAATAGTTGAAAATTTTACCAATATGGTCCAAACAAGCCTCCTGGCGATTCCCGCTAACGGCGCGGTCCGGCAGCGAAGCCACAGCCGGCGGCAAAAGCCCCTTCCGGGCGGAATCCCCCTTGCGCCGCCGCACTCGCGGCTCACATGACATATACGTTTACGATGCAAGGCATGGAATGCCTAACGGCGGAGGTTTTTATGACGAGGCAGACTTTCACACTGGCGCTGGCGGCGGCGCTCTCCATCGCGGTTGCTGTTCCCGCGGCTTCGGCCTTTGAACGCCCCCGCGACCAATACATCGACGGGCCGTCGAAGCACCACAAGCGCGCGCCCTACCGCCATGACGGCTACCGCTACATCCGGGTGGAAAGCGACAATCACCCCAAGGCCGTGATCGTGCCGGTGCGCCAGACGGCGAAGGGGCGTCAGGTGAAGCTGCCCGGCGGCTCGTGGGTTTATTGCGAAATCACCTGCGATTACACCGTGCGGCGCCAGAGCCTGGATTTCTGGGAAGGACAAGGCCAGGGTTACGTTTCCCCCGGCTATTTCCGCCGCGATTTTTACATCGATCGCTGAACGGGTCAGCCGCGCAACCGCGCCGCGTGCAGGACCGCAATGACGGTCATCGCGTCGCGGATTTCGCTGCTGAGCACCATGTCCAGCACCTCAGCGAACGGCAGCGCCGCCACCTCCAGGAACTCGGTATCGTCCTCCGGCAGCTTGCCGGGCGTCAGGCCGTAGCCGAGGAACAGGTGGCAGGTCTCGTCCACCACGCTTTTCGACGAATAGAACGTGCTGACCGGCTCCAGCCGCCCGGCGCCGTGCCCCACTTCCTCGCGCAACTCGCGCTGGGCCGCCTCCTCGGGCGTCTCGCCTGGGTGAACGCCGCCGGTGGGCATTTCCCAGCGGTGGCTTTCGCCGCTCACATAGCGGAACTGCCGCACCATCAGCACGCGGTCATCCGGCAGAAACGGCAGCACACCGACGGCAGTTTTCGAGGTCACAACGCCGTAAATGGTGGTGCGTCCGTCCGGCAGCTCGACGACGTCCTCGCGCACGCTGATCCACGGGTTGCGGTAGACTTCACGGCTGGAGCGGGCCGGCCAGGGCTTGGGGGGCATGAGGGTTCCTCTGAGATGCGTTGCGGCCAGGTTGAAGACTATCTCACCAGAGCATAGCCGATTTGGCCAGGAAACCGCCCCGCGATTTAATTTGCACGTCTCAATAACAGAGGCGATGACCGCCCAGTTTTGCGCCCCCTGATTGTGTTTCGGCGTGGAATAAGGCCCCCGTTACCGGCGTGCAAACGGGCCCCCTTTAACAGTTGGGTCCACCCAAAACAACACCGGCAGCCGAGCCTCCCCAAAGGCCCGCCTGCCGGCTCCACTCCCTCCACGGCGGTGCAACCCGCCGCCGGTTCCTACTCCGCAGGCGCCATGGGCATCTGCTGATCGGCGCCATTGGCCATCGGCGACGCATCGCGCTTCGGCTTCGGCGTTTCCTTCGGCTCGCGGAACACCTCCAGCTTGTCGGCGCTCATTTCCAGCGCCTCGCGCAGATCGTCGCGCTTGGCCTGCTGAACCCGCGTATCGTCGTGCTTGAACTCGATCAGCGCCTGTTTCGGCGCCAGGAACTGGCTCGCCTTCACTTCGCGCGGACTGTCCATTTCGTCGGTGTAAGCGCCGCTGCGGAACAGCATCTCGATGGACTTCGCCACCGTCCGCGTGATGCGCTGGCCCTGCTCCTCGGAAATGAGGTTGGACATCTGCGATTCCTTCACCCGGCCGATGAAGCCCGTCGCCATGATGGCCACTTCGATCTGGTAGCGGAAATTGTCCTCGGTGGAATATTTGATGCGATCCCACACATTGATCAGCAGCGTGTGAATATCGTCCATCACCGCCGTGGCGCCGAAGAAATCGAACGACTTGGCGCTGCCGGAGTCGATACCGCCGATGGCCAGCGAAACGTTGGTTTCGCCGTACAGCGTGGCAAGGCTTTCGTACAGCTCATCCATGGCGCGGATGACGTTGGTGACGACGCTCGGCGCGGTCAGCGAACGCTCCTTCTCGGCCACCATGATGCGCACGCGCTTCATTTCACGCTCGCGCCCGCCGGCGTCGGTGAGGAACAATTCGTCGCGGTCGTTTTCGCGCGTCAGCAGCTCGCGCAGCTTCGGCATCACGAAAATGACATTATATGCGCCCACGTCCACGTCCGCGAGCAGCTTGCGCGACACGCTCTGATCGCTGTCGATCAGGCCGGACCAGAAGGTGATGTCCAGCAGCGGCGTGAGGCCGAAGTAGTTCATCATCTCCTTTTCGTCTTCCGAAAAGTTCTGGTAATGGCGTGTGAATACGTTATACGCCAGAAGGATGTTCTGGGTACGGTTCACGCCGTCGGCCGGCTGGCCGCTGCGTGCCGCCCGGAGAAGGTCGCGGATTTGGCAAGCTTGCAGCGCGTCACGCAGATTGTTGACGGCTGACACAATTCGGTCTCGGCGCATGTTATTCCGTCCGTGCAATTGAACCATTAGTGAGTCAGACATAAAACTTAGATGTGTTGATTCGCCGGCAAAATGGAAACACCGCAAATTTTTGATCACAACTTAAAGTCGGGTGCCGGCCGCATCGCCAAAGTCATGGCGCGTGCGGGTGTGTGCTCGCGGCGCGACGCAGAGCGCCTGATCGCCGATAGCCGCGTGACGCTGAACGGCAAGACCGTCGCCACGCCCGCCATCAATGTAACGGGCCGTGACGTGATCTGCGTCGATGGCCGGGCCATAGCCGCGCCCGAAGCGTCGCGTTTGTGGCGCTATCATAAGCGCAAGGGCGAGGTGACGACACGGCACGATCCGCAAGGCCGCCCGACCGTGTTCGACCGCCTGCCGGAGGAACTGCCCCGTCTGATCGCCATCGGCCGCCTCGATTACAACACCGAGGGCCTGCTGCTGATGACCAACGACGGCGGGCTGTCGCGGCATCTGGAGCTGCCGTCCACCGGCTGGATGCGGCGGTATCGCGTGCGCGTGCATGGTTCGCCCGACCCCGCCGAGTTGAAACGTCTCGGCAAGGGCGTGGAGATCGACGGCGTGCGTTACGCGCCCATTGAGGCGACGTTCGAGCGCGAGCAGGGATCGAATGCGTGGCTGACGGTTGCCCTGCGCGAGGGCAAGAACCGGGAGGTGCGCAAAATCATGGAGCATCTCGGCTTGCAGGTGACGCGGCTGTTGCGCGTGTCGTTCGGGCCGTTCGCGCTGGAATCCCTCGACGTTGGGCAGATCGAGGAAGTGAAACCGCGCGTGCTCGCGACGCAGCTCGGCGCCACGCTGGCGGCGGAGCTGGGCTTGCGGCCCGCCAGTTCCACGCAACTGAAGCCGCGCCAGCGCCCGGAACGGGTTGACCGCGCAGCGCCGGATGCGCCACGGGCGAAGGCTGGTCCGAAGGCGGCCGGCGGCGCGAAACCTCAGGCAAGGACGCCGCGCGCCACGACATTTAAGAAAGGGCCTGCCGCCGCCGGCGCGAGACCGGCTTCGAGAGAAGCGCGTCCCGAGCGGTTTGAAGTCTCCCCGGACTCCGCGCCAGCGGGCCGCCAGGAGCGGCCTGGGCGATTCCGGCCGAAGCTGGACGAGGTGTCAGTTGACAACACAACGGACGTCAAGACTTTCAGGAAAGGCCACGGCCCCTCTGAAGCGCGAGGCGCACGCTCACCCCGCCCCGAGCAATTCCCGGCATCCGGCAGCGGCGAACGCACCGGGACACCGGAGCGCTTCAAGCCGCGTGCAGCATCAGCCGCCGCGATTGGTCCCAGGTCAGCAGGCCGCCCGGCGCCATCCGGGCAATTCCATGCCAAGCCGGAGGGGGAAACCGGCGCAAAAACGCCGCGCTTCAAGCCATTCAATAAGGGAGCCGCTGACGCCGGCGCGGGAGAACTCTTAACGGCGCGCGCTCATCCAGCCGCGAGCCCCGCCCCGAGCGGTTTCATGGTTCCCCCAGCGGCGAACGCGCCGGGACGCCGGACCGTTTCAAACGTCCAGCAGCACCAGCAGCCGCGACCGGCTCCGAACCTGCGGCTCGCCAGGAGCCATCCGGGCGCTTCCGGCCCAAACTGATCGGGGAACCCAGCGAAAAGGCACCCCACGGCGTGCCATTCGAGAAGGAGCCCGCCTCCGCCGAAGGGGGCGCGCGGTCGAGAGACGCACGCTCATCCGGTGGTGAGCGCCCCCGGAAAACCGGGAATTTCAAGCCGCGCGCGGCATCGGCCGCTGATGGCTCCAGGTCCGCAGACCGCCCGGCATCATCCGCGCGTTTCCCGGCCAAGTCCGGCGGCGAGTTCCGCAAGAAGACACCGCACTTCAAAGGCTCGGGGAGCGGGGCAGCCTCACGGGATGACGCCCCCCGCCCCAGCCGTAAGCCGGGCGGAGAGCACGGCGGAAAATCCGCGTCATTCAAACCGCGCGCGGCCTCCGGTCCCACATTCAAGGGCGGGCCGCGTAAGCCCGCAGCACCCGGCGCCAAGCGTCCGCCGCATCCCGGCGGCAAGCGGCCACGGCCGTGAGGATCGCCGGCGGCCGCCTGCGCGGCAGGACACTCGCCACACCCGAGGGGCGTGACATCCGCCCCACCAGCGACCGCGTGCGCGAGGCGATTTTCAACATCCTCATCCACGGCATCGACGATTTCCGCCTCCCGGACGCGCGCGTGCTCGACCTGTTTTCCGGCACCGGCGCGCTGGGCCTGGAGGCACTCTCGCGCGGCGCCAGCTTCGCCCTGTTCATCGACACCAGTGCCGAAGCGCGCGGCCTCATCCGGCAGAACGCCGAGAACTCTGGCGGTAATGCCGCAAACCAAGCTCTACCGGCGTGATGCCACTGCCCTGGAGAACGGCGATAAGCAGGGCGTCTTCAATCTGGTGTTCGCCGACCCGCCCTATGGCCAGGGGCTGGCGGAGAAGGCGCTGGCTTCGGCGCTGGCGGGCGGCTGGCTGGCGCCGGGCGCGGTGGCGGTGATTGAGGAAGCGGCGGAGACGGTGCTGGAATTGCCCGCCGGCCTGGAGGCCATCGACCGGCGCGTCTACGGCAGAACGGCTGTGACGTTCGCGCGTCACGAGGCAGCGCGATAGCATCACGGAAGAGGCGGACCTGTGACCCAGGCAGCCATCGGCATCATGTGCAAACCGCCGCGCGCGGGCGAGAGCAAAACCCGCCTCGCCAGGGACATCGGCGCGGATCTGGCCGCCAGGCTGAGCGCGGCGTTTCTCCTGGACGTGGCGGCGGCGGTCCTTGCGGCGGCGGAAGTTGCACCTGCCGCGCCCGTTTGCGTGCACTGGCCGCCGGATTGCGCCCCCGAGCTGCGGCCGCTGATGCCGCCGCCATTCACCTTCCTGCCGCAGCGGGACGGCGATCTCGGCC
This sequence comes from uncultured Alphaproteobacteria bacterium, assembly GCA_963827885.1. GTDB lineage: Bacteria > Pseudomonadota > Alphaproteobacteria > Rhizobiales > Rhodomicrobiaceae > CAWHDD01. Next base: position 131,997 of record CAWHDD010000021.1, on the reverse strand, counting down.
GCAAGATGCACCTCGCCATCGCGGACCTGCTGGCGCTGGGGCATGACGCCGCCATCCTGACCGGCGCAGACCTGCCCGCCCTGCCGCCGTGCATACTGGTGGAGGCCGCACAAATCCTGATGGCGCGCGCGGCGGATGTGGTGCTCGGCCCGGCGCTGGACGGCGGCTATTACCTGATCGGCGCGCGCCAGCCCCATGCCGGCCTGTTCAGCGATATTCCCTGGAGCACGCCGGAGGTTTTCGATCTCACCCAGGCGCGCGCCGCCGCATTGGGGCTGACGGTGCGGCTGCTGCCGGCCTGGTACGATGTGGACGGCGCCGCCTCGCTGGCGATGCTGATCCAGCATCTGTCCGGCGCCGCCCTGCCCTCCCCCAGCCGAATCAGCCTCGCCCCCGGCCCGGCGGCGGCGGTGCGCCATCTGCTGAAAAATACGGCGGCACTGCAAGATCTTGCCACCACAGCGTGCAAAACATCACCCGCCCAAGTGTTGCAGCAGCGCAAGTAGTGTCCCGCTCGCAACAACTGTGACCCGAACACGCCGTTTACCGTGAGAAAACACACATCGTAAACCGGCTTATAGTAAACTGGGAAATAGTTGTGGCCGCTGATTGGGGGAAACGTGGCGGACATTGAACATATCAAGAGGCTGACCGAGGGCACTGCGGCCTGGAATGCGTGGCGCGCGGCGAACCCGTCGGCCATTCCAGATTTGCGCTATGTCACGCTGGGACCGCGCCAAAAGCAATTTAGCCCGATCAATGGCGGTCCGGTCAACCTGCGCGGCGCGCTGCTGTTCAAAGCGGATTTGAGCGAGGCAACACTCATTGAGGCCGATCTGCGGGACGCCGAACTCATTGAGGCCAATCTGCGCAATGCGCAGCTCAATCACGCCGATCTTTGCCGCGCCAATCTGATGGATGCGGTGCTGAGCGGCGCCGATCTGGCCTATGCCAAATTCGCCGGCGCCAATCTCGCCGGCGCGGACCTGGCGGACGCTATCAATCTCACCCAGGCGCAGGTCGATGAGGCGAGCGGCGATCCCACCACCCATCTGCCGGCGGCGGTGAGAATGCCGGACGCCTGGATGACGCGCAGGGACGACGGCCCCGGCGGCGATGAGCCGATGGCCGGTCCCGGCAAGACCGAAGACCCCTATGCGGTGCTCGGCGTGGAGAAAGGCGCCAGCGGCGAGGCGATACAAGCCATTTACCGCGGCAAGGCGAAGTCGCTGCATCCCGATCTGAACCCTGGGAATGCCGAAGCCGCGAGGGAGTTTCAGCGGTTCACACGCGCGTATACGCTGCTGCGCGATCCGGCTCGCCGTGCACGCTATGACCGGGGCGAAATCGACGCCGATGGCGAGGAGACCGAGGCTTACGCCGACGCGATCAACCGGGCCGCGCAGATGCGGCGCACCTTGCGCGTGGTGGCGATAACGCTGGCGGCTGCGGCTGTCAGCGCCGCGCTTGCCTATGGCGCCTGGTTGTGGTGGTCCGAGGATGATACCCCGCCGCCGCCACCTCCGGCCAAGGTGAAAGTTCAGGGGCGGATGTGACGCGCGGCGAGCGGTCCGGGAGCTGTCATCGCTCCCAGGCGGGGTTCAGCGCTGCGTCGATCCGCCAACCTTCGTTTCGTTCATGGCGTATTGCTGCACGATTTTCTGCTTATTGAAGAAAATCACCAGAGATTTCTTGTTGACCTCGGCCGAACTGGCAAGCATGCCGCCAACACCGGGAAGCATGTATAGAGGGCTGTTGCCGTCGCGGGAATATTCATATTCCCAGATCTCGTTGCCGCTATCGGTGAATGAGGTTTTGACTGGACCGCCGTAGATCTGCCTGACCTCTGCCTGGGTCGTTTTGCCTTTGATGAGTTTGGTGGAAGCGCTGGCTGGGGTTGTATCAGCGATGGCCGAGGTGCCCTCGGTGGCGCAGCCGCTGATTCCCAGCAACAGGCACGATGCGATGAGCAAACGCGAGATTTTTTTCATAACTCCCCCCCAACCCTAAACATCCGCAGCCGTGATTTAGATCGCCGGACTTTTCCCGATGATCCAGCGCAGCACAACAGACATTGAAGACAGATCAGTCAGGATGATGACTTTTTCGTGACCTGCATGCATTTGCGGCCGGCTTGTTTAACTGATGCGCGGAGTGCTGCTTGGAGCACAACTTGCGAGCGAGCCCCGAGGGGCTATTCTTTTGCGTAACTCCCGCCGTCAGAGGACAAACGTCTTTTGTCTTCCTTGTTTTTCCGGGCTTTTTTCAAAATCCGGGAAGGCCGCTTTTCGGAACACCGCCGGGCGGCGCACGATAAAACCCCTGATAGATTTAATCCGAATTTAGCATACAATATCCACAAGACGGGGGAGTGAAATGGATACTGAGGAGACACAGGCCCTCTGGCGTCAAGGTAAGAGCGCATGGGCAGAATGGGCGGATCGCACCGCCGGCAAAAGGAAGGCGCTGGAACGCGCGGGGCAATGGTCGGCCGATTGGTTTGGCGAGGGGCAGAACGCTGAAACCAAGGCCTGGCTGGAGGAAGCCACCGCCAATTTCAGCAGTGCCGAATTTACTGAGGACGCCGATTTTTCCGGCATGCAATTCCCCGGCCCCGCCGACTTCGACGATGCGAAGTTCAGCGGTGCGGTCAATTTCGCGGAAGCCCGATTCGCCGGCAATGTATCGTTCGAACGCGCCCGCTTCACTGCCCCCGCCAACCTGACGGGCGCGAAATTTTCCGGCTTCACCACCTTCGACGGCACGCATTTCGCCGAGGTCAGTTTCGCAGTCGCCGAGTTCCTCAAGGAAAACCGCGACTTGCTGGCGCCGGCGGTCCGCTTCCACCGTGTACAATTCCAATCCAAGGCCGTGTTCAACGGCACCCGCTTCGCTGGCGCCGCCGAGTTCATCAAGGCGGCATTCACTGACGAGGCGCAGTTTGATGCCGCCGAATTCAAGGGCGACGCCATGTTCAAGGCCGCGCGCTTCGGCGGGGCCGCGAGTTTCAACAAGGCGCGGTTCGCCGCCCAGGTCGATTTCAGCAAGGCGCATTTTTGCGGCGCGGCACATTTCGGCGAAGCCCATTTCGGCGGATCGGGCGGAGAACTGATGATCTCGGGCGCCGGTGCGGTGAATTTCGCAGCCGCCCGTTTCGAGGACGAGGCGGCGTTCCAGCAAGCCTGGTTCGTGGGCGAGAGTGAATTCAAGGGCGCGCAGTTCGATCGCCCGGCCACATTCGCCGGGGCCTCGTTCGTCATGCCGGCCAGCTTCGGCGGCGCGCAGTTTTCCGGCAGCGCCGTCTTCAAGGATGCCCATTTCGTGCGCGACGCCGGCTTCGGCGAGGCCGGGTTCTCGGACCAATGCGATTTCAGCGATGCCAGCATTGGCGGCGAGGCCAATTTCGCCAGCGCCCGGTTCGGCGGTCAGGCGGACTTCTCGCGTGCCGTGTTCGGCGGCGGGGCGAACTTCCACGCCGCCACCGGCGAAGCTGCCATTGTGCTGGACGGCGCGCACTGCGCGGCGGCGCCGGATTTCGGCGAGGCCAGCTTCAAGGAGCCGCCCGCCCTGGATAAACTGGTGCTGGGCAAGCCGGACCGGCGCAAGCGCGGCGGCGAACGCCAGCGTGTCATCCGCCCGATGCTGATGCGCTGGTTCAGGGCCGCGCCCCGGCCCGACATGGCGGCACATTACCGCCGTCTGCGCGATCTGGTATCGAAGGAGCAGCCGGTTCAGGAGGCAGAGACCAACGTCATCGAGCTGCGGTCCGTTCGCACTGCCAATGCGGGAACTGAGATGCCGCCGCCAGCCGGCGCCGGAACCGGAACGTTTCCGCCAGCCGCCGCCAGCGATGGCATGGGGACGCTCCAGCCAGCGCCGGCCGCATCCGCGCGGAAAACAGCAGGTTCGCGATTACTGCTGCGGCCGTTCCTGGCCTGGGCCACCACGGTCGCGGGCTTTGCGTGCTTCTATATCCGCCAGCGCCCGGACACCGTGACTGCTGGCGGCGCGCCTGGACACCTGCCCGGCCCGCCGGCGGTGCTAAGCTGGGGGCCGGACTGGCTGGACACGGCGGCGGGCTGGATTTGGGTGCAGTTCGATGGTCTATTTGGCGCCATTCTGGAGATGTTCTCCACCGGCCCCTGCCTTCATGGCAGCTCGGACGCCGTGGGCGAGGCGTTTTATCTCTCGCTCAGGAACGCGACGCTGCTTGCCGGCCCGGAGAGCGACCAGGTGACGCGGCGCGTCTACGGCTGCCTTTACGGCATGGACGGCTCGGCGCCTGTCCTGCCGCTGGCGGTATCGCTCGGCTCGGTCGTGCAGACTCTGTTGAGTGCGCTGCTGATTTTCCTGTTTCTGACCGCGCTGGCGAGGCGGATGATGCGGAGATGAGGGCTATTCGGCCCGGTTCCGCCATTCGGCCAGCCGCTGGTCGAGGACAGGCTTGAGCCGGTCGAAATTCTCCCAGGCGTCCGCGGCGTGATAGAGCGACGGCAGCGCGCCGCCGAGTATGCCGGTATAATCCGTCAGGTATTGTTTTGTTTTGGAATAGAAGTAGTCCCGCGTGAAGGCGTTGCCTTCCAGGGACAGGTCTTCGCCAATCAGCGAGCCGTCGCACGAGGACAGCAGGAATTGCCCCGGCGTCACTGCGCGCGCCTGAAGCTGCGCCAGTTCCTCGGGGAATTCGTTCACAAAGTGCGGGCCGCCGAGACCGGACAGCAGCGCCCACGCCAGAAACATCCCTATATGTGTCGCAGCGGCTTCGTTGGGAAGATCCTCGGGAAACTCGCCCTCCAAATGCCAGGACGCGTCGTCGTATTTCATGGTGGCTCCTGACCAACATGGGCCCCAGCGCGGAACGGCCAGGTTGAGGGGTACAACTATCGTCGAGTTTGCGCCAACAATCAACGGTCCGCGAAACCATATACGCAGCGAAGATTGCGCGGAAGGGTAGCTATATCCCGCGGCATGGCCTATAAGCGAGGTTGTTTTCAGTTGCACAAACGGAGAGTTGCATGACCACGCCGTGGTCGCCGGCGAGCTGGCGCCTAAAACCCATTCAGCAGGTTCCCGAATATCCCGATCCTGCCGCGCTTGCCGCGGTGGAGGCGGAGCTTGCGTCCTATCCGCCGCTGGTTTTTGCCGGCGAGGCCCGCGAATTAACCAAGGAACTGGCCGATGTGGCGGAAGGCCGCGCTTTCTTCCTGCAAGGCGGCGACTGCGCCGAGAGCTTTGTCGAGCACGGCGCCGACACCATCCGCGACTTTTTCCGCGTCTTCCTGCAAATGGCCGTGGTGCTGACCTATGCCAGCGCCCGCCCCGTGGTGAAGGTCGGCCGTATCGCCGGGCAATTCGCCAAGCCGCGCTCGGCGGCGACGGAGAAAATAGGCGGCGTGGAGCTTCTCAGCTATCGCGGCGACATTATTAATAGCGTGGACTTCACCGAAGAGGCGCGCCGCCACGACCCGAACCGCATGATCCAGGCCTACCGCCAGTCGGCGGCGACCTTGAACCTGCTCCGCGCCTTCGCCCAGGGCGGCTATGCCAACCTGGAACGTGTGCATCAATGGACGCTGGGTTTCCTCAAGGACAGCCCCGCCGGCCACCGCTACCAGGAAATGGCCAATCGCATCAGCGAGAGCCTGGAGTTCATGCGCGCCTGCGGCATCACGGCTGAGAATATTCACGAGCTGCGGACGACCAGCTTCTACACCAGCCATGAGGCGCTGCTCCTAGGCTATGAGCAAGCCTTCACGCGCGTCGATTCCATCAGCGGCCAGCCCTACGCCACTTCCGGCCACTTCGTCTGGATCGGCGACAGAACGCGCCAGCTCGACCACGCCCATGTGGAATATATGCGCGGCATCAGGAACCCGATTGGGCTGAAATGCGGCCCAACCATTGATCCTGACGGCCTGTTGCGCCTGATCGACGCGCTCAATCCGCAGAACGAGCCGGGCCGGCTGACGCTCATCTGCCGCTTCGGCGCCGGCAAGGTTGGCAAACACCTGCCCGAACTGATCCGTGCGGTGGAGCGCGAGGGCAAAAAGGTGATCTGGTCGTGCGATCCGATGCACGGCAACACCGTCTCCATGGGCGGCTACAAGACGCGGCCGTTCGACGCGATCCTGCGCGAGGTGGAGGAGACCTTCGACGTGCATCGCGCGGAAGGCACATATCCCGGCGGCCTGCATGTGGAGATGACCGGCCTCAACGTCACGGAATGCACCGGCGGCGCGCAGTCCATCAGCGAAACGGACCTGTCGGACCGTTACCGCACCCATTGCGACCCGCGCCTCAACGCCGATCAGGCGCTGGAGCTGGCGTTTTTGGTGGCCGAGCGGCTGCGGCGTGACAAGCGCGAAGGCGAAGGGGCGCTGGCCGTCGCGGAGTGATACGGTTGAGGGCGGGGGGAGTGTGCCGGGAACCCCGCCGCACACAAGGATGCCTGCTTCGGGCAGAGAATGCGGCAAACGCAGCGCCCGTGGCGGACGCCGGCCAATTGCTTACGCACCAAAGCCCCGCCCCAACGTACTGAGCCCCGGAGGGGCGAAGGAGCGGTTGGGCGCAGCACAGAGCGACGACTACTTAGACTCTGGCCGGACAGAAGAACACCCGCTCGGGGCAGTGGAGGCGGCAAGGACGACGCCAGTGGCGTACTCCGGCCAGTTGCTTACGCACCAAAGCCCCGCGCCGATGTATTGAGCCCCCGGAGGGGCGAAGGTGCGCCAAAGGCCGTTTACGGCCGTCTTGCTCCGACTCGCGAAGCACAGAGCGACGACTACTTAAAACTCCGGCGTCCGGCCGCAAAGCCGCACCTCTCTTGCATGCGGTCCCGGCGGCGGCTAAACACGGGACACGAGCCGCGAGGAGGCCGTTACGGCCATCCGCCAAGCGGACATACGGAGGGGTTAGATGAAGCCGAGGGGTTCAATCACGGGGCGCCCTACGCCCGAGAGTTTGAAGAGATCCGTTTCCGATACTTTCAGCGCCGCCATCGCCAACGCAGGCCGGCTGTCGCCCGGGCCGGAAAGCCTTATGCGGAGCGCAACAGCTCCAGGGCACGAGCCGCTGGCCGATGAAGCCTGGCCGAAGACGGTCAAGGAGTTTCAGGACGCGGGCTATCTGGAACCCGGCGACGTCATTCTGATGACCCGCCTCGGCAGCTTCTTCGCTTGGCTGATCCACTTCTTCGACCGATCGAATTTTGCCCACAGCGCGCTAATGTACCAGACGCCGCAGGACGATGCGGGCATCGACCACCATTTCATCATCGAAACCTCCATGGGAGGCGTCGAGATCGAAACGCTCGACCAGATCGTGTCGCCTGCCTGGGTGTTCGAGGACACCAAGCTGCCGCCGGATTTCGTCGTCGGCATTAAGCGGCTCGACACCGATTGGGCCACGCCGTCGCTGCGGCGCATCGCGGCGGCGCGCATGCTGCATTTCATCAATAACGAGGGCTACGATTTCAGCATGCTGGCGGCGCTGGCCTCCAAGCGCACCTGGAGCGCGTATACGCGCCTCATCCGCCGCTTCAGACGCCCGCTGCCGACAGTCAGCCAGTACCTCAAAAAGGGCACGCGCTTTTCGCCCGCCGAATTCATCTGCTCAGGCTTCGTGCAGTACGCCTATCTGGACATGGTGAAAATCGCCATCGAGCGCGGCCTGCTGGAGAGAAGCATGGCCGAAACGGCCTGGCGGGATGTGATGTTCGCCGACCGGGTGGACGCGGCGGCCTCGATGCTGGACGTGCTCAGCATCAAGCCGCGCGAGCTGGCCGAGACGCCGAAGCTGAAATGGAAATACCTCGTCCACAACGGCATGGTGCACAGGGCGGAGAGCAACGAAGACGTGAACCGCTTCTTCAAGCACGTCGCGGCCAAGCATAAGCCGCTGACCATTCCGGCCTGAGCATGGCAAAAGCCGCTGCCCGGCCTTGATTGCCGGGCGGCGCTGTGCATAAAGTCCAAGGCATGGCAGACAATAATGGACGGGCGCTGAAAATCGCGCTGGCACAGGTCAACCCCATTGTCGGGGATTTGGTGGGCAACGCCGGGCTGGCCTTGGCCATGCGCGAAAAAGCGGCGGCGCTCTCCGCCGATCTGGTGGTGTTTCCCGAGCTGTTCATCACCGGCTACCCGCCCGAAGACCTCGATCCTGAAACCGGCCTTCCTCGCGGCGCGCGCGCACGGTCGTGCAGGCGCTGGCGACACAGACAGCGGACGGCGGCCCGGCCATGCTGATCGGCACGCCGTGGGTCGGCGAGGCATCGCAAACCGCACAACACCGTCGCCCTGCTGGACCACGGCCGCATCGAGGCCCTGCGTTTCAAGGTGGATCTGCCCAATTACGGCGTGTTCGACGAAAAGCGCGTGTTCGCGCCCGGCCCGCTGCCGGGGCCGGTGAATTTCCGCGGCGTGCGCCTCGGCGCTGCCCATCTGCGAGGACATCTGGACCGGCGACGTCTGCGAATGCCTCGCCGAGACCGGCGCGGAAATGCTGCTTGTCGCCCAACGGCTCGCCCTTCACGCTCACCAAGCGCGACATCCGCATGAACCAGGCGCGTGGCGCGCGTCGCCGAAACCGGGCTGCCGCTCGTCTATGTCAATCAGGTCGGCGGCCAGGACGAACTGGTGTTCGACGGCGCGTCGTTCGTGCTCAATCGCGGCGGACGGCTGGCGGTGCAGCTTCCCGCCTGGGAGGAGACGCTCGACGTCTACCATGGCGGCGCGGCGCAGGACGGCTGGGCATTGCGAGCCCGGGCCGCTGGCCGTGGTGGAGGAAGGCGACGAGGCGGCCTATCTCGCCTGCGTGCTGGGTCTGCGCGATTACGTCGACAAGAACGGCTTCCCGGGCGTGCGTGCTGGGGCTGTCCGGCGGCATCGACTCCGCGCTGTGCGCCGCGATGGCCGCCGACGCGCTCGGGCCGAGCCGCGTGCACTGCGTGATGCTGCCCTACCGCTACACCTCGGACGAGTCGCTGAGCGACGCCGCCGCCTGCGCCGCCGCGCTGGGCGTGCGCTACGACATCGTGCCGATCGCCGCGCCCGTCGAGGGCTTCGCGCGTCGCCCTGGCGCCGCTGTTCGACGGCCGCGCCCCCGACATCACCGAGGAAAACCTGCAATCGCGCATGCGCGGCACGCTGCTGATGGCGATTTCCAACAAGTTCGGCGCCATGGTGGTGACGACCGGCAACAAGTCCGAGGTGTCGGTCGGCTACGCCACGCTCTACGGCGACATGAACGGCGGCTTCAACCCCATCAAGGACCTCTACAAGATGCAGGTCTACGCCCTGTCGCGCCTGCGCAACGGCGCGCGGCCGAAGGGCTGCCTCGGCCCGGGCGGCGTCGGTCATCCCCGAAAACATCATCACCAAGGCGCCGACCGCCGAGCTGCGCGAAAACCAGACCGACCAGGATTCGCTGCCGCCCTACGACGTGCTCGACGACATTCTGGACGTGTCTTGTGGAACGCGAAATGCCGCTCGGCGAAATCGTTGCGCGTGGACATGCTGTCGGAAACGGTGAAGAAGGTCGAGCGTCTGCTCTATCTCGCCGAGTATAAGCGGCGGCAGGCCGCGCCCGGCGTGAAGATCACGGATCGGAATTTCGGCCGCGACCGGCGCTATCCGATCACCAACAGGTTTCGCGAGATCGTTTAGGGTGCAGGCGCGTATACAGTTATAGCAACGCGCATAAATGCGTTTCGTCTAAAGCAACACGCGCGTGAACGCGCTTTGGATAGGACTCATGACAGTCAAGTCCGCTTCGCCCCCAGTCCCACGGGCCGCCTCCACATCGGCAATATCCGCCCGGCGCTGCTGAACTGGCTGTTCGCGCGCCGCGAAGGCGGGCATTTCCTGCTGCGCTTCGACGACACCGACGTGGAGCGCTCGCGCGAGGAATATGTCGGACGGCATCCGCGAGGACCTGTCCTGGCTCGGGCTTCACCTGGGACAGCGAGGCGCGGCAGTCGGAGCGGATCGACCTCTACGAGAAGCCGCCGAGCGGCTGAAGCGCGCGCCGGCCGCCTCTATCCCTGCTACGAAACGCCGGACGAACTCGACCGCCGCCGCAAGCGCCAGCTCGCCAGCGGCACGCCGCCGGTCTACGACCGCGCCGCGCTGAAACTGACCGCCGGACCGATCACGCCGACTTGCAGGCGGAGGGCCGCAAGCCGCATTGGCGCTTCCTGCTCGAACACCGGCAACGTGCTCTGGGACGACCTCATTCGCGGCCAGCAGACATGTGGACGCCGCTCGCTGTCCGATCCCGTGCTGATCCGCGAGGACGGCACCTACCTCTACACGCTTCACCGAGCGTGGTCGACGACATCGAGCTTGCGCATCACCCACGTCATCCGCGGCGAGGACCACGTCACCAACACCGGCGTGCAGATCCAGATTTTCGAGGCGCTCGGCGCCAAGCCGCCGCGTGTTCGCCCATCACAACCTGCTGATCGGCGGCGACGGGCACGCGCTGTCGAAGCGGCTCGGCTCGCTCTCCATCCGCTCGTTCCGCGAAGAGGGGCTGGAGCCGCTGGCCGTCGCTCAGCCATTCGGCGCTGATCGGCACGTCGGACGCGGTGCGCGCCGTTTCAGCAGGTGGACGAACTCGCCGCCCTGTTCGATCTCGGCAAACTTTCCCGCGCGCCCGCCCGTTTCGACGTCGATGAGCTGCGCGCCCTGAACGCCCGGCTGCTGCACGAGATGCCATATGAAACCGTGGCGCCGCGTCTGAAGGCCCTGAAAATCACCGGAGGCGAGAAATTCTGGCATGCGGTGCGGCCGAATCTGAGTACGTTCGATGATGTGAAAGCTTGGTGGAAGGTGGTCAAGGGGCCGGTGACGCCGCTTATCGAAGGGCCGGAGTTCTGCACCGCAGCCCTGACGCTGCTGCCGGAGGAGCCGTGGAGCGAAAGCACCTGGAGCGACTGGACCGGCGCGGTGAAGACGGCGACCGGCGCCAAGGGCCGCGAGCTGTTCCATCCGCTTGCGTCTCGCCCTCACGGGGCAGGAGCGCGGACCGGAATTGAAATATCTGCTACCGCTCATCGGACGCAAAAAAGCGCTGTCCCGCCTTTCCGGGAAAGCGGCTTAACCTTAGCGTGCGAATGAATTTAACACTGTTAAAATATCTGCCAAAGGTGTCAGATTACCGCAAAGCGTGTGGGAGGGGAGCGCGTTCGTACATGGCAGGCCGCCACCATTTCAGGAGCAAACTCAACGCCATACCGCGCGCCGGTCTTGGCTGCGCCCTGATCTTGTCCTGCGCCCTCGCCATGGCCGCCCCCGTCCTCGCGGCCGATGATCCCGCCCCCTCCACCAAGGCCGCCGAGGTGAAACGCGGCACCAAGGGCGGCCGCGAAAAGTCCCCCATCGAAATGTCGCGCCAGGAAGCGCTGTGGACCGCCCTCGCCTTCGAGGATGTCGAGGAGCTGAAGAAGCTCATCACCTCCGGCGGCGATATGAACGTGACGGATCGCCTGTCGCTGATGACGCCGCTCATGGCCGTGGAAACACACGCGCTGGCGCTGGCGCTGCTGGACGCCGGCGCCGACGCCAAGGCCCGCGACCGCGATGGCCGCACCGTCCTGCACTACGCCGTGCGCATGCGGGAGGCGGGCAGCATCGTGCCGCTGCTCGTCAGCCGTGGCGCCGATCCCAACGCCCGCGCCAGTGACGGCCTGGGAACCACGCCGCTCATCGCCGCCATCGCCGCCTATCTGGAGGATCGCGACAAGACCCGCGCCATCGCCAGCATCACCAGTCTGGTGAAAGCCGGCGCCGATCCGAACCTGCCCGACCAGAAAGGCGAGTTGCCGCTCGCCAAGGCGGAGGCCAGCGGGGACAAAAGCCTCGCCAAGCTGCTGGCTGGCCTGGGTGCGCGCCGCACCAGCGGCATCTTCATCAGCGGTTTCAGCGCGTCGTGAGGCGCAGCATAGTTCCCCCAAGCCGCGCATTCCGGCTTTCAGGAGAAACTTCGCGGAAACAAGAGGCCCAGGCAGGCATTCATCCGGCAGCCAGCGGCGGTCTGGCCTGACACTGCTATTTGTGTCAGAAAACGCCGGCGCTACCACCGGTTGATTATGCGGCTTTATTGCCGATTTTCTCGCTAAAGCCGTTAGATTGTGGCGCGGTTTGGTGGATTTGACGTATAATGCTAACCCCCAGCTGTGAGGATACTCGTATGTCAATAGCCGAACTCCCTTTCCTCATCACGGTCTGCGGAATCGAGGAACTTCCCGGACATGCTGACCGCGAGGTGAGCCATGTGCTGTCGATCCTCGATCCCGCCGAGCCGGAGCCGCACGCCTTCGGCAGCTACGGCGAACATGCGCGGCTGGAGCTGCGCTTTCATGACGTCATTGAGGACATGGCCGGCTACGAGGCGCCGCAGCGCCATCACGTCGAGCAAATCCTGCTGTTCGGCCGCGATATCCTGGGCGACCCGGAAGCGGCCCGCCATCTGCTGGTCCACTGCCACATGGGCATATCGCGCTCGACGGCATCCATGGCGCTGCTGCTGGCGGTGGCGCAGCCGGAACGGCAGGCAAGCGATATCCTGGCCCAGATGCTCGCCATGCGCGAAAAGCTGTGGCCGAACCTGCGCATTCTGAATTTCGGCGAGGAACTGCTGGGACGGCCCGGCGAGTTCTCGGCGGCTGCGGCGGAGATTTACCGTCTGCAAATGTCGCTGAAGCCGGACATCAAGGAGTACTTCATCAGTGTAGGGCGCGGCCGGGAAATCGCGCTGGCGTTAGGCGAATAGAACCAGGGATGGCTTTACCATGTGGCGTATCGGTGTGGATGTCGGGGGGACCAAGATAGAAGCGATTCTCATCAGCCCCTCGGCGGACGAGCGCGAGCGGCTGCGTGTCCCCTCCCCGCGCGGCAACTACCGCGCCACGCTCGCCGCCATCTCCTATCTCGTCAATACGCTCACGGCCCGGCATGGCATTACGCGCGGCTACTCGGTCGGCACCGGCATCCCAGGCAGCCTGTCCCCCAAAACCGGCCTCGTCAGGAACGCCAATTCCACCTGGCTGACCGGCGAAAGTTTGCAGTTCGATCTGGAAGACAAGCTCGGCACCGCCGTGACCATCGAGAACGACGCCAACTGCTTCGCCTTGTCGGAGGCGGTGGACGGCGCGGGCGCGGATTCCGGCACCGTGTTCGGCATCATCCTCGGCACCGGCGTGGGCGGCGGACTGGTGATCGGCAGCCGCATCGTCGGCGGCCGCAATCTCATCGCCGGCGAATGGGGGCACAATCCCCTGCCCTGGCCCGGCGAGACGGAACGGGACGCTCCCGAGTGCTATTGCGGCAAGAGGGGCTGCATCGAGACCTATCTGAGCGGCCCGGCGCTGGAACGGCAGTATTTTCAGCGCACCGGGCAGAGCGCCACAGCAAAGCTCATCGCTGAACGCGCAGGGGCGGGCGAAACGCACGCGTGCGAAGTTCTGGACCTCTATACGGACCGTCTCGCTCGCGCGCTGGCCTCGGTCATCAACATTCTCGACCCCGATGTCATCGTTTTCGGCGGCGGCCTGTCCAACATCGGCGCCATCATCAGCGGCGCGCGCGAAAAAGTGCCCGCATGGATTTTCGCCGACCATTACGCCGGCGAATTCCGCTGCAATCGCTGGGGAGATTCCAGCGGCGTGCGCGGCGCCGCGTGGCTGCCGGACTGAGGGCTTGTCAGCGCGAGGGAGGCAGCTTGCCGATCAGTTCGTCGAGCTGCGCCCAGAAGAACATGCTCGACATATAACCGTCGATACGGCCGACCTCGCGGCCCTTGTCCATGAGCACGAACGTCGGCGTGCCGGACACCTGGACATGCGCGAGATCGGCGGGACGCGCGGCTCTGGTGTCCACACGGCGCAGCGGCGCGCGCTTGCCTTCGGGCGTATTCGGGTAGCCCGGCGCAACGTCCTTGTTCCACACCACGCACCACGAACAGCCCTTGCGCTCGAACACCACGAGTTCGGCCGCCGAAAGGCGTGAAACCGCCGGCATCATGAAGACCACGGCGGCGGCGCAAACCGCGAATATCCTGCCATTGATTGAATGCACGCTCACCATCCCGTATTGTCACATAGAGATATTCTAATGTCTTGCCGTGCCAATTTTGGTGTGGTACGGTGTCGCATAATTTATAACAAATACAAAGTCAAACCCAGCACGAAAAGCAGGATCAACTTGCTTTCGCGAACACGAGTGTGTGTGCCGCGCGAACCAACGCGTGGCACATCAAGAGAGGAATAACAAGGATGGGATTTTACGGGCGCATGTTTGCGCCGCGCGGGGGGCTGTGCGCGCTCTCCCTCGTGGCCTCAATTCTCACGGCCAATGCCGCCGGAGCGGCGGATCTCGACAACGTCCCGATGCTGCGCGAGGGTCCGGCGGCGCCCGCGCCCTGGCAGCGCTACCAGGGCTGGACCAAGGCCCCTGGGACTCTTCAACACCCTCGCCGATCTGAAGCGTTCGCCCGCCGCGCCCGCGCATGAGCGCACTCGTCCCCGTCACCGCGCCGATAACCGGCAATCCCGAAAACGGGCATGCAAGCTCGCCTTCTCCCGCGACCGCGGTTCAAGCTGCGTGACCTGCCACGTCATGGGGCCGAAGACGCCGGAGATGCCCGGCAATATCGGGCCGGACCTGTCGGAGATCGGCAATCGCCGGGCGCGAGGACGCTATCTCTTCAACCACATCTTCGATCCGCGCGCGACCAATCCGCATCCGATGATGCTGCCCTGGGGCACGCACAACTTCTTCACCCAGGACGAAATCCGCGACATCGTCGCCTTCCTCGAAGACCCTGAAAGCGCCGGCAACTTTCAAGAACCAGCTCGACGATCCGTCCAAGCGCCCTGTGCCCGTGGAGAACCGCGACTGGCGCGATCCGTTCGTCAATCCGGCGGCCGACGCCATCGAAACCGGCGGTGAGCTGTTCCGCAAGGCCGGCGCTTCGGGCAAGTCCTGCGCCTCCTGCCACGACGAGCCCGAGACCGCTTTCAAGCGCTGGGGCGCCACCATGCCCAAGTGGGACGGCGGCATGAAGCGCATGATCGGCGTGGAGGAGTTCATCTACCGCCACGGCGCCGCGACCACCGGCGAGAAAGTGGCTGATGCAGAGCCCGCGAAAACATCAAGCTCGCCGTCTATCTGCGCTCGCTGGCCAATGGCGAGGCGATCAGCGTCAAGCTCGACGCGCCTGAAGCCAAGGCTGCCGTTCGCGCGCGGCGAAGCGCTGACCAACGCCAAGATCGGCCAGCTCAATCTGTCGTGCCAGGACTGCCATTCGCCGTCCATGGGCGCCGGTCACTGGATGCGCGGCCAGTATCTCGGCGAAATGAAGGGGCAGATCACCCATTTCCCCGTCATGGCGCACCAGCCGCGACCAGATCTGGGATATCCGCCGCCGTTTCCAGTGGTGCAACGTGCAGATCCGCGCCAACGATCTTGCCCCCGGACGCGCCGGAATACGCCGACCTGGAATTCTATCTGACCGTCCTTTAGCAATGGCCTAGCGCCTGGAAGTCCCCGGCATCCGTCACTGACCCACCTGAGTTTGGAGAAAGGGAGAATTCGCCCATGCACGACCTGAGAATGGACCGCAGAACACGTCCTGCGAACGGCGGGGATTGGCGTCCTCGATGCCGGAGCGGACTGCTGATATCTGGCAGGATCGCCTCGGCCACGCCCGAAGGCGGCCCAAAAGCTGCTCGGCGAACTGGCCGGCGGCAAGACGCCCCGGCCGGGCAAAGTCAAAGATCAACATGCCGCAGATCGCCGAGAACGGCAACGCCGTGCCGGTGACGGTGTCGGTCGAAAGCCCGATGACCGGACAAGCGACTACGTCAAGGCCGTCCATATCGTCGCCGAAGCCAATCCCGATCCCGGCGTTGCGTCCTTCGGCTTCACGCCCATGAGCGGCAAGGCGCGAGGTGTCGACCCGCATGCGGCTCGCCCGCACGCAGCAGATCGTGGCGGTCGCCGAGATGAGCGACGGCTCGCTTTATACCGGCCAAGACGGAAGTCAAGGTGACCATTGGCGGCTGCGGCGGCTGAACGGAAATCAGGGAGACACGATCATGGCTAAACGCCCGCATCAAACTGCCGGCCACCGCGACCAAAGGCGAGGTCGTCGAAATCAAGACGCTGACTGGACCATCCGATGGAGTCCGGCCAGCGCAAGGACGCCGACGGCAAGCCGATCCCGCGCCAGATTCTCAACAAGCTGGTCTGCACCTTCAACGGCCAGCCGGTGATGGAGGCGAAGATGCATCCGGCCATCGCCGCCAATCCGTACATGGCGTTTTTCGCGCGCGTGGAGGAGAGCGGCACATTCGAGTTCACCTGGACGGACGACGACGGCTCGACGGTGACCGAAAAAGCCGAAATCAAAGTCGCGTAAGGAATACCGGCCGGCCGCTGCCCCAGTTGCGGCAGGCCGGTTGCCGCGAATGCCATTCAGCCTGCCCCTCAACGGTACGGGATATCCAGCCCCATGCTCTCCCGCAGAGAAATGCTGCAGCTTGCCGCCGCCACGGCCGCGCCGGCGTGCGGGCCCGGCTCGCTGGCCCGTGCCGCCGCGCCGGCAGACGATCACTCAAGAATCGCTGCTGGCGTTCAAGCCGAAGGGCAACGTCACGCTGCTGCACATCACCGATCTGCATGCGCAGCTCGTTCCGCTCTACTACCGCGAGCCGTCGGTCAATCTGGGCGTGGGCGGGCGGCGGGGCTGGCGCCGCATCTCACCGGGCGGCAAGCTGCTCGTCGCCTACGGCCTGACTGCGGGAAGCGCGGAGGCGCATGCGCTGTCGCTGCGAGGATTTCGTCGGCCCTGGCGCGCGGCTACGGCCGCGTAGGCGGCATCGACCGGCTGGCGACGCTGGTCAAGGCGATCCGCGCGGAACGGCCCGGCAAGACGCTGCTGCTGGACGGCGGCGACAGCGTGCAGGGCTCGTGGACTGCGCTGCAAACCAAAGGCGCGACACCGCGCGGGCGCTGAAGGCGCTGGGCGTCGAAGCCTGGACCGGCCATTGGGAATTCACCTACGGCGCGGACCGCGTCAAGGAGATCGTCGACGGAGCTTGGCGCGCCGTTCCTGTGCGGCAACGTCAAGGACAGCGAGTGGAACGAGGACGTTTTCCCCGGTCCACCGCATACGTTCGAGCGCGGCGGCGTCAAGATCGCCGTCATCGGCCAGGCGTTCCCGTATACGCCCGTCGCCAATCCGCGCTGGATGATCCCGTCGTGGTCGTTCGGCGTCCGCGAGGAAGTCCTGGCCGGAGCGGGTGAAGAAGGCGCGCGCCGAGGGCGCCGGACTCGTGGTGCTGCTCAGCCATGACGGCTTCGACGTGGACCGCAAGCTGGCCAGCCGCGTCGAAGGCATCGACGTGTGCTGACCGGGCACACCCATGACGCCGTGTCCGGATGTGGTCAAGGTCGGCAAGCACGCTGCTGGTGTCGTCGGGCAGCCACGGCAAGTTCCTGTCGCGGCTCGACCTCGACGTGCAGGGACGGCGAGATCAAGGATTACACCTTCCGGCTGATCCCGGTGTTCTCCGACGCCATCACGCCCGACCCGGACATGGCCGAAGCTGGTGGAAGAGTTGCGCAAGCCGTACGCGGCTCATCTGGCGACGGTGGCCGGGCATACGCCACGACAAGAGCGGCCTGCTCTACCGGCGCGGCAACTTCAACGGCACCTGGGACGATCTCATCTGCCAGGCGCTGCTCGAAGAGCGCGACGCCGAGATTTCGCTGTCGCCCGGCTTCCGCTGGGGCTCGACGCTGCTGCCCGGCCAGCCGATCACCTACGACGACATCTACAACCAGACGGCCATCACCTACCCCAACGCCTACCGCATGGAGATGACCGGCGCGCAGCTCAAGGCCGATCCTGGAAGACGTGGCCGACAACCTGTTCAACCCCGACCCGTACTACCAGCAGGGCGGCGACATGGTGCGCGTCGGCGGCATGGCCTACACCATCGACATCAACGCGCCCATGGGCAGCCGCATCTGCGACATGACGCTGCTGAAGTCCGGCAAGCCCATCGAGGCGGAGAGCACGCTATGTCGTGTCCGGCTGGGCGTCGGTGAACGAGGGCACCGAAGGCCCGCCGGTTTACGAGCTCGTGATCAAGCACATCGAGGGCCGCAAAACCATCGAGATCCCGGAGCGCGCCGCCGTAACGGTGAAGGGGGCAGAATGATAGCCAAGTGCTCCCGGTGTTATTTCTCTGTTCGGCCAGGGGTGCCATTTCTCCGTCCCGGCCATGCAATTACGCACGCCACCGGATTCGGGGAGGTGTCAAGGCTGCGCAGCACCGGCGCAGCCGGCTTGGCCTTGATAGCTCCCCGAATCCGGTGGCACCCTCAACGCAGGCGGGCATCCCCCCTTTCCCCAAATTCCCCATAGAGTGAGGCACTGACATGGACATATCCGGCATCCCCGTGCGCACGCTTGTAGCCGCCGCCGGCTTCGCGGCGGGCATCATCTTCGGCGCGACCGCACAGAAAACCCACTTCTGCACCATGGGCGGCATCTCCGACATGGTGGCCATGGGCGACAGCCGCCGCTTCCGCTCGTGGATGCTGGCCGCCGCCGTGGCGCTGATCGGCGCGCAGACGCTGTGGGCACTCGGCTATGTGAACCTCGGTACATCCATCTACCGCACGCCGAATTTCGGCTGGCTTGGCGCGATCATTGGCGGTCTGCTGTTCGGCTTCGGCATGGTGCTGGGCAACGGCTGCGGGAACAAGACGCTGGTGCGGCTAGGCGCGGGCAATCTCAAGTCGCTGGTGGTGTTCCTGGTCATAGCCGTGACGGCCTACATGACCTTGCGCGGCCTGTTCGCGCTGGGGCGGCTGCAACTGGAGAGCGTTGGTAACGTGACGCTGCCCGGATCGCAGGGGCTGGACGAAGTGCTGGCGCGCACACTGGGGCAGCCGGCGGAAACGCTGCGCTGGGTGCTGACGGCCGGCATCGGCGGCCTTATCATCGTCTGGTGCTTCGCTGCCCGCTCCTTCCGCACCTCGCCGGAACACATCATCGCCGGCCTGATCGTGGGCCTTATCATCCCCGCCGGCTGGTTCATCACCGGCTATCTGGGCCACGACGAATTCGAGCCGCAGCAGGTGGCGTCCTTCACCTTCATCGCACCGATGGGCGACACGCTGAGCTACCTCATGACCTTTACCGGCGCGTCGATCAATTTCGGCATTGCGTCGGTCATGGGCGTGATCGCCGGCTCGTTCCTGATGGCGGTGGCGACGCGCACCTTCCGCGTGGAGGCGTTCTCCGGCGCGGACGACATGGCGCGCACGCTGACCGGCGCCGTGCTGATGGGCATCGGCGGCGTGCTGGCGCTCGGCTGTACGGTGGGCCAGGGCATTACCGGCCTGTCCACGCTTGCAGCCGGCTCGTTCATTGCATTGGCGTCGATCATCGCGGGCGGCGTGTACGGCATCAAATATACCGAGGAGGGCACGGCCGGCGGAGCATTGCGCGCGATGTTTGCGCGGGGGTAAACTGCCGCCCTTAGCGCTGTGGATTGTGAACCCCGGCCGCCCGCTCCAGCCAGCCTCGACGCATGGCTGGAGCGGCCGGCCGGGCGCATGGCCGAGACGGCCCAGGCGAGTGCGGACCCGCTGATGATGCCGGAATACGCTTGCATGGAATGGCTCGCGTCCGCGCCTTACGGTCAGGCGGCGCCGAAGTCTGGCCCGCCTGCTGGACCGCGGATCATCTCCACGTATCCTGAAACACCAAAGCCCAGAGGGTCTCCGGGCCATTTCTCTCCATTGATTTCATGGCGGCAGCGAGTGCCTGCGGACAAGCCTTTGTCAAGGCCGCAAGCCGCGAAGCGGTGGCCGGAGGCCAGCCTTTACAAAGGCTTGACCGCGGGCGACACTCCACCCATGAGGTCAATGGCGCCCGGCGCCAGCGCATAAAAAACGCCAGCCTCCTTTCAAAGAGGCCAGCGTTCCGGCATTCCTTATCCCGGCGATTACCGCTTCCGCCCTGCCCGCTCCAGCATCACGAACATCGCCAGCGCCATCACCGCCAGCCCGGCGAACCAGACCAGATCCGGCACCCCCGTCACATCCGGCAGCCGCACCTTGCCCCATTGCGCCACGGGAATGACGTTGGCCTTCAGCCAGTCGAACGACAGCGCATAGACTATCCCGCCGGCGATCATCCCGATGAAACCAACCAGCGCATGCAGGCTACCCGTGCCGATGGCGGTGATGGCCGTGCCGGGGCAATAGCCGTAAAGCGCCATGCCGATGCCGAAAATGACGGCGCCAGCCGCCACGGCCAGCAGATTGGCGGACTTCACGTGGTATTTCGCCATCCCGTCACCCACCAGGAAGTAAACGCCGATGCCGCCGATGATGATGGCCGTCAGCATCACCTTGGCGATGGTGAAATCCTTCAGACGGAGCTGGCCGATGATGGTGTTGTAGCTGGCGAGCCGGCCGCGATGCAGCAGCAGGCCGAACAGGAAACCGAAGCCGATGGCGGCGAAAAGCGCGGCCTGGCCTTGCAGGGGAAATGTCATCGTTTAAACCCTTTCTCGAATTCAGCGGGCGCGCGAGCGGTACAGCAGCGCCGCCGTGGCGATGGCCGCCGGAAACATCACGATCATGAATACCCAGCCGGACAGGCTGAGCTGCAAGCCGCCCGACAAGCCGTTGCCGCTGGTGCAGCCGTCCGCGAGACGCGCGCCGAACATGATGATGACGCCGCCGATGAAGGCGGTGATGTAGCGCTTGGCGACGGAATCGCCGAACTGCTCGCGCCAGGCGCTGGGCAGCGCGTGGATGCGGAAGGTGCCGGAGATGAGCGAGGAAACCAGACCGCCGAGGAAGGTGCCGATCAGGAACAGCACGCCGTAATTCAGCGACAGGACGTTCTTGGCCCAGTAGCTGTTTTTCGCCACCGCTTCAGCGCCGATCACCGGAGCCGCCGCGCCGCCGGATACCTGACTGAGCGCCGTGGTAATGCCGAGCGGCGAGTTGACGGCCGCGAATACCACACAGCTCAGCACGCCCAGCCCGGCGCCGATGAGATAGGGCGTCCAGTCGATGCGGGCGCTCAGCGCGCACCGCTTTTCCTGTTGCATGACGTGGGCAACCATAGGCAAATTCCTCCTGCTTATACGAATTCCCGTTTCTATATATGTTGATTTATAGATATGACAAGGGCATGACAGCCGCCGGCAGCGCCGTTCATGAAAAATTGAACGGGGGAGAATTGACCGGAGGGAAATTTCAGGGCCGCACGTAGATCCAGCCGCGCAACTGACGCTCGACGATCTCGGCAATGCCAGCGGGCACCACTTCGACGCCGGAAATCAGGTCTTCCGCCTTGCGTTGCGTGGTCTCCATGGTGTTGGCGCAGGCGGCGAATTTGACGTCGTAACGCATCAGGCTGCTGACGCGCTCCGCCACGGGCGAGGTCTTGCCGTACAGCGCCTCCATGCCCGGCCCATAGGCAATTATGACCACCTCGACGTGATCGGGACCGTAGAACTTTTGCAGATTGGCGGCGTTGGTGAGCACGGCATTCATGATCTTCGGGTCATCGCTGGTCAGTTGCAGCACGATGCGGCGCGGCTTCTCCACCGACGGCGGCGGATCGGCGAGCTGAGTTCCCGCATGAACCGGGCCGCAGACGGCGAGCGCCACGGCCAGGATCACGGCGCTGGAAACAGCTTTGAGGTGCATGAAGGTCTCCGTGAAATTACGCGGCCGGCCATTAAGGGAAAAGCATTCCGGCATCCGGGTCAATCGAAACTCGCTTCTGCCGATGCGGCGCTGGCCTTTAACCTTTTGATAACCGCCATTTCATCCCATCGTTGCCCTGGCGTGACTTAAGGGCTAAAATACTACCATCGCGCAAACCGCCGCCCGCGGAAGCGTTCCCCCAGCAAGCCCCAGACAAGATTACTGCGCTACCAGGGACCCGTGTGAACCCTGTCTGGACGCTGCCATGAACTCCCTCTACCTGTTCAACCTCGCCGCGAAGAATACCGAGTGGCTGTCGGTCCGGCAGGCGGCTATCGCGGGCAATATCGCCAACGCCAATACGGCCGGCTACAAGGCCAAGGACGTCGCGCCCTTCGACAGCGTGCTCGACTCCACCCAGCTTACCATGACGGCCACCCGGCCGGGCCACGTGACGCCGCCCCCGTCCGGCAGCCTGCCCCCGCAGATCCAGGACGACGCCACCTGGGAGGTCATGCATTCCGGCAATAATGTCAGCCTGGAACAGCAATTGCTGAAAGCCGGCGATGTCAACCGCGCCTACGCCCTCAATAACAACATCATGCGCGCCTTCCACGGCATGCTCATGACCAGTGTCAGGAGCGCCTAGGCCGCCATGTTCGATCCGCTGTCCGCCAGTCTCAAGATCGCCGCATCGGGCCTCGACGCCCAGTCCCAGCGCGTGCGCATCGTGTCGGAGAACCTCGCGAACGCCAACTCCACCGGCAAGACGCCCGGCGCCGACCCCTATGCGCGCAAGACCGTCACGTTCGACAACATGTTCGATGAAACCATCGAGGCCAATCTGGTGAAGGTGGACCGCGTCGGCCGCAGCAAGGTGCCCTTCCGCACCGAGTATAACCCGAGCCACCCCGCCGCCGACGCCAAGGGCATCGTCAAGATGCCCAACGTCAACATCCTCGTCGAGATGGCCGACATGCGCGAGGCGAACCGCTCCTACGAGGCCAACCTGCAAGTGGTCAAGCAGGCGCGCGACATGATCTCCATGACCATAGATTTGTTGAGGAACGCATGAGCATCAACGCGATTTCCGCAGCGCTGTCCGGCACTCCGGCGGCGTCCCCCATTCAGGGCGCAACGGCGGCACACCGCAACGGCGCAACGGCCGCCGCGCAGCCCCTGGATTTTGGCGATCTGCTCGGCCAGATGGTGACGGGCGCGGCCGGTGCAGTGCGCACGGCGGAATCGGCCGCCATCGCCGGCCTGCGCGGCCAGTTACCCGTGGCCCAGGTGGTGGAAGCCGTCATGGCCGCCGAGCAGACGCTGCAGACCGCCATCGCCGTCCGCGACAAGATGGTGTCCGCCTATCTCGAAGTCAGCCGGATGGCGATCTAAGGAGCATGTCATGAGAGCGCTCGCCATCGCCGCCACGGGCATGAATGCCCAGCAGACCAACCTGGAGGTGATCGCCAACAACATCGCCAACATCAACACGACCGGCTACAAGCGTGCCCGCGCCGAATTCACCGACCTGCTCTATCAGGCCGAGCGCCCGGCCGGCGTCCCGACGCGCGGCACGGAAAACATCGTGCCGGAAGGCGCGCAGATCGGCCTCGGCGTGCGCCTCGCCGCCGTGCGCAACCTGCACCTCCAGGGCGCGCTGACGCAGACCGGCAACAAATTCGACATGGCGCTCAACGGGCGCGGCTGGTTCCAGGTCACCAACAGCAACAGCGACCTCTTCTACACCCGCGCCGGCGCCTTCAACAAAAACGCCACCGGCCAGCTCGTGACCGTCGACGGCTACCTGGTGCAGCCCGCCATCACCATTCCCAACAACGCCACCGAGGTGAACGTCGATCCGACGGGCCAGGTCTACGTCCGGGTGGACGACCAGACGACGCAGACGCTGGTCGGCCAGCTGACGCTGGCGAACTTCGTCAACGAGGCCGGCCTCGAACCCGTGGGTGACAATCTCTACCGCGAAACCACGGCATCCGGTGCGGCGACGCTCGGCGTCGCGGGCGATCCGGGCTTTGCCACGGTTCAGCAGGGCTATCTCGAGAACTCCAACGTCGATCCGGTGAAGGAGATCACCGAGCTCATCTCGGCCCAGCGCGCCTACGAGATGAACTCGAAGGTCATCCAGGCCGCCGACGACATGTTCTCGACCCTGACCAAAGGGGTCGGCTAAACCAGGGGATACGCGCCGTGACAGGACCACTAAAAGGGCTGACGCTTGGCGCGGCGGCGGCAATACTGATGATTCTGGCGTCCAGCGGTGCGTTCAGCGCTGGCGAGGCCGTTACGCCGCCCGCTCCCGCCGCTAAGCGCGTGCTGCCCGTGCCGAAGGTGACGATCTATCCCGGCGACACCATCGGCGGCGAACTGCTGACCGAACGCGCCTTTTCGCCCGCCGCCGAGCCCAAAATCCCCGTGTACGACACCATCGGGGCGCTGACCGGCATGGTGGCCCAGCGCACACTGCTGCCCGGAACCCCGGTGCCGCTGAGTTCAGTGCGCGCGCCCTACGCCGTGACGCCGGGAAAGGCCGTGCCCGTCGTGTTCCAGTCGGGCGGACTGACCATCACCAGCTCGGCCGTGGTGCTGCAATCGGGCTGCGTCGGCGAAATCATCAGCGTCCGCAACAGCGACAGCGGCCTCATCATCAAGGCGACCGTGCAGAGCGACGGCACGCTCAGGGTGGACGAATGACGCGGTTCGTGTGTCTCATGTTCCTGGCGCTGCTCGCGGCCTCCCCCGCCGCCGCGCAGACGCGCATCAAGGACGTGACCACCGTTCAGGGCGTGCGCGCCAACCAGCTCATGGGCTACGGCCTCGTCGTCGGCCTCAACGGCACGGGCGATTCGCTGCGCAACTCGCCGTTCACCGAGCAGTCGATCCTGTCCATGCTCGACCGCATGGGCGTCAACGTGCGCGATAACCGCCCGCGCACCAAGAACATCGCCGCCGTGATGGTGACGGCGGAAATCCCGCCCTTCATCGGCAAGGGTTCGCGCATCGACGTGACGGTCTCGTCCCTCGGCGACGCCACGTCGCTGACGGGCGGCTCGCTGGTGCTGACGCCGCTGATCGGCCCGGACCATCAGATGTACGCCGTGGCGCAGGGGCCGCTGGCCGTGTCGGGCTTCGCGGCGGCCGGCGCGGCGGAAAAGGTGACGCAAGGCGTGCCCACCGCGGGGCGCATCCCCAACGGCGCCCTCGTCGAGCAGGAAGTGGGCACGCCATTCACCGAAGGCAACGCCCTGGCCCTGGAACTGCGCAACCCCGATTTCGCCACCGCCGTCCGCGTGGCCGACGCCATCAACGCCTACAGCCAGCGGCGTTTCGGCAGGAAGGTGGCGCGGGAGAAAGATCTGCGGACCATCAGCCTCGACAAGCCGCGCAATGTTGGCGGGGCGCGCTTCGTGGCGGAACTCGGCGAACTCATGGTGCAGGTGGACACACCCGCGCGCATCGTCATCGACGAGCGCACCGGAACCATCGTCATCGGCCGCGCCGTGCAGATTTCCACCGTCGTCGTCGCCCATGGCAGCCTCACCGTCCGCGTGACGGAGTCGCCCAAGGTTTCGCAGCCGCAGCCCTTCTCCGAGGGCAAGACCGTGGTCACGCCGCAAACCGCCGTGGAAACCGAGGAGATGGGCGGCAATCTGGCCGTCGTCAAAGGCACCGACCTGCATACGCTGGTGCGCGGGCTGAACAAGATCGGGCTGAAGCCGGCCGGGATCATCGCCATTCTGCAAGCCATCAAATCGGCCGGGGCGCTCCAGGCTGAACTGGTGGTGCAGTGATGGCCCGCCGTGCTGCTGCCGCAGCCGCTTCGCTATGCGCTTTTGCCGTGACGCTCATCGCCGTCTGCGCCATGGCCGCCGCCCAGCCGGCGCCTGGATGGACACCGGAGCCCGCCGAGCCGAGGGTTGGAGGCGAACCGGGACGGCCTGATTTCCCCATCCCCTTGGAGGTGCCGCCTGCCGCGCCGGGGACACAGCCGCTGGACATCCGGCCCATCAACCTCCAGGCGGCGGTTGCCGCACCGGAGCCCATAACCTCCGTGCTGGAAACGCGGCCGGCTGCCCGTCCCAATCCCGCCGCCGCCGCCGTCCGCCCGCCAAGGGAGCAGGCCGCCCCGCGTCAGAAAACGCCGCAGCCGCCCGTCAGCCACACCCCGCCGCCGGTGCGAATTTACACCGCAACGCAAGCGGCCCCCGAAACTGCCGCCCCCTTGCCCAAGCCGGAAAAGCCCCGTCCGCCCGAACCCGAACCGGCCCCAATGCCCGGCGCGCCCCCCGCTGAACAGTATTGCACCGGCATCGCCAATGCTGCCGCCGACGCCCGCTTCGCCTGGCAGAAGAAGGTGATGGAGGATACCGCCCGCGACATCGACAGCCGCGTTGCCCAGTTGCAGGCCAAAATCGACGAATACAAGGTCTGGCTGGCCAAGCGTGACGAGTTCGCAAAAAAGGCCCACGAAAGCCTGATCAGTATTTATGCGCGCATGAAACCCGACACCGCCGCCGCGCAACTGACCGAGCTTGACGAGGAAACGGCCGCCGCCGTGCTCACCAAGCTCAACACGCGCGCCGCCAGCACCATCATGAACGACATCCCGCCCGCCAAGGCCGCCCGCCTCAGCGCCATCATCGCCGGCGCGGCCAAGGTGCCGGAACCCAAGGAGGCGGGCAAGGATCAGAAACCTCCCGGCGGCGACAAGACCGAGGCGCCCCCGAAACCCGCAGCCAGCGATAAGAAATCATGACCCGCTTTCTCACCATAACGCTCCTCACCGCCTGTCTTTGCGGTTGTGCCGTCGATCCCATGGACTTCAACCGCGAGCCGCACCTGACGCCCGTGGGCGCTGGCCTCAAGACCGACCGGGTCGCCGTCGATACTCTGCCCAGTCCCCATGCCCAGCGCCACCATGGCAACTCGCTGTGGGTGAACGCCAGCGCCGATCTGTTCCGCGACTCGCGCGCCATCCTGATCGGCGACGTCGTCACGGTGAAGATTTCCATCAAGGACAGGGCGTCCCTGGACAACACCTCCAATCGCACGCGCGACACCAAAAAGAGCCTCAACTTCGATTACGAATACGACATCAAGGATACCAAGAGCGAGGTGAAGCACACCGGCAACACCAGCGCCAACATCAAAGGCAATACCGAGAGCAAGGGCAAAGGCAACATCGCCCGCTCGGAAAGCATCGACCTGCTGGTGGCGGCCGTCGTCACCGGCGTGCTGCCCAACGGCAATCTGGTAATCAAGGGCACGCAGGAGGTGCGCGTGAACTTCGAGGTGCGCGTGCTGAGCGTCGCGGGGATCGTCCGCCCGCGCGACATCTCGGCCGACAACACGATCTCCTACGACAAGATCGCCGAGGCGCGGATTTCTTACGGAGGCCGGGGCCGCCTCATGGAAGTGCAGCAGCCCAGCATCGCGCATCAACTGCTGGATATCATCGGGCCGTTTTAGCTGGCGGACGGCCTGAGCGGAGTTCCCCAAGGCGGCGCTTAGCGTTTTGGGGATAGCGCCGGAACACTGGAGGGGGAAGATGGCCGTAAGCGGTGACGACAGCGACGACGAGGACGGCAGCGCGCCACCGCCGCCGCCGCCCAAACCGGCGGCCCCGAAGAAAGAAGCGCCGCCGCCAAAGACCTCGCCGCTATCCCTCATCATCGGCATTCTCGCGGGCACACTGCTGGCCGTGGGGGCCGGCGTTTTTTTCGGCATGCAGATCGTAGGGCTGGTGGCACAGGTGGCAGCGAAACGGGAAGCCGATGCGCCAGTGATTCACGCCATCGCCAAGGTGGTGCCGGAGGGCGCGATCGTCAAATCGCTGCCTGCGGTCGTGACAAATCTGGCCGCGCCGGATCGCACCTGGCTACGCCTTGAAGCCTCGATCATCGTCGAGGCCGCCGAGGCCAAGCAGGCCGATCTCCTGGCGGCGCAGATCGGCGAGGATGTCGTGGCGTTTTTGAGAACCGTGACACTGGCACAGATCCAAGGCTCCAGCGGCTTCCAGCATCTGCGCGAAGATCTGGCCGAGCGCGTGCGCGTGCGCAGCGGCGGCCGGGTGCACGAACTGCTCATCCAAACGTTGATTTTCGAATGATGGCGTCCCTCCGCAGTCTCAGAAATGCGGCACGCCGCCGCGCGGCGTATCTGGCGATGGGCGCGGCGCTGCTGCTGCTCGTGCCGCTGCTGCTGCCCCTGACGCTGACACCCGGCGCATACGCCGCGCCAGCGCCAGCCGCGCCTGGGCAGGTGCCAAGCCTCGAAACGCTGATTCCCGCTGGCGACGGCACGGTGTCCGGCCGCATCATCCAGATGATCCTGATTCTCACGGTGCTATCGGTGGCGCCGGGCCTGCTCATCATGGTGACGAGCTTCACGCGCTTCGTGATCGCGCTGTCGTTCCTGCGCACCGGTCTGGGGCTTCAGACGACACCCGCCAACCTGATCCTCATCAGCCTGGCGCTGTTCATGACCTTCTACGTCATGGCGCCGACCTTCGACCAGGCGTGGCAGAACGGCGTGCAGCCGTTCATGGAGAACAAGATCGGCGAGCAGGAGGCGTATACGAAGGTCACGGCGCCGTTCCAGACCTTCATGCAGGCCAATGTGCGCGAGAAGGATCTGCGCCTGTTCGAGGACCTGGCGCAGGAGAAATTCAAGGCCAAACCGGAGGGCGGCGAGGTCGAGCTGCGCGTGCTGATCCCGGCGTTCATGATTTCCGAGCTGCGGCGCGGCTTCGAGATCGGCTTCCTGATCGTGCTGCCCTTCCTGGTCATCGACATGATCGTGGCGACGCTCACCATGTCGATGGGCATGATGATGCTGCCGCCGACGCTGATCTCGCTGCCGTTCAAGATCCTGTTCTTCGTGCTGATCGACGGCTGGAATCTGCTGATCGGCGGACTGGTGCGGTCGTTCGTTTAGCCGCCGGGCTGAGGGAGCGGCTAAATCGTGCCGCAGCCACGCTATTTGGCGGGCTTAGACGCCACTTCATAACTCTCACACAAGGTTATCCACAGACACTCGCGCCGGGGCAATTCGTCAGGGCAGCCAGGGCTTCGCATGAGCGCGCGGGAACAGCTAGAACGTCTGTTGAGCAGTTTGCTCAACCTCGGCGCCCGGCGTCTCGTGACTCTTGCGCTGCTCGGCGCCGGCATTGCCGCCATCATCGGATTCGGCAGCTATTATCTCAGCCGCCCGGACTTCGAAACGCTTTACACCGGCCTCACCGCCCAGGACGTCAGCCGCATCGGCGCGGCGCTGAGCGAGGCCGGCATCCCGTTCGATGTCGCCGCCGATGGCACCGCCGTGATGGTCGCCTAGAACCAGACCGCCCAGCGCCCGCATGCTGCTCGCCGAAAAGGGCCTGCCCACCAGCTCGAATGCCGGCTACGAGCTGTTCGACAAGCTCGGCTCCATGGGCCTGACGTCGTTCATGCAGGACATCACGCGGGTGCGCGCGCTGGAGGGCGAAATCGCGCGCACCATCCAGGCCATGAAGGGCGTGAAGGCCGCGCGCGTGCATCATCGTGCTGCCCGACACCGGCTCGTTCCGGCGCAATCAGCAGCCGCCTTCGGCCTCGGTCATCATCCGCACGGAGTCGGTCGGCGATTTCGCCGCCGCCCAGGCCATCCGGCATCTCGTTGTCGGCCGCCGTCCCCGGCATGACCATCGACCAGGTGACCGTGCTCAGCACCGACGGCACCGTGCTGGCGGCTGGCGGCGACGCTTTCCTGGCCAACTCCGGCAAAATGGTGGGGCTGGAAAAGCGCGTCAGCTCCGACATGCAGGACAACGTGCGCCAGACGCTCACGCCCTATCTGGGCCTGGGCAATTTCGAGGTCAGCGTCGCAGCGCGGCTCAACACCGACAAGCGGCAGATCAACGAAACCAACTACGATCCCGAGGGGCGCGTCGAGCGCTCCGTGCGCACGGTGAAGGATACCGGCAGTTCGCAGAACGCCAACCGCGCCTGGGCCACCGGCGTTGAGCAAAACGTCCCGGCCGAGGAAGGCGCCGCTCAGTCCGGCGGCGACCAGTCCAAGCGCCAGAACGAACGGCGCGAGGAGACGGTGAACTACGAGGTCAGCACCAAGACCACAGCGACCGTGAGCGAAGGCTACAAGATCGAGAAGCTGGCCGTGGCCGTCGTCATCAACCGCAAGCGCCTTGCCGCCGTATTGGGCGAGAGCGCCTCGCCTGGCGCCCTTGAGGCCCGGATCAAGGAAGTGGAGCGCCTGGTCACGTCCGCTGCCGGCGCGGACACCAAGCGCGGCGACCAGATCACCGTCGAGGCCGTGGATTTCGCCGGTGCCACCAACGGGCTTGAGCCGGTGCCAGGGCCGCCAGTCGTCGATCAGTTGCTGCATTACACGGGCGCGGTGCTGAATTCGCTCACCGTTCTGGCGGTGACGGTCCTGCTGATCTGGTTCGGCCTGAAGCCCGCCCTGAAGGTTCTCGCCCAGCAGGCCCCGCCGCCTCAGCTTGCCGCCACGCCGATACTGGCCGTTTCAGGCGCTGCCGGAGCGCGGGCGATTGGCGCGCCTGGAGCCGCGGGTGTTTCAGAAGCAACGGCAGGTCTGCCGCCGCCCGAGGGCGAGGCGCCGCCTGGTTCCCCGCCCGGCACCGGGCCGGCACGCGGTTTGCCGCCGAAGAAGCGCCTCGAACAGATCGTTCAGTTCAAAGAGCAGCAGGCGGCCGCTCTCCTCAAACAGTGGATGCGGGAGTAATCGCCCATGGCAGCCTCACCGATTGCCCGCTTTCTCGTGGAACTGGACCCGGAAAGGGCGGCACGCACGCAACAGAATGCGCCGGCGCCAGCCGGTGCCGCTTTCAAGCCAAAGGCTGGCGGGGCCGAAGCAGCGCCGCCGCAGCCTGCGCGCGTGCCCAAGCCGCCGGCACTGAAAAGCCCTTTCCCAGCCGCGAGCCAGAGCGGCGGCAAGGCGCGCACGGATGCCGGCGAATGCCCGTTTCCGTCGATCCAGCATCCGCAAGCCAAGGTCGAGGAAGCTTACGCGCGCGGACAGGCCGACGCCAAGGCTCGCGCCTGGGCGGAGTTCGACGCCATGCTGGCAGAGCAGAATCGCAAATTCCAGGCGGAGATGGCCCGCGAACGCACGGCCTGGGTCACGGCGCAGGCGGCGCGGCTGGAGTCCCGGCTGACATCGGCGCTGGCGGAAATCGAGACCCGCATCGCGGAGGCAGCGGCGCGCGTTCTGCGGCCGGTGCTCATGGCGGGACTGCGCGAGCAGGCTGCCGCCGCACTCATGGAAAAGCTCCATGTGCTGGTGTCCAAGGACGCCGGTGCGCGGCTGGTGATTTCCGGCCCCGATGACTTGCTGCGATCGCTGCGTGAAAAACTGACCGGCCAGACCATCGCTGCGGTGTTTCTGCCGGCCGAAGCCTGCGATATCCGCGTCGAAATTGGCCAGACAACCCTGGAAACCTGCCTTGCCGATTGGGCCGGAAAACTCGGGCTTTCCGGTGAACCAGCCGGAACTCTCCCCGCAACGGACAAGGAGCCCGAAGCATGAAAACCGGCGACGAAGACAGCAGCGCCCATGAAATCGTCATCATCCGGCGCGGGCACGGCGATGACGACCACCCCCACCATGGCGGCGCCTGGAAAATCGCCTATGCCGATTTCATGACCGCCATGATGGCGTTCTTCCTGGTGATGTGGCTAATCAATTCCACCGACGAGAAGACGCTCACCCAGGTCGCGGCCTATTTCAACCCGTTGAAGCTCACCGACAAAAACCCCATGCCCAAGGGGGTGCACGAGATGAGCGACCCGGAAAGCAGTGAGAAGCTCAAAACCGAGGAGCAAAAGGAGAAGCCGAAGAAAAAGCCCAAGAGTAAACCCAGCACCCAGGGCGAAGAAAAAAAGGGCGAGAAAGACGAGGCCAAGCCCCAGGAGAAATCCGAGCTGGACAATAGCGGCTCCAGGGAAGAGACGCTGTTCAGCGATCCATACGGTGTCCTCGCCAAGCTGGCCGCCGAGGTCGATATTTCCAAGAAGAGCACCGGCGATACCCAGAAGGGGTCCGGGGACGCCTTTCGCGATCCATTCGATCCGGCGTTCCAGCGTCAGCCGGCGCCCGACGCCCAGAAGAGCGAGCCGAAGGAGGAGACCGGCAGTCCCCAGACGCCAGACACCGAAGCCGGCAAAACGGGCGGAAAAACTGCCGGAGACGCCAAGGAGGAGGCCAAGGACGCCGGCGAAGCCAAAAAGAACGGTGCGCAACCCCCGCCAGACAAGGCGGCCAATGGCGAAAAGCCGGTGCCGCCCAATGCCACGCCCGCCGAACGCGAGGGCATCAAGGTCGATAACGAGATTGCCAGGGCGCTGAAGGTCTCGGGGCTCGGCGCCCTGCCCCATATCGAAGTGACCGTTACCGAAGACGGCCTGCTGGTCAGCCTGACAGACGAACTCAATTTCAGCATGTTTACGAGCGCCTCGGCCGAGCCGCGCCCCGAACTGGTGGTCGCCATGGAGAAGATTGGCAAGGTGCTGGCGGCGCATCCCGGCTCGCTCATCGTGCGCGGTCACACCGATAGCCGGCCGTTCAAATCCACAAAATACGATAACTGGCGCCTGTCCACGGCCAGGGCGCATATGGCCTATTACATGCTGGTGCGCAGCGGCTTGGCCGAGACCCGCTTCGAGCGCGTGGAAGGATACTCCGACCGCAGTCCCAAGCTTCCGAAAACCCCGGAGGCGGCCCATAACCGGCGCATCGAAATCCTGTTGCGGGAGCCGAAGCGATGAGGCTGCTCCCGCG
Source organism: uncultured Alphaproteobacteria bacterium (assembly GCA_963827885.1). Classification (GTDB taxonomy): domain Bacteria; phylum Pseudomonadota; class Alphaproteobacteria; order Rhizobiales; family Rhodomicrobiaceae; genus CAWHDD01. The sequence continues at coordinate 99,430 of CAWHDD010000021.1, read as the reverse complement.
TTCCGCATGCCACGGCATCGCCGCCGTGATCGCCGCCGCCGTCATTGCCCTGCCGGCGCTGGGTGAGGAGGAGCCCGCGAAACAGCCCTATGAACTGGTCCGTTCGCTGCGGACGGTGCAGGACCAGGTCGCGCGCGGCAGCCTCTCGGCCCATGCGTTCCAGAAGAAATTCATACCCCAGATTTCCGCGCAGTTGAGCAAGGCCGCCCCGGAAGTCTGGCAGGACCCGCGCAATGCCCGCGCCGCCGTGATTTTCGTCCTCAGCGGCGGCAATCCCAGCGTGCTGCGCCAGCTTCTGGAACACGGCGTCAATCCGGCGGTCGATATAGGGCTGCTCAAGGGCGCACTCGCCTATAGCGAGGGGCGCATGGCCGAGGCGGACCGGCTGCTGTCCAAATTCGACGCCCGCACGCTCGATCCCAGCCTTGCCGGCCTGATCGCGCTGGTGCAGGCGATGCTGGCGGAGAAGAAAAACAATATCCGCCTCGCCAGCAGCCTGTTCGACGATGCCAAACTCCTGGCTCCGGGCACGCTGGTGGAAGAGTCGGCCCTGCGCCGTCAGGCATTCATGATGGCGGCGGATAATAAGCTGGAGAACTTCGAGGTGATCTCGTCGCAGTATTTCCGGCGCTTCGGCCATTGCGTGTACGGCATCATTTTCCGGCGGGAATTCGGCAGGACGCTGGCGGCAAGCAAATATGTCGATGATCTCAATCTGCTGCGGCGGCTGGAGCCGGTGCTGGACTCACTCAATCCCGATGAACGCCAGGAGCTTTACATGGTGGCGGCAGCGGAGGGTATCCGCCGGGGCAAGGTGGCCTTCACCCGCTACACCGCCGGACGCGCCGCCAGCCTCACCCCCGCTGGCACGGCCGAGAGCTGGCGCGTACAGCTTTACGAAAACGCCGCCGCCATTGTGACGGATGATTACGAAAAAGCGCTTGCCGGGCTTCAGGGGATACAGCGCACCCAGCTCGCCAGGAAGGACGCCGCCATGCTGGACGCCGCGCTGTTCGTGGCGCAGGAGGTGCGGCGTTTGCCCGTGCTCACCCAGGCCGAAGCGCCGCCGCCGCCCGCCACTCCGGCGGATGCTGCCCTGCCGGTGCAGAATGGTGTGGACATCGGCGAGAAGGCCACCGCGCGCAGCAAGGATGTCCTGGCGGCGGCGGTCAGCCTGCTGAACAGCAAACCCGGCTTTCCGGCGGCGCGATGATAGGAAAACAACCCATGAGCACTCCCTGCATCGTTCCCGACCGCTCCAGCGTCCTCCTGCCCGCGCAAGGTCAGGCCGCTGGCGGCAAGCGGCAAGGCGCCCCCCTCCTCGACACGGCCAGGGTCGAGGGTATGAGCGGTGCGGCGGCGGGCGAAAAGGATGCTTTTCCAGACCTGCTGGCCCGTATGGCGCCAGCCGGTGAGACGGGTGCGGACCTCGCAGTGCGCGGTATGCCCCTGGACGCGGGCGTGGAAAGCACATTTTCCGGCATGCTCTCCCGTCTGGCGCCCGCCGGCGAGACCTTCGCTGGCGCCGCAGCGCGCACCGTGACGCCGGACGCCGCGCCGGACACAACGTTCCCCGGCCGTCTGACGCTTGCCGTGGAGATCGGGGCACCTGGCACACTTTCCGGCAGCACCTCCCCAATGAGAGGGGGGGCAATGAGAGGGGGGCATTTCCCCGAGATGCTGTCCCGCCTGGCGCCTGCTCATCCGCCGGCAGCGCCTTCGGCCGCCAGCGCCGAGCCGCCGACGCTTCCGGCGGACGGGACGCAGAAGACGCCGGCGGCAAGCGGCGCCGCTGGCGTCAGGCTGCCAGCCACCGCCGCGCCTCCGCCTCCGCGTCCGCTGGAATTGCCGGTAAGCCTGCACGCGCCGGTGGCGAAGCTGCCAGACTGGAAACCGGCCGGCGAAAACCCGGCTGCGGTCACAGCGGTGTCCCAGGGCGGTGCGGTTGAACTGCCGCCTGCCACTGCGCCGGCCGCCGCCCCGCCGCCGGAAACGCCCGCGATCTCCGAACTCATCCGCAGCCTCACATGCGTCTCGCAAAGCAGCGGCACACAGACGGGCGCCGGCCTTGTCATGTCACCAAAGGCCGCACCAGCCGCACTGCCGCAGATGCCGGCGCCACCCATGGAAGCGGTTGAGGCCGCCGTGGAGCTGTCCCCATTGCCAATACCCGTGCCCGTCAACACCGGCGAGTCAGAGGATCTTCCCCTCCCGGCATCGCCAGAAGAAAGCGGCGGCACACGGGATACGCCGCCCAGCCAGCCCGAAGCCGCAGCGGCGGTTAGTCCGGGGCTGGCGATGCCGTCATGGCCGGGTATGGCGCCGGCCATGGCACCGCCCCCCATGGCAGACCCGCCGGCTGGCGAACCTCCGCAGAGCGAATTGCCATCGCAATTGCCGCTGTCCGCTGAACGCCTCGCTCTCCAGACCGCCGCGCCGCGCACGGATATCAAGGTGCTGCACCAGGAGACGCATTTCGCGCCGGTCCGCCCGCACACCATCAAGACGCCCGCCAGCTATGCCGCGCCGGTTGATGCGGTATTCGATGACGGTGCCGGGCCGGCCGCGCCCGCCGTGACAGAGGCAGCTCCTGCGGAACCGGCGGTGCAAGCCGAATCCGCTCCGCCAGCACCGCAACGTGAGCCGGGCGGCTTGATCGAAACGCAGGCGCCTGCCATGGGCGAGACATCCGCCACGCCGCCGTTGCCGCAACAGCCGCCTGCGCGCCAATTGTCGGACCGGATCGCCGTGGAACTGGCCGCACCCGCGTCCGCGCCTGAAACGCCCGCAGGCGGCACCCATCCGGCGACTGTTATACGCACGCTCACCATCCAGCTCGAACCCGCCGATCTCGGCACGCTGACGGTGCATCTGTCCATCAAGAATGACGGGCTGGAGGTGCATGTGGAAGCGAGCCGCCGGGAAACCGCCCGCATGATCGAGGACGATCAGAAAACCCTGTCGCACCTGCTGCAATCCGCCGGTTATCGCGTCGATGCGCTGGCCGTGCAGGTCAGTGATGCGGCGCGGACGGGTGCCGCCCCGCAAGCTCAGGCCAATCCGGGGGCGCAATCCTCCGGCCAGCAGCAGCAGGGCTCGTCACAGACCGGCGGGCAATCCCCCGGCTCGCCGCAGCACCAGGAACGCGACGGCAGCGCGCAGCATGAAACACGGAGCGGGAACAGTCATGACAAAGCCAATGCGGATCGCCTTGGCGGCGATGTTTACGTGTAGCCTGCCGTTCGCGGCGCTCGGTGCGGATGGCAATCTGTGCGAGCGGGAAATGGTGCGGGCGTCAGAAAAATACGGCGTGCCGCTCAACATTTTCTATGCCGTGGGCCTTACTGAAACCGGGCGCAAGGGCTCGTTACAGCCTTTCGCGCTCAATATCGACGGCCGGCCCGCCTATGGCGCCAATCTGCCCGATGCCGTGCGCCAGTTCGCCGAAGCGCGCGCGACGGGCGCCAAGCTGATCGACCTGGGATGCATGCAGATCAACCACCATTACCACGGGCGCAGCTTCGCTTCGGTGGAGGAGATGTTCGACCCGGCCAAGAACGTGGATTACGCGGCGCGGTTTCTGAAAGAGCTGCGGGCGCGCGAGGGCACCTGGACGCTAGCCGTCGCCCGTTACAACGCCGGACCCAACAACAATCCGGCGCAAAAGCAATATGTCTGCCGCGTCATCGCCAACATGGTCGCCAGCGGCTTCGGCGAATGGACACCCAACTCCCGCGATTTCTGCCGGAATTGAGCGTACTAGTACGCCCCGCGAGGCAAGTCCTGCCCCATATGCCGCGAGCGCTTACAGGACTGCCGGCGGATAAGGCGTACTAGCAACTTATTGATTCTAGTACAGCTTGTCCGAGGCAAGTTCGCTCGGGCGCTCGCGGCAAATGAGTGCGAACTTTCCTCGGGCTGTACTAGCTCACGCCGGTTGCGATGGGCCAGGCCGCACCTTGTATCCCGCCGCGATGACCGCCAGCGCGCCGGCAGTCGCGGCCAGATATTCAAGCATATGCGCCGTGTCCATGCCGAAGCGGCGGTCGAAGTAGGGACGGATGGCGGGATCGTTGAAAATCACCTGAGCCGCGATCCAGCCCAGCAGCGCCCCGCCGGCCCAGATCAGCGCCGGGAAGCGCGTCAGCAGCGTCATCACCATTCCCGCGCCCGCCACGATCAGCGGAATGCTGACCGCCAGCCCGAAAATGAACAGCAGCGCATGCCCCTTGGACGCCGCCGCGATGGCGATGACATTGTCGAGGCTCATCACAATGTCGGCGAGAACGATGATGCGCACGGCCTGCCAGAGGCGCTCGCTGGAGGCAATTTTGTCCTCCGCGTTGCCCTCGTCCTCGGGCATCAGCAGCTTCACGGCGATGTAGAACAGCGCCAGCCCGCCGGCGATTTTCAAGAACGGCACCGACATCAGCGTGGCGATCACCAGTGTCGCCAGGATGCGCAGCAGGACAGCCGCACCGGCGCCGAAAACCATGCCCCAGACGCGCATCTTAGGCGGCAGGTTGCGGCAGGCCAGCGCGATGACGACCGCGTTGTCGCCAGCCAGAAGAATGTCGATCCAGATGATCTGCACAACACCGATCCAGAAGCTGGATTGCCCCATATCGGCCCAGACGCCAGCGAAGATGGTGCTTAAATACGTTGAATCGGACACTTCCAGCATTTTGTTAAACCGGTTCCTATCATCGGGAAGGCTTGCGGATAGCAGTCTTGGCTGCCGGCGCCGCAAGCGTCAACACTGAGTTTGACGCGGGAGGCAGAATATCCGCCGCGTGTAGATGTCCGGCGACACATACCACACCGCGAGGCCAGTGCAATGACCAATGCGCCGCCGCACCCGTTATGCGGCCGGGGCGTCCCCGCGCCGGGGTTCGCCGCCTGCGTCCAGTTCAGCGGCCTCTTCGTCAGTGAACAAGCGGCTTCGCGTCAGGAATTGCACGCCTTCGGGCGCTTCCAGCGAAAAGCCGCCGCCGCGTCCTGGCACCACGTCGATGATGAGCCTGGGTGTGGCGCCAGTATTCGAACTGAGCGGCGCCCATGTAGAATTCGCATCCTGCGATGCTGCCGAGATAAACGTCCTGCGCGCCCACACGGAATTCGCCCGCCGGATAGCACATGGGCGAGCTGCCGTCGCAGCAGCCGCCGGACTGGTGGAATAGCAGCGCCCCATGCATCGAGCGAAGCCGTTCGACGACTTCGGCCGCGGCGGGCGTGACAGTCACGCGATCAACCATTTGCGCACCTCCCAAATATGCTTTGAAAAGCAGGATTTCCTTCGTTCGGCCAGGAGGTCCATTCCTTCGTCCCGGCCATGCACGCAGTACAAGCCGCCGCGCGCAGGACGGGTCCAGGATCGCGCAGCGACCGGAGTTCTAAGTTCCCGTCGCTCTGTGCTGCGCCCAACCGCTCCTCTCGCACCTCCGGCGCTCGGGCCGGCTTGTCCTTGACGCGTCCGGGCACGGCGGCATGATTACGCGCTGACGGGACCACACCTTCCACCTTGCCAAAGCCTTGAATAAAAAAAGGGCGAGGTTCCGATCCTCGCCCTCTCTCGCTCATATGGAGACTATGAGCCGCGTTTAGAAGAAGCCCAGCGCCTTCGGCGTGTAGCTCACCAGCAGGTTCTTGGTCTTCTGGTAGTGCCGCAGCATCATCTTGTGGTTCTCGCGGCCGATGCCCGACTGCTTGTAGCCGCCGAACGCCGCGTGCGCCGGATAGAGGTGGTAGCAGTTGGTCCACACGCGGCCCGCCTGGATGGCGCGGCCGAAGCGGTAGGCGCGGTTGCCGTTGCGCGTCCACACGCCGGCGCCGAGGCCGTACAGCGTGTCGTTGGCGATGGAGAGCGCCTCGTCCTCGTCCTTGAACGGCGTCACGGAGACGACCGGGCCGAAGATTTCCTCCTGGAAGACGCGCATCTTGTTGTGGCCTTCGAGGATGGTCGGCGTGCACGTAGTAGCCGTCCTCCAGTTCGCCGCCGAGCTGCGCACGTCCGCCGCCGGTCAGCACCTTCGCGCCTTCCTGCCGGCCGATGTCGATGTAGGACAGGATCTTCTCGAGCTGATCGTTGGACGCCTGCGCGCCGATCATGGTCGAGGCGTCGAGCGGATGGCCCTGCTTGATCTTCTGCGACGCGGGCGATGGCCCTCTCCATGAAGCGGTCGTAGATCTCTCCTGCACCAGCGCGCGGCTCGGGCAGGTGCAGACCTCGCCCTGGTTCAGCGCGAACATGGTGAAGCCTTCCAGCGCCTTGTCGAAGAATCGTCGTCCTCGTCCATGACGTCGGCGAAGAAGATGTTCGGCGACTTGCCGCCCAGCTCCAGCGTCACGGGGATGATGTTCTCGGCGGCGTACTGCATGATCAGCCGGCCGGTCGTGGTCTCGCCGGTGAAGGCGACCTTGGCGATCGCGCTTGTTCTGCGCCAGCGGCTTGCCGGCTTCGACGCCGAAGCCGTTGACGACGTTGAGCACGCCGGGCGGCAGCAGGTCGCCGATCATGTCCATCAGCACCATGATCGCCATCGGCGTCTGCTCGGCCGGCTTGAGCACCACGCAGTTGCCGGCGGCAAGCGCCGGCGCCAGCTTCCACACCGCCATCAGCAGCGGGAAGTTCCACGGAATGATCTGGCCGACGACGCCGAGCGGCTCATGGAAATGGTAGGCGACGGTGTCGTGGTCGATCTCGCGACAGAGCTGCCTTCCTGGGCGCGCATGCAGCCGGCGAAATAGCGGAAATGGTCGATCGCCAGCGGCAGGTCGGCGTGCGGTGGTCTCGCGGATCGGCTTGCCGTTGTCGATGGTCTCGACGAGCGCCAGGAGGTCGAGCTTCTCCTCCATCCGGTCGGCGATCTTGTTCAGGATGATCGAGCGTTGCGCCACAGGGGTCTTCGCCCAGGACTTCGCGCACCTTATGGGCGGCGTCGAGAGCGAGTTCGATGTCGGCGGCTGTCGAACGGGCGACGCGGCACAGCGTGGTGCCGTTGATCGGGCTGGGATTGTCGAAATACCGGCCTTCTACGGGGGCGACCCAGTCGCCGCCGATGAAATTGTCGTATTGCGCGCGATAGAGCTGCTGCGCGGTAAGCTTATTGACCGCTTCTTGATACACGGCATCCTCCCAATTTTGTTTTATGGATTGCGCAATTGTATGGAGCACCGCTTGCGCGGGTATTGCCATAAGGTACTATGGACGCGCGCGCCTGGATCACAGGGCGGAAAAAGCCGGAAAACCGGCACATCACGGGAGAAACGAACTTGGCATCGGCTGGCTCCACCAGTGACGATGGACGCGTGGTTTCTGTCGCCTCGGCTCAGGCCGCCACGGCGCGGGAAGCGGCGCTCGTCATCCGGGCGGGGATCGCCCCGCAGCCGCTGGCCGCGCTCCTGGTGTTCTTCTCGGCCCATTACGACGCACAGGAGCTTGCCGCCGAGCTTAACAAGCTTTTCCCCGGCGTCCAAATCGCGGGATGCTCCACGGCGGGCGAGCTGTCGCCCGAGGGCCTGAGCGACGGCAGCGTGGCCGCCCTCGGCTTCCCCGCAGCCGACTTCACCATCGTGGCACAGCCGGTTTTGAACCTGTCGGGCTTCGGCGTCGAGCATGGCCGGCGCGTGGTGCAGGACCTGCGCGGACGGCTGGCGGCGCTGGTCCCCGGCGCGGCGCCCGGCACGGTGTTCGCCATCCTGCTCATCGACGGCATGTGCCGGCGTGAGGAAGCCGTGATCTCCGCCATTTACGCCTCGCTCGACGAAGTGCCGCTGGTGGGCGGGTCGGCCGGCGACAACCTGCATTTCGAGCACGCGTCCATCATCGCCGGCGGCGCGGCCCACACCGACGCGGCGGCGCTGGTACTGGTGCACACCACCCTGCCCTTCCGCACCTTCAAATCCGACCATTTCGCGCCCACGGACACCAAAATGGTCGTCACCGAAGCGGACACCGAACTGCGCATCGTCAAGGAACTCAACGCCGAACCGGCGGCGGAGGAATACGCCCGCATGGTGGGCGTGACCGGCGGCGAGCTGGACCCGTTCGCCTTCGCCGCGCATCCGGTGGTGGTGCGCGTCGGCGGCAGGCATTACGCCCGCTCCATCCAGCGCGTGAACAGCGACGGCTCGCTCAGCTTCTTCTGCGCCATCGACGAGGGCATGGTGCTCACCGCCGCTCAGCCGCGCGACATCCTGGAAAGCCTCAACGATACCTTCGCGGAGGTCGAGGCCGAAATCGGCGTGCCGGATGTCTATGTTGCCTTCGACTGTGTGCTGCGCCGGCTCGACGCCCAGCAGCGGCAATTGACGCAACAGCTCTCCGGCCTCTACCGCAAACATCGCGTCATCGGCTTCAATTCCTACGGCGAGCAGTACCGCTCGATGCACCTCAACCAGACGCTCACCGGCGTCGCCATCGGACGGCGCGCGGTGCCGCCGGATGACGGGGAGACCGGCTGATGGACGGCATGCCCGACGAGCGCGACCGCAAAATCGCCAAGCTGGAGAAAATCAACGCCGTGCTGATGTCGCGGGTGGAGCGCTCGGCCGATCACCAGTCCGGCGCGTTCAGCCTGTTCGAGACCGCCATCGCGCTGGAAGGCCAGGTCCGGCGGCGGACGCAGGAATTGCAGGAGGCGTTGCGGTCGCTGGAGCGGTCCAACGACGAGCTGCAACGCTCCAAGAGCATTGCGGAGGCCGCCAATCTGTCCAAAACCTCGTTCCTCGCCGCGCTCAGCCACGACCTGTTGCAACCCTTGAACGCGGCGCGGCTGGCAACGGCGGCACTGGGCGAGATCGAGGCGAAACCGGAGGCGGAAAGTCTCATCGGCCAGATCAGCCGCGCCCTCACGACGCTGGAAGACCTGATCCGCACGCTGCTCGACATCTCCAAACTGGACGCGGGCGTGCTGAAACCGGAGCCGTGCCCGTTCGCGCTGGCGGGTGTCATCGAGCCGCTGGCGCAGGCGTTCGCGCCGGCCGCCGCGCGCAAGCAGCTCCAGCTCCGCGTCCGCCCCACCGACGCGCAAGTCGTCACCGATCCGCTGCTGCTCCAGCGCATCCTGCAAAACCTGCTCTCCAACGCGCTGCGCTACACCCGCCAGGGCGGCGTGCTGCTGGCCTGCCGCAACGCCGGCGATCACGTGCGCATCGCAGTGGTGGACACTGGCCCCGGTATCCCGCCGGAGCGGCGCGAAGCCATTTTCGAGGAGTTCCGCCGCTACGACGCCGGCGACGACGGGCAAACCGGATTTGGCTTGGGGCTAGCCATCGTCCGCCGCCTCGCCCTCGCCATGCGCCACCCCATCGGCATCACCTCGCGCGTGGGGCGCGGCTCGGTGTTCTCGGTGCTGGTGCCACGCTACAGCGGGCCGCCGCTGGCGCTGCCCAAGCCCGCGAGCGGCCGCGTGCCCCACTACGGCCTGCGCGACGCCACCGTGCTGCTGATCGAGAACGAGCCCGCCGTCGCCGAGGCCATGGAAACGCTGCTGGCGCGCTGGGGCTGTAGCGTCGTCACCGCCATCTCGCCCGCCGACGCCATCGCGCGGCTGAGTAACGGCGCGCCGCAGCCGGAGCTGATCATCGCCGACCTGCATCTCGGCGCCGGCAACATGGGCTACGACGCCATCGACGCCGTGCGCCTGCACGCGGGGCGCGAGGTGCCGGCGTTCATCGTCACGGCGGATTACTCGGCCGGGACGGAGGCGGAGATGGCGCGGCGCGGGTTCGAGCTGCTGCGCAAGCCGGTGAAGCCGGCGGCGCTCCGGGCGCTGGTGGCGCATTTGCTGGCTTGAGGGGGGCGGCAGATGATGGTAGTTACGATGAACTCGGCATCAGCCACGGTCAGGCCTTCGGCATCTGTGGCCGCCACGCGCGCTCGGTTCGCTCGCGCCCGAGCATCGTCTCGAGGCTTGTGTGCTTCCTCTCGATGCTTTCATTATAGATGTACTTTGCGTCAGCCCAGAAGGCCGCGATCGCTGCGACAAATCTGGCGATGGCCTCGATCGGCACATCCATGCTGTCCACGGTGCGCTTCGGGGGCTCGGACGGTCCAAACGCTGGTGGTAGGGGCGTGTATACCGGCCACCACTCCGGGTGTCGTTCGGTGAGCTTAACCGCCGATGCGCCATCGCCGTGGCGGCAGGCATTGCCGAGATAATGCAGGGTATCCAGGTCGCTGAAACTTGGAAAATTTTTAAGCTCGATGCCCCGTAAGTCCCGGAAGAGTGCGCAGAGCTTCGTCCAGTCGGCCTTCTCGATCTTAGCACCGAGATTCTCGCAAGGCAGAAGCTCCTTGGCGCAGCCGCGAAGATATCCGCGTAGCTGCCGTTCCCAAATCGACTGCACCGAGAGGGCGAAGGCCTTCTTCGTTTCCGCCAGTATGATCTCAATGTCATTTTGCATGAAGCGGGCGAAAGGTTCCTCGCTCTTTCCTAGCTCGGCGATGCGGTCTTCCAGGGCACGGATCGCGGGCGAGATCACACCGTCGAAGAACGACTGAATGGTAATGTCGTGTCTTGCCGACGCGATGTCGGCAAAGCAATTTTTCCACTGAAACGGGGTCATTTAACACCTCCCTTGGTCGAGCAAGCCTAGCTTCAAGTTGAGAAGCAGCTCACGAGGGGCACCTTCTTGGTCTCAACATAAGCCTTCAACTTGGATGGATAAACCCGCAACTCCCGCAAACTCTCCGCCACACCCGCCGTCTCGCCGCCCGGCAGCCGGAAGGGTTTCCCAAAGCCTTCCCATACAGTACACGTTCAGAATTCGAACGTTAGACAGAGCGGCATGGTACGAACAAACATGATGCGCGGCATCCGGATTCTGGCTCAACTGGCGCTTCTGGCGGTGGCCGGGCTGACGGCTGGCCGTGCCGGCGCCCAGGCGATTCCGTTCGTCGCCGTCTACCAGGGCTATTCCAGCTCCGTCAACGCCGTGGCGCTGTCGCCGGACGGCCGGCAGATGCTCTCCGGCGGCCATGACAACGTGCTCCGGCTCTGGGACACGGGCACCGGCCTCCTGCTCCGCACCTTCGACGCGCAAACGGCGAGCATCAATGCGGTGGCGTTTTCTCCCGATGGCCGTCAGATCCTCACCGCGGGCGATGACAACAGGGTCCGGCTCTGGGACGTGGTGACTGGGCAGCCCATCGAGATCATGTTCGCGCACGCTGCTCCGGTGACATCCGCCGCGTTCTCGCCCGATGGCCGGCAGGTGCTCTCGGGCAGCAGGGACAAAACGCTCAAACTCTGGGACACGGCTTCGCAGCAGCTTCTGAAGACATTCGAAGGCCATGCGGACGAGGTGCTGACGGTGGCATTTTCGCCGGATGGCCGGCAGGTGCTGTCGGGAGCCAAGGACAAGACGGTCAAACTCTGGGACCTGGCCACGGCGCAGGTTGTGAGGACCTTCGAATGGTATATGGGCGAGGTGACTTCGGTGGCGTTTTCAGCCAGCGGCGCTCAGGTGCTCTCCGGCGGCAAGGACAAGACGCTGCGGCTCTGGGACACGGCCACGGGCAAGCAGCTCAGGACTTTCTTCGGGCATGCGGACGAAGTGCTGTTCGTGGCGTTCTCCCCTGACGGCCGTCAGGCGCTCAGCGGCGGCAAGGACAATGTGCTGAAGCTTTGGGATGTGGAGACCGGGAAGCCCATCAAGACGCTGGAAGGCCATTCGCACATCGTCACCTCGGCGGTCTTTTCCGCCGATGGCACGCAGGCGCTTTCGGGGAGCTGGGACAAGACGCTCAAGCTGTGGAACCTGGCGGACGGCCAGCCGGCGAGCGTGATCGACCTGCAATCGGTGAAGTTCTCGCCCAACGGCCATTACAACCTTTTCTTCGGCCATCCGATTCCCGGCACGCCCGATCTCACCAAACTCAACGAACGTCTGGCGGAGAAGGGCCTGAAGCGCGGCGATCCGGTGTTCCTGCGCGTGTTCAAGGGCGACCGGCAGGTGGAACTGTGGATGAAGCGCGGCCGGCAGTTCGAGCTGTTCGCCACCTATCCCATCTGCGCCTGGTCGGGCCAGCTCGGGCCGAAGGTCCAGGAGGGCGATTACCAGTCGCCGGAGGGCTTCTATACCATCGGCAACGGCCAGCTTAACCCCAACAGCCGCTACCATCGCGCCTTCAATCTCGGCTACCCCAACCTGCTGGAGCGCGCGCACCAGCGGACCGGCGCGCATCTGATGATGCATGGCTCGTGCGCGTCCATCGGCTGTTTCGCCATGACCGACCCGGTGATCGACGAGCTATGGGCGCTGGTCACGGAGGCGCTGAACAAGGGACAGGAGCGCGTTGGCGTCCATGTGTTTCCGTTCCGCATGACGGAGGAGCGGCTGACCGCCTTCGCGTGGCACCCCTGGGCGGAATTCTGGCGGGACATGAAGCCGGCCTACGACCTCTTCGAATCAGATCGCGTTCCGCCGCAAATCAGCGTGTGCAACAAGCGCTACAGCGCTAAACGCGGCTCTGCAACGGCTGCCAGCGCGCCCGCGCTACAGGCGGTCTGTCCGCCCGCCAGAGGGAATCAGCAGCGCGGCCGCACGTTATAAACACCCCGTCCTTTGCGGCAAGATGACACAATTATTCGCCCGCCGGCGCACCGCAGTGCGATAGCCGCCGCCTTTTCGCCGGCTCAGAGGCGCAACCGCCCCGGCCTCTCTCCTCACCGCCCGCTTCCCGCAGCTCTGCGCTGGAATTAAGCGCCGCAGGGATTTACGGCGGCTGGCGTGCTCAAAATTCGTGCATACACACTATCCCGCGACCATATTGCTGCACATGCGAAATATAGCGCGCATATGCACAATTAGCAAAAATGAGCCGCGCGCTAAGAAAAAGTAAATAGTGCTTAGGGATTAGCGCAGTTACATTACGTCTACACGAAAAATATGGATCATCGCCGCGCAACAAAAAAGGCAAACAATCGCTAACTGGCGGTTGCGGGCATCGGGGACGCTTGTCCTGTTGATCCACCCACGGGAAACGCTTTCAATCTTGGGCCGCAAATGAAGCTAAGCTATTATCCCGGCTGCACGATGAAGAACCACGCGGCGAACTTCGAAGAGTCGCTGCTCTATTCGATGAAGCATCTCGGCGTCGAGGTCGAGGAGATCGACCGCTGGAACTGCTGCGGCACGGTCTCCTCGCTGGCGCAGGACAATGCGATGCGCCAGCTCGCGCCGATCCGCAACCTGCTCCGCGTCAAGGAGGCCAACGCCTCGCGCGTCATGACCGCGTGCTCCATGTGCTACAACATGCTGAAGCGCGCCAACGACCGCGTCAAGGCCGACCCGGCGCTGCTGGCCAGCATGAACGAATTCATGAGCGACGAGACCGACCAACTACGACGGCGAGGTCGAGGTCGTTCACACGCTGCAAGTCCTGCGCGAGCTGAAGACCAAGCCCGATGCCATCTCCGCCAAGGTGGTCAAGCCGCTGAACGGACCTGCGCGTCGCCTGCTATTACGGCTGCCTGCTGGTGCGGCCGCGCTCGGTCGCGTTCGACGATGTCGAAGACCCCGTGCTTCTCGACGAGCTGGTCACCGCGCTGGGCGGCAAGCCGGTCGATTTCTCGCACAAGACCGAATGCTGCGGCGCCTACCAGACGGTGGACAAGCCCGAGATCATCGCCGACCGCACCTACCAGATTCTGACCGACGCGCGCGAGCAGGGCGCCGATGTGGTCGCGGTGAGCTGCCCGCTGTGCGCCTTCAACCTCGATCAGCGCCAGGAAATCACGCACCGGCTTTATCCCGGCTTCGAGGGCATTCCCGTCGTCTATTTCACGCAGCTCATGGCCATCGCCTTCGGCTGCGACGAGTCCGTGCTGAAGCTGGACCTCCACCATAATTCTCCGCGCCCCGTGCTGGCGGCGAAGGGACTGCTCTGAGGGGAACGCGATGTCTTTCGGTAATCTCAAAAAAGCTTACGGCAACGTCCAGATTAACAAGAACTGGTGCAAGGGCTGCGGCTTCTGCGTCCAGTATTGCCCGACCAATGTGCTGGAAATGTCCAAGGATTACAACGCCAAGGGCTACCATCCGCCGCAGGTCAAGGACGCCGAAGACTGCCGGGACTGCAAGTTCTGCGAAATGGTTTGCCCGGAATTTGCGATATTTGTGACGTCTAAGAAAGATGAGGGCTAGGGAGTGGCGGAATTTCCAAAGATAGTTCCGGCTGATCCGAAAGGCGTTCTGACGGGCCGCCATTTCATGGACGGGGACCACGCCCTGGCCGAAGGGGCGCTTGCCGCCGGCTGCCGTTTCTTCGCCGGCTATCCGATCACGCCGTCCACCGAAACCGCCGAGCGTTTCGCCGAGCGCTGCCCCGAGGTCGGCGGCCTGTTCATCCAGATGGAAGACGAGATCGCCTCGATCACCGCCAATATCGGCGCGGTCTGGGGCGGCCAGAAGGTGATGACCGTCACCTCCGGCCCCGGCTTCTCGCTGATGATGGAGAACATCGGCCTCGCCTGCATGACGGAAACGCCGATGGTGATTGCCGACGTGCAGCGCGGCGGCCCGTCCACCGGCCTGCCGACGCTGACCGCGCAGCAGGACATGATGCAGGCGCGCTGGGGCTCGCATGGCGACTACCACATCATCGCGCTGGTGCCGGACTCGCCGCAGGAGTGCTTCGACCTCGCCGTCGAGGCCTTCAACCTGTCCGAAACCTACCGCGTGCCGGTCTTCATCATGACCGACGAGACCGTCGGCCACATGCACGAGAAGGTCGTCATCCCGCCGGCGGACGAGATCAAGGTCGTCGAGCGCAACTGGTACGACGGGCCCGAAGGAAGACTACCGGCCGTACAAGTTCGACTGGCATGCATGGCGCGCCGATGGTCAAGGCGGGCGACGGCTACCGCTTCCACATCACCGGCCTGACCCACGACGAGCGCGGCTATCCGGTGCTGACGCCGAGGTCCAGCAAGAAGCTGCTCACCCATCTGATCGAGAAGATCGACAACAACGCCGACAAGATCATCCGCGTCGAGGAAGACGGCCTGGAGGACGCGCGACGTCGTGGTCGTCTCCTACGGCATCACCTCGCGCATCGCCATCCGCGCGGTGCAGGTGGCGCGCGAGCAGGGCCTCAAGGTCGGCTTCCTGCGGCTCATCACGGTCTGGCCGTTCTGCGAGAAGAAAATCCGCGAACTGGCCGGCGCGGGTCAAGGCCATCGTCGTCCCGGAAATCAACTACGGGCAGATCGTCCGCGAGGTCGAGCGCGCGCGCCGCCGGCAAGTGCAAGGTCATCAGCGTCAACTCCTGCGGCGGCGCGGTGCACGATCCGGAGGAAATCCTCGCCGCCATCAAGGAGGGCGCGCAATGAACGAGGTGACTCTCCCCGAATATTCGCTGGACGATGCGACCTACCGCGAACAGAACCCGATGGCGGACTTCCTGCGCATGGAGCGCATGCCGCACATCTGGTGTCCCGGCTGCGGCATCGGCACCGTGGTGACTTCCTTCGCCGAGGCCATCAAGGCCAGCGGCATCGACCTGGACAAGATCGCCGTGGTGTCGGGCATCGGCTGCACGGGCCGCGTCGCCGGCTATGTGAAGTTCGACTCGTTCCACACCACCCACGGCCGCGCCATCCCCTTCGCCACCGGCCTGAAGCTGGCCAACCCCGAGCTGAAGGTCGTGGTCATCAGCGGCGACGGCGACCTGACCAGCATCGGCGGCAACCATCTCATCCACGCCGCCCGCCGCAACATGGACCTGACCGTCATCTGCGTGAACAACTTCACCTACGGCATGACCGGCGGCCAGGTGACGCCGACGACGCCGACTTCGGCCAACGCTTCGACGACGCCCTACGGCAACTACGAGACCGGCCTTCAGCCTGCCGTTCCTGGTGGATGCGGCCGGCGCGACCTACGTCGCCCGCTGGACCTCGCTGCACGCCCGCAACATCACCAAGTCCATCGGCGAGGCGCTGAACCACCGCGGCTTCTCGTTCATCGAGGTGATCACGCCCTGCACCACGCTCTATCAGCGCCGCAACCGCCTCGGCGACGGCGTGGACGCCATGGAATACTACCGGAGGATGGCGACATCCAGCACGGCGCCGACACGCGCACGGTGGACATCGGCTACCAGGGCAAGATCGCCATGGGCAAGTTCGTCGACCGGCCGCGCGACACCTATCTCGACGCGGTGGTCAAGCACCTGACGCAGCGTGATCGGCGACGACTACGAACTCTACGGCAAGACGCCGCCGGAGAAGAAGGCCGAGGAAGACGCGCGCAAGAGCGCCGCCGGCACGGGCGAAGTTGCGGATATTTGTGAGGATGGCTGCTGATGTGGGAGATCAAATTTTCCGGCTTTGGCGGCCAGGGCATCGTCCGCTGCGCGCTGATCACCGGCAAGGCCGTGTCGCTCTACGACGACAAGTTCGCCACCATGACGCAGAGCTTCGGCCCCGAGGCGCGCGGCGGCGCCTGCCAGTCGCAGCTCATCATCTCCGGCAGCCGCGTGCTCTATCCCTATTGCACCACGGCCGGGCGTGCTGATGGCGCTGTCGCAGGAGGCCTACGACAAGTACGAGCCGGAGCTCTCGCCGACGGCGGCATCCTCATCATCGAGGAAGAGCTGGTGAAGCCGTCGGGCGACGCGTCGCGGGTCAAATTGTTCCCCATCCCCGCGACGCGTATCGCCGAGGCGGTGGGCAACCGCCTGTTCGCCAACCTGGTGGTGCTGGGCTTCTTCTCGGCCGTCACCGGCGCGGCCTCCGCGGAGGCGATGAAAAAGGCGCTGCCCGGCCTGGTGCCCGACCGCTTCCTGAAGGTCAATTTGCAGGCGTTCGACAAGGGCTATGAGCACGGCATCGAGCAGCGCAGCCAAGACTGAACGGAGCGAGCCAGTGACACGCCGCGCGGGGGTTTTCGTCTGTCACTGCGGCATCAACATCGCCGCCACCGTCGATGTGAAGACGTGTCGCCAGAGAACTGGCCAAGGACGAGGGCGTCGTCTTTTCCAAGGACTACGTCTACATGTGCTCCGATCCGGGCCAGAAGGCGATCATCGAGGCGATCAAGGAGCATAAGCTCGACAGCGTCGTCGTCTCCTGCTGCTCGCCGAACCTGCACGAGAAGACCTTCCGCGAGGCCGTCCGAGCTGGGCGGCCTGAACCAGTTCCAGTGCGAAATCGCCAACATCCGCGAGCAATGCGCCTGGGTGCACAAGGACAAGGACGAGGCCACCGAGAAGGCGATCAAGATCACGCGCTCGGCGGTGCAGCGCGTGCGCAAGAACGAGCCGCTGACGCCCGTCGGCGTCCCCGTGACCCGGCGCGTGCTGGTCATCGGCGGCGGCATCGCCGGCATTCAGAGCGTCGCTCGACCTCGCCAACGCCGGCATCGAAGTGGTGCTGGTGGAGAAGCAGGCCGACCATCGGCGGCCACATGCTCCAGCTGTCGGAGACCTTCCCGACGCTCGACTGCTCGCAGTGCATCCTGTCGCCGAAGATGGTGGAGGTGTCGCAAGCACCCCAAGATCACGCTGATGACTGCAGAGCGAGGTGACGTCGATCTCCGGCTTCGTCGGCAACTTCAAGGTCAAGATTCACACAGAAGGCGCAGTACGTCGATCCCGAGACTAGTGCAAGATCTGCGACGACTGCACGCCGGTCTGCCCGGTCGTCGTCCCCAACGAATACGACGCACGGCCTGACCGGCCGGCGCGCCATCCACATCCCGTTCGCGCAGGCCATCCCGGCCAGCTTCTACGCTCGACGAGGACGCCTGTCTCGGCCTGAATCCGGTCGTCTGCGGCAAGTGCAAGGATGTCTGCGAGGTCGGCGCCATCGACTACGACAGCAAGCCGAAGAACATCGAGATCGAGGTGGGCGCCATCGTCGTCGCCACCGGCTTCGATCTCTACGACAAGGAGCAACATGGCCGAGTACGGGCGCGGGCAGATACCCGGACGTGCTCGACGGCCTTCAGTTCGAGCGCCTGTGCTCGGCGTCCGGCCCGACCGGTGGCCATGTGCTGCGGCCATCCGACCACAAGGAGCCGAAGAACGTCGTCTTCATCCAGTGCTCCGGCTCGCGCGATCCCGAGCAGCATTGCGCCTACTGCTCGAAGATCTGCTGCATGTACACGGCCAAGCACGCCACGCTGTACAAGCATCACGTCCCCGACGGCAAGGCCTACGTCTTCTACATCGACATCCGTTCCGGCGGTAAGGGCTACGAGGAATTCGTGCAGCGCGCCATGGAGCGCGACGGCGTCATGTATCTGCGCGGGCGCGTCTCCAAGGTCTACCAGTCGAAGGGCAAGCTGAAGGTTCTGGGCGTCGATACGCTGTCGGGCAAGAACGTCGAGATCGACGCCGACATGGTGGTGCTGGCCCAGGCCATGGTGCCGTCGAAGGGCACGGCCGACGTCGCCAAGACGCTGAAGATCGGCCGCGACAAGGACGGCTTCCTCGCCGAGGCGCATCCCGAAGCTGCGGCCGGTCGAGAGCGTCACCGGCGGCATCTTCCTGACCGGCGCGGCGCAGGCGCCGAAGGACATCCCCGAGACCGTCTGCCAGGCGAGTGCGGCGGCGGCCAAGGTCATTCAGCTGCTGTCGAAGCCGGAGCTGGAGCACAGCCCGGTGGTGGCCAAGGTGCGCGAGATCGCATTGCACCGGCTGCGAGATGTGCGTCGATGCCTGCCCCTACGAGGCCATTGACGCTGGTCGAACGGCAAGGCGTAGGTCAACGAGGTGCTGTGCGAAGGCTGCGGTACCTGTTCGGGAACCTGCGTGCGCGCGGCCATCGACGTGAAGAACGTCACGCAGTTGCAGATCTTCGACATGATCAGCGCCTGCATGGGGTGAGTAGGTCCGTCGCGCGGGAGGGTAACGCAAATGATGCCTAGGCAACGCGGCAGGATGTCTGACGAACGAGACAATGAAGCGAAGCGCAGGAGTTCGAGCCCAAGATCGTGGCCTTCCTGTGCAAATGGTGCTCGTCGGCGGGCAGCGACCTGGCCGGCGTGTCGCGGCTGCAATATCCGCCGAACGCGATGCCGATCCAGGTGATGTGCTCGGGCTCGGTGTCGCCGCTGTATATCCTCTCCGCCTTCAACAAGGGCGCGGACGGCGTGCTGGTGTCGGGCTGCCATCCCGGCGACTGCCACTACCTCAAGGGCAACTACTTCGCGCGCCGCCGCATCTACATGGTGCAGAAGCTGCTGAATTTCATCGGCCTGGAGCCGGACCGCTTCCGCATGTCCTGGGTGTCGGCGGCGGAGGGCGCGAAATACGCCGAGGTCATCACGGATTTCGTCAAGGATCTGAAGGCGCTCGGGCCGCAACGCAAGCTTAAGGCAAAACGCTGATGGCCGTTATCGAAGACATCAGGGCGAAGGCGAAGGAGCTGCTGGAGAGCGGCAAGGTGCGCGCCGTGCTGGGCTATCGCCGGGGCACCGCCGGCGTGCTGGCCGAGCCGGCGTTCATCACCGACGCCGGAAGAGGTCGACGACGCTGGTGCTGGACGCCACCTGCGTGGAAAACCTGGCGCTCTATCTCGTCAACGAGAAGAAGGCGCTGAAAGGCCAGCGCAATCCCGACACGCGGCCGCTGGCCATCGTCGCCAAGGGCTGCGACAGCCGCTCCATCACCGTGCTGCTGCAGGAGAACTACATCAAGCGCGATGAGGTGGTCATCCTCGGCGTCTCCTGCGGGAATGGCGGCGTCATCGACGCGCGCAAGCTCGGCGGCGCGCTGCGCGGCAAGGCGGCGACGGGCGCAGCTTCGACGGCGCGGGCAGCGTCAAGGTCACGCTCGATGGCCGGCGAAACCACCGTGCCGGCCGCCGAAGTGATGGCCGACCGCTGCCTCGAATGCGCGCAGGCCTTTCCCGTCGGTCAGCGATTTCTTCTTCGGCGAAAAGATCGACGAGCGCGGCTACAACCCGCGCTTCACCGCCGTCGCCGCCTTCGCGGAAAAGAGCATGGAGGAGCGCTCGGAGTTCTGGGGCCGACCAGTTCGACCGCTGCATCCGCTGCTACGCCTGCCGCGCGGTCTGCCCGATGTGCTACTGCGACGAATGCGTGGTGGACAGCACCAGCTTCGTCGTCGAGCCGACCACCACGCGCCGACGACAAGGCCAACCGCATCTGCTGGATCAAGCGTTCCGCCTGCTCCTCGGAAAACGCCATGTACCACATGGTGCGCGCCATGCATCTGGCCGGGCGCTGCACCGACTGCGGCGAGTGCGAGCGGGTCTGTCCGGTCAATATTCCGCTGCGGCTGCTGAACACCATGCTCGAACGCGAAGCGCTGGAGATGTTCGACTACGCGCCGGGCATCGATCCCGAACAGCCTTCGCTGATCTCGTCCTTCCGTGACGGCGACCCCAATGACTTCATCAGGTAGGGCGATGGAAACGATACTCAGGAAAGACAGGCTCGGCGAATGGGCCGCCAAACTGGGAGAACGGGCGCAGGTCTTCGCCCCGGCCTTCGCCGACGATATCTGGAATTTCGCGCAAGGTCGCGCCGGGCGACGAGATCGCGTTCGAGCCCGTCAACACCGTGCGGCCGGCCAAGGGCTTCGTCTTCCCGCAGCGCGAGGTGCTCTACCGCTTCAGCGTGGAGAGCGGCAAGGCGCCGCAAGTCACCGAAACGCTGCCCGCCGAGCGAGCCGGTCGTCGTGTTCGGCGTGCGGCCCTGCGACGGCCGCGCCATGGTGCGCAACGACAAGGTGTTCACCTGCGGCCCGTGCGATCCGTACTACCAGACGCGGCGCGACCAGGTGGTGTTCGTGGGCCTGGCCTGCGCGACGCCGCCCTCGCCCAACTGCTTCTGCACGTCGGTGGGCGGCTCGCCCCATGCGGAGGACGGCCTCGACATCCTGATGACCGAGCTGGATGGCCGCTATCATCGTGAAGGTCGATCACGCCGAGAGGCGGAGAGCTCGATCGACTGCGCTCCGGCGCTGTTCGAGAAGGCCACGGCGGCCGACAGCGACGAGGCAGACGCCGCTCACGCCGCCGCGCCGTTCCGCATCCGCAGCGTTCGCTGGCGTCCATGGAGCAGGTGGCCGAGGGCATCAAGCGCAATTTCGACTCGCCGCAGTGGGAAGAGCTGGCCCGCGCCTGCATCGGCTGCGGCGTCTGCACCTACCTGTGCCCGAGCTGCCATTGCTTCGACATCAACGACGAAATCACCGGCCAGTCGCCCTTGCGCGGCGAGCGCGTGCGGACGTGGGA
Organism: uncultured Alphaproteobacteria bacterium; assembly: GCA_963827885.1. Taxonomy (GTDB): domain Bacteria; phylum Pseudomonadota; class Alphaproteobacteria; order Rhizobiales; family Rhodomicrobiaceae; genus CAWHDD01. Next base: position 78,215 of record CAWHDD010000021.1, on the reverse strand, counting down.
CAACTGCCAGTTCCCCGACTTCACCATGCACACCTCCGGCCACAACCCGCGCGACACGACCGGGCGCGCGGCTGCGCCAGCGGGTGTGCCACAAGCTGCTGTATTTCGTCGAGAACCACAACATGCAGCAATGCACCGGCTGCGGCCGCTGCATCACCCACTGTCCGGTGGGCATCGACATCGTCAAGGTCGCCAACGTCATGGAAGAGGGAGCCGGGGCATGAGCGAGAACCTCTATCTGCCGGAACTGGCGCGCATCGCCGACATCAAGGAGGAGAGCGTCGGGCGCGCGCGCCATCAAGACCTTCCTGGTCGAGTTCCCCAACGGCGACGGCTTCGAGCACGAGTGCGGCCAGTGCGCCATGCTCTCGGTGTTCGGCAAGGGCGAGTCGATGATCTCCATCGCCTCCGCGCCGATGATCAAGGACTACAAGCAGTTCTCGATCATGCGCACCGGCCGCGTCACGACGGCGCTGCATGACCTGAAGGTCGGCGACATCATCGGTGTGCGCGGGCCCTACGGCAACAGGTTCCCGCTGGAGGACTGGAAGGGCCGCGATCTGGTGTTCATCGGCGGCGGCGTGGGCCTGGCGCCGATCTGGCCGGTCATTCAGACGGCTGCTGGCGAATCGCAGCGACTATCGGCGAGATTACGATCTTCTACGGCGGACGCACCTCGCAGCGACCTCATGTACTACGCCGATTTCGAAAAAATGCGCGATATCGCTGACGGTGAACCTCTCGGTCGATAATCCAGAGGAAGGCTGGGAGGGTTACACCGGCTTCGTGCCCGCCAATCTGGTGGATAAGCCGCAGTCGCCGGACAACGCCGTTGCCATCACCTGCGGCCCGCCGATCATGATCAAATTCGTCATCAAGAATCTCAAAGAAATGGGGTTTGCCGACGAACAGATCTACACTACCATCGAGAACAAGATGAAATGCGGCGCCGGTAAGTGCGGACGCTGCAATGTCGGCAAGGATTATGTGTGTGTGAGCGGGCCGGTCTATTCCTGGGCCCAGCTCAAGACCCTGCCGCAAGAATATTAAAAAACGTTAGGGAGGTCCCCCGGCTCTGCTGGGGCGGGAATAGAAGCTTAAAGTTTTTCTTGAATTTGCCAGCGCTGTTCCGCTGGCAAATGTGGAAGTCAGAACTACGCGACGTGAAAGCGTAGGCGCCGCATTGTTTTCAATCGAAAGCGTGCAACGCCTGCGCCTTTGCCAGTGTTTCTGATACATTCATTAGTATGGCGACGTGAAAACGGCGCTTAATCGTGGAGTTGCGCCTTATTAAGCTGGCGCGTTTGCGGCAATTTGCCGCTTTAAGCGGCTCTGTTATTGATGTCACTGGCGCTGCCGGGTGATATGCGACTGGCAAACACCTGTTTGGCTGGGGAAACGACATGAACATTACTGGCATGCTCTATGGCGCGAAACTTCTAAGGCTGGTCGACTTTCCAGCCGCCCAGGTGCTGGGACCGGAGGCTTGCGACCACACCATCAAGGAACTGCATCGCCAAGTGCGGCGAGGTTTTCGTCAAGCCGATCTTCCGCGGCGGCGTCGGCAAGAAGGGCAAGGCGGGCCTGATCGGCCGCGCCAAGGACCTGAAGACCGCGCTGAAGGAGAAGGAGCGCCTCTACTTCGCCGAACACCGCCACGGCAACGCCGTGGCCAAGGCGCAGGGCGTGACCTTCGAGGGCGCGGTGCCGGCCGAGCACGAGGTTTACGTCTCCATCGCCGACTCGACCCGCTATCGCGCGCCGACGCTGACCATCACCCATCACGGCGGCATGGACATCGAGGAACTGTCGAAGGACCAGATCGCCGAGATGCCGTTCGATCCGCTCACCGGCCTCAAGTCGTTCGTCATCACCAACGCGCTGTCCGACATCAAGGCGCCGAAGGAAATCATTTCGCCGCTGGCGCAGAACCTGCCGAAACTGTGGGATCTGTTCCACCACCACGGCATGACGACGCTGGAGCTGAACCCCATCCGCATGACGCCGACGCGGGCGCGGCAGCCTGTCGCCGGTCGCCTGCGACTTCAAATGCGGCTTCGACCGCGACGATCCGCGCATGAAGCGCCTCAACCTGCCCAACGACCTGTTCGCGCTGGACTATTCCGACTTCGAGCAGGAGATCAACCAGCTCCGCACCTATCAGGGCCAGTCGGACGTGTCCGTCATCAACCCGCAACGGCACCATCCTCGCGCCGACCTTCGGCGGCGGCGCCAACTCGCTGGTGACGGAATTCCTCGGCGACGACGCCATCATTTCGTCGGACTTCGGCGGCAACCCGCCCTACGAGAAAATGCGCGAGGTCATGCGCATCTGCCTCAAGCACTGGCTGAAACAGTCCAACGTGCTGTTCATCATCGGCGGCAAGGCCAACAACACCGACATTTTCGTCACCTTCCGCGCCATGGCCGACGCGCTGCGCGAATATTTCAGCGAGCACGGGCCGACGCCGGTCTTCGTCGTCATCGGGCGCGGCGGCCCCAATCTGTCGCGCGGCCTGCTGGCGTTCAAGGACGTGTGCGACGCGCTGGGCCTGCCCTACCGCATCTTCGGCTTCGATTCGGCCATGACCGACGTGGTGTACTACGCCCAGGTGGCCGACCGCTGGATGAAAAACGGCGGGCGCGAAATGCTGGCCCGCAAGCTGGGCATTACGCGGCGATCGCAACGCATGAGCATGATCGGCTAGCCGGCATGGTGAGATGCCGGACAGGCTCGTGCACCTGAGCAGCCTGTAGAATACTCCGTTGGGGGTTGCAATGAGCAATCAAGGTAACGAGCAAGTTCAAGTATTTCGTCGGCATCAACTCGCTGGCCGAAATCGCCACCTGCAAGGACCGGGTTTGCGTGCTGAATATTCTCGGCAACGAGTTGCGCGGCGTCGCGCCGGTCAGCCATGCCTATTCCGGCGGCAACATCGTGTTCGGCACATCGCCTGGACGGCGCGGCGAGGTTCTGGAGACGCCGGCAGGCGCCGATCCCCGTCTACAACAACGTGCGCGAGGGCCTGGACGACGGGCACAAGTTCAATGTCGGCGTGGTTCATCTGCCGCCGGCGGCGGTGCGCGACGGCGTGTTCGAGCTGATCCGCGTCAACCGCGACATCGAGAAGATCATCATCCTCACGGAGAAGGTGTCCGTGCACGATGCGCGCGAAATCCGCGCCATGGCGCAGCAGCGCAGCGTGGACGTCTTCGGCGCCAACTGCCTTGGCGTGGCCGACGCCTGGAACCACATCCGCATCGGCGGCGCGCTGGGCGGCGACAAGCCGGAGGAAACGCTGCGCAAAGGTTCGGTGGCGATCTATCTCCAACTCCGGCAACTTCACCACCACCATCGCCAGCCTACCTCGCCGCCGGCGGCTGGGGCACCACCACCAGCATCTCCAGCGGCAAGGACCTCTACATCAACTTCGCGCCCGCCGAGTTCGCCAACGCCTTCGACAACGACGCGCGCAGCAAGGCGGCGGTGATGTATGTCGAGCCGGGCGGCTACTACGAGGAAGGCCTGAAGTTCAAGAAGCCGGTGGTTGCCTGCGTGGTCGGCCGCTGGAAGGCGAAGCTGACGCGCGCGGTGGGCCATGCGGGCGCCATGGCGCGGCGACGGCGACAACGCCGAGGCCAAGGAACGCTGGTTCCAGAAGGCGCTGAAGGTCGATGGCATCTACACGGCGGAAAATCCCATCGTCTCCCAGGCCGGCGCGGTCGTCACCAACATCTCGCTGATCCCGGCGGCGCTGACGGCGGTGATGAGGCTCAACGGCATCGAGCCGGATTTCGCGCCCGAAGGCGATCTGACGCTCAAGCCCTGGTTCGGCGACAATCAGGGCCTGCCGCTGCCGCCGGAACTCGACATTCCGCTGGTGGAGCCGATCCAGCCCTACAAGGACCAGATCGCCAGCCTGACGCAGGCAGGTCGGCGGCGTTTTCCCGCGCGAGTCGATGAAGGACCGCTCGGGCAGCTCGATCATGGATGCCAAGACCCAGGTGACGCGGGTCAGCGGTGTTTCGATCCTCGACACCGCCAAATACCCGCTGGAGTCCAACTACTGCCTGGCGCTGATCCGCGAGCACAACGACGCCAACGACAACGCCCTGTTCAACACCGCCATCGCCGCCGAGGTCATTCTCGACGCCAACGTGATGGCCGCGGTCGATCTGGCGCGCGAGGCCGGCAACGCCCCGAATACGGTGCTGGCCACGGCCTGCGCGTCTGATTGGCCCGCGCCGCGTGGACGGCGCCCGCAAGGCGGTGGACGTGCTGATCGACCTGTTTGGCCATTCCGGCCTGCACAACGGCGACGAGGACGGCTTCGACGTATCTCCAGCATCAAGGCCGAGCCGGCGCAACTGGCCGCGCTGACGGGCAAGACCGCCGATCCCAAGGCCGAGGCGATGCTCGCCGGCCTGAAGGCGCGCGGCGTCAAGTCGGTGTTCGTCGACTATCTGCGCTCGCTGAAGGGCCATCCCACGGCGGATGCGGTTCTGGCCGCCATCACCACGACCATCTGCTGGGGCGCGCTGATGAAGAAGAAGATCACGCGCAACACCGCGCGGAACTTCCCCTGGTACGCGCGCCTGTTCGCGACCATCATCGGCGCCTCGGTCGATGGCTCGCAGCACAAGAACGGACAGCTTCTGCGGCGTCCCGACCGAGGAACTGATCAACAAGTGGTCCTCGACCGAGATCGCCTATCTGGCGCTGCTGGGCGAGACGCCGACGCCGGAGAAGCTGTTCCCGTTCCAGTGCCTGCTGGGCCTGATCATCTCCAACGGCCCCGGCACGATCTCCGCGCAGGGCTGCCAAGGGCGCGGTGTCCGCCGACGGCCCGGAAACGCCGGAGCGCGTGCAGATCAACAAGGCGATGATCGGCTTCCTGACGCACACCGGCTTCGCGCATGGCGGCAACGGCTTCGAGGGCATCCAGTTCCTGATCGAGCAGTTCGCGCGGCATCGATCTGGCGGACGCGGGCAACACCAACCATGGGCTGGACCTGTGGCCATGGCCACCAAGTTCGCCGTCGCCTTCGGCGCCGAGAAGAAGGCGCGGAAGGGCGTCGGCGAGGGCGTGACCAACATTCCGGGCGTCAACCACCCGGTGTTCAAGAACCAGCTCGTCAACAAAGACCCGCGCGAGGTCTACCTGTCGCAAGCTGTTCGCGGAGCGCGGCGAAACCAACGTCTTCCACGACTTCTACAGCGCCCTGGTTCAGGCGCTCTACGACACCGGCGCAACCGCCAACGTCTTCTGCGTCAACATCGACGCGGTGATCGCCGCGCTGCTGCTGAAACTGCTGTGGCCGCGCTACCGCTCCGGCGCCTTCTCCGAGCAGGCGCTGGAGAACGCCGCGTTCACGGCCTTCCTGTTCGGCCGCATGGTCGGATGCGCTGGCGAAATCGTACGATCACACCAACCGTGGCCGCAACATGGATACCCGAACGCCGGCATCGCAATGCACGTTCGTTTCGTGAGTACAGGATACTGCACCGTTTGCACATGAGAGGTACTGGCCGCATGACCACGCAAGACACCGAAGATCATTTGGACCAAGGTTGACGAAGCCCCGGCACTGGCGACCTACTCGCTGCTGCCCATCGTTCAGGCCTTCACCGGCGCTGCCGGTGTCGCGGTCGAGACGCGCGACATTTCGCTGGCCGGCCGCATCCTTGCGAACTTCCCCGACAATCTGACGCCGGCGCAGAAACAGCGCCGACGATCTGGCCGAACTGGGCGAACTGGCGAAGAAGCCCGAAGCCAACATCATCAAGCTGCCGAACATCAGCGCCTCGCTGCCGCAGCTGAAGGCTGCCATCAAGGAATTGCAGTCGCAGGGCTACAACGTCCCGGACTATCCGGAAGACCCGCAAGACCGATGCCGAGAAGGAAATCAAGGCGCGTTACGCCAAGGTGCTCGGCAGCGCCGTGAACCCGGTGCTGCGCGAAGGCAACTCCGACCGCCGCGCCGCCGCCTCGGTCAAGCAGTATCGCGCGCAAGCATCCGCACAAGATGGGCGCCTGGAGCGCCGACTCGAAGACGCACGTCGCGCACATGACGCGGCGGCGATTTCTACGGCAGCGAAAAATCCGTCACCGTCGCCGAAGCCGGCAGCGTTCCGCATCGAATTCGTCGGCCGACGACGGCACGGTCACGGTGCTCAAGGAGAAGACCGCGCTCAAGGCGGGCGAAATCATCGACGCCGCCGTGATGAGCAAGCCGCGCGCTGCGCGAGTTCTACGAGGCGCAGATCGCAGGACGCGAAGAAGCAAGGGCGTGCTGCTGTCGCTGCACCTCAAGGCCACCATGATGAAGATCTCCGATCCCGATCATGTTCGGCCATGCCGTCGCGGTCTTCTTCAAGGACGTGTTCGACAAGCACGCGCGCGTCTTCAAGGAACTGGGCGTCAATCTCAACAACGGCCTCGGCGACCTGTACGCGAAAATCGCCAAGCTGCCGGAAGCCCAGCGCGCCGAGATCGAGGCCGACATCGCAGGCCGTGCTACAAGGCGCGCCCGCGAACTGGCGATGGTGAACTCCGACAAGGGCATCACCAACCTGCACGTGCCCAGCGACGTGATCGTCGATGCCTCCATGCCCGCCATGATCCGCGACGGCGGCAAGATGTGGGGCGCGGACGGCAAGCTGCACGACACCAAGGCGATGATCCCCGACCGCTGCTACGCGGGCATCTATCAGGTCGTGATCGAGGACTGCAAGAAGCACGGCGCGTTCGATCCGCAGCACCATGGGCAGCGTGCCCAACGTCGGCCTGATGGCGCAGAAGGCCGAGGAATACGGCTCGCACGACAAGACCTTCGAGATCGCCGGCGACGGCACGGTGCGCGTCGTCGATGCGACCGGCAAGGTGCTGCTCGAGCAGAAGGTCGAGCAGGGCGACATCTTCCGCATGTGCCAGACCAAGGATGCGCCGATCCAGGACTGGGTGAAGCTGGCCGTCAACCGCGCGCGCGCTCACCGGCACGCCCGCCATTTTCTGGCTGGACAAGAACCGCGCCCACGATGCGCAGATCATCGCCAAGGTCGAGCAGCTACCTCAAGGATCACGACACCAGCGGCCTCGACATCCGCATCATGACGCCGGAGGATGCGACGCAGTTCTCGCTGGAGCGCATCCGCGCAGGGCAAGGACACGATCTCCGTCACCGGCAACGTGCTGCGCGACTACCTGACCGACCTGTTCCCGATCCTCGAACTGGGCACCAGCGCCAAGATGCTGTCCATCGTGCCGCTGATGGACGGCGGCGGCCTGTTCGAGACCGGCGCCGGCGGTTCGGCGCCGAAGCACGTGCAGCAGTTCCAGGAGGAAGGCTATCTGCGCTGGGATTCGCTCGGCGAATTCCTGGCGCTGGGCGTGTCGCTCGAACATCTGGCGCAGGTGTTCAAGAACGACAAGGCCAAGGTTCTGGCGGAGACGCTGGACGAGGCCAACGCCAAGATCCTCGACAACAACCGCTCGCCGGCCCGCAAGGTCGGCGAGACTCGACAACCGCGGCAGCCATTTCTACCTGGCCCTGTACTGGGCGCAGGCGCTGGCCGCGCAGACCAAGGACGCGGAACTGCAGGCGCGCTTCACCCGCTCGCCAAGACGCTGACGGACAACGAGGCGAAGATCCTCGCCGAACTGATCGGCGGCCCAGGGCAAGCCGCAGGATATCGGCGGCTATTACCGGCCGGATTTTGAGAAGACGTCCAAGGCCATGCGTCCCAGCGCCACGCTGAACGCGGCGCTGGCCACTCTCGCGTAAGGATTGACTGGCAGGGAATGGCGGGCACAAAAGGCAAGCGCCATTCCCTCCAATCTAAAAGGATTTGACGATGCTTGAAGCCTATCGCGCCCATGTCGCCGAACGTGCCGCCCTCGGCATTCCGGCCCTGCCGCTGACGCAAGCAGCAGACCGGCGGAACTGGTTGCGCCTGCTGAAGAACCCGCCCGCGGGCGAGGAAGCCTTCCTCGTCGAGCTGCTCACCAACCGCGTACCGGCGGGCGTGGACGACGCCGCCAAGGTCAAGGCCGAATTTCTGGCGAAGGTCGCCACGGGCGAGGAAGCCTGCGCGCTGATCTCCAAGGTCCGCGCGACCGAGCTGCTCGGCACCATGCTAGGCGGCTTCAACATCAAGCCGCTGATCGAGCTGCTGTCCTGCGCCGAATGCGGCGCCACGGCCGCGCAGGCGTTGAAGCACACGCTGCTGATGTTCGACTACTTCAACGACGTCAAGGCGCTGGCCGACTCCGGCAACCCGGCAGCGCAACGCCAAGGCCGTCATGCAGTCCTGGGCCGATGCGGAGTGGTTCACCTCGCGCCCGAGCGTGCCGGAAAGCCTCACCGTCACCGTCTTCAAGGTCACGCGGCGAAACCAACACCGACGACCTGTCGCCCGCGCCCGACGCCTGGACGCCGCCCCGACATCCCGCTGCACGCGCTGGCCATGCTGAAGAACGCCCGCCCCGGCATCGAGCCGGATCAGCCGGGCAAGGTTGGCCCGCTCAAGCTGCTGGAAACGCTGCGCGCCAAGGGCCATCTCGTCGCCTATGTCGGCGATGTCGTCGGCACCGGCTCCTCGCGCAAATCCGCCACCAACTCGGTGCTGTGGTTCACCGGCGAGGACATCCCCTACGTGCCGAACAAGCGCTTCGGCGGCGTCTGCCTCGGCAGCAAGATCGCGCCGATCTTCTTCAACACCATGGAAGACGCGGGCGCGCTGCCGATCGAACTCGACGTCTCCAAGATGGAGATGGGCGACGTGATCGAGCTGCGCCCCATCGAAGGCAAGGCGCTGAAGAACGGCGCAGGTTATCGCCGAATTCAAGATGAAGTCGGACGTGATCTTCGACGAAGTGCGCGCTGGCGGCCGCATTCCGCTGATCGTCGGCCGCGACCTGACCGTCCAAGGCGCGCGCCGCGCTCGGCCTCGCCGCCGTCGACGCTGTTCCGCCTGCCCGCGCAGCCCGCCGACACCGGCAAGGGCTATACGCTGGCGCAGAAGATGGTTGGCCGCGCCTGCGGTCTGCCGGAGGGCAAGGGCGTGCGTCCCGGCGCGTATTGCGAGCCGAAGATGACGACCGTCGGCTCGCAGGACACCACCGGCCCGATGACCCGCGACGAGATGAAAGACCTCGCCTGCATGGGCTTCTCGGCCGATCTGGTGATGCAGTCCTTCTGCCACACGGCGGCCTATCCGAAGCCGGTGGACGTGAAGACCCACGCGACGCTGCCCGGCTTCATCTCCGAGCGCGGCGGCGTTTCGCTGCGCCCCGGCGACGGCGTGATCCACACGTGGCTGAACCGCATGCTGCTGCCCGATACGGTCGGCACCGGCGGCGACTCGCACACCCGCTTCCCGCTGGGCATTTCCTTCCCGGCCGGCTCCGGCCTCGTCGCCTTCGCGGCGGCCACGGGCATGATGCCGCTCGACATGCCGGAGTCGGTGCTGGTGCGCTTCAAGGGCACGATGCAGCCGGGCATCACGCTGCGCGATCTCGTCAACGCCATTCCCTATGTCGCCATTCAGCGCGGCCTGCTGACCGTCGAGAAGAAGGGCAAGAAGAACATCTTCTCCGGCGTCATCCTGGAAATCGAGGGCCTGGAGACCTGAAGGTCGAGCAGGCGTTCGAGCTGGCCAATGCTTCGGCGGAACGTTCGGCCGCGGCCGCCACCGTGCGCCTCACCAAGGAGCCGGTGATCGAGTACATCCGCTCGAACGTGGCGCTGCTGAAGTGGATGGTCGCCAATGGCTACGCCGACGCGCCGCACCCTGGAACGCCGCATTGCCGCCATGGAGGCGTGGCTCGCCGATCCGCAAGCTGCTCGCGCCCGACGCCGACGCCGAATACGCCGCCGTCGTTCGAGATCGACATGAGCGAGATCAAGGAGCCGATCGTCGCCTGCCCGAACGATCCGGACGACGTGAAGCTGCTGTCCGCAGGTGGCTGGCGAGAAGATCGACGAGGTCTTCATCGGCAGCTGCATGACCAACATCGGTCATTTCCGCGCCGCCGGCAACGTGCTGAAGGGCAAGACGGACGTGCCCGCGCGGCTGTGGATCGCCCCGCCGACCAAGATGGACGAGATGATTCTGCGGGCAGGAGGGCCATCTACAGCATCGTTCGGCACAGCCGGCGCCCGCGTCGAGATTCCCGGCTGCTCGCTGTGCATGGGCAACCAGGCGCAGACGCACAAGGGCGCGACGGCGATGTCCACCTCGACGCGCAACTTCCCCAACCGGCTCGGCATCGACACCCGCGTCTATCTCGGGTCGGCCGAACTGGCGGCGGTGTGCGCGCTGCTGGGCCGCATCCCGACGGTGGCCGAGTACATGGAGCAGATGGCAGGCCGTGAACAAGAACGCCGGCGACATCTACCGCTACATGAACTTCGACCAGATCGAGCGAATATCGCGACGCCGCGGCAGAAGTCCGCGGCCTGACGAACGTAACTCCGGGGCGGCCATCCCGCCTCGGGGCCAGCGTAAAAACGAGCCGCAAGCGCCTGAACCACGAGTAAGGAGAGGAAATGCAAACCGACGATCAAGCCGCGCGAGAAGGGGGCAAGCGCCAGCGCGTACACGCGAACATGGTGAACGTGTTCATCAATGGCAAGCGCCATGTCGTGCCCGAGCACGCCACCATCATGCGCGCCATCGAGTACGCCGGCCATCAGATCATCCGCGGCGCGGGCTGCCGCGAAGGGTTTTGCGGCGCCTGCGGCACCATCTACCGGCTGCCCGGCGACTACAAGCTCCACACCGGCCTGGCCTGCACCACGCTGGTCAGGAAGGCATGTCGCTGACGCAGATCCCGTCCGTGCCGATGGAAAAGGCCGTCTACGACCTGGAGAAGCTGAAGCCGGACGTCAACGCGATCCTGGAAGTCTATCCGGTCACCTTCCGCTGCGTCGCCTGCGGCACCTGCAGCAAGGCCTGCCCGCAGGGCCTGCCGGTGATGGACTACATCCAGGCGGCCATGCGCGGCGACATCGCGGCGGTGGCGGACATGTCGTTCGACTGCGTGGCCTGCGGCCTGTGCGCGCTGCGCTGCCCGGCGGAGATCATCCAGCACGAGGTCGGCATCCTGTCCAAGCGCCTCACCGGCCGCTACCTGCGCAAGGAAAGCAAGGAACTCGACGACCGGCTCGCGGAGGTCGCGACGGCAAGTATCGATGCCGAATATGCCGAGCTGATGGTCATGGATAAGGCCGTCCTGAGCAAGCTCTACTACGACCGCGACATCGAGCCGTGAGGCGCGCCTGGACCGCTCGTGCACAGCTTCCGAGATACAACGAGGCGACGCTTCGACCACTTCTTGGAGTGAGAAATGTATCCAGATTATCTGGCCGAGTTTGCTGAAAGAGGTCGAACGGACCCGCCCAGGCGGCTTGAACTCGCGCTGAGCGGGCAGCCCGTTTACCCGCCGATGAACGCCGACGAGCGCAAGGATGTGCTGACCAAGTACCATCCCGACTTCTCGCCGGGCGCCAAGCGGCCTGTGCGCGTCGGTCCCAACGCGGCGAGGATCTCACCACCGAGGTCGCCGACATCCTGGAAGCGCATTCGATGATCGAGCCCAAGCTGATGGACATCCATCTGCGCGAGCCCGATTACGAAACCGACCTGCTCATCATCGGCGGCGGCGGCGCGGGCTGCTGGGCGGCCATCACGGCGGCGCGCAACGGCGTCAAGTCGCTGATCGCCACCAAGCTGCGCATGGGCGACGCCAACACCATGATGTCCGAAGGCGGCATGCAGGCGGCGGTCTCGCGCACCGACTCGCCCGACGCGGCACTACCTCGACGCCATCGGCGGCGGCCACTTCGAGAACAAGCCCGAGCTGGTGCGCGTGCTGACCGAGGACGCCCCCGACGTGGTGCGCGAGCTCGAGAATCTCGGCGTCATCTGGGACAAGATGCACGACGGCTCCATGCAGGTGCTGCACGGCGGCGGCACCTCCCGCAAGCGCATGGTCTCCTGCCGCGACTACATCGGCGCCATCATCATGCGCACGCTCATGGACGAGGTGAAGAACCATCCGGACATGATCTCGATCCGCGAGTTCGAGCCGGCGGTGGAGCTGATCCTCGACGACAAGGGCCACTGCGCCGGCGCCGTGCTCTACAGCCTCGACACCGAGCAGTTCCTGACCGTCAAGGCCAAGGCCACGATCATCACCACCGGCGGCTTCGGCCGGCTGCACATCCGCGGCTTCGCCACCACCAACCACTACGGCGCCACCGGCGACGGTCTGGTCATGGCCTACCGCGCCGGCGCCAAGCTGCAATTCATGGACTCGGTGCAGTATCACCCGACGGGCGCGGTGTTCCCCGAGCAGATCGCCGGCTTCCTCATCACCGAGAAGATCCGCGGCGCCGGCGGCCAGCCGCTCAACAAGGACGGCGAGCTGTTCGTCTTCCCGCGCGAGCCGCGCGACATCGAAAGCGCCGCCATCATCCGCGAGTGCAGTTCCGACCGCAACAACGGCATCGACACCTACGTGGGCCGCACCGGCGTCTGGCTCGACTCGCCGCTGATCGACATGATCCACGGCGAAGGCTACACGCGCCACCAGTTCCCCGGCATGTGCCGCCAGTTCGACCGCTTCGGCATCGACATCGCCAAGCAGCCGATGCTGATCTATCCGTCGCTGCACTACCAGAACGGCGGCGTCGGCATCAACGAGCGCTGCGAGACCAACATCCCCGGCCTCTATGTCGCGGGCGAGGCGTCGGGCGGCGTGCACGGGCGCAACCGCCTGATGGGCAACTCGGTGCTCGACTACAACGTGTTCGGCCGCCGCGCCGGGCAGTACGCCAGCGAATACGCCAAGACGGTGAAGCTGGGCAAGCTCAGCGTCGAGCACGTCGCCGCCCACGCGCAGGAACTCCGAGGACGAGGGCATCGACACCGATCTGGTCTCGCCGCTGATCCTGCCGTCCTACACGCCGGAGGACGTGAAAATCCAGCAGATGGCCCGCCTCGGCAACATTCCGGCGCGGCATTCGATGCTGCGCAGCAGGTTCACGCCCGGCGAGCGGAAAACCCATCTGACATCGCGGCCGCAGGGGTAGACTCATGAGCATACATATAAACGGCGCGGCAGACTCCGTTCGTCGAGAAGATCGAAGCCTTGAGCGGGCAGGATCTGCTGGCCTGCTACCAGTGCGGCAAGTGCTCGGCTGGCTGTCCCATGGCCAAGCACATGGACATCCTGCCGAGCCAGATGATCCGCTTCGCCCAGCTCGGGCTCAAGGACGAGCTGCTCGCCTCGCAACGCCATCTGGATGTGCGTGTCCTGCTTCACCTGCAACACCCGCTGCCCCAAGGGCGTGAAAATCGCCGAGGTCATCGAGGCCATCCGGCAGGTGCAGCTCCGCACCCGCAAGGATCACCTCGACGTGCGGGAACTGGCGCCGGGAGCGCTGGCGTCCCTGCCGCCCATCGCGCTGATCGGCAGCATGAGGAAGTTCACATCGTGACGGCGGCGGGCTGATGCTGCCGTCAGTCCGGCCGGGAGCGGCGATGATCCTGGAGGCTGCCCTATTGAATGTCCGGCCGGCGCAGGACGCCGCATTTACTGCTGCCATGCTCGAAGCACGCCCGCTGATCGCCGCCAGCCCAGGGTTCGGCGGCATGGAGGTGCGTCCGTGTATCGAACAGCCGGGGCGCTACCTGTTGCTCGTGTGGTGGGACACGCTGGAAGACCACACGCAGGGCTTCCGGGGTTCGGAGCGCTACCAGGCGTGGAAGGCTCTGCTCCACCATTTCTATGAGCCATTTCCCGTGGTGGAGCATTTCGCCGGGCCGATTGCATGAGTACGAGCTTCTCCGGCTCAAAGTTCTTCACGAAGCCGGAAGACCACACGCAGGGCTTCAGCGGCCCGGAGCGTTGCCGGTAACGTGGATACCGGTTCCCCCAAGGGGAGTACAACAGCATAACAACTTTCAGTAGTCTTCCCGCCCGCCGGTGGAGGAATGCTGCTGCGTTTCGCGCATCCCTGCCCCGTTGATCGTCCCAACCCGCACCGCGCCGGACAAAGCTTTTTCTCCAGCTTTGCGGAAATACTGCGCTCTGATGCCACACCACGGCGAAAATTGCCGGTTTACCCTTCGAAATTTTGCCCAGAACCAGCGGGATATGGTTCACAATGAACCAGATGCTTTAGCATGCGAGCGCCTCTATGATATAAGCGCGGCGCTGAACATGGGAGGGGGATGTCATGCCGTTCGCGAATGATCCGTTCGATGCGGATAAAGTGCTACATCGTTCTGGATGCAGTTGCGGTTTACACAAATCCGAAGCCGAACACGCGGCTGAAACGGCGCTGTCCGAGGATGATATGCTGCGCCGCGCCGTGGAAGGCGCCGTGGTGCGCGCCGTGTTTCCAGTAGATGCGCAGCGCCGGGCTTTCATCAAGGCCGTTGGCGCCAGTACCGCCTTTGCCGCCATCGCGCAATTCTTCCCCCTGGCCACCGCCACCGAAGTTTTCGCCGCCAAGGGGCAGATCGAAACCCCGAACCTGAAAATCGGCTTCATCCCCATCACCTGCGCGACGCCCCTGGTCATGGCCGCGCCCATGGGCATCTACGCCAAGCACGGGCTGAAGGTGGAGGTGGTGAAAACCGCCGGCTGGGCCGTCATCCGCGACAAATCCCTGAGCAAGGAATACGACGCCGCGCACATGCTGTCGCCGATGCCGCTGGCCATGACGCTCGGCCTCGGCAACCCGCCGATGGCGTTCACCATGCCGGCAGTGGAAAACATCAACGGCCAGGCCATCACGCTGGCCATGAAACACAAGGACAAGCGCGAGCCCAAGAGCTGGAAGGGCTTCAAGTTCGGCGTGCCCTTCGAATATTCCATGCACAACTACCTGCTGCGCTATTATCTGGCGGAGCATGGCATGGACCCGGACAAGGACGTGCAGATCGCCGCCGTGCCGCCGCCGCAGATGGTCGCTAAGATGAAGGCGGGCGAACTGGACGGTTTCCTGTCACCCGACCCGATAAATCAGCGCGCGGTCTATGACGGCGTGGGTTTCATCCATTTGCTCTCCAAGGAGATCTGGAACCGCCACCCCTGCTGCGCCTTTGCCGCCTCCGAGGAATTCGTGAAGCAGCGGCCGCATACCGCCAGGGCCGTGCTGAAAGCCATCATCGAAGCCACCGCCTACGCCACCCAGCCGGCCAATCGCAAACAGGTCGCCGAGTTCATCGCGCCGGAAAACTATCTGAACCAGCCCGTCGAGGTGGTGGAGCAGGTGCTGACCGGCAAATTCCCCGACGGCCTCGGCAACCAGCGCAACGTGCCGGACCGCATTGATTTCGATCCGTTCCCCTGGCAGTCGTTCGCCGTCTGGATTTTGACGCAGATGAAGCGCTGGGGGCAGATCAAGGGCGACGTGGATTACGCCGGAATTGCCCAAAAGGTTTATCTCGCCACCGACACCGTGCAACTCATGCGCGAGAGCGGGCTCACGCCGCCGCAAAACGCCTTCAAGAAATTTTCCGTCATGGGCAAGGAGTTCGACCCCTCCATGCCCGATCAATATCTGGCCAGCTTCCCGATTAAACGGCAGGCATAGACCGGCCGCGCCAATACTTGCGACATCTTTTTGCGCTCCCGATGAAAAATTGAGCTGCCTAAACAATGGGATGATTGCACGTTTTTAAGGCAGTACTTCAACGTGAGCGCCATTTCCTGGCCTCAAGCTAGATCTTGACGCCCCGCCAAAATGTATACATCATCGCCCGTAATCTCCGGTGAAACAGACAAAAAAAGCCTTTTCAATCCATCAGCTACAGGCTGCACCTGCCGCTGCCGTAATCGTGCAATCCGAGCCTTTCAGGAGAACGCATGACGCTCTTTTCCAACCCATTTCATCGCTCGAAGCTCTCCCGTCATAACGGCTGCACCTGCGGCCGCCACTCCTCCCAATCCGAACATGACCGCGCCGCCGCTCTCGAAGCGCAGACCGTCGCTGCTGCCGGTGAGGACGCACAGTTCACCCGCGTGGTCGAAGGCGCCGTCATGCGCGCGCTTTTCCCCGATGACGCCGGCCGCCGCGCTTTCCTGAAGGCCGTTGGCGCCACCACGGCCGCCGCCGCGCTGGCCCAGATCTTCCCCATCGCCATGGCAACGGAAGTGTTCGCCGCCGGCGGTGCGCTGGAGAAGAAGGATCTGAAGGTCGGTTTCATCCCCATCACCTGCGCCACGCCCATCATCATGGCGCACCCGATGGGCTTCTATACCAAGCAGGGCCTCAACGTTGACGTGGTGAAGACAGCCGGCTGGGCGGTGATCCGCGACAAGACGCTAAACAAGGAATACGACGCGGCGCACATGCTGTCGCCCATGCCGCTGGCCATCACGCTGGGCGCCGGCTCGAACCCGATCCCCTACGCCATGGCGGCCGTGGAGAACATCAACGGCCAGGCCATCACGCTGGCCATGAAGCACAAGGACAAGCGCGATCCGAAGCAGTGGAAGGGCTTCAAGTTCGCCGTGCCCTTCGACTATTCGATGCACAACTACCTGCTGCGCTATTATCTCGCCGAGCATGGCCTCGACCCGGATCAGGACGTGCAGATCCGCGCCGTGCCGCCGCCGGAGATGGTGGCCAATCTGCGCGCCGACAATCTCGACGGCTTCCTGGCGCCCGACCCGGTAAATCAGCGCGCGGTCTATGACGGCGTGGGCTTTATCCACCTGCTGTCGAAGGAAATCTGGGACGGGCACCCGTGCTGCGCCTTCGCCGCCAGCCAGGAGTTCATCAAGACCAACCCGAATACCTACTCCGCGCTGCTCAAGGCCATCATCGAGGCGGCGGCCTACGCGGCCAAGGCCGAGAACCGCAAGCAGATCGCCGAGGCCATCGCGCCGGCCAACTATCTCAACCAGCCCGTCACAGTCGTGGAACAGATCCTCACCGGCACGTTCGCCGACGGCCTGGGCACCGTGCGCACCGATGCCAAGCGCATCGACTTCGACCCGTTCCCCTGGGAAAGCTTCGCCGTCTGGATCTTGACCCAGATGAAGCGCTGGGGGCAGCTCAAGGGCGATGTGGATTATCAGGCCGTGGCCAAACAGGTGTTCCTGCAAACCGACGCCGCGCGGCTGATGAAGGAAGCGGGGCTGACACCGCCGGAAACGTCCACAAAAACGTTTTCCGTCATGGGAAAGCCATTCGATCCTGCTAAGCCCGATGAATATCTGGCCAGCTTTGCCATGAAGCGCGGCTGACGCAAATTCGCGTAAAAGTAAAGAGTAGCTCGATGACACGCCTGTTCGACATCAGGGCCGCGGTGGTTTCGCTGGCCCTGCTGGGGATTTTCCTTCTTGCGTGGCACTTTGCCGTGGCCGGCGTGAGCGGCGTCCAGCAGATGGACCCCGAATACGCCAAGCTGATGGGTGCGACGGCGACGCAGGGCAAATCCGCCATGCCGGGGCCGCTGGATGTCGGCGCCGCCATCTGGAAGCACGTGAAGGACCCCTTCTACGTGCGCGGCACCAACGACATGGGGCTGGGCATTCAGATCGGCTACTCGATCCTGCGCGTCATGGCCGGCTATCTGCTGGCCATGGCGGTTGCCATCCCCCTCGGCTTCCTGATCGGCATGTCGCCACTGATGAACCGGGCACTCGATCCGTTCATCCAGATCATGAAGCCCATTTCGCCGCTCGCCTGGATGCCGCTGGCGCTCTACACCATCAAGGACTCCAGCATTTCGGCGATTTTCGTCATTTTCATCTGCTCGGTCTGGCCGATGCTGATCAACACGGCGTTCGGCGTCGCCAATGTGCGGAAAGAGTGGCTCAACGTGGCGCGCACGCTGGAGGTCTCCACTTGGCGCAAGATGTTCACGGTGATCCTGCCCGCCGCCGCGCCGATGATCGTCACCGGCATGCGCATTTCCATCGGCATCGCCTGGCTGGTGATCGTCGCCGCCGAGATGCTGGTGGGCGGCACGGGCATTGGCTATTTCGTCTGGAACGAGTGGAACAACCTGTCGATCACCAACGTGATTACGGCCATTCTCGCCATCGGCGTTGTCGGCATGCTTCTGGACCAGCTTCTTGCCCGCTTCGGGCGCCTCGTCACGTTTCCTGAGTAGGGCTGAACGATGCCAGACCGCTACATTTCCATCGAAGGTATCTCGCGGTCGTTCCCGGCGCCCGGCAACGGCAAGACCACCGTTTTCGAGAACCTGTGGTTCAACATGGTGCGCGGCGAGTTCATGGCCGTCATCGGCCACTCGGGCTGCGGCAAAACCACCATCCTCAACATCCTGGCCGGCCTCGATGAACCGACCGAGGGCGTCGTCATCGTTGACGGCCGGCCCATCGAAGGCCCGTCGCTCGACCGCGCCGTGATCTTCCAGAGCCACGCGCTGTTGCCGTGGAAAACCGCGCTGGGCAATGTCGCATACGCCGTGACATCGCGCTGGCCCAAGTGGTCCGGAGCGAAAGTGCGCGCCAAGGCCATGGACGCCATCAAGCTCGTGCATCTGGAGCAGGCGGCGGGGCTGAAACCGGCGCAGCTCTCTGGCGGCATGAAACAGCGCGTCGGCATCGCCCGCGCCCTCTCCATCGACCCGAAAATTCTGCTGATGGACGAGCCGTTCTCGGCGCTCGACGCCCTGACGCGCGGCTCGCTTCAGGACGAAGTGCGCAAAATCTGCCTGGAAACCGGGCAGACAGCATTCCTCATCACCCACGACGTGGACGAGGCCATCTATCTCGCCGACAAGATCGCGCTGATGACCAACGGCCCGGACGCGCGGATTGCCGAGATCGTCGTCAATCCGCTGCCGAAAATGCGCGCGCGCAGCGACATCCACCGCCACCCCGCCTATTACGCGGTGCGCAACCACATCATCGACTTCCTCATCGCGCGCTCGAAGAATTTCGAAACCGAAATTGCCGGCACCGCCTGGGACCCGCGCCATCCGCCGCTGGTCAATCCGGTGACGTCCGTGGCGGGGGCCAACGGCATGGCGGCGAGGTTTGCCTCCGGTGCGGAAGCGCAACCGGCTTGAGTTTCATGACGGGCAATATTTGAAGGGAAAACATCATGACGCGTGAGCAGCTCACAGAAAAAATTCTCGACATCAAGCGGGCCAGGGGCTGGACCTGGAAACACATCTGCGCCGAGATCGGCGGCATGTCGCCGGTGCTGGTGACGGGTGCGCTGCTGGGGCAGATGAAACTGGTGAAACCGCTGGCGAAGAAGGCCGCCGCGCTGTTCGAGCTGAACGAGCTGGAAGAGCGCCTGCTGAACGAGGTGCCCAGCCGCGGCACACCCATGCCGCCCGCCGATCCGCTGATCTACCGCTTTTACGAGCTGGTGATGGTGAACGGCCCGGCCTGGAAAGCGCTGATCGAGGACGAATTCGGCGACGGCATCATGTCCGCCATCGACTTCGATATGCAGATCGAGCGGCTGCCGAACCCGAAGGGCGACCGGGTGAAGATCACCATGAGCGGCAAGTTCCTGCCGTATAAGTATTACGGCAACGAAGAGGGCGTGCAGGAATACGGCCTCAAGGAGGAATAGGTTTCCGCGACACCTATACTGCCCAGGAAACGGCCGTGCCCCAAGGCGCGGTTATTTCCTGGCGAGCCGTCGAAACGCGCCCATTCGCCCGGAATGGAGCCGCCGCCGCCCGCTCTGTCCCGTTCCGGGCCAGACTGACAACTTCCTTTTACCACCACCGCAAGTGCCTGTACCGCAATGGCGTTTTGCCGTTGCCCAAATTCCGCCGCACGGCATAATGAGGCGCGAAAGTAGTCTGCGAACGCTTAACGCTCGTTAACCGCTTGTAAAAGGATTTCGGGTAAAATGGCTACAGTCGAAAGAGTTGCGCCCGCCGGCACCGCACTGAAAGTGCGCGCCTATGTGATCGAGAATATGCTGCTCGGCGAAGATACCGGCTTCGAAGACACCACCTCTCTTCTCGACGCCGGCATCCTGGACTCCACCGGAGCCATGGAGCTGGTCGCCTTCCTGGAAAAAGACTTCGGCATTTCCGTGCAGGACATGGAAATCGCGCCGGAAAACCTCAACTCGGTCGAGCGCATCTGCGCCTTCGTCGCGCGCAAGCAGCAAGAGCCCCTCAAACTGTCCGCCTGAGGCCACGCGCCCGCGTTCCAGCCGAGCCCCTACCGGAGACATACCGTCATGTTCGTCCATGACTACATCCGTGCGTCCGCGAGGGCGCGCCCGGACAAGATCGCCCTGATTTCCGGCGACCGCCAGCTTACCTTCCGCCAGATCGACGAGGACAGCGACCGGCTGGCCGCCGCGCTGCAACGGCTGGGCGTGACTCGCGGCGACCGCGTGGCGGCGATGCTGGAAAACTCCCCCGAGATGGTCATCGCCCTGTGGGCGGCGCTCAAGGCGGGCGCCGTGTTCATGCCCGTCAACCACGCCACCAAGGCCGGAACGCTCGATTTCATCCTGAAGGATGCCGAGCCCAAATGCCTCCTCATTCAGCCGCAGTTCCGCCAGCGCACGGCCGAAGTGCTCGCCGCAGCGCCCGCCTCCATGGCGGTCATCTGGACCGGCGCCAAGACGGCGGGGTGCGACGGCCCCCGCCTCGCTGACATTCTGGAACAGCCGCACGAGCAGTCCGCCGATCCGCACCTGATCGACCAGGACCTCAGCCTCATCATCTACACCTCCGGCTCCACCGGCCGGCCCAAGGGCGTGATGCTGACCCACCGCAACATCTGCAACAACGTCTGGTCCATCTCGACCTACCTCGGCAACACGCCGGACGACATCGTCATGTGCGTGCTGCCGCTGGCCTTCGACTACGGCCTGTTCCAAATCCTCACCGGCGCCCGCGTGGGCTTCACCGTGGTGCTGGAACACTCCTTCGCCTTCCCCGTGGACGTGCTGAAACGCATCGGCAAGCACCGCGTGACCGGGCTGCCGGGCGTGCCCACCATTTTCGCCCGCATGCTGCAATTCGCGCCGTTCACTGACATGGACATGTCCAGCCTGCGTTACATCACCAACACCGCCGCCGCCTTTCCCCCCGCGCACATCCGCCGGCTGCGCGAACTGCTGCCGCAGGCCACGATTTTCTCCATGTATGGCGTCACCGAGACCACGCGCGTCGCCTATCTCGACCCGGCCAAGCTGGAGGCCAAGATCACTTCGGTCGGGCAGGCCATGCCCAATTCGGAAACGTATATCGTAGACGAGGAAGGCCGCCGCGTTGGCCCGCGCGAGACCGGCGAACTGGTGGTGCGCGGCACGGCCGTCATGCGCGGCTATTGGCGCCGCCCCGAGGAGACCGCCAAGGCCCTGCGCGATTGCGTGTTCATGCCGGGCGAAAAGGTATTCCACACCGGCGACCTGTTCTGGGCGGACGAGGACGGCGACCTGTATTTCGTTGGCCGGCGCGACGACGTGTTCAAGTGCCGGGGCGAGAAGGTCAGCCCCAAGGAAGTCGAGAACGCGCTGCACGAGCTGGAGGAGATCGCCGAGACAGCCGTGATCGGCGTGCCCGACCCCATCGACGGCCTTGCGGTCAAGGCGTTCATCGTGCTGCACGAGGGCCGCGAGCTGTCCGAGGAAGCCCTGCGCCACCACTGCCGCATGCGGCTGGAGCCGTGGCTTCAGCCGAAGCACTTCACCTTTTGCGCCAGCCTGCCGAAAACCGATTCAGGCAAGATAACGCGGCACGCCCTGCGCGGCACGGCGGCAGCGGCCGAATAAGGCGAAGCGATTGAGGAACACCATGACCGGCAATACCCCCCAAGCCAGCAGTACCTTTTCGCCGCTTGGGCCTGCCGCGAGGCTGCGCGACTGGCTGGACGCGCTGATCGAAGCCTTCGGCGCCGCCGGCATCCGCACCTCGCAGATTGACGCCCGGCTGCTGCTCACCCATGCGCTCGGTCTGTCCAATGGGCAGTTGACAAGCGATCCGCTGCGGCCGGTCAGCCGCGACGAGGCGGAACGAATCACCAACATGGCGGAACGCCGTCTGGCGCGCGAGCCGATGTCCCGCATCGTTGGCGCACGCAAATTTTTCGGCCGCACCTTTGATGTCTCGCCGTCCATCCTCGACCCAAGGCGCGAGACCGAATTGCTGATCGCCTCGGTTCTGGATATCGTCAAGGCGGAGGGCTGGCAGGACACCCCCATTCAAATCCTCGATCTTGGCACCGGGTCGGGCAACATTCTGCTGACGCTGCTGGCGGAACTGCCGCAGGCCACCGGGCTAGGCGTGGATTTGAGCGCCGAGGCTCTCGAAGCGGCGCGCGGCAATGCCGTCAAGCTGGGCGTGGCGGAGCGCTGCCGCTTCCAGACCGCCAACTGGCTGGAGGGCCTGTCCGGCGCGTTCCAGATCGTCGCCGCCAATCCGCCCTACATGACGGATGAGTCCATCGCCGCGCTGGCACCGGAGGCGGGCGCTTACGACCCGAGGCTGGCGCTGGATGGCGGCACCGACGGATACGGCGCTTATCGCAGCATCGTCCCGGACCTGAAAAACGTTCTGGCGCCCGGCGGCTGGGCCGTGTTCCAGGTGGGCGAAGGCCAGGCGCAGGCTGTGGAAAACATCATCGTCAGCCATGGCCTCAAGACGGAAAACCGCGAACTTTCCATGCGGCGGGACATTCGCGGCGTCGAGCGCGTGGTGTCGGGAAAGCGGCAAGGGCCGGCCGGCTGAAGCCATGTTGCTGCGGTGCAACATGAACGTCACAACGTAGGCCGATGGAATCCTTACCGGCAGCCGGACATGCGCCTTACTGTCCCATTCCATGCTGATTTAACAACTTTTATACCAACTTTGTAGTGTCTGTATAACGCAGCCTTTTGGTCTTGCGAAATTTTTGCAGCTCGGCATAATCAGCCGAAAATGTTGTCTTTGAATCCGTCATTTTGGTGCGCAGCGCATTAGAGGATTTTCGATATTATGGAAACAATAAAAAAAATTGCCTCATCTGAAACTGTTGCGGAAAAAGTTCGTTCCTACGTGGTCGAGACTATGCTGCTCGGCGACGCCACTGGATTTGAAAATAATAGCTCTCTTCTCGAAGCCGGGATACTGGACTCCACCGGGGCCATGGAATTGGTGGCATTTTTAGAAAAAGATTTCGGTATTTCCGTCCAAGATCAGGAAATTTCGCCAGAAAATCTGGATTCCGTGGAATGCATCTGCGCATTCGTGGCGCGCAAACAGCAAGAGCCGGTCAAGCTGTCCGCGTGAGGTTACCCCATGCTGCTCCACGATTACCTGCACCGGACGGCCCTGGCCGCGCCGGATAAAACCGCCATTATTGCGGGTGCGAGGCAGGTCACGTTCCGCGAAATCGCCGAAGACAGCGACCGTCTGGCCGCCGGGTTCCAGCGCATGGGCGTCGTCCGCGGCGACCGCGTCGCGGCCATGCTGGACAACTCCATCGAGTACGTGGTGACGATGTGGGCGGCCCTGAAGGCAGGGGCGGTTTTCATCCCCGTGAACTTCGCGGCCAAGGCGGGGACGCTGGCGTACATCCTGGCGGACGCGGAAGTGAAATGCCTCGTCGCCCAGAAGCAGCTTCGCCCGCGCATCGCGGAAGCCGCCGCTCAGGTACAGGTGATCTGGGGCGGCGCCGGCGCCGATGGCCCCGGCCTGCAACTGGCGGACATTCTGGCCGGACCGCATCAAATGCCGGCGGACCCCGGACTGATCGACCAGGATCTGGCCTTCATCATCTACACCTCCGGCTCCACCGGCAAGCCCAAGGGCGTGATGATGACGCATCACAGCATGCATCATAACGTCTGGTCCATTTCGACCTATCTCGGATGCGTGCCGTCGGACGTTGTGCTCTGCGTGCTGCCCATTACATTCAACTACGGCTTGTTTCAGATCCTCACCGGCGCGGGCGCGGGCTTCACGGTGGTGCTGGAGCGATCGTTCACCTTCCCCGTCGAGGTGCTGAAAAAAATCGCCCAGCACCGCGTCACCGGCTTCCCCGGCGTGCCTGCGGTGTTCGCGCGTCTCCTCGATCTGGCGCCGTTCGATAGTTATGACCTGTCCAGCTTGCGCTATATCACCAACGCCGCCGCCGCCCTGCCCCCGGCCCACATCCTCAGGCTGCGCGAGTTGCTGCCGCATGTGGCGATCTATTCCATGTACGGCATCACCGAGGCCACGCGCGTCACCTATCTCGACCCCGCCCGCGTTGACGCCAAGCCGGCCTCGTCCGGCCGGGCCATTCCCAACACGGAGACCTACATCGTCGATGAGGGTGGCCGCAGGCTGGGGCCGAACGAAATTGGCGAGCTGGTGGTGCGCGGTTCAAGCCTGATGCGGGGCTATTGGCGGCGGCCGGAGGATACGGCGCGGGCACTGCGTGACCATGACCGCATCCCCGGCGAGAAGGTGTTGTATACAGGCGACCTGTTCTGGATGGACGAGGACGGCGACCTGTTTTTCGCCGGCCGGCGCGACGACGTGTTCAAATGCCGTGGCGAGAAGGTCTGCCCCAAGGAGGTGGAGGACGCGCTTTACGAACTGGACGGCGTGGCCGAGGCTGCCGTGACCGGCGTCGCCGACCCCTTCGACGGCATGGCGGTGAAAGCCTTCGTGGTGCTGCGCGAGGGCAGCGCCTTGACGGAACAGGCCCTGCGCCGCCACTGCACGGGGCGTCTTGAGCCTTGGCTGCAACCAAAATTTTACGAATTCTGCGCCGCGCTGCCGAAAACGGACTCCGGCAAGATCACCCGGCGCGTGTTGCGGGAGGGCGGAAAGGCCGCCGAATGACGGCGGGCATCGCGGTTCACCAAAGCTTTAACCCATTGGTTCATGCTGGTGCCGCGACCGGACAGTATGAACGGCTGGTATTGCCCGGCATTAACTGACGGCCCTACGGAACACAATAGACGTCAATGCAGGGACTGGGAGCGCAAGCCATGTGCGGCATAGCAGGCATTTTCGCGGGGCATCCGGCTCCGCCGGTGACGTTCGAGGAGCTGCGGGCCATGATCGGCATGCTCGCCCATCGCGGCCCGGACGGCTACGGCCTGTACCGCGATGACCGGGTGGGGCTCGCCCACTCGCGCCTCAGCCTCGTCGATCTGGCCGGCGGCGCGCAGCCGATCCGCAACGGCGACGGCTCGGTGTGGATGGTGTTCAACGGCGAAATCTTCAATTACATCGAACTGCGCAAGGAACTGGTAAGCGCTCGGACATCGCTTCTACACCGACGGCGACAGCGAGGTCATCGTTCAGTGCTACGAGCGCTACGGCCCCAAGACGTGGACCATGCTCAACGGCCAGTTCGCCTTCGCGCTGTGGGACCGGCGGCAGTCGAAGCTCTGGCTGGTGCGCGACCGGCTCGGCATCGTGCCGCTGCATTACGCGGTGACCGGGGACCATCTGCCTCTTCGCCTCCGAGGCCAAGGCGCTGTTCGCCGGCGGGCGCATCGCACCGCGGTTCAACTGCCAAGGGCTAGCCGAGGCGTTCATCCGCTGGTCGGCCGCCGCGCCGCGCACCGTGTTCGAAGGCGTCAGCCAAGTTCCGCCCGGCGCACGCCCTGTGTTTCGACGACAAACCTCCATGTGCACGAAACCCGCTATTGGGAGCCCGACGCCATGCGACCCGGCCAGGCTCGCGGGGCTGGAGGCCGATGAGACCGACCGACGCGCTGGAGGCGCAGCTGAAACGCGCTCGGTCGAGCTGCGGCTGCGCGCCGATGTGCCGGTGGGCGCCTATGTCAGCGGCGGGCTGGACTCCTCCGTCATCAGCAGTCTCGCCAAGGATCAGCTCGGCGGCCGTCTGGACACTTTCGGCATCCGCTTCGAAGACCCGCGCTTCGACGAAACCGCCGAACAGCGGCTGATGGCGGACACGCTGAAGAGCCGCCATCACGAATTCCTGTGCGGCGCGCGCCGACATCCGGGACGCGCTCGAAGATGTGGTCTGGCACTGCGAAACGCCGCTGCTGCGCACCGCGCCCGTGCCGCTGTTCCTGCTGTCGCGCCTGGTGCGCGAAACCGGCATCAAGACGGTGCTGACCGGCGAGGGCGCCGACGAGCTGCTCGCGGGATACACGATCTTCAAGGAAGACCAGATCCGGCGTTTCTGGGCGCGCCGGCCGGATTCGCACCATGCGCCCCGCCCTGCTGTCGCGCATCCACCACTATGTCGGCGGAGAGGACGCCCGGTCGAACGCGCTGTGGCAGAACTTCTTCGGCCACGGTCTCACCGACACCGCGCCATCCCGTTCTATTCGCATCTCATCCGCTGGCAGAACACCGCCTGGACGCTGAGGCTGCTGCGCGCCGGAGGTCCGGCGACTCGCTCACACTCGACGGCGTGATGGCCGATCTGCGAGCGCAGATGCCGCACCGGCTGGCGCGACTGGGACACGCTCACCCGCGCCCAGTTCATCGAAATTCAGAGTTTCCTGTCGTCCTATCTGCTGTCCTGCCAGGGCGACCGGGTGGCCATGGCCCACGGCGTCGAGGCGCGCTATCCGTTCCTCGATCCGGACCTGGTCGATTTCGCGCTGGCGCTGCCCAAGCGGCACAAGCTCTTGGGCAACGCGGGACAAGCTCGCGCTGCGGCGCATCGCGGCCCGCGCGTCTGCCCGAGGCGATCTGGCAGCGCCGCAAGCAGCCCTACCGGGCGCCCATCGGCGCCGCCATGTTCGGCGGCGAGGGCATGGCGCGGTTCGGCGATGTGCTGTCCGAGAGCGCGCTGGCCGGCAGAACCTTTGCGACACCGCGCGCCGTCACCCAGCTGCTCGAAACGCGCGGCGCGCACGCGGCGGCGCGGCGCTGGGCGAACGCGAAGAAATGGGACTGATCGGCGCTCCTGACGCTCGGCCTGCTCGACCGCCATTTCAACAGCAACTTCGCGGCGCATAGCGGAAGGCCGCGACGGCGCTCAGCCAGTCTGCCCTGCAACGTTTTCGTCGATCAGTCCCGCGCCCCCGCGCAGAACGCTCAAACTGGTTCGCACTCCGGAGAACAAACATGACAACAACGGAATTGCCGGCGGCCACGCCCGCGCCAGCTAAGGCAGGCGTCCCCTTCGGACCCGAAGTCTTCGCCATGGATTACGCGGCCGAAGCGGCGCGCATGGACAAGGTCCTGCGCGAGTCGCTGCGGCACAGCTCAACCAACGCGGCCTCGTGCTGGGCGTGAGCGGCGGCATCGACTCCGCGTATGCGCTGGCGCTGGCGGTGCGCGCGGTGGGCGCCGGAGCGGGTATTCGCGCTGCTGATGCCGGAGCGGGACTCCGCGGACGATTCCGAGCGACCGGGGCCGCACGCCTGTGCGAGACAGTTCGGCGTGCCGTTACGCGCTGGAGAATATCGCGGCGGCTCTCGAAGGCGCGGGCTGCTACCACCGGCGCGACGAGGCCATTTCGCGGCTGCTGCCCGATTACGTGCCGGGCTGGCGCCACAAGATTGTGATCAACGCGCCGGGCGACACGACCATCGCTTATTTCAACATCGTGGTGGAGAAGCCGGGCGGCGAGCAAAAGACGACGCGCATGCCGCTCGACGTCGTATCTGCAGGTGGTCGCCGCCACCAACTTCAAGCAGCGGATCCGCAAGAACCTCGAATACTACCACGCCGACCGGCTGAACTACGCCGTCATCGGCACGCCCAACAAGCTCGAATACGATCTCGGCTTCTTCGTGCGCGGCGGCGACGGTCTGGCCGACGTCAAGCCGATCGCGCATCTTTACAAGACGCAGGTCTACGCGCTGGCCGCGCCATCTCGGCGTGCCCGAGGAAATTTGCAGCCAGACGCCCAGCACCGACACCTACAGCCTGCCGCAGACGCAGGAGGAATTCTACTTCGCCCTGCCCTATGACAAGGCCGATCTGGCGCTTTACAGCATGGACCACAACCTCGCCGCCGCTGACGTGGCCGCCGCTGTGGGGCTGACGGAGGAGCAGGCGAAGTACGTCATCCGCGACTTCGAGCGCAAACAGGTCATCTCCGCCCGCCTGATGGCGCCGTCCATCCTGCTGGGCGAAACCGCTGGCACGCCATGATGCAGGAACGGTCTATCCGCCCGGACGCTGACGGACAACTGGCACTGGCGGCACAAAACTGCCGCCGGGCGCTGGCGGATGACGGCAGCGCGGCACTGGCGGCGTCGCTCGGCGCGGATGCCCCCGCGACGCCGGAAGGCTGGTTCGATCTCCTGTCCCGCTATCCCGACCGGCACAGCTATGACACCATGATCCGGCTCAAGGACGCCGCCGCGGCTGCCGGCCATGGGACTGCTGCGCGCCTGGAGCAATACGCGGTGCTGCAAGCCATGAGCGTGGCCGCGCCCCGCATGGTGGCGCTGCCGCTCCCGGCATCGGTGAAACTGCAATTCGCCCAGCTTTGCGAGCGTGTGGCCGCGCCCGTTCCGGCGGTGCGGCGGCAACTGGATCTCGCCCGTCCGCCGTTCGCGGAAATCGCGATGCTGGCCACGCTGCGGCGCTATCCGGCCGGCGAGGTGGTGTTCGACTACGCCCGCATGCCGAAATCCTGGCTGCTCAAGATTCATCCGCTCAACCTGCCCGGCTTCGCGGCCGGACTGATCTCCGGCACCGGCGGCATGGGGCCGTTCGCGGCGCCGCACGTCAACGCCTGGCGGCAAAATCCGCTCATCATGCAGAAGGAGGAACACCAGCGCGCCCTGTGGCGCATCGCCAAGACGCTGGAACTCAATCCGCATCTGCAAGGGCTGATGACCGACGCCTGGCTGATCTCGCTGGCGGCCGGCGAAGCGTTCCCCCACCTGGCCTGGCTGCGCGCGCTCTATCAGGAGACCGGCGCCTATCTGGTGGACCTGGAGCCCGCGCCGGACGACTTCGGCTTCATGGTGGGCAGCACGCGGCGGCGTCAGCTCTACAGCGAGGGGCAATTCTTCCCTCGCCGCACGCTGGCGCTGGTGGCCCGCGACGATCTGCTGACCTGGGCGGCCACGCATCCCGAACTGGCGGACGACGGCGAAGTGCCGCCGCAAGCCCCCATCCGCCGGAGCCAGTGGAAGGCGCCCAAAACCCGGCCGGCTTCCATGACCGCGCGGCACAACTCGCCGCTTACGCTGTGGGATGGTGCCGGCTTTCTGAACAAGTGCCCGAAAAAATACATCCTGCTGGTGCTGCTGCTGCCATCGCTGCTGGCGGCGCTGACGGCGGCAGCGCTCGCCGGTCCGCTGGCGGGCGCGGCGGCGCTGATGCTGACATTCGCCGTTATGTGGCTACTGCAATACTTCTGTTTTCAGTGAGGGACACGTTCGCATGGAGGCGCAGGCCCCCCCGGAGACACAGCCGATAACGCGCCAGAAGATGATCGCCGGCACCGCTGCCATGGCGGCGGCGAACGTGGTGCGCCTGTGCGCGCAGGTCGCCATTCTGCCGATTATAGCGCGGCTGTTGGGGCCGGAGTCCTACGGCGTGGTGGCGCTGGCGACGCCGTTCGTGTTCTTCCTGCTGCTGTTCGGCGATGCCGGGCTGGCGGCGACGCTGGTCCGGGCCAAAAGCGCCACGCGGGAACTGGAATCGACCATCTTCTGGGTGGCGGTGAGCATCGGCCTGTCGCTCGCCCTGCTGCTGGCGGCGGTGGCCTATCCGCTCGGCCATCTGCTGGGGCAGCCGGAGGTTTCCCCGATCCTCATCGGCTTCTGCCCGGTGTTCGTGCTGGCCACGCTGGGCGTCGTGCCATCGGCGAGGCTGCAACGGACGGGCCGCTTCGGCATCTTCGCCCTCAGCGATATCATCTCGTCCTTTGCCGGCATGGCCATCGCGGTCTACGGCGCGCTGAGCGGCTGGGGCGCCTGGAGTCTGGTGGCGCAGCAGCTCACAGTCTGGATCTGCAAGGTCTGCGTCGTCACCACCTCGGCGCGTTTCCTGCCGCTCTTCGTGTTTCACTTCGCCCAGGTCAGGAGCGCGCTGAAATTCGGCAGCGGACTGCTCGGTTCGCAGATCGCTAGTTTCCTCGGCAGCAGCCTCGACAATGTGCTGGTCGGCACGTTTCTGGGCACGGCGCCGCTCGGCTTTTACGCCCTCGGCTATCAGATCATCAACCTGCCCGGCATGGTGCTGGGCGCGGCGCATCACTCGGTGTTTCCCGCGGTCGCGGAAGCGCACCGCAACGGCCGCCCGCTGGAGGGCATCTACCTGGAAACCTTCCGCGTCATGCTGCTGATCGCGGTGCCGGTGATGGTTGGGCTGGCGATCACGGCGGATATGGCCGTCGGCATCATTCTGGGCGAAACCTGGATGCCCATCGCGCTCATCATTCAACTGCTGGCTCCGGCGGGCGTCATCCATGCGATCTTCATCCTGAACAGCGCGCTGCTGCTGGGCGTGGGGCGCTCCGGCACGGAATTCTGGACGACAATCATGCGGACCGGGTGTGTCGTGGCCGGCATCCTGGCGGGGCTGCATTTCGGACCGCCGGGCGTGGCGGCGGGCGTGACCATCGGCACGGCGCTTTCGGGAGCGGTGTACATGCGCGTAGCCATGCGGGCCGGCGGCATTTCCCTGCCCCGTCTGCTGCGCACGGCGGGCGCGCCGCTGACGGCCGGCCTGATGCTGGCGCTGGGCGTGATGGCCGTGCGTTACGCGACGTTTCAGTACCTGCCGCGCGGGGCGGAGTTCGCGCTCTGCGTGACGGCGGGCTGTGTGATCTATATTTCGGTGCTGTTCCTGGGTTTCCGCGAGAAGCTGGCGGACGATATCCGCGTCGTTCGCAGTATTCTCGCCAAGAAGGGCTGATATCATCTTTTGCTCAGCGTTGACTGAGCTTCATATTTGCTGCGAAGAGTTGTGTGTATGTCAGTAAAAGTTGCCTATTTTGTTCACGATCTGACGGACCCGGCGGTGCGGCGGCGGGTGCGTATGCTGCGCCTCGGCGGGGCGGAGGTGGCGCTTGCCGGTTTCCGGCGCGGTGCGAACGCCGTTGACGTGGAAGGCGCCGCGTCCGTCGTCGAACTGGGCCGCACGCAGGACGCCAAACTGGCGGCACGCGCGGCTTCGGTGCTCACGGCGCGGATGCGGCTGGGGCGTGTGGCGCAGGCCGTCCGGGGCGCGGACGTTGTGCTGGCGCGCAACCTGGAAATGCTGCTGCTGGCGGCGCGCGCCCGCGACCGTTTCGCGGCCGATGCGCCGCTGGTCTACGAGTGCCTGGATATCCACCGGCTGCTGCTCTCCCCTGCCCTGCCCGGAAAGCTGCTGCGGCTCATGGAAACGCGGCTGCTGCGGCGCACCAGCCTGCTGCTCACCAGTTCGCCGGGCTTCGTGCGCAACTATTTCGAGCCGCGCGGTATCCAGACGCCGATCCGGCTGGTGGAGAACAAGGTGTTCGACGATCGCACCGATGGCGGTATCACCATCGCGGCAGCGCGTCCGCCGGCTGGTCCGCCCTGGCGCATCGGCTGGTTCGGCATGCTGCGCTGCCGGCGCAGTCTCGATGCGCTGAAGGCGCTGGTGCGCGCGGCAAACGGCGCGGTGGAGGTCATCATTCGTGGACGGCCGACGCCCGCCGTGTTCCCCGATTTCGAGGCGGAAATCGCCGGGACGCCGGGCCTTGTCTTCCACGGCGGCTACCGCAACCCGGAGGATCTGGCGAAAATCTACGGCGAGGTGCATTTCGTCTGGGCCATGGACTATTACGAAGCGGGCGAGAATTCCGCCTGGCTGCTGCCGGGCCGGCTGCTACGAGGGCAGCCTTTACGGCGCGGTGCCGCTGGCGCTGTCGAGCGTGGAAACCGGGCGCTGGCTGGCGCAGCGCGGCGCGGGTGTGCTGCTGCAAGATCCGCCCGGCGCGCAGCTTGCCGCGTTCTTCGCCAAGCTCGACGCCGCGCAATACGATGAGCTGGCGGCAGCGGTGGGACGCATCTCCAGGCGCGCGCTGATGGATGGCTCCGCCGAATGCCGCGAACTGGTGGACGCGCTCTGCCGGTGCAACGCGCCGGTGGCGATATCGCCGGCGGCCAAGGCGGTGGCGTCATGAGCGCGCGCGTTCTGGCCGTGATCCCCTGCCTCAACGAGGCGGCGCATATCGAAACCGTGGCTATGAAGCTGCTCGCCGAGGCGGACGAGCCCGGCATGCGCATCGTTATCGCCGACGGCGGCAGCAGCGACGGCACGCGCGACATCGCCGCCCGTCTCGCCGCCGCGCATGAGCGCATCGTTTTCCTCGACAATCCGCGCAGGCTACAGAGCGCCGCGCTCAATCTGGCGGCGCAGGTGCACGGGGCGGGGTGCGAGTTTCTCATCCGCGTCGATGCGCACGGCGATTTCCCCGCCCATTACTGCCGCAGCCTGCTGGAGACGCAGGCGAAGACGGGCGCGGACTCGGTGGTGGTCAGCATGGTGGCGGCGGGCGAAGGCTGCTTCCAGCGCGCCGCCGCCGCCGCGCAGAATTCGCGGCTCGGTAATGGCGGGTCGAGCCACCGGCTGGCGGCAGAGGGCCGCTGGGTGGATCACGGCCATCACGCGCTGATGCGGCTGGCCGCGTTCCAGCAGGCCGGCGGCTATGACGAAAGCTTTTCGCACAACGAGGACGCCGAGTTGGATGTCCGGCTGAGGGCCGCCGGTTTCCGCATCTGGCTGAGCGGCGACACCGGGCTGACCTACTTCCCGCGCGGCACGGCGGCGGCGCTGTTCCGCCAGTATCTCAACTACGGCCGGGGACGGGCGCGCAATCTGCTGAAACATCCCCAGCGGCCGAAGCTGCGGCAATCGCTGCCGCTCGGCGTCGCGCCCGCCGTTGGCGTCGCGCTGCTGGCGCCGCTGGCTCCGGTCCTGGCGCTGCCCGCGCTGACCTGGGCGGCGTTGTGCCTCGTCTATGGCGGCATTCTGGGCCTGCGCACCAAAGATCCCTGCGTGGCGGCGGCGGGCGTTGCCGCGATGGTGATGCATTTCGCCTGGTCGCTCGGCTTCTGGGACGCGGCGGCCCGGCATGCCTTGCGGAAAGTCTCTGGCCGCCAGCCGGCCGCGCCGGCGCCTTCGGAACGGATTGGAGTGCACCATGACAACTGATGCAAAGCCGCCCCTGGTCAGCGTGGTGATGGCCAACTACAACGGCGCCCGCTATCTCTGCGACTTCATCGACGGCGTGCTGCGCCAGACCTGCCACGATCTGGAACTCATCATAGTGGACGACGCCTCGACCGACGGCAGCGTGGCGCTGGTGAAACGCTATGCTGGGGACGACCCCCGCGTAAAGCTGATCGAGACCGGGCGCAACGCCGGGCCGGCCGCCGCGCGCAATCTGGCGCTGGCTGCGGCGCGGGGCACGTGGATCGCCATCGCCGATAGCGACGACATCATGCATTCGGCGCGGCTGGAAATCCTGCTGGCGGCGGCGGAAAAGGATGGCGCGGATATCGCCGCCGATAACCTGTCGATCTTTGATGCCGATCCCGCCCATCCCAAGGGAATGCTGCTCACGGGCGAGTATGCCAGCGCGCCGTTCTGGGTTGATACCGCGCAATATGTGCGGCTCAACAGCTTCTATGCCAGCGGCCCCGGCCTCGGCTACCTGAAGCCGCTGTTGCGTGCCTCGCTGCTGGCCGCGCCGGAAAGCCGCTACGATGAAACCCTGCGCATCGGCGAGGACTACGACTTGATCGTGCGGCTGCTCCGGGCCGGCGCGCGCTATCGTGTCTATCCGCAGGCTCTCTATTCCTACCGCAAGCACGAGACCTCCATTTCGCACCGCTTGTCCAGCGCCCATGCCCTGGCACTTCAGGCGGCGCACGCGCGCTTCATGGCGGGGCTGCAAGGCGCCGGTCCCGAGTTGCTGGCGGCGGGCGAAACGCGGGCGCGCTCCATCGCGATGGTGCTGAGCTTCAATGCGCTGGTTGACGCGCTGAAGAGGCATCAGTGGGCCAAGGCGGCGCGGATCATGCTGGCGCAACCGCGCGTGGCACTGCGGTTGAGCGAACCCATCAAGGCGCGGCTCGCACGCTGGAAGACAAAGCTCATGCCGGGGCGGGACAGCGGGCGGCCCAGCGCTGTGAAACGCGCCGGCTTGTGGCTCATGCTGCTACCGCTGCTGGCGGCGGGCGCGATCACGCTCAATAATGCGGCCTGCTCGGAGGAAGCGGGGGCGCCGCGTATCCTGAAGCCGGTCGAATCCGCCGACGTGCAGAACATTTTCGGCAAGGAGTTCAAAAGCGTCCGCAAGCCCGCCCGCGTCTTCACCCTGCGCAAGGGCGAAGGCGGCGCGGTGATCGCGGATTTCAACGCCGCCCAGAACGACCGGCTGCGGCTGGACGGTTTCGGCCTCACCGATGCGGCGGCGGTCCGGCAGTCGCTGCAACAGGCCGGCGGTGACGTGGTGCT
This sequence comes from uncultured Alphaproteobacteria bacterium, assembly GCA_963827885.1. Taxonomy (GTDB): domain Bacteria; phylum Pseudomonadota; class Alphaproteobacteria; order Rhizobiales; family Rhodomicrobiaceae; genus CAWHDD01. The sequence goes on along the minus strand of CAWHDD010000021.1, from coordinate 43,870 downwards.
ACCGCTGCCGGACGGGGCGGCGTTGCGGCTGCTAAACACCAGGATCGAAGCCGTGCCCGAGAGCTGCTTCGAATTGGAGCTGAACCGGCGCGGGCTAGTGCAAACCTTCGGCGACGAGTTCAACGGCTTCAGCGTGCGCACCGAAACGCTGACCGAGGTGCGCGACGGCCCCGGCACCTGGCGCACCAATTACGGCCACGGAACGCCGGACGCTCAGGGCAGCCGGTCGCTGCCCGGCAATCTGCAAGTCTACACCGACCCGGATTTTCGCGGCACGGGCGGGCGGCCGCTGGGGCTGGACCCGTTCCACCTGAACAAGGGCGTGCTAGAGATCTGGGCCGAGCGCGCGCCGGACTCCGCCAAGCCGTACCTCTGGGGGCGCGAGTACACCGCCGGCGTGATCACCAGCAAATTCAGCTTCTCGCAAGCATACGGCGTGTTCGAAATCCGCGCCCGCATGCCGCGCGGCAACGGGTTCTGGCCCGCCTTCTGGCTGCTGCCCGCCGACAGTAGCTGGCCGCCGGAGATCGACGTGTTCGAGGTGCTCACCAAAGATCCCGTGACGCTATATTCGACGGTCCACACGCAGGCAACCGGCGAGCACACCTCGGCCGGCACTATAATTCCCGTGCCGGATCTAACGGCGGATTTCCACGTCTATTCGGTGGAGTGGCAGAAGGATGAGGTCCGCTGGTATTTCGACGGCGTGGAAGTGGCGCGCAAACCAACGCCGGCCGATATGCACAAGCCCATGTATGTGCTCGCCAATCTGGCTGTCGGCGGCGATTGGCCGGGCAATCCCGATGCCTCAACGCCCTTCCCCGGCGTGTTCGCCATCGACTGGATCAGGGCTTACCGGCGGAAACCCAGCCCATGACGCAGCATTTTTCTCCCCATAGCAAAAACGAAGCCCACGCCGCCGCAACCGGAACGCCGCCGGTGCTGGCCGATGTCTGCGTCTGCACCTTCCGCAGGCCATACGTCGCCCGGACGCTGGAAAGCATCGCCGCGCAGGTGCTGCCACCGCATGTCCGCATGCATGTGGTGGTGGCGGATAACGACGTGGAGCCCAGCGCACGCGATCTTGTGGAGAGCACCGCCCGCGCGCATGGCCTTGACGTGGAGTATGTGCACGCGCCGGCACGCAATATTTCGGTCGCCCGCAATGCCTGTCTCGATCACGCGCGGGGCGTCTGGACCGCCTTCATCGACGACGACGAGACGGCCGCGCCGGGCTGGCTGGCGGCACTGCTGGCGCGGGCGGAGGAGAGCGGGGCCGATGTGGTGTTCGGTCCGGTGAACGCGGTTTACCCGGAGGGAGCGCCGGCCTGGGCACGCGCGGGCGGCTTCCACAACACCAGCGTGGTGCTGAACGGCGGGCGCATCCGCACGGGCTACACCGGCAATGTGCTGATGCGGCGCGCGAGGCTGTCGCCCAGCAAACACCGCTTTAATCTCGCCTGCGGCAAAACGGGGGGCGAGGACACGGTGTTTTTCGGGCAGCTTCACGATGCGGGGCTGACGTTCGCCTTCACGCCGGAAGCGGTGATCGAGGAGCCGGTGCCGCTGGAACGGGCCGGCCTGCGCTGGCTGATACGGCGCGCCTTCCGCTCGGGGCAGTCCCACGCCATGATGCTCGCCGGCCGGGGGCGCGGCGCGGCGGTACGGGCGGGGCTGCTGGCGGTGGCGAAAATGGGTGTCTGCGCGCTGGGGATGGCGGCCACGCTCTGGTCGCCGGTGCGCTGGCGCAAATGGTTCCTGCGGGGCGTGATGCATGCCGGAGTTGCCGCGCGCGCGCTGGACCTGCGGAGGATAGCACCATGAAGCTGTCCGCACTCACGGGGATTCGCGCCTTCGCGGCGCTGGCGGTGGTCCTCTATCATTTCACGCGCGGTTTTCCGCCGCTGGAGGGCCTGTTCCTGCATGGCTATCTGGGCGTCGATCTGTTCTTCATCCTGAGCGGCTTCATCATCCATCACGTCTATCGCGACACCTTCAGCAAAGGCGCCGGCCGCGAGGATTTCCTCACCTTCATCCGCTATCGCTTCGCCCGCATCTACCCGGTGCATTTCGCCATGATCGCGGCGATGCTCTGCCTCTATGTCATCGCCGTAAGCGCCGTTGGAAAGGCGCCCGAAGATCCGGCGCCCTACACCTGGACCGCCCTCGCCGCCAACCTGACGCTCACCCATGCGTGGTTCGGCGCGCCGTCCCCGAATATTCCGTCGTGGTCGGTCTCGGCCGAATGGTTCGCCTATCTGCTCTATCCGTTCATCTGCATGGCGGCGGTGCGGCTGCCGGCGGCGGCGAAAGGTGCGCTGGCGCTCGCTTGCCTCGCGGCCATCGGTTTGTGGGCCGACGATCATCCGCTCGCCCGCATCGCGCCGGAATTCCTGCTGGGCATGCTGGTTTACGACCTCAATCAGCCCGGCGGGCGCTTCGCCGGGCTCGCGGTGGCCAGTGTCATCATCGCGGTGGACCTGATGCTGCCCAACGAGGCGCTGGCCCTGCGCGCCGCCTTATTCGCCGCCCTCATCGCCACGCTCGCCGCGCCGTCCGATCTGCTCGGCCGCGTCCTGGGCCTGCCGGTGTTCGTGTATCTCGGGGAAATCAGCTATTCCACATACATGACTTCACGGCGTGCTGTGGACCGTGGTGGCCAACCTCTGCAAGCTCACGCATACCAATGCCAATTCCTGGGCTGTCATCGGCGTGAGCCTGCTGCTGGTGCTGCCGGTCTCCATGCTGACGTATCACGTGGTGGAACTGCCGGCGCGCAGTCTGCTGCGGAGGCTGAACACGCGCGGCGCGCGATACGCGAACCCATGACGCGGGGCACGGCGCGGGCGGACGCGGAAGAAACTTTAAAGGCGCACGGGAGGCCCCGATGAAGGCGGCGAGAGTGGACTACATCGACGGATTGCGGGGGATGGCGGCGTTCGCCGTCGTTCTCCAGCACATCGCCGAACGCCTCATGTTTCACGACCCGGCGGCGAGCGGCTACCTCAATGCCATCTTCAGCAGCTCGGTCAACACCGGGCGGTTCGGGATCGGACTATTCTTTTTGATCAGCGGCTTCGTGGTTCCGTTCAGCTTCAAGGAGCCGCATCCAGTCATGAGATTCGCCGTCAGCCGCTTTTTCCGGCTGTATCCCGCCTACTGGGTTTCGCTGGCGGCGGCGGTTCTCGTCATGAGCAGCATGGCGGACGTGCGGTTTTCCACCTGGAACATCGTGGCGAACATTACCATGTTCCAGACCGCCCTGGGGCAGCCGGGCGTGATCGGGCCCTACTGGACGCTCATCATCGAGCTGACGTTCTACGGTATGTGCGCCGTGCTGTTCGCGCTGCGCCTGCTGTCGGACTGGCGGGCGCTGCTGGCGGCGTGGGCGGCGCTGCTGCTGCTGTCCATCGCGCTCTCGGTTTACGGCAGGGTTTCCGGGCATTACCTCTCGGCGAATCTGCCGCTGAACATGTCGCTGATGTTTCTCGGCGCCATTCTGCGGCGCTGGACGCTGGAGGGCGACAGCAATATCGCGCGCTGGAGCCCGGCGATTCTGCTGTTCGCGTTCGCCTCGGTGCCGGTGATCCTGTTCCTGGCGCCGGCGCGGCCGACGCTTTACTACACGCCGGCGGGATTTTGCATCGCCTACTGGCTGGCGCTGGGCGTGTTCCTGTGGGCGGCGAAGTCCAAGGGCCTGCGGCTGCCGGTGCTGACCTTTCTGGGGACGGTGAGTTATTCGCTTTACCTATTCCATGATATCTGTCTGACGGCGCTGGAAAATACACTCCCCTTGAAGGGCGTGCCGGCGCATGCGCTGTTCGCATTGGCGGCGATTGCCTCGTCGGTAGGCGTGGCTATCATCGTCTATTACCTGGTGGAACGGCCGACCGTGCGCCTGGGACGTGCCGCCACGGGGAAGCTGTTCGCCGGCGGGGCGCGAAAGGACAACCTGAGCGGCATGGCTGCGGAGGCCGGGGGAGCCGGGCCGAATACCGCGATGCGGTAACACGCATGCCAATCGCAGCGTCCGGCATTCACAGTTCAACGGCACGTGACGGTATGAAGAGATTTGCAGCCACCAGCAGCGCGAGAATGACCGGCCGGCCGCCGTACACCACGGCTGCGCCGCGAGCCGTCGCCCTCGATTGGCCGCTGGCGTTCTTTTCGTTCACCACGCTGCTGCTCGTGACGCAACTCGCCACGGCGGCCGTAGCGCTATTTCTACTCGCCTGGATTTTGATCGCGTTCAAAGCACGCGAAGCCGCCGTCGAAGCGGTGGTCCGCAATGCCTGGCTGCTGCTGGTGCCCGCCTTCGCGGCGCTGTCCACGGTATGGTCCGACAGCCCCGAGCTTACGTTCCGGGCAGCCATCCAGTGCGGCGTAACAACTGTCGTCGGCATCTGGGCCGGTACGCTCCTCAAGCCAAGGCTCATGGTATCGTCGCTGCTGGCGGCGCTGACCTTCATTGTTCTGCTCAGCCTCGGCGTCCGCACGGAAGCCGCCGACCAATTCACGGGAGAATATGCGCTCGTCGGCGTTTTCGGCAGCAAGAACCAGCTCGCCTTCTGCGCCGTGATCTATCTCCTGTGCTCCATCACGGTGATCATCGACCAGGGGCAGACGCGGCTCGTGCGGCTCATGGGGCTGGCGGGGCTGCTGCTGGCGCCGTTCGTGCTGTTCGCGGCGAAATCGGCGGGCTCGCTGGTCGCCAGTTTTCCAGGGCTGGCCCTGCTGCTCATCACCTGGCGGCTTGCCACGCTGCCGCGCGCGGCACGCGCCACGCTCATCACGGCCGGGGTGCTGCTAACTCTGCTGCTGGTGCTCGGCATCGCGACCATGGTGAGCAGCGTTGGCGGCTTTCTCGATCTGCTGGGCAAGGATTCGTCGCTCACCGGCCGCACCGATCTCTGGGAACAGGCGCTGGAGCAAATCTGGGAAAGGCCGCTGTTCGGCAGCGGCTTTCAGGCGTTCTGGCGGCTGGACAATCCACAGGCCCAGCAACTCTGGCTCATCAACCACGTCCCAGCCGGCAGCGGGTTCAATTTCCACAACCTTTATCTGAACCTCGGCGTGGACCTTGGCCTGACCGGCGTGTTTCTGGTGGCGGTCATGCTCGTGCGCATCATGACACGGCTGGTGGCGGCGATGCTGGCGGCGCCGGTGCCGGTGCAGTTTTTCGCGGCGGGCGTGTTCGCCTACCTCCTCACCATGTCCATGGTGGAGGCGAACTTTCCCTATCAGTTCCAGCTATCGACGGTGTTGTTCAACATGGTGTGGTGCACCCTGCGGCCGGTGATGCCGGCGGGGCCAGGCGCGCGCGAAGTCCCGGCCGCCGGCCGCACGCCCGCGCGGCCTCGATACCGGCCGGGCCGAAAACAGTGAACGCCGTCAGCGCGTCTCGTCCGGCGCCCGGTGATAAACGTCGTCGCCGCGAATGATGTCGTCCTCACCCAGATAGCTGCCGATCTGCACCTCGATGACTTCCAGCGGGATCTTGCCGGGATTTTCCAGCCGGTGCCAATGGCCGGCCGAGATGTAAACCGACTCGTTTTCGCCAACGAGCGTCTCCTCGCCATTGCGCGAGACCTTCGCGGTGCCGCTCACCACGGTCCAGTGCTCGGAGCGGTGGTGGTGCATTTGCATGGAGAGCTTGGCCAGCGGCTTCACATGCAGCAGCTTCACCTGAAAGCGCGCGCCGTGACTGAGCGTTTCGAAATGCCCCCAAGGGCGTTGATTGCGCAAGTGCTGCTGCTGTTCGCGCCGGTTGGACGCCTTGAGCTGGCTGACGATCTTGGAGACGTCCTGCACCCGGTCGCGGGCGGCGACCAGCGTGGCGTCCGGCGTATCGACGATGACGAGATTTTCCACGCCGATGGCCGAAATCAGCCCGCGCTCGGAGTGGATGTAGCTGTTGTGCGTGTCCAGCAGGATCACGTCACCGCGCACGGCATTGCCGCTGCCGTCGTGCCGGCTCACGTCCCACAGCGAAGACCAGGAACCCACGTCGTTCCAGCCGACGGCGAGCGGCAGCATGGCGGCGAGGGAGGTCTTTTCCATCACGGCATAGTCGATGGAGATATTGGGGCACTGGGCGTAATGGGCGGCATCGGCGCGGCGGCATCCGAGGTCGGTTTCCGAGGCGCGCAGGGCAGCACCGGCGTGTTCGAGGATTTCGGGCGCATGGCGCTCGATTTCGGCGAGGAAGGTGCGGGCGTGGAGCACGAAAATGCCGCTGTTCCAGAAGTAGCCGCCATCGGCACAATAGCGCTCCGCCGTGGCCAGATCGGGCTTTTCGACGAAGGCATCGACCTGAAACGCACCGCTATTGGCGTTGTCCAGCGCGGCGCCGCGGCGGATGTAGCCATAGCCGGTGTGCGGCGAGTTTGGCTTGATGCCGAACAGCACCAGCCGGCCTTCGCTGGCAATGGCGGCGGCCTGGCGGACGGCGGCGGCGAATTGCTCAGGGTTACCGATGAGGTGATCGGCGGGCATCACGGCCATTATGGCCTCCGGCTGCTGCTGAGCGATCGACAGCGCGGCCAACACGATGGCGGGGGCGGTATTGCGCGCCACCGGCTCCAGGAGGATTTCGCGGGGCTCCACATGGACTTTGGCCAACTCGTCCTGCAACAGAAAGCGGTGATCGCAGTTACTCAGGAGGGTTGGCGGCTCGAAACCGCCGCCGGCGGGCAGGCGGAGAGCGGTTGAGGCAAATAAACTCTCATGTTTGTCTTCGAAGAACTCGATAAACTGCTTGGGGAACATGGACCTGGAAAGTGGCCAAAGCCGCGTTCCCGAACCGCCGCAGAGGATAACCGGAAAGATTGTGTTCGTCATGGGGGAGGCGTCCGTGCAAAATGAGTGAGTGCCGCGATTGTTATTGGCGCGCGGGGCGCAGTTTTTTTAAAGGTGACGGAAGATCACTTCGAAAACGCCCAATGATGAACCGTCAGATCGTAGCTCCTGAAAAACTTCTATTGCTTCCGGCGCGGGTTGTCCATTGCGGACTTTGGGGGCTAGCGGGACTGCGGCCGGCGTGTCAGTCCAGCAGCTAGGGAATTACTGACAGCCGGCGCCCGGAATGTGGTGTTTTTTATACAATCTGTTGCGGCAGTTTATTGGTCTGGGGATGCGCGATCTCCGGTAACCGCGTATACAATCCCCGATTGTCCCCGCCGCCTCCGCAGTGCTATCCTTTGCGATCCTCGGCAATTGACTCCAGCCCATGAAGGACGGCAGCGATCATGCGTTTCCTGCTGGTAGACGATCATCCGATGTTCCGGGAAGCGCTCCAAAGCGCTGTCCGGCTGGCGAGCCCGGAGGCGCGCATCCTCGAAGCCGCGTCCATCGAAGCGGCGATGGAGACCATCGCGGCCACGCCCGATATCGACGTCGTGCTGCTCGACCTGTCGCTGCCCGGCACTACCGGCTTCGGCGGCCTCATCAAAATGCGCACCCAATGGCCGAAACTCGCCATCGTCGTGGTTTCCGGCCATGAAGAGCCGCGCATCGTGCGCGAGGCGCTGTCGCTCGGCATCGCCGGCGACATCCCTAAATCGACGCCGAAGGAGGAAATCGCGCACGGCCTGGGCGAAGTGCTGGCCGGAGCGGTATTCGTGCCCGCGCATCTCGTGCCGGTGGTGGAGGAGCGCGATCCCGCCACGCTGGAGACGGCGGCGATCATCGAGCGGCTGGCGGAGCTGACGCCGCAGCAGTTGCGCGTGCTGGAAATGATTCGCGACGGCTTGCAGAACAAGCAAATTGCCTACCGGCTCTCCATCGGCGAGACGACAGTGAAAGCACACGTGTCGGAGATCCTGCGCAAGCTCCAGGTGTACAGCCGGACAAAGGCCGTCATACTTCTGTCTAAGGCCGATTTCGACGCCATCGGCGGGCGGGGCGCGTAAGAGCCGACCGTTCTTGTCAGGAAATAAAGTGAATTGTGCCGGCATGGAACAGATTGCCGCCGGACTGGTTGCATTTTTATCGTAATATGTTATAAAGATGCGCGTTAGTGTATGCCATTATGGCATGAATTGGATAAAATGAAACAATAACGTCCGCAATTTGACGGCCGATTGTGTAGATACCACCTTGAGCTGAGCAGCTTTTTTTCAGCATTGGAATTTTGCCATGACGAATCCGGCTCACCGACAAAAACTATGCCAGGGGCTGGAAGCCTGGAACGCGTGGCGCGCGGAAAATCCCGCCATCACGCCGGACTTATGCGGACTCGCGCTGCCGTTGAACGGCCGGCAACTGGCTCCAGCCGGCGGAGACGTATCCATCAATCTAACCTGGGCGCAACTCACCGGCGCCGACCTGCGCTTTTCCACGCTGATCGCAGCGAAACTATGCAACGCCAGCCTCGCCGGAGCGGACTTCACCAGCGCCCGCTTGAACCACGCCGATTTTCGCGGCGCCGATCTCACGGGCGCCACCTTCAAGGCCGCCGACGTGGACGGGGCACGCTTCGAAGGCGCGATTTTGAATGGCGCCGTGCTGGTGGAGGCCGGCAATCTGACCCAGGAGCAGATTGATAGCGCCCATGGCAACAGCGGCACGCTCCTGCCTGATGGTCTCACGGTCCCGGTGAGCTGGCTGACAGGCGAAGGCGAAGCCCCAGCACGGCCCGAGCCCGTACAAGACGCTTCCCGCACCAGCAAGCTGCCGGACCTCTACGCCATCCTCGGACTGTCCCCCGCGGCGACGGACCGGCAGATACAGAATGCTTACCGCGCCATGGCCAAGGCACTGCACCCGGATCGCTTTCCGGGCGACCGCAGTATCGAGGATGCGTTCAAATGCGCCTCCAGCGCGGCGGACATCCTCCTCGATCCCCGCCAGCGCAAGCTTTACGACCGCCGCGAACTCGATACCCACGGCAACCGCCTGCCGGAATGCATCGCCCAGGAGGCCAAGGGCCGGCGGCATGGGGTGTTCGCCGCTGCGTTCCTGATGGGGCTCATGGCCTTGCCGCTGACGTATATCGCCGTGACCTGGAGCCAGCGCCTGACGCCGCATGAAGTGGCTGACAGAGTTTTGAAGGCGCCGCCGGACACGCAGCCGGAGCAGTTATCCAATGCTCTGGAGGCGGAAAAAGCGCTGACGCGTGCCGGACCGGAAGACGCAGCGCCCAAAACCTGGCCCGTCGCGGAAAAGTATCCCGAACGGACATTGGACGATGGTCAGCCCGTGCCCGGCGGCGGCGGACCGGCGTTTGCGGCGGAAAATCAGGTGATTCCGGGAGGTTCGGCTGCCCCTGACGTACCCGGCGCCAGCGAAGCCGGAAACACCACGGCGGAACCGGCTCCCCTTCCCGCCGGAAGCGCCTCGCTCGATCCGTTCGGGCCACTTTCCGCAACGCCCGCCTCGCCCGTGACCCCGGCAGGGGGCGGCAGCGAAGCACCTGTCACCCCCCCGGCGCAGGCTGTGTCTGCCGTGGAGAGTGGCCCCGCTCGCCCCGATGAGCCTGCCATCACAACGAACCTGGCCAACCTTCAGCCACTGCCGCAAAATGGGCCAGAGGCGCCCGCAATGGTGCCTGACGATAAGGAAACGCCATCAGCTACCGCCGCAGCACAGCCTCACAGCGAGCCTTCCTTCACCGATGAGGAGGCGCTGATGAAAAAGGGAACCTATCTGATGAGGGGCGGAAACGTCAGCGCGGCAAGACTCTGTTTCCTGGAATTGGCCAAGCGTGGCAGCGCCAGAGCCGCTTTCGCCATGGGGCAGTCATACGATCGCGTCTTTCTGGAAGCCCTGGGAATTGCCGGTGGCGTTGAGCCGGATGCTGCCAAGGCCCAAGAGTGGTACGACAAGGCGGCAAGGCTCGGCGCCAGGAGCGGTGAGCGCGGGCTGGAGACCGTGCGGCGGAAACCCAGCGTGACCGGCAGCCTGCCCCAGGCGCAGCCGGTCAACTAAGGGTGGTCAATTGAAGATCCAGTCGAACAGGCCCTTCTGACGTCCGCGGCCGCGGCTGTCGCCGAACAGGCTGCCAAAACCATCGTCCGGCCGCGCCACGGGCTTGGGCTTGCGCAGGTTATAGGCGGTGGAGATGCCCTCGGCGTCGGTGACGGTGACGTCGGTCTGGGTCCAGTCCCACTTCGCCTTGGTGTCTCCCCAGATATACGGCTCGATGGTCACCACCTGGCTCTGCGCCGTGTCGATGATGACGACATTTTCGTAGCGCTTGCCCGCGGGCGATTGACCGGCAAAATAACGCAGCAGGCCGATGCCGGACGGATCGCGTATCGGTGTCCACTCGATAATTTGCGGCGCAACCTTCCCGTAAACCTCCAGCACGATCTTGATTTTGGGATAGCGGGCGCTGACAGCCACGTAACGGTTGGCCGCGGGGCTGACGATTTCCCATTCCGACACCGCCTCGCCGATACGCCGGCTGCCATAGTCCACCACCTCCCCGCTCAGACGCCGGATGCCATCCTTGGCCGCTTGCAAAAACGGGTCGTGCTGAAACGCCTGCCGGTAATCGGTGATGGCCGGGTCGGGCAGCCCTTGCGCCTCGCTGATCTCGCCCCGCAACTGGTACGCCTCGGCGTAACGCGGGTCGAGCGACAGCGCCTTCTCCAGATCGGCCAGGGCATTGGTGATGTTATTGGTGCGGAAATAGGCCCGCGCCCGCTGATAGTAGGCCGGCGGTAGCTCGGCATCGAGGGTGATGGCCTGGTCGAGGTCTTCCAGCGCAGCGGCGTAATTGCGTAGCTCGTTGCTCATGGCGCCGCGCTCCGCATAGGCGGCGGCAATGCTGGGATCGAGTTCGATGGCCTTGGAGAAATCCTTGTGGGCAACCTGCGGCTTGCCGTCCAGGTTCAAGGCGCGCCCGCGCCCCATATAAAGCTGGGCATCCTCGGGGGACAGCGCGATAACGCGGTCGTAATCCCCCTGCGCATCCTTGTAGCGTTCCAGATGCTGATAGATCTCGGCCCGGTTGCGGTAGGCCGCCGGATATTTGCCGTTCAGCGTCAGCGCCCGCGACAGATAGCGCAGCGCCGAGTAAGGCCGCCCCAGCAGCCCTTGCGTCTTGCCCCGGCCGTTATACGGCACGGCGTTCGCCGGCATGTTTTCGATGGCCTTGGCGTAATCGTTGAGCGCCGCCTCGTAGCGTTTCATCTGGTGATTGGCGTTGGCGCGATTGTTGTAGGCCGCGCCATAGCCGGGCGCCAGGGCGATGGCCTTGTCGAAGTCCTTGATGGCGTCCTCGGCGCGCTCCATCTCCAGGAGCACGTTACCCCGGTTGTTGTAGAGCGAGGCGTATTGCGGATAGGTCTCCACCGCCTTGTTGAAGTCGGCGACGGCTTCGTCGTAGCGTTGCAGCCGCCACTTGGCGACACCCCGGTCGTTGTAGAGCGAGGCGAGCTTGGCGGGCGGCAGACTGGTCTCGCGAAGAGCCTCGTCATAGAGCGACAGCGCCTGCTCGAACTTGCCGCGCAACAGCGCCGTGGCCCCCTCCTGGGCGCGCAGCACCGACTTATCCGGCGCGGCTCCCGCCAGGGGCGCGACAATCAGCGGCAGCGCCAGCAAGCGGGCATATCGCAATGGCAGACGTCTTCTCATGACTTGCCGGCTCAACGCCGCCTCTCTTTCGCCCCTTGCGATTCCACTTCGATCCAGCCTCGAATCGACACCAGTTATTCATCACTAAACCAATAGCGATGGCGGCACGATGGCGCGCCACTCGACATTTTGTCAATAAACAGCCAAAGTCCGCGTCTACCCAAAGGTTCGGATTCGCGGCATTGGCTGCCACGCCAAACCAGCGGGCGGTTATGTTCCAAACTGGCGGTTGCATCTTATGACATCGTCCCCCTGGTTGAAAAGACGGTTCCTCCGGCTTCTCCTGCTGCTTGCGGGTGTGTGTCTTGCTGTCCCCGCCGCAGCGCAGCCCTACCGGGATTACGATGACGGGCCGGGCTATCCGCCTTCGCCCGGCGCCTGGGAGGACTATGACGAAGGCCCGGACGGTCCGCCCGGCGCGTCGTCGCCCTACAGGACGCGGATGCCCGGAGACATGCTGCCCGGTCAGGCGATGCGCGACCGGCGGCGCGGGCCCGCTGCGGATGGCGGACAGGTGCCGCTGCGCCCCAGTGATGGTCCGGCTTCGCCCGCTCTGACCTCAAGGCAGGCGCCCCCTGGCGCCGCCAGTGCCCCGGCATCGGCCGCGCCCAGTTCCAGGCCCGCGCCACCCGCCGGACCGGCGCCGGTCATGGAGACCATCGCCCCCCTGCCCATACCGCCGGTGCCTGAACAGCGCGGCGTGCGTGAGGCTGCGCTGCCGGACCTCCCCGCCGCACCTGCCGAGCGTAACGGGCCAGTGCCAGCCCCTGTGCCTGTGAAGGAGCGCTCCGGCAACGAGGCAGCCGGGCCAGACGCAGGGTCAGCGGGAAACACAGCCGAGGCCGGAGAACGCCCGGCCGCCGCCCTCGATAATACCGCTCAGCAGAGCAATCCGGGACCAGCCCTCGCCACGGCCGAACCGCCGGCGGCCGATCCCGTTCCCGAACCGTCCCCCGCGCCAGCGCCCGCCGCCGCCGAAGAGGTGCGCGACAGCGCCGCGTCTCAATCCCCCGCCCCGGCCGCCGCCGAGGCTCCCGCCGAGCCGTTCACCACCAAACTCGGGCGCTTTTTCTTTGGCAAGGCGTCTGGCGCGAAAAAGCAGACCGCCGGAACTCGACAGCCCCGCCGCGCCGCAGCCCGAAGCTCCCGCCCCCGCTGCCGAAACGCCGCCACCTCCAGCGGAGCAGCCGCCAGCCGAAGCACCGCCGCCCGCAACCACCCCAAGTGAGTCGCTCACCAGGCTCATCGGGCGGGCCGTGTTTGGCACCATCGGAGCGGCAACACGCCAATCCGCCAGCACCGGGCCGCAACCCGGCACGCCGGCCGAGGCTCCCGCGCCGCAGGATGCGCAGGCGGCGTCCCGGATCTCCATCAGCGGCACGGAAGGCGCCGGACGTCCGGCCGCCCTGAGCAAGCAGGACGCAATGGCCGCGCCGGAGCAGCCCGAATCCATTTCCGGGCCGGACCCCGTCAAAACCGCCGCCACCGGACCTCAGCCCGCAACGCCGGAACAGCCCCTGATCAGAACCGTGCGGACGCTCCCGCCCGTGCCGCCGCCGCCGCCCGCCGACGCGCTGACGAAGATGATCGGTCAGCTGGTGTTCGTTGGTTTTCAGGGGACGAACCCCGCCGGCCCCGGCCCGCGCAAGGTGCTGGAACAGGCGTCCGCCGGACGCATCGGCGGCGTGCTCTTTACGGCGGGAAACATCCAGTCGCCCGATCAGGTGCGCCAGCTTGTGCGCACCATGCGCGAGATCAAGACGGAAACGCCGCTGTTCGTCGCCGTGGATCGCGAGAGCACCGCCGCATTTCCCGCGGCCAAGGGGTTTGCCGAATACCCCTCCCCTTCCGATATCGGCCGCGCCAACAATCTGGAAATGGCGCAGGCGACCTATAAGAAAATGGCGCGCGAGTTGGCGGCGCTCGGGTTCACCATGGATTTCGGTCCTGGAGTTAATGTCGATAGCCCAACTGCGGCAGCCCGGCGCGGTTACGGCCCGGACCCGGTGCGCGTGGCCGCGTTCGCCAAAATTTACATCACCGCCCATCATGACGCCGGACTGCAAACGGTGCTGAAGGATTTCCCAGGCCGTGGCGGGCGCGAGCCGGCGGCATCGAAGCCCACCGACATCGGCGGCGCCTGGACCGAAGCCGAATTGGAGCCCTATCGCGCCGCCATCCAGGCGAAGATGACCGACATCGTCATGGCGGGCCATGTGGTGCATCCGCAATACTCCGACACGGCACGCACGCCGGTTTCGCTGTCGCGCGCGGGTGTGCAGCGGCTGCTGCGCGATACGATTGCCTATGAGGGCGTCAGCATCGCCGGCGACCTGGACGCGGAGGCCATCTCCAGGGATCTGCCTCTGCCGGATCGTATCTTCCGCGCGCTGGAGGCTGGCAATGACATCCTGCTGTTCAGCAACAGCGCCCCGTTCGACGCGGACATTCCAGAGCGCGTGATCGCCATCCTGCGTGACGCGGTGAACTCGGGGAAAATTTCGCGCGAACGCATCCGCACCTCCTATGACCGCATCATTACGCTGAAGAAGAAGATGGTGAGGCTGCAAAAAGAGGCGCCGCAATTCCAGTGGAAGGCGCAGCCGCCGCAGCCTACCGCATCCCCGGCGGCTCCGGTAACACCGCAGCCCGCAACGCCGCCAGCCCGCGCCACTGAGAAAGCACCGGAGAAGGCGCCGCAGGCCGCCGACCGGCCCAAACCGCGATCCCGCATGGCGTTCCCCGGTTCCGACGCGCCATAGCCAGACGCCAAGCACAAGCGCGTAACGCGAATTGAGCGCGGAACGATCCGCGCGCGCCAGCAGCGCCACACAGCCAGAGTAAACACTTTTGCTTAGTGCGTCATAAGCGCGCAGTACGCATATCGCGAGCGCCCGTATCCCTTGCAGCATCCTGCATTTTGCCTGCCGTCAGGCGTCAGCTAGCGGCTCCCTGCGTGGCCGGCCGTTAATATTCTTGCCGCAAGGAATAATCACAGCGTACAATTCGTTAACGTTATGTTGCGCGACTAACCGGTGTCTTCCGTCCTGATATTACGCCATTCCAATGGCAGTGGAGGAGTCGTGCCTATGATTGTCGAAAGTATTCTGCGGGCTAAAGGCTCGCATGTCTTTACTATAAGTCCGCTCGCCACCATTAAGAGCGCGGCGAGCCTCATGCAAGATAAGAACATCTCCGCCCTGGTGGTGGTCAGCGGCGAGAGAATTCTCGGTATGATTTCCGAACGCGAAATCATGCGCGGTTTTGCCCGCTATGGCGACAGCCTCGTGAACCTGCCGGTGAAGAGCGTCATGATCCACGATGTCATCACCGCCACGTTCGATGATACGGTGAAGCAGCTCATGGGTCAGATGACCCGCCACCGCATCCGCCATTTGCCAGTGGTGAGAGATGGCAAGCTCGCGGGCATCATCAGCATCGGCGACGTGGTGAAGTACCGGCTGGAGTCGCTGGAGCTGGAAGCCAACGTGCTGCGCGACGCGTATATCGCCGCGAGATAACCGGAAACGCGAGTTTGTCCCTGAGCGGCACTCCCTTGGCGCTCCGGGGCAAGACGGCGGCTTGGCGCTGATGCGCGCCCGGCGTTCCGCCGTCCCGGCCTTGCGGGAAGCCGGCTCAGCCCTGGAAGAGCTTGCCGCGCTTATCCAGCCTTTGCAGAATGCCCGGCAGTAGTTCCGGCAAGTCCTCGGCGATCATGCCGGGACCGAAGGCGTGAGCCACTTCGTTGTGCGCCCACACCGCCGCGGCAGCCGCGTCAAACACCGCCATGCCCTGGGCCACGAGCCCCACCACGATCCCCGCCAGCACATCGCCCGCGCCCGCCGTCGCCAGCCACGGCACCGAGTTCTCGCTGATGGCGGCCAGGCCGTCCGGGGCGGCAATGATGGTATCGGTGCCCTTGAGGATGACCAGCGCACCCGCCAGTTCCGCAGCCATCCGGGCGCGTTCCAGCTTCGATTCGCGGGAATCGATTTCCGGGAATAACCGCTTGAACTCGCCTTCATGGGGCGTCAGCACCACCGGCAGCGGCTGCGGCCGGTTGCGGATCAGTTGGAACAGCTCGTCCGGATTGCCCTCGAAGGACGTCAGACCTTCCGCATCAATGACCACAGACACGTCCGAGGCCAGCACGGCGGCAACCACCTCGCGCGTTTCGGCGCTGAGACCCGCACCGGGACCAACGAGCGCGGCGTTGACGCGGCGAGCTTCGAACAGCGCCGGGATCGCCTGCGGCGCGTCATAGGCGCCACCATGATGGAGGTGAGCTGCGAGGCGTTGATGTAGAACGCCGCTTTCGACGTCGCCACCGTGACCAGCCCGGCGCCCACCCGCAGCGCGGCACGTGCGGCAAGCCGCGCGGCCCCCGTGCTCTCCATCGGCCCGGACACGACGACGGCATGGCCGCGGTCGTATTTGTGGCCGTCGATCTTCAGCTTGCGGGAAATAGCGCAGCCAGAAATCCGGGTCGTTGGCGAAGGTGTGCGGCGCGATGTCGCTCGAGAACCGATGGCCGGAATGCCGATGTCCACCGTGCGCACATCGCCGCAATAGAGGCGTCCCGGCAGCAGCACATGGCCGGTCTTGCGGCGGAAGAACGTTACCGTCGCCGCGGCCTTGAACGCCAGCCCCTTGAACGTTGCCCGTGGTGGCGTCGATGCCGGTCGGCACGTCGATGGCCACGACCGGCAGCGCGCGCTCGGTCACCTCTTCGATGAGCTGCGCCGGGATGCCGCTCGACCGGGTCGTGCAGGCCCGATCCCCGTAAATGGCGTCCACGATGACCTGCGCGCCGTTCAGGCATTGCAGCGACATCGGCTCGATGGCTCTCGTCCCAGCGCCGCGCCATTTCCTTGGCGTCGCGGGTGATGTCCTCCTGGCGCCGCCAGGAGCGCCAGACGCACCTGATAGCCGCGCTCGCGAAGCGAGCGCGCGGCCACGAAGCCGTCGCCGCCGTTGTTGCCGGGCCGCAAAGCACGACGACTTTGCTTCCGCGCGGGAAACGCCGGACAACCTCCTCGGTCGACGCCGCGGCCGGCATTTTCCATCAAAGTCAGACTCGGAACGCCGCCCTCGATGGCGAGCTGCTCGGCGCGGCGCATTTCTTCCGCTGTAAGGAGTTCGAGCAAGGGAATGCCTACTTGATAACGGGTGATAATATGTGAGGCTTAAACCGATGACCGCCTAAATGCAATGTACCCGAATTTGCGGCGAAGAGAGAGAGACAGAAAATTCCCGCGAATGGAGGGGGGTGTTGACTTCCTGCATCAGGCGTGAGGCTGGCGCGAGACCAGTAAGAGTTGCGGCTCCGGCTGACGGGGAATCGGCCGCCCATTATTTAATCAGTACGCCTATATTTTAATCATCCCAAAGTTGGAGGGCAGCGGCGATTTGGCGCTAAAGCAGTGAAATTGCGCTGTTATTCTCATAATGCAGCCATTGGCATGGCATATGCTAAGCGAAGGGCTGACGAAAGGCTGAGGCACCAGATTGGTGCCGCTGGCACTCGCAATGGTCACCCCTGGGAGGATATCGGACCGCTCATGAAAAAAATTGAAGCCATCATCAAGCCGTTCAAGCTCGACGAGGTGAAGGAAGCGCTGCAGGAGATCGGCCTGCAGGGCATCACCGTCATCGAGGCCAAGGGTTTCGGCCGCCAGAAGGGCCACACCGAACTCTACCGCGGCGCGGAATATGTTGTCGATTTCCTGCCCAAGGTGAAGATTGAGATTGTGCTGCCGACGAAATGGTGGAGAAGGCCGTCGAGACCATCCAAAACTCCGCGAAGACTGGGCGCATCGGCGACGGTAAGATTTTCATCATCCACGGTCGAGGACGCCATCCGCATCCGCACCGGCGAAACCGGAGTTGACGCCATTTAGCGGATTCCCCGCCCGGCACCGGCTGCCAGCGCGGCGCCCGCAGCTTCAATGCGGGCGCATCACCTGGCCGCGCAACCGCACCGCCTCCATTACCCTAGTCCGGCAATCTCCCAATCCGGCACATTCCAGTCCATAAACGAGTTTCATCAAGCTAGCACGAGGGAGTTCACATGGCTACCGCGACCGACATCATTAAGAAGATCAAGGACGAGAACATCAAGTTCGTCGATCTGCGCTTCACCGACCCGCGCGGCAAGATGCAGCACGTGACCATGGACGCCGGGCTGATGGACGAAGAAGCCTTCGCCGACGGCATCATGTTCGACGGTTCGTCCATCGCCGGCTGGAAGGCCATCAACGAATCCGACATGACTCTGATGCCGGACCCGGACGACCGCCCACATGGACCCGTTCTTCGCGCAGTCGACCCTGGCCATCTTCTGCGACGTGCTTGAGCCGCCACCGGCGAGCGCTACGAGCGCGACCCGCGCGGCATCGCCCGCAAGGCCGAAGCCTACCTGCAAGCAGACCGGCATCGGCGATAAGGTGTTCTTCGGCCCCGAAGCCGAGTTCTTCATCTTCGACGACGTGCGCTTCTCCGTCCGATCCGTACAACACCGGCTTCACGCTCGACTCGATCGGAACTGCCCACCAACATGGGCACCGAGTACGAGATGGGCAACCTCGGCCACCGTCCGCGCACCAAGGGCGGCTACTTCCCGGTTCCGCCGATCGATAGCTGCCAGGACATCCGCTCCGAGATGCTGTCCGTCATGGCCGACATGGGCGTCGTCACCGAGAAGCACCACCACGAAGTGGCCTCCGCGCAGCACGAGCTGGGCGTGAAGTTCGGCACGATGACCCGCATGGCCGACGCCATGCAGATCTATAAGTACGTCGTGCACAGGTCGCGCAGAACTACGGCAAGACCGCCACGTTCATGCCGAAGCCGGTGTTCGGCGACAACGGCTCGGGCATGCACTGCCACCAGTCGATCTGGAAGGGCGGCGAGCCGGTGTTCGCCGGCAACCTCTATGCCGACCTGTCCGAGACCTGCCTGTTCTACATCGGCGGCATCCTGAAGCACGCCAAGGCGCTCAACGCCTTCACCAACCCGACCACCAACTCCTACAAGCGTCTGGTGCCGGGCTACGAGGCTCCGGTGCTGCGCGCCTACTCCTCGCGCAACCGTTCGGCCTCCTGCCGCATCCCGGTGGTGTCGAACCCGAAGGCCAAGCGCGTCGAAGTCCGCTTCCCCGATCCGGCCGCCAACCCGTACCTCGCGCTTCGCCGCGATGCTGATGGCCGGCCTCGACGGCATCCAGAACCGCATCCACCCCGGCGACCCGATGGACAAGAACCTGTACGACCTGCCGCCGGAAGAGCTGAAGAACATCCCGACCGTCTGCGGCTCGCTGCAGCGAGGCCCTGGAAGAGCTGGACAAGGACCGCGAGTTCCTGAAGAAGGGCGGCGTGTTCACCGACGACATGATCGACGCCTATCATCGACCTGAAGACGGAAGAAATCGACCGCTTCCGCATGACGCCGCACCCGATCGAGTTCGACATGTACTATTCGGTCTGATGTATATATCTGGGCGTGGTTTTGCGTAAATCACGCCCTGAACATCTCCGATACACTCAAGAAAGAGGGGGCTTTACGCCCCCTTTTTTAGTCTGAACCAGGAGAAGAACCCTATTTACCATGAAAAAATGAAAATAAAAACCAGGATAATTATTGCTGAGATTAAAACATTCGTTTGATTTGTTTTATACCAGGTCTTGGCCACCACCGGGATCTCGGCCCATTCCTCGACCATGGATTTCACGAACAGCACGCCCAGCAGGCCCAGCACCCATACCCCCACCGGCGAGCCCATGCAGTAGCCGCGATCGCAGCCGTTTTCGACGATCATCAAGCCAATGATGGTCCCCGCCACCAGAAAGGTGACGATGGCCAGCACGCCCAAGCAGCGTAATAACAAAAAACCGTGCAACGTCCGCAACCGTCATGGGGGCCCTCTTCCATGCTCAGGGGCCAACCTAACAAACTTGTTTCAAATTTTCCAAGCGTCGCTGCCGTTGCGGTTAACGATAACTTGAGGGGTATGGTTAACAATCCGTTAATGCGGCGAGCGCCGTTTCAGCGCGGCAAAATGCCCTGCCTCGCGAAAGAAAATCCTTTTAAAATAACCCAGTCATGCTACCGTCTTTATACGAAATTTCCGAATACATACTTATGAATACAAATTCATAGACCGAAATCGCATCATATTGACTTACGGATGTTTGGCAACCGCGCAGGCTACTACAAGCCACCTGAAAGAATGCTGACGTTTGCCGTAACCCTCCCTTCAGGCTGGTTGTGCAATGTTGCAGCCGCAATCATGCCATGCATGATCGCCCGGTATTCATCACCATCGCCATGCGCGGGAGACCCATTATGAACAAAGAACTCCTCAACCCAATACGGCCCCATCTCCATCGGGTTACACTGGGCCATGCTGCTGATGCTGGCAGGCACATACGCGCTCATCGAACTGCGCGAATTTTACCCCAAGGGCAGCGACATCCGCGAGGGCATGAAGTATCTGCATTTCGTACTGGGCCTTTCGGTGTTCCTGCTGGTGTGGGTGCGGCTGAGCGCCCGCCTGTTTGGCACGCCCGCGCCGCGGATTGAGCCTGATCCAGCCGCATGGCAGACGATGCTCGCCAAGGCCGTGCACGGGGCGCTCTATGCGCTGATGATCGGCATGCCGCTGGTTGGCTGGATGATCATGAGCGCTGCGGGAAAGCCGGTTACAGTCGTCGGCGTGGCTCTGCCGGTGCTCATGGCTCCCGACAAGGAATTCGCCCACCTGCTGAAGGAGATTCACGAGATCGGCGGCACCATGGGCTATCTCCTCATCGGCCTGCACGCGGTTGGCGCCTTGTTCCACCACTATGTCCTGCGCGACAACACGCTGCGCCGCATGCTGCCGCTACGGACTGCTTAAACCATCATCGCCGGCCGGCCCGCTCCCCCCTGAGCCAGGCCGGCCGGTGGCGCCCGCATACGGCGTCTCCGGCCAAAAAGGCAGCGCTCCACAGTCCCGCTTCTCATCACCTCCGGCACCGAATATGATCGGGCGGACACGGAATCGAACCATCGCTTCGTCCGAACCCGCCAGCCATCGGAGCCCCCCAATGTCCGCAGACCGCCAACCCGGCTTCCACACGCTCGCCATCCATGCGGGCGCCCGCCCCGACCCCGCCACCGGCGCGCGTATCACCCCCATCTATCAAACCGCCTCCTACGTCTTCGACGACGCCAGCCACGCTGCGTCGCTGTTCAACCTGGAAACCTTCGGCAACATTTACACGCGCATCACCAACCCCACCCAGGCCGTGCTGGAATCGCGCGTGGCAGCGCTGGAGGACGGCACGGCGGCGCTGGCGGCGGCATCGGGACACGGCGCGCAGCTTCTCGTGTTCCACACGCTGCTGGAGACGGGCGACGAATTCATCGCCGCGCGCCAGCTCTACGGCGGCTCCATCAACCAATTCAATCAGGCGTTCAAGAAATTCGGCTGGAACGTGGTATGGGCCGATGCCCATGAGCCGGAGAGTTTTGCGCGCGCCATCACGCCGAAAACCAAGGCGATTTTCATCGAGTCCATCGCCAATCCCGGCGGCACCGTGGTGGATATCCCGGCCATCTCGGCCATCGCCAGACAGGCCGGCGTGCCGCTCATCGTGGATAACACCCTCGCCACGCCCTATCTCTGCCAGCCCAAGCAGTTCGGCGCCGATATCGTCGTGCATTCGATGACCAAATTCCTCGGCGGCCATGGCAATTCGGTCGGCGGCGTGCTGGTGGATTGCGGCAGCTTCGACTGGCTGGCGAGCGGGCGCTACCCCACGCTCTCCGAGCCCTGCCCTTCCTACCACGGCATGCGGCTCGCCGAGACCTTCGGCGATTTCGGCTTCGCCATCGCCGCGCGTGTGCTGGCCCTGCGCGACCTTGGGCCGGCCATCGCGCCGATGAACGCCTTCCTGATCCTGACCGGCATCGAAACGCTGCCGCTGCGCATGGCGCGCCACTGCGAAAACGCCCTCGCCACCGCCGCGTGGCTGGAACAGCACCCCAAGGTGGCGTGGGTGAATTACGCGGGGCTGCCCGGCAATAAATATCACGCGCTGGCGCAGAAAATCTGCCCCAAGGGCGCGGGCGCCGTGTTCACCTTCGGCCTCAAAGGCGGCTACGACGCCAGCGCCGGCCTCGTGTCGCGGCTGCGGCTGTTCTCGCATCTGGCCAATATCGGCGACACGCGCAGCCTCGTCATTCACCCGGCCTCCACGACGCACCGGCAATTGAGCCCCGAGCAGCGCAAGGCCGCGGGCGCGGGCGACGATGTGGTGCGGCTGTCGGTGGGGCTGGAGGATCGGGAAGACATCATCGCCGACCTGGATCAGGCCATGGCAGCCCTATGACCATCAGTCTCGACGCGTATTTCAACCGCATCGGCTGGACGGGGCCGGTGCACGCCACGCTGGATTGCCTCCAGCGGCTGATCGTGCACCACGCCGCCGCCATTCCCTTCGAGGCGCTCAATCCATTCCTCGGCCTGCCGGTGGCGCTGGATCTGCCGTCGCTGGAGCGGAAATTGATCCGGGAAGGCCGGGGCGGCTATTGCTTCGAGCAGAACCTGCTGTTCAGCCGCGTGCTCACCGTCACCGGCTTCAAGGTCTCCTGCCTGGCGGGCCGCGTGCTGCTGGGACGCGAGGCCAGCGCCCTGCCGCCGCGCGGACATATGCTCCTTGCTGTGGACCTGGACGGCGAAACCTGGATCGCCGACGCCGGCTTCGGCGGAGCGGCGCCCCCTTGCGCCTTGCGGCTGGCGGACGGCGTGGAGCAGGCGACGCCGCTGGAGCCGTTCCGTTTCACCTTCACCGGCAGCGACTGGCTTTTGCAGATCGAACAGAACGGCGAGTGGCGCCCGCTCTACCGCTTCGATCTGGCGCGCCAATATCCGGCCGATTACGAATTCGCCAATTACTATCACGCCACGCATCCGGCATCGCCGTTCACCGGCGGGCTGATGGCGGCGCGCGTTGCGCCTGAAGGCCGTTTGGGGTTGTACAATCGCCAATTGAGCGTGACCCCGCGGAACGGGGCGGGCGAGCGGCGCATCCTGGGGAGCGCGCAGGAAATTCGCGATGTCCTGGAAAACCTGTTCCGGCTCAATCTCTCCGCCCTGCCGCAACTCATGGCGCGGCTGGAACAACTGCCGTAGCGCCGCAAGGGGACTGACATATGCAAAAGGCAGCGGATGATCTGACCGCGCAGGCAGCCCCGGCACCGCATGCCCGCCGTACCCTGCTAATTGCAGGCTCGGCGCATGCGCTGCACGATGGCTACACCGACATGATTTATGTGCTGCTGCCGGTGTGGCAGGCCGAATTCGGGCTGGGTTACGGCGCGCTGGCCGTTCTGCGCGGCCTTTATGCGGGGGCGATGGCGGGCTTGCAAATCCCCGCAGGCCGGCTTGCCGAGCGCTTCGGCGGCGGCGCGATCCTCGCCATCGGCACCGCGCTTACCGCCTGCGGCTACATGCTGGCGGGCTTCTCGGGCGGCCTCGCCGGTCTGTGCGCCGCGCTGGCCCTCTCCGGCGCAGGCGCCAGCACACAGCATCCGCTGGCCTCGGCAGCGGTGTCCAATGCCTACGGCGCGGCGGCGCGCGGCCCGCTTGCGACCTACAATTTCAGTGGTGATATCGGCAAGGCCGTGCTGCCCGCCGCCACCGCCCTGCTGCTGACACTCATGCCCTGGCGCGGAACGCTCTGGCTGCTGGCCTCGCTCGGGTTCGCCATGGCCGTGGCGATGGCCGTGTTCATGCCGCGCAATGGCGGTCCCAAGCCGCCGAAGAGCGGCGGCAAAACCGTGACCGCCAAAGGGCGTGGCGGCTTCCCGCTGCTGTTCGGCATCGGCGTGCTCGACTCCGGCGTGCGCATGGGGCTGCTGACCTTCCTGCCGTTCCTGCTTCAGGCGAAGGGCGCCGGCCTGCCCGTCATCGGCTTCGCGCTGTCGCTGGTATTCATCGGCGGCGCGGCGGGCAAGTTCGCCTGCGGCTGGATGGGCCTGCGCTTCGGCGTGCTCAAAACCGTGCTGCTGACGGAAACCGGCACGGCTGCGGCCATTCTCGCCATCCTCGCGCTGCCGCTGGAACCGTCGCTGGTGCTGCTGCCGCTGCTGGGCGTCATGCTGAACGGCACCTCGTCGGTGCTATACGGCACTGTGCCCGAACTGGCGCCGCCGGACCGCACGGAGCGTGCTTTCGCGCTGTTCTACACCGGCACCATCGGCTCGGGCGCGGTTTGCCCGGTGTTGTTCGGCCTCCTCGGCGACGCGGCGGGCGTGAACTGGGCCACGGTGGCGACAGCCGCAACCGCGCTGGCCACGCTGCCGCTCGCCATCGCGCTGGCGCCGAAGCTGCCGAATAAATGAGCAGGCTATTGCGCCCGGCGCAGATGCCAGACGGCCAGCGCGAACACCAGCAGAGCAACCCCCTGATGGGTAAGCGCCATGTGGAGCGGCACACCATGGGTGATGGTGAGTATGCCAAGCACGGCCTGGGCCAGCACGGCCGCGGCGAAAATGCCGGCTGAAAACCGCAGCGTGCGCACAAGCGCTGCCTGCAGCAGCGCCAGCACGGCAATGGCATAGCCCGCCATACGGTGATCGAACTGCACTGTGGCAGGATTATCGAACAGATTCACATACCACGGGGTCAGTTCGCCGATGCCGGCCGGAACAAAGCTATCGCCCATCAGCGGCCAGGTATCGAACGCGCGGCCGGCATCGAGACCGGCAACGAATGCGCCAAGAATGATCTGGACGTAAACCAGCCCGAGGAGCGCGGCGCCCAGCCGGCGCGGCCAAGCCGCCTCAGACTTCGCGCGCTCCCTCAGCCCCGACGCGATCCACAGCAGCAGGCCGAACAGCAGCACCGCCAGCGCCAGATGCGCCGCCAGCCGGTATTGGCTCACCGAAACCCGATCCACCAGACCGCTCGCAACCATATACCAGCCGAGCGCGCCTTGCAGCCCGCCCAGCACGAATACCCCCGCCAGCTTCGGCCACAGCGCGCGGCTGATGGCCCCCCTCGCCCAGAAGATCACGAACGGCACCAAGAACACCACGCCGATGAGCCGCCCCAGCAGCCGATGGCTCCACTCCCAGGCGTAGATGAACTTGAACTCGCCCAGCGCCATGCCCTTGTTGAGGAGCCGGTATTGCGGGATTTGCTTGTATTTGCTGAAGGCGTCTTCCCACGCCGCCTCGCTCAGCGGCGGGATGGTGCCCATGATGGGCTGCCATTCGGTGATGGACAGGCCGGATTTGGTGAGCCGCGTGGCGCCGCCCACGATGACCATGGCGAACACCAGCGCCGCGACGATATAAAGCCAATATGCGACCGCGTCCGGGGCGGTCCGGCCCTGGCCAGTCTTGATGGATTGAGCGGTCAAAGTTGCCATGCCCCATTCATAAGAGCAGTGGCATTGCGCCGCAAGTGACTTCTCCGCCGGCATTCGCTATCCGGCGATCATTGTTGCCGCCCGGTCGAATCGCAGAACAAGCGCCCTGCCGCGCCGGGAAGGCCGCTTTGGCGGAGTCTCTGCTGATTGCATTACGTGGCGGCAGTGGTCCGTTTGCGCGGCGGCAGCACTTTGAGGCTCTCCGCCTGCCCTGCCCCCTCAAGCACCGCCGCGTCCGCATGTGCCTGCGAATGGTTGTTCCCCTTACGCAGCAAGCCTAATACCGGCGTAAATAACGCGCCCACCTTGTGTTTTTTTGGTCGCCCCTAATTTTTGCGCCTGCGC
This sequence comes from uncultured Alphaproteobacteria bacterium, assembly GCA_963827885.1. Classification (GTDB taxonomy): domain Bacteria; phylum Pseudomonadota; class Alphaproteobacteria; order Rhizobiales; family Rhodomicrobiaceae; genus CAWHDD01. The sequence goes on along the minus strand of CAWHDD010000021.1, from coordinate 18,527 downwards.
GCTCAACGTTTTCCAAAAGCTGAGAGGCGCAACCGGCTGCGCGTTCTGCTCAATGGCCTCCGCATGATAAGCGCCATAAGCGGCGCTCGCACTTAGCGATTGGCCAATCGCTGCGCGCAGTGCTTTCTGTATAAACATCGCTGGCGCCAGGATGGGTTTCTTTTCTGAAGCAACGAGTTTTGCCTTGGGCATCTCCCTTACTTGCGAATGGTTTGTGTAGGTTGCCCAAGTCGGAAAATACTCCTCCGACTGATTACCCCAAGCCGTCCACCCTTTCCGAGCGCCTCGCGCAAACAGTTCCAAATGGGGGCCAGGAGAGCATGCCTCGATAATAGGATAGAGTTCATCTGGTTTGCGAGAATGTTCACGCTTCTGCGTGGCGAGAAGGTTTACTTGCCGCCGTCCGGGGGCCAGAGTTCGCGCATTTTTACCGCGCACGCCGAATAGAACCACCTCCGTCACGTTACGGAAATAGAAACCAACGCCACGGCCATCAGAACCGCCATCCTTTCGGACTTTATGCCAAACAATGTTGGATTTATAATTAAATCCCCATGCAGCCATCACGGCCAACCCCTCAGGCAACAAAGCGTTAGGAACCCACAAATACAAATGAGCTGTGGCATTCGCTATGCTCGTAACTGGCAACGCCTTGATTTCGTCGAGAGACAACGTCTCGTAGCGCGACAATCGCCGGTGCTCGGGCGCCATCTTGCCGGTGCGGTTCTGGAACTGCCAGGGCGGATCGGCGAGGATGGTGCCGAATTGCTCTCCGCCCGCCGCCGGCCGCCGCGAGCAGGCTTTGCCGCAGTTCCTGATTCGTTTTGCCGTCCGTGTTCACTGACATGCCGCAGCATGCCTCCGGCGGGCCGGTATGCCAAGCGGGTGGGCGGAATGGGCTGTGGATAGAAAAAGGGCCGCCGGTTAGGTATGCGCCGGCGGCCCTGCATTGATTGCCCGCTTACTGCACCGGCTTCGACAGCGTGAAGGCGCCGCGGATGTCGCCTTCCTTGTAACCGATGGCTTCATCCTTGGGATACAGCTCGGTCAGTTTCGCCTTCACCGGCTCCTTGATGTCGCCGCCATGGCAGGCAAGGCACGGTTCCGCCGCTGTCGGGATCGCCTTCATGTAGCGGAACGTCTTCTTGCCGTCCTTCTCGACGACCTCGGAGCGCTCCAGCGTCTTCGGGTCGGCGCCCTTGGCCTTCTCCGCATCGAAAAATTCCAGCGCGGCTTTTTCCCATGCGTCCGGCTTGGCGCTGGCGTTGCGCAGCTTCAGCGAGGTCCGGTTCACCGTCCAGCCGTCAGCCGAGACTTCCTTGCCAATGGCGGGCGCGGAGACATTGCACACGCCGATGGCCTTCACCGGCCCGTCGCTCTTCATGGCGCCAACCAGTTCGCCCTTCAGCTTTTCGGCGAACTTGCCCACGATGCCGCGCGCTTCGGCGGTGAGGGCATCGGCGGGCTTGGCCGGTTCCTGAGCCATCGCCTGCACTGCAAATGCGGTCAGCCCGGCGCCAACCGCTGCTGCTATCAATGTTTTCTTCAAAGTCGAGGCCATGGGCCGCTAGTCTCCGTTGTTGTTGTACATGCCGTGAGCGTTGTGGCGTCGCGCCGGGTTCGTTTCAAGGGCTTCCCCGCGCGGCTGCATTCTGGAACCGCTCAGCCGCGACAATTCATCACCGTGTGCCGTGGCCGCAAAACGGCATAATAGCTTCAAGAAATATAATATTCGAATATGTGTTGAGGTTGCCACAGGAAACGCCGGCCGCCAGGGGGAAGTTATGCGCGCCCGCGAACAGCTCGCGGCGGCCGCGCCAATCAGCCTGCGCGCCAAGTTTCCTTCACTCGACATCAAGACACACGCCTATCGCATGGCGGACGGTCCGGGGAGCGGCGACATGCCGCTTCGCCAAATCGCCGGTTCGCCATCATCGTTGATGAAAGGATACACTAGGGATGCCGTTGAATTTTCTGGATCGCAGCTCGTATGTGGGAGCAGTGATCGCGGCCGTGCTGGCGCTCTTTCTCTCCGGAGCGCCGGCACGTGCTGACGACCAGCCCGCCGCACCGGCTAAGACCGAGGCGGCAGCGGCTCAGTCCGAAGCGACGGATGTGAACACCGGGGCAGCCAAACCCGCCGTCGCGCCGGCGCCTGCCGCAGCCGCGCCGGCCGCCACGCCCATTAAGCGTCGCGCCGCCAACTCGACCGCCGATCACAGCAAGTTCGAGGCGCTGAAAGGCCCGTTCGCCAACGGCTCGGAGGTCACCAAGGCCTGCCTCACCTGCCACACCGAGGCGGGCAAGCACTTCATGAAGTCGATCCACTGGACGTGGGAATACACGCACCCCAAGACCGGCCAGAAGCTCGGCAAGAGCGTGCTGGTGAACAACTATCTGCACCAACGCGCGCGGCAACGAGGGCATGTGCGCCCAGTGTCACGCCAGCTACAACTGGAAAGACGCCGAATTTCGATTTCACCAAGCAGGAAAACATCGACTGTCTTGTCTGCCACGACCGGACCGGCACCTATTACAAGACTCCGCCGACCAAGGGCAACGCGGCCTGCTCCATCATGTTCAAGGATCTGCAGCCCATCGACCTCGTCAAGGTCGCGCAGAGCGTGGACCTGCCAGGACGCGGCAAACTGCGGCTCCTGCCATTTCAACGGCGGCGGCGGCGACGGCGTCAAGCACGGCGACCTCGACTCCTCGCTCAATCACCCGGCCGCGCGATCTCGACGTGCACATGGACGCGACAGGGGCTGAACTTCGCCTGCTCGCAGTGCCACCTCTCCAAACAGCATGTCTTCGCCGGCAGCCGCTACGACATGATCGCCAAGGACGCGGGCGGCACCGGCAAGCCCGGCCTGCGCCGCGACGTCGCCACCTGCGAATCCTGCCACGGCGACGCTCCGCATCCGAAGACCACGCCTCATCGGCATCAAGCTCAACGGCCACGTGGCCAAGGTCGCCTGCCAGACCTGCCATATCCCGACGCATGGCGCGCGGCGGCGTGGCGACCATCGTCGACTGGGACTGGCGCACGGCGGGCAAGACCCGGAACGGCGAGGGCTACAGCGAAGAAAACTACGTGCAGGGCAACGGCGAACACCGCCACACCTACCGCTCGATCAAGGGCAACTTCACCTATGGCGAGAACCTGACGCCTGCATTACGCCTGGTTCGACGGTCAGATGAAGTACACGACCATCGACACGAAGTTCGATCCGGCAAAGCAGCCGATCCCGATCAACTCTTTCGCCGGCTCCTACAAGGATCCGAAGTCGCGCATCTGGCCGTTCAAGCGCATGCACACAGTCCAGCCCTACGACAAGGGCAACAACACCCTCGTCTACATGCATCTGTGGGGCGAGGACGACGACGCCTACTGGGGCAACTACGATTTCGGCCAAGGCCATCAAGGTTGGCATGGAGAAGAACAACAGGCCCTATAGCGGTGAATACGGCTTCATCGAAACCTATTCCTACTGGCCGATCACCCACATGGTGGCGCCCAAGGAAAAGGCGCTCGCCTGCAGCGAATGCCACGCCAAGGAACGGGCGGCTGGCGTCGCTGACCGGCTTCTACATGCCCGGACGCGATAACTTCGCATGGCTCGATCGTGCTGGATATCTGGCGCTCGGCGGCGCGCTTCGCGCGGCGTGCTGCTGCACGCGGTCCTGCGCGGCCTGTTCCGCGCTCGCCGCAACCGCAACCGCCCATGACAGGGAGACCTTGCACCATGGCTCATCTGGACACCGGCGCGCCGTGCAGCTTACAAAGCGCGACGTGATGATCTACACGCGCTACGAGCGCTTCTGGCACTGGTCGCAGGCGCTGCTTGATCTTCACGCTGTTCTTCTCCGGGCTCGGCCTGCACGGCACGCACAACCTGCTCGACTTCCGAACTGGCGGTGAAGGTCCACACCTATGCGGCGATCACGCTGGTCGTCCTGTGGATTTTCACCACGTTCTGGAACTTCACCACCGGCCAGTGGAAGCAATACCTGTTCAAGAAGGGCGATTTTCCAGGTCATCCGCTTCTACGCCTGGGGCATCCTCAAGGGCGAGCCCCATCCCTACAAGAAAAGCCTCCAGCGCAAGCAGAACGCCCTGCAGTCGCTGGCCTATCATGACCTTCATGATGCGTCGTCGGCCCGGCGCTGTGGGCCACGGGGCTGGTCTATCTGCTCTACGATCTGTGGAGCCACTATCCGTGGGCGGGCGACGGCCTGCTGATCATCGCCTTCGTGCACACGGCGGCGGCGTTCGTCATGGGCGCGTTCGTGATCATCCACGTCTACATGACCACCACCGGCAAGACGCCGCTTCCACTACATCAAGACCATGATCACCGGCTACGACAACATCGAGCTGTCCGAGGTCGAGGAGGCCTATCTCGAGCAGACCAAAACGGTGGCGATGAAGAAACCGGCGCAGTAATTCCCGCGCCTTTGCCAATACGCCGCATTGGTTACGGCGGCGTATTGCCGTACAAACTGAAGGTGATGGACCAATTGGGCCGCGTTGCATATGGCCGCCGAACCGGATGGAGAACAGAATGACCCCCGAAGAACGCGAAAGTCTTGCAAACGCAGCCTATGAGCGCGCTTTCGACCTGGACGCCAAATACGGCTGCTGCCCGCAATGTGTGCTGACGGCGGTCAAGGAGGCCACGGGTGAGGTGTCGGACGACGTAATCAAGGCCGGTCACAGCCTGTCGGGCGGCGGCGCTCTGATCGGCGTTGGCGTCTGCGGCGCGCTGAGCGGCGGCCTTCTGGCGCTTGGGGCACGTCATGGCCGCGATGCCGACAAGCTCGACCAGGGGCGCGGCATGAGCAATTTCCAGGCGGGGCGCAAGCTGAGCGACCGCTTTCAGGAAGAATATCGGCGGCGTCACCTGCGAGCATTTGCAGGAGCAATTCAGCGGCCGCACCTGGGATTTCTGGAAAGCGGACGAGTATCAGACCTTTTCCAAGATGCGCGGCGACGGCTGCGCGCGGGCCACGGGGCTGGTCGCCAAGTGGGTCGTGGAGATGATGGCGCGTTGAGCGCCGTCCCGCATGTCTTTAGCGCCGCCCGCCGAAAGATCAGCGCCAGGGCGGCGCCGGTGAAAAAGCCGCCGATATGCGCCATGTAGGCCACGCCGCCTTTGTCCGCCGTGTTGGACAAGGTCCCCGCGAAGCTGATGAATTGCAGGGCGATCCAAAAGCCGATGGCCAGAAGCGCGGGCACAAAAATGATGCCGCCCCTCGTCATGAGCTTGATCCTGCCGTTGGGATATAGCACGAGATAGCCGCCGATGACGCCCGCGATGGCGCCAGACGCCCCCACATTCGGTATCACCGACGCCGGGTTGAAGGCCGTCTGAGCGATGGTCGCGGCAACGCCAGAAACCAGATAGAACAGCAGGAAGCCCAGCGGCCCGTAACGGTCCTCGATATTGTCGCCGAAGCTCCACAGATAGGCCATGTTGCCCAGGATGTGCACCAGATTGGCGTGCATGAACATGGCGGAGAAAATGGTGATGAACTTCGCCGCCGGATCGGCGATGAATTCCGCCGGGACGTAGGCCCAGGTTAGCAGGAAGGCATTGCCGCCCTCCTGCTGCATCAGGAAGACCAGCACGTTCAGGCCGATCAGGGCATAGGTGACCAGCGGAATCGTGGCGCGCCGCTCGTCATGATCGTCACCGATGGGAATCAAGGCTGTCCCTCCCCGTTGGAAATCCCTGCAATTTCAGGCCAGCATAACGCAAAAGACGGCGCGGTGTCTTCTCCAGGCCGCGCGCATCCCCACGGCGAAACCGGTATCGCCGGACGCCATGCGGCTGTAGGCTGCCATACCACGCATGGACGCCCATGCGAATACCTCCAATACCACGCAAGCCGGTACCGGGAAATTAACCAAATTTTGCTTTGTTTCGGTGCTAGCTGGCACAATAGTATCAAGAGAGCAGCCCCCAAGTTGTGCTGTCACCTCATTTTTCTGACATCATCCGCTGGAGATCGAAGTGCGTCCCGAATCTCTTCTGAGCTGCGCGTTGAGCGGCGGCGAGTTCAAGATGACGGCGGCCGGCGCATGGACCGCGGCCAACGCCAGCGACCTGGAGCCCCTCGTCGATCTCGCGGCCAAAGCGCCAGCGGGCGCCGCCTCGGCGGCCATCGACATGAGCGGCGTGCGCGAATTCGACACCTACGGCGCCTGGCTGCTGGCCCGCCTGCTGCGCGGCCCCGCTGGCCGCCGCGCGGATCGAAGGACTCGCCGAGCATTATCAGGGCCTGCTCGACGAGGTGCAGGAAACCAACCGCAAGCCCGCTCCCCGTCGCCCGCAAGGCCCAACCCCATCCTCGCCTGGCTGGACGGCGTCGGGCGCGGCGTCGCCGACGTCGGCCGCGAACTGGTCGCCGTTCTTCAACATGCTGGGCGCGTCGGGCGAAGCCGCGGCCCGCGTGCTGATCCGGCCGCAGATCGTTCCGCATGACCTCGGCGGTCAACCAGCTCGACCGCGTCGGCTGGCAGGCGGCGCCGATCATCCTGCTGATCACCTTCCTCATCGGCTGCATCATCGCCCAGCAGGGCTTTTTCCACTTCCGCCGCTTCGGTGCCGACAGCTACGTGGTGACCATGGTCGGCGTGCTGATGCTGCGCGAACTCGGCGTGCTGATCGTCGCCATCATGGTGGCGGGGCGCTCGGGCAGCTCGTACACCGCCGAACTCGGCTCCATGAAGATGCGCGAGGAAATCGACGCGCTCCGGACCATGGGCTTCGATCCGGTGGAAGTGCTGGTGCTGCCGCGCCTGACTGGCGCTGGTGATCGCCCTGCCCGCGCTCGCCCTGCTCGGCAGCCTCTCGGCGCTGTTCGGCGCCGGAGTGGTGGCGTGGCTTTACGGCGACATGAGCTGGCAGATGTACCTGGCGCAGCTCAACGACGCCGTCACCGTCACCCATTTCAAGGTCGGCATGATCAAGGCGCCGTTCATGGCGCTGGTGATCGGCGTCGCCGCCTGCGCCGAAGGCATGCGGGTGAAGGGCAGCGCCGAATCCCTCGGCCTTCAGACCACCACCTCGGTGGTGAAGTCGATCTTCCTCGTCATCGTGATGGACGGCCTGTTCGCCATCTTCTTCGCCTCGATCGGGATGTGACCATGGACGCCAACCATGACGCCATGAACGCAGTCGATCCGTGTGCGCGACCTGACCGTGGGGTTCGGCGGCGCGCACGGTGCTCGACGCGTTGTCCGTGGACGTGCTCCGGGAGAAATCTTCGGCCTCGTCGGCGGCTCGGGCAGCGGCAAATCCGTCCTGCTGCGCACCATCATCGGCCTGCTGCCCAGGGAGAGCGGCTCCATCGAGGTGCTGGGCACGGCGCTGCGACGACGCCAGCGAGAGCGAACGGCGCGCCATCGAGCGGCGCTGGGGCGTGCTGTTCCAGCAGGGCGCGCTGTTTTCGTCGCTGACCGTCATGCAAAACGTGCAGTTCCCCATGCGGGAATACCTGCGCCTGTCCCAGAAGCTCATGGACGAAGTGGCCATGGCCAAGCTGGAGATGGTGGGCCTGTCGCCCGGCGACGCCTACAAATTTCCCGTCCGAGCTGTCGGGCGGCATGACCAAGCGCGTCGCGCTGGCCCGCGCGCTGGCGCTGGACCCGGAAATCGTCTTCCTGGACGAACCGACGTCCGGCCTCGACCCCATCTCCGCCGCCGATTTCGACGACCTGATCGTGACCCTGCGCAAGACGCTGGGCCTGACGGTGTTCATGGTCACCCACGACATGGAAAGCCTGGTGACCGACTGCGACCGCGTGGCGGCGCTCGCGGACGGCAAGATCGTGGCGCTGGGGACCATGGAGACCATGTTCGAGTCGGAGCATCCCTGGGTGAAAAGATATTTTCGCGGCAAGCGCGCCGAAATTCTGGCGCGGCGCCACGCTGAAACCGAGTCCTGTTCGAGGAGCGCAGAATAACAATGGAAACGCGGGCGCGTTATGTCCTCATCGGACTGTTCACCGTCGCCGTCACGTTCGTGGGCTTCGCCTTCGTCTACTGGATGGAGAACACTGGCGGCCTCGGGCACGCGGGCCCAATACCGCGTGCGGTTCGGCAGCCCGTATCCGGACTGACGGGCGGCTCGGCCGTGCTGTTCAACGGCGTCCGCGTCGGCGAAGTGACCGGGCTGCAAGCTCGACCGCGACAACCCGCGGCAGGTCGAGGCGGTCATCGCCGTCGATCCGTCCGCCCCGGTGCGCGCCGACACCCGGTGACCGTCGAATTCCAGGGCCTGACCGGCGTCGCCGGTGATCCTCCTCGAGCGGCGGCGCCCCAGCGCGCTCCCGCCGTGGACGGCGAAGGACGGCGAACCTCCGCTGCTGGTCGCCGACCCCGCCGCGGGCGCTGTCGATGATGCAGGCCGGGCGGCAGGTGCTGCTGCGGCTCGACAACGTTCTGGCCGACAATTCGGACGCGCTGCATGGGACGCTCGACAACCTCAACACCTTCTCCGACGCCCTGTCGCGCAACTCCGAGCGCGTGGACGGCATTTTCGCCGGTCTGGAGCGCCTGACCGGCGGCGGCAAGAAGGGGCCAGATCCTGGTCTACGACCTGACGGCGCTGAAGGAGCGCCCCGGCCGGCGGCGAAGACGCCTGGCGGACTTGCTGGTGGTTCCCGAGCCGACGGCGCTGCTGGCCTTCGACTCGGAGAAGATCCAGGCGCGCCCGGACATCGGACGGCAAGCCCGCCGTCGAGGGCCTGCAGTGGGCCGATAACCTGCCGAAGGTCGTCCAGGAAAAGGTCGCTGCAAAGCTTCGAGAACGCCGGTTTCGGCCAGTCCGTGTCCCGGCCGGTTGACGGCGTAACGCCGGATTATCAGTTGCTGATCGACATCCGCGTCGTTCCAGATCAACACGGAAGGCACGCCGTCCGCGCTGGTCGAACTCGGGGTCAAGATCGTGGCGAGCAGCGGCAAGATCGCCGGCTCGCGCGTCTTCCGCCAAAGCGCTCCGGCGAAGTCCACCGAAGCGCCGGTTGCCGCTGCCGCGCTCGATCAGGCATTTGGCAAAGTGCTGATGGACCTGGTGCCGTGGACGGCGGAAGTGTCGAGCCAGCCGGTGGCCGACAAGGGCTAAGCCCGTCACATCCTTGGGGCGGCCCAACGTGCCGCCCCCAGAGTGCTGGGCCGCACTTCTGCATTTGATTTCATGGCGGCTGCAAATGCCTGCGGGGAAGCTGTTGTCAAGGCCGTAGCCGCGCCAGCGGTGGCCGGGAGGCCAGCCTTTACAACAGCTTCCCCGCAGGCAACACTCAGCGCACAAAATCAACGGCCCCTACACCAGCCCCCTCAATGCTTCCCCTCGTGATAGCTGGTGTACTCCGTATGGTAATAGTGCTTGGAGCCGTAGCTCTCATAGAGCTTCAGCTTGGCCGTACTCACCTTATTCAGCACCACGCCCACGCATTTGTCCCTGACCTCACCCGCCAGCGTGTTGCGCACCACCTTGCGCGCCGTCCGCCGCCATTCCACCACCAGGAGAAACGCGTCGATCTGCGGCGCGATGGCGCGAACGTCAACCACCGGCCCCATGGGCGGCAGGTCCACGATGATGTAATCGAACTGCTGCTGCGCCTGGGCCAGCACCTTCTTCATCCCCGGCGAGGTCAGAAATTCGGACGTATGGGGTAAACGCTGGCGGATAACCGCTGGGAGGATCGACAGGTTGGAGCGCTCCTCCACCAGGATGAGATCCTTGATGGGCTGATCGTCGAGCACGGCCTCCACCAGCCCGGCCTTGGCACCGGGCGCCACGCTGCGCGTCAGGGACGGGTTGCGCAGGTCCGCGTCGATCACCAGCGTCCTCGGACCGATGAAAGAGATGAGCGACGCAAGGTTCTTGGAGACCACCGACTTGCCTTCGCGCGGCAGCACGGAAATGATGCCGATAACCTTCGGCCCGTCCCCCGGCAAAGTCAGGTCGCAGGCGAGCTTCATGGAGCGCAGCGTCTCCGAATAGCGCGACATCGGGTTGTCGATACTGTAGGTCAGCAGCGCCGGCCAGGGCGGATCTCCCCCGCCGTCACCCCACGGAACGGATGGCGTCCGCTGCTGCTTCCTTGCGGCCTTGGCGCCTTTATCCGGCTTGATTAGCGGCAAAAAACCCAGGCATTCCAGCCCCAGCTCGTCCTGAAGCTGGTCCTCCATCAGGAAGCCCCGCTCCCGGAATTCCCGGAACAGGCCGATGCCGCCGCCGGCCGTCGCTCCCAAAAGCACGAAAAACGCCAGAACGATCTGCTTTTTCGGGTGAGCCGGCTTGTTGGGCTTCAGCGCGCTGGCGATGACACGCGCGTCGATGATGGGGAAGGACTGCTGCTGCAACGACTCCTGATAGCGCTGGAGATAGGTCTGATACAGGCTGCGATACGCCTCGCCCTCGCGTTCCAGCTCGCGCAGCGCCACCTGCGTCTTGTTGGCCGTCGCATTGAGGACCATCAGCTTCTCGAAGCTCTCCTTGAGCGCCTTCTCGCGGTTCTGAGCGATTTCGACATCGCTGTGATAACTCTGCGAAAGGCGGCTCAGCTCCTCGAACATCAGCTTTTCATATTCCGCCTTCTCGCCGCGCAGCAGCACCACCGCCTGGTGATCGCCCCCCAGCTTGACGGAAAGTTCGGCCTCGCGCTTGGACACGTCGATGTATTTCGACCGCATCTGCTCGATGACCTGATTGCCGATGGCCTCGGGCACGATGGCTTCGGTCTGGCGCCCGTTGATGATCGCCCTGATCCGCTCGTAGCGCGCCTCCGCCCTGGAGGTTTCGGCGCGTGCGGTCACAAGCTGCGTGCTCACTTCGGCCAACTGCTGGTCATCGACCAGCCGGCCGCCGGAGGAAATCAGATTGTTGTCTTCCTTGAATTTCTGCACGGCGTGATCGGAGCTGAGCGCCTTCTGCTTCAGCTCGGTCATGCGCTCTTCCAGCCAGACGCTCGCCCGCCGCGTCGCCTCGTATTTCTCGTTGAGCTGCTCGCTCAGATAGGCGTCGGCATAGGCGTTGGCGATCAGCGCCGCCTGATCCGGGTCCGGCGAGGTGTAGGCGAATTCCAGCACCATGGTGCGGCCGACCCGGTGAATGTCGATGCTCTGGCGCAGTAGCTCGCCGGCGCGCCGGTAGCGCTCGGTTAGCTGCACATCGGTGGAGCGGTTGAGATCGCCGGAGGTTTCGTCGGTAAAAAGCTTGTGCCGCAGCCGCAGGAAAAAGCCCTCCCGGACCGGGCCGGCATTGGCGAAACGGGGATCGTCCAGCAGTTTGAACTTGCGGATGACGGCGACGGCGACGTTCTCGGATTTCGCCACCTCGACCTGGCTTTCGACGATGGACGCCGCCATGTCGGCGCCCTGCACCGCCGCGTCGTACACGTTTTCGACAGCGCGTATGCGGCGGTTGTCGATCAGCACCAGCGTGCTCGCGGTGTAGAGCGGCGTCGATACGACGATGAAGGCCACGCCGCACAGGAGGCCGGTCATCGCCAATGCAATGACGATCCACATCTGCCGCCGCATGGCCGCGAACAGATGATCGAAATCGACCAAGCTTTCCTGGGACCGCGCGCGTTCCTGGAACGGCGCGTTCTCCAGCGCCTCATCGTAGCGCCTGGACCGCGTTAGCATCTGTTACTCATAAGTGTTGACCTTTTTGGCCCGATCATACCCTAAACTTTAATCAACCCACATTAACACACCCTTAAACGCCCGGACCAAGGCGTGCTCCATTGCGGGAAAGGTTAATCGAATTCCAGCGGGCCGCATTCCGGGAATTGGGGATGCGCGCTGTTATTCGCCTCGTTCAAATCTTGAGCGGGCAGCTATGCCGTCTGCGCTGCCCAAAGCCGGCATTCCTTGTTCGGCCGGAAAGCCATTCCTCGTCCCGGCCATGCGAGTTTTTGTATCGTCGTGCTGTGCAAAGCCCAGCACTCCTTCGCGGCTCCGCCGCTCATGTCAATGCTACCGCGCGCAGGACGGGTCAAGGATGCGCGATCTTGCGCACGGCCGGAGGCCGCTTGTCCTTGACGCGTCCGAGCACGGTAGCATGCGGGTGTGCGCTGGGGCTCACGGCAATCGCGGAAACCCGCTCGAAATTCAAAAGAGCCTATTATTCAGGCATTTTTTTGTGAAGAATCTGCCCGCGGTGCCTCGGGCATGGACGGCGTCATATTGCCGCCCATGCAGGCGCAGGGGTTACAGGCCGGGCGCGTGCCCCGTGCCAAGATAACGGGCGCCCTGGCTGGTCCCGGCAGCATCCAGCGTCACGCCGGCCACGCTCGAACTGATGCCCCGCGCGAAGTTCAGGAACTTCATCACCTCGACGGAGTTGGCATTCGAGACATAGAGCACGTCCCTCATCCGCATCGGGAATTGCTGTGCATAGAAGTAGCTGGCGGGATCGCGGAAATTGGCGCGGTAGACGGTCGGAATCGCTTCCTGATTGGGCGGGAATTTGGTGAGATCGACACCCATGGCCGCGAGAGCCTCGCGCGCTTCGAGACGGTAGAGGAAGATCTGCCCCGGATTGGCGCGGTCGTCCATCAGGCCGCCGGACTTCGCCACGCCTTCAGCCAGCGAAACCCGCTCCTGGTCGAAATTAAACTGGTTGGACAGCCCCGCCGCGCCCAGGGCGCTGGACATGCCATTGGCGCCAAAGGCCAGGAACCGGCGCGGTTCGCGATAGACATAGATGGTATCGCCGGGAGCGACGAAGACATTCTCGTCCGGGTGCGCGATCAGCGAATTGAAATACACCGTGGCCTTCCGCTTGCCCCGTTGCAGCGTCACATAAGTCTCATAGCCCGGATATTTGATGCCGCCGGCCTGCGAAACCATGTCGAGAACGCGCTCGCCGCTGCGCCGGATCTTCAGCTTCGCCGCCGCATTCACCTCGCCGACCACCGACACCATGGTCGAATTCTGCTCGGTCAGAGCCACGACGGCCTGGGGCTCAATGGCGCGCCGCGCCAGTTTGGACTTAATCTCGCGCTCGATTTCCGGGAGAGACCGGCCCACGGCGTGAATCTCGCCGGCATAGGGAACGGTAAGGCTGCCCTTGCGATCGACGATCTGCGTGGGCAGCGTGACGAAATTGCCGGGCCGCGTGCCCGAGTTGGCCGGAATGAACAGGCCGCCGCTCTTCGATTCGAAGATGCTGATCTGAACGACGTCGCCCACGCCCACCAGGATTTCCGGCGCCGGCCCCTTGCCCGTCTTGAAACTCTTGAAGAACGACCCCGGACCGATATCGACCGCGTTGCTCACCACCGCCTGATTGATATCGACCAGCGCATAGCTGAACGCCGGCAGGCTCGCGCCATCCAGCGTCGTCACGGCATTGCCGGAAATGTCGCGATAGTCCGGCCCGCTCATCGGCAGCGCCGAACACGCCGCCAAAAACAGGCAGCAGAGGAGGCTGAAATATTTTGGGGGCGCAAACCGCATCAGATCAAGCAATCCCTGTATGCACAGAATAACAGATATTCATGGATAGCGGATTTGGAGATTCACGGCAAACGCAACTCCCCCTGATTCACCATTAAAACGAATGGCGTGGCTTCATGACCACAGCCGCCGGCACTCTAAAAGATTAACAGAATCTAATTGTTATAAATGCATACACTTCGAGGCTACCATACCATTGGTTCGCGGTTGCGATACCACGCGGGGATGTGTCACCTTAGACCTTGCCAGCCGGTTGACGCCCTGCCGCCGCTCACATATTCACGGCAGAGGTGCGGCCTTCATCCGTTGCCGCGATAATGCCGTTCCCGCCAAGCGAGGGGATCTCCAATGCTGCGACGTGCACTCCGGGCCTTGAACATCCGCGCGACGCGAGCGTTTCCGGCCAAACCTGAGACCATCCGGCTGGACCGGCCCGTTGCCAGCATCACCTTCGACGACTTCGCCAGAAATGCCTGGACCGCCGGCGGCAGCATCGTGGAGCAGGCCGGCGGACACGCCACTTATTACGTGAGCGGCTGCTATTGCAACCAGACGCAGGACGGCGTGGTCTATTACAGCGAGGCCGATCTCGCGGCGCTGCACGCGCGCGGGCACGAGGTGGCCTGTCACACATTCGGCCATGGCGACATCACACAGCAATCCGGCCCGGAGTTGATGGAGACGCTGCGGCGCAACGCTGATTTCGTCCGGGGCGCCATCGGTGCGGAGATGACCTCCTTCGCCTACCCCTATGGCGCCGCGAGCATCCGCACCAAACTCCTGCTCAGGAACCGCTTCGCCGCCTGCCGGGGCATCGAGCCTGGAATCAACGCCGGGCGGGTGGATTTATCCCAGTTGCGCGCCGTCTGCCTCCAGCCGCATTTTCTGGCCGATTACCCGGTGGACCGGCTGATCGCGGAGGCGGTGAACCGCAACGGCTGGCTGATCTTCATCGGCCACGACGTATCCGATGATCATACGCCCTACGGTTGCGCGCCCGGCGTGCTCGAAGACGCCGTCAGCCGCATCAAGGCGGCCGGAGGCTTTGCCTGATCTGGACGCCAACGCCAATGCAGTGGCCATCCAGCACATTAAGCTGGAAAACGAAGGCTGGGAACGCGACTACGATGTAACCGAGCCCAGCGAACCAAGCTTCACTGAACCGGCCTAATCCCCATGCAAGCCCCTGGCGAAGCAGAAATACTTGCGCTGTGGGAGTGCGGCCTTGTGCGGCACCCGATTGACCGTGCCTTGTTGCTTTGCGCTTGTGCCCGGCCTGATGTGCCGGCTTCGCGGTTCCCCGACTTGCCTCTGGGAGCCATCAACAGGGCCTTATTGCGCCTTCGTGAGACATGCTTTGGCCCGCGCATCAATGCCTACGTTGATTGCGAACAGTGCGGCGAACGCATGGAAATAGCCTTTGATACAGGCCAACTCCTCGCAGGTGTCAACGAGCAGGATACCCCGGCCGAGTTCGAAATGTCGAATCATCGCTTCCGCGTACCGTGCAGCCGCGACCTCGCAGCGATTACCTTGGAACGTGATGCCAAGAAAGCAGCTGTGAAACTCCTGGAGCATTGTTGCCTTTCACATCAGGATAACACCGGCCTGGACTTTGCCGGCATCCTTGCCGAGGCCGAAACGATCATGGCGACTCTTGATCCCGATGCAGACATCAATCTGGCCTTAACCTGCGAGGACTGTGGCGAAAGTTGGTTAGCCGGCTTAAATATCGGCACTTTATTATGGGATGAGATTGATGTGCATGCCCGATCCTTACTCGCCGAAGTGCATAGCCTTGCCCGTGCATACGGCTGGACTGAATCAGACATACTCGCGCTCTCGCCGCAACGGCGCTTAGCCTATCTCGACATGGTGGGAATATGAGTGGCTTCCTGCAGCGGCTTGCTGCGCTGACCATTGGCAGCAAAAATAGCGCCCTGCATTCTGTAGCGCGCCTGCCTTACGCCGTACCGCTTTCACCTGTGCCCAATGATGAAGCTGCCAAGCAAATCGCTATGTTGGATATGAGGGGTAATAAGCAGCACCCTGTAGATCACGTGGACGGTCAAAACCCGCCAAGTGACCGCTCCCATGATAACTTCGATGCACATGAAGTCTTGATTGCCCCCTCTTCAACTGGATTGACTGCTCAGCCTGGTCTCGAAACGTCCCCCTCCTCATCGATAAAATCCGAGTTGCAGCAAACGGACCCCAGTGTAAAACAAACGGAGGCCGGCGAATCATCCGTTTGGATTGAGGGCATTAAAGCACCTAGTCCATTAAATAATTCGACAACAAAATCTATCGCCAAAGACCGGCCCTATCCAACACCTAGTGATAGCGCTACCCCTCCGCCGCTTTTACCGTTGAAGAATACGGCGCATCCTTCGGCATTGAATCCGGGCGCGGTTGCCCAACGTGGTGAATCTAGAGGCGCCGCGTGGCAAAGCCAGGTCGAAGAAACCACCGAAGTGCATGTGAGCATAGGCCGCATCGAAGTCACTGCCGTGCATGAGGCGCCGCCTCCGAAACGCCAGGCTCCGGTTACGGCCAAGCCAATGACGCTGGATGAATACCTTGCCCGCCGGCAGAGGCAGTCATGAGCAGCGCTCTCGCCATTGCCGGTGTGAGCGCGGTGTTGCGCGATTTGCTTAATAACGGCCTGATTGACCAAGCCGCAACAGATACACTCGGCGTTACCATTACGGTCAGTGTCGGCCCGCCCGACCGGGTGATACCGGCAAGCGGTGCCACGGAGACCACCCAACTCAATCTGTTCATGTATCATGTGACGCCCAATAGCGGCTGGTGCAACGAAAGGCTTCCTTCGCGCGATGCCTCCGGCAGCCAGCGTTTAACGAATCCGCCGCTCGCCCTCAACTTACACTACCTCCTGTCTGCTCACGGCAGCGAAGACCTGCACTGCGAGATACTGCTCGGTTATGCCATGCAATTTCTGCACGAAATGCCTGTACTCAGCCGTAAAGCGATCCGGAAGGCACTCAACCCCTCACCGCCGATAGCCGGCACGACGCTGACAAGCGCTATGAAAGCACTGGAGGACTCCGGACTTGAAAACCAGATCGAGCTGATCAAAATCACCCCGGAATATCTCAACACCGAGGAAATATCCAAGCTTTGGACCGCCACGCAAAGCCATTTGCGTCCCACTGCAGCCTATATGGCGAGCGTGGTGTTAATTGAAGCGACCGAACCGGTCCGTTCACCTTTGCCGGTGCTTTCCCGCGGCCCTGTTTTAAAGCCCGACCCGCTTAATGCCGATACCTGGTATGAACGCGGGGTAGTCGCCGTACCTGGACTGGAGCCGCCACTGCCCATGCTGGATGCCGTTATACCGGAAGGAGATCAACCGGTGGCGCAAATGAATAACACGATAGAACTTCGTGGTCACCACCTTGACGCAAAACCCGCTACAAACCGCACGGTCTTGTTAAACAACGACCGCTTCGAGATTCACGAATCCATAGTGGCGACTGATCCTCCGCCACCCCCCAAAAATAGTGCGACGTCAATCATTTTCACGATTCCAATAGCGAGCGCCGCGAATTTCCCGGTCGGAATTTATTCGGTGAGCGCTCAGCTCATGCCACCCGATGAAGTTAACAATCGCGTCACCAACCGGCTGGCGTTGACCTTGGCGCCGACGCTCACCGGAATGCCAATGACAGTAGCTCGCGTAGGCGGAACCGCAACATTTACACTCACCTTTTTCCCTGCTCTGCGCGCGGGTCAAGAGGCTGTGCTTATATTAGGTCAGCAGGAATTTCTGCCGGAACCTTTCGTAACGCCAACGACAACATCACTCGACTTTGTTATCAACGATGCACCGGTCTCGGCGGCGCCTGGCTTCCTGGCACGGCTGCGCATCGATGGCATAGAGAGTCCAATCATTGATCGCTCTGCCAAGCCACCGGCATTCCTTGCCAGCGCCAGGATTCACATCACATGAACGCCCCCGACCCCCGCCATGACTGGACCGATGCCAATCAGCGAATGATGGTGGCCGAATTCGCCCGCATCAAGGCGCGCCTCGCCGGCGAAGACTCGAAAACGGCCACTGCCGTCTGCGACGAAATCCTGACTGCATTACTTGCGCCATCAGCCCTAGAACGCCTAGTGGATTGCTTCGGTCTGAGCCCTTTCGAACGGGACATTCTCCTGCTGTGCGCGGGCGTGGAAATGGACGCCAATCTTACCTCGTTGTGCGCCGCTGCGCAGGATAACCCCCAGCGTTCCTATGCGACTTTCAGTTTGGCACTGGCAACGCTGGAGGAACCGCACTGGAGCGCACTTAGCCCGATCCGCCCCCTTCGCCGGTGGCGGCTCGTCGAGGTCAATGAAGAATCCAGCCTGGCGAATGCGCGCTTGCGCATAGACGAGCGGGTGTTGCACTTCCTGGCCGGCATCAATTACCTCGACACCCGTCTGGAGCCCTTGTTGCAAACCGGTGGCATCGCAGCAACGATGGCAGATAGCCATCGCGAAATTTCAGAAGTCATAGTGAACGCTTTGTATGAACGCACTGCACCGGCTCCCATTATCCAGCTGCTGGGTGATGACCGCGACGGCCAAGCCGATATCGCCGCCGATGCCGCCGCCAACGGCTTGCAACTTCATATCCTGCGTGCGGAAGACATTCCAGCAGGCGCCAGCGAACGCGACGCCTTCGCCGTCCTATGGCAACGGGAATCGGTACTTTTGTCCAGCGCCTTGCTGATCCAATGCCGCCACCAGGCAAATGCAGCCGCAGTGTCCCGGCTCGCCGAATACTTAAGTGGATTACTGTTTGTTTCCAGCCACGACCCGCTGGATCTGCAACCCGGCGCCTTGCGGTTCACTGTCAATAAACCGGCCGCCCCGGAACAAAGGCGTTTGTGGCAACAGGCCTTGGGTCCGGCGGCTCAGAAACTAAACGGTTCACTGGACGGCGTCGCGTCGCAATACCGGCTGAGCACACAAACAATCCTGAACACCGGTGCCTCAATCGGTCCTGCCATAGCCATAAGCGATAAACCGGACGAA
>CAWHDD010000020.1:0-148718 GCA_963827885.1 uncultured Alphaproteobacteria bacterium | reverse complement strand
GGCGGAGGGAGGCTTTTCATCCGCTCAGCTCAGCGTAATCTCGACGAAATTATACGGCGGCACCGGCCCGACACATTTGAACATCAGCCGCTCGCTCCACTCCTTATCGAGCGCGTTGAGGGCCTTTTCGAACGCCGCCTGCTTCGGCGCCTTGAGCAACAGCGCGGCGGTGAACATCATGCGCTCGGTGACCGGCTCGTTGACGCGCATGTCTTCGGCGTGCACCTTCAGCTTGGCGAGGATTTCGTTCGTCTCCCGCTCGCGCTTGGCCAGCAGCGCCTTTTCCACCATTTCGCCAAGCCGGATGCGTTCGCGATAGGTCGACTTCGGGCGGGCGGCTATCGACGCGGTCGCGCAGGCGCCGGATGTCGTCGTTTTCCGCGACGATTTCGTCGTACAGCACGTCTTCGTGCCAGTACGCCTTGACCCCCATCTCCACATGGCCCTTGATCTTGGCGAGGCGCTGGTTGAGGCTATCGTAGCCCGGCTCCAGCACCTGATCGCAGACGGCGCAGGTATTGGGCGCCACACTGTTGAAGCGGATCGGCAAAATGGTGTGCGAGCGCATCACCTCCTCCAGCACTTTCATATGCGCCGTCATGTTGCGCTTGGTGCTTTCGTAGCCGGTCTCCGTGCGAGGTGCTGACCACGGCCGCCAATCCGCGATAATTGATGGTGTGGACCGGGCTGCCGGTGACGCCGGGCGCAGCGAAAGTCAGCTCGTCGCCGGAGCTGACGATGCAGTACAGATATTGGCGCTCGCCTAATTCCTGCTGGGCGCTGGGCCGTTCAAGCGTTTTCAGTTTCATGGTGTGTCCCTCCAAAGCGGAGATCCCAAAAGCAGACTTCCCGGTTTTGGAAAAAACTCCGCGAAAACAATGATTTTAAGTAGGCTTTCCTTGGGCAGCCGGCGAAGGGGTGCTCAAGTAAAATGATGCGCTGAACGCCGCGCCACGGCACACAAGCGCCGCCGTCACTGGCGCGAATGTTTCAGCCGACCAGTCGCGGAAAGCCTCCGCGCTCATATCCGGCCGAAGCTCGACATAGCGGGCGTGCAGCGCGTTGTAGATTTCGCCAACCTCCGGCTCCACATGGTCGAGGGCCTCGCGCCACAGCAGCGTTTCCAGCTCGTGCGCTTCCGCGGCATGGCCGGCGCGCGTGAAGGCCGCTGTCTCCAGGGCAATGCGGGCGTGAGCTTCGAGCGCCGCCAGAAACAAAAAAAGCTCCACATCCGCTTCCGTCAGGCGGGCGGCTTCGACTTCAAGCTCCAGGCGCGTGCGCAGAACATCGCGCGCGGTCATGCCGGCGCGGCCTTCCATGAGGCTGGCACGGTTCAGCTCCAGCAGCGCCGCCGGAAAACCCGCGCGCACCGCCAGCTCATTGGTGAACACCTCGTGCGGCGCATGCAGGCACAGCTCCTGCGCCAGATGTTCCAGGGTATAGGCGACGTGGTCCAGGCAACTCGCGGCCAGACCGCCCGCCTCCCCTTGTGCGATGGTAACGGCCACATCCCGCGCGGCGCGGGTCGTGGCATTCTCCGCCAGCGGATGCGCGTGCTCATGGGCCAGCATGCCTTCGAGCACCAGAGGCTTATCCCACAGCTCCAGGCTCATCATCAGCCCGCGATTGACGAACACGCTGGACTCGCTCAGGCTGGCGAGGTTGTAGGCGTGGACCATCGGCTTGCGGTCCAGCTCCTGTGCCGCGATGGCTGCGGCGCGCTTGGTCTCGCCCAATGCGCGCGAGGCACGCTGAAGCTGCTCGACGAGCGGTTGCAGCGTCTCGAACACGAACAGGTTGACGCGCTTGTGCGGCCAGCCGCGGTTGCGCGCGAACCCGTTCATCACCTTCTTCTCGGCCGCGATCAGCCGCTCGACACCGTTGACATCGTCGGCGATGACGAAGAGTTCGCCGGCATCGAGCTGGTGCCGCGATTCATGCGCGACCGCCGCCATGATGCGTTCCCTTTCGACCGTTCCGCGTGGAGTGTAGCCGGTCAGGCTTTCGCGAAACGCAACTCCAGGAGACCGTTACGGTAGGTTTTCTTGACCGGCTTGGCCTTGACGGCGGCGGGCAGATCCACATCCTTGGCGTAGCGGTGTTCGCCCTCGGCGCGCAGTTTCAACACGCTGCCCTTGGCTTCCACCTTGATGTCGGCTTCCGACACGCCCGGCAGTTCGGCCACAACGTGCACTTCGCCGTCCTCGTCGAAAATGTCCACCAGCGGCTCGCGCACGTCGGACACTTTCGCGCCCTTCGCGGTCGGATGGATATTGCCGAAGGTTTCCATCGCCGGTTCACCGTCGAGGCCCATCTTCACGCTGACGCCGTAGATGCCGCGAGCCTTCTCGCCCATGCCGCGCACCTTGAATTCGCCGTGCTTGCGAATGTCGCTGCTGTTGACCTTCTCGGCAACTTCCTCGAACTGCTCGACCATGTTGCCCAGCCAGGAGAACAGGTTGTTCAGCCCCAGCGGTGCGCCGCCAGCCGCCGCGCGAAACGTGGCGCCCGCCGAGATTTTCGGCTCGCCAGCCTCAGAAGCCGCCGCTCCCGGCGCCGCTTTCGCGCGCGGTTTCGTGCTGCCGGCGGAGGCGCGGCCCGGTGCACCTTTGGGCGCGCCTTTACCGGCGGCGCGTTTCGTCGCGTTCGGAGTTTCTTTAACGGCCATGGTTGCTTCCTTTCAGGGTCAGAAGGTAAATTCGAGATCTTGGCGGCGCTTCACACCCGCCCCGATGGCTGCGGCAACGCTCCCGGCGCGCTTGGCTGACGCGGCGGCAGCGGGCTTTTGCACTTTCAGCACCTGCTGGGCCGAGCGAATCTGCGCCTTGACGATGCTCAGACGGTGCTCGGTGACAACCTGCTGCTTGACCCAGACCTGCAACTGCTTTTCAAGCAGCGATTTCTGGTGCTCAAGGCGCGAGAGCTGATTGGCGCATTGCGCGCGGCTGCTTTTCCCGTTGCCCAGGCTCATGCGGCTGGGGATGTCGTTCACCCCCCTCAAATGCATTTTTGCCATGTTCCATCCCTCCTGTTTCGCCCGTTCAGGCCCGGCCGCCAACGATATGGACAACCGCAGCGCCGGCGCCGCTGGCACGCGACCGGCCATTCGCCTGACGTGTGACCTTGCCCCGGCAATGTTCGTCGATGAGGGAGAGAAGCGTCTCGCGCTGTAGCGACGGGCGGCCGGCGGCCACATCGCCGCCTTTGATGCATTTGCCTTCGAGCACGTCGAGGCAGAGCTGCACGAAGGCCGGATTATCGGACTGCGGCTTGAGGTTCTGCACCGCCGCCATCCTGGCGATAACGATGCTGGCGCGTGGCGTCGGGATCTGGTGATACTCGCCCGAGGCACGGTAGCCGCGAACCAGCCGGACGATGGGCATCACGCGATCCGCCGGCAGCCCCGAGCGGGACGCCGTGATGGACATCTCGGTTTCCTCGTCGAAATAGGCCATATCCAGGGTAATCATGCGGTCGTTCAGCGCGTCCTGGCTGCTGTGCACACCGGCATATTCGCCCGGATTGCTGGTGAAGATGATGCGGAATTCGGGATGCACCTTCACATATTCGCCGCCGCCATTGGCGACGGGCAGCACCAGCAGCCCCTCTTCCATCACGCCCAGCAGCACGTTGTTGGCTTCGGCGCGCGAACGGGTGAATTCGTCATAGATCAGCGTAAAGCCTTCGCGGCAGGCGATGGTGAGCTTGCTATCGACCCAATGCTGATCGACGCTCTCCTCGTATTTGAGGACGGTATGAATGAAGCGGTCCACGACCTTCTTGTGCTGGTAGCGCGTCTGCTTGCCGATCAGGTCGCCGGTGGTCAGCGTCTCGTCGCCGACGATCACCATGGCGGGGCGGCCCAGCTCCGCGGCGAGGCGGAAAGCGAGCGTGGTCTTACCGGAGCCGGCCGGTCCGCGCAGATGCAGCGGAAAGCCGGCGCGCAGATAGCCAAGGCCGCGCTCGCTTACGGCGTGCACGGCGGGGGTGTCGATGTACCCTTCGCGTGCCCGCAAGGATAATGTCGTCACGACGTCGCCGTCGGAATAATTGTCTCTAGACATAGCTTCCTCTCATCATGGATGTTGCGCGAAAACTCGCGCGCAAATCGGTAAAGCCGCGCGGAAACTGCGCGCGAAATGAAGTCTTGCCTGGAGCAATTTCCGTATCCGCCCAACAGGGAAAGTGCTCTGAGGTGCTGGTTAGCCGCGCCAAAGCAGGTTCCCGTCAGAAAACTGGCGAAAACCTGCCTGGAGTATTCGATGCCGCGTCCTGGCGGTATTAGACCCTGGCCAGGGACCGGGTCTGCTTTTTGGCCCCGGCTTTCGCCTGCGTCTGGGATCTTGCGGCGGACTTGCCGTTAAGACCGGACATGGCCTTCACCGGCGATTTCGCCTTGGCCTTCGCGGCGGTTTTCGGCTTGGCGGCGGCCTTGGCTTTGGCGGGCGCTTTCGGCTTGGCACTCGCGGCAGCTTTCGCCGTTGCCTGGGTCTTCGGCTTTGCCTTGGAAGCGGCCTTGGCTTTCGGCTTGGCGGTCGAAGCGGCTTTGGCCTTAGCCTGTGCCTCGCTGGTGAACGTGCGTGTCACCTTGGCGCGCTTGCGCGACTGGCGTACCACGGGCTGCTCGAAGCCCAGCTCGTCGCGCAAATTCCGGCGCAGGTCTGCCACTTCGAGATGCAGACTGTCGGAAAAGCGCTGTAAACTTTGTTGAACCTGCTGTGTGGCGCGTTCGCGTTCGGCGGTCATGCGCCGGAGGCTCTCGTGCTCATGCTCCGCCATGTTTTCGCGGCCGCGAGCCAGCGAGCGGGCCTGGACCTTGGCGGCCTTCCGGCGCGCCCGGCCAATCTGCACGAGACGCTGATCGGCTTCACGCATGGTGCGCTCGACGGCGGCATGCAGCGTCTGCATGTACGCCTGCAACACTTCGGTCATCTCGTGCGCGATGTCCTGGCGAGCCTCGCGCAGGCCCATCATCATCTCCCGCACAGCCTGTTTGCGTGCAGTACCGGCCTTATGCAGCCCTTTGAGAAATTTGCGCGCCTGGGTTTTGCGCGCCGAATGGCAAGCGCTGAGGAACGCCCCGGTGGAGCGGCGGATTTCCTCGACTGCGGCACGGGTTGATGTTCCTCCGCAGCGCCCCATCGCGGCTGCTTTAGAAGAGGCGAACTTCCGCGGCATCGGCATTGTTTATTCCTTCCTTGTCGTCGGTACTTACAAGCGGCAAGGCGGGCCGGCCGAGAGGAGAGCCGGTCCGCCTTGCGCTCAGAGACAGGCTATTAGGCTTCCTGAGCTTGTGCCGTGAGGCCAACAGCCTCAGCATATTTCAGGTACGTATCCACGCCGGCGACGACGATGCGCGCTTCGATGGCGAGGAGTTCGATACCGACGAGCGACACGCGCGCCCATGCGTCAATCACGATCCCCTTGTCGAGAATGCGATCGATGACTTCTGCAAGGCTGGCTGACGCCATGGTTTTTTCAACAGCCATGATAAAACTCCTTTTGATTGGCTATCCGACGACCAGGAATATACCTCGCTGCTTCAGCAATAGAAACCCCGGATGATTACTGTTTTGTATTTGGGATAACCCTATGTCGTTTAATATCGTATTAGCATATACTTACGGAGATATAACACACATCGACACAGTTGCCTTACTTAATATACGCTTCCGTAATCATTTGAGCTTCGGGAGCAACACATTCGGCCATACCGGCTGGCGCCAGCGGATTCTGCATTACGCTACACCGGTCCGGCACCCTGCGAGGCGGGATGGCGGAGGCATGACAAGCGCCGCACGAAACCGGCGTGTTCTGCTGCTGGTGGCAGCACAGAGCCTCGCGGATGAGGGCGGCCACCGAAGACACCTCCATCTTGTCCATCAGCTTGGCCCGATGGAGTTCGATGGTTTTGGGACCGATGCCCAGATCGCGCGCCATTTCCTTATTGGGGCGCCCGTCGAGCACGCCGGACAGCACTTCCCTTTCTCGCGGCGAAAGGCGGGCCAGCTTTTCCCGGACGGCGGCGCATTTCCCGATGTTGTCGCGCTCGATGCGATTGATGCCGATCCAATGCTGGACATATTCGAGCAGCAACTCGTCATTCACCGGCTTTTCCAGAAATTCGGCCGCCCCGAGCTTCATGGCTCTGACGGCGCTAGCGACTTCGCCATAGGCAGTGACGATGATGGCCGGCGCGCGCGCGGGCAAGCGTCTCATGCGCGACAACAGTTCCAGCCCGTTCAACTGCGGCATGCGCATTTCCAGCACCAGACAGCAGGGTTTTTCAGGAGCAAAGCCGTGCAGGAATTCCAGCGGCGAGTGAAAAATGTGCACATCGAGGCAGACGGACGCGAACAGGCGGACATTGGCGTCAGCGGCCGCGCCGTCGCTGCCGACGATATACACCGCTCCAGTGCCCATCAGTCATGCCTCTGCTTTTAATTGATTCTACACTTTATAGGTGTATTTCGCAACATTGCACCAATTTGTAAAGAGTGTGTAAAAATGGGGACGCAGTAAACCGCTTCGCGGCAGTGCCGAATTCCCGCAAATTGAGGGGAGCCGTCCAGGTTCCTAAAAATTAAATCAACGATCACCGCGGCAATTCAACAACACACAACATCGCCAATGTAATTTGACGCTGGACACCTCCTTAGTATTTTTTGAATTTTTGTTGTGTGACGCTAATGCTGCGCTGGCTTTGGAACGCGAGAGAGAAAAAGACGCCGCCGCCCGGCCGGCTGTCCTCTGACCGGCCGCAAAAGGCGGGAAAGGCGTTGCCGCTCCTCGCCCTTGAGCCGCGCATGGTCTTCGACGGCGCGCTCGCGCTTCAGGCCGCCGCCGGTCTCTCGCACACCGGCGCCCCGGATATTGCCCAGCCGCTTGAGGCAAGCATTCTCCCCGTGCTCATGCCAGAAGGGCCAGCAGCAGAGGGGGCTTCCGCTAGACACGAAGCGGCATCTGGCGCCCCGCATACGGCCAGGGAAATCGCATTTATTGATGGATCGCTGCCGGACATCGGAAATCTTCTGGCGTCCATCACCCCGGATGCGGACGTTTACGTCCTCGATCCAGGCAAGGACGGCGTGGATCAAATCGCCGGCATCCTCAAAGACCAGCATGACGTCAGCGCGATCCACATCCTGTCCCACGGCAGCGAGGCGAATTTATATATCGGCACCGCGAAGCTGAACGCGCAGTCGATGAGCGCGGCCTATGCGGGCGATCTCGCCGCCATCGGTTCCGCGCTCGCTCCAGATGCCGCCATCCTGGTCTACGGATGCGACTTCGCCAAGGGCGCTGACGGAGCAGAGGCCGCGAACGCCCTCGCGGCGCTGACGGGCGCACACGTTGCCGCTTCGGTCAATACGACGGGCGCCAGCGGCGACTGGATATTCGAGTTCGAGACCGGGCATACCGGCACGCGCTCCGTGATTTCCACCCAGGCGCAACAGAACTGGGACCACACGCTGGCGGTCACGGCCGCCGGCACGGAGACGCTCGTCAACCAGACCACCACCGGCACGCAGCAGACGGTTACAACATCCGGCAAGCAAATCGCCTCGGACTTCAGCGGCAACTACGCGGTGGTGTGGGAGGACACCAGCAGCGGCTCATCAGAGATCTACGCGCGCAAATACGCAGCGGACGGCACCGCCGCCACAAACGCCTTCCTCGTGAATACCACAACGGGCGGCACTCAGGACGCGCCGGCCATCGCGATGGATGCGAGCGGCAACTTCGTCGTGGTATGGAAGAGCGGCGCCCAGGACGGCTCGGGCTACGGCATCTATGCGCAGCGTTACAACGCCAGCGGCGTCGCGCAGGGCGGCGAATTCCTGGTCAACACCACCACCGCCAATGACCAGATTTCGCCGGCCATCGCCATGAATGCCAGCGGCTTCGTCATCACCTGGAGCAGCAGCGGCCAGGACGGTTCTGGCTATGGCATTTACGGCCAGCGCTATGACGCCAGCGGCGTTGCTCAGGGCAGCGAATTCCTGGTGAACACCTATACGAGCGGGGATCAGGCCGAGAGCGCCATCGCGATGAATGCCGCCGGCAATTTCGTGGTCACATGGACGAGCAACGGGCAGGACACGAGCGCGGAAGGTGTGTTCGGTCAGCGCTTCAATGCATCCGGCGTGGCGCAGGGGGCGGAGTTCCAGGTCAATACCTACACCTTCGCAGCGCAGCGCTACAGCGACGTTGCGATCAGCACAGCGGGGGACTTCGCCGTCACGTGGACTTCCTGGGCACAAGACGGGGGCAACTGGGGTGTCTACGCCCAGCGGTTTAATTCAAGCGGCGTCGCGCAGGGGGCTGAGTTCGTGGTCCCTTCAACAACTTCGGAAGATCAGGCCTACAGCACCGTGGCAATGGATCCGGGGAGCGGACGCTTCGCCATTTCGTGGATGAGCTGGCTTCAAGATAAGCCGGGTGACGGCTTCCACGGGCAGTATGCCAAGACATTCAATGCTGACGGCACGGTGGATACCGGCGAGTTTGTGGTCAACACGACCACAATTTACAGTCAATTGAATGGAGACGTGACCTGGGGTGGCGGCAAGGTCATCATGGCGTGGAGCGGCAACGGAACGGGCGACGGGGACGGCGTCTTCTTTCAGCGCTATACCGCGAGTAACGCTCCAACGATCACGAGCGGCAGCACGGCCAGCGTCGCGGAGAACGCCACGGCGGTCATGACTGTCACGGCAACCGATGCGGACGGCGACACGCTAACGTACTCTATCACCGGCGGGGCGGACGCAGCACTGTTTTCCATCAACAGCTCGACCGGCGCCCTGACCTTCGCCGCCGCGCCCAACTACGAGGCGCCGGGCGACAGCGGCGGCAACAACGTCTATGACGTCACGGTGCAGGTCTCCGACGGCTCGCTCACCGCCTCGCAGGCCGTCGCCGTCACCGTTACCAACGTCAACGAAACGCCCAGCATCACCAGCGCCGCCACAGCCAGCGTGGCCGAAAACGGCACCGCCGTCATGACCGTCACCGCAACAGACCCCGACAGCGGCGCGACGCAGACCTATTCCATCACCGGCGGCGCCGACGCGGCGCTGTTCACCATCAACAGTTCCACCGGCGCGCTCACCTTCGCCTCCGCGCCCAACTACGAGGCGCCGGGCGACAGCGGCAGCAACAACGTCTACGATGTCACCGTCCAGGTCTCCGATGGCTCGCTCACCGCCTCGCAGGCTATCGCCGTCACTGTCACCAACGTCAACGAAGCGCCCAGCGGTCTGCTGGCGATCCCCGGCGTGGCGGCCTCCAGCATCGTCGGCGGCTACGAATTCACCTCGGCAACAAATCTCGGGCGTGATGATGCCAATGGCACCGCGCCGGTAACGTTTTACGGCACGCCTGGGCAAACCACGGGTCCATCGGGGACTGGTGCCCTGGACCTCACGGGCGGTCTCGGTTCCGGGCCATATGGCGATATCGCTGGCATCACCACCGGCGGGGCCATGACTTTCGCCGCCAGCGTGCGTTTCGACTCAACGGGCACTTGGGAGCGCGTGTTCGAATTCGGCCAGGACGTCGCCACTGGTATCGGCAATATCTACGTGGGCCGCTTTAGCAACTTGAATGCCCTCACCTTCACCCTGGAATCCGCCGGGAACACCACCTATCGCGCCACGGCATGGGGGGCAATTACGGACGGCACCTGGATGCACTTTGCCGCGACTGTGGATGCATCGGGCGCCATGAAGCTCTACATCGACGGTGCACACTGGGCGAGTGGCGCGGGCGTTGTCCCTGTGACAGGCATCCGCACGGATAATTTCATTGGCCGCTCTGAATGGGAGTCGTGGGGTGTCAGCCGCTTAGATGGTGCGATCGACAACTTCATTGTCGCAAACGGGGCGATGAGCGCCAGTCAGGTTGCGGCGCTCTATAATCAAAGCCTGGGCTTCACGGTTGCGGAAAACAGCGCCAACGGAACGGCTATCGGCTCGGTCATCGCCACCGACCCCGATGCCGGCGGCACGAAGACTTTCAGTCTTTCCGATAGCGCGGGCGGGCGCTTCGCCATCAACGCGGCGGACGGCACGATCACCGTCGCCAACGGCGCATTGCTGGACTACGGGGCCGCAACGAGCCATGCGATCACCGTGGTTGTCACCGATCAGGGCGGGCTGAGCAGCAGCCAGAGCTACACCGTGAACCTGACGAACGTCAACGAGGCGCCCAGCGTCACCAGCGCGGCGGCGGCGAGCGTGGCGGAAAATTCAACCGCCGTGATGACCGTCACCGGCACCGACCCCGACGCCGGCACGACGCTGAGTTACAGCATCACCGGGGGCGCCGATGCCGCGAAATTCACCATCGACAGCGGCACGGGTGCGCTCTCGTTCGTCTCGGCTCCCAACTACGACGCGCCGGGCGACAGCGGCGGCAACAACGTCTATGACGTGACCGTCCAGGTCTCCGACGGGGCGCTCACCGCCTCGCAGGCCGTCGCCGTCACCGTCACCAACGTCAACGAAGCGCCCAGCGTCACCAGCGGCGCGGCGGCCAGCGTGGCGGAGAGCACCACCGCCGGCATGACCGTCACCGGCAGCGACCCGGACGCTGGCACAACGCTCACATACGCCATCGCTGGCGGTGCCGATGCGGCGAAGTTCAGCATAAACGCCAGCACTGGTGCGTTGAGCTTTGTGTCTGCCCCCAACTTTGAAGCCCCCGGCGATGCTGGCGGAGACAACGTCTATGATGTGACGGTGCAGGTGTCGGACGGATCGCTCACCGCGACGCAGGCCGTCGCCATCACCGTCACCAACGTCAACGAGGTGCCCAGCATCACCAGCGCCGCCACGGCGAGCGTGGCGGAGAACACCACCGCCGTCATGACCGCCACAGGCAGCGACCCGGACGCTGGCACAACGCTGACCTACAGCATCACCGGCGGCGCGGATGCGGCCAAGTTTGCCATCGACAGCGGCACCGGCGCGCTCTCGTTCCTCGCGGCGCCGGATTACGAGGCCCCCGCCGATACGGGCGCCAACAATATATACGACGTAACGGTGCAGGTCTCCGATGGCGCGCTCACCGCCACGAAGGCCGTGGCCGTCACCGTGACCAACGTCAACGAAACACCCAGCGTCACCAGCGGCGCGGCGGCGAGCGTGGCCGAAAACACCACCGCCGTGATGACCGTCACCGGCAGCGACCCCGACGCCAGCACGACGCTGACCTATAGCATCGCCGGCGGCGCCGACGCCGCGAAGTTCAGCATCAACGGCAGCACCGGTGCGCTCGCCTTCCTGTCCGCTCCCAACTACGAAGCGCCCGGCGATGCCGGCGCCAACAATGTCTACAACGTGACTGTGCAAGTCTCGGATGGCGCCCTCAGCGCGACGAAGGCCATCGCTGTCACCGTCACCGATGATGGCCCGCCCGTGATCACCAGCGCGGCGGCCGCCAGCGTCGCGGAAAACTCCACGGCGGTGATGACAGTGACCGGGAGCGATGCGGACGGCGATACGCTGAGCTACTCCATCAACGGCGGCGCGGATGCCGCAAAGTTCAGCATCAACAGCAGCACCGGCGCTTTGAGTTTCGCCGCGCAGCCGGATTACGAAGCGCCTGGCGATGCTGGTGCGAACAATGTGTACAATGTGACGGTGCAGGTCTCGGATGGCACATTCAACGTCACGAAAGCCGTCGCGGTTACTGTTAGCGGCGTCAACGAGGCGCCGGCCGTGGCCAGCGCGGCGGCTGTCACCATCGGCGAATACGTTACCTCAGTGATGACGGTGGTTGGCAGCGACCCGGATGGGGGCGCGACGCTGAGCTATTCCATCGCCGGTGGAGCCGATGCGGCAAAGTTCGCCATCGGCAGCAGCTCTGGCGCCCTGAGTTTCCTGGCGGGGCCGGATTTCGAAGCGCCCGCCGATGCCGGAGCGGACAACGTTTACGATGTCATCGTGCAGGTCTCGGACGGCGCCCTCACCGCGACCAAAGCCATCGCCGTCACCGTCACCAATGATGGCGTGCCCGTCATCACCAGCGCCGGGGCCGTCAGCGTTGCGGAGAACGCCACGGCGGTAATGACCGTGACCGCAAGCGACCCGGACCCCGGCACCACCCTCACCTATTCCGTCACAAGCTGCACCGACGGCCCGAAGTTCACCATCGACGCTGGCACCGGCGCGCTTTCCTTCCTGTCAGCGCCGGACTTCGAAGCCCCCGCTGACGTTGGCGCGAACAATATCTACGATTTGACCGTGGAGGTCTCGGATGGCGTCTTCACCACTACGAAGCGCATCTCCGTCACCGTCACCGATGTCAACGAAGCGCCTGCCATTACCAGCGCGGCGGTTGTCACCGTCCAGGAATACGTCACCCCGGTGATGACTGTGACTGGCAGCGACCCGGATGCAGGCGCGACACTGGCCTATTCCATCGCCGGCGGCGCGGATGCCGCGAAGTTCACCATCAACAGCAGCACTGGCGCGCTTGCCTTCCGCTCGGCGCAGGACTACGAGGCGCCCGCCGATGCTGGCGGGGATAACGTGTATGATGTGACGGTGCAGGTCTCGGACGGCAGCCTCATGGCAACCAGAGACATCGCCGTCACCATCACTGACGATGGCGTGCCCGTCATCACCAGCGCGGCGGCGGTCAGCGTCGCGGAGAACACCTCGGCGGTGATGACTGTGACCGGCAGCGACGCGAATGGCGATGCGCTGACCTATTCCATTGCCGGCGGCGCGGATGCCGCTCTGTTCACCATCGGCGGCAGCACCGGCGCGTTGAGCTTCCTTTCGCCGCCGGACCACGGCGCGCCCGCCGACGCCAATGCCGACAATATCTACAATGTGACGGTGCAGGTTTCGGATGGCGTCCTCACGGCGGCCAAAGCCATCGCCGTCACTGTCACCAACGCCAACGCGCTGCCGGTCATCACCAGCGCGGCGGCGGTCACCGTCCCGGAATACACCGCCGCCGTGATGACTGTGACCGCCAGCGACGCGGATGGCGACACGCTGACCTATTCCATCAACGGCGGTCCCGATGCCGCTCTGTTCAGCATCGGCGGCCAAACCGGTGCGCTCGCCTTCCTGTCCGCGCCGGACTACGAGGCGCCAGCCGATGCCGGGGCTAATAATGTATACAACGTTACGGTGCAGGTCTCGGACGGCCCGCACGCCGTGGCAAAAGCTGTCGCCGTCACCGTCACTGACGACGGCGTGCCGGTCATTACCAGCGCGGGGGCGGTCAGTGTCGCGGAGAACACCGCCGTGGTGATGACTGTGGCGGGGAGCGACGCGGATGGCGATACGCTGACCTATTCCATCACCGGCGGCGCCGACGCGGCGAAATTCACGATTGATGCCGTTACGGGTGTCCTCTCCTTCGCCGCCGCGCCGGACTACGAAAATCCCGGCGACACAGGCGCGGATAATGTCTACGGCGTGACGGTGGAGGCGTCGGACGGCATCCTCGCCGCCACGAAAGCCATCGCCGTCACGGTCACCGGCGTCAACGAGGCGCCTGCCATCACCAGTGCGGCGGCGGCCAGTGCTGCCGAGAACACCACTGCCGTCATGACCGTCACAGGCAGCGACCTGGATGCAGGCACAACGCTGGCCTATTCCATCACCGGCGGCGCGGATGCCGCGAAGTTCAGCATCGACGGCGCCACCGGCGCGCTTTCCTTCGTCTCCGCACCGGACTACGAGGCCTCCGCCGACGCCAATTCGGACAACGTCTATAACGTGACGGTGCAGGTCTCGGATGGCGCCTTCAACGTCACGAGAGCCTTCGCCGTTGCCGTCACCAATGTCAACGAGCCGCCCGTCATCACCAGCACGGCGGCGGCCAGCCTGGCGGAGAACGCCTCCGCCGCCGGGGTCATCACCGTCAGCGATCCCGACGGGAGCGCGGCGCTGGTCTATTCCATCGCTGGCGGCGCCGATGCCGCCAGGTTCGCCATCAACAGCAGCACCGGCGCATTGAGCTTCGTATCGCCGCCCAACTACGAGGCGTCCGCCGACGCCAATGCGGACAATGTGTACGATGTGACAGTGCAGGTTTCGGATGGCGTCTTCACCGTCACGAAAGCCGTTGCTGTCACCGTCACCAATGTCTACGAGCCTCCCGTGGCGGGGCATGACAGCGTGGTCACGCCCCCCGGCACGGTGCTGAGCGGTACGCTGGCGGCGAGCGGCACAAGCCCGGAAGGTCTGCCGCTGACGTTCACCAAGCTGAGCGGTCCAAGCCATGGCTCCGCCTCCGTCAATGCCGATGGCAGCTATACCTATACGCCCGCCGCCGGCTACAGCGGCCCGGACAGTTTCACCTACCGGGCGGAGGACGGCCAGGGCGGCACCGCGGACGGTACGGTGAGCTTCACCGTCGCAGCGCCCGCTACCGGCAAGGCGGCGGACGAGACCGCCCTTTGGTATCTCCCCAAATTCCGCGAACTGCCGCCAGCGGACCGCTCCGCCTTACACCTGGACCGCGCGTCCGGGGCGGCCGGTTTCCTGACGTCCGATCCTCTGGATATCCGGCTGCCGCTGCTCGCTGCTGACACCACGGCCATCGCCAGCATGACTAGCTCGGCGCAAACGCCATTTTTCAGTTTCGAGACTGAAGTCCATGACCGCCAGTTCATCGTCCATGTGCGCGAGAGCGAGGCGCTTAAGGCTGGAGGGCATACCTACAGCGTTATGCAGGCCGACGGGCGGCCGCTTCCTGCATGGGTTTCCGTCCTGCCCAATGGCGACATTGCCGCCGCGCTGCCCGCTGGCACGGATCGCCTGGACCTCAAGATCGTCATTCATTCCGAGGGAGAGGCGGACACCGTGGTCTCTGTCACGGTCCACGCGGCCAGCGGCGAAATTACCGTGAAAACACAGCAGGTGCAGCCGGACTGGAAGGGGCTGAAATTCCCGGATCAGCTCAAACGCTTCCGCCCCGAGCGGTTTATGCCCCGCTTTTAGGCCGTCATTCATCCCCCGGTAACCATAGCAGGTTAACAACCTATGGTGGTGTTGCTGATCCGGGGGGTTTATGATCGCGCGGTGTTCCGCCTGCTTGCTGATATGCGCTGTGCTCGCCGGCTGTTCCGTGACGCCGGCGGCATTCAGCGATCGCGAGCTGCTGGAACAGGCGGCGGACCGGGCGAGCCGCATCGCCGCCAACGAGGAGCCCGTCACCGGGCCGATTGGCCTGCATGAGGCGATGGCACGCGCCCTGAAATATAATCTCAACGCCCGCGCCGAACTGCTGGAGGCGGTGCTCAAGCAGCGGCAATTGGAACTCTCCAATGCCGATCAGCTCCCGAAACTGGTGGCGGAGCTGGATTATTCCGGCCGGAACAACGATAGCGGATCGAGCAGCCGGTCGCTCATCACCGGCCAGACATCCCTTGAGCCCTCCACATCCAGCGACCGGCGGGTTGTGAGCGCGGATTTGAGCCTGAGCTGGAACATCCTGGACTTCGGGCTTTCCTATGTGCGCGCCCATCAGGCCGCGGACGAGGTTCTCATCGCCAGAGAGAAGCGGCGGAAGGCCATTCATAGCCTGCTTCAGGATGTCCGGGTGGCGTTGTGGAAAGCCGTGGCGGCGGAAAAGCTTGGCAGCAAATTGCAGGGGCTGGATGCCAGGATTAGGGGCGCGCAGGCGGAGGAACAGGCTCTTGAGCGGCAGGGAACGTCGTCGCCATTGATTGCGCTGACCCGCCAGCGCGAACTTCTGGAGCTGAAAATCGAGCTGGAACGGCTGAACGGCGAGCTTCGTTCCTCGAAAACACAGCTCGCCGTGCTCATGAACCTGCCACCGGGAACGGATTTCAAGCTCTCGAAAGCCGATGGTCCGCCGGCATTCCCAGGGGCGCTGCCTCCCGCCGGTGAGATGGTGGCCGCCGCGCTCCAGCAAAGACCCGAGCTGCGGCAGGCCGGGTATAGCGCGCGCATCAACCAGAGGGAGGCCGAGGCCGCGCTGCTGGAGCTTATGCCGGGCATCGCGCCGTTTCTGTCGGTCAATACTGACACCAACAGCTATCTCTATAATAGCAATTGGGTTGCGGCAGGCGCCAAGGCAAGCTGGAACCTGATGAAGTTGTTTACATACTCGCACAAGGAAGCAGCGATACAAGCGGAGGGAGACCTCATTGGCCAGAAAACTCTCGCCATTGCCATGACGATTATGGCGCAGGTTCATGTAAGCCGCCTGAACTATATGCAGGCGAGGAAGAAGCTTCAGGCCGCGCAGGAGTTGTATGATATCGAGAGAAAAATATTACAGCAGATGTCGAGCGCCCGCGATGCCGGCAGCATTGGCGGGCATTCCGTATTGCGCCAGGAAATGCGGCTGGCCCTCGCCGAGGTAAAAAGAGACCTTTGCTATGCCGAGTATGAAGGTGCTTCGGGTACACTATTTGTGAGCGTGGGCGCTGACGTTATCGGCGATGACATGGACGAAACGCAGCCGGTTCAGCAGCTTTCGCAAACGATTTCTCAAAATTGGCGCGTTTTATCGAAGCCGCCGTTCTTCATTGGTAACAAAAGCGTAGCGTCTCTCGCGGGCGGCCCAATATGACCGGCTGGAGCCACAAGCTGGCCATTTCGCTGCTCTCGAATATCTGGCTGCTGGGCGCTGGCGGCGGGGCGGCAATCGCCGAAACGATGGCGGCCGATGGGCTGGATCGCGGCATCGTCAAGAGTGTTTCCGCCGTCACCATCACGGCCGATCTCAACGCCCGGATCAATCGCGCCGCCTTCAGGAAGGGGCAGAAGTTCCAGAAGGGCGACGTGCTCATCGAGTTCGATTGCCGGCGTTATGCGGCGGACCTCGCGGGCGCCGAAGCGGAGGCCCAGGCAGAGCAAGCTAATTTCAATGCCCAGACCGAGATGGCGAGCCACAGCGCCGCCGGACGTAACGACGTCGAGATTGCCAGGGCGAAACTCGACAAGGCCCAGGCGGCGGCGCGCGCGCTGGCGGTGCGGATCGAGCAATGCCAAATCCGCGCGCCGTTCAGCGGCCGCGTCAGCGAAGTGTCCGCCCGTGAATTCGAGACGCCGCAGCCGAATGCGCCGCTGCTGAAAATCGTGGACGACGCGAATTTTGAGATCGAGGTGATCGTGTCTTCCAAATCGCTGGCGTGGCTCAGGGCCGGCGCGGAATTCGACTTCGTGATCGACGAGACGAACGAAACCCACCGCGCCGTGATTTCGCGCTTCGGGGCGGCGGTCGATCCGGTCAGCCAGACCATTGAAGTCACGGCGGTTTTCCTCAGGACGCCGGAGAATATCCTGCCGGGCATGAGCGGCAACGCCATTTTCGAGAAACCCCGGAGCTGAGCCATGCCATCCGTCCCTGAAAAAACCGCCGGCAAGGTTCATCTCGTGAGCGAGGGCGGCGAGCGCGAGGCTTACCTGTCGCTGCTGCTGCATCTGGAGCAGCAGGCTCGGGAGGCCGCCAGCCGGCAGGAGCTGGCCTATATCATCGTCAACGGCACGCGGAAAATCACCGGGAGCCAGCAGATCTTCCTGACCGGCATGACGGAGGGGGCGGCTAAACTCCTGGCCGCTTCAGATGTCACGGTTGTGGACCGGAACACGCCATTCGTTCAATGGGTCGAGAGCGTCGTGAAACGGATGGCGGCGGACGCTGACGCCGGCAAGCCGCAAGCGTTTTCGCTGCCCGCCTATTGCAGCGATGACGACGAGGAACTCGACACCTATCCGTTCCGGCATTTCCTGTGGGCGCCGCTGAAACGGCGCGACGGAACGGTTTTCGCCGGACTGCTCCAGGCGCGTGAAACCGTCTGGCGCGATGGCGATGTTGCACCGGCGATGCGTCTGGCGGGCGCCTATCAGCATGCCTGGCAGGCGCTGGAGGGAGCGAAGGCGGGCAAACCGTTCCGCTGGAGGCGGCGCTGGCTACTGCTCGCGGCGGCGGGGGCGATCACGCTCGCCGGCCTCATCCCCGTGCCGCTGACCGCGCTTGCGCCGGTCGAGGTGGTGGCGAAGAATCCGCTGGTGGTCACGGCGCCGTTCGATGGCGTCGTCGATACCATCGTTGCGGAGCCCAACGCGCCGGTCAAACAAGGCGAGGAGGTGTTCCGCTTCGTGGACACCGTGCTCCGCAACAAATATCAGGCCGCTGAACAGTCGGTGGAAGTTGCCGGCGCCCGGTTCCGCCGTTTCCAGCAGGCCGCCATGGAGGACAGCAAGGCCCGCCACGAAATGGCGATCGCGCGCGCCGAGCTTGGCCTCGCGCTCAGCGAGCGGGATTACGCCCGCGAGGTGCTCGGCAAGGCTGTCGTGACCGCGCCCGCCGATGGCATCGTCATCCTGGCCAGCAAGGATTATTGGAAGGGCCGCCCCGTCGCCACCGGCGAGCAAATCCTGCAAATCGCCCGCCCCGGCGATGTCGAGCTGCGCATCGACCTTGCCGTGGGCGACGCCATCGTGCTGCGCGAGGGTGCCGATGTTAACGTCTATCTCGACGCCGCGCCGCTTGCCAAGCTCACCGCCCGCCTGACGCATGCCAGCTATCAGGCCGAGCCGTCCGAAACGCAGACGCTTGCCTACCGCGTTCGCGCCGACCTGACCGGAAATTCCGCCACTGCATTGCGCATCGGCGCGCGCGGCGCCGCCCAGATTTACGGGGACACCGTGCCGCTGGCGTTCTATCTGTTCCGCCGGCCGGTTTCGGTGATCCGGCAAAGGCTCGGCATATGACGGACGCTCTGCCCAGGCTGCGCGCCGACCTGCGTCTTCACGAGGGGCAGAACGGGGCGAGCGGCTCGGCGTGGATTGTCGAAGACCCGCTGCGCAACAAGTTCTTTCAGATCGGCGGCAAGGCTTTCGCCATCCTGTGCCTTTGGGAGGCGGGCACGGCCGATGCCATCCTGACGGCTGCGGACAGTCAGGCCGGCGAGAGCATCTCGCCGGAGGACGTGGCCGCGCTCAGTGAGTTTCTGGTGCACAACGGGCTGACGGAAATGGCGGCGTTTGGCGATTTCGGCGGTCTCACCGCTAGGCTGGCCGCGCAAAAAAGCTCGTGGCTGCAATTCGCGGTTCACCACTATCTGTTCTTCCGCATCCCGCTGATCCGCCCGCACAAGTTTCTGCAACGCAGCCTGCCGGTTTTCGACTTTATGTTCAGCCGTGGCATGTTTCTCGCCGTTGGCTTCATCTCCATCATTGGGCTCTACCTCGCCTCGCGCCAGTGGGACGCCTTCGTTTCAACCTTCCTGTACTTCTTCAACCTGGAAGGCGCCGCGCTTTATGCCCTGTGCCTCGTCATCGTAAAGTCGGCGCACGAATTCGGCCACGCCTACATGGCCACCCGCTATGGCGTGCGCGCCGGGACGATGGGCGTGGCGTTTCTGGTGCTGATGCCGGTTCTTTACACCGATGTGACCGGCGCGTGGAAATTGCGGTCGCGAAAGCAGCGGCTGCTGATTACTTCGGCGGGGCTGATCGCGGAACTCATGATCGCGGGGCTCGCCGTTTTCGTCTGGGCCATCGCGCCGGAGGGGCCGGTGCGGAGCGCGGCGTTCTTCATGGCGGTGGCCAGCTTAGGCACCAGCCTGCTGATCAATCTCAACCCATTCCTGCGCTTTGACGGCTATTATCTGCTGTCCGACGCCATCGGCATAGCTAACTTGCAAAGCCGCGCCTTCGCGCTGGGCCGCTGGTGGCTGCGGCGGCTGCTGTTCGGGCTGAAAGCGCCAAATCCCGACGATCTCAGCCCGGCGCTTACCGGCTTTTGCATCGTTTATGCTTATATGACGTGGCTGTACCGCTTGGTGTTGTTCGCCGGTATCGCCCTTTATGTCTATCACTTCTTCATAAAAGCCGCCGGCATCATCCTGTTTCTCATCGAAATCGGCGCCTTCATCCTCTGGCCCATCTGCAAGGAATTCGCGGAGTGGTGGCGGGCGCGCGGGCTTATCGCGAGGGAACCGCGAGTTTGGCTGACCGCCGCCGCCGCGCTGCTCGGCCTGACCGCAATTTGCCTGCCGCTGTCGCATTCCGTCCGGGTTCCCGCCATCCTCAGAGCGGAAACCGATGCCCGCGTGTTCGCGCCGCGCCCGGCCATGATCGCCGCCATCCTCGTTCAGGAGGGCGCGCACGCGGAGAAAGGGCAGCTTCTGTTCGAGCTGCGGTCGCCGCAATTGGAGCAGGATGCCGCCCTGACCCGGCAGAAGATCGCGGCCCTGGCCATCCGGCTGGCCCGCCGCTCCGCTGACGGAGAAGATCGTTCGGCCGGTCTGGTTCTCGGACAGCAGCTTGCCGCTGAAAAAGACAGGCTCGCGGGCCTTCAGCGTGAAATCGCGGCTCTGAAGGTGCAATCGCCGGTCAGCGGCATCGTGACCGATATGCGCAGGGCGCTTCACGTTGGCCGCTTCGTTGACCTGAAAGAGCCGCTGGCGGTCATCAGGGGCACGGCCACGGCCATCGTCGAGGGATACGCGGAGGAAGACGGCCTCTGGCGGCTGGAGCTAGGAACCGGGGGGCGCTTCATCCCCGAAAACCCGGCATTGGATGGCCTGCCGGTCCGCCTCGCCAGCATCGCCTACGCCGCCAGCGATACGCTCGACATACCATATCTCGCGTCGGCCTATGACGGGGGCATTGCGGTGAAACCTGCCCCTGGCAATAAATTGCGGCCGGTGAATGCGAGCTACCGGGTAACGATGCTCACGG
Organism: uncultured Alphaproteobacteria bacterium; assembly: GCA_963827885.1. GTDB lineage: Bacteria > Pseudomonadota > Alphaproteobacteria > Rhizobiales > Rhodomicrobiaceae > CAWHDD01. The sequence goes on along the minus strand of CAWHDD010000020.1, from coordinate 128,025 downwards.
ACACGCCGCCTCGCCCGCAAGTGATACGGGGCACCGTCACGCTGAACGCCAAGGGCGAGAGCCTGGCTGGAATGTTCGCCAGCAGGGTTGCGCGTGTTTTTATCCGCGAGGCTGGCTTTTAGAACGCTTGTTCACCATCCCCCGCGGCGCTCGTGAGCGGGAGCATCCGCGCCCGCAGCGCCTCGATCTGCGCCCGGGCCTCGGCCTTGATGGCCTCCAGGTCGCTGGCGCCGCGTCCCGCCGTGGGAATGGGCGTGCCGACCGCCACGAGGGCGCGCGTGAAGCCGAACTTCCAGGAATGCTTGGGGAGGGCCTTGCGCGTCCCGCACACCGCGATGGGGATCACCTGGGCGCCGCTGTCGAGGGCGAGCCGGAAGGCGCCGTCCTTGAACGGTCCCATTTTGCCGTCGGGCGAGCGTGTCCCCTCGGGGAAAATCACCACCGGCACGCCACGTTCCAGCCACCGCGCACACTGGTCCATGGCTTCCTTGGCGGAGCGGTCGTTGCCGCGGTGGATCGGGATGTCGCCCGCGAGCGCCATGCTCCAGCCGGCGACCGGGATACGGAAGAGCGACGCCTTCGCCAGCCACTTCATCTCCCAGGGAAGGAACGAGATGAGGAAGGGGTCTGCTTGCGACTCGTGGTTGGACACGAACACCGTCCGGCCCTCGATACGGCGGGGAATGTCTGCCGTACACGCCGAAGTGCCAGCACGGCGTCAGGCGGGCCGCGGCGACCCCCGTTAGCCGGAAGCAGCGCCCCGTGACCAAGCGCCGCCGGTCAAACAGCATGGTGAGGGGCCAGAGGACCAGCTGCGTGAGGAAGCCCGCGAGCGCGCAGAGCGCGATCTCGAACCACGTCCAGAGTGAAAGCAGCACCCGCCCCATGACCGCCCATCCTGGCTGCATACAACGCAGAAGCGAGTATCGTCCGCGCGGGCAAGCGCGTCAACGGCGCTTCTGTCACACCTTCAAGCGCTGGATGCGGTCAATGAGACCGGCCGCCGGAGCTGTGGTTACGAAGCCGCGTGCGGCGAGTTGGTGTCAGAACCCCGCCCGTCATACTCACGGCCTCCTGAAATTCGTCTGGCGCTGTTTCACGGTTTGGTCGGCGAGGTCGCGCAGGGCGAAGGTAAAGGCGGTGGAGCTATCCTTCAGCCCTGACACACCAGACGCCGGCAGGGCAACATAAACCTTTGATCGAACGCACGTCGTCCGGCGGCACGGCCACTTCCAGCGTGGGCTTGCCCTCGAAACCCACGGCCGTCAGCTTCGCATCCGGCAGCCCTTCGGCGGTGAGCAGGAAGGTGCGCGGCTGGTGGGTCTTGTTGAGGATGTGCACGGTGTAGCCGTTGCGGATACCGCCATCGGAAAGCTGCACATAAAGCGGGTTGCGGTCCGGCAGCACGTTCACGTCCAGCACCGATTTGCGCGACAGCCCCCACAGCATGACGGCGCTGACCAGGGCAATCACCGCCACATACAGCAGCGTGCGGGGCCGGAAGAAGCGGTAGGGCGCCCGTTCGCCATGGGAGTCGGCGTCGAGATTGCGGAAGCTGTCATAGGCGATCAGCTTGGCTGGGCGGCCGATCTTCTTCATGATCTCGTCGCAGGCGTCGATGCACAGCGCGCACTGGATGCATTCGAGCTGCGAGCCGTGGCGGATGTCGATACCGGCGGGGCAGACGGCCACGCAGGCGCGGCAGTCGATGCAGTCGCCCCGGCCTTCCCAGGAGCCGCCGCGTCTTGTGCGGCCCGCGCGGCTCGCCGCGATAGCCGCGATAGGTAATCAGCAGCGATTCCTGGTCGAACATGGCGCCCTGGATGCGCGGCCAGGGGCACATATAGGTGCACACCTGCTCGCGGGCGAGGCCGCCGAGCACATAGGTGGATGGCGGTGAAAATGCCGATGAAAACATAGGCAATGGTGGTCGCTTCGGTGCACGAGGCGGTAGGCGAGGCGTCGGCGCGTCGGCGAAAGTAGAACACGCAGGCGCCGCCCGTCGCCAGGGAGATCAGCAGCCAGGTGAGGTGGTGCCGCTTTTGCGCCAGAGCTTATCGAACGTCCACGGCGCTTTATCCAGCCGGATGCGCGCGTTGCGGTCGCCCTGCCAGAGATGCTCGACGCCGATCATCAGGTCGGTCCACACCGTCTGCGGGCAGGCGTAACCGCACCAGACGCGGCCCGCCACCGAGGTGACGAGGAACAAGCGCCAGCGCCGAAAGCACCAGCACGCCGGTGACGAAATACAGCTCCTGCGCCCAGAGTTCGAGGCCGAAGAAGTACATGCGCTGATGGGCGAAATCGAGCAGGAAGCGCCTGGTTGGGCAGGGTCGGCCCGCGGTCCCAGCGTATCCACGGCAGGACGTAATAAATGCTCAGCGTCGCCGCCATCACCAGCCATTTGATGGTGCGGAACTTACCGCTGGCGCGTTTGGGATAGATGGCGACGCGTGAGGCGTAAAGCTGGCGGGATTCCTTGGCGTTGACCGCCTGGACGTCAACGGCCTGAACGCCAGGGGCCGCTTCGCGGATGGTGGTCTCGCCCTTCATGGATGTCGGGATGTTCGTCATAGTCAACTCCGCCGCCGGTTAAGTCAAAATGCCACGTGGGCGTATCCGCGGTTCGCTGGGAATTGCGGTGCTGCGGGCGATCATCAGGAGTGGCCGCCGCAATTGCAGTTGCAGCCCTCGGATTGTCCGTCACCGCGGAGGTTGCGCATGTGGTCCGCCATGCCGGCCAGCGCGATGTAGAGCTGTTCGCGCACGGTCACATCCGCCACGGTCTCGTCCAGGGCGGTGCGGGCGCATTTCAGCCAGATGTCGCGCTCCTGCGGGCCGATGGGGAAGGACATATGGCGGCGGCGCATCATCGGCGGGCCGTAACGCTCGGGATAGGTGGCCGGGCCGCCCAGCCAGCCGCACAGGAACGAGGTGACGCGCGCTTTCACATCGTCCATATCGGCCGGATGCCATTTCCAGATGTATTGGGCTTCCGGCAGTTCGCCCATGACATCGTAGAGGCGCGATACCAGCCGCGCGATGGCCGGTTCGCCGCCGAGGCGCTCGTAGATGCTGGTGGAGGTCTGGCAGCAATCGCTCATGGAGGGGAAGCCCTTTGTTACTATGCGATGTGATGATGGAAGGCAGGTTTCGCGCCGCTATCCGATTCCGGCCGGAGACTGCGCGGGGGGAAGAAGGAGGCGGCGCGGGGAGTTCGCGCCGCCTGAGGGGGGCGGAATGGAGCCGGGGAAGGGGTCCGGTCATTTCCGCCAGAAATAATGTGCGCTTCGCGGGGCGTCCGCCGCACGCCGCCAGTTCACTAACCACGGTTGTCTCCCTGCGTGGCTTGAACAAGCGCCAGGACCGGATGACGGTTCTCATCGCCGGCATCCGACTTCTTCATGAGGATCGGGCGGGCGACGGCGAACCAAAGCAGCGCCAGCAGGCCGATCTTGACCAGAACGCCAATGATCAGATTCCGGCGGAACCGGCCTTTGTCCTGATTTATTCGCTGGTCTTTCCTGCTGTCATGCGCCGCTCCGGGTAATGCGTCCGCCCCGGCCTATCCTGTACACAAGTTTCGTGCCAACCCGGTAGGCGCGGATAATCAGTGTCATTGGGAGGCGGAAGCCCTGCGGCGCACTGATCTTTCAGCGGTGGACGAAACGCCGCGTTGTTCTGCCGCCGCCATAATGCGATAACATGGCAGCGAATATGTCAAATTTGGCAGTACATGAGCGATATGCAAGCCCACGGCCTACACGAACTCGTTTCGTTTCTCGAAACCCTCCCCGAGCCGCACATCCTTTGCGACCGGCAGCACCGCATCGTCGCGGCCAACGCTGCCTATCGTGCCAAGTGGGCGGCGCGTCCCGGCGTGGTTGGGCGCAAGTGCTACGAGGTCTCACACCATTATTCCGTGCCGTGCGATGCGGCCGGCGAATCCTGTCCGCTGTCGCGCAGCCTGCTGTCGGGCCAGCGCGAGCGCGTGCTGCATCTGCACCACACGGCCACGGGCGAGGTTTATGAAAACATCGAACTTTCGCCATTGCGCGACGCCAGCGGCGAGATCGCCTATTTCATCGAAAAGCTCGATGAGCTGCCGGTGGCGCGCGGGCTGGCCCATGCGCAGGGGCTGGTGGGGCGTTCGCCCGCCTTCCGGCGCATGCTGGAAATGGTGGCGCGCGTGGCCCCGTCCGAAGCCACGGTGCTCCTTCAGGGCGAATCGGGAACGGGCAAGGAACTGGTGGCCGCAGCCATCCACGACGCCAGCCGGCGCACACGCGCTCCCTTCGTGGCGGTGGACTGCACCGGGCTGCCGGAAACGCTGTTTGAGAGCGAGCTGTTCGGCCATGAGAAGGGCGCCTTCACCGGTGCGACGATGCGTAAGACGGGGCTGGTGGAGTCTGCTGCCGGCGGTACGCTGTTTCTCGACGAAATCGGCGACATTCCGCTCACCATGCAGGTGAAGCTGCTGCGGCTGCTGGAAACCGGAAGCTACCGGCGTGTCGGCGGCACGGAGTTGCGCAAGGCCGATTTCCGCCTGGTGTCGGCCACACATCAGCCTCTGCGCAAGCTGGTGGCGGCGGGCGGCTTCCGCCAGGATCTGTTTTTCCGTCTCAACGCCTTCCCCATTTGCCTGCCCTCATTACGCGAAAGGCGCGAGGATATCCCGCTCCTGGCCGAGGCGCTGCTCACCCGCGTGGCGCCAAAACGCGATCTGCGTATTTCCGCCGGGGCGATGCAGGCGCTGAAGGACTTCGATTACCCCGGCAATGTGCGCGAGTTGCGCAATATTCTGGAGCGGGCGAGCCTGCTGTGCGACGGCAACGAGTTGCAGAGCGAGCATCTGCCCGACGAGGTTCGTCATGCCGAAGTGCCCGCGCTGGCTCCGGCGCCTCCCGCGGCGGCTAGCTGGGAGGAAATGCAGGTGCAGGCATTGCGTCAGGCCGTCACCAGCCACCGGGGAACGCGCAAAGCGCTCGCCCGCACGCTTGGCATGAGCGAGCGCACGCTTTACCGCAGGCTCGCCGGGGCGAAAAGCGGAGATGCCGGAGGTTCATGACACTTCCGGCTCCCGCGTCACGCCGCCAGCCATAACCGCGCCGTCGCGCTCAAGCTGCGCGATTTCCTCCGGCGTATACCCGAGTTCCGCCAGCACCTCGGCGGTATCCCCGCCCAGCAGCGGCGCGGCGCGGCTCATATCGGCCTCATTGTCCGGGAATTTCACCGGACACCCCAGCGCCTCCACTCGCCCGGCCTTCGGATGCTCCACCTCGATCACCATGCCGCGCGCCCGCGTCTGCCGGTGAGCCAGCGCCTCGGGCATGGTGTGCACCGGCCCGCACGGCACGCCCGCCGCATCCAGCCGCTCCAGGCATTCAGCCCGCGTCAGCGCGGCGAAATACGGCTCCAGCGCGGCGGTCAGGGCGTCGCGATTGGCGATGCGCAATGCATTGCTGGTGAAGCGCTCCTCCTCCGCCAGATGCCCCGCGCCGAGTGCGCTCAGCACGCGCGCGAATAGCGAGTCGCTCGGCGCGCCGGCAATCACATAGCCATCCGAGCACGCGAACGCCTGATACGGCGCGCTGAGCGGATGTGCCGAACCGAGCGGCTGCGGCGCCTCGCCGGTCGCCAGCGCCATGGCGCTTTGCCAGTAGGTGTGCGCCAGCGCCGCCTCGATCAGCGACGTTTCCACGCGCTGGCCCAGCCCCGTGCGCCCGCGTTCCACCAGCGCCGCCATGATGCCGCACGCCAGCAGCATGCCCGCCGTGGTGTCGCTCACCGGCGCGCCCACCTTCACCGGCGGCCTGCCCGGCCCCTCGCCCGTGATGCTCATCAGGCCGCTGAAGCCTTGCGCGATCAGGTCCAGCCCTGGGCGCTGGCAATCGGGGCCAGTGGTGCCGAAGCCGGTGATGGTGGCAAAGATCAGCCCCGGATTTTCCGCCTTCAGCGCCTCATAGCCCAGCCCCAGCTTGTCCAGCACGCCGGGGCGGAAATTCTCGATCAGCACATCGGCCTCGCCGCACAGCCGGCGCAAAACGCGCGCGCCGTCCGGGTGCTTGGCGTCCACCGCCATGCCGCGCTTGTTGCGGTTGAGGATCATGAATGACGCCGGCTCGCCGTTGATCGACGGCGGCGCGAATCGCCTTGCGTCGTCGCCATCCGGGAAACGCTCGACCTTGACGACGCTGGCGCCCATATCGGCCAGCAGCAGCCCGCACGTTGGGCCGGACATGAACACCGTCAGCTCTAAGACCTTGATCCCAGCCAGTGGTCCCTTGCGTTTCGTCATCGCTGCCGCCTTCATGTCGTCGTTATTGCCGCGTCATAGCATGAGGTTTATCACCAGACCGGGCCGCCGTGCGATCGTTAACGGGCTCGGGTTGTTTTGGACGAGCCGCGTACCAGCGCGCATATTGAGGGCACTATGTTTCCAGCACGCATCGCCATCGTGGCAGCCGCATTATTCCTACTGGCCGCCGGGACGCCATCCGTGCAGGCCGCGTGCGAGCTGAAATCCGCCGATGGCCGTATCAAGCGCGTTGTATACATCCTGTTCGACAACGTCCACCTGCGCCGCGATAACCCCAACGTGCCGTCCGATCTGGAGCAGATGCCGCACCTGCTGAACTTCCTCACGCAGAACGGTACCATCAGCGATAATCACCACACAGCCCTCATCTCGCATACCGGAACCAACATTCTCACCGGCCTGACTGGCCTTTATGGCGACCGCATGGGCGTGCCCATCGCCAACAGCTTTGGCTATTTCCGCCCGGATGGCAGCGTCGGCGTCTCCAGCGCCTTCGGCTATTGGACTTCGCTCAGCGATGACGGCCTGCCGCTGATGCTCGGCGAAAATGGCAAGACCGCGCCGGCGCCGTGGGTGCCGTTCACGCGGGCGGGCTGCGACGTGGGCGTGTTCTCCATGGCCAACATGGCGCTCCAGAACCTGACCAGCGACGTTCCACGCATTTTCGGCCCCGGTTCGGCGGAGGCGCGCGAGGCGGCGGGCAACGAGCCGGCGGCCAAGCCAAGGCGTTCGCGGATTATCTCGGCATCGCCCTCCATTGCGGCGCCGGCAGCGCGCTTTGCGGGGACAAGGGCATCCCCGACCTGCTGCCGGATGAGCCGGGCGGCTATGACGGCTTCAAGGCGCTCTACGGCAACAAGCATGTGCAGCCGGTGATTTCGCCCGGCGGCCCGGTGAAGGACATCCACGGCAATGTGCTGGCGGACGAGCACGGCAATCCCGGCTATCCCAACCGCTTCAATCCCACCGCCGCCCATACGCTCGGCTATGCCGCCACCATGCTGGAAGCGGGCGTGCCGGTGGTCTATGCCTATATCTCCGACGCGCACGACCCCAATCCGGTGCCCGCCACGGGCCATCGCGCCTATGGTCCCGGCGAGGAAGGCTATGTGCGCCAGCTCGCCGCATATAATGAGGCGTTCGGCAAATTCCTCGCGCGGCTTGAGGCCGGCGGCATCAACAGGGACAACACGCTATTCGTGGTTGTCGCCGACGAGAACGATCACTTCGTTGGCGGCCCGCCCAGCCCGCCGGATCGCGACGGCATCACGCATGCCCTGCACCTATGCCAAGATCGGCGAGATCAACACCCACATCGACGGCCTGCTGACCAGCAGCGCAGACCACACCCCCTTCCGAGTCCACGCCGACGTTGCGCCCACCATATATATTCACGGCAATCCGGGGCCGCTCGACCCGCTGACGCGCGCGATGCAGAAGGACATGAGCCAGCTCACCGTGACCAACCCGATCTCCGGCGAGCCGGACAAGCTGACGGTTGCCATCGCCGACCGGGCGCTGATGAAGCTGCTGCACATGGTCACGGCGAGCCCGGCGCGCACGCCCAGCTTCACCGTGTTCGGCCATCCCGATTATCATCTCATGACGTCCGGCAACCGGGTGGATTGCGGGCAGCAGCCCGATTGCGTCCGCGCGGCGCCCGAGCATGCCTGGAGCCATGGCGGTTTCCAGGAGGTGATGTCGCGCACCTGGATGGCGATGGCCGGGCCGGGCGTGCGGCTTCAGGGGCGGGACGATGCGGTGTTCTCGGATCATACCGATCTGCGGCCGACGCTGCTGGCGCTGGTGGGGCTGAGGGATAGTTACGTGCATGACGGGCGCGTGCTGGTGGAGAAGATGGAGGATGGGGCGCTGCCCAGACGCTGCGCGCGGCGCGCACGGCGTTCGAAATACTCGCCGGGACGTACAAACAGCTCAATGCGCCTCTGGGAAGGGTGGGAAGCACTAGCCTCGACTTCGATGGGACGAAGGCCATCGCGAAGGACGACGCGGCATACGCCCGGCACTTGGAGGCGATGACGGCGTGGACTGCGGAGCGCGATAGGCTGGCGGGTGATATAAAGACCGTGCTTGATGAGGTGGCGTTCCAAGGCCGGCTGTTTGACTACACCCAGGGCCTATCGTTTTTGCAGCGGATGGAGAATGCACATCTCCCTCGTGACGAGTCTGGCTTCGTCGTCCCCTGGGGAGCGTCCATGAAATTCTAACTCCTCAATCACTTCCAGCAAACCGCCAGGGGACAGGCCATCCCGCCCAAAGATAGCCGTTGCCGCCGCCGCCTTGCCTTTGCTACAAAAAAATCAATATGCACCCGCCTCTGGATCTCCAATTTCGCGCCAGCGGAGCCGAAAGGGCTTTCACTGAATGGAATATTTCCTGCAGCAACTCATCAACGGCCTCACGCTCGGCTCGATCTACGGCCTGATCGCCATCGGCTACACCATGGTCTACGGCATCGTCGGCATGATCAACTTCGCACATGGCGATATTTTCATGATCGGCGCCTTCATGGCGCTGATCGCGTTCCTGGCTGCTTCTCGCCTCGGCATCACCTTCGTGCCGCTGGCGCTCGTGCTGGTGCTGATCATCGCCATGGTGATCAACGCCGGCGTGGGGCTGGACGCTGGAGCGCGTCGCCTACCGGCCGCTGCGCCACTCGTTCCGGCTGGCGCCGCTGATCACCGCCATCGGCATGTCGATCGTCCTGCAGAACTTCGTGCAGCTCGCCCAGGGCGCGCGCGAGCAAGCCGCTGCCGCCCATCATCACCGGCGGCTATCACGCTGATCGTGCGAACGGCGGCTTTTCGCGGTCACCCTCAGCAACGTCCAGATCCTCATCATCCTGACGACCGTCGTGCTGATGGTCGGTGTTCTCGCTGGTCATCGCCAAGACGCCGCTGGGCCGCGCGCAGCGCGCCTGCGAGCAGGACCTGCTCGATGGCGGCGCTGTGCGGCGTCAACGTCGACCGCACCATCTCGCTCACCTTCGTGATGGGCGCGGCGCTGGCGGCCGTCGCCGGGCTGATGTACCTGCTCTATTACGGCGTGATCGACTTCTTCATCGGCTTCATCGCGGGCATCAAGGCGTTCACGGCGGCCGTGCTCGGCGGCATCGGCTCGCTGCCGGGCGCCATGCTGGGCGGGCTGATCATCGGCCTGATCGAGGTGTTCTGGGCCGGCTATTTCAGCAGCGCAATACAAGGACGTGGCGGCGTTCTCGATCCTGGCCATGGTGCTGATTTTCCTGCCGTCGGGCCTGCTCGGCAAACCGAAATCGAGAAGGTCTGATCATGGCGGACACGCGCGACGCCCGGCGCACACGGCACCGTTCCTGACGCACGGACGCACTCGTCGAGGCGCGTGAAGGGCGCGGTGGCGTTACGGCTGGTCATCGCGCTGGTGCTGTTCGTGCTCGCTGGTGGGCTATCACCACCGAAGCCTCGCAGCGGACATTCGCTGACAGCAGCTGGATTGTCACGCTGGACCTGGGCCGTCATCTGTCAGGGCCGGCGCGTGACCATCGGGCGTTTCGCTCATTGACATGTTCGTCATCTGGCGCACACCGGAGGCACCGTCTCGAGCGGCTGACGCGCGCCGTGGGGGCGCAGAACTGCTCAAGCTACCGCTCCTCTTCGAGCACGGTCGTCCATTCTGCTATGTCGCGGGCGGCATTTTCCTCATCGCGCCGCCGATGCGGCAACTGGTGACGCGGCGTCCTCAGCGGCGGTCCCGGCCTCGCTGGCTGTCGCTGGTCATGGTCGGCGTATGCATGGCGTGTCGTTCGCCCTCGGCACGGCCATGGTCGATGCACGCGCGTGCGCGCGGTCTGCTGACCCGGCGGCTCCATGCATCGACCGGCGCTTCGCCGTCATCGCGCCAATCTCGCGCCAGGAATTCGCGCCGGGGCTGCTGCTGGTGGCCGTGCTGCTGCCGCTGCTGATGCGCCGGGCCGCAACAGCGCTACGCGCTCGACACCGGCATGCAGATCCTCACCTATGTGATGCTGGGCTGGGGGCTGAATATCGTCGTCGGCCTCGCCGGGCTGCTCGACCTCGGCTATGTCGCGTTCTACGCGGTCGGCGCTTATACCTACGCGCTGCTCTCGACCGCATTCGGCCTGTCGTTCTGGATATGCCTGCCGCTGGCGGGCGTGTTCGCGGCGCTGTGGGGCATCACTGCTGGGCTTTCCGGTGCTGCGGCTGCGCGGCGACTATCTCGCCATCGTGACGCTGGCCTTCGGCGAGATCATCCGTCATCGTGCTGAAGAACTGGGAGCAGTCTCACCAACGGGCCGAACGGCATCAACGCGCATTCCGAAGCTGACGTTTCTTCGGGCTGCCGCTTCAGCGCGGCGATGCGGCCGAACCTTCCATCAGCTGTGTTCGGCCTCGAATATGACCCGCGTCTACCGCATGATATTCCTCTATTACGTCATCCTCGTGCTGGCGCTCGTCATCAATTTCGTCACCATCGCGCCTGCGCCGCCTGCCCATCGGGCGCGCCTGGGAAGCGCTGCGCGAAGACGAAATCGCCTGCCGTTCGCTCGGCATCAACACGGTGACGACCAAGCTGACCGCCTTCGCCATCGGGCGCGATGTTCGGTGGCTTCGCCGGCATCGTTCTTCGCCACGCGCCAGGGCATTCATCAGCCCGGAGGTCGTTCACCTTCGAGGAATCGGCGATGGTGCTCGCCATCGTCGTGCTGGGCGGCATGGGCAGCCAGATCGGCATCGTCATCGCGGCCGTCGTGCTGGTATCGGCTCGTCGGAGTTCTTCCGCGACCTCGAAGAATACCGCATGCTGATTTTCGGCGCGGTCGATGGTGGCGCATCATGGTGTGGCGGCCGCGCGGGCTCGTCTCGACGCGCACGCCGTCCGTGGCGCTGAAGGAAGCAAGGCCGATCTCCGGCTCTCTGGTGAAGGAGGGCGCGGGATGAGCCCAGCCATCGCCTACAGCGCCGCCGCCCATCCTGCAAGTCGACCATCTCACCATGCGTTTCGGCGGCCTGGTCGCCATCGACGATCTGTCGTTTTCGCCGCGCCGCCGCGAAATCACCGCGCTCATCGGCCCGAACGGCGCCGGCAAAACCACCGTCTTCAACTGCATCACCGGCTTCTACAAGCCGACCGAGGGCATGCTCTCGCTCAAGCACCGCGGCCCGGGCCGGTCTTCCTCCTTGAACGCATGGAAGACCACGAGATCACCGCACGCGCCGGTGTCGCGCGCACCTTCCAGAACATCCGCCTGTTCGGCGGCATGACCGTGCTCGAAAATCTGCTCGTCGCGCAGCACACGCGCTATTGGCGGCGTCCTTCTTTTGCCATCGGCGGCCTGCTCGGCCTCGGCCGCTACCGCAAGGCGCAAGCCGAGGCCGTCGATTTCGCCTGCTACTGGCTGGAGCAACCTGCACCTCATCGACCGCGCCGACGATGCCGCCGGCGACCTGCCCTACGGCGACCAGCGGCGGCTGGAAATCGCCCGCGCCATGTGCACGCGGCCCGCGCTGCTTGTGCCTCGACGAGCCCGCCGCCGGTCTCAACAACCGCGAATCCGCCGAACTGAACGACACTGCTGCGCTGGATCCGCGACGAACACGGCATGTCCATCCTGCTCATCGAGCACGACATGGGCGTGGTGATGGGCATCTCCGACCACATCGTGGTGCTCGACTACGGCAAGCAAAATCTCCGACGGCACGCCGGAATTCGTGCGCAACGATCCGCATGTGATCGCCGCCTATCTCGGCGTCGCCGGACGAAGAGGTCGAGCGGGTCGAAGCAGGAGGTGCAACCTATGAGCCAGCCGCTCCTCAGCATTCGCGGCGTCGATACCTATTACGGCAAGATCCAGGCGCTGACGCGGCGTGCGATCTGGACGTGCAGCGCGGGCGAAATCGTCACGCTGATCGGCGCGAACGGCGCGGGCAAAACCACGCTGATGATGACCGTCTGCGGCGAACCGCGGGCCCGGCGCCGGGCGAGATCGTCTTCGACGGCACCGACATCACCCGGATGCCGACGCACGACATCGCGCATCTCTCCATCGCGCACGCGCCCGAAGGCCGCCGCATTTTCCCGCGCATGACGGTGCTGGAAAATCTGCAAATGGGCGCGATCCTGGCGCCGGTAGACAAATTCGACGAGGGGCTGGACATGGTGTTCGAACTGTTCCCGGTGCTGGAGCGGCGGCAGAATCAGCGCGGCGGCACGCTGTCGGGCGGCGAACAGCAGATGCTGGCCATCGGCCGCGCGCTGATGAGCTGGCCGCGGCTGCTGCTGCTGGACGAGCCGTCGCTGGGGCTCGCGCCGCTGATCGTGCAGCAGATTTTCCAGGTCATCCGGGAGCTGAACCGCGAGCACGGCCTCACGGTCTTTCTGGTGGAGCAGAATGCATATCACGCATTGAAACTGGCGCACCGCGGCTATGTTATGGTAAACGGCGAGATCACGATGTCCGGCACCGGGCGCGAACTGCTGGCGCGCGACGAGGTCAAAGCGGCTTACCTGGAAGGCGGGCGCTGATGAGCCTGTTCGTGGAGCATTCCTTCGTCCCGTTCCTGCTGGTCACGGTGCTGCTGGGCGGCGGCGTGGCCTTTATGGCTGGGCAGGGGCTGGCGAATGGCTGGAAGCCGTACTTTCACGCTGTCATCTATATGATGCTGCTGGGGCTGTTCGTCCGCTTTCTGCACTGGGGCCTGTTCCTCGATAACTGGCGCCACTTGAAGGGCGACCTTCTGTCGCTCCACTATTACATCACCGATACAACAGTTCTAATCACCGCCGCCAGCCTCGGCTACAGGCTGCGGCGCACCAGACAGATGACCCGTCAATATAGCTGGCTCTACCGCAAAACTAGCCCATTCACCTGGGAGAAACGGATGTGAATACGCCTCTGTCACGCCGCATTGTCAGACAATAAGCGGCGCCACAGTCGCATCTAATCTTTTTCGCGTAACAATCAGAAAAATAGGGGAAGACCGATGAAGAGATTACTGATGGCGAATTTCGCCGCACTCGGACTAGCATTCGGCCTCGCGAGCAGCGCGCTCGCCGAGGATGTGACGCTTGCCGTCGCCGGCCCGATGACCGGCAGCGACGCCGCTTTCGGCGCGCAGTTCAAGATCGGCGCCGAGGCCGCTCTCGCCGACATCAACGCCAAAGGCGGCGTTCTCGGCAAGACGCTGAAGCTGGAAATCGGCGACGACGCTTGCGACCCGACCCAGGCCAAGGCCGTGGCGGAAAAGCTCGCCGGCCTGAAAGTTGCGGCCGTCATCGGCCATTTCTGCTCGGGTTCGTCGATCCCGGCCTCGTCCGTCTATAATGAGTCGGCCATCGTGCAGATTTCGCCGGCGTCCACCAATCCGAAATACACCGACCAGCGCCCCGGCCCGTTCAGCTACCGCATCTGCGGCCGCGACGACCAGCAGGGCGCGGCGGCGGCCAAGCATCTCATCAAGGAATTCGGCAGCGCCAAGGTGGCGTTCCTGCATGACAAGACCACTTACGGCAAAGGTCTGGCCGACGAAACGCTGAAGGCGTTCCAGGCGGCTGGCAAGAAGGAAATCCTCTACGATTCCATCAACAAGGGCGAAAAGGACTTCACTGCCGTCGTGTCGAAGCTGAAGGACGCCGGCGCGGACGTGGTCTATTTCGGCGGCTATTACACCGAGGCCGGCCTGATCATCCGCCAGATGCGCGACCAGGGCATGAAGACCGTGCTGATGGGCGGCGACGCGCTGGTGACGCAGGAGCTGTGGCAGATCACCGGCGATGCCGGCGAAGGCACGCTGATGACCTTCTCGCCCGACGCGCGCAAGCTGCCCTCCGCCGCCGCGCTGGTGGAGAGCTTCAAGGCCAAGAAAATCGACCCGGAAGGCTATGTGCTTTACACCTACGCTGCGGTTCAGACCTGGGCGCAGGCAGCGGAGAAGGCCAAGTCGCTCGCGGGCAAGGACGTGAACAAGGTGCTGGCCGAAGCCGAGTTCGACACGGTGCTGGGCAAGTACAAGTTCGACAGCAAGGGCGACCCGAGCCTGCCGCCTTACGCCATGTATAAGTGGGCCAAGGGCAGCTACGCGCAGCTCGACTAAGCAGTCGCACATTTGAAGTTGGGAAGGCCCGCGCGGGGAGACTCGCCTGGGCCTTTTTGCTGGGCGCGGCGAAGGGCGGGCGAAACTGGCGGCGGCGGGGCACGCTACCCATTCCTGAGGCGGCCCCGGTTGTTCGGACAGATTCCCGCTTCGATGAGTGGAGCACCTGCCGGGGTTAGGCCGCCGCCCCCCTCCAACACTTACCCCAGGAACGGTAAGCGCACCGCCAGCGTGAAACCGTTCAACATCAGCAAAGTGCCGAGAAGTCCCAGCCCGGCGCTGCCCATGATCAGCAGTCTGTTGTTGAGCACAATGAACGACGACGCCAGCACGATGGCGATTTGCAGGAACGCCCCGGCATAATCGAAATATGGGTCTTGCCTCAGCGCCACATCGCGCTCTTTTTCCAGCTCCCTGGCCTTGGCGATCAGCTCCTTCTTGCCCTCGCCCTTTTTGGGATCGCTGTCCATCCGATCCATTTCAGCCTTATAGGTGACGATTCTTTCCTCAATCTGCTTGCGCGCAGCCGCTGGCATGCCGGGTTCGCTGGCAAGCTTCAGCTCCAGCCCTTCAGCCGTCATCTTGTAGGTCGTCTGCCGTATGGCTTTGGCCTGATAGAAGGCCCAAGTGTCCGACGCCTGAATGTTAGCGCGCGTGCCGTCCTTGGTGGCATTGTCGCCGCCGACGCTGCAAATGGCCAGCATGACAGCCAGGCCCCCAATAAAAATGGCCACCCACTTATCGACTTCGAGGTGCTTGGAATCCTTTATGCTATCGGCGATGTCTGCGCTGTCCATGGTGCGGTCAATCCAATCGTTAAAACATCTTGTCGCGTAAAGAGAATCCGTAGCCGCTGCCCCAGTCCGGCCCGGCCCGGACACCGCTTAACGGGCGATTACGTTGCACACAAGGCGGTTGCTGAACACAATTTCGTGGAGCCGGGCGAGCGCTGGGCCAGCTAATCGCCGGCGGCCGGTCATCCATCCACCCCGTTGGTCATGACCCGGCGCACCCTATGCAGCCCCCACGCCGCCAGCCCGGCGACAACCGGAATGCTCAGCCCCATGACGATTTCCGGGTCGATCCCCAGCCCGAGCGCCTTGAGGCCCTTGGCCATGTAACCGACCAGCCCGACGATGTAATAGCTGATCGCCGCCACCGACAGCCCTTCAACGGTTTGCTGCAACCGCAGTTGCAGCTTGGCCCGCCGGTTCATCGACGTCAGCAGCGCCTGGTTCTGGCGTTCGCGCGTCAGGTCAACGCGCGTGGAGAGCAGCCGGGTGGCGCGCGAGATGCGCTCCGACACGGACTCCTGCCGGGCCGCCATCGCCTGGCAGGTGTTCATCGCGGGCACCAGCCGGCGTTCGGTGAATTCCTGGAACGTCTGCAAACCCTGGATACGCTGCTCGCGCAGATCCTCGATACGCCGCCGCATCAGCTCGTGGTAGGCGGCGCTGGCGGCAAAGCGGAAATGATTGTTGGCCCGCCGCGTCTCGATCGCCGCCTCCAGCACCGTCAGACGTTTCAGCAGCGCCGTCTCCTCCTCGTCCTTCACCGTAACCAGCGCGGAGGTGACTTGAACAAGCTCCTCTTCCGTCTCGGCAAGGAACGGCCTCAGTTCGGCGGCCACCGGCAGGGCGAGCAGCGCCAGCATGCGATAGATGTCGATTTCGAACAGCCGTTGAACCGCGCGGCCAGCCTGACGCGGCGTGAAGCTGACGTCCTCCACCAGGACGCGGCTGAAACCGTCGGCGTGGATGCGGAAATCCGTGAACGCCCGGCCCGCGCCCGAAGCGATACTCGACCCCACCAGCGTATTGCCGTTGAAATGGCGCGCGGAAATATCCTCGTAGTTGGGCACATCGTCCTTGCCGGGGAGCACGGTCACGTGGACGGCGGTCATCAGCTCGCCCGGCAGCGAGGCAACCCATTCGCCGGGCACCCGATTGATGGCGGGATGGCTGAACGGCTCATCGAAAGCACCGGGAAGGATGAACTGGTAGCGGGCAAACTCGCCATGCCGCTCCCATTTCAGCCGGAATGACCCGAGGTCGCCGCTGAAATGGTTCACCCCCTCATCGGGAGCCGCGACATTGAAATGCCGGCAAAGCTCGCAAACCCTCCGCCACTCGTCCTCACGATTGGACCAATCGGACAGCAGGGCCAGGAACGTGATCCGCGTTGGCGCGATCAGCGGCTCCGGCGGCCGGGCGTGCACCTCGTTGTTCAGCTCGTAACGTTGCGAATGATCGCCGGGAAGCTTTACCACCGCTGCCCCTCCCCCACTATTGCCTTAGCCCCCATTGGCAATCCGGTGATAACACAATGTCCTTTGCTTTCAAGCCTTCGCGCCGCGCTCTCCCCAACGGCCGCTGCGGCTGTACACAGCCAATGTGAAATCGCTTCGCAAAATCACAACCGCCATCATTGGCTCTTGCGCCGACGCAACTCGGCCCAATGGGCGAGGCGGTCGCTGAGGGTTTTCTCGTAGCCGCGCCCGGTGGGCTGATAAAAGCCCTGGCGCTCCATCTCGTCGGGAAAATAATTCTGGCCGGAAAAGGCGTCCTGCGCGTCGTGGTCGTATTCGTAGCCCTCGCCATAGCCTTGCTCGGCCATGAGCCGGGTCGGCGCGTTGAGGATATGCTTGGGCGGCGCCAATGAGCCGTGTTCTTTGGCAGCGCGCATACCGGCCTTGTAGGCTTTGTACACCGCATTGGATTTCGGCGCGCTCGCCAAATAGACCACCGTCTGCGCCAGGGCCAGCTCACCTTCGGGCGAACCGAGAAAATCGTAGGTCTCCTTGGCGGCATTGGCCTGCACGATGGCGTGCGGATCGGCGAGGCCGATATCCTCTACGGCCATGCGCACCAGCCGGCGGGCGAGGAAAAGCGGATCTTCGCCGCCGTCGATCATGCGGCAGAACCAGTAAAGCGCCGCGTCGGGATCGGAGCCGCGCACCGCTTTATGCAGGGCGCTGATGAGGTTGTAATGGCTGTCGCGGCTCTTGTCGTAGAGCGGCGCGCGGCGCTGCACCAGCTTCACCAGCGCATCGCCGGTCAGCGGCGGCACTTTGGCGGCCTCGCTGGCGGAAATGGCGGCAAAAACCTCCTGCGCCAGATTGATGAGCGCGCGGCCGTCGCCATCGGCCATCCCCAGCATGAGCTGGCGCGCGTTTGCATCCAGCGGCAGGGCGCGCTTTTCCACGGCCTCGGCGCGGACCGCCAGCAGTTCCAGCGCCTGCGTATCGAGCCGCTGGAATGTGAGGACCGACGCGCGCGACAGCAAAGCGCCGTTCAGCGCGAAGGAGGGATTTTCCGTTGTGGCGCCGACGAGAACAATGGTGCCGTCCTCCATCATCGGCAGGAAGGAGTCCTGCTGCGAGCGATTGAAGCGGTGAATTTCGTCCACGAACAACATGGTGCCGAGGCCGGTGCTGCGCCGCGCCGCCGCTTCGTCGAAAACACGGCGCAAATCCTGGACGCCGGAAAAAATCGCCGACAATTGTTCGAAATGCAGCTTGAGCTGCTTGGCCAGCAGGCGGGCGGCGGTCGTCTTGCCCGTGCCCGGCGGTCCCCAAAGGATCACCGAGCGGGGCACGCCGCTGGCGATCATGCGTGTCAGCGCCCCCTCCGGGCCGAGCAATTGATCCTGCCCCACCACCTCGGCGAGGCTCTCCGGGCGCAAACGATCCGCGAGCGGCCTTGCGACCGTGTTATGCAGGCCAGCCGCCTCGAACAGCGAGGGCTCGCCCTTGCTCCCCCCCGTTTGCCGCCGCGAGATTTATCCATTTGACCGTTACACGCGCAGGATGGAGACGATATCGCGCCCGCCGCGCCTGATCACCAGACGCCAGACACGCGGCTGCCCGGCGGTCACGCGCTGCAATTGCTCAACCGTCTTGATTTCTTCCCCGTTGACCTCGACGACAATGTCGCCGGGATGGAAGCCGACGCGGCGCGCCGTGGAATCCGCTTCCGTTTCCATGACCACTACGCCGGACGTCTCCTCGATCGCCAGTTCCTCGGCAACCGCGGGCGACAGGTTGGCGATCTTGGCCCCCGCAAACGGACTGCGCCCCGCAAGCTGGCGTTCGTTGCGCGGCGGATTTTCGGGCGGCGGCATCAGGGCAATGGAAAGCGCGATCTTTTTGCCACCGCGCGATGCCTCGACTTTTACCGAGCCGCTGGTGCCCTTGGTGGTGAAGAAATAGAGGAAAGCGCGCGGATCGGCGATATTGTGTCCATCCACGCCAAGAATAACGTCGCCGTCGCGCAGTCCGCCGGCCTCGGCGGGGCCTCCAGTATGCACCTTGGCGACAATTGCACCAGCCGCCCGGTCCAGCCCGGCGGCCTGAGCCAGTTCCTGGGTCAGCGGCTGCAACTCCGCGCCGAGCCAGGGGCGCTGCACGCGGCCGCCCTTGATGGCCGAGTCCACCACCAGCTTGACCATATTGACGGGGATAGCGAAGCCAAGCCCCTGCGAGCCGCCACTCTGGGAATAAATCGCCGTGTTGATGCCAACCAGCTTGCCGTCCACATCGACCAGCGCACCGCCGGAATTGCCGGGGTTGATCGCCGCGTCAGTCTGAATGAAAAACTGGTAGTCGGAAATCCCGATGCGCGTGCGCGCCAGGGCCGACACGATGCCCGTCGTCACCGTCTGGCCGATGCCGAGCGGGTTGCCAATGGCGAGCACAATGTCGCCAACTTCAAGCGCGTCGGAATCGCCGAATTTCAGATAGGGGAAATCTTCGTCTGCCTTCTGGATGCGCAGCACAGCCAGATCGCTGCGCTCGTCCTTCAGAATAACCTTCGCCTCGAATTCGCGGTTATCCGCCAGGGCCACAGTGATGCCGGCATTGGCACCGGCCTGGGTCTGAATCACGTGATTATTGGTGACCACCAGACCGTCCGGGCTGACCATCACGCCGGACCCCAGCGAATTCTGAATTCGCTCGCTGGGTGTAAATCCCTTGCCGAAAAAACGCTGAAAAAAAGGATCGTTCATGAACGGCGAGACTTGCTGAACCCGCTGCCGCACATAAACGTTGACCACCGCCGGAGTTACGGTCTTTACGACGGGGGCATAGGAAAAGCGCGCCTGCTCGCGGTTGCGCGGCACGACGCGCTCGCCGGATTGGAAGCCAGTGAGCAGCATGACCACTGCCACACTGCCGGCAAGAAGCGAGAAAACGATTGCAAGACGCCGCATCAATTTGCCCTCTGCCGCCTGGAGCGCCTCAATGTCTGGCTATCCCCGGTCACCGGCAAGGCGATGCGCGATCCGGCGAACTTAGGCCTAAGCGCATTGCCGTTCCGCCGCCTACACCGGCGCAGAACCCGGCTCTTTAGGAACAAGGCGCGGCCAGACGCCGAATTGAGTAGCATCTTCCGGCGTAGGTAAAGGCGGAAAATGCTCCGGGGAGCGATTTCCGCTTTCATCGAATGTGAGACGAAATCCAGTTCCGGTTTAGCCGCCCCCGGTCAATTCCACCGGAGATGCGGCCATACCGCTAGATGAGCCTCAGCGCCGTCCAGTTCAAGCGGCTTCGCGCTCTTCGGCTTTCTCCTGCACCGGGCCAGAATCCTGGCCCTTGGCAGTGGTGTCGCGATCAACCAGTTCGATCACGGCCATCGGAGCACTATCGCCGTACCGGTAGCCGGCCTTCAGCACCCGTGTATACCCGCCCTTGCGGTCGCCATAACGCGGGCCCAGTATGTCGAACAGCTTCTTGACGATGCTGTCGTCGCGCAGGCGGGAAATCGCGTGACGCCGCGCATGCAAGTCTCCACGCTTCGCCAGCGTAATCAGCCGTTCAGCCACGCCACGCAGGTCTTTAGCTTTGGGCAGCGTGGTCACGATCTGCTCGTGCTTAATCAGCGCCGCAGCCATGTTGGCGAACAGCGCCTTGCGATGCTCGGCGGTCCTGTTCAGTTTCCGCCCGGATTTCTTATGACGCATCGGTGTTCTCCCGAACCTTAATCGTTTTGAAAGGCCCGGGATTACCGCAGGCCAAATGGCGAACGCTCAGTAATGATCCTCGAAGCGCTTCGCCAGCTCTTCGATATTCTCCGGCGGCCAGTTGGGCACTTCCATGCCGAGATGCAGGCCCATCTGCGCCAGAACTTCCTTGATTTCGTTCAGCGACTTGCGCCCGAAGTTCGGCGTGCGCAGCATCTCCGCTTCCGTCTTCTGGATGAGGTCGCCAATGTAGACGATATTGTCGTTCTTCAGGCAGTTCGCCGAACGCACCGACAGTTCCAGCTCGTCCACCTTCTTGAGCAGCGCGGCGTTGAATTCCAGCTCAGGAATCTTGTCCTCAACCGTTTCCTTGCGCGGCTCCTCGAAGTTCACGAAGATCGACAACTGGTCCTGCAGGATGCGCGCGGCCACCGCCACGGCGTCATCAGGCGTCACTGAGCCGTCCGTCTCGACTTCCATGGTCAGCTTGTCGTAATCGAGAATCTGCCCTTCGCGGGTGTTCGACACCCTGTAGGAGACCTTCTTCACCGGGCTGTACAGGCTGTCTACAGGGATGAAGCCGATGGGGGCGTCGTCAGGCCGGTTCTGCTCAGACGACTTGTAGCCCTTGCCGGTCGAGCCGGTGAACTCCATGCGGATCGCTGCGCCTTCGTCCAGCGTGCAGATCACATGCTCGGGGTTGAGGATCTCGACGTCCCCGCTCGGCTTCGATGTCGCCGGCGTGGCGATCGCCCGGCCCTTCCTTCTTCAGCACCATGCGCTTCACACCATCGGAGTGGATGCGCAGCGACACGTCCTTGATGTTGAGAATGATGCTGGTGACGTCTTCGCGAACGCCGGGAATCGACGAAAACTCGTGCAGCACACCGTCGATATGCACGCTGTTAATGGCGGCCCCTTGCAGCGACGACAGCAGCACGCGGCGCAGCGCATTGCCCAGCGTCAGACCAAAGCCGCGCTCCAGCGGTTCGGCAACCATCGTGCCGAGGCGCTTGTGATCGCGACCGGATGTCACGTTCAGCTTCGGCGGCTTGATTAAGTCTTTCCAATTCTTCTGCAGCACGGGAGTCCTCGTGTTCTGTCGGGACGGCGGTATCAGTCGTCAGGTAGATTCGGCGTCAGACGCGGCGGCGTTTGCGGGGACGGCAGCCGTTATGCGGGATCGGTGTCACATCCCGGATGGACGTGATCTGGAAACCGCAAGCCTGCAATGCACGCAGAGCCGACTCACGTCCCGAACCAGGGCCGCTGACCTCGATTTCGATGGTCTTCATCCCATGCTCCAGGGCCTTCTTGCCGGCGTCCTCAGCGGCAATCTGGGCGGCATAGGGCGTCGATTTGCGCGAGCCCTTGAACCCCATGGTGCCCGAGGACGACCAGGAGATGGTGTTCCCCTGCGCATCGGTGATGGTGATCATCGTATTGTTGAACGACGCACTTACATGCGCGACGCCCGAAGCGATATTTTTTTTCTCGCGGCGGCGAACGCGCGTCTTGTCTGTCGGAGCCATTAGAACCTCTTAAGTATTCGGCGCGAAAGGCCAGGGCCGTATCGCCGCGGTGTTACATCCGGTGCGCGCTTTTGCCACAGCACCAGTCTTACTTTTTCTTACCCGCGATGGGCTTCGCCGGACCCTTGCGTGTCCGTGCATTGGTATGTGTGCGCTGACCGCGTACCGGCAGCCCGCGGCGATGGCGCAGCCCACGGTAGCAGCCCAGATCCATCAGCCGCTTGATGTTCATCGCCACCTCGCGGCGAAGATCGCCTTCCACGACGAAGTCGCGGTCGATGATTTCGCGGATCTGCAAAATTTCAGCGTCAGTCAGCTGGCTAACACGCCGCTCGACTGGTATTTTCACTTGTTCGCATATGGTCTTAGCGAATCTCGGACCAATGCCGTGAATATAGCGCAGTCCAATTTCGACGCGCTTGCCGGAAGGGATATTTACGCCTGCGATACGTGCCACATCATCCTCATCATAATAGTTCGGGCCGCGAGAGGCGAAGCCAATGATCGCCTGTCACGATCCCCGATAAATTTGTCCTGGAAGCGAAGGGCCGACTTGACAAAGCCACGATTCCTCGATTGCTTCACGCTTTACCGGATTTCCCTAGCACTCGTCAACGTCCTGTTAAAGCTGCATCGCGATTAGGTTGCGTTTTCCCGCCCGCCTGACACGAAACACACATTAAAGCGGCTCCCGTTTCTGCCGAACCGGAAACCGCCTTAAACTTTTTTAGCCGCGCCCCCTTACCGGAAACGCTTCCTGCTGGTTACGTCCAAACCTGGACGCTCAGGCAACCGGCAAACCAGAAAATGCCTGCTCCACAGCCCGCGTAACATCGGCAATGGGCTGATCGCCGTCTATCTCCCGCAGCTTGCCTGTCTTGCGGTAATATTCAACCAGCGGGCTCGTCTCTGCGTGATAAACCGCCAAGCGGTTCCTCACGGTTTCCTCATTGTCATCGGCACGGCGTTTAAACTCCGTCCCGCCGCAGCGGTCACAAACTCCCGCCACCGCCGGCTGCTTGAAGCTATCGTGATAGCCCTCGCCGCACTTGGCACAGGTGAAACGTCCCACGATACGCTTCACCAGCATTTCATTGTCAACGTTCAGCACCAGCACCAGATCAATCTGCCCGCCGCTCTGGCTGAGCTTCGCATCCAATGCTTCCGCCTGCGGCACGGTACGAGGGAAACCGTCGAGGATAATCCCCTTTGTTCCCCGCATTTGATCGATCGCCTCCAGAACGACATCGACAACCACCTCATCGGGCACCAGGGCGCCCTGATCCATGAAGCTCTTGGCTTTCCTGCCGACTTCCGTTCCTGCCGCCACGGCACTCCGCAGCATGTCACCGGAGGACAGCTGTTTCAGTTCGTAACGGTCTTCAATTAGCTTCGCCTGCGTTCCTTTGCCTGCTCCTGGTGGCCCTAGAAAAATAACCTTCATCGCCTCTTGGCTCCAGCTCCCTTAAGTTTCGCCTTCTTGATTAGACCTTCGTATTGTTGCGCAAGAAGGTGACTTTGTATCTGTGCCACAGTGTCCATGGTGACGCTGACCACAATCAGGAGCGAGGTACCGCCGAGATAGATCGGCACGGCGAAATTGGAGTGAAGAATTTCAGGCAAAACGCAGACGGCCGACAAATAGGCCGCGCCGACGACGGTAAGGCGTGTGAGCACGTAATCAATGTACTCAGCGGTTCTCTCACCAGGTCTAATGCCAGGGATAAACCCGCCATATTTCTTCAGGTTGTCCGCGGTGTCCTTGGGATTGAACACAATCGCCGTATAGAAAAATGCAAAGAACACGATAAGGGCGACGTAAAGCGCGATATGCAGCGGCTGGCCGGGGCCAAGCAGCGTCGATACGGTCGTCAGCCATTCCATACCCTGACTGGGGCTGGCACTGGCTATGGTGACCGGGAGCAGCAGAAGCGAGGAGGCGAAAATCGGAGGAATGACGCCTGCGGTATTGAGCTTCAGCGGCAAATGCGAACTGTCGCCAGGGAACATCCGGTTCCCTAGCTGACGCTTGGGATATTGAATGAGGAGTTTTCGCTGCGCTCGTTCGACGAACACAACCGCCGCGACCACCGCAAGAGCGAGCACAAACACCGCAAAAACCAGGAAGCCGTTGATAGCCCCGGTGCGGCTTTGCTCCAGCATATTCACGACGGCCTGGGGCATCTGAGCAGCGATGCCGGCAAAGATGATTAGTGAAATGCCGTTACCAACACCGCGCGCTGTGATCTGTTCACCGATCCACATGATGAACACCGTTCCGGTGGCCATGGTGACCGCCGCCGTGATGCGGAAGAACATCCCGCCCTCGATAACGACATGGGCTCCATCCGGGGCCCTCATGTGTTCCAGGCCCACAGCTAATGCATAGCCCTGAATGAGGGCCAGAAACACCGTGCCGTAGCGCGTGTACTGGTTGATTTGCTTGCGGCCCGCCTCACCTTCTTTCTTCAGTTGCTCCAGCGTGGGCGACACGGTGGTCATCAACTGCATGATGATGGAGGCGGAGATATAAGGCATAATCGACATGGCGAAGATGGCCATGCGTTGCACGGCACCGCCTGCAAACATGTTGAACATGCCGAGGATGCCGCCCTGGTTCTGGTTGAAAACCTGCTCCAGCGCGTGCGTGTCGATGCCAGGAAGAGGAATGTAGGTGCCAAGCCGGTACACCAGGAGAGCGCCAAGGGTAAACCAGAGGCGCTTTTTCAGCTCATCAGCCTTCGAGAACGTCGAGAAGCTTAAATTGGCGGCAAGTTGCTCCGCGGCTGAAACCATGGATACCACACTCCCAAGAAAATCGATTTGCTAAAGCAATTTCCGTCTCTATCGAGCAGGAAAGGTGCTTCTCAAGTTTTCGTCCGGCCCCGCTTTCTTGCCCATAACCGGCCCCGCTTCTCCGGGAGTCGAAGACAGCGGAACGTCAAAGCGGCCTAAAGCGATCCCGGCCGCGCACTGGCTCACTCGTCTGGAGATCAGCACAGCCCACAACCGGTCATCCTTCCCCGGATGACGCCCGCATTCCGCGCAAACAGCAGTGCGTCCCCTTCAAATGGGAAAACACGAGTTCCCCCGCAAGCGGTGCCGCCCGTTTTACCTGGAAGCCGCCGCCTTGGCCTTCGCTGTAGCCTTGGCCGCCGCGCGTTTGCCTTCCTTCACCGGTTCACCCGCCTTGGCGCCCCTCGGCTGGAGCACTGTCACCGAGCCGCCAGCGGCTTCGACCGCCTGACGCGCCGCAGCCGACACACCGCTCACCTCCAGCTTGACAGCCGCTTTGATTTCTCCGTTCGCCAGCAGCCGAACACCGTCGCGGGCGCGGCGAAGCACGCCAGAAGCAACCAGCGTCTCAGCGTCGATCACGACACCAGCCGTCAGCTTCCCCGTATCCATTGCTGCCTGGATATCGCCGACATTCACCTCGACATACGTCTTGCGCAGGATATTATTGAAGCCGCGCTTAGGCAGACGCATATGGATCGGCATTTGGCCGCCCTCGAAGCCCTTGATGGCCACGCCGGAGCGCGACTTCTGGCCCTTGACACCGCGCCCTGCCGTCTTACCTTTACCCGAGCCAATGCCGCGTCCAACGCGCTTGCGCGTCTTCGACGATCCCGGATTATCTCTTAATTCGTTCAGCCTCATTGCCGGCGATCCTCAAACGATGGATGTGTCTGTGGTGTCAGTCCTTGCCGCTCTCGCTGACAATGCGCACCATGTGTTTCACTTTATTGATCATCCCGCGCACAGCAGGATTATCCGCCACCTCGCGGCGCCGATGCATCTTGTTCAGCCCCAGACCAACCAGCGTCTCGCGCTGTTTGTAGGGCCGCCGGATCGGGCTGCCGATCTGCTCGATGATGATCGTCTTCTTGTCACTTCGCTTTTCGGCCATGGCTTTCACTTCTTATCATCTTGACGCGTTGGTGACTGTGCTTACGCCTCGGAGGCTACGGCGCTCTCAGCACCATCGCGACGGCGGGACACAATCTCGCTCACCTTCTTGCCGCGCCGGGCCGCCACGCTACGCGGGCTGTCCTCGCGCCGCAGCGCATTAAAGGTTGCATGCACCATGTTGTAAGGGTTCGAGGTACCAAGCGACTTGGCAACCACGTCCTGTATCCCAAGGGTTTCGAACACAGCGCGCATCGGGCCGCCCGCGATAATGCCGGTGCCAGGAGGCGCGGCCCGCAGGATCACCCGTCCCGCACCATGCTGGCCGGTAACATCGTGATGCAGCGTCCGTCCCTCGCGCAGAGGCACGCGGATCATGTTGCGCTTGGCGGCTTCCGTGGCTTTGCGAATGGCATCAGGCACTTCGCGCGCCTTGCCATGACCGAAACCGACCCGGCCCTTTTGATCGCCCAGCACCACGAGCGCGGCAAAGCCGAAACGGCGGCCGCCTTTCACCACTTTCGCGACCCGGTTGATGTGGACAAGCTTATCGAGAAATTCGCTGTCGCGATCATCCCGGTCCTTCGTCTCGCGGTCTCGTTCCCGTCCTCGCGCCACGCTAATAGCCCTTTCAGTTCGATAATCTTAGAAGTTCAGGCCGCCTTCGCGGGCGGCATCAGCGAGCGCTTTCACCCGCCCATGGTAGACATAGCCGCCGCGGTCGAACACAACGTCCGTCACTCCCGCAGCAACTGCCCGGCTCGCCACCAGCTTGCCGACGGCCATGGCGGCATCCACGTCGGTGCCCTTTGGCAACTTGCCCTGCAACTCTTTGTCGATGCTTGACGCAGAGGCAACGGTGACGCCGCGCTTATCGTCGATCACCTGAGCATAGATATGCTTGGAGGACCGGAATACCGACAGCCTCGGCCGATTGCTGACGCTGCGCAGATTTCTGCGCACGCGCGCCTTGCGGCGATCTATTTGATTTCGTGCTTGCGACATCTTCGCCTCGCTTACTTCTTCTTGCCTTCCTTGCGGAAGATAAATTCGCCAGCGTATCTCACGCCCTTGCCCTGATACGGCTCAGGACCGCGCCAAGCACGGATTTCAGCCGCGACCTGACCGACCTTCTGCCGGTCGATGCCGCTGATGACTATTTCCGTCGGCTTCGGGCACACAATCTGAATGCCCTCGGGGATCGCAAAAAGCACGTCATGGCTATAGCCAAGCTGCAACTGCAACTCCTTCGGGCTCTTCAACGCCGCGCGATAGCCAACGCCAGTAATGTCCAGCGTCTTGGTGAAGCCATCGTTCACGCCGGTAACCAGATTCTGCACCAGCGAACGGGACAACCCCCACATGGCGCGAGCCCGTTTCGAGTCGTCACGCGGAGCAACTTCAACACCGGTTTCGCCCATTTTCACCGTCACGTCGTCGATCAACGTCAGCGAAAGCTGGCCCTTGGCGCCTTTCACGGTCACCTTCTGGCCTTCCACCGTGGCCGTCACACCCTTCGGCAGGGGAACCGGCTTTTTTCCAATGCGGGACATATCCTAAATCCTCAAAATCTCGATTGTGCCCGGCTAGAACACGCTGCAAAGAACTTCGCCGCCGACATTCTCGGTTCGGGCGCGGGAATCTGACATCACACCTTTCGGCGTCGAAAGGATGGAGACACCCAGGCCGTTGGAAACCACCGGCAAGTCCCGTACCGACGAATAAACCCGCCGGCCCGGTGTCGAAATGCGCTTGATTTCGCGAATGACGGGCTGGCCGTCGAAATACTTCAGCTCAATCTCGAACTCGGGGTGCTCACCCTGCATCTGCACCTCGAAATAGCCGCGGATGTAGCCTTCCTCCAGCAGCACATCGAGCACATGCGCCCTCAGCTTCGACGCGGGCGTCGACACTTTCGGCCGCTTGCGCATCTGCGCGTTTCTGATCCGGGTCAGCATATCTCCCAATGGATCGGAAATCGTCATGGGTCTACTCTTTCTCCTCTCGGCCTCCCCGCCCCTTCAGGCGTGGCCGGTTGTCTCTCTTTGCCCTGCTGTTTCGCTCTCACAAAGCTCTCACCAACTGGACTTGACCATGCCAGGGATCATGCCTGTCGAACTCAACTCCCGCAGGGCGATGCGCGACATTTTTAGCTTGCGGTAAAAGCCGCGCGCCCGTCCACTCAACTCGCAGCGATTGCGAATGCGCGTCTTCGACCCATTGCGCGGCAGCGCCGCAAGCTTGAGCACCGCTGCAAAACGTTCATCCATCGGCTGGGTTCTATCTCTGACTATGGCTTTCAGAGTCTTACGCTTGACGTCGTCGCGCTTAGCCATGCGGCGGCGTTTCAAATTGCGCTCGACCATACTGGTTTTGGCCATATCTACTTTCTCCTCGCCCGCCCAGACACTCAGTTCTTGAACGGAAAATTGAATTTCTTCAACAGCACCCGCGCCTCGTCGTCGGTCGGCGCCGTCGTGCAGACAATAATGTCCATGCCCCAGATCTGATCGACCTTATCGTAGTCGATTTCCGGGAACACAATGTGCTCCTTGATGCCGAGCGCATAGTTGCCGCGACCGTCGAAGCTCTTAGGATTAAGCCCTCTAAAGTCTTTCACGCGCGGCAACGCGATATTGATAAAGCGATCCAGAAACTCGTACATGCGATTCCGGCGCAGCGTCACCTTGCAGCCAATGGGCATACCATCGCGCAGCTTGAAGGTGGCAATCGACTTGCGCGAAATCGTCAACACCGGCTTCTGACCGGCGATCAGCGCCAAGTCGCGTGCCGCGTTGTCGACCTTCTTGCGGTCCGCAGTCCCCTCGCCAATGCCCATGTTGAGCACGATCTTTTCCAGCGCCGGCACCTGCATAACATTGCCGTACTTGAAATCCGCCATCATGGCCGCGCGCATTTCGTCGTGATAAAGGCGCTTCAGCCGGGGTTCATAAGCCGTCTCAGCCATCGATTACCTCACCAGAGCGCTTGGCGAACCGCACCTTGCGCCCATCGTCCAAAAACTTGAAACCAACCCGCGTCGGCTCACCGTCCGACGGATCCTCGATCGCCAAATTCGACACATTGAGGGGAGCTTCCTTCTCAATGATGCCGCCTTCCTGGCGCTGCGACTGCTTCTGATGGCGCTTCACAACATTCACGCCGCGCACAACCGCACGATTCTCCTTCGGGATAACCCGAACCACCTCACCGCGCTTGCCTTTGTCGCGGCCGGCAATAACGACGACCTTGTCGCCCTTTTTTATCTTCAGCTTCAGCATTAAAGAACCTCCGGCGCCAAGCTGATGATCTTCATGTGCTGCTTGGCGCGCAATTCGCGCGGCACGGGACCAAAAATGCGCGTGCCAATGGGCTCGCGCTGGTTATTGATCAACACGGCGGCGTTTTTATCGAAGCGGATGATGCTGCCATCGGGACGCTTCACTGGCGCCGCCGTGCGCACCACCACAGCTTTCATCACCTGGCCCTTTTTCACGCGGCCCTTCGGGATCGCCTCCTTCACGGAGACCACGATCACGTCGCCAACATGGGCGTACCTGCGCAAGGAGCCGCCGAGCACCTTGATGCACTGAACGCGCCGGGCTCCCGAATTATCGGCCACTTCGAGATTGGTCTGCATTTGTATCATCGGTCTACTCTCTTCATCGGCCCGTGCTCAGTATCCGAACCAGCCCGCGCTCGCTTAATCTCTCAGGCTCGACGCAGTATCATGCCTCCGGCGCCAGCACTACCCAGCGCTTCTGCTTGGAAATCGGCGGACATTCCTGGATACGCACGACGTCCCCTTCTTTGCAGAGGTTATTCTCATCATGCGCGTGGTACCGCTTCGACATCCGCACAGTCTTCTTCATCACCGGATGCGTCAGCCGGCGTTCGACCTTCACCACTACCGTCTTGTCGTTCTTGTCAGAGACGACGGTCCCTTGCAGAATGCGCTTCGGCATACCGATATCCTCTCAAATCACGCTTTTTCGAGGCCGCGCTTCTCGCGCGCCACCGTTGATAGCCGGGCAATGCTCCTGCGCACCTGACGAACACGCGAGGTGTTTTCCAACTGACCCGTCGCCTTTTGGAAGCGCATGTTGAACTGCTCGCGCTTAAGCTTGATCAGTTCGTCCTGTAATTGGTCGGGCGTCAAATCCCGCATCTCACCCAAATTCATTGCTTTAGTCCTTAAGCCTTCGCCTCGCCGGGACGAACCACGACACGCGTCCTGATCGGCAGCTTCGCCGCCCCCAGCCGCAGCGCCTCACGCGCGACATCGTCGCCAACGCCGTCAATCTCAAACATGATACGGCCCGGCTTCACGCGCGCCGCCCAGAATTCCGGCGCGCCCTTACCTTTACCCATGCGAACCTCGGTCGGCTTCTTCGAGACCGGCAGGTCGGGGAAGATCCGTATCCACACGCGTCCGGCACGCTTCATCTGACGTGTGATAGCACGCCGCGCCGCCTCGATCTGTCGCGCGGTTACGCGCTCGGGCTCCATAGCCTTCAGGCCGTGGGAGCCGAAGTTCAAATCGGTTCCCCCCTTGGCGTTGCCCTTCAGACGGCCCTTAAAGGCCTTGCGAAATTTGGTGCGTCTCGGTTGCTGCATGGGTCAGACCCTAAAAACTTCCCCTAAAAGTCCCGCTAGCGGGCATGCTCATTACGCCTGGGCGCTATCACGACGGCCGCGGCCACCACCGCCGCCACCGCTTTCCTGCGCCTCAGCCGAGAAGCGTTCCTGTGCCATCGGATCGTGCTCAAGAATTTCACCCTTGAAAATCCACACCTTGAGCCCAATGATCCCGTAGGCAGTTTTCGCCAGAGCGGTACCGTAATCAATGTTGGCGCGCAGCGTATGCAACGGCACGCGCCCCTCACGGTACCACTCCATGCGCGCGATTTCGGCGCCGCCCAGGCGGCCTGAGCAGTTGATACGAATGCCGAGCGCACCGAGCCGCTGTGCCGCTTGAACCGAACGCTTCATGGCGCGGCGGAAGGCAATGCGGCGTTCGAGTTGCTGAGCAATACCTTCGGCAACGAGCGTCGCATCCACTTCAGGCTTGCGCACTTCAACAATGTTCAAATGCACTTCAGACGTCGTCAGCTTCGCGAGTTCGCCGCGCAACTTCTCGATGTCAGCGCCCTTCTTGCCGATAAGAATACCCGGCCGGGCGCTATGCACCGTTACCCGGCATTTCCTGTGGGGCCGCTCAATCACGACCTTAGCAATGCCGGCGGCACGGCGCTGCTTCAGGATAAACTCGCGAATCTTCAGATCCTCGTGCAGCAGCCGCGAATATTCATGTCCGTCAGCAAACCAACGGGAATCCCAGGTGCGGTTCACGCCAAGGCGGAAGCCGATCGGATTGACTTTCTGCCCCATCAGGCGGTCTCCTCAACTTCGCGCACCACCACGGTGAGCTGCGAAAACGGTTTCAATATCGGTCCCGTGCGGCCACGGGCGCGGGGCCGGAAGCGCTTCATCACAATATTCTTGCCCACATAGGCCTCAGCCACGATGAGGCTGTCCACATCGAGGTCGTGATTGTTTTCCGCGTTGGCGAT
Source organism: uncultured Alphaproteobacteria bacterium (assembly GCA_963827885.1). Classification (GTDB taxonomy): domain Bacteria; phylum Pseudomonadota; class Alphaproteobacteria; order Rhizobiales; family Rhodomicrobiaceae; genus CAWHDD01. The sequence goes on along the minus strand of CAWHDD010000020.1, from coordinate 96,620 downwards.
GGCGGACTGCAGGGTCTTCTTCACATCCTGAGCAATGCGCTTACGCGAAAACGTCAATTCCGCCAGCGCCTTATCCACCTTCTTACCACGGATCATAGCGGCGACGAGATTGAGCTTCTGCGGGCTCACTCGGATCGAGCGGCACACAGCCTGCGCTTCGGTCTCGGCAAGACGCCTTTCGCGTTTCGGCTTCGACATCGCTACTTCCTCTTCGCTTTCTTGTCGGCGCCGTGGCCGTAATAGGTGCGCGTCGGCGAAAACTCACCAAACTTGTGGCCTATCATGTCCTCGGAGACAAACACCGGGATATGCTTCTGACCATTGTAGACGCCGAAAGTCAGACCAACGAATTGCGGCAAGATGGTCGAGCGGCGGCTCCATATCTTGATGGGCGTGTTCGAATTCTTGTCACGCGCATTTTGCGCCTTCTTCAGCATATAGCCGTCGACGAACGGACCCTTCCAAACGGACCTTGTCATTCTTCTCGCCTCTTAGCTCTTCTTTTTCGACCGGCTGCGCAGAATGTACTTATCCGTCGCGCGATTAGAGCGGGTCTTGGTGCCTTTGGTCCCCTTACCCCACGGCGTGACCGGATGGCGGCCGCCTGAGGTGCGGCCTTCGCCGCCGCCATGAGGATGATCGAACGGGTTCATGGCCACGCCACGCACCGACGGACGCTTGCCAAGCCAGCGGCTGCGCCCCGCTTTGCCCATGTTGGTATTGGAATGATCCGGATTGGACACGGCGCCCACGGTCGCCATGCATTCAGCCCGCACCATGCGCGTCTCGCCGGAGTGCAACCGCAGGATCGCATATCCAACATCACGGCCAGCAAGCTGCGCATAACAGCCAGCCGAGCGTGCAATCTGCCCGCCTTTGCCAGCCTTCATCTCCACGTTGTGGATAATCGTTCCGATAGGCATATTGGCCAAAGGCATGGCATTGCCCGGTTTCACGTCCACCTTGTCGCCGGAAATCACCTTGTCACCAGCAGCAAGGCGCTGCGGCGCCAAGATATACGCCAGCTCACCATCCTCATACTTGATGAGGGCGATAAAAGCCGAACGGTTTGGATCATATTCCAGACGCTCAACTGTCGCGGGCACGTCGAATTTGCGCCGCTTGAAATCGACCATCCGGTAGACGCGCTTATGCCCGCCACCGCGGCGACGGGTGGAAATGTGGCCGTGATTATTACGCCCGGCGTGCTCCTTGCGACCCTCGGTCAGAGCCTTTACCGGCTGGCCTTTCCACAAATGGCTGCGGTCGACCAGAACAAGCTGGCGGCGACCTGGCGATGTGGGATTATAGGTTTTCAATGCCATGGTTCAGTTTCGCTTCTCTTGGCTCCTAGAGGCCGGTGGTCACATCCACCGAATAGCCCTCTTCAAGCGTCACGATCGCCTTTTTAAAACTCGCCTGACGGCCCAGAATGCCGCGAAAGCGCTTGATCTTTCCCTGCCGGTTCAAAGTGTTGACAGCCTTGACCCGCACCTTGAACAGCCGCTCAACGGCTTCCTTGATCTCGGGCTTGGACGCGTCCCCGCGCACCTTGAAAATGACTTGGTTGTGCTCCGAAGCCTGCGTCGACTTCTCGGTCACAACCGGTGACCTGATGATGTCGTAAATCTCGACTTCTTTCATTTGAACCGCTCTCCCAGCGCCTCGACGGCAGCCTTCGTCAGCACCAGCTTGTGGCGACGCAAGATGTCGTAAACATTGATGCCCGCAACCGGCAGCACATCCACTTCCGGGATGTTGCGCGCCGCCAGCGCAAAGTTTTCCTGAACCTCGGTCCCGCTGATGATCAGCACCGACTTAAGCCCAAGGCCTTTCAGGTGGCCCTTCAACGCGGCGGTCTTGGGTTCCGCCATCTCAGCCTTATCGAGGATGATCAGCTCGCCGGTCTTTGCCTTGGCCGACAGGGCGTGCCTCAGTGCCAGCGCTCGCACCTTTTTCGGCAGGTCTATGGCATGGCTGCGCACCCGCGGACCGAACGCTTTACCGCCGCCCCGAAACTGCGGTGGCTTCTTGTTGCCGTGCCGCGCGCTACCAGTGCCCTTTTGCTTGTAAATCTTCCTAGCCGAGCCAACAACGTCGCTGCGCTCCTTGGCAAAGTGCGTGCCCGCCTGACGCTTCAGCAACTGGTAGCGCACCATCCGGTGCAGGATATCGGCGCGCGGCTCCAGGCCAAACACATCATCCGGCAATTCGACAGAGCCAGCCTTCGTTGCGTCGAGTGTGGTAATCTCAGCTTTCATCGCCAGCCCCCGTTTCAGCGCCGTTGCCAGGAAGGCGGAATGCACCAGGCTTCGGCGCTCCCTGCGGAATGCCTGCCTTAACCGCATCGCGCAACATCACGAAGCCGCCCTTGGCCCCCGGGACCGCCCCTTTTACCAAGATCAAACCGCGATCGGCATCGGTCTTCACGATGGTAAGGTTCTGCGTTGTCACCCGCTCAGCGCCATAATGGCCGGCCATCTTCTTGCCTTTGAAGACCTTACCCGGATCCTGGCGGTTACCAGTCGAGCCGTGACTGCGATGGGAAACCGACACACCGTGGGAAGCCCGTAGACCACCGAAATTATGCCGCTTCATGCTGCCTGCGAAACCGTGGCCGATACTGGTACCAGTCACGTCAACGAGCTGGCCCGCCACAAAATGATCGGCGGTAATCTCCGCCCCCACGGCAATCAAATTATCAGCGCTGACGCGAAATTCCGCGAGCTGACGCTTCGGCTCGACATTGGCAACCGCGAAATGCCCGCGCTCAGCCTTTGTCACGTTCTTCGCCTTCACAGCGCCAGCCCCCAGCTGCAGAGCGACATAGCCGTTCTTTTCCGCTGTCCGGTGCGCCACCACCTGGCAATGATCGAGTTTCAGCACAGTCACAGGGATATGCTCCCCGGCGTCGGTAAAGACGCGGGTCATCCCCAGCTTCTGCGCAATAACACCTGACCGCATGGTCTACCTCGGTTTTCCCAATTCTCGGGCGCTCTCAAAGCCGTATGGCCTCAGAGCTTGATTTCCACATCGACACCAGCCGCGAGATCGAGCTTCATCAGCGCGTCCACCGTCTGCGGCGTCGGATCGACAATGTCGATCAGACGCTTGTGCGTGCGCATTTCGAACTGCTCGCGGCTCTTCTTATCGACGTGAGGCGAGCGATTGACCGTGAAGCGCTCGATCCGCGTCGGCAACGGAATTGGTCCACGCACATCGGCGCCGGTGCGCTTGGCGGTGTTGACGATTTCCTTGGTCGACGCATCCAGCACCCGATGATCGAATGCCTTCAGCCGGATGCGGATATTCTGCCCTTGCATGGTCTTCTCACCCCAAAATAAGGGGCGCCCTCTCTAAGAGCGCCCTCATCGAACGCAATGATTGCTACTTAACGATACTGGAAACAACACCAGCACCAACCGTGCGGCCACCTTCACGAATAGCGAAGCGCAGCTTCTCTTCCATGGCGATTGGCACGATCAGTTCCACTTCCATAGCGATATTATCGCCGGGCATCACCATCTCGGTGCCTTCCGGCAATTGCACGACGCCGGTCACGTCGGTGGTACGGAAATAGAACTGCGGACGGTAGTTGGTGAAGAACGGTGTATGACGCCCGCCCTCTTCCTTCGTCAGGATATAGGCCTCGGCCTTGAACTTCGTGTGGGGTGTGATCGAACCAGGCTTGCACAACACCTGGCCGCGCTCGACCTTTTCACGGTCAATGCCGCGCAGCAGGCAGCCAACGTTGTCACCAGCTTCGCCCTGATCCAACAGCTTGCGAAACATCTCAACGCCGGTAACGATGCTCTTCTGCGTGTCCTTAATGCCGACGATCTCAACTTCCTCGCCGACCTTGATTATGCCACGCTCGATACGGCCAGTTACCACAGTGCCGCGGCCAGAGATCGAAAACACGTCTTCGATCGGCATCAGGAACGGCTTGTCCTTAGCACGGCTAGGCTGCGGGATATAAGCATCCACCGCTTCCATCAGCTTCTTGATGGACTCAGCGCCGATCTCGCCGTTGTCGCCAGCCAGAGCCTTGGTCGCCGACCCCTTGACAATCGGAATATCATCGCCAGGGAATTCATAGAGCGACAGCAATTCGCGGACCTCAAGCTCCACAAGCTCCAGAAGCTCTGGATCGTCAACCAGATCGACCTTATTCATGTAAACCACTAGCGCCGGCACGCCAACCTGACGCGCAAGCAGGATATGCTCACGGGTCTGGGGCATAGGGCCGTCGGACGCGGACACCACCAGAATCGCGCCGTCCATCTGTGCAGCGCCGGTGATCATGTTCTTCACATAGTCAGCATGGCCGGGGCAATCGACGTGCGCATAATGCCGATTGGCGGTCTCGTACTCCACATGCGACGTAGAAATCGTGATGCCGCGAGCTTTTTCCTCGGGCGCCTTATCGATCTGATCGTAGGCGGTGAACTTCGCGCCGCCCGATTCCGCCAAAACCTTCGTGATAGCGGCGGTTAGCGACGTCTTGCCATGGTCGACATGACCGATCGTGCCGATGTTCACGTGCGGCTTGCTGCGGTTAAACTTTTCCTTGGCCATGAGACTCTCCGTCTTTTTTCTTCGTCAGAGTGACAATTCCGCTCAAGCAAACTTGGCTTGTACTTCCTCTGCCACGTTTTGCGGCACTTGAGCATAGTGATCGAACTGCATGGTAAACTGTGCGCGGCCCTGGCTCATCGAGCGCAGCGTGTTTACGTAGCCAAACATGTTAGCGAGCGGCACCATGGAGTTAATGACCGTGGCGTTGCCGCGCATTTCCTGCCCCTGCACCAGACCGCGACGGCCTGTCAGATCGCCGATGACACCGCCAACATAGTCCTCCGGCGTCACCACTTCGACTTTCATGATGGGCTCAAGAAGCTTCGGGCCCGCCTTATGTAGCACCTCACGCAGCGCCGCCCTTGAAGCGATTTCAAAGGCGAGAGCGCTGGAGTCCACTTCGTGATAGGCGCCGTCGATAAGCGACACACTCAGGTCAATGACCGGAAAGCCCGCGAGCACACCGTTATCCAGCACGCTCTTCAAACCCTTTTCGACGCCTGGAATGTACTCCTTCGGCACCGAACCACCCACAACCTTGGCTTCAAAAGTGAAACCGCTTCCAGGTTCGCCGGGCGAAATCGCCAGCTTCACCCGGGCAAACTGGCCGGAACCGCCTGTCTGCTTTTTGTGCGTGTAGTCGATCTCGGCTTTTTTGGTGACCGTCTCGCGATAGGCGACCTGAGGAGCACCGATATTCGCATCCACCTTGTAGGTGCGGCGCAGAATATCCACCTTGATATCAAGATGCAGCTCACCCATGCCTCTGAGGATGGTCTGCCCAGACTCCGGATCGGTCGATACGCGGAAAGACGGATCTTCGTTGGCAAGCTTCGACAGCGCAATACCAAGCCGTTCCTGGTCCGCTTTCGATTTGGGCTCAATGGCAATCTCGATAACCGGCTCCGGGAACACCATGCGTTCCAGAATGGCAGGCTTGCTGTGATCGCAAAGCGTGTCACCCGTGCGGACGTCCTTCAGGCTCGCCAGCGCGACGATATCACCAGCGAAAGCTTCCTTGATGTCTTCCCGGTTATTCGCGTGCATTAACAACATGCGGCCGACGCGCTCTTTCCTGTCACGCGTCGAATTCAGCAGGTTCATGCCGGATTCTAGCTTGCCCGAATAAACACGGCAAAAGGTCACGGTGCCAACGAACGGGTCATCCATGATCTTGAAAGCGAGAACGGCGAGCGGCTCATCATCGGCGGCTCTGCGGACAATTTCATCGCCAGACTTCACGTCGATACCCTTGATCGGCGGGACATCAAGGGGAGACGGCAGGTAATCAATGACGGCATCCAGCAGCGGCTGCACGCCCTTGTTCTTGAACGCCGAGCCGCAAAACACCGGATAGAAGGCGCTGGTGCAGGTGCCCTTGCGGATCATAGCCTTGAGGGTAGCCTCATCGGGCTCCTGGCCATCGAGATAGGCTTCCATCGCCGCTTCGTCCATTTCGACGGCAGTCTCGATCAGCTTCTCGCGATATTCCTTGGCCTTCTCCAGAAGGTCGGCAGGGATCTCTTCATCGTGGAAGGCGGCGCCGAGCGTCTCTTCCTCCCAAACGATGGCCTTCATGCGAACCAGGTCGATAACACCCTTGAATGTGCTCTCTGCACCGTAGGGAAGCTGCATCACGACCGTGCGCGCACCGAGACGCTTGTGCACGCTATCGACCGAGTCATAGAAATCAGCGCCGATCTTGTCCATCTTATTGACAAAGATCATGCGCGGCACGCCGTATTTGTCGCCTTGACGCCAGACAGTTTCAGTCTGCGGCTCCACACCTTGGTTGGCGTCGAGCAAGGCTACGGCGCCGTCGAGCACACGCAGCGAACGCTCCACCTCAATGGTGAAGTCCACGTGGCCGGGAGTGTCGATGATATTGACGCGATTGCCCTTCCAGTAGCAGGTCGTCGCGGCCGACGTAATGGTGATGCCGCGCTCTTGCTCCTGCTCCATCCAATCCATGGTGGCAGCGCCGTCGTGAACTTCGCCGATCTTGTGGCTCTTGCCCGTGTAATAGAGGACGCGCTCGGTCGTCGTCGTTTTACCGGCATCAATGTGCGCCATGATGCCGATATTACGGTAGTCAGCGATAGGGGTCTGACGTGCCATGACTAGAGCCTCTTAATAACCCGAAACTTTACCAGCGATAATGCGAGAACGCGCGGTTGGCCTCAGCCATCTTGTGCGTGTCTTCACGCTTCTTCACCGCCGTGCCACGATTGTTGGCGGCATCTAGCAACTCACCCGAGAGCCGCTCTTCCATGGTATTCTCATTGCGTGCCCGCGCGGCGTTGATGATCCAGCGGATCGCCAAAGCCTGCCTGCGGTCGTTGCGAACTTCAACCGGCACCTGATACGTGGCGCCGCCGACGCGCCGCGAGCGCACTTCGATGGCCGGCTTCACATTGGTGAGCGCCTCGTGGAAAAGCTGCAACGGTTCGCGCTTCGCCTTCTGCTCGATCCGATCCAGTGCACCGTAAACGATCGCCTCGGCGCAGGACTTCTTGCCCTCGTACATAAGGCTATTCATAAATTTGGTCAGCACGAGATCGCCAAACTTGGCGTCCGGAATGATCTCACGTTTTTCCGCTCTGTGACGGCGTGACATGACAAGACTTCCTTCCAGTTCGGCGCCATCCCCTTCGGGAACTTGGCGTCATAAATCTCCAACCGGCCTAATTACTTACCGTGTTGTACACGTCCACACTGCTACCTTGCAGCTATCGGTGTACTTTTGGCAGTACTTCAGTGCCACCTGCTCGGCTTCACCGCGGCTCGCCGCCCATGCAAAGCCATAACCGTAATTCGTCCCCGTCGCCAGCGCCCCGCAAGCATTGCGGAACCAGAGTACTACCTTGCAGCCCCTGCCGCGTTTCGAGCACTCATTCAGCGAACGGTCTTCTGCCTGGCCACGTGATGGATAGTCGTAAGAATATCCGTAGGCCCCGGTGGTATTAGAGTAGGAAATCGCCCCAAAGTTATCGGCGGCAACCGCCTCACTTGAACCGCAAACCCCTGCCAGACTGACTACAAATGCAACTGCAATCAAAATCTGCGACGTCCGCATTTCCCTCTCCCAATTCCGCCAGATCACTTCGGCCGCTTCGCTCCGTATTTCGAACGGCGCTGACGGCGCTTCGCTACACCTTGCGTATCGAGCACACCGCGAATGATATGGTAGCGAACACCCGGCAAGTCCTTCACGCGGCCGCCGCGAATCAGCACCACGGAATGTTCTTGCAGGTTATGCCCCTCGCCGGGGATGTAGCTCGTCACTTCGAAGCCGTTCACAAGACGAACACGTGCGACTTTGCGGAGCGCGGAGTTCGGCTTTTTCGGCGTCGTCGTGTAAACGCGCGTACACACGCCCCGCTTCTGCGGGCACTGCGTCATCGCCGGCACCTTATTGCGCTTCGCCGGCTGCTGGCGCGGCTTGCGGATGAGCTGTTGTATCGTCGGCATGCGACCCCAATCCAACAATAAGTTAAAGCGCTCTTCAGCCCGCCACCTCCCGGAAAGGAGATGGACGAGCGAGCGCCCGGTAAAGCCCCAGAGGATTTCCGCCACATAGCATGCGGAAATCGTGTCCCAGATGTTTTATCCAGCTTGCTTTTGCGGCAGCGTTTAAAGCTATTCGTGCAAACGTCACGAGCACAATCTAGCGTCGCTTTACCGCCTGCCGATAAAGTAGAGCGGTAATTAGTCGGTGTTTCCGCCCGCGTCAAGCACTAACTAAGGCAAAAACGGGGATTATCGCTCGCTTCGGCGGATTCGGCGTTCCAAAGCAACACACGCCGCCCTGCAAACCGGCCGGAATTGGCACAATCCGGTGCATTCTGGTAACGGCGCAGCTTATGCCAAATCAGTGCAAAGCACCTGATCCAGACAGAAGAGGACACAATCTCATCGCCGCCGCGCAAACAACCGCCGGGCTTGCAAAAATCGTTCCCATACCCATTCTTAACATAATTCCAGCATCAACTGGCAACCCTTTCGAAACCCGGCGCCGAGCCCTTCAAGAAATATTCGCCCATGAGCTCCGATACCTTGCCTAGCAGCCCAACCGGCCTTTCCGGCCTCATTGATCGCGTTCTGCCGCACGGCTGGTGGCCACGCGGTCCCGTCGTGCCCGTACTGCGCCTGTCTGGCGTCATCGGCGCTGTGACGCCCTTGCGGTCCGGCTTGACGCTGGCTGCGTGTGCTCCCGCTATCGAACGGGCATTTTCCGTGGGAAATGCGCGGGCGGTTGCCATTCAAATCAATTCGCCGGGTGGCTCGCCCGCGCAGTCGCGGCTCATCTACCAGCGCATCCGCGCCCTGGCCAAGGAAAAGTCGCTCCCGGTATACGTCTTTGCCGAAGATGTCGCCGCATCGGGCGGCTATATGCTGGCGCTCGCCGGCGACGAAATTTATGTGGATAGTTCAACCATCGTCGGTTCGATTGGTGTGATCTCGGCCGGCTTCGGATTCGTAGAGTTTATCCAACGGCTGGGTATCGAGCGCCGGGTATACACGTCCGGCGAGAAGAAGATGACGCTGAACTCTTTCCAGCCGCAAAATGCCGATGACGTGGAGCGGCTGAAGGGCATCCAGAACGCCATTCACGAGGATTTCATCGAACTGGTGAAAGAGCGGCGCGGGCGCAAGATCGAGGCCGCTGGTGACCAGTTATTCACCGGAGAATTCTGGGCGGGGCGGCAAGCAGTTGCACTCGGTCTGGTTGATGGCATTATGGATATAAGGTCCAAGATGCGGGAGCTTTTCGGGGACGAAGTTCGCTTGAAGCTTATCTCGATGGATCGTGGTATCTTTAGGAGACGATCAGGCGTTGGGGGCATCGCCTGGGGTGCCGGGAGTCTGTCCATGTCCGGGGCCGCCGATGAGGTCATATCCGCATTGGAGGCGAGGGCGATATGGGCGAGGTTCGGTTTCTAAGCGGTGTTCGTGATGCGCCGGAGGTGCGTGCATGCGGAAAACGCGCAAGTAGCGAGGTTGCGTTATGTCTCAGTTGGTGGTCATTGCCGTCTCGGCAACTTTGATCTGGTGCGTTTACAGGTGGTACCGGCGCGAGGTTGAGCGCACGGAGGCGGAGATGCAAAAGGCGAAGCGGAAATTGGCGCGGAGCCAGGGCAAGCCGGCGGCGCACGCGATCAGCCTGCATCGCGATTAGGCCGCTGGCGTTCGCTTTCAGGCTGATAAATAGCTCGCCGCAACGCGGTGTGCACGCATGGTACGGCGTGCGCATGCCGTTGCGCTTTGGCTGGATCTGATTTTCACGGATTTTCTACGCAATCGGGCGAAGGTGTACTCCGCCCGCGTTGCACTGTCGGCCGTTTTACTGACCGTTGAACCCAAACGCTGACGTTGGCCGCTGAGCGGGCATGTTCTCGACGCCGTCAGATGCCCGCGTGTCCGTGGAAGCGGTCTGTGTCACCGGCTGCGCGGGCTGAGACTGCTGTTCCTGCGCCAGTTGCTGCTGAACCTTCTGGATATGCGCGCGTTCCGCGTCGTCCGGCTCTTCGTGGTTATAGGTTATGCTCGGATCGGCGAAGGGCGCGGTATAGAAAATGTGCGTGCCGATCTGCGTGACCCGCGACACCATCTTCCGCCACGCCGGATGCACATAGGTCGCGTGGTAATGCGTGGCGTTGCCGACATCCTTCACGCGCGCCTTGCCGTCGATAACCTGCTTGGCGATCTCCAGCGCGGTCTCCCACTCCTTCTTCTCGGTGGTGCGATGGGTCTTGCCGTCGCAGGTGAAGGAAAACTGGCAGCCGGTGCGTCTCAGGCTGCCCTCATAGACGACGCTGCAAATGGTCTTCGGATAGTAGGGGCTGTTGACGCGGTTCATGATGACCTGGCCAACGGCGATCTGCCCCTTCAGCGGCTCGTCGCGGGCCTCGAAATAGATCGCGATGGCCATGCACTGACGTTCGCGATTGCGGAACTCGGTTTCCGAGACGCCGCCCAAAAGTGTGGCATCCTGCGGAGTTCACGCGCGCCAGTTGGAGCAGATGATCCCATCCGCCCTGTTGCGGCGCGGCGAGTGAGGCAAGCTGCACTTGGGGCTTATTATTTTCCAGGCTGTTGGCACCCAGCGCCGATGCGAAGAACACGCCAGCGGTGGCACGATTACTTGCAATACGGCCGGGGCCGGGTATGGAGTTGTCGCTCGCCTTTGCGACTTCGATCTCGCCGTCGAACGGATCGCCTGGGCGCCAAAGATTGCCCTTCTTCCCGCGGCTGACAGCAACATAGTCGCGGTATGGCGCGGCGGGTGCGGGGGCGGCGCTATCGGTGGCCACCGGGCTCATCGACGCCAGAATGACGGATGCACGCTGCGGGCTGTTCGTTGCGGTCAGGAAGTGATCGGCGCGCGGGCCTTTGCCGCCGCCTTCGAACAGGCTGTTCGCCTGGATCGGCACGACGCCGACTTTGTCCGTGGTCTCAAGCTCGTCCGTTTGACGGGACGCGGAGGTTGTCGAAGCGGAACTGGACCAGATTTCGTCCGCGTAAAACTGGAGCTTTTCGGTGAGGCGCGTATCCCGGATCAGATAGCCGGATGCGACGAGGGCAACGACGCCGGAAAGAAGGGTCAAACGTTTGAGAAAAGCGTGGGAACGGTCAGGCGGCAGGAATTCCGCGCGATTGAGATCAATCACGGCCAGGCTGCGGCCTGTGGAACCGGCTAGCACCGGAAGGTTCGGGACCGGCTCGTCCCCCGTGTCATACTCAGCCGACGGATCATACGAATACCGGGACATCATTTACGCCTATAAAACCCCAACGCCAGTTCCTGGAACGCATTAAATCCCGGAAATGGTTAACAGACGGTTAGCAAGTGTCCCAACGCACTTAGAACGCTTAAGCTTACCAGTCAGTTGAACCGCTATCATGGAGCAGACTGTGGACAAATTAAGGTGAAGGCAGGCTAACAGGGCGAAGACTAAGGTCCAATACGTCACAGGGGCGCGATATTTTCAACAAAATCAATGACGCTGCGGCAATATTAGCCACGCCATCGTAGCAAATTGAGATTGAGCGGCCGTTCTCTTCTGGCACAACCTTCAGGCGAGTGAAATATTGAGGCGGGACTTAAACTTAACCTCTGCCGTGAACGGGCTTTCACTATCCGCGAGGCGCAGTGCGGCCCCCAGCAGTTCGACGCCGCGCCAGGCCTCCGCCGCGATTTCCGCCTTCAGCCACGCCTCGGCCTGCTCGTGGCGGCGGCGGGCTAGCAGACCGTCCTGGACCAGCCGCTCGTGATGGGTCTCGGCAAGCGCGGCGAGCGCTTCAATGCCATCCTCCCGCGCCGCCGAAACGGAGAGACAGCGGACCTCCCAATTCGCATCGGCCTGCATGGCGAGGCTGAGCGCGCCTTTCATCTCGGCGAGCGCACGCGACGCGAGCACGCCCTGATCGGCCTTGGTTACGACGGCGATATGGGGAATTTCCATAATGCCGGCCTTCATGAATTGCATGGCGTCGCCCGAGCCGGGCTGCACGCACAGCACCACCGTATCGGCCACCAGCGTGATTTCCGCCTCGGACTGGCCCACCCCGACGCTTTCCACCACCACGCGATCATAAACCGCGCGCATAAGCACCATCGAGGCGTATGCAACTTCGGCCAGGCCGCCGAGACGGCCGCGTGCGGCAATTGAGCGCACGAAGACGCCGGTATCGTCCGCGCCGGAGCGCATGCGCACGCGGTCGCCCAGCAGCGCGCCGCCGCTCAGCCTCGACGACGGGTCGATGGCGATGACGCCCACGGTCAGGCCGCGCCGCCGCCAGGATTTGATGAGGCTGTTGATGAGCGTCGATTTGCCGACGCCCGGCGGCCCGGTCAGGCCGATGACCTGCGCACGCGGCGACAGGTACGCCTCGTCGAGCACACGGCGGACCCGCTCGTCGCGCGCCTTCGCATCGGCAAGCGCGAGCGCCCCGGCCATGGCGGCCTTGCCGCCGTTGCGTATGTCCGCCAGTCCGCGAATGCCGTTCATGGGCTGTGTTTCAATAAATTGGAACCAATCGGGCCATTCGAGATGGCGCTGATGTCACGCAACTTTATGCTTGGAAACGGCCATCAGCGCAATCTGATCGCCGGCCCGGAACGTTAAGGGCGAAACGGCGGATTTTCCCAATTTCAAGCCGGCCTGCTGCCGGTAGTGTCTCAGTTTGAATTTTAGTGACGCTTCCGCGTCTTGCCGCGATCCTGGATGTCTGTCGGGCAGATTTTATGCTCCCCGTCCCACCAAAGAGCGAAAAATACGTGCTGCAGTCTGAAGCCGTAAAATCGTGGCTTGTTGCCGAGTCTAAATCTAAAAACTTCGTCTAGGTAATCCAATTCTATCTCGATTAATCGAGTTTGCGCTTCTGTGCAGATTACGTCAATCTCATACGCCTTGTGGCGTTTGTCGCCACCAGCGTTTTCTCGCTCTATCTCACTCCACATCTTGTTCTTATACTCTTCGAGAAATGGAAGAATGGTTTGATCCCATAGATTTCCCGTCCAGTCCCTGGTTTCACCCCAACTCCATTCACCATTGACGTCCTTACGCTCGTCGGACCATGTCATTCGCATCCCCATTCGCGACTTAAGCGGATGAGAAACTGCTTCTTTCTTCAAAACAATCGACTTCGCATCCCTGATGAACTTCTCAGGGAACGATATTTTGATGTCCTTGACTAGCTTTCCGGGGCGAGGCGTTACCCCGGATTTTGGAATCTTTGTCATAAACCGCCGTAATACTCAGCCATCGTATCAAGATTTATGGCTGTGCAGCCCCGTTCGCCCGCAGACAACCCCTCACGAGCTTCGAGCCATGGCCGCTCAGAATGCGTTAGCTCACTAAGGTACTGCGGGTTGTAGCGACCATAGTGCTGTATAACGGCATCTACGCTGTCTCCCTGAACAACGGATAGACCGTTGGCATTTCCATCAACCTCTTCGGAAGTGAATATCTTAAACTTCCCGCGATGGGCGGCATAGAGTTCCGGGCAGACAGGACCGTTAGCCCATGCCTCGATACCGGAGTTAAAAAGCGGGGCGTCATCCCACACAAGCGACCATGCCTGTGAGTAGTAGACGAGCTTTTGCAGCTTCCAAGTGGTGATAGGCAGCTTGCCCTCCTCACCTAGACGGTTGAGAATATACCGCGCCACATCAAAGACGGTGGGCATAGGCCCCTCCTTACCGAAAGCGACGATTTACTGATTTAGACTCAAGTCGCCGCCTCAACCACTTCCAACGCAACAAACAACGAAAGCGCAGAACCTGTGGCAGGTTCCACGCACTTTTGATATGGGGTTTCCGATTCGTTCTGTCCAGGAAAAAGCTTCTATGCAGCCTTCTTTCTGTATGAACCACGCTTTTTCGGACCGCATCCGTCAGCGCACAAAGGTCTTCCATCGTCCAGAGCGTCTCGGATAAGCCCACCAGCCAAATTTCAATCTGAGACACTCCTGCTGGCGGCGCCATCCGGCTGGCTCACCGCGAATCTGAACCGCTCCGTGATCAGCACGATGACCAGCGCCGCGACCGCCAGCAGTGTGAAACCGATACACAGCGGCCGGACCGAGTTGTCGAACGACTGCCCGATCAGCCAGCCGAAAGCGGCGGCCGCCGTGGTCGTGTAGCAGCCGAGCAGCGACGAAGCGGTGCCCGCGATCTCCCCCATCGGCTCCAGGGCGAGGGCGTTGAAATTCGGCGCGATCAGGCCGAAGCAGAAGAAGGCGCTGGCGATGAAAAGCGCAAACACCAGCAGCGGCGGCTCCTTCGGATAGCCGGCAAGGGCCATCAGCCCGCATACGCCGAGGAACCCCGCCAGCGCGATATGCGACACGCGATGCATGCCGTACCGCTCGACGATTTGCGAGTTGATGAAGGAGGCCGCGATCATCACCGAGGCGATGGCGCCGAACACCAGCGGAAAAGCCACGCCGAGCTTGTATACATCGACAAAAATCTGCTCCGAGCTGGCGACGTAGCTCAACAGGATGCCGAACATACAGCCGAGCGCCACGGTGTAGCCGAGGGTCTGCCGGTTCGTCACAGCGAGCCGTATGGCGCCGGCAAAGGCGGAGGCGGAGAACGGCAGATTTCCGGCCTCGGCCTTCGTTTCAGGCAGGCGCCATTGCGACCACGCCAGCGTCACTACCGACGCCACCAGCAGCACCAAAAAGATCGCGCGCCACACCGACACCTGCATGATACCCGCACCGGCGGCGGGCGCCAGGATCGGCACGGCCATGAAAACCATCATCACGAAGGACATGACGCGCGCCATCCGGCGGCCGGTGAAGCGGTCGCGCACGATGGCCGTGGCCATGACGCGCGGGGCGGCGGCGCCGAGGCCCTGCACGGCGCGGGCGATGAACATGGTGGCGGCGTCCGCCGCGACGATGGCCGCGAGCGTGGCGATGGCATAGAGAACGAGGCCGTAGGCCAGCGGCGGTTTGCGGCCGTAGCGGTCGGAAAGCGGGCCGTAGATCAGTTGCCCGGCGGCGAAACCGAGCAGGTAATAGGTGAGAACGAGCTGGTGGCCGTTGGGACCGGCAATGCCGAGGGAGCGCCCCATGTCCGGCAGGGCGGGCAGCATGCTGTCGATGGAAAACGCGGTGAGCGCCATCATCAGCGCCATCAGGGCGACGAACTCGGCAAACGGCATATCTGCGCGCCGGAGCGCTGCGGCAGGCTTTTGCATGGGGGCGATTTCAGGCAGCGGCGCGGAGCACTGCGATTGGCGATGGGTTTGTATCGTGAGCCGGCGGACAGCTCGTTACATAGGGCTTCACCGCCCGGAATTTCAAGGCGGCGGTATTCCCCCTGCATTTGAGGAGCGGGCTGAGATGATTACCCCGGTGATTTCGCCAGCCGAAGCCCCCTCACCCTTTCCCACGCCCCGGCGAGGAACTGCCCTCTTCCCCTCTCCCTTGATGGGAGAGGGTGGCTGCGAAGCGGCCGGGTGAGGGTGGGGCCACGGACTCAGACGCTTGCCAGCGGGGCAATCAGAACGCCTTCCGGCTACTGCGTCACGCCCATTTCCTTCGCGGCCGCGACGATCTGCCCCTGCTCGTCGGGCGTGTCGGCAAAAACCTTGACCGCTTTGTCGAGGGCTTCCTTCGCCCCATCAGCGTCACCCATCACCTTGCGCGACCGGATCAGCATGATCCAGCCCTGAGTGTCGCGGGGGGATTTCTCCAGGCGCGCAACCAGGCGGACGACCATGCCGTCAACCATGCTCTTGCGCGCTTCGGGCGTCATCGCCTCGGCATTGCTGACGTCCGCCGCCGTTGGCCCTTTCGCCTCGGGCGCCGGATGGGCCGCAACGGGAGCCATGGGCGCGGGGTGAGCGGCAGGCGCGGCAGCGGCGGCAGCCGGAGCGGTGCCCGGCAGACGCGCGGAGATATCAACGCCCATTTCCGCCGCCAGCGCATTGGTATGCAGGCGCAGCTCAGTGGCCCAGGAATCCTCGGGCGTGGCGTCGTTCAGCAGCGCGATCCAGATTTCCAGCGCTTCGGCTTTGTCGCCCTCCTGCTGCCGTGCCACGCCTTGGAAGAAGCGGGCGCGCGGCTCTTTCGGGTCGAGTTTCAGCGCGGCCTCGAAGGCGACCTTCGCTTGCAGCGACAGCGTACCGTTCGCCGCCCGCACCATCGCTTCGCCGTGCCCGGCCTGATAGGACGCCATGTCCGGCCGCAGTGCCACCGCCTTGGCGTAGGCTTCGACCGCATCCGCATGGCGGTCCATGGCGGTATACGACCAGCCCAGCGTGCGCCAGCCCTCTGCGTCGTCCGGCTTGGCTTTGAGACGGGCGGCGAGGCGCTCGATCATCGAGTCCACACTGGGCAGCGTCGTGGGCTGTGCGCTTGCGGGCTGCTCCTGGTTCTCGGCCACCTTCGACGGCGCCGGCGTGGGCATCCGGGCGGCCGCCGGCATCGCGGGGGCGGAGGGAGACTCGGCCACGGCAACTCTGGACGCATGCGTCACGGACGGCAGGTCCGGGCGGCCGTTGATGGCATAGAGAATGGTCGATCCGAGCACGACGATGCCCGCGACCGCGATGATGGCGAAATTCCGCTGACCGAACGACTCCGGCGCGGGGGCGGCCTCGCTGGAGCGGTCGGCCGCCAGCAGACGGCGCTTGATTTCCTGGCTCGCGGACTCGGCCTGCTCGGCGTCGATCAAGCCATCGGCGGCCTCGCGCTCCACTTCGCGCAACTGATCGCGGTAGATTTCCACATCGCGCGCCAGCGCTGTATCGCGTCCGTCGAGCCTGCGCAGGAACGGTGCCGCGACGAGCACCGCCGCCGCCGAGCACATGGCCGTCAGCAGAATCCAAAGCAGTGTCATTGTGCACTTCCCTTTTTCAGCAGCTCATCCAAGCGCCGCTTTTCATCATCGGTGAACGTCGAGGCCGCCACTGCCGGCGCCGTCGCGCGTTCGCGCAGATACCAGCCAAAACCCAGGGCCGCCAGGACCAGCAGAATCAGCGGCCCAAACCACAACAGCAGCGTGTTGGACTGAAACGGCGGCTTCATCAGCACGAAATTGCCGTAGCGGGTCACGACAAAGCCCAGCGCCTGCTCATCGGTGTCGCCCTTGGTCAGACGCTCGCGCACCAGCACGCGCAGATCGTGGGCGAGCGGCGCATTGGACTCGTCGATGGTCTGGTTCTGGCAGACGACACAGCGCAACTGCCCGCTCAGCTCGCGGGCGCGGGCCTCCAGCGCCGGATCTTGCAGCACTTCGTCAGGGTTCACCGCGCCGGCGTCCGTGGGCATCATAAGTGTCAGCCCAATAAGCACCGCGAATGCGGCGAGGGCAGGCAAAGTTGCGAATTTCATCCGCCTCGCTCCGTATTGATATGGGCCAGCAGGGGCTTGAACACCTCGCCCCACACATCGGGCGTGATCGGCCCGGCGTGACGGTAGCGGATGCGGCCCGTCCGGTCGATGATGAAGGTTTCCGGGGTGGCCGTGACGCCGAAGTCGATGCCGACGCGGCCGGATTGGTCGTCGCCCATGCGCTGATAGGGGCTTTTGTGCCGTGCGAGCCAGCGTTTCCGGCCCTCCGGGTCATCGCGCCAGTCCATGCCGAAAAGCGAAAACGCCGGGTTCTTGGCGAGTTCCACCAGCGTCGGATGTTCCACCTCGCACATGACGCACTTGGAGGAAAACACGTTGAGCAGCACGACCTTGCCTTGGAAGTCCGCAGTAGCAAGGCCGGCGCCGCCGGGCTGCACCGCCGGCAGGGCGAAGTCCGGCACCGGCTTGTCGATCATCATCGACGGCATTTTCTGCGGGTCGTTGGTCAGGCTCCAGGCGAGCGCGCCAGCGATGACAACGAAAATGAATATGGGAACGAAGCGGATCAGCTTTGCCATGATATTTCCCGTCTATTCCGCTGGTACCGGAGCGGAGAGCCGCTGGGCACGCTGGGGAACGCCGACGCGGAAACGCCGGTCCGTCAGGGATACCATGCCGCCCAGCGCCATGACCAGGCCGCCAAGCCAGATCCACACCGCCAGCGGATGGTGATAGAGCCGCACGGACCACGCTCCGGTCTTGTCCTGCTCGCCCAGCGCCACGTAGATGTTGCTCACCGGATGTGTCCGAATGCCGGCAACCGTGGTTTCCTGCTGGCGCACGGGATAAAACCGCCGCTCAGTGATCAGATCCGTGACCGGCTTGCCGTTGCGCGTGACGTAGAACCGTGCCTGCGCGGCGGTATAATTCGGGCCTTGCACGTCGCCGACCGAGCGAAGCTGCACTTCATAAGCGGCGATGCTGACGGTGTCGCCGGTCCGCATGGATAGCACCTTGTCGCTGCTCCAGGCGGTGATGCCGGTGATGCCGGCAACGGTTAGCCCCAGGCCCGCATGGGCGAGGACGAGGCCGTAGTAGGAACGTGGCGTGGTTCTGGCCAGGCTGTGCGAAACGGTGAGCGGCACGCTGCCCAGGCGCACACGGCGGGCGAAGACATAGAGCGACCCCGCCACAAGCCACGCCGCCAGCCCCAGCGACCCCGCGGCAGCAACGCTCCCCAGCGTCAGATCCATGCCGAAGAGCGTGGCCGGAATCGCGAGCACGGCAACCAGCGCGGGCCAGCGCAGGCGCACCAGGACGCTCGCCAGATCGTCGCGCTTCCATTTCAGCGTCGGCCCGAAGACGACCGCCGCCATGAGCAGCACGGCGATGGGCGTGAACACCAGATTGTAGTACGGCGGGCCGACGGAAATCTTGTCGCGGCCCATCAGATCGACGGCCAGCGGCATGAACGTGCCAATGAACACGGTGCCGGCGGCGACGATCAGCAGGATGTTGTTGACGACGAGACCGCCCTCGCGGCTGACTGGCGCGAACTGCGAGCCGTGTTTCAGCGTGGGCATGCGGAAGGCGTACAGCGTCAGCGCGCCGCCCGTGGCCAGGATCAGCAGCATCAGGATGAAGACGCCGCGCGCCGGGTCTTGTGCGAATGCATGCACGCTGGTCAGCACGCCGGAGCGCACCAGGAACGTGCCGATGAGGCTGAGCGTGAAGGTGATGATGCCGAGCAGCAGCGTCCAATGCGTCAGCGTTTGCCGGCGCTCCACCACCAGGGCCGAGTGCAGCAGCGCTGTGCCCACCAGCCACGGCATGAACGAGGCGTTTTCAACCGGGTCCCAGAACCACCAGCCGCCCCAGCCCAGCGTGTAATACGCCCACGCGCTGCCCAGCACGATGCCGATGGTCAGGCAAACCCATGCCGCCAGCACCCACGGCCGCACCCAGCGCGCCCAGCAGGCATCGACTCGCCCTTCGATCAGCGCACCGGCCGAGAACGAGAAGGCCATCGAGAAGCCCACGTACCCCAGATAGAGGAACGGCGGATGGAAGGCGAGGCCGGGGTCTTGCAGGATGGGGTTGAGTTCCTGGCCGTCGGCGGGCGGAAATTCGAGCCGCAGGAACGGGTTGGAGGTGAAGACGATGAAGGCCAGGAAGCCGAGGCCGATCATGCCCTGCACGGAGAGCACGCGCGCCCGCAGCGTCTCGGGCATGTTGTTGCCGAATGCCGCCACCGCGCCGCCGAACAGCGCCAGGATCAGCACCCAGAGCAGCATCGAGCCCTCGTGGTTGCCCCAGAGCCCCGACACTTTATAGAGCATCGGTTTGGCGGTATGGGAATTGGCCGCGACGAGAGCCACGGAGAAGTCTGACGTGACGAAGGCGTACATCAAGCAGCTAAAAGAGATGCTCACGAACAGCAACTGGCCAAGCGCTGCGTATCTCGCAAACGCCATGTCCGCCACGTTGCGCCGGTGAGCACCCCACAGCGGCACGACCGCCTGCGTGACTGCAATCGCCAGCGCGAAAGTCAACGCGAAGTGACCGATCTCGGGTATCATCCAGCCTGCACTCTATGTAATACCATCAGATATGCTGAACCCCGCAGTTGGGGGCAGCACGGGTTCGACACAGCCGCTGTGGGCGTCTGCTCAGTCTTCAGAGCCTGACAACGGCAGTCGGACGCTTTTATTCCTCTTAGCGAGCGCCCGGAGTCAACCTGAAATGCCGGCGATGGTTTTTTTCGCTCATGCCGGACTTGGGCAGGCCGCCGGTGTGCGCACCTGATTCGAGCCGGAGAATTGGCGGGGTCATATCTCCGTGATCGCGCCGGATCGCGGCCGCATTTGCTCGCCCATCAACCGGGGACGGGCCTCCCGCGGGACCGGCGCGGGCGCGGGCTTTCACGATTGGCGGTGCTTATCTTGAATTCATCTGGCCTTGGCCGCAATCTCTTGCTAATGACTTGGCCCAAATCGCGGGCGTGGCGGAATTGGTAGACGCGCTGGATTTAGGTTCCAGTGACGAAAGTCGTGGGGGTTCGAGTCCCTTCGCCCGCACCAGCTCCAGGTTCGGCAGCAACAATCGCCGGCCGGTTTAAGTAGTAGAGAAGTCCAAATCTTGCATTGTGTCGCGAATGTGATAATGACATCAACAATTCGCGATTTAATGCTAACTCCGTCCGATCCAACACCGAACATTTGAGTGAATTTAAAAAATGCAAATCACCGAGACGATTTCCGAAGGTTTGAAGCGCGAGTTGAAAGTGGTCGTCAACGCCAAGGAGTTGCACGACCGCATGGAGGAACGGCTCGGGGAACTGAAGGACAAAGTGCAGGTCAAGGGCTTCCGCCCCGGCAAGGTGCCGCTCGCGCACATCCGCAAGACCTATGGCCGCTCCGTCATGGCCGAGGTGGTCGAGCAGACCATCAGCAAATCCACGGCCGACGCGCTGAAGGAGCGCAACGAGCGCCCGGCGTTCCAGCCCGAGGTGAAGCTGCCCGAGGATCAGGCGACCATCGAGAGCGTCCTGACCGGCACCGCCGACCTGGAATACACCATGAAGTTCGAGGTGCTGCCCAAGATCGAGCTGACCGACCTGCGCGAGCTGACGCTGGAGAAGCCGGTCGCCGAAGTGGGCGAGGAGCAGCTCACCCGCAGCCTCGACAATCTGCGCGAAGCCAACGTCGGCTACGAGGCGAAAGACGGCGCGGCCGAGAACGGCGACCGTGTGACCATGGATTTCGTCGGCATGGTGAACGGCGAGCCTTTCGAGGGCGGCAGCGCCGAAGATGCGCCGCTGGTGCTCGGCCAGGGCCGCTTCATTCCGGGATTTGAGGAAGGGCTGCTGGGCGTGAAGGCCGGCGACACGCCAGTTGTGAACGTGACCTTCCCTGAGAAATACCCCGTCGAGACCCTGGCCGGACAGCCTGCCGAATTCAAAGTGACGGTGAAGGAAGTCGCCAGCCCGGTGACGCCCGAGGCAAACGACGAGTTCGCCAAGTCGCTTGGCCTCGAATCGCTGGAGAAGCTGCGCGAAGCCGTCAAGGAGCGCATCGCCCGCGAATATGACAACGCTTCACGCCAGAAATTGAAGAAGGCGCTGCTCGACGCTCTGGACAAGTCGCACAAGTTCGAGCTGCCGCCGTCGCTGGTCGAGCACGAATTCAACGCCATGTGGCAGGACATGACGCAGCGTCTGGAACGCGCGGGCAAGACCTGGGAGGACGAGAAGACCACCGAGGACAAGGCCCGCGAGGAATATCAGGGGCTGGCCGAGCGCCGCGTGCGTCTGGGGCTGGTGCTGTCCGAGATCGGCCAGCGCAACGAGATCAAGATCACCGACGAGGACGTTCGCCGCGCCATCATCGACCGCGCCCGCCAATATCCGGGCCAGGAGAGCAACGTCATTCAATTCTATAAGAAAAATCCGGATGCAGTTAATGAGTTGCGTGCGCCGATCTATGAAGACAAGGTCGTGACGTTCGCGCTGGAACTCGCAAAGGTGACGGAAAAGACCGTGACCGTGCCGGAATTGCTCAAAGCCCTTGAAGACGACGAGGAAGAAGGCCACGTGCACGGTCCGGATTGCGATCACGATCACTAACCGGACACCAGCCGCAAGCGTTCAGCTTCGGCTAAGGTTAAGGCCATAAAATCTTCCGCAGCAAGGCGGCACAGCGCGGGCGTTTCCACAATGCCCGCAAACGGGACTCCACCCCAGGCACATCGTGATCGCCTGGGGACTGGAACTTTTAGTTAACACAAATCACATATGACACGGCAGTTACAGCGGACTGGTGGACAAATGGGGCGGCAACACCCTGGGGGAATGCCGCAAGGGAGGAACGATGCGTGATCCGGCCGAATACTATATGTCAACACTGGTGCCCATGGTGGTCGAGCAGACCAATCGTGGCGAACGCGCCTACGACATCTATTCGCGGCTGCTCAAAGAGCGCCTGATTTTCGTGACCGGGCCTGTCGAGGACTACATGGCCTCGCTGATCACGGCGCAGCTCCTGTTCCTGGAGTCGGAGAATCCGAAAAAGGAAATCGCCATGTACATCAACTCACCCGGCGGCGTCGTCACCTCGGGTATGGCGATTTACGACACCATGCAATTCATCCGGCCGCCCGTCTCGACGCTCTGCATCGGACAGGCCGCTTCCATGGGTTCGCTGCTGCTGTGCGCAGGCGAGGCGGGCATGCGTTATGCCCTGCCCAACGCCCGCATCATGGTGCATCAGCCCTCCGGCGGCTTCCAGGGCCAGGCGAGCGACATCGAACGTCACGCCCGCGAGATCCTGGCCGTGCGGGAGCGGCTGAACAGGGTTTACTCGCATCACACCGGGCAGCCGGTAGCCGTGATCGCCGATGCGCTGGACCGCGACAATTTCATGACGGCGGAAGCCGCCAAGGCGTTCGGCATCATCGATCAGGTGATGACGAAACGTGAGATGCCTGAGTAAAAGCTGGGCGCCCGTGCGCGGCCCGCGAACTATCAATTGATGTTCGCGGTTCGTGCCCCGGCAGAACCCTGTTGACAAGTGCGCGGTTGACTCGCACCTGCCAAACGATGAACAATAGTTGGCTAGAAGGTTGGACGCTCGCATTGAGCGGGTGTGCGTCAAAAAGCAGGACACTGGTATGAGCAAGGTCAGCGGAAACGAAACCAAGAACACACTCTACTGCTCCTTCTGCGGAAAGAGTCAGCACGAGGTTCGCAAGCTGATCGCAGGGCCTACGGTGTTCATCTGCGACGAGTGCGTCGAGCTGTGCACGGACATCATCCGCGAGGAGAACAAGAACGCCTACGTGAAGTCCCGCGATGGCGTTCCGACGCCGCATGGAAATCTGCTCCGTGCTCGACGATTACGTGATCGGCCAGGACTACGCCAAGCGCGTCCTTTCGGTGGCGGTCCACAACCATTACAAGCGCATCAACCACGCCAGCGAAGAACAACGACGTCGAACTGGCCAAGTCGAACATCCTGCTGATCGGCCCGACGGGCTGCGGCAAGACGCTGCTGGCCCAGACGCTGGCGCGCATCCTCGACGTGCCGTTCACCATGGCCGACGCCACCACGCTGACCGAAGCCGGTTACGTGGGCGAGGACGTCGAAAACATCATCCTCAAGCTGCTCCAGGCCGCCGACTACAACGTGGACCGCGCCCAGCGCGGCATCGTCTACATCGACGAAGTGGACAAGATCAGCCGCAAGTCGGACAACCCGTCGATCACCCGCGACGTGTCCGGCGAAGGCGTGCAGCAGGCGCTGCTGAAGATCATGGAAGGCACGGTCGCCAGCGTGCCGCCCCAGGGCGGCCGCAAGCATCCGCAGCAGGAATTCCTCCAGGTGGACACGACCAACATCCTGTTCATCTGCGGCGGCGCCTTCTCGGGCCTCGAAAAGATCATCGCCCAGCGCGGCAAGTCGACCTCCATCGGCTTCGGCGCCAAGGTGTCAGGCCGCCGACGACCGCCGCACGGGCGAAGTCTTCCGCGGCACTGGAGCCGGAAGACCTGCTGAAATTCGGCCTCATCCCCGAGTTCATCGGCCGTCTGCCGGTGCTCGCCACCCTCGAAGACCTGGACGAAGAAGCCCTGGTGCGCATCCTGACCGAGCCCAAGAACGCGCTGGTGAAGCAGTATCAGCGCCTGTTCGAGATGGAAGACGTGCGATCTCACCCTCGCCGACGACGCGCTTAGGGCCATCTCCCGCAAGGCGATCGAACGCAAGACCGGCGCCCGCGGCCTGCGCTCCATCATGGAAACCATCCTGCTGGACACCATGTTCGAGCTGCCGGGCCTGAAGGGCGTCGAGGAAGTCGTCGTCAGCCGCGAAGTTTGCGAAGGTAACGCCAAGCCGCTGCGCATTTACTCGGAGCGATGCGGGCGAAGTCGAGTTCAAGTGCGTGAGTGTGACAGGTGTTGATGCGCAGTATCAGCAGTACCAGGCATTCATACGTCGTCTGCATCCCGCGACATTGTGACGGCACCGCCGCCGCGCCTCGAATCCGCATCGCGGCGGCCCCATTGATTAACCTCTCACCGCTATCCACGCTACCAGCACGCCAGCCAGTCGGTGCTTATCGCCTTTACCACCGAAATGCGCCAGCCGATGCATTTGGGCCGTATGGCGGCCGCCTGATCGCGTTTACGATACCGGGGATCCGCTCACAAGCCGCGAAGCACTGCAGTCTTTCACCCTAACGAGATTCTGCCTCGACGCCAGGGAGACCCAGATGACAGCGATACTACGCACACCCCTGACGAGCCTGCGCGGAAGTCTTCCCGGTCCTGCCGCTGCGCGATATTGTCGTATTCCCGTACATGATCGTGCCACTGTTCGTCGGACGCGAAAAGTCCATCAACGCGCTCGAAGAAGTGATGCGCACCGACAAGCAGATTCTGCTTGTCGCGCAAAAGAACGCGGCGACGACGATCCCGAGACGGCGCCATCTACACCATGGGCACGCTGGCCTCGGTGCTCCAACTGCTGAAGCTGCCCGACGGCACCGTGAAGGTGCTGGTCGAAGGCACGCCGGCGCGCCCATATCCGCCGCTTCACCAGCAACCAGTCGTTATTTCGAGGCCGAGATCGAGCGCGTGGACGAAGCGGGCCCGACCGACGAGATCGAAGCCCTGGCCCGCTCGGCCGTCAGCCAGTTCGAAACCTACGTCAAGCTCAACAAGCGGATTTCGCCCGAAGTGCTCGGCACGATCAGCAGATCGACGACTATTCGAAGCTCGCCGACACCATCGCCTCGCATCTCGCCGTGAAGATCGCCGAGAAGCAGGAAATTCTCGAAATCATCACGATTTCCGAGCGGCTGGAGCGCGTCTACATGCTGATGGAGAGCGAAATCTCCGTGCTCCAGGTGGAGAAGAAAATCCGCTCCCGCGTCAAGCGCCAGATGGAGAAGACCCAGCGCGAATACTATCTGAATGAGCAGATGAAGGCCATTCAGAAGGAGCTGGGCGACGGCGACGAGCGCGACGACATCTCCGAATTCGAAGACAAGATCGAGAAGACCAAGCTCTCGAAGGAAGCCCGCGAAAAGGCCCTCGGCGAGCTGAAGAAGCTGCGCCAGATGAGCCCGATGTCGGCCGAAGCGACCGTCGTGCGCAACTATCTCGACTGGCTGCTGACGATCCCGTGGGGCGTCAAGGGCAAGGTCAAGACCGATCTCGAAGAAGCCCAGACCGTCCTCGACGAGGATCACTACGGCCTCGAAAAGGTCAAGGAGCGCATCCTCGAATATCTCGCGGTGCAGAAGCGGACCAACACGCTGAAGGGTCCGATCCTCTGCCTCGTCGGCCCTCCCGGCGTCGGCAAGACCTCGCTCGGCAAGTCGATCGCCCGGGCCACGGGCCGCGAATTCGTCCGCATGTCGCTGGGCGGCGTGCGCGACGAGGCGGAAATCCGCGGCCACCGGCGCACCTATATCGGCTCGATGCCCGGCAAGGTCATCCAGTCGATGCGGAAGGCCAAGAAGATCAACCCGCTGTTCCTGCTCGACGAAATCGACAAGATGGGCGCCGACTTCCGCGGCGATCCGGCTTCGGCGCTGCTCGAAGTGCTCGATCCCGAGCAGAACCACGAGTTCAACGATCACTATCTTGAAGTCGATTACGACCTGTCGAACGTGATGTTCGTCACGACGGCCAACACGCTCGACATTCCGCCGCCGCTGATGGACCGCATGGAGATCATTCGCCTTGCGGGCTACACCGAGGACGAGAAGCTGGAGATCGCCAAGCGGCACCTCATCCCGCATCAGCTTGAAACCCACGGCCTGAAGCTGGAGGAGTGGCATCGAGGACGAGGCGCTGATCGAGGTCATCCGGCGCTACACGCGCGAAGCGGGCGTGCGCAGCCTGGAGCGCGAAGTGGCCAAGCTGGCCCGCAAATCGGTCAAGGAGATCGAAAGCGGCAAGTCGACCACGGTGGTGGTCACGCCTGAGAAGCTCAAGGACTTCCTGGGCGTGCCGCGCTATCGCTTCGGTGAGGCCGAGCTTGAGGATCAGGTGGGCGTCGTCACCGGCCTCGCCTGGACCGAGGTGGGCGGCGAGCTGCTGACCATCGAAGGCGTGCTGATGCCGGGCAAGGGCAAGATGACCGTCACCGGCAACCTGCGCGACGTGATGAAGGAGTTCATCCAGGCCGCCAACGCCTATGTGCGCTCGCGGGCCATGGACTTCGGCATCGAGCCGCCGATGTTCGAGAAGACGGACATCCACGTGCACGTGCCCGAGGGCGCCACGCCGAAGGACGGTCCGTCTGCTGGCGTCGCCATGGTCACGCCATCATCTCGGTGATGACCGGCATTCCGGTGCGCAAGGACGTCGCCATGACCGGCGAAATCACCCTGCGCGGGCGGGTGCTGCCGATCGGCGGCCTCAAGGAGAAGCTGCTGGCGGCTCTGCGCGGCGGTATCAAGCGCGTGATCATCCCCGAGGAGAACGCCAAGGATCTGGCCGAAATCCCGGACAACGTGAAGAACAAGCTGGAGATCATCCCGGTGGCGCGGATGGACGAGGTGCTGGCCTATGCTCTGCAACGCAAGCCGGAGCCCATCGAATGGACTGAGCCGGTGGCGGCGCCAGCGGCGGCTGCACCGGGCGCGGAGCCTTCGACTGTGTTCGTGGCGCATTAACACTTGCATAACGGGCGGCCTGTTTGGGCCGCCAGAGATACGAAAGCCGGGTGATCGGATGCGATCCCCGGCTTTTTCTATGCGCGCTTTGATTCGTCGAATGGCGGCGGCCCGCGCAATTGACAACAGCCGCGAATATTACCTTTTCCGCAAGGAACAGAAGACGCCGCAATCCTGAGTTGCTTTACACGTCAGCCTCAGCCGCCGGAAGCAATAATGTTGCCCATTTGCTGCATGCAATGCGCTTAATTCGGTACATTTTTATGTTCATTTAGCGGCGCTCAATCGAATCACATTAATTCAAATCACGAGGTATGGGGCCTCGCCCAATTTTTTGTATTCGCGTTTGCGTCTTGCGTATTGGGGCACTTTTCAGGAAAAACAAATGCGCAAAGCAACGATTTTTGCCGCCGCAGCGGCTTTGATTGGTGTGAGCAGTATCGCTCATGCCGATGGTTTGATGGAAAAGCGGGCTTACAAGGCCGTTCCGGTGGCTGCTCCCGCTAGCGTTAACTGGACCGGCCTGTATATCGGTGCCGGTATCGGCGCTGGTGCGGTCGTCCACGAGTTGGACCTCAACTCGTCACAAATGTACGGCGAGAACGAGTACGACTTCGGCAATCTGAACTTCGACGGCATCGGCGGCCAGGGCGTTTTCGGCACCCTGCAAGTTGGCTACGATCGTCAGATCGCCAGCCGTTGGGTGCTCGGCGCGTTCTTCGACTACGACTTTACGGACACCGACTCGGAACTGAGCATCAGCTCCGGGGGCGACCGCTTTAAAATCACGCTCGATCAAGACTATATGTGGACGGCTGGCGGCCGGCTCGGCTTCCTGATTCATCCCCAAACACTGATCTACGGTTTGGCGGGTTACAGCGAGACCAAGTTCAAAGGTCCGCGCGTCACGCTCAGCTACGACGGCTACAGCGCCAGCGGCAACCTGGGTCATCTGCCCACCTTCGGCGGTCTGACCCTCGGCGGCGGCTTCGAAACCCAGCTCCACAGCAACTGGTTCCTGAAGGGCGAATACCGCTTCAGCCGGTTCGACAAGGAAGACCTCTTCCGGCTTAGCGACAATGAAGGCTCCTCCGCCAGCGTCACGCTTGCTCCGGACGTGCACACCGCCCGTATGGTGCTGACCTACAAGTTCGACTTCCTGGGCCACGGCCACGCCACGCCCCTGAAGTAATATGAGTAGCATGGGAATTGCTGCATAATTCTCCCTCTCATCTCCAAACTGAAGCCGGGGTTCACTCCCCCGGCTTTTTTACTTCGGGGTTGTATAGCGGGCCGCCGTTGGTTATGGTGCGGCCGATTGAATGATAGTTTTTGCGCGCGTAGCTCAGAGGTAGAGCTGCTGCTTTACACGCAGCGGGCCGGTGGTTCGATTCCATCCGCGCGCACCACTTCAATTAAATGGGGCCGCATTGCCAATCCACTGACAGCCCCAGCCCCGTTACGCGCCAAGCCTCCGCCAGAATCCACAGGCCAATGGGAACAGCCAGCCCCGGCGCTCCAGATCAGTGCGGAACTTTCGGCTGCGGACAAAAATGACCGGTGAACAGGCAGGAAACATTCGAAAAGGGCGGCAATGTTACTCCTCAATAATCTCGGTCTGATCCTGGCCACGCGATCCCGCTGCTGGGATGCCGAGCCGCCCGCTCCGTGTGATGACTTCCCGTCCATTGCATGGCTGTTCGTCATTATCCTCAGCCTGCTCCTCATCCGGGCGCATTTTCTCCTCAAGGAGAAGCCGGCGCCCGCGCCGCCGCCCAAGCCGGCATTGCCCGACATCCGAGCCCCCATCACCGCGATTTTCACCAAGCATATGAAAGAGGCGGAGAATTGGAACCAGGCCCAGGCCAAATCGGCGCTGGAACGGGCGCAGACCGATGTCGGCAACGAGCTGACGAAGCAGGGCTTTCCGCCTCCACCTCCTCCGGCCGCAAAGACGTAACTTGGCGTTCAGCGCGCCGGCGAAACCGCGAACAGCGGCGTCATTGCCTTCACGCCCTGATCGCCGGCGCCGGCGAGCCCCAGAAATCCGGTCAGCCCGAATACCTCCTCGCAGGTCCGCAACAGCGAGTAATGGTTGTACGGCACCGGATCGCTGACGCCTCGCGGCCCGTGATTGGTGATGACAATCGCCGCCACGTGTCCGCCGCCGAAATTGGCCGGGCTCTCGGGTTCGAAGCCGCAACAACCCTGCTGCCCCTTGGTGTCGTAGCCGTCTTCGTCCCAGGTGATGACGATGGCGGCGTTGCCTTTGCTCTCCCAAACCGGCGCGGCCATGATCTGGTCAACCACCTCGGCGGTGGCCTTGTCGCCCTGCCTGATGAGCGGCATCCAGGCCGCCGTATCGTCGCGCTTCGGCATCACGCAGTCAGCTTCCGGCGCCGGCCCCGTCCCCACACGGGGGAGGCCGTGCATATCATTGCATTGGTTGAGGATAATCTGCGCGTAGGCCGGCATACGGTTGGCGGCGAGATCGGCGGCGAGCTGGCTGAGAGGCACGATCTTTTCGCCAATCTTGGGGTCCTGGCGCACATGCTCGAAGAAAATGAAGCCGTTATGCTTGGCGGCGTAGAGCCGGTCGGGCCGCTTCGGGTCGGGATTGTCCTCACTCGGATGGTAGATGGCCAGCGAGCCGGGCTCGGGCAGATCCTCGAAATAGCCCTTCCAAGTGAGCTTGGCGTCCTCAAGCTGCTGCATGAAGCTGCGGGCGGTGATGGAGTGCGGCGCGTAGCCGGCCTCCTTGGCGTGGCGGCAGTGCTGGTCCTCGAAACCCGGCTGGCAATACCAGGCGTCATCGTCGTGAATGCCGAAGGTGCTGCCGCCGAGCATGGCGACATAGTTGCCCGCGCTGGGGTGCACCACGCTGTAATATGAGGTGGCCAGACCGTATTCCAGCGCGAACTGGTTCAGCCTCGGCGCGTCCTGGCTGCCGATGATTGCGTTGAAGGATTTGCTCGCGGCGACGATGACGAAAACGTGATCGTAGCGCGGCGTGGATAGCACTGAGCCGCCAGCGCCGGGCGGCGTCCCGGCACCGCCGCCGGTCAGCAGCGCACCGAGCATCAAGGCCGAGATGATTTTCCAGTGGGACAACGGAGGAGACCTTTCGTGCGGAGAGCAGCCTACAACGCTGCTCCCCGCCGCGCCACCGGGCGGTCGGATTTATCCGCAGGCACGGCGTGCGTCCAGCCATGGCATCACCCAATTGTTGCCGCGATCTGCGCCGAAGACCGGGAGGCCAACTGGCTGCGCGGCGGAGCGGGTGGCGAGCCTCCGCTGCCCTTCAAATGCATATGAGCACATTTTCAACAAATCTGCATTAACCCGGAGCAATAATAATATGGCCAAGAGATCAAGAGGCTTTTCGCTTCAGCGCCTTATTAAATGGCTTAGATACGCTCTCGGGGAAATCGTGTCCTGGTTTGGCGTTCCGGTTGCCGGCCCGTTGGTTGACGCGCTATGGAAGTATGTTTTTGAGAAGGGACAAATCCCCGGCCAGCTCGCCGCGCTACTCCACGGACGTGATGCATTTCTAAACTATGACTCACAAGAACTTATCGCAACATATTCGGCAGAACAGGCTGTTGAGGGCTCGCTACCTTATGTGGAAATATCGAATTGGTGCGATTTAGACAGCGATCAGGCGTGCAACGCACTTCAATTTAGATCAAATGCCGAGAGATTTGTCCGAAAAAAGTGGAGCGGAGCCGGGGAAGACGTCGTACTGCAAGGGTACATCGAACTCATTAAGGCGGGCAACGGCGCCAGGGCAAACCAGGACACCATCCGCGTTGAAAAAGCTGTGTGCGAAAATGGTGTACTGACACTCGACATTCGTCAGGCCGAATACCACGACCAGATGCATTCCAATCTTATTATGGATTTCGAGCACCAAACGTCAGACGGACAGGACCATACTCTGCGTCAACTGCTTCTGGAGGAAACCCCTGCACGTTTACCGGACCTCAGCACGCCGCATCTTGCCAACACTCTTGGTGTGGCGACCATAGTGACCTACCAGGACGGCGGGCGCGAAGTTCCTTATCTCGTGGTTCGCTCCAGAGACACCGCTGTATTCAATCTCGGATCGGCATGGCACTGCACGTCCTCCTATGCGGCTCGCTGGGAGGAAACGATGTCCGCCTGCCAAGGAAATCTTTTTGACGTCCTGCGCCCCTTCCTCTTTTTTAAGATGGAAAAGGAATGCGGGCTGACCGAAGCGGACGTCTCGCAGCTCCGGCCGATTGCGTTCTGCCGGGAATTGGTGAGAGGCGGCAAGCCGCAGCTCTTCTGCACCGCTAGAACAGCGCTACCGTATGAGAAACTCAAAGAGCGGCTGGCACGGGCGCGTTCCACCGGCGGGAAACGGCTCGATGTGGAGGCCATGCCCGTCTTTCGCACGCCTCCAGATGCTGTTTCGAACGAACAAATCGCCGAAACGCTGAAGAAGCACGGCATCACCTCCGAGGCCGCAGCTTGCCTGTATTACTGGCTGAAGAGCACCAGGAAATAACAGCGGGATTTGCTGCCTCAGCGGCGTGCGGCGTTTCCGCCAAACCACCCGCTGGCGGCCGGCGGCGCGCGGGTCTATAACGTGCCGTCGCGGTTCCCCATCCAAGCGCCGGGCCGCCCATCCAGCTCATGGTTATGACCGCGCATCACGGAGATTTCCCATGGACCTGCTCATTCCGTCGGCCATCGTGTTCCTTATCTCGCATTTCTTCCCGTCCACGCCGCTCAGAGGCCGGGTGGTCGCGGCGGTGGGCGAACAGACTTATCTCGGCCTCTATTCCGCCGTGTCACTCGTGGCGCTGGTCTGGCTGGTGTGGGAGTTCCGGGCCGAACCCTATGGCGAGCGGCTGTGGACCTTGGGCGACTGGTGGTACTGGCTCAAACCGGCCCTCATCCTGTTCGCGCTGTTCCTGCTGACCATGGGGCTGGCGACGGCCAATCCCATGATCCCGCGCGGCGGCGGCTTCGTGAACGCGCCTGAGCCGGCGCATAATGTGCTCGCCATCACGCGCCATCCGCTGATGTGGGGGCTGGGGGGTTGGGCGATGGCTCACTTCATCAGCCAGCCAACCTGGCGCGGCCTCTGGTTTTTCGGCACGTTCTCCATCATGGCGCTGCTGGGCGCCTGGTTCCAGGAGCGGCGGAAAGCGGCCGAATACGGTGACGCATGGCAGAACTTCCGGCGCTATACGTCGTTCGTGCCGTTCGCCGCGATGATCTCGGGGCGCGCAAGCCTGCACCTTTCCGCGCTGGCGTGGCGGCCGGCGGCGGTGGCGGTAACACTGTGGCTGGCGGTTCTGTGGTTTCACTCATGGCTGTTTGGCGCAACACCGATCCCGCAGCTTGGGACATGGCTGAGCTGACGCCGGAAAACCGGACGGCCGCCCAGGGGGAGGCTGCCGTCCGTGAGCACGCTTGCGCTACGGTGATCCGGGCACAAGCGTGCCGTTGTTGTTAATCGTAATTGCGGCGGCTGCCCCAGCGGTGATGGCTGCGCCAGCGGCTGTGCCAATCGCCCTGGCTACCCCAGCGGCCATGGCTGCGCCAGCGGTTATGCCAATCGCCAGAGCTTCCATGGCGGCGATGGCTGCGCCAGCGGTTGTGCCAATCATCGTCGTATACAGGTTGCAGGATCGTCTCTTGCGACGCCTGGGGTGCTACCGGCAAGGACCCGGCTTGTGCGCTGGTTTGAAAGCCAGCAAATGCTGCCACGGCCAAAGTGGCCGCGAACAGAGAGAAGGTCAGTTTCCGCATGTCTACGGCTCCAAATGCTTCGAAGCTTCCTCGGCAGTTCGATCACTTCGACACGAGACAAAAAGTAGCAAAGCGGAACCTTTCCCGCTAGCACAATATTTTTGTTTCCCGCCCAGGTTGTTCAGCTTATTTTCAGAAATGGAGAGCTGTCCACGTGCCCAAGCTGCCGGGATACTTTAGGAATTATGGCGTACTCAAGGCGCGATGAGAACCGCAACCGGAAACGGCCGCCCAGCATGGACGGCCGCAGTTCTTGTGCGCCCTGACCGGCAAGACATCAATCGTCGTAATTACAACAGTGACTGCCCCAGCGGTAATGACTCCGCCAGCGGCTATGCCCGCAACATTGGTATCCGTGATAATGGCGATGCCGGTGGTAATAATGGCTCCCCCGGCGGTAATGACTGCGCCAGCGGCTATGCCAGTTGTCATAGCCTCTCTCGTAGGACCATCTTTCGTAATAACCCGCCTGTTGCAGGTTAGGATTTTGCGAAGTCTCTTGCGTATACGGTGCGGGTTCGGCTCTGACGCTGGGTTGCCAGCCGGACAACGCTACCGTGGCCAGACCGGCCACTAACATTGTATATATCAATTTCCGCATGAAAGCGGCTCCAGTGTTTGACGCTTTCCTCGGCGCGCCAGTCACTTCGTAACGGCGAAAGTATACAGCAAGACCTGTGAAAATGCTCGCTCTTTTTTGATCGCCGTCTGATTAATCACCTCCCGCTACTGGCTGCAATTGGAATCCTTGACCAGGACTCGGCGGCTCATTAGTGTCCGAGCGTTCCCGCAAAGCAATTGCGCCGTCCTCCTTTCCTGACCCTGTTGGATGCAATGAAACCGATGAAACCGGCGCCGAAAGGCGCGCAAAGACGAGACGATGCCCCGGCGTCGCCCTCTGCCGGGCTGCGGCCTGACAAGTCTTTTCAAGACCTTATCCTGTGTCTCCAGCAATTCTGGGCCGCGCAGGGCTGCGTGATTTTGCAGCCTTACGACATGGAGGTCGGCGCGGGCACGTTTCATCCGGCCACGACGTTGCGCGCGCTCGGGCCGAAGCCGTGGAATGCGGCCTTCGTGCAGCCATCGCGGCGGCCGAAAGATGGACGCTATGGCGAGAATCCGAACCGGCTCCAGCACTATTATCAGTTTCAGGTCATCATGAAACCGTCGCCGGCGGACATCCAGGACTTGTACCTGGAAAGCCTGTCGCGCATCGGCGTCAACCCGCTCAACCACGACATCCGCTTCGTCGAGGACGACTGGGAAAGCCCGACGCTGGGCGCCTGGGGCCTCGGCTGGGAGGTGTGGTGCGACGGCATGGAGGTGTCGCAGTTCACCTATTTCCAGCAGGTCGGCGGCTTCGACTGCGATCCGGTGGCCGGCGAACTGACTTACGGGCTGGAGCGCCTCGCCATGTACGTGCAGGGCGTGGAGAACGTTTTCGACCTGAATTTCAACGGCCGCGACGACGAGAAGAAGATCACCTACCGCGACGTGTTCCTCCAGGCCGAGCAGGAATATTCGCTGCACAATTTCGAGCTGGCCGATACCGACATCCTGCTCCAGCGCTTCCGCGACGCCGAGAAGGAATGCAAGGCGCTGCTCGCCGCCGGCGAACCGCAGCCGGGCGCCGGCAATCAGCGTCACCGGCAGGTGCTGCCGGCCTATGACCAGACCATCAAGGCGTCGCACATTTTCAACCTGCTGGACGCGCGCGGCGTGATCTCCGTGACCGAGCGGCAGAGCTATATTTTGCGCGTGCGCGAGCTGGCCAAGGCCTGCTGCGCGGCGTGGCTGAAGACCGAGGCCGGTGGGCATGCCTGAACTTCTCCTCGAACTGTTCTCCGAAGAAATCCCGGCGCGCATGCAGGAACGGGCGGCGGACGATCTGGCGCGGCTGATGAGCCAGAGCCTGACCGACGCCGGACTGACGTTCAGCTCGCGCGGAATCGCATGCAGGGCCGCGCCGTCTGACGCTGGTGATCGAAGGGTTGCCGGCGAAATCCGCCGATGTGCGCGAGGAGAAGAAGGGGCCGCGCGTTGGTGCGCCGGAGAAGGCCGTGGAAGGCTTCCTGCGCGGCGCCGGGCTGGCGAGCCTGGATGCTTGCGAGACGCGCAACGACGGCAAGGGCGATTTCTACGTCGCCATGATCGAAAAGCCGGGCCGCGCGACGCCGGATATCGTGGCCGCCGCGGTGCCGGACATCATCCGCAAATTCCCCTGGCCGAAGTCCATGCGCTGGGGCGCGGGGCGGCTGCGCTGGGTCAGGCCGCTGCACTCTATATTGTGCCTGTTCGACGGCAAGCCGGTTGAGTTCGAGGTGGAGGGCATCCAATCCGGCGGGCAGACGGAGGGGCATCGCTTCCTCAACCGCAAGCCGCTCGCGCCGAAGACCTTCGCCGGCTACTGTCGAGGGCCTCGAAAAGCTGAACGTGATCGTGTCGCACGAGCATCGCGCCGCGCGCATCCTGGAGCAGGCGCAGGCCATCGCCGCCAGGGAGAAGCTGGCGCTGGTCGAGGATATGGGCCTGCTGGAGGAAAACGCCGGGCTGTCCGAGTGGCCGTCCGCGCTGGCCGGCGGCTTCGACAAGGCGTTCCTCGACGTGCCGGCCGAAATTCTGATGACCTCGATGAAGGCGCATCAGAAGTGCTTCAGCCTGAAGGAGCCGAAATCCGGCAAGCTCGCCAACCGCTTCATTCTGGTGTCGAACCTCATCGCCACGGACGGCGGCAAGGCCATCATCGCGGGCAACGAGCGGGTGATCCGCGCGCGGCTGTCGGATGCGAAGTTCTTCTGGGAGAACGACCGCGCGCGCAAGCTCGACGACCTGCTGCCGAAGCTGGATCAGATTACCTTCCACGAGAAGCTCGGCACGCAAGGCGAGCGCGTCGAGCGCATTGCCAAGCTGGCGCGCGCGCTGGCGCCGATGGTGAAGGCTGACGCCGGCATGGCCGAGCGTGCCGCGCGGCTATGTAAAGGCCGATCTTGTGTCGGAAACGGTGGGCGAATTTCCAGAGCTGCAAGGCATCATCGGGCGCTACATCGCGCTGGAGCAGGGCGAACCGGCCGAAGTGGCCGACGCCATCGCGGCGCATTATAAGCCGCAGGGACCGGCGGATGCCGTGCCGGCTCATCCCGTATCCATCGCCGTGGCGCTTGCCGACAAACTCGACATACTCGCCGGCTTCTGGGCCATCGACGAGAAACCCACCGGCTCGAAAGACCCATATGCCCTGCGCCGCGCCGCGCTTGGCGTCGTGCGGATCGTGCTGGAGAACGAACTGCGGCTGCCGCTGGTGGAGTTGTTCCAAGACGCCATCGAAAACACCTTCCAGCACATTGCCAACACCGAGCTGGCGAAGAAGCTGACGGAGAGCGGTGTATTCGTCCATCCAGTGGGGCATGCAACGGCAAACTGGAGCGGACGCCAGGTCTCACCCAAGAGCCTGGAATTGCTGGCTTTCTTCGCCGACCGCCTGAAAGTCCACCTGCGCGACCAAGGCGCGCGTCACGACCTGATCGACGCGGTTTTCTCCCTCCCCGGCCAGGACGACCTGCTGATGATCGTGCGTCGCGTGGAAGCTCTCGGCCGCTTCCTCGCCACGCCGGACGGCGCCAATCTGCTGACCGGCGTCAAACGCGCGCAAAACATTCTGCGGATTGAAGAAAAAAAGGATGGCCGCGAGTTCGACGGCCATCCCGATGCAAAACTGGCTAAGGAACCCGCCGAAAAGGCGCTGGCTCAAGCCATCAAGCCGGTAACAAAGGACGCGCAAAAGGCGCTGAAAAATGAAGACTTCGAAGCAGCGATGACGGCGTTTGCCCAATTGCGCGCGCCGGTCGATGCCTTTTTCGATAAAGTGACAGTCAATACAGATGATAAGGCACTGCGTGAGAACCGGCTGAAGCTGCTCTCTCAAATCCGCGAGGCGACGCGCGACATCGCGGATTTCTCAAAGATCGAAGGCTGACAGGCCCGGCGAAGGAGTGGCGCCGGACCTGACAGAGGGGCGGGAATATCAGTCGCGGTAACCGTTGCGCCCTTCGTATCCGTTGCCCTCGCGATGGCCGTTCTGCTCACGGTAATCATACGGCTCGGGATGTCCACTCGGCTCGCCATAGCGATAGCCATGGCCATTGCCGTTTCCATTGCCGGCAGGCTCACTGAAAAGGAAGCCGCCTTCGCGAGACTCCTCGCGGTAGGGGCGGTAGTGGCGATTGTAATGGTGGCGGTTGTAGCGATGGCCGTTGTAGTGATGGCCGTTGCCATAGCCATTATATCCGACGCGTTGCAGGCAATGCCTCGGCACAAACGCGTGGGAGATCGTGTCGTTGCGGATTTTGCACCAGCGCGGGCCCCAGGACGAGCACTTGGCCTGGACGACCGCGCCCGGCTTCAGCCTGATGTCGGTTCCGTAACCGTGTCTCGGATGGTCGCTCACGAAGGTCGGAACGACGACATTGTAGGTTCCCCAATGCTGATGGGGAGGATGATATTCGCCGCGGTTTTCTCCGCAGCCATGGCGGCACCCGCCAGCGTATGCATTCGGCGATGCCAGCATCAGTGCCGACACCACCAGTAAGGCGATAATTGTGAATTTTCTCATGACGGATAACCCCGCGGCAAACTGACTACACGCACCTAACGCGATGTCACCGAGGTTGCTCCAAAGTGGTTTTAAATTTCTTAAAATTCGATTGATTCAAAGGGGATGGTTAAATTCTGGTTACCATCCTTCGCTGGACGACGGCCGGTTACCTGCGGCCAAAAATTGCGGTGAGAAGTACCCAGAACACCACCGTGCCGGCAATTGTCAGCGCGGCAACGCCCATTACGCCGCCGCCGGAATGCAACAACTGGCGCCCGGCGAGGAACGCCAGGGCCATCCCGCCCATGATTGAAAGCAGGAGGCGGACGAACCAGCTTCCATTGTTATTCTTGACGCGCGCGCCGGTCTCGACGGCTTGCAACGCGGGCGTTACCTGTGTACCAGGCTTGCGCCAGCCGCGAATGAACTCCATCAGAATGCCAACAACAAGCCCGCCGGCCACCGAAATTAGTAACTCTTTCATGGATGCAGCTTTCTGACGCGGACCGGAAACAGCACTCCGCCCTAATGCGGCACCGCTTTGCGACTATATTGTATACGCGCATGCTGGAAATCGGACGCAGGTCTCCGGCCCAGAAAGCGCAGCCGAGGCGAAAGCTAGAACAGCTTTCTGGCTTGATAGAGGCTGAAAAGGGCGTTACCAAAATTTTGATCACGAACCAACGGCCTCAAATGAATAACGTTACCGCTGGTCATCTTTTCGTCTACGGCACTCTCATGCGCCGTTTTCAAAACGCCGCGGCAATAAGACTCCGGCGCGACGCTTCCTTCATTGGAGCCGCGACTCTCAACGGACAGCTCTTCAATCTCGGGGCTTATCCCGGCGTTCTGCTGTCGCGGAATGCGCGCACCCTGGTGCATGGTGAGGTTTTCCGGCTTAGCGGCAACGGGCAACTCCTGCAATTCCTTGACCGTTACGAAAGTTGTGCACAGGATGATCCGCAACCGCATCTTTACCGGCGCGAGATTACCTTAGTACGGCTTGCCGGCGGCGAACATCTGCCGGTATGGGTTTATGCCTTGATCGAGGCGCCGGCGAGGCTGTATGCGATCCCAACGGGCCGCTTCAACGGTGCCGCGCGCCGCCGCTTGCGCAAGCCCTTGCTTGAGGCGCCACCCATGTTCGGTTAAACGATATATCGCGTGTCTATCATTCATCCATCCACAATATGGAAACGCTGATGCCAGCCAACCTGATTACGTCGCTCATTCTGAAAACGCTCGAAACCAATGTAAAGCTCGCCGAGAATATGGCGTCGTTCATCAAAGGCGGCGAAAAAGGCGGCGAAACACCCCCGGCCAACGGAGCACCCAGCCCGGCGGCGAATTCCGCTCCGGCCGCGGCGCCTGATAAGGGCAAGTTCGTATACCGCTTCGGCGGCGGTTCGGCGGATGGTTCGGCCGGCATGAAAGAGCTGCTGGGCGGCAAGGGCGCCAATCTGGCGGAGATGTCCAATCTCGGCCTGCCGGTGCCTCCGGGCTTCACCATCACGACCGAGGTTTGTTCGGCCTATTCCGCCAGCGGCAAGCAATATCCCGCCGGCCTGAAGGCCCAGGTGGAAGACGCGCTGGCGTTCATCGGCCGCATTGCCGGCATGCGCTTCGGCGATGCACACGACCCGCTGCTGGTCTCGATCCGCTCCGGCGCCCGTGCATCCATGCCGGGCATGATGGATACAGTGCTCAATCTCGGCCTCAACGACATGACGGTGGAGGCCCTGGCCCGCAAGAGCGGCGATCAGCGTTTCGCATACGACTCCTACCGCCGCTTCATGCAGATGTACTCGGACGTGGTGCTCGGCATGGACCATCATGTATTCGAGGAGATCCTTGAGAAATACAAAGACCTGCAAGGCTATGAACGCGACACCGACGTGCGCGCCGCCGACTGGCAGGTGATCATCGGCAAATACAAGCAGGCCGTGGAGGCCGAAACCGGCAAACCGTTCCCGCAGGACATCCACGAGCAGCTCTGGGGCGCCATCGGTGCGGTGTTCGATAGCTGGCAGAACGCCCGCGCCATCACCTATCGCCGCCTGCAAAACATCCCCGACGACTGGGGCACCGCCGTGAACGTGCAGGCCATGGTGTTCGGCAACATGGGCGATAACAGCGCCACGGGCGTCGCGTTCACCCGCAACCCGTCCACAGGCGAGAACAAGCTGTATGGCGAGTTCCTGGTGAATGCACAGGGCGAGGACGTGGTTGCCGGCATCCGCACGCCGCAGAACATCACCGAGGAAGCGCGCATCGCGGCCAGCAGCGAAGATCCGTCGCTGGAAGCGCTGATGCCCGCGACATTCGCGGAATTCCTGGCGACCTGCAACAAGCTGGAAGCCCATTACCGCGATATGCAGGACATCGAGTTCACCATCCAGGACGGCAAGCTCTGGATGCTGCAGACGCGAACCGGCAAACGCACAACGC
The DNA here is from genome assembly GCA_963827885.1 of uncultured Alphaproteobacteria bacterium. Classification (GTDB taxonomy): domain Bacteria; phylum Pseudomonadota; class Alphaproteobacteria; order Rhizobiales; family Rhodomicrobiaceae; genus CAWHDD01. The sequence continues at coordinate 56,722 of CAWHDD010000020.1, read as the reverse complement.
CCGCCGCGTTGAAAATCGCCGTGGAGATGGCTGAAGGCGGCGTCATCAGCAAGGAAGAGGGCCTGAGCCGCATCGACCCGACGCAGCTCGACCAGCTCTTGCATCCGACCATCGACCCCGACGCCGATGTGCAGATCCTCACCAAGGGTCTGGCGGCGTCACCGGGCGCGGCGTGCGGCGAGATCGTCTTCACCGCCGACGAGGCCGCCAAACTGCGCGGTGAGGGCAAAACCGTCATTCTGGTGCGCACCGAAACCAGCCCCGAGGACATCCACGGCATGGACGCGGCCGCCGGCATTCTCACCTCGCGCGGCGGCATGACCAGCCATGCGGCGGTGGTGGCGCGCGGCTGGGGACGGCCGTGCATCACCGGCGCCAGCGGCGTGCGCATCGACATGGCCGCGCAGACCATGACGGCCGGCGGCGTGACGCTGTCCAAGGGCGACATCATCACCATCGACGGCTCGACCGGCGTGGTCATCAAGGGCGAAGTGCCCATGCGCCAGCCGAGCCTCAGCGGCGACTTCGCCAAGCTGATGGAATGGGCGGACGCCACGCGCCGCATGAAGGTGCGCGCCAACGCCGAGACAGAACGCGACGCGAAACAGGCGCGCGGCTTCGGCGCCGAGGGCATCGGCCTGTGCCGCACTGAGCACATGTTCTTCGAGGGCGAGCGCATCGTCGCCATGCGCGAAATGATCCTCGCCAACGACGAGGCCGGACGGCGCACGGCGCTGGCCAAAATTCTGCCCATGCAACGGCAGGATTTCATCGAGATTTTCGAGATCATGGCCGGCCTGCCGGTGACGATCCGCCTGCTCGATCCGCCGCTGCACGAGTTCCTGCCGCATACGGAAGAGGAAATGGCGAACCTCGCCACAGCCAGCGGCATCGACATTGCCGTGCTGAAACAGCGGGCGTCGCTGCTCACCGAGTTCGAACCCGATGCTCGGCCATCGCGGCTGCCGTCTGGCGGTCACGTTCCCGGAAATCGCCGAGATGCAGGCGCGCGCCATCTTCGAGGCCGCCGTCGAGGCCGGCAAGCGTACCGGCCGGCCGGTGATCCCCGAGGTGATGATCCCGCTGGTGGCGATCAAGCCGGAACTCGACATGCTGGCCGAGCGCATTGCGAAAGTCGCGAGCGAGGTTTCCGCCGAAGCGGGCACGGAGATCAAATACCACCTCGGCACCATGATCGAGCTGCCGCGCGCCGCGCTGCGGGCCGGCGAAATCGCCCAGACGGCGGAGTTCTTCTCCTTCGGCACCAACGACTTGACGCAGACCACCTTCGGCCTCAGCCGCGACGACGCCGGCTCCTTCCTCACCGAATATATGAAGAAGGGGCTGTTGAAGACCGACCCGTTCGTGTCGCTCGATCAGGACGGCGTGGGCGAACTTGTATCCATCGCGGCGGAGCGTGGACGCAAGACGCGGCCGGGGATTAAGCTCGGCATCTGCGGCGAACATGGCGGCGATCCGGCGTCCATCGGCTTCTGCGAGAAGGTGGGGCTGGACTACGTGTCGTGCTCGCCGTTCCGCGTGCCCGTGGCAAGGCTGGCGGCGGCGCAGGCGACTATTGCGGCAAAGTTAAAGAAGCAGTAATCATAATGTAAGAATGTTGACATCTCGCGATTACTGAGATTGACGCAAACTGATAAAGCTGCTAAATTGTTATCATTGCGCGCTGGCCTCGTGAGGCTGGCGCTTTCAACCCCTGGGACAGCATTGTCCTGGGGGTTTTGCTTTGCCCAGCGTCAATCAATGCCGCAGGTTTCGTGGACAACTATCCTCCGATGCTGACCGATGGCGGCGTTTTTGAATTTCGAGCAGGTTTCAGAGATTGCCGTGAGCCCCACCGCACATAAGCATGCCGTTGTGCTCGGACGCGTCAAGGGTGAACGGCCTCTGGCCGCGCTTTCAGCGCCCTTGACCCGTCCTGCGCGCAGCGGCATTTCGCTTGTGCATGGCCGGGACGAAGCGGCTGTCTTGGAAGTCAAGCGTTTTGCCATGATTTTTGGTCCCTGACGATGGCGTTGAGAATGGTCAGCAGCTTACGGGCAACGGCAATGAGTGCCACCATCTTGGGCTTTCCGGCTGCCACGAGGCGGTCGAAGAAGGCTTTCAGGATGGGGTTGTGCCGTTTGGCCACCTGGGCGCCCATGAACAGAACCGTGCGGACCACGCCGCGCCCGCCGCCAATGAGGCTGCGTCCCCGCCATTGGCCGGACTGCCGGGTGAATGGTGCCAGCCCGGCAAGGGCAGCGATCTGCTTGCGGGAAAGCGTGCCAAGCTCGGGCAGCAACGCGACCAGTGTGCTGGAAATCACCGGGCCTACACCGGGAACCGATGTGAGCAGTTCCTCCTTCTCCCGCCAAGCGGGACAGGAACGTATCGCATCATCAATATCGCCGTCAGCGCTTGATAGTTCTTTCTTCAGCGCCGTGATCAACCGCTCGATGCTCTTCTTGAGGCTGCTGGTTCTGGCCCGCTGCAAACGCTGGCTCTCGGCTCCGATCATCTCGACGATCTGCCGCCGCCGGGCCACCAGATCGGCCAGCAGTTGCGTGGCGTCATCCGGTACGGCTCGCGGTGCAAGCTTCACCGCCTCGGCAAAATGCGCGATAACGGCGGCGTCGATGGGGTCCGTCTTGGCCCGCTTGCCCAGAGCCTTGGCGAAAGCGCGGACCTGGGCAGGGTTGACCACGGCAACCGGCAAGCCGGCCGCCGCCAGCGCCGCGGCGGCAATGGTCTCGTATCCGCCGGTGGCTTCCAGCGCCACAATATGCGGCATCAGACCCTTCAGCCGGGCAGTGAGCTGGTCCAAACCGGCGGCATCACGCGCCACCGCGAAGGTCTCCCCGCTGGGACGCAGGGCGATATCAAGCTTCTGTTTCGATACGTCAATACCAACAATAATGCTTTCCATGGTGACCCGTCCTTGCATAATCGGGCTCGCATTGCGGCCCCGGCGGCTGTTCGGGTTCGATGGAATAACGGGCGGGGTGCCAGGCTTCGTCACGGTCTTCAGAGACCAAGGAATGACCGGACTCCCGCCCGTAACCGCGCTCATGAGAATGCCAGAGTTCGGCTGGGGGAAAGTTACAAGGAATGGCTCCCCGGCCGAACAAAGGAATGCGCACTGCATACAGTACCGCATTGAGGACAGCGCAAGATGGCTGGCGTACCCGCTCAAAATTTGAATGAGGTACAATGGCCGCGGGAAAGCCGTATCTCCAGTGTCCGGCGAAACAAACTCCCGTCATGAGTTGACGCCGCGTCGCGTTCCGCGTAAATAACACAGCATCATAATTGCGACAGTGTTCCGCAAACCGCCTTACACATGGCTTCGGGCCGGGAGGTAAGGGGGTTCACATCCGCCGGCGAAGATTCGCTCGCGGGTGCGTTCATGTTTGTGCATACCGCTGCCGCCGCAACCTGGACCCGGACCACCCCATGTTCGAAAGCCTGAGCGACCGCCTTTCCGGCATTCTCGACAAGCTCACCGGACGCGGCTCACTGTCGGACGCCGACGTTACCGCCGCCATGCGCGAGGTGCGCAAGGCGCTGCTGGAGGCCGACGTTGCGCTGGAGGTTGTGCGCTCGTTCACGGATCGTGTGCGCGAGAAGGCCGTCGGGCATGAGGTTCTGCGCTCGGTGACGCCGGGGCAGATGGTCGTGAAGCTGGTGCATGACGAACTCGTCGCCATGCTCGGTTCGGAAGCCGCGCCTATCGACCTCAACGCCGTGCCGCCGGTCGCCATCATGATGGTCGGCCTGCAAGGTTCGGGTAAGACGACCACCAGCGCCAAAATCGCTAAACGCCTGACCGAGCGCGAGAAACGCCGCGTGCTGATGGCGTCGCTGGACACGCGCCGGCCCGCCGCGCAGGAGCAATTGCGCGTGCTCGGCGAGCAGACGGGCGTTGACACGCTGCCCATCGTCGCCGGCCAGACGCCGCCGCAGATCGCCCGCCGCGCGCTGGAAGCCGGCCGCCTCGGCGGTTACGACGTGGTGATCCTGGATACAGCCGGCCGTCTGCATGTCGACGAAGCGCTGATGGCAGAGATGGAGGAAATCCGCGACCTCGTCGCAGCCGCACGAAACGCTGCTGGTCGCCGACGCCCTCACCGGCCAGGACGCCGTGAACCTGGCGCGCGCCTTCGACGAACGCATTGGCATCACCGGCATCGTGCTGACCCGCACCGACGGCGACGGACGCGGCGGCGCGGCGCTGTCCATGCGCGCCGTGACGGGTAAGCCCATCAAATTGCTGGGCACCGGCGAAAAGCTCGACGGCCTGGAGGATTTCCACCCCGAACGCGTCGCCGGCCGCATTCTCGGCATGGGCGACATCGTCAGCCTCGTTGAAAAGGCTGCGGAAACTATCGACGCCGAGAAGGCCGAGAAGATCGCCGCCCGCATGCGGAAGGGCGAATTCGACCTGGACGATCTGGCCGAGCAACTCAAACAAATGCAGAAGCATCGGCGGCATGTCGAGCATTCTCGGCATGCTGCCCGGCATCGGCAAGGTGAAGAAGCAGATCGACGCCGCCAACCTCGACGACAGCATGTTCAAGCGGCAGGGCGCCATCATCTCGTCGATGACGCGCGAAGGAGCGGCGGCATCCGAAGCTGCTGACGGCCAGCCGCAAGCGGCGCATCGCGGCCGGCTCCGGCACCGAGGTGCAGGACATCAACAAGCTGCTGAAAATGCACCGGCAGATGGCCGACATGATGAAATCCATGTCCAAGGGCAAGGGCGGTTTGGGCAAGATGTTCGGCCTCGGCGGCGGAGGCGGCATGCCGGACGTTTCGCCGGAGATGGTCGAGCAGATGAAGGCCGGGCAGATGCCGGCGGGCATGCCGAAAATGCCGGCTGGGCTGCCGAAGGGCTTCGGCGGACTTCCCGGCCTGCCGGGCGGTGGTTTTCCGGGGTTGCCTGGGCTGCCGGGTAAGAAAAAGTAGGGGCGGGGTATGGATCAGCGAGTTGAGCCGGCGAGTCAATCAGACCGCGACGCGAATTTTCACACCGCGGAGTACGAGTTGCTCTATGCGGAAATCGGCGAGAATTTCCGGCTGGCGTTCAACATCGCGGTTTATGCGCTGATCGCCAACGGCTTCATCATCGCCTGGGTGGCGCAGTCGGCGGCGCAGGTGTTCTCGCCGATGATCATCCTGATTGCCGCGCTGATCCCCGTGCTGTTGACGGCCTTCGCCTTCGCGCTCTACCGCTTCCTGCTGTGGCGCTCGTCGATCATCTACCAGTATCTGCATACGATTGAAGCGCAGGTAGCGAACAACGGCCTCGGCTGGGAACATTTTTACCGCCAGCTCAGCGCCAAAGGGGAGACCGGCCCGGCGTCGCGGCTGATTTTTTACGGGCTGTTTCTCATCCAGTTCGCTTTGGGATGCGCGTTCGCTGTCGTTGTATTCCGGAAGTTTTTCTGATGGATGCCCACAACGTTGAGTTTCACATCTCTGAATACAACGGGCTTCGAGTTCGAGCTGCTTTCGTGTGTGCAACAAAGGATGAACTCGGTCATTTATACCGTCACGGCGAATGCAGTGATATTGGGCTTTATCATATCGAACGTTCAGAGCAGCGCCAAATTGGGCGGGCTTATCGTCATCACCGCGTGGCTGCCGGCTCTCATATCGGTCTTGGGATGGATACATTACTACGAGAATATCAAGAATATTCACAGGATCGGCAGATACTGCGCGGAGATTGAAAATAAATTCGCGATTACGGATTTCGGGTGGGAAAATCATCTCCGCAAAATAAGAAATACGGTGGAATTCAGAGGCAGATATCTCTTCAACTCGGTTTTTGCAATTCAATTGGTCTTGGCAATTTACGTTGGCACACATGTAACCGGCAGTTTGCATAGCTAATCACCTGCTCAGCAGCAACCAATCAACACACAGGAAAGAACAACATGGCACTGAAAATCAGACTGGCTCGCGGCGGCACCAAGAAGCGCCCGTACTACCGCATCGTGGTGGCGGAAGCGACCGCACCACGCGACGGCCGTTTCCTCGAAAAGGTCGGCACCTGGAACCCGATCCTGCCGAAGGACGACGCCAACCGCGTGACCCTGGTAGAAGAGCGCATCAAATATTGGCTGTCCGTCGGCGCCCAGCCGACCGATCGCGTGCTTCGCTTCCTCGACCAGCGCGGCCTCGCTGCCCGGCCGGCGCGCAGCAATATGAAAAAGGCCGAGCCGCACGCCAAGGCCAAGGAGCGCGTGGAAGAGAAGCGCAAGAAGGCCGAGGAAGCCGCCAGCGGCGAGGCCGCGTAAGGCACAACGGAGCGCTTACTCCCCTCCCTCCCTTGACGGGGAAGGAGGGGCGAAAGTTCTCCCTCCACCACCCATCAGAATGGGAGGGGACCGCCGTTCCAGCGCGAAATCATTTGGCGATTTTTTCCTGCAATCGCGTCAGGCGGCTCCCCAGCACGGTCCGCCGGACTTGTGCGGCTGTCTGCAAGTCCGCGCCCCTTTCCTTGCCCTCCGCAAAAGCCAGGGAAAACTCGCTGTCGTCGATGACATCCGGCGAATAAAAGCGGAACCCTATGGAAGCAATACCCCGCTTCAACAATTCATTCGCCGAGAGCCACTCCTGCTTTTCGATGGCCTGATCCGCCATTCGCAGCACAACTCCGGCTTCGCTCGCCACCGTCTCATCTGCTTTATCGGTCTTAATAGCTACCTCCTTCGTGAGGCCGCCAGCGGCACCTGGCGTTACCGCGCACAGCAACACGCCGGCGAACAAGCCAATGGCCGCGAATGCATTCAAAGACATTACGATACCCCGTGCTCAGTCGTTGTAAGGCGCCTCCCAGTACCCCCTGGCATCCGGCTCCTCTCCGTCAAACCGTTCGAGGACGCCATCCCGCCCTTCGTAATACGCCATTCTGGTCCCGTATTTTGCCATCTCCGAGGCGGCGATTTGCAATGCCTTGCTATATGCCATGCCCTTCTGGAATTGCAGTTTGCCCACACGCAAGAGGTATCTGCCATACAACTTTTCGAATTGCTTGCCTTCAATTGAAGCTGGCGTATCCCCTGTTCGCAGCAGTACATATTGCTCGCCATTTTTACTCTGCACCACGAAAGCGTTCAGCTCCTTTTTGTCCGTAAACGTGAAAAAATCCGTTCCGCTAAATGTATATCCGTGCTCATCGTTCAAATTCAGAACGGGATGATAATGGAAAAATGCCACCAGCTTGCACCCCTCTGGAACATCCTTGAGGTTCATCCTCAATCGGCCAGCCTCAGTGCCGATTTGCGTGTCTGGCTGGAGGAGCTTACCGCCGGAGGTCTCACAGATCGTGCCGCCGTATTCCAATCCGTTCACCCCGTATGCGGCAACTTTCTTTTCACTGGCCTCCTGGCTCTCTCCGGCCAGTTTTTGGAGACGGCCATTCACCTCGGCGCCCAAATAGATGCGCGATGGAGCGGCGTGGCGTGAATTGGGCACGCTGCCAATACCAGAGGGTGCGAATTCGCCGGTTTTAGCAAAGGACCCGCCGGACATCGCCACGCGGACCCGTTGAGCGCCGCCATGGTCCGGCAATGCGGGCTGTCCAGCGCTATCGCCCCGGCGAGTTTTGAGAAATCCCCAAGAGTGGCGGCCCTGAGGCGCATCGTCCTGCTCCGCCCCGCGCCATCCCGGCTGGTCCTTGCCGGCATTCGACCGTCCAGCCGCATTATCCTCCGCGACATCGAATGCACTCGGCTCGATAGGATCGGGCGATTTCACCTTCACGCCAATGACCTCGCAATTCTGACGCGGCATACACCCATTAAAGCCATGGCATGCGTCCACTAAAACGAAGCCTAGCATGCAAAAGGCGCCAAAAAGTGTCAACTTACCCCCATTCTACTCAATATATTGCGGCACCGTCGCTGGCGTTGATATAAACATAGTATACAGAAACAGCGGCAGGCAGGAGAAGAGAACGGAAGGAGACGCCTCTATACACCTGCGAATATTTAGCCGCCCGAGCACAAGCGCACGCCACTGGAATGCTGGGCAATCAGGCGCTTATGCGTTATGTATTCGCGCCGAGGGGTAATTGGGCGGACAAACTATGGCTGACGGCAAAGACACCGGCCGCGTGCTTATGGGCCGCATCACCGGCGCGCAGGGATTGCGCGGCGAGGTGAAGATTCACGCCTTCACCGGACTGCCCGAGGATATCGCCGCCTACGGACCACTCGCCAGCGAGGACGGCGCGAGGCAGTTCGAAATCCTGGAGCTGCGCACCGCAAAAGGCAGTACCGTCATCGCCCAGCTCAAGGGCATCGGGGACCGCAACGCCGCCGAAGCCCTCCAGGGCGAGCGGCTCTACGTCGCGCGGAGCCAGTTGCCGGAGCCTGACGAGGACGAATTCTATGTCGGCGATCTCGTGGGGATGCAGGCAGCGGCCCCCGATGGCACCGTGCTGGGCAAGGTGACCGGCGCGCACAATTTCGGCGCGGGCGATCTTCTCGAAATTGAGCTTGCCGCTACTGGCAAGAGCGAGATGATCCCGTTTACCAAGGCGTGCGTGCCGGATGTCGATATGAAGCGCCGCGTACTCATCGCTGTGATACCAGAATAGCTCCGCTATATACGTTTAGTCATCGACGGTTCACGTTCGCTGCGTTAATGAAAACAAAAATGCCGCGTTGTTGGCGGTCGCGGCACTCGCTATAGTCATGAAATGGGATGCGGCATCCCGGTCTCCGTTTTAAGCCGGCTGCACAGCGTTGCGTTGAAATCTCACGCCAGGAGTGACATTTTTCGCGCTTCCGGCTGGGCAATCACTTTGACGGGGCCCGCTCATTGCCGCATGGTTGAACCAGGGCATTTTTCCGGCCCCAACGCGCCGGGAAAAGTGCTCTAAATTATTGTCTGAACGCGCTTTTTGCGGAATGCCGGCGTCCACATTTGCAAATTAGCGCTCTAGGCAGACATTCACTGGCCGGCCAACGGATGCCCGCTTAGAGTTCTTCGTTTTCGCAGAGTCCCCAAAACCGGGAGGCCACTTTTGGGAACTATGCTTAGCACCGCCTCGGGACGGTTGTGGAGTTACGATGCGTAATCATTACGACGTGCTTGGCGTTCCCGAGGACGCCGGCGATGAGGAAATCAAAACGGTTTTTCGCAAGCTCGCGAAAAACTATCATCCCGACCGCAATCCTGGCGATAGCTGGGCCGAGCGCCGCTTCACCGAGGTGAACGAGGCTCACGAGGTTCTCAAGGATCGCGAACGCCGCGCCGCCTACGATGCGGAATTGGCTGAATTCCGCGGCCCCGCCCGTCCGGCCAAGCCGTCATCTGGATTGTTCTGGCGCATCGCGGCCCTGATCATGTTCATCGCCGGCGTGGGGCTGGGCGGATTCTCGCTGTACCTGATTGTGACGCCGGCACCGTTGAAAAAGACGGCCGAGCCGGCGCAAAGCGGCGCCAGCCAGACCTCCGCCGCCAGCAACCGTTCCACCGCGCCGCAGCCACGGCTTGCGCCACAGCCTACGGCCAAAACCGGCAGCGAAACGGAGCGGACCAGCGAGGCGCCCGCCAAGCAAGCCGCCGTCCCGCCTTCGGCGCCGCCAATCGCCGAGCCTCCGGCCACGGCCGCGAACGATGCCGCCGCCGAATGGCGGGAGTTGCAGGCCGCCGCCGATATCCCCGCCTTGCGCCGGTACGCTGACAAATATGCCGAGGCGCCGGAAGCGGACGAGGCGAGAATGCGTGTCCGTTTGCTGATCGAGCAGAGCGTTGACCGCACATTGCTTGGCAAACTGGTGGCTTCCGCGAATACCGATGGCGCCGCCAAAATGGCGCAGGACCGGCTTGAGGTGCTGAGCCAGGAGGAAAAGCAGGCGCCGGACGACGCCGCCTGGGAACGGGCCGCGCGCGAAGGGACGCGCCAGGCATTTACCGGCTACCTGAAGAACTTCGCCAGCGGTCCCCACACGGACGAGGCCCGCTCCCGTCTCCAGGGGTTGGGGCTGGTTGAAGTTTCCTCAGGCCGGAGGAGCAACCCGGCGAGGCTGTGGGTGAAACCGGCCGCCGATGGCTTCCGCGATTGCGAGGAATGTCCCGAGTTGGTTGTCATGGACATGGCGAAGCCGGTCCGGCGAGGTTACGACGATATGGCCACTGGCGGCGGGCCAGGAGGACCGGGAGAAACCAGGGCGCGGCCGCTGGGTAAACCGCTGCTTGCCGCTCGTTTCCAGATCACCGCCGGGCAATGGGATGCATGCGTGCGGGATAATGCATGCATGCCATCACCGCCGGGGTCCAGAACCGGCCCCAATGCACCCATGGCTGGCGTGAGCTGGATCGACACGCAGGCTTATGTCAACTGGCTCGGGCATAAGACGGGCCACCGCTATCGCCTGCTTACGCAGAACGAGTGGCTTAGTCTGGCGGAACCGGCAGCGGAACGCACGCCGCGATCCTATCACCCCCCGCGATCCGCCTATTACGACCAGAATCCCGACGTCATGGAGCCGTCGCGGGAGGCTCTCGGCGCGGACGGCACGGGAGCCGAAGAGGGGCTGCATTTTGGTGCACCGCAATTTTTCGAGTGGGTTGCGGATTGCTGGCGGGAGGCGCCCGGCGACTCCCGGATGATGTCTGGTCCAGGCGGCTTCGGCGATGACCTGCCCCGGCCGGGAGCGCGGGACATGGGCGGCTCGTGCGGCAAGCGCGTGCTGTATGGCCGTATCGTTGTCGATGGACGGCCGGGCGCGCTTGTGCCGGCGCGCTTCGGCGACGTGCCCGACAGCCGCGACGTGACGTATACCTTCAGAGTGGCGCGAAACTTCTAAAGCCTCCATCCCTGAGCGAGGGCAGATTTTTGCTGCAACGCAACATGCGCGTTGCGGCGCATCAATTTTAAGTGTATTTTATTTAAGCGTCGGCCAGTTTGCTAACCGGCATATGTTTTAGTGCTGAAATTCAGTTCCAGCACGTCGAAGCGGCGCACAAAATGGCACCGCATTTTCATAGTTTTTTGGATCACAAAAATGCTCAGCAATCGCGCCAGATCGCATCCGAAGTCTAACAAGCAGGCCGCGCCGGCCTTTGGTGCGTATGCAACCGCTGATGCTGAGGCTGGCCATCCGCTGGTTGGCATGACCAAGACGCTCATCTTGCGGAGCACAACGGCGCTGGGCAGCTTTTCCAGCCTCGTGCACGGCTGCTGCGAAAAGATATCCCAAGCGTTCGTCTTCGCGCGCATGGCCAAGGAAATGGCATCGCTGACCAAGATGTGCCAAGCGCCATTCCAGAATATGCCGTCCATGTTCGGCGCTATGCAGCCCGCTCCGGCTCAGTCCAGCCACACGTTCCTTAGCGCCGCGCAGCCAGCCATGGCCGGGTTCCCGTTTTGGCCGGCAATGTTTGGTATGCCGGCGCCAACCGCTCAGCCCACGGCCGCGTCACCCTTCGCGGCATGGCAAAGCGTTCCCGCCGCGATGGAAGCAGCAGCCGTCATGGTTCCCGCCGCCGCATTCATCACGGCCTTTGCCGAGGTGCAGGCTCAGCTCCCGAAGGTGTTCGCTGCCTTTTTTGGATGGGCTTGACCGCAGCGCTGGCTTAAGCTTTTGGCTTAGCTGGCGCCTTTTTGGCGGGCTTTTTCTTGCAGTAGTCCTTCTTGCCCTTCTTGGATTTGATCCAACCGCATTCGGTGTTGGCGGTGCAGGCTGCCTCATCGAGGCCCTTGCATGGTGAAGCCGCCTTGGTTGCCGCCCCGGCTGAACCAATCGACATCAAAGATGCCATCGCGAGCACACCAATGAAGGTATACAATACGCGTTTCATTCTATACTCCTCGGAAACCAATTACAGAAACTCCGTTGAACCTATCGCAGAGCGCGCCGTCCAAGGCGCTGAGTATTACGAAATAAAACCCGCGTTGACAACTTAATTACCGCTGACTTTCTCTGCGCTCCCGCCTTGCCCACGCCAGCGCCTGTTCGAGGCGGTCATCGCCCCAGAACAATTCGCCATCAGGTGTTATGAAGCCCGGCGCGCCAAAAATACCGCGTGCGGCGGCCTCGCCGGTCTGCGTCATTAACGCTGCTTTCGCTGCCGGCGTCTCGATAGCCGCAAGGTAAGTGCTTGGCGTCACAGGGAATTGAGCCAGGATATCCGCAAGCGCATCCCGGCCGCCGATATCGGCGCCATCCGCGAATTCCGCCACGAACACCGCTTTGACGAAGCCGGCGCCCCAGCCTTCCGCGATGGCCAGCAACGCCAGACGCGCCGCATAAAGTCCCTGTTGCGGAAATGGCACGGGCAGGCGGAATTTGAGCCCGCGCGCCTCCGCCAGCCGCTCCATGTCGCGAACCATGTAGCGGCCCTTCGCCGGATAAACGTTGAACGGCGACGTCTCCCAGCCCTGCGCCTTGAAGAGCGGACCGAGAAGAAAGGGCTTCCAGGCGATCTCGACCCCGCACTCCGCCGCCAGCGTTTCGATGCGCATGGCTGACAGATAGGAGTAGGGAGAGGCGAAATCGAACCAGAATTCGAGTTTCGTCATTAAGGAGCCTTGCTCATGCATTCTGTTTCCGATATCCCGCGAACAGCATCGCTGGGTTAAGGACACGAGCATGGCGCAAAATTCCGAAATCAAGAAGGTGGTTCTCGCCTATTCCGGCGGCCTCGACACCTCCATCATCCTGAAATGGCTGCAAGTCACCTATGGCTGCGAGGTCGTCACATTCACCGCCGACCTCGGCCAGGGCGAGGAACTGGAGCCGGCGCGCCGCAAGGCCGAACAGCATGGCATCAAGGAGATCTTCATCGAGGATCTGCGCGAGGATTTCGTCCGCGACTACGTGTTCCCGATGTTCCGCGCCAACGCTGTATACGAGGGCATCTATCTGCTGGGCACGTCCATCGCCCGGCCGCTGATCGCCAAGCGGCAGATCGAGATCGCGCGCGCGACCGGCGCGGATGCCGTCTGTCATGGCGCCACCGGCAAGGGCAACGATCAGGTGCGCTTCGAGCTGGCCTATTACGCGCTGGAGCCGAACATTCACGTCATCGCGCCCTGGCGGGAGTGGGAGTTCAAGAGCCGCGCCGCGCTCCTTGATTTCGCTGAGAAAAATCAGATCCAGGTGACGAAGGACAAGCTCGGCGAGGCGCCGTTCTCCGTAGACGCCAACCTGTTGCATACATCCTCCGAGGGCAAACTGCTGGAAGATCCGGCCGTCGCCGCCCCGGATTACGTCTATCAGCGTACACTTTCGCCCGAGCAGGCGCCGGACAAGGCGACGGAAATCGTGGTCGGCTTCGAGCGCGGCGACGCCATGTCCATCAACGGCGAGCGGCTCAGCCCGGCGGCGCTGCTGACCAAGCTCAACGAATACGGCCGCGAAAACGGCATCGGCCGCCTCGACCTGGTGGAAAACCGCTTCGTCGGCATGAAATCGCGCGGCATTTACGAGACGCCCGGCGGCACGATCCTGCTGGCGGCGCATCGCGGCATCGAGTGCATCACGCTCGACCGCGGCGCGGCGCATCTGAAGGACGAGCTGATGCCGCGCTATGCCGAGCTGATTTACAACGGCTTCTGGTTCTCGCCGGAGCGCGAAATGCTCCAGGCGCTGATCGACAAGTCGCAGGAGCATGTTGCCGGCACGGTGCGGCTGAAGCTGTACAAGGGCAATGTTTCGGTGATTGGGCGCGAGAGTCCGTTCAGCTTGTACAATCAGGACTTGGTGACGTTCGAGGAAGGCGCCGTCGCATACGACCAGCGCGACGCGGCCGGCTTCATCAAGCTGAACGCGCTGCGGCTACGGCTGACGGGCGGGCGCAAGGCGCGGTTATAAGGGGAGCGGCGGCGTCACAGGTCATCATCGACGCCATCCTTGTCGATGTATGAACGCCACCAGTCCCTATCGGCGCGCCAGTCGTTGCGTTTCAGCAACAGGACGGCGAAGGCAAGACACAAACCGGCGAACAGCAGCCCGGCCAAGATGGTCACGCCGCTGATCCCGCCAAGCTGCGCGGCGAAGATCGCCCACAGAAGACCAGTCATCAGCGCGAAGAAACCAGCCGCAGCAAGAAAACGGCGCATGGCCTCGCTCCTTCCAAAGGCAAACTAGACGGGCCAAAGGCAAACTATACGGGCATATCAAAAGTTTTCGCATGCAATCCGCGCGGACATATAACACATCGCAACATCCGCCCCTATATCTCCCATATGGACGTCGATATCGTGCAAATTCGCCATGCCAAGCCCGTTGATGCCGCCGATGTCGCTAAGATCCACGACGAGGCGTGGCGAACGGCATATCAGGGCATCATCCCCCAGCCTCACCTGGAGAGCTTGATTACCCGCCGCGGCCCGTCGTGGTGGCGGCGCCTGATGGAAACCGGCGACGTTTTGCTGCTGAGCTTCGACGGCCAGCCCCAGGGCTACGCCTCCATCGGCATGGCCCGCTACGCCAAGCTGCGCAACGCCGGCGAAATATACGAACTGTACCTTTCTCCGCCGTTCCAGGGCATCGGCCTGGGCAAGAAGCTGTTCCTCGCCGGAAAGCGCAGCCTCGAACGTTCCGGGCTGCGGGGGCTGGTCGTCTGGGCGCTGGAAGATAATGTCATGGCCTGCGATTTCTATACGCGGCTCGGCGGCAAACCCTGCGGCAGGTCCAACGTGCAGTACGGCGATACGGTTCTGACGAAGGTGGCGTTTCACTGGCGGTGAGCGGAGCGCCCTTCCTGCCGCGCAAAAACCATGTTTCACGCGCGGGTCTTTCCATAACGGCAAAGCTCAGGTACAAGCATCCTCGCACATTCCCCGGACAAGGATCGGCCCGTGACGCGCAAGACGCTCAACCGGAAGCTATTGACCTTTTGGATCGCGCTTGGCGCGGTGCTGGTCATTGCGTTCGCGGCGAAGGTGTCTGGCTATGAGCCGCTAGCGAAAATCTACAGCTATATCACCGAGATGTCGCTGTTGCTGGTGACTGTGCTGGCGCCCTATCTGGCCTATTTATTCCAGAAGCGCTCCACCTTCCTGCAATCGCTGCGGGAGGAATGGCGGGAGATCGTACAGGCCAAATCGGTGCTGGTGGCGTATTGCGATCGCGACAATCCCACACCAGATGACTACCTGGACGCCTATTACGAGATCTCCCAGTGTATCGACTACATGCGCATCGTGTATTCGAACGTGGGCGAAACCGGCCAGCTCATCGGGCTGTATCCATACGCGCCGCTACATCACATGCGCGCGGTGATGGAAAACCTTGACCCGCGCAAGGGCGGGATCACGCAGGACGCGCGGCAAGCCGCGAAGGACCAGATTTGGGACGCCTTCAACGCCATCCGCGAGCATTTCCTCGACGAATTCGATGTCGAGCCGCCAACAAAACCCATAGTGGTTTACCAAATGAAGCGCCAAAAACGGCCTGGTGCCGATAAAACGGCACAAAAGCTTCACGACGCGCAGGTAAAATCCCTTTAGCGCCTCGGTCAACTCAAACGGAACAATTTCATGAATTTACGTAATATCGCAATCATCGCGCACGTTGACCATGGCAAGACGACCCTCATCGACGTGCTGTTGAAGCAGTCGGGCGCCTTCCGCGACAACCAGCGCGTGGCCGAGCGCGCCATGGACAGCAACGACCTGGAACGCGAGCGCGGCATCACCATTCTCGCCAAGGTCACGTCGCTGATGTGGCACGACACGCGCATCAACATCGTGGACACCCCCGGCCATGCCGACTTCGGCGGCGAAGTGGAGCGCATCCTTAATATGGTGGACGGCGTGATCGTTCTTGTGGACGCGGCGGAAGGGCCGATGCCGCAGACGAAGTTCGTTGTGTCCAAGGCGCTGAAGCTGGGCCTGCGTCCCATCGTCGCAATCAACAAGATCGACAAGCCGGAAGAGCGCCACCAGGAAGTGCTGAACGAGGTGTTCGACCTGTTCGCCGCGCTGGACGCCACTGAAGAGCAGCTCGATTTCCCGGTGCTGTACGGTTCGGCCAAGATGGGCTGGATGTCGATGAACCCGGACGGGCCGAAGGACGGCATGGCGGCGCTGTTCGATCTGGTGCTGAAGCACGTCGCACCGCCGAAAATCGGCGAAGGCGCGTTCCGCATGCTGGCGACCACCATCGAGGCGGACCCGTATATCGGCCGTGTGCTGACCGGGCGTATCATTTCGGGCACCGTGAAGCCGGGGCAGACCATCAAATCGCTGACACGCACCGGCAAGCTCATCGAACAGGGCCGCGTTTCCAAGGTGCTGGGCTTCCGCGGGCTGGAACGGCTTCCCGTTGACGAAGCGCAGGCGGGCGATATCGTCGCCATCGCAGGCCTGACGCAAACGACCGTCGCCGACACGCTCTGCGCCACCGAAGTCATGGAGGCTATTGCCGCCCAGCCGATCGACCCGCCGACCTTGTCCATGACCTTCCGCATCAATGACGGACCGCTGGCCGGGCAAGAGGGTGACAAGGTGCAGAGCCGCGTCATCCGCGAACGCCTGCTGCGCGAGGCCGAGGGCAACGTGGCGCTGAAAATCACCGAAACCGGCGACAAGGACGCCTTCGAGGTGGCCGGGCGCGGCGAATTGCAGCTCGCCATCCTGATTGAGACCATGCGCCGCGAGGGCTTCGAGCTGACCGTTTCGCGTCCGCGCGTCGTCATGCAGAACGATCCGCAAACCAACCAGCGGCTGGAGCCAATCGAGGAAGTCATCATCGACGTGGACGACGAGTTCACCGGGCCGGTGGTGTCGAAGCTGTCCGAGCGTCGCGGCGAGATGATCGAGATGCGCCCCTCCGGCGGCGGACGTCAGCGGCTGGTGTTCTACGTGCCGACACGCGGCCTCATCGGTTATCAGGGCGAGCTGCTGTCGGATACGCGCGGCACGGCGGTGATGAACCGGCTGTTCCACGCGTATGCACCGTACAAGGGCGAGATCCAGGGCCGCCGCACGGGCGTGCTGCTTTCCAACGGCCTGGGCGAGGCTGTGGCCTTCGCGCTTTGGAACCTGGAGGATCGCGGCCCGCTGATGATCGACCCGCAGACCAAGGTGTACGAGGGCATGATCGTCGGCGAGCACAGCCGTGGCAACGACCTGGAAGTGAACGTGCTGAAGGGCAAGAAGCTGACCAACGTCCGCGCCGCCGGCAAGGACGACAACGTGGCGCTGACGCCGCCCATGAAGCTGACGCTGGAGCGGGCGCTGTCCTATATCGACGACGACGAACTGGTTGAGGTGACGCCCAAGTCCATCCGCCTGCGCAAGCGGCTGCTGGACCCCAACGACCGCAAGCGGGCATCGCGGGCGGCACTGGCAGCCAGTTGACGGATAATTCTCGCGTGATCGCGCACAACGGCGGCTGGGATGGCCCGGCCGCCGCGGCATCGTGTGCAATTAATATTATGCAGAATTTGACGGCGTTTGCGGCGAGGCCATATTATAATGACCATGTCGAAACATGCTGGACAAAAAGCTGAGATGCAACGCCGCGCGGAATTAGTACCGTCTGCCTCGGGGCTCGCCACGGGGAAAGCTGGTTTGCGCGATCTGAACGACCGCTCGCGGGAAATTTTCCGCCATATCGTCGAGTCCTACCTCACCACAGGCGAACCGCTGGGATCGCGCAATCTGAGCCGCCAGTTGCCCAAGGCGCTGTCGCCGGCCTCGGTGCGCAATGTCATGTCCGATCTGGAAGCGCTCGGGCTCATCTACGCCCCGCATACAAGCGCCGGCCGCGTGCCTACAGAGATGGGCCTGCGCCTGTTCGTGGACGGGCTGCTGGAGCTGGGCGATCTGAGCGAAATCGAACGCGTGCAGATGGAGGCGAAATTCAGCGGCGGCGCGGGCGTCACGCCGCTCGACACGCTGCTGGCGGGCGCCAGCGAGATGCTGTCGGGCCTGTCGCGCTGCGCCGGCGTGGTCATCACCGAAAAGCATGTTACGCGCATCAAGCACATCGAGTTCGTATCGCTGGAAGCCACGCGCGCGCTTCTGGTGCTGGTCGGCGACGACGGCGGCGTCGAAAACCGCATCGTCAAGCTGCCGCAGGGTCTGCCCGCATCCGCCCTGACCGACGCCTCGAACTACCTGAACGCCCGCGTGCGCGGCAAGACCATGGCCGAGGCCCAGACGCTGATCGAAACCGAGCAGGTGCAGAAAAAGGCCGAACTCGACGAGCTGACGGCGCGTGTCGTGCAATCCGGCCTCGCCCAGTGGTCCGGCGGCAGTGACGACAATAAGAGCCTGATCGTGCGCGGCCGCTCTCACCTGCTCGACGATCTCAAGGCGGTGGAGGATCTGGACCGCATCCGCATGCTGTTCGACGACCTGGAATCGAAGAAGGATCTGCTGCAACTGCTGAACCTCGCCGAACAGGCCGACGGGGTGCGCATTTTCATCGGCTCGGAGAATCAGTTGTTCTCGTTGTCGGGATCTTCGCTCATCGTTTCGCCGTTTCGGGATACCGAACGCAAAATTGTGGGTGTACTTGGCGTAATCGGGCCGACGCGCCTCAACTATGCCCGCATTATCCCCATGGTTGATTACACAGCAAGACTGGTTGGACGGCTGCTCACTTGATTAATCCTGAATTTCGTCCGATATCGTGGGGTACTTCCGCGCTATCTGCGATTTTCGTCGTTTAATTGAGAGGGTCCCCGCATTATGAGCGACATGGATAATCCCGAAAACGAATTGAAAATCACCGGCACCGAGACGCCCTCCAATGGAGAAGTCGTTCGCGCGCAAATACGGCGACACCACGCCTCCGGCGCAGCCCGACCTCGACATTCTGTCCCTGATGGAAAGCCTCAAGGCCGAGAATGCCGAGCTGAAGGACCGCATGCTGCGCACCATGGCCGAGATGGAAAACGTCCGGCGCCGCACCGAGCGCGACAAGAACGAAATGGCCAAATACGCCGTTTCGGATTTCGCGCGCGACGTGCTGGTCATCGGCGACAATCTGCGCCGCGCCATCGAGGCCGTGCCCAAGAAGGACGTGGCGAACGATCCCGTGCTGGCGACGCTCCTTGAAGGCGTCGTGGTCACGGAGCGCGAACTTTTCAATGTGCTGGAACGCCAGGGCATCAAGCGTTTCGACCCCAAGGGTGAAAAATTCGATCCGCATGTGCATAACGCCATGATGCGGATCGAGACATCCGATACCGCGCCGGATACAGTCTTTCAGGTCATCCATGCAGGCTACATGATTGGCGAGCGGGTGCTGCGTCCCGCCGACGTGATCGTGGCCAAGGCGGGCACGGGGCCGGTATCCGAGAAAGCGCCGCCCAGCCTTAAGAATGACCACGCTGAATTGCCCAGCGATGACCGGGCGGGGCGAGACAAAACCGGCGAAACTCCTCCGCCGCCTGAACCCGAGGGCGAAAACGGCGCCAGCGCCGAGGAGATCGGCAACGTTATTAAGATGATGTCGGGCACACGCAAGGGATTCGGCGGAGAAGAAGCGCCGTCCGCCAAGACCGCGCGGCGTGTCAACGTGACGACCAGCGTCCTGCCGCAACAGTCTCCGCAGCAGCAGAAACGCACGTCGTCGATGACAAGGCCCGTCATCGACCATAAGGACGATGCGCCCCCGGCCAGTGGCGGGCGGGCGGACAATGACTGACATGAGGGAAAAAGCAGCGTGGTTCCATAGGTTTCCGCCGCTGTCTGGCAGAAAAGTAAACAGCTTTAAGTGTGGCAGTATTGCTTCGCGCAGGTGCTTGCGGGGGCTGCTACCCTCGCTTATATATCGCTCAAAGCTCTTGGCATGGTCCGGGGGGGACCGGGTTCTCTGGAGCGGCGTTTTGCAACAGGCAAACCCGTCATTTTAGAACTTCCGGGACGCCTGCGCAGATCCGGCCGGTTCACAGAATTCTGGATTTTAGGGGTAACGATAAATGGCTAAAGTAATTGGTATCGACTTGGGAACGACGAATTCCTGCGTCTCCGTCATGGAAGGCTCCGTGGCGAAGGTGATTGAGAATTCAGAGGGAATGCGCACCACGCCTTCCATCGTGGCTTTCTCCAGCGAAGGCGAGCGGCTGATCGGCTTGCCCGCGAAGCGGCAGGCTGTCACCAACCCCGAGAACACCTTCTTCGCTATCAAGCGCCTGATCGGGCGCCGCTATGACGATCCGCTGGTAAACAAAGATCAAAAACTGGTTCCTTATCAGATCGTTAAGGCCGACAACGGCGACGCGTGGGTCGACTCCCACGGCAAGAAATATTCGCCGTCTCAAATCTCGGCCTTCATTCTGCAAAAAATGAAGGAAACCGCCGAATCATATCTTGGTGAAAAGGTTGACAAGGCCGTCATCACCGTACCGGCATACTTCAACGACGCCCAGCGTCAGGCCACGAAAGACGCAGGCAAGATCGCCGGTCTGGAAGTGCTGCGCATCATCAACGAGCCGACCGCGGCGGCGCTGGCCTATGGCCTCGACAAGCGCGAAGGCAGCAAAATCATCGCCGTGTACGACCTTGGCGGCGGCACCTTCGACATTTCCATCCTGGAAATCGGCGACGGCGTCTTCGAGGTGAAGTCCACCAACGGCGACACCTTCCTCGGCGGTGAAGACTTCGACATGCGCCTCGTCGAATATCTCGCCAGCCGAGTTCAAGAAGCGAAAACGGCATCGACCTGCGCAACGACAAGCTGGCTCTTCAGCGTCTCAAGGAGGCCGCCGAAAAGGCCAAGATCGAGCTGTCGTCCACGGCGCAGACCGAAATCAACCTGCCGTTCATCACCGCCGACCAGACCGGCCCGAAGCATCTGACCATGAAGCTGACGCGCGCCAAGCTGGAAAGCCTCGTGGACGACCTCATTCAGCGCACCATCGGGCCGTGCCAAGCGGCGTTGCGCGACGCCGGCCTCAAGGCGGCGGAGATCGACGAGGTGGTGCTCGTCGGCGGCATGACGCGCATGCCGAAGGTCGCGCAGACGGTGAAGAACATCTTCGGCAAGGAGCCGCATAAGGGCGTGAACCCGGACGAAGTCGTGGCCATGGGTGCCGCGATTCAGGCGGGCGTGCTTCAGGGCGACGTGAAAGACGTGCTGCTGCTCGACGTGACGCCGCTGTCGCTCGGCATCGAAACGCTGGGCGGCGTGTTCACCCGTCTGATCGACCGCAACACCACCATCCCGACCAAGAAGAGCCAGGTGTTCTCCACCGCCGAAGACAACCAGAACGCCGTGACCATCCGCGTTTTCCAGGGCGAGCGCGAAATGGCGGCCGACAACAAGATGCTCGGGCCAGTTCGACCTGGTGGGCATTCCGCCGGCGCCGCGCGGCGTTCCGCAGATCGAGGTGACGTTCGACATCGACGCCAACGGCATCGTCAACGTGTCGGCGACTCGACAAGGCGACGCAGCAAGGCGCAGTCCATCCGCATCCAGGCGTCCGGCGGTCTCAACGACGCCGACATCGAGCGCATGGTCAAGGAAGCGCAGTCGCACGCCGCCGACGACAAGAAGCGCCGCGAACTGGTCGAGGCCAAGAACCAGGGCGAAGCGCTGATCCATTCGAGCGAAAAGACCCTCCGCGAACTGGGCGACAAGATCAGCGAAGCGGACAAGAAAGCGGTCGAAGCTGCCATCGCCGATCTCAAGCCCCTGCTCGACAGCGATAACCGGGACACTATCCTGGCCAAAACCGAGGAACTCGCCAAGGTTGCCATGAAACTCGGCGAGGCCATGTATACAGCAGAGCGGCGGCGATGCCCCGCAGGCTGCCCCCGGCGCTGCTCCGGGCGGCACAACAAGCGGCGCCACCGAGGATCGCGTGGTGGACGCTGAGTTCGAAGAGGTGAATGACGACGAGCGCAAGAAGCGGTCGCAGGGCTGATCCCCGAGGCTTCAACCTAACTTCGGTTTGTCTGTCACCATGATCATTGCCGATCCCAATTGAGATGCAGAATGCGAAAGGCCTGGTGAAACTCACCGGGCCTTTTCGTGCCTGTGGTGGACGGTGACGCTGGCGAATGCGATTTCCGCGAGGAACGCGCGGCCAGACAATAAGTTAGAGCTTTTTCCGGCCCGGCAGAGTGCAAAAGCTCTGGCCGGGGATTATCGAATAACAACAAAAGAGTTGGCGCACAGGAACGATGAAGCGCGATTACTACGAAGTGCTCGGCGTAGCGCGGACCGCGGATGAGCAGGAGCTCAAAAGCGCCTTCCGTAAGCTGGCCAAGGAGTATCATCCCGACTGCAATCCCGGTGACGAGCAGGCCGAGCAACACTTCAAGGAAATCAACGAAGCCTACGAAGCGCTGAACGATCCGCAGAAGCGCGCCGCCTACGATCAATTCGGCCACGCTGCCTTCGAAGGACACGGCGCGGGTGGACCGCACGGGTTCGGCGCCGACTTCTCGGCTGTCCATGTCGGAGATTTTCGACGACCTGTTCGGCGAATTCATGGGCGGCCGCCGCGGCCGCACGCGCAGCTCGCGCGAACGCGGCCCGGACCTGCGCTACAACCTGGAAATCACGCTGGCGGAAGCCTACACCGGGAAGACCGCGCAGATTCGCGTCCCCGGCTCCGTCACTTGCGAGGCCTGCGCCGGCACGGGCGCGGAGTCCGGCTCCCGGCCTGTGACGTGCCCCACCTGTGGCGGCCTCGGTAAGGTCCGGGTCAGCCAGGGCTTTTTCACCATCGAACGCACCTGCACCTCCTGCCAGGGGCGCGGCGAAGTCATCGAAAACCCCTGCCAGCATTGCGGCGGCACCGGCCGCGTCAATCGTGATCGCACGCTCTCGGTGACCATCCCTGCCGGTGTTGAGGATGGCACACGTATCCGGCTTGCCGGCGAAGGCGCAGCGGGTATGCGCGGCGGCCCGCCCGGCGATCTGTACATTTTCCTGTCCATCGCCCAAGACGAGATTTTCCAGCGCGACGGCGCTGACCTGTTCTGCAAGGTGCCGATCACCATGATTACGGCGGCGCTGGGCGGTCAGATCGAAGTGCCGACCATCGACGGCGGGCGCACCAAGGTGAAAATCCCCGAGGGCACGGAAAGCGGCAAACAATTCCGGCTGCGCAGCAAGGGCATGCCGATCCTGCGGCAGAAGATGACGGGCGACCTTTACGTGCAGGTGGAGGTCGAAACGCCGCAAAATCTGAGCCGCAAGCAGAAAGAGCTACTGCGCGAGTTCGAAAAAGCCTCGACGGCGGAAAACAACCCGGAGGCGGAGGGGTTCCTGCGGCGTGTCAAAAATTTCTGGGACCGCTTCGGCAATCCTGGCGCTTGAGGCAAGCATTATGCGCCCTCGATTGAATGACGCCGCGCTCACTGCCTGGAGCGATCGAACTTCATGAAATATGTGAAAACGCGGTGGTTCCAATCCGCCCCCGATGAGCCTATCTTATTCTACGAGGAAATCGGTGACGGCAAGGTCATTCGATTTTTAGAAGAATTTGCGGACGGAACTTTTGGCTTCGCGGACGCTCATCAAAGCCGGGGCGGCACGTGGCTACCGGAGGAGACATGTCCGGTCGAGGACAACGGCGAAACGGCCGAGTGCAAGTCCGAATACGTGTCCCAGGCCGAATTTGAGGAGAAGTGGGGCCGTGCGCAGGACAATGTCCGGGTAGCGGACACGGCGCACTAGCGCAGCCCGAGACAGGTTCGCTTGAGCGCATGCGGCAACTTGGGGGCGAACTCGCCCTCGGCTGTACGAGCGGCGCCGGCGTGATCCTCCCGCCGGCCGCAAATGAGTTACTCATTGTACCCGCGTCTTAAGCTGTTGATCACCCTCCCCCTCTACAACAAGGGGTGAGGCAATCCGAGGATAGATCGTGACACGGTCCAAACCAAACGACAGCGCAAAAAGTCGCCTGATCCTGGCGCTCGATTTCGCCGCCCCCAGCGAGGCCGGCGCCTTCGTCGAGCAGCTCGGCACCCCAGCGATCACTTACAAGATCGGCCTGGAACTCATCTATGCGGGCGGATTGTCCTATGCCTCGCGTCTGGCCGCGCAAGGGTTCGACGTGTTTGTTGACGCCAAACTCCTGGACATCGGCCAGACGGTGGAGCGGGCGGCGGCCAATATCGCGGCGCTGGGCGCAAAGTTCCTCACCGTGCATGCAACTGACAGCAAAACGCTCGAAGCCGCCGTGCGCGGGCGCGGCACGAGCGATATGAAGCTGCTGGCGGTGACTGTCATGACCAACCTTGAGCCGCGCGATTTGATGGAACAGGGCGTCGTCGCACCGATTGACGAGATGGTGCTCCGGCGCGCACGGCTGGCGAAGGATGCGGGCTTTGACGGTGTTGTCGCCTCGGCGTGGGAGGCTGACCGCATCCGGCAGGACGTAGGCACTAATTTCCTCATCGTGACGCCGGGCGTTCGTTGCCTCGACCAGCCCGCCTTGGATCAGATGCGCATCGCCACACCGGCGCAAGCGATCACCGCGGGTGCCGATTATCTAGTCATCGGGCGCCCAATCACCCGCGCGGCCGATCCGCGAGCGGCATATGAAGCCGTGCTAGCGGAAATCAGCGAGGCGCTGCCTCCATTGGCACGCTAGTTTCAGCGGCAGCCGGCGTCACCATGGCCGGAGCCTTCGCGGCGGCGGCGGCCGGACCAACCAGCTTGGCGCACTCGCCCGGCAAATCCGCCATGGTCAAAGGCGGCTTGGGCTTCGCCGGAGGACCGGGCGGCGCAGGCGGCGCGGTCACCAGCTTGAACCATTTCTCCAGTTCCTCGCCGCAGCCATCGCCCGCCGGCCCAGGCGCCTGCGGCTCACAGCCGGCCTGCCCGGCGGGACACCCCAGCCGCACATGGAAATGGTGGTCATGCCCGTACCAGGCGTTAACCTTCGACAACCAGCCGCGATCCGTACCCGCCGCGTCGCACAACGTCTTCTTGATGGCCGGATGCACAAAAATGCGCGACACCTGCGGCTGTAGCGCGGCGCGGTGCAGCACTTTCACCTGGCCCCCGGTCCACGCCTTGCTCACGGTGCGCTTGTCGGCGTTGACCATATTCTGGGCGGAGAGCTTCTCCCGGTCATCGGCCGTCAAAGGCTTGGACGGCATCGGCGTCAGCCAGATATCGACATCGAGCCCGATCTGATGGCTGGCATGCCCGGTGAGCATCGGCCCGCCCATGGGCTGGGACATATCGCCGACCATCAGCCCCGGCCAGCCGTCCTTCGCCCGGACCTCGCCCGCCAATTTCTGGATGAACTTCACCAGCACGGGATGCCCCCAGTACCGGTTGCGCAACAGGCGCATCGTCTCCCAGCCCGGCCCGGTGTTGGCCAGCATCTTGCCGCCGGCCAGACAACCGCGCGAATAGGCGCCGATGGCGCGCGCGGCGAGTGGCGACGGTTTCGCCTGGTGGCCGAAAATCTGCTTGGCGGGCACAGGCGTTTCAGCGCACGCGGGCACAGCGAGAAGCGGTAGCGCCAGTGCGCCAATAAGGAGCGGCCATCCGAGCCGGCTGACTTTTTTCATCGGAATGGGCAACCTCCTCTCTTGTCATTCAAATGCAAGAGTTCTGGTGATTTGATGTGTTGAATTTTTGCCAAATTGACAGTTTCCGCGAAGCTCGTCATTTACGATCTATCGGCGTCAACCCCGCAGAACGGCGACCATCTGCTACGATTACGGCATGGGACGCAGGGGGGCAAGATGGAATTCGCATCACGGGCGAGGGAAGACGTAATGAAGCGTCTGGTTGCATGCATTCTTGCCGTCGCGGTCAGCGTGATGGCCGCCAGCGCGGCGTCCGCTGAGATCGTGGCCCGCGTCAGCACCTCGGAACAAACCATGCAGGTCTATGTGGATGGCGAGCTTCACGCGGTCTATCCGGTTTCCACCGCACGGCGCGGCTATCGCACCCCATCCGGCAATTTCCGGCCGCAAGGTTTCGCCCGCTACCACAGGTCAAGCCGCTATCACGGTTCGCCCATGCCGTATTCCGTGTTCTTCCACGGCAATTACGCGATCCACGGCTCGTATGCGACACGGTCCCTGGGCCGGCCAGCCTCGCACGGCTGCATACGGCTCGACCCGGAGAACGCCCGTGAGTTCTATCATCTCGTACGCGGCCGAGGCGCCGGACAGACGCGTATCGTCGTCGGGCGCTAACGCCGCCGGCTGCCTAAAAGGTTACGCCTCGACCAGCCGCAGCCGATGCTCCAGCACACCCAGAACCCTGCTCAAATCCTGCCCGCGTTTGAGAATGAGGCCAGTCGTCGCGATGACGCTGTAGGCGCCTTGTTTACGGGCAAGCTTGGGATTTTTCTCGATGCGATAGAGCGGGCGCTCGCAGGCGCGCCGGAAGATGGAGAACACGGCCTTGTCCCGCAGCATGTCGATGGCATAGTCGCGCCATTCGCCCATGGCCACCATCTGGCCGTAAATCGTGAAGATGTTGCGCAACTCGGCGCGGTTGAAGGTAACGATGAGAGTGTTGGTAGGCCCGCCGGACCAGTCGTAGCCATAAAGGGGAGTTGGCTCTCCGGCTCGGCGAAAAACGCTGGGTTCAGATTTACTCATGACCCCTCCTTGTTATTTGCCAGAGTGTTATCATCGCGTCTTCATCTGAAAATTTCAAGCACCAGAGTCCCGGCGCGACATTGCGGGTAGTTTTCATTATGCCGCATTGGACAATCTGCGCACCCTCACGGTAAAGGGGCAGACGAACAAAACTGCCGTTTTGCCGCGGCGCGGAGGTCTCCGCAGAGCGTCATGGGGTCACAATCTTAGGTTATGCGCTACCCTGTGGTTGCCGCTCCAGCGCTTTTGGCTCAACAGTTTAACAATTTGCTTCAATTCTGGCTAAATTTTGCCAGACATACGCCGAAAACTGGTCCGGGGCGGATGCGAGAAGGATTTTATAATGCGTCTATTTGCTCTGCTGCTGCTTTTTCTCCCCAACCTGCTGACCTGTGAAGCCGCCGCCCAGGGGCCGGACACCGCCGCGCCGCACGATCCAGGACAGCTACAGCAGCCGGGCAGCGAGCCGCTTTCGGAGCACGAGCTGGGATGGTTCCGCGAGGCGGGACGCGCACTCGCCGAGCGCAATGACGACCGCGGCCGCAAGGCGCTGGAGCGGTTGAAGGAGGGCGATACCTCCGAAGCCGAGCAGTTGTTCACGGAAGACATGAAAGCGCGGGAGGCCGAATCCAGCGCCATCATGAATCAAGCGGCGGAGCAGCGCAAAAAGGCCGCCGTGGCCGCCCGGCATCTGGCGGCACTGTCGCGGCCGAAGGATTTGGCGAAGGCGATGGCGTTCTATCGTCTGGCGTCGGAACTCGATCCGGGCAACTCCACCACGCATGAACAATACGCCCGCCTCTGCATGGAAGCCGGCCGCATGGGGGACGCGAAAGCCGCGTTCGAGCATGCCGTTCAGATCGCACTCACCGGCAACGATAAGTCGGCCGAGTATTCCGCGACGCTAGGCTTGGGCGACGCCGCACTGGCTGAACGAAACTTACCGGAAGCGTACCAAAAGTACGAAGCGTCGGCGGCGCTGGCTGAGCAACTGGTCCAGGCGGCCCCAGCCGATACCGCATGGCAGCGCGACCTCTCCGTGTCCCGCACCAAGATCGCCGACGTGCAGCGTGCGCAAGGCAATCTGACCGATGCGCTGAAATCCTATCAGAGCAGCCATTTGATCTTCGAGCGTCTCGCCGCCGCCGATCCTGGGAACACCGGCCGGCAGCGCGATTTGTCGGTGTCCCACAACAAAATCGGCACCGTTCTCAGGCAGCAGGGCAACTTCGCGGAGGCGTTGAAAAATTTCCGGGCCGGCCTCGCGATCCGGGACCGGCTGGCAAAGTCCAACCCCTCCAACGCCGGCTGGCAGCGCGACGTGCTGGTGAACCACGGTTACGCGGGCGACCTGCTGATGGAGCAGGGGAATTTGCAGGAGGCGCTGAAATTCTATCAGGCCGGGCACGCGATAACCGGCAATCTTGCCAGGAGCGACCCCAACAATGTCAGTTGGCAGCGGGAACTGGTGTCGGTCAGCCGCAAAATCGCGGACGTGCTCAAGGCGCAGAAAAAGCCGGCGGAGGCTCTGAAATTCTACTCGGAGGCGCACGCCATCATCGGCGGTCTGGCGCAATCCAACCCCGGCAACCCCAGCGAACAGAGCGATCTGGCCCTGTCCCACCAATACATCGGCGAGCTGACAGAGGCCCAGGGCAATCTGGCGGACGCGCTGGAATCCTACCGGGAAAGCCACGCCATTTTCAGCCGCCTCGCCACGGCCAGCCCGGCCGATTCCAACTGGCAGCGCTCGCTGTATCTCGCATATTGGCATATCGCGGACATTCAGAAGAAGCAGGGGGCGCTAACAGCGGCTCTGGACACCATCGGCAAGGGTCACGCCATCATGCTGCGCCTCACCGCGCAATCCCCAGAGAACACCGGCTGGCAGCACGACCTGAGCACCAGCCACGATTTCATCGGCGGCATTCTCAAAGCTCAGGACAAATTGCCCGAGGCCATGCAGGCGTATCAAGCCAGCCTCGCCATTGCCGGCCGGCTGAGCAAATCCGAACCAGCCAATACCGGCTGGCAGCGCAATCTGGCGATCTCGCATAGCCTGGCGGGCAGCGTATATCAGAAGCAGGGGAATTTGCCGGAGGCGTTGAAATCCGTTCAGGAGAGCCTTGCAATCAAGGATCGCCTCGCCAATTCCGGCCCGAACAACACCGGCTGGCAGCGCGATCTTTCGCTGGCACACGGCGAGGCCGGCGACATTCTGAAGGAGCAGGGCAACCACGCCGCCGCGCTCACCTCCTATCGGGCGAGCCTCGCCATCGCCGGCCGTCTCGCGGACACCAATCCCAACAACGCTCTTTGGCAGCGCGATCTTTTCCTGGCTCACTGGCGCACCGCCGCCGCACAAAAGGGACTGAACAACCTGCCGGCGGCGCTCGATGCGATCAACAAGGGCCACGTCATCATGCTGCGTCTCACCTCGCGCGATCCCGGCAACGCCGGATGGCAGATGGATCTTGCCTCCTGCCACAGCTTTATCGGCGATGTGCTCAAGGAACAGGAGAAGATGCCCGAGGCGGTGACCTCCTATCAAACCGCCATCGCGATCAACGAGCGCCTCACCGCTGCGGAGCCGGGCAACACCGGCCGGCAGCAGAACCTGTCGGCGAGCCTCCAGACCCTCGCGCATGTGTACCGGGAGGCGGGCGAGCGCGAGAAAGCCGTGGCAACTTACCGCCAGGGCAAGGCCATCATCGACGGCTTGCTGGCGCGTTCACCCGGCAACACGGCCTGGCAGCAGAATGCCCTGATGTTCGACGCGCAGGTCATCGGCGTCGATTTCCACGCCGGCGAATATGCGAAAGCCGCGGCGGAGCAAGCCAAGCTGGCCGAGACCTCAGAGAAATTAGACATGCAGCAGGGCGGTAAACCCGGCAGTCAGGCGGCAACCCAGTACATTGCGCTGGCATGGTACCGGCTCTTCGCCCGCGACTTCGACGGCTCGCTGCGCGCATCCGATCAAGTCCTGGCCCGCGACCCGGCGAACCTCGTGGCGGCCACCAACAAGGCGCATGCACTGATGTTCCTGGGCCGCACCAGATTGGCCCGCACGCTTTACCTCGCGAACAAGGGGAAGCAGCTGGGCGATGGCTACGGCTCGTGGGAAGAGGCTGTGATCAAGGATTTCGCGGAGTTCAAGAAGCGCGGGCTGGCGCACCCGCAAATCGCGGCGATCAAGGCGATGCTAGCTGCGGCGCCTGTCGCGGTACGGCCCGCGTCCCCGAGGCCAGCGATGATGAGGCCGGCAGCGGCGAGGCCGGCCGTTGTGAAACCGGCGGCGGCGGCGAGACCGGCGCGGGCCAAGCCCCCGGCCACACAGATCCGGCGCAAGCGGTCAAGCCAGACTGCGGTCACCGACGCGCAGTTTCTTGAGAGCGAGGCTCCGGCAGCACCGCAACGCCCAGTTTCCGCGCGGCCGCGATGAGTGGGATTTGGGTAATTACCGGCGGCCTTCGTCACGCATTTCGCGGATAGACAGGCCGCCGAGCGTTTGACCTTTGGAATGCTCGCGAATACGGGCGATGGCGTCCGCGATACGGGCGCCCCAAACCCAATGCCTGCTCACGAAACCACCGTCTCCGCCTCCACGAACTGCAACCCCAAATCCCGCGCCACCGCCGGATGCGTCACCGCCCCAGCGTGGATATTCAGCCCGTTGCGCAGGTGCTGATCCTCCGCCAGCGCCCGCCGCCAGCCCTTATCCGCGATAGCCAGCACGAACGGCAGCGTCGCGTTGTTCAGTGCGAACGTCGAAGTGCGCGCCACGCCGCCCGGCATGTTCGCCACGCAATAATGCACCACGCCATCCACCTCGTAGGTGGGCTGGCTGTGGGTCGTCGGCCGGCTGGTCTCGAAGCAGCCGCCCTGGTCGATGGCGATATCCACCAGCACCGAACCCGGCCGCATCCGCGCAACCATCTCCTGCGTCACCAGCTTCGGCGCCGCCGCGCCCGGCACCAGCACCGCGCCAATCACCAGATCGGCCGCGATCACCTCGCGCTCAATATTCTCAGTGGTTGAAAACAATGTATGTAACTGCGCACCGAATTGCATATCCAGCTCGTAAAGCCGCCGCAGCGACTTGTCGATGACGGTGACGTAAGCCTCCATGCCCATCGCCACGCGCGCCGCATTGGTGCCAGAAACACCGCCGCCCAGGATCACCACCTTCGCAGCGCTCACGCCGGGCACGCCGCCCAGCAGAATCCCCGTGCCGCCCTGGTTCTTTTCAAGACAATGCGCGCCGACCTGCACGGACATGCGCCCGGCAACTTCGCTCATCGGCGCCAGCAGCGGCAGCCCGCCACGCTCGTCCGTCACGGTTTCGTATGCAATGCAGGTGGCGCCGGAACGCATCAGGCCGTCAGCCTGCGCATAGTCGGCGGCGAGATGGAGATAGGTGAACAGCACCTGGCCAGAATGGAGCTGCTCGATCTCGCCGGCCTGCGGTTCCTTAACCTTCACAATCAGATCGGCGGCATCGAAAATCCGCGCCGCATCGCCGGAAATCACCGCTCCGGCGGCAATATAGGCGTCGTCGCCGAAGCCGCTGCCCGCACCCGCGCCGGCTTCCACCAGCACCTGATGGCCGTGCTGCACCAGTTCGCGCACGCTGCCGGGCACGAGGCCGGCGCGAAACTCCTGCGTCTTGATTTCCTTCGGGACGCCGATGAGCATAACCAACCTCTTCACGAGTTAGTGTTAGCGCACGGCTTCGGCCTTCCGGCGGGCACGTGCGAGGAAGCTTTCGCCCGATTCTTCGCCGAAACATGCTTCGAAATCGTTACATTCGCTGCAGCTCGGCGCGGTACATAGCGAAAAGCCTTCATCCCGGCATATGGTGCGGTAAAGGAATTTTTTCCACTTCATGTCGGCGGTATTGCGCACGGCCAGCGGTTTGAAGTGCGCGGACATCAGGCGGCTGAGTTCGCGGCGGTTGCCCAGACCCAGGTCCTGCCAGAGGTGATTGGGCCGCTGGGCGCGCCGGGCGACCATGCCGGCCATCAGCATTTCGAAGGGCGAGCGCGTGGTGGCGCAGCGGCGGAGCAGGTCGAGGAGGCAAGCTTCGTCGGGGGTGCGTTCGATTACTTCGTCCGGCGCATAAGCGGGGAAAACATCCGGCGCGGCGGGAAAGCACTGCGCCGCGAGGGCAGTGAATTCCGCGCCGTCGAGGCCCAGGCATGCGAGAAACGGCTTGCCGGCGGCGGCCTCCTCCAGCGCCATGGCTGCGATGCAGCCCGCCACGTGAACGCTGAACTGCGCGTCGCTATAGGTCAACGGGTCCGGTTCCGCATCCGCGGCAATTAACCTGCCGTAAACCTCCGCCGCCTGCATCGGACCTCCACCTGTATTCTATTCCCGCCATTTGCTCTCTAGTCGCATTCCTTTGTTCGGCCGGGGTGCCATTCCTTGTAACTCACCCCTGACCGACTCGCGTAATTTTGTGAGCGCGGTTACGGGCGGGAGTCCGGTCATTCCTTGGTCTCTGAAGACCGTGACGAAGCTTGGCACCCCGCCCGTTATTCCATCGAACCCGAACAGCCGCCGGGGCCGCAATGCGAGCCCGATTATGCAAGGACGGGTCATCATGGAAAGCACTATTGTTGGCATTGACGTTTCGAAACAGCAGCTTGATGTGGCTCTGCGTCCAAGCGGCAAGGCTTTCGCCGT
This sequence comes from uncultured Alphaproteobacteria bacterium, assembly GCA_963827885.1. Taxonomy (GTDB): domain Bacteria; phylum Pseudomonadota; class Alphaproteobacteria; order Rhizobiales; family Rhodomicrobiaceae; genus CAWHDD01. Next base: position 24,525 of record CAWHDD010000020.1, on the reverse strand, counting down.
GGCGCGCAACGCTGCCGGCCTGGAGCAGCTCATTGCCCGCCTGAAGGAGCTTGCCCCGGGCATCATCGCCCTGGAGGCCACTGGCGGGTATGAAACCATCGCCGCTGCGGCGCTGGCTGGCGCCGGCCTGCCTGTCGCGATAGTCAACCCCGCCCAGGTCCGCGCCTTTGCCAAAGCTCTCGGCAAGCGGGCCAAGACGGACCCGATTGATGCCGCCGTTATCGCGCATTTTGCCGAGGCGGTGAAACTTGCGCCGCGCGGCATGCCGGATGAAGCCACGCGCCTGCTGGCTGATCTTGTTGCCCGCCGCCGGCAGATCGTCGAGATGCTGGGGGCTGAGCGCCAGCGCGAGAAATGGGCCACAGCCCGGAGCCTGAAGAAGAGCCTTGCCCGTCTCATCAAGGCGCTGGAGAAGGAGCTGTCCAGCGCTGACAGCGATATCCACGACGCCATGCGCTCCAGCCCTGCCTGGCGCGAGAAGGAGGAACTGCTGACCTCGGTTCCCGGCGTGGGACCGGCCATCTCCAGCACCCTGATTGCCCTGCTGCCGGAACTCGGCACGCTTTCCCGCAAGCAGATCGCAGCGCTTGCCGGGCTGGCACCATTCACCCGGCAGTCCGGCCAGTGGCGGGGGCGCAGCTTCATCGGCGGCGGGCGCAGCGCGGTACGCCCGCTATTGTTCATGGGCGCGTTGGCCGCGAAACGGCACAATCCCATCCTGAAAGCCTTCTTTGAACGGCTGGTGGCGGCAGGCAAGCCCAAAATGGTAGCCATCATTGCCGTTGCCCGCAAATTGCTCACCATTCTCAACGCCATCCTCCGGGACAAAAAATCATGGCAAAACGCTTGACTTCCAAGACAGCCGCTTCGTCCCGGCCATGCACAAAGTTAATGCTACCGCGCACAGGAGGGGTCAAGGACGCGCTTCTTCAGCGCGCCCGAAGGGTTTATCCTTGACGCCTCCGAGCACGGTAGCATGCTTGGTGTGCGCGGGGGCTCACGGCATTCGCCCTCAAGCCGCCAGTGCCGGCGGCGTAGCGCCATGCGTCTGCGCATTCGTCGGGCACACCCGCGCACAGGCACCGCAGCCAATACACGCGCCGGCGTCCGCCAGCCACATGACCTTCTTCTCCAGCTCCTCGTCTTCGTCCTCGTCGAGGTCCACCAGCTCGCCTTCCTCGGTGACGCCCTTCAGCGTCATGACGCTGCGCCCGCAGACCTTGAAGCAACGGCCGCAGCCGATGCATACGTCTTTGCTGATCGTGATCAAAAACTCCGGCTGCCACGCGCGCCCGTCCCGCGTCACGCTCGCCGCAGTCACCCCTTCCGGCACCACACCCATTATGCATTCTCCATCTGCTTCAGTTCCGCCCGCTTGCTCTCCAGGATGGCGAAGGAGTCGTGCGCCCGCTGCGCCACGCCGAGGATGCTCTGCCAATTGATGGGCAGCTCCTCCGACAGATCATGCAGGTCCATCTTCGCCTGCATGGCCCTGGCCGAGAGCTTTTTAATCTCCGCCTTCAATGCGTCCACGTCGCTCATGCCAACCTCAATAGCGCGCCACTTCGGGATATTTCTCGATCATCTCCGTCCCGGCGGCGACCAGCTTCTCGCCCTCGGCCGCCAGCTTGTCCATGCTGTCGAAGCCGAAGCGGTGCACGTCGCGCAGGTGCTTGTTGACCACCACCAGCCGCCCCGCCGTGAGCACCATGCGGCCGAAACCCTCGTGGTGCATTTTCATCATGGGCGACACCATGATGCCGGTCGCGCGCTCGATGGACAGGCCGACGGCGTTGTAGAACAGCTCCAGCCGCCACAGCGTCTCCGGGTCGGGATCGCCCATGATGGGCAATTCGCCTGCGCTTCTCCTTGGTCGACGATGTAGGGCTCGAGCAGCTCTGGCATCGCTCTTTCTTGTCCCAGGCGCCGTAGCATGTCCTGCGCGCGCCACTGCTTGATCAGCTCCTTGACGAACACCGAGTCCGATGGGGGCCACGTCTTCAGTCATCACCGCTGCCTCAGACATGCTCCACCTCATCGTCGAAATCGAATTCGCGCTCCTGGCCCTTGAGCATGCGCCTTGCGCAGCCACGGCGGCGGCGTGCCCTTCAGCACCGCCTGACAGCTTTTCGAGCAGGTCGGTGATCTCCTCCGGCTGGTTCACCTTGATCGGATGGATGTTGTTCGCCACCACGCGCGCCGCGCCAGAGCCGCCGATGGCCGCGACGTAGAGGATGGCGCAGTCCTTGATCGCCTCGATCTTGGGCGCGAGCTTGTCCTCGTTGCCGTCCTCCTGCAGGTCGCCGTCGAACTGGATCGCCTCGACGAAGCTGATGGCCCTCCGGCGACATCTCGTAGATGGCGATGTTTTTGGCCCAGCCGAAATGCGCGTCCACGCGTTTCAGGTCCTGGGTTGCAAAGGCGATTTTCATGCTGCCTCCATGTTGCTGCGTATGCGTCCGCTCCTGTCCGGCTTTGGGCTAATGAGTCGTGAGCCGGCGCGACGGCATGGCTGTGCTCTCCGTCCGAGTTCAGTTTCCAGGTGTCTGGCGTGGGCTCGTGTTCCTGAGCCATGAACATGTTGCCGATTTCGAAAATCAGGTCGCGCGTGCCGCGATAGCCGACGCGAGAGCTGATGCGCCGCGCCCAGGCGGTCGAAGGTCGGCAGGCCCCAGCGGAAGAGCGGGATGCCGAGGCGCTCCGACACTCTGCCGGCCGTGGGTGTGGGTGATCAGCAGGTCGCAAGCCGTGGCGCGGTGCTCCAGATCCTCCAGATCGCCGATCAGCACCTCCTCCGCCGGCAACCTTCTCCAGCACCGGCGAATGCGTGGTCGTGACGGCGGCCACGATCTCGCAGCCCATCTCGGTGAGCAAGGCGCTGGCGGTCCACAGCAGGTCCGGCTCGGCGCCGATGGCGATCTTCTTGCCGCCGAGATGAGAAATGCCCGTCGAGCATGGCGTCGACCAGCTGGCTGCGCTGGCGGCGGAATTTGTGCGGCACCGGGCTGGCCGCTGATGCTCGGCCAGCAGCGTCATGAAGGTCGTCGCAGGCTGCGAGCCCGGTGAGCCGGTCGAACAGCTGGAACGGCACGCCGGTTTTCTTCTCCAGCGCCATCGGCCGCCTCGCGCATCTGCTCGCCGATGGCGATGGTCTAGGCGGAGCGGCCCATGCTGGCGATCTCGTCCAGCGTGATGCCGCCGATGGTGGTCGGGCGTGAAATCGTCGGGCACATGGCCGTCCAGCGAGCCGGAGAGATCCGGCAGGAACGACGGCATGCAAGGCCGAAGGCGTCGAGGATCTCGCGCAGCTCGTCGAGGTCGCCGGGCGTCAGATGGCAGCCGGGCAGCACGTTGACGCGGTTCGGCTGGCGGGTCGCGCCGGGCGCCGGCGTCTCGACCAGCTGCTCCACCATGCTTGCGTGACGGTCTTCGCCCAGCCGTCCTGGAAGGCGTCCTTGAAATCCGGCGTCGAGACATAGACCAGGCCGATGTGGTCCAGCTCCGGATGCCGCTGGCGGATCAGCTTGATGTAGCCGTCCACGTCGTCGCCCTTGGTCTCGGTGACGCCGGTCGAGCAAATGCCGATGATGCGCGGGCTTGGCGCGCTTGGCGATGTTGAGCACCGCCTGCTCGACGTTGTCGAAGCCGCCGAGCACGGTGGCGACTTCGCTCATGGCGGTGGTCTGCAGCGGAATCGCTTCGCGGAAATGGCGCACGAACAGCACCAGGCCGAAGGAGGTGCAGCCCTGCGAGCCGTGCAGCAGCGGCATGGCAGCTGTTCAGCGCCCATGAAGGCGAGCGCGCCGCCGATCGGCTGGCTCATCTTCAGCGGGTTGACCGTGCAGGCTTTCTTGGATGTACGACGTTGGCCATGGTGTCCTCACGCTGCCTGCTGGACGGCGATCCGATCGTTGGCAGCGCCGATTCCACTCGGCGCGATTTCGCAATCTGGCGGCGATCCGCCTGCCGCAGCCGCTCCCGCCGGCGAGGGTGTGTCCGGACTCGCGCCGTGGCAGGCTGTGCCGCGATTGCATCCTCGATGCGCCGGCTGACAGGTTGCAGTTGCAGACGGTTGCGCGCCTTTGCGCGCCAGTTCCGATGGCAGCCTCGGCGGCTTCGCCTCATCGGCGACTGCTCCCACGTCTCCTCGTCCCAGGGCGCCGGCTTGCGCACCTGCTCCCAGATCGGGTTGCGACAGCGCCTTGTCGATCTCCTGCACCAGCTCGACCATGCCGTCGTAGCCGGCGTAGGCGTGATGCCGCTCCTGGTTGATGTCGAGCCAGGGCATCTTGGCCTTCAGCGCCACGAACTGCGAGCGCCCGCCGGACAGCATGATGTCGGCCTGGGCGTCCTTCAGCATCTTGTACATCTCGCGCGGGCGCATGATCGTCGATCATGTGCGCGTCCTCGCCCATGAATCTCCTTGATACGTCTCCTTGTCCTCCTTGGTGGATTTCTTGACGCTGGTGCCGACGATTTCCATGCCGCCTTCCTGCAGCGCCGCCACCACCGACCACGACTTCACGCCGCCGGTGATCAGCAGCACCTGCTTGCCGTGCAGGCGTTCGCGGTAGGGCTCGATGCGCTCCCAGGCGCGCGCTTCCTCGCGCGCGATCAGGGCTTCGGTGCGCGCCATCAACTCGTCCGGCGCGCCGCGTTCCACCAGCAGGCGGGCGATCTCGCGCAAGCGTCTCGCTCATGTCGCCGATGCCGTAGAACGAGCCCTCGAAAAACGGAATGCCGTAGCGCTCTTCCATCTTGCGCGCGACGTTGATCATGGCCTTGGAGCACACCATCATCGCGGCGCGTGGCGCGGTGCGAGCTGGCCACCTCGTGATATTTCGCGTCGCCGGAGATGCAGGCGAGGATGCGGATGCCCAGCTCGTCGAGCAGCGGCTTCACCTGCCACAGCTCGCCGGAGAGGTTGTATTCGCCGATGATGTTGATGTCGTAGGGCGTGGTGTATTCCGGCTCCTCGGTGCCGATGACGTGATCGAGCATCGCCTCGCCGGCCAGCTTGTTGCCGAGGTTCTTCGCGCCGACGAAACCCGGCGCGTTGATCGGGATCACCGGCTTGCCGAACTTCTCGCGCGCCGTCTTGCAGACCGCGTCGATGTCGTCGCCGATCATCGCCGGCACGCAGGTCTGGTAGACGAACACCGCCGGCGGATCGTATTTCTCGATGATCTCGCGGATCGACTTGATACAGCCGCTTCTCGCCGCCGAAGACGACGTCGGTCTCGTTGATGTCGGTGGTGAAGCCGGTGCGGTAGAGCTGCGAGCCGGACGACTTGGCGCCGCGGTTGTCCCAGGAGTTGCCCTCGCAGGCGATGGGGCCGTGCACGAGATGCGCGACGTCGGTGATCGGCTGCAGCGCGATCTTGGCGCCGTCGAAGGCGCAGCCGCCCGCCGCCGCCGCCCGGCTGGAGTTGCTTGGTGCAGCCCTTCTTGCGCTCCTTCTCCGACTTGCCCTGGTTCTTGCCGCAGCCGGGCTCGTTGAAAACCTCCTGGATCTTGTTGGACAGCGTGCTCATGCGCGTCCTCCTCGAAACGGCGAGGGTCTGCGGTCGTTCGGTCTCCGCCGCGCTCCGTCGTGCTGGAGCGCGGCGGATGCCGGTATTAGCGGATGATGTCGAAGCTGTAGTCGGTCTTCGCCGGATCGATGGTGTTGCGGTCGATCTCGTCGAAGATCTTGTCGAGGATCGTCACCAGCACATTCATGCCGCCCTGGTAGCCCCACACCGGATAGCGGTGGTGGTGGTGGCGGTCGAAGATCGGGAAGCCGATGCGGATCAGCGGCGTGCCGGTGTCGCGCTCCAGGATACTTGCCGTAGGTGTTGCCGATCAGGAAGTCCACCGGCTCGGTGAACAGCAGCGAGCGCATGTGCCACAGGTCCTTGCCGGCATAGGCCTTGCAGTCCTTGCCGAACGGCGAGGCTGGCGAACAGCGCTTTGCACTTTCTTCTGCCCAGGCCTTGCCGCCGTTGGTGGAAAGGACGTGCACCGGCTCGGCGCCGAGTTCCAGCAGGAACGCGGTCAGGCCGAGCAGAAGTCCGGGATCGCCGTAGATGCGCGAACTTCTTGCCGTGGAGATGGGCGTTGCGAGTCGGCGATGGCGTCCACCAGACGGCCGCGCTCCTTTTCCAGCTCGTCGCGGGATCGGCTTGCCGGTGAGGCGCGAGACTTCCATCAGGAACTTGTCGGTGCCGGCCACGCCCATCGGGTGGTTGAAGGCGACCGACTTCCTGGCCCTTGCTCTTCGATGTACTGGCAGCGTCTTCTCGGTGCAGTATTCCTGCATCGAGATGGTGGCCTTGGCGTGCACCGCGTTGGCAGCGTCCTCCAGCGTGGTGCCGCCGTCGTACATGCGGAACTCGCCATCGGTCGGCGTATCCCAGACGTCGCTGTTGTCGCCGAGGATGGTGTATTCCACGCCCATCAGGTCGAAGATGCGCTTGATCTCGCGCATGTTGCCGACGGTGTAGCCGTCGAAGCCGCCGATGAAGTTGATCTTGTCGTTGGGCTTGCGCTCCAGCGCCGGCACCGTGCCGGCCTTGCCGTCCCAGAAGTGCTCGACGATGCCCTTCATGGCATTGTCGTAGCCGGTGACGTGGCTGCCGACGAAGGCCGGCGTGTGGGCGAACGGCACGTCGAACTCTTCCGGCACGCGAGCCTTTTTCCTTGGCGGTCTTGATGAAGGCGTTCAGGTCGTCGCCGATCACTTCCGCCATGCAGGTGGTGGAGACCGCGATCATCTTGGGCTTGTACATATTGTAGGTGTTGGCCAGCCCGTCGATCATGTTGTTCAGGCCGCCGAACACCGCCGCGTCTTCCGTCATGGACGAAGACACGCAGGAGGTCGGCTCCTTGAAGTGACGCGAGAAGTGGCTGCGGTAGTAAGCGACGCAACCCTGCGAGCCGTGCACGAAGGGCAGCGTGCCTTCGAAACCGACGGCCGCGAACACCGCGCCCAGCGGCTGGCAGGCCTTGGCCGGGTTGACGATCAGAGCTTCGCGGGCGAAGTTCTTTTCCTGATATTCCGCGGTCTTGGTCCAGTCGCGGATCTCGCTCCACCTCGGCGTGCGGGACGGCGTTCTCGAAGTTCTTCTTCTTGTTCTCGAACATTTCCTTGTATTCCGGCTCCCGGAACAGGTTGAAGTGGTCGAGTACGTTTTCTGCATTCTGGCTCATGATGCATTCTCCTCAATTGCATGTCGTGCAGGGTCGCACCGCGCCCTTCAGGCCGTTGCGCGATGGGAGAGGGCGGGTAACTGACGTCTCTACGGTTATTTCCAGGGCGCCTTGGTCAGACCCCAGACCGGCGAGTTGATGGCCATATCCATGTCGCGGGCGAAGATGGCGAAGCCGTCGTAGCCGTGATACGGACCGGAATAGTCCCAGGAGTGCATCTGCCGGAAGGGCACGCCCATCTTCTGGAACACGTACTTTTCCTTGATGCCGGAGCCGACCAGATCGGGCTGGACCTTCTCGACGAACTTCTCGAACTCGTAAGCCGGTCACGTCGTCATAGATCAGCGTGCCGTCCTTGACGTAGTGCGTGGTGCGCTGATAGTCGTCGTTGTGGCCGAACTCGTAGCCGGTGCCGACCACTTCCATGCCCAGATCTTCGTAAGCGCCGATCACGTGGCGCGGACGCAGACCGCCGACGAACAGCATGACCTTCTTGCCTTCCAGGCGCGGCCGGTATTTGGCGATCACCGCATCCATCAGCGCCTGGTACTTGGCGATGACCGTCTCGGCTGCCTTCCTTGATCTTGTCGTCGAAGTGGCTGGCGATCTTGCGCAGCGACTCGGCGATCTTGGTGGGACCGAAGAAGTTGTATTCCACCCACGGCACACCGTACTTCTCTTCCATGTGCCGCGAGATGTAGTTCATCGAGCGGTAGCAGTGCAGCATGTTGAGCTTGGCTTTCGGCGTGGTTTCCAGCTCGGCGATGGTGCCGTCGCCGGACCACTGTGCGATCACGCGCAGGCCCATTTCCTCAAGCAGAATGCGCGAGGACCAGGCATCGCCGCCGATGTTGTAGTCGCCGATGATGGCCACGTCGTAAGGCGTAGCTTTCGAATTCCGCGGCGTTCTTGCCCGGCTTGTCGAACACCCAGTCGCGGATCGCGTCGTTGGCGATATGATGGCCCAGCGACTGCGACACGCCGCGGAAACCTTCGCAACGCACCGGCACGATGGTCTTGCCGTCATACTCCTTGGACTTCCCTTCGAAACCGCCTCGATGTCGTCGCCGATCAGGCCGATCGGACATTCGGACTGGACCGTGATGCCCTTGTTGAGCGGGAACAGCATCTGGATTTCGTCCATGATCTTGTCGAGCTTCTTGTCGCCGCCGAAAACGATGTCCTTTTCCTGGAAGTCGGACGTGAACTGCATGGTGCCGAAGGTGTCGACGCCGGTCGTGCCGATGTAGTAGTTGCGCCGCGAGGCCCAGGAATACTGGCCGCAGCCGACCGGGCCGTGGCTGATGTGGATCATGTCCTTGATCGGTCCCCAGACCACGCCCTTCGAGCCGGCATAAGCACAGCCGCGGATGGTCATCACGCCGGGGATCGACTTGATGTTGGACTTCACGCCGCAATCCGGCTTGCCTTCTTCGAACGTACCAAGATGCTTGGCGCGGCGCTTGGCCGTCTTGTCGGGGTAAACTTTGAGAACTTCGGTAATGAGTTCCTTGTTTCTCGCTTTGATGTCTTCGAGTGTTTCCGCTGTCGCCAGGCTCATATCAGCCAGCCTCTCTAAATCCAATACACTTGCGTCCCGTCGGCCGGTCCCCGCTGGAGGGAGGAGACCGGCCTCTGGATGCGTCCGGGATCGACGGAGCGCCTTAACCGCCGCCCCGGCCGCCCGTCTTACGCGACTAGTTCAGCGGCCGTCTTGCCGACCTGGCTCTCGTCCACTGCCTTGCATGATGCCGTGCTCCATCAGCATGTCTTCGAGTTCGTCCATGGTGATCGGCGTCGGGATCATGCCGTTGCCAGCGTTGTCGTGGATCTTTTCCGCCAGAGTGCGGTAGTGCTCGGCCTGCTCGCTGTCCGGTGCGTATTCGATCACCGTCATGCGGCGCAGCTCGGCGTGCTGCACGATGTTGTCGCGCGGCACGAAGTAGATGAGCTTGCTGCCGAGCTTCGCGGCCAGGCTTTCCGCCAGTTCCAGTTCCTTGTCGGTCTGGCGCTCGTTGCAGATCAGGCCGCCGAGACGCACGCCGCCGGAGTTGGCATACTTCAGAATGCCCTTGGAGATGTTGTTGGCCGCATACATGGCCATCATCTCGCCGGACATAACGATGTAAATTTCCTGCGCCTTGTTCTCACGGATCGGCATCGCGAAACCGCCGCACACCACGTCGCCCAGCACGTCGTAAGACACGTAGTCGATGTCCTCGTAAGCGCCGTTCTTCCTCAAGGAAGTTGATCGAGGTGATAACGCCGCGGCCGGCGCAGCCAACTCCCGGCTCCGGGCCGCCCGATTCCACGCATTTGATGTCGCGGTAACCGATCTTCATCACGTCTTCGAGTTCGAGATCCTCAACGCTGCCCTGTTCAGCGGCGAGGCTCAGGATGGTGTCCTGCGCCTTGGCGTGCAGGATGAGGCGGGTCGAGTCGGCCTTCGGGTCGCAGCCGACGATCAGAATTTTGTGGCCCATTTCGGCGAGGGCCGCGAGCGTGTTCTGGGAAGTGGTGGATTTGCCGATGCCACCCTTGCCGTAGAACGCGATTTGCCGCAATGCCATGTTAGTCTCCTTACGTATTCCGATTTGCTTCCGTTTTCCGTTTGACCGATGCGCGCCGCGCGACACCTTCCCTTGGTTGCCGAAGCGCCCTGAAGCGTCTTCGTGGGACGCTGGAAGCGGGATCATGTTTTGCCCCCTCTGGGGCGGCGTATCCGGCAACCACTCGCCTGCAGGCTGGGTAAAAGCAAGCCGCGTGCCAGATCGGGAGGCGAGGGGGAAGATGCTGGTATATAAAGATATTTTGCCGGTAAGGGGTGATTCGCTGATGTTGTTTCGAACGCGACATCAGGGCTTTGTTTGTACGAAACCCAACAACGGGTAAGGCTGCGGGCGCGGCTGGCGAAGGCAGCAGCGGTTGTGACTCGGTCACTCGCGGCCAGCCGCTGAAGCGGCGGGCGTGACGGCAATTTTCCAGTCATAATGCGCTATAAACTGAGCACTAACCCGGATAATGCTCATTCTATGGAGCATTAACTTTTTTTGAAGTTCCATCCTGCTAAATTATACGCTATAACTTGAGCATTATCCCCGTTAGCGCTCATCTTATGGAGCATTATGATGAAGCTATCGCGCGCCCAATCCGCCCTGCCCCTCCCCGTGATCCGCGCCCTTCGCAAGCTCGGCGCGGACATCTCCGTTGCGCGCCGCCGCCGGGGCATCTCCACGCCGTTGATGGCGGCGCGGGCGTTCATCTCGCGCAATACCCTGGCGCGTGTGGAAAAAGGCGATGGCGGCGTTTCGCTTGGGATATATGCCTCCGTGCTGTTCGTGCTCGGCATGACGGACCGGCTTGGCGATCTGCTCGACCCCGCGCACGACCCTGCCGGGCAAGCCTTAGAAGAAGAGCAGCTCCCCAAACGCATCCGCACCCGCAAACCGTCGCAAGGAGGCAGCCATGCAGCGTGAGCTTCACGTCTTCATCGACCTCGCCGGCGAAACCGTGCCCATCGGCAGGCTGTGGGCGCGCGTGCACTCCGGCCGCGCCTCGTCCTCGTTCGTCTACGATGACGCCTGGCGGACGCGGCCCGGTGCCTTCGCGCTATCGCCGTCGCTGCCGCTGGTTGAAGGCCAGTTTCACACGGCTCACCCGCTCCCCGGCGCCTTCACCGACTGCGCGCCCGATAGCTGGGGGCAGAAGCTCATGCGGCGCAACGAGCGGGCCAGCGCCGAACTGGAGGGCCGCCAGCCGCGCACGCTGTTCGAGATTGATTTCCTGGCCGGCGTGGACGACCGCACACGGCTGGGGGCGCTGCGCTTCAAAGATCCGGCCGGGAGCGGCTTCTTGTCCGCCACCGGAACGCCGGTTCCCCCGGTCATCGACCTGCCCGCCCTGCTGTCCGCCAGCGACCGTCTCGACCGCGGCCGCGAAACCGCCGGCGACATCGCGCTGGTTCTGGCGCCCGGCACGTCGCTTGGCGGCGCGAGGCCCAAAGCGAGCGTGCGGGATAAGGACGGGCGCCTGCTGGTCGCCAAGTTCCCCAAGCGCGACGACGACTGGCCGGTCACGCGCTGGGAGGCCGTCACCCTTTCCCTTGCCCACGCCGCTGGGATAACCGTGCCCGAATGGCGGCTGGAGAACTTCGCCAGAAAAGCCGTTGTGCTGCTCGGCCGCTTCGACCGCGCGGGCGTGGATGTCCGCATTCCGTTCATGTCGGCGATGACAGCGCTCGACGCCACGGACCATGGCGGCCAGCACAGCTACCTGGAGCTGGTGGATTTCCTGCGCCAGAACGGTTCGCGGCCGGATGAAGATTTGCAACAGCTCTGGCGGCGCGTCGTCTTCAACATCCTGGTGTCGAATACGGACGACCACCTGCGCAATCACGCCTTCCTGCGGGACAGCCAGGGGTGGCGCCTGTCGCCGGCCTACGACATGAATCCGTGCCCCGTTGACGTGAAACCCCGCGTCCACGCCATTGCCATCGACGAATTCGACGGAACGGGATCGCTGGATATCGCGCTGGCGGTGGCGCCGAGGTTCGGCTTGAAGCGGGAGCAGGTGAGCAGCATCGTGGCCGAGGTCGCAGCTGCCGTCGCCGATTGGCGCACCGTCGCTGGAACCTTCAAGCTGAAACCCGCCGATATCAGCCGCATGGCCTCCGCATTCGAGCATGACGACCTGCGGAAGGCGGTGCGCGGCGTGTCGCAGCCCGTCGCCGTGCGCCGGACACCTGCAAAGCGCCCCGCGAAAAACAAAGCCGTATAGCCCCAACCTCCCGCCACGGCCCGGATTTTGCATCTCCTCCACACAGGACAGCTAATGACGAGGACAACATGCAAATCGGTGTCGAAACTTCGCGGTCGGTGGAAAACAAGCGGATTTTCGTCGTACACAATGACGACATCACCCGCACCGTGCTCCAGTTCATGCTGCACGACGAGAACGAAACCCACGAGCTGGGCAGCCTCGCCGAAGCCTATGCCAAGGGCGTGGAATGGAAGCCAGACCTGATCCTTCTCGGGCTGTCTATCGTCGAAACCGACGGCACGGGCGTACTGGTCAATATCTCGGCGCACTTTCCCGGCTGCAAAATCCTGCTGGTGGCGGAGCCGGGCCAGGACGCGCAGGCGCACAGCCATCTGAAATCGGGCGCGCACGGCGTGCTCACCAAGCCGCTGACCGTCGAATCCGTGCGCCGCAGGGTGGATATGGTGCTGGGCCGCTTGGCGGTGCCGATGATCCAGCTTCAGATGATTTGACGTTAGCAATGGGGTGAACAGGGCTGGAAGCTGTTACCACAATGACACAACGCGCAAACTCCTCGGTCAAAAAGGCCAGCGTTTCGCCTCGCTTTACCATTTCGCCGTAGGACGTCCTATAATCACCAGCCGCATGGGGCCGCGCAGCCTGTCCACGGAAGCGCGCCTTCGCCACAAGGAGCATACGGAATGAGACCTCAAGCCCCCCGCACGCAGTACCAGCGCATCGGCGTTGACGCCGCACGCGAGATCCTGGGGCGCGGTCAGGTGATGGTGCTCGACGTGCGGGACACTGCATCCTATCAGCGGGGGCATATCGGCGGAGCGCACCACGTTTCGCAGGACACCGTCCAGGAATTCCTCACCCGCACGCCGCGCGCAACGGCGGTTCTCATCTACTGCTATCACGGCAATGCCAGCCGGATGTACGCCCAGATTTTCAGCGATTGCGGCTTTCAGGAAGTCTACAGCCTGGACGGCGGTTTCGACGCCTGGAACGGGACACCGGAACACGCTACTTCGCCGCTTAGCGAGAACCTGCGCCGCTGGCTTGAGGCGCAGAAATTTCCGCCGCACGATATCCACGCCGTCGCCGGCAACAAAACCACGCCGCTGATGAAGGCCGCCCGCACGGGCAACGCCGGCATTGCCGTCGAGCTGCTGCGCGCCGGTGCGCGGATCGAGACACGCAATGCCGATGGCAACAACGCGCTGTGGCTCGCCTGCGTGGGCGACAGTCTCGACGTCGCCGCCATGCTAATCAACGCGGGCATCGACATCAATAACCGCAACGATAACGGCGCCACCTGCCTGATGTACGCCGCGTCCACGGGTAAAGCCGCGGTGCTGGAAATGCTGCTGGTGGCGGGCGCCGATCCTGCGCACAAAACGCTGGATGGCTTCACGGCCCTGGATATGGCCTCGACATCCGATTGCCTGCGCCTGCTGCGTGAGGCAGTGCGCGCGGCGTAAGTGTGAGGCTGCCCCCCGGCCGGATCAGTCGCACCCCTCAAGGTATACATCCGACAGACTGCGCGCCTCACATTGGCCCGCGATCAGCTTCTTTATCCGCGCCACCCGCTTCAGGCTCTTGCCGTTACCGGGTTCCGGCTTCATATCGTTGGGAGCAATCAGCATGGCAACCAGCTTGAGGAACTCGTCCTCGCTGAGCTGACCTGTCTCCTTATTGAAGTAAGTGCGCGCGGCGGCGGCGAAGCCCGTCACTTCCTGGCCGGCGGCGTGACCGAAATACGCGACGTTCAGGAAAGCCGTGAGCTGGACCTCCTTGGGCACCGCCGGTGTCACAGCAAAGCGGGCGATCAGCGATTGCTCAATTTTTTTGAAGCCGGGCGTGAAATGTTCGAAGTAAAGCCGCTTGACGACAGACTGGGTGATGGTCGTAAGCCCGGCGCCTTTGGTGCCGAAATCCACGCCGTTGTGTGCAAAGAACGCAGGATCTTCGACCTTCAGCAGCGCGGACTTCTGCCAATCGCTGAGATCGCGCCACTTGAGACCATTGAAGTCAGGCGCAGTGAACCTGGCGAACAACGTTTCCGTTTTTTGCTGCGCCTGCCAGAGAGCAAAGCCCTCATAGCCGGCCATGCATACCAGAAACAGCAATATTGCCAGAAAACTTCTCTTCAACCAGCTCACCATTTCTCCCCTCACGGCTAGACGAACGATTTTTATACCTGCCACGCGCCACGGCCGGGGCGAAAAACAATAAAATGAAGGCCAAAAATTGGCTCGCTTTCGCCCGCCAGAAAAAAAGCCGGGAGCCTTACGGAAAAAGCCGCGGAATGTCGTAAGCCCGACCCATTCGTCGCTATTCCTACAAGGAAGCCCTCCGGCGCAGGCCCGGCCAAGCCAAATTTCCATTGGTGCCTGCGGATTGGGCAACTGGTATGAACATTGCTTTCAGGAAAATGCTCAGGAGTTACGCATGACGGACAACGCTCAGCAGCCGAAGACCCTTTTCGACCTCATCGGCGGACAGCCGGTGGTGGACCAGCTCGTCGTAGCCTTTTACCGGCGCATGGACACGCTGCCGGAAGCGGCGGCACTGCGCGCCATGCACCACCCCGACCTGACCTCCACCATTGATGTGCTGCAACGGTATCTCGGCGAATGGCTGGGCGGGCCGACGCTGTATTCGCAGGAACGCGGGCATCCGCGCCTGCGCATGCGGCACTTTAAGTTCCACATCGGCCCCGCCGAACGTGACGCCTGGATGCTTTGTATGCGCGGCGCGCTGGAGGAAGTCGTAACGGACGAGTTCGCACGCAAACAAATCGAAGAACCATTGGCAAGACTCGCGGACTTTGTCCGCAACGATGAAGGAAACCCGCATGACGCAAATGGAACTAACGGCATTCGCCCGGCTTGAGACGGAAAAGCGCCTGCTCAACCCGGTGCTGAAAGCGCCGACGCACAAACCGGGCCGCTTCGGCTTCCGGGGCGAGCTGGCATTGAAATTTGCGCCGAAGGTCGCCGACGAAGCGCGGCCGCCGGAGTTCTGCGCCGAGCAGGTGATGGCGGTGGCGCAGGAAGGCGTGCCGACGATCCCATTCCTCGCCGCCTATCTGCATTCGTTCGAATATCTAAAGCCGCTGACCGAGGTGATGGGCGAAACGCTGTCGCCAACGGGTAAGTACTTCATTTATTGCGACAATCTCGACCTGCTGGCGAAATATGAGATCACCTACGGCGGGGCAACGTTCTACGTTCAGGCCATCGACGAGGCCGGCGTATACAACGAGCTGCTGGAATTGCTGTATCTGGAGAAGAGCACGCTCAAGAAGCTCGACACGGCCGGCAAACTGGATGCCGTCGCCGACACGGCGCTGAAGTTCGAGACCAAGTTCGAGAAGATCAGCTTCGAGGACGGCTTGAAGGTTATGGGGCCGGTGCGGAACAAGGGCGCCAACCGGCCGGTGTGACCGGCGGCGGCGGGCATCTCACGACCCCGCAAACAATTCCGGCTGCTCGCGTATACGCTTGACGCGAGCAGCGCTGATGGACGCGCTGAGCCTATCAAAGCGGGCATCGAGGTCAGCAGAACATACGCCCGGCCCTGAATCCGCATGCACCGGATGCGGCGCCGCCTTCTTCATCGCCGCCGCCTGGGCCTTACGCACTTGAATGGCGTCGCGCATCAACACGGCAAGTTCCGGCAGGCCGAAAAATTCAAAACCTCCGGCCGCATCCTCCGCATAGTCCCAGGACGGGCTCCAGAAAAACTGATTGAAACCGCCGTCGCGGACTTCCGTTTCCACCTGCCAGGTCGCATACAACGCGCGCACGCCCGGTGCCGCCGACCGGATGATCGCCACCTCCGAACGGTAGTCCTCACCGATCTTCGCGCTCGCATAGTCGAACACGGCCTGCTCGACATCCGTATCGGAAATCCCCCGAAGGGTTTCGGCGGTGAGCGTCAGCGACGGATCGCGCTGCCAAATGCTGTCGGGAGACAAGGCTGTTGCGTCGTCCACCACGCCTCCTGGGGACTGGAGTGACAAATACCGATGCCGATTGCCGGCCAGAGCACTGGCAACGCATACCGCGGGCAATGGATTGCACCCACCGCAGCAGGACTTCTATTTTTGGACTTCGACAATCATGTGACGCCACCCCGGCATTTGGTCTAATGCCGTTTGCGCGGATTGGCGTACAGATCGGTTTCCTGGCTGTCGATCCCCACCTTGACGGTCCCGGCCTTGATGCCTGCGGTCAGTTCCTTCACATGCCGCCGCGCCATCTTGTTGTAGCGCAGCATGCCGCAGAACAATTGCAGCACCGAATTCAGCGCGGGCGTGTCGTGCGCCTTGACCAGCTCGATATCCCAGCGGCCGCCAATATCCAGCAGACGGCCGTTCAGATGGCCAACCCGCTCACCGGTCTGGTCATGCAGCGCATAATCGCTGGCGAGGCTGAAGCGGTCGCGCCGCAAACGGTAGAAACGCGGCTCGCGTCCCTCCATAAGGAAGAACGAAAACTTCTCCGGCACGCCGGGCCATTTGCGCGCCGAGCGTTCGAGCTGGATCATCTGGTCGTGGTTGTGGAGGTTGATGAAAAACGAGGTGACGGGAAAGCCGTCCGCGCCGACTGAGAGTTGCAGGCTGCGGGCAACGAGGAAATCCAGAGACCCGCGCCAAACCATCGCAGGCGAGAACAGCTTGATGACCAGCCGCCGGTCAGCAGGGTTCTCCGTTTTCCACAAACTCTCGCGGTAGCTGAGCAGCCCAGTGCGTTCGCCGTTCTGGGAAATCTCGCCGAACACATCCATGTCGGCAGTGAACTGGCGGGATTTGGCGCGATAGCGTGCTTTCAGGAAAAAGCCGAAATCGACATCGTGCAGGTCGGTCCACCACAGATCGACCCGGTATTTCGTAAGTGTAGACACTGCCGCTGCCATTGTGCCGCCCCCTTTGTGCCGAATCATTACGGAAGTGTCGCAGAGCGGTTTGAACAAAACCAAGCGGCGGGGAGCAGCGTCCACAGGTTATGTGTATGCGTCGTGGTTCATGGCCGGTGCCTTTCACCGGCCGATGTGCGCTGGGAGGATGACCGTGCGCATTAGTGTTTCAGTTGATGGAGTCCTGATGGATAAGGTCATGCGCCTGTCAGGCCGCACGAGCAGAAGCGAAACAGTGGAAGCGGCATTGGAGCTTCTGGCGCGGATGAAATCGCGGAAAGCAATCATTTTAGCCAGGGGCAACCTTGACTGGCAAACCGGATTTGAACCCGTTGGCGGCGAAAAATAACACCCGCCGCGTCACAGCCGCGAGGTCACAGGCTCCACATTGATCGCCGCCAGATAACGCGGCAGCACCGCCGGCCACAGCAGGTCGCGGCAAACGCGGGTCCGCGCCTTGCCGCCCAGCCTGGCGCCGCCATGCTTCGTCGTCGAGGAGACGCGCCAGCGCCTGCGTCACGCCGGCCTGATCCGCGCCGTCGCACAGCAGCCCGGTCTCGTGATCCAGCACGGCGTCGGCCGCACCGCAATCCCGCCCGCCAAGTGCCGGCACGCCAAACCACGCGGCCTCCAGATAGCTGATGCCGAAGCCTTCCACCGAATTGCCCACGCGCCGCACCGGCATGGCGAACACGTCCGCCGAGGCGAGCAGCGCCGCCTTTTCCGCATCGCTCACGCGGCCGAGGAACACGACGGACTCCGCGACGCCAAGCGATGCGGCAAGCGTTTCCAGGCGCTCGCGGTCATCCCCGCCGCCGCCCACGAGATAGACGGCGGCCGGATGGCTTTCGCGGATCGCAGGCATGGCGCGGATGACGCTGTCGATGCCCTTGCGAGGCTCCAGCCGCGCGACCGTGACGATAACCGGCGACCGGCCGCCGATCCGCGCCTTGATGACCGCCAGCGCCTCGGCGGATGGGGCCGCCAGAGCCTCCACCGCAGGGTTGACGATGACGAGCTGCCCGCCGGCACCGTCGAGAAACGGGCGCACGAGATCGGCGGTATGGCGCGAGTTGGCGATGACGGCATGACAGCGGGCGAGCGCCTGACCGATCCGCTGCCGCTTCGCGGGCGAGGCGTTGGATGGGTATTCCATGCCATGCGCCAGCACCGCGATGGGAACGTTCACCGTGCGCGGCAGGGCCTCGACGCTTTTCCAGGAGTTGGCGAAAATGCCGGAGACCTGCTGCGCCGTGAGCATGGCCGCAACCGCGCGCGACTTGCGCCACCGCCGCCACGGCCGCATCCCGCCAAAACGGTCAATAGGATACGGTTTCGCCGCGTCGCCTTTGGGAGGCACGCGATGTGCGCGGTCAGCGAAAACCCGCACCGGATAGCCGCTGGCGGTCAAATGATCCGCCAGCCCGGTCATCAGGTTTTCGATGCCTCCAACATCGGGATGGAAACACTGTGTCACGATAACGATCATGCTGCCATCCGTTCGCGAGCCTCGGTAGGGTCTCCTTTGATGAATTAGCCTGCCAGGGATTTCAAGCGGATAAGCGCCGCAAGGTTACGCCTCCATACCGCCATCGACATTGATCGCCGCGCCGGTCACGTAGGACGACTCCGGCCCGGCGAGGAACGCCACCACCTCGGCCACCTCCTGCGGCTTGCCGTAGCGCGGGATGGCAAGCGTCGAAATCAGCACCTGGGCGAAATCGCTGTCCGCCGGGTTCATATCGGTGTCGATAGGCCCCGGCTGCACCACGTTGACCGTGATGCCCTTCGGCGCCAGCTCCCGTGCCCAGCCGCGCGTGAAGCCCTGCACGGCGAATTTCGTCGCCGAATAGAGCGCCACGCCGGCGAAAGGCGCGCGCTGCCCGTTCACCGAGCCGATGGTAATGATGCGGCCGCCTTCGCCCATAATGGGCGCCGCCTCGCTGACGGCCGCGAACACCGCGCGCACGTTGATATCGAAGACGTGATCGTATTCCTCATCCGTCATGTCCTGGACCGGCTTGAAGACAAAGACGCCGGCATTGTTGACCAGGATGTCGAGCCGCCCGAACTGCGCCGCGACCTGCCGGACGAGGCTGCGGACCGCATCGGAGTCAGCGGAATCGGCCTTGAATGCCGCGCCTTTGACACCCTGCGCCTCGACATCGGCGACGACGGACTTGGCCGCATCCGCCGAGGCCGAATAGCTGATGGCCACATGCGCGCCATCGGCCGCCAGCTTTTTGGCAATCGCCGCGCCGATACCACGGCTGCCGCCGGTCACCAGAGCCACTTTGCCGCTCAGTCTGCGTGTTTGCGTTGTCATGGATACCTCCTGCACATTTGCTTCGATCTACGGCCATGTGGGGAGCGCCGATCGACAGTTCAAGTTTATTGAACCGTTTGCAATGCAGCGGCGGCGCAGCCACATTGTAGGAATGAATTGCATCCATCACCCGTCCGAGGAATCGATCCGGCTGGACAGCGTGCTTTCGGCGCTGGGCGATCCCGTGCGGCTGAAAATTGTCGAAGCGCTCAATCGCGGCGCGGAGCAGCCATGCTGCTCGGTGGTGGAGGGGCTGGACCTGGCCAAGTCAACCCAGTCTTTTCATTTTCGCATCCTGCGCGAGGCCGGTGTCATCCGCACGCACAAGTCCGGGATCTATTACCTCAATTCGCTGCGGCGCGAGGAGCTGGACCGGCTGTTTCCGGGGCTGCTCGACGCCGTGCTGGCTGCATACGCGGCGCGGCAGGGATAGCGTTATGCCGTAAATACGGCATCGCAGACCGCGCCGAAATGGCAGGCGGCGGCCACCAGCACGAAGCCATGCCAGATGGCATTGTGAAACTTCAGCCTCTCCCATAAATGGAAGACGACGCCCACCGTGTACAGGCAGCCGCCCAGCACGAGCAGTGTCAGCGCCCGCGTGGACAACGACGCCATCAGCGGATCGAGCGCCACGACGATGGCCCAGCCCTGGATCAGATACAGCGCGATGCTGATCCGTTCCAGGCGGCGCGGGAAGCGGAGCTTCAGGATAACGCCAGCAATGGCGATGGCCCAGACGGTCGCCAGCAGGCCGTAGCCGGCGGCACCGCCGATTTTCAGCAGCGTGAACGGCGTATAGCTGCCGGCGATCATGACGAAAATGGCGGCATGATCCAGGCGGCGGAAGAACTCCTTCCACGTGTGGTGGCTCACCATGTTGTAGCACGCCGAGCTAACGAACATGCCCACCATGCCGAGGCAGTAGACGCCGAGCCCCGCGATATCCAGCGCGGAGAGCTGAACCGCCGCCACCAGCATCAATCCCACGGTCACAGCCACGCTGAGCGAAATGCCGGTGACATGGATGCACGTATCCACGATCCGCTCGGATTTGCTGTACTCGGGGAACAAGACCTTCAATCCCCTGTTAGGCGCGAAATCCGGCGTTCATTCGACCTTTTCCGGTATGGCATCGGCATTTGCGATCTCCAGCACCTTCAGCTCCTCTTCAAGGAGCATCGGCCTGCCCGCCTCCTCAGGCAGCGACGTCACCAGAACCGGCCGTGACTTGGGTTTCGGCGCGGGCGCCTTGGGGCCGGCTGTGATGGCCTCCGCCGGCAGCTCGACGAGGGCCTCGGGCTCCGCCCGGACAACGCGCTTGATGGACGTCACCGGCCCGCTTTGCGAGGCGATGCGATCGACAGCGCGGCGCACCGGCTCCACAGCCGCCTCCATATGGTGGGCGTTGGCGTGCACCAGGAAATCCGGCGACATGGCGATGGCGACGTGGCCCTTCCAGAAGATCAGGTCGCCGCGGATCACGTCGCCGATATCGGCATCCCGCAACGCTTCGCCAACCTCGGCTTCCTGCATGTCGGCGTCGCGCGGGCAGGTGATGCCGGCGGCTTGCAGCGACAGTTGCACCAGGCCCGAGCAGTCGATGCCGTTGGAGGTTTTGCCGCCCCACAGGTACGGCGTGCCGATCAGGCGTTCGGCCACGCGCGCGAAGTCCTTGGCCTTCTCCTGCGCGCGCACCAGATGGTCGAGCACAACGAAGCCGCCACGCGACAGCATCGCGAAACGCCCCTCGACGCCTTCCACGATCACCTCGGACGAGAAGCTGAGGCGCATAAACGGCGGGCGTTTGATGTCCGGCGCGGGATAGACGAAGGTGGCGCGGGCGGACACCTTGTGGGTCGGCTGTTCGATCTGGGTCGTGAGACCGTCGATGGTGGTGTAGCCGACATAGCCGTCGCCGGCGAGCTGCCCCCACGCCCAGCCGCCCTGGATGTCGTAGGCCGTGAACAGCTCCCCGCTCAGCGCCTCGGTGAGCAGCGGCGCATCGAAGCGCGGATACATCCGCAGCGGCGCGGAGGGAGCGGAAACCTGACGGCGTTCTCCGTCGGAATAGCGCGGCGCGCGGATGCGGTCCCGGAGGAACGAGGCGGAGAGGTCTTCGCGGGCGGGAGTGCGGCGGGGATCGAAGCCATTCATGGGTCGTTAGTTCCTCGTTTCGCGGCTGAGAACGTCAAACAGGGCGCGCGCGGTTTGCGGCTCACCGCCCATCGGTTTGCCGGGCAGAGCGCGCGGTGTCCAGCCGAACAGGTCGAAATGCAGGAAGCGGCCGGCGTTTTTCACGAAGCGCTTCAGGAACAGCGCGGCGGTGATGGAGCCGGCAAAACCGTTGGTGGAGCTGTTGTTGATGTCGGCGACATCACTCTTATTATATGCGTCGTAGGGAGACCACAGCGGCAAGCGCCAGACGGGATCGCCAAGGCGCAGGCCAGATTGCGCCAGCGCATCGGCGAGGCCGTCATCGTCAGTGAAGAACGCGGGCAAATCGGGGCCTAGCGCCACGCGCGCCGCGCCGGTCAGCG
The DNA here is from genome assembly GCA_963827885.1 of uncultured Alphaproteobacteria bacterium. Taxonomy (GTDB): domain Bacteria; phylum Pseudomonadota; class Alphaproteobacteria; order Rhizobiales; family Rhodomicrobiaceae; genus CAWHDD01. The sequence goes on along the minus strand of CAWHDD010000020.1, from coordinate 2,784 downwards.
TTGCGAACACGACGAGCGTATCCGGCTTGTCCTCGCAGGCCAGACTCAGCGCGTCGGCGAGCACGAGGCGGCCCTCCGCGTCCGTGTTGCCAATTTCGACCGTCAACCCGTTGCGGCTCTTGATGAGGTCGCCGGGGCGGTAAGCGTTGGCGGAAATGTTGTTTTCCGCAGCGGGCACCAGCAGCCGCAGCCGCACCGGCAGCTTGGCCGCCATGATCATCGCCGCCAGCGCCATAGCCGTCGCCGCGCCGCCCATGTCCTTTTTCATCTGCGCCATGGAGCCGCCGGGCTTGATGTTCAGCCCGCCGGTGTCGAAGCAGATGCCCTTGCCGACCAGCGTCAGTTTCGGCGCGGTTTCGCTGCCCCAAGTGAGGTCGAGGAGGCGGGGCGCACGGTCGCTGGCCCGGCCGACGGCGTGCAGCAGGCGGAAGCCGCCCTTGAGCAGGTCATCGCCAACCGTCGACTCGACTTTTGCGCCGAATTCGCCGGCAAGTTCGCGCACCGCGGCTTCCAGCTCCCCCGGCCCTTTGTCGTTGGTGGGCACATTAATAAGGTCGCGCGCGAGCCACACGGCCTGTGCGGTGTCGAGCACCTTGGCTTTCGATACGCCCGCAGGCAGGCGCAACCGGCGCGGCGTTCTTTTCTCCACCGTCCTGTAGCTGTCGAACGTGTATGCCCCGAGCGCCCAGGCCACAGCGGCCATTTCAGGTTGGGCCGGCTCAACGGCGAAATGGTAGTCGCCCTCCGGCAGCAGCGGCGGCAGCGCGCCCGGCAGCAGGCAATTCTGCGCCGCAGCTTTATCTTCGCCCAGGCCCAGGACAACGCCGGCGATGCCGCCATTGCCGGGGATCACCGCCATCATTCCGGCGGCGTTCTTCCAGCCGGTGATCTTCAGCCAGTTGCGGGCATCCTCCGGCAGGCGCGCCATGGCTTCGGGCGTTCCGTCGAGCGTCCAGACGGGGATGGATGGGGCGGAGCCGTCCTCGAAAAAAAGCTTTTCAATTTCAGCGCGGATTGCGGATAATTTCGTGGACATCAATCACCAGTTGCAAATTCGAATGGGAGCCGGAACACACTATGTACGAATTGGTCATCGGAAATAAAGCCTGGTCGTCGTGGAGTTTGCGCCCGTGGCTGGTGCTGACCGCCGCCGGCATCCCGTTCCGCGAAACGCTCGTCGCGCTGCGGCTGCCGGAGACGAAGGCCGAGATCCTGCGCCATTCGCCGTCGGGCAAGGTGCCGCTGCTGAAGGATGGCGATCTGCTGATATGGGACAGTCTGGCGATTATCGAATATATCGCGGAGCAGCACCCGCAGGCCGCAGTCTGGCCGGAGGATAAACGCGCGCGCGCCATGGCGCGTTCTGTCGCCGCTGAGATGCATGCTGGTTTTTACGCCGCGCGCAATCAGATGCCAATGGATTTATTGGCTGTCCACAACTTGGACGCCATCGGCGAAGAGCTGGCGGCGGACATTCGAAGACTGGTGCAGATTTGGCGGCACTGCCGGGAAACCCATAGGATGTCGACCCCGGCGTCTCTGGTGAAGGCGCGGAGGGGGAGTCCGAGGGCGGCGGCGGCGTTGGCGATCCGCGCGCCGTCCATGTGCACGCGCAGCCCGAGCTCGTGCGCGGTGACACAAAGGTCGGCGAGCTCCTCGCGGCTGTAGACCGTGCCGTACTCGGTCACCTGGGTGAGCGACACGACCGCCGGTTGAACGTGATGAAAGTCGCCGACGCCGCGCATCGACGACCGCAGCATCGCCGGAGTCAGCTTGCCGTCGGGCGTCGGCACGGCGATGAGCTTGCATCCCGTGAGGAGCTCGGGCGCGCCGCATTCGTCGACCTGGATGTGCGCCTGGGCCGAGCAGATCACCGCCTGCCAGGGCCGGGTCATCGCGCGCAGCGAGACCACGTTGGCGCCGGTACCGTTCCAGGCCAGGAACGGCTCGGTCCCAGGGCCGAACTGCTCCCGGAACCAGGCAGCGGCACGGGCCGTCCAGGGGTCCTGGCCGTAGGCAGGGCTCGGGCCGCGGTTGGCGGCCGAGATGGCATCGAGCACCGCGGGGTGCACCGGCGCGGTGTTGTCGCTGGCAAATTCGCGTGGCAGGCTCATCCGGACTCAGTGCCCTCGGGTCGGTGGGCAGGCAAATCGCCCCTTTTCAACTCCAGAACGTTACCATCCGGATCCGCAATTCTCGTCTCGCGGTGCGAGCCGACCGAACGTCGAAAGGGAAGCGCTCGCGCCCCGCCCGCTGGGACGGGGCGCCCGACCCGCAGGGGGAGTTACCGTGCGGCCATGGCTTCCAGGATCGGATCCGCCCGCACCTCCCCTTGGCTGCTCACGGCCGCGATGTTCGGCGTCGCCTGCTTCCTCGCGGTCTCCGCTGGCGCCGCTATCTCAGGTTACCCGGCGCCGTCCACGCGCGACGAGTGCGTGGTCGCGACCATCGCTTCCGGCGAAGAGGCAACGGCGGAGCGCGTGCGCACGCTCGCCGGCGCCGATTATCGGGTCGAGGCTGACCACGATCTCCTGCTCTGCTCGCGCGGCGATGCGCTCACCGCCGGCGAGCTGGGCGCCGCGGCGGCCGCCGCCGGTGCGCTCGCCGTCACCGGCTACTCCGGTGTCGATCCCGATCGTCTCGCCTTCCTCAAGGTGACGCCCGACCTGTACGCCGAGGAGCTCGGGCGCGTGCTGCCGCGGCACGCGGCGGACGCTGGGTGGTGGTGGAGCTCGCTGCCGGGCTGGCGCCCAGGCCCTTCGACAGGTTCCGGGTGGGGCCGCT
>CAWHDD010000019.1:0-44795 GCA_963827885.1 uncultured Alphaproteobacteria bacterium | reverse complement strand
ATGGCAGCCCGGCCGAACAAAGGAATGCGCCCTGCAAACAGGCACACTGCGAGGGCAGTGCGAGACGGACGAGTTACCCGCTCGAAATTTGAAAGAGGCTTAATACTGCGGGTTACCGGCGAACGACGACGGCGCCGCCTCAATGACGTGATTGCCGTAGCGCTGGACCTCCAGGATGGCGAAGCCGCCTTCGGGCTACGCCATCGGCGCGCAGCCGGAACAGTCCGTCGACGCCCGCGAAACCGCTCGCCCGCGTGAGTTCCGCCGTCGTGAACCGCTTTCCCTGCGGATTGCCCGACAGCGACACCGCGAGGCTGACCGCGTCGTAGGACAGGCTGGCCAGCCGTGGCGGCGCTTCGCTATAGGTCTCCGCGTAGCGCTTGGTGAAGTCCTGCCAGCCCTTCGGATCGGCGGCCGAGAACCACCCGCCCAGCAGCGCCGGTTCCTTGCCCACGCCCGGATAATCCCAGCCCGCCGTGCCGATCAGCTTCACATTCGCCGTGTCCACCTCGAAATACGGCATCAGCGGCGCCAGCGACGGCAGCGTGTCGCCTCCCGCCGGCACGAAAATCGCGTCGATCTGCGGCGGCTTGCCCTTTTTGGCGAAGGCTCGGCGACCTGTTTCACCGGCTCCATCATGCCGTTGGCGTCGGGCGGATAACGCTGCACCGTGACGACCTGTCCGCCGCTTTCCTGCACGGCGCGGGTGAACGTCTGCTCGACGATACGGCCATATTCGTTCTGCGGCAGGAGGGCGGCGAAGCGCCGTTTCCCCTTGGCGGCCGAGAAGGACACGATGCGTGGCACGTCGCTTCCCGGCAGGAAACTCAGCAGATAAATGCCGTTGCCCGCCACTCGCTGGTCGCTGGAAAAGGCGATCACCGGCACATTGGCGCGCTGTGCTTCCGGCGCGACGGCGGCGACCTCGGCGGAGTACAGCGGCCCGATAATCAGTTCGGCGCCTTCCGCGATGGCTTCACGCGCGGCGTTCCGGGCGCCGTCTGGCGTGCCCTTGGTGTCTTTCGGCGCAAGCTGGACGTTGGGATTGTTAAAATCGAACAGCGCCAGCTCGCCGGCCTGCTTCAGCGCCTTGGCGACCTGTTGCGTGTTGCCCGGCCCCGTCAGCGGCAGGAGAAGTGCGACTTTCACCGCGGGTGCGGCGGGAAAGGTTTGCGTTTCGGTGCCTGTTCCGGCTACGGAAGCATCGGGGCCACGGCTCGATGTAATGGAACAACCGGCGATCGCAAACAGGATCATGCCCGCCAGGCACCACAGACTCGCCGTCTTAACTCGCATATGTGCCCGCGCCATTCGATTCCATATTGCCGCGTATAATGTCTCGCCAAATATGGCGAAACAAGTATGCTCCGCCCAATTCAGGCTCTCAATTCAAGCGTCTCGCCCCAAGCCATGCAAAGCCGCATCACTCCAGACCCCGCCGAACCCGGAAACCGCCCCAACGGTGCGGGCGAAAAGCTAAAAAGCCTGTTCGACGGCCTTATGGCACGGCCTTTAGAGGGCGGACTCTATCTTGTGTCAACCCCGATTGGAAATCTTGGTGACATGCCGCCGCGCGCGCTCGCCGTGCTGGCGCTCGCCGACGCGGTGTATTGCGAAGATACGCGCCACAGCCGTAAGCTGTTCGCGGCCTTCGGTATCGAGCGACAGACCTTCGCATACCATGATCACACGGCCGGACGCGAGCGCGAACGTATCGGCCAGCGGCTTCTTGCCGGACAATCGGTCGCGCTGATCTCCGACGCGGGCACGCCGCTGATTTCCGATCCGGGCTTCAAGCTGGTGCGCGATGCCTGCGCGCATGGCATCCGGGTTATCCCCATTCCCGGCCCTACGGCTGCCATCGCGGCGCTGACCATGAGCGGGCTGGCCTCGGACAGCTTCTTTTTCGGCGGTTTTCTGCCGCCCAAAGCCGAGGCAAGGCGGAAACGGCTGGCTGAGACGGCCGGCATTCCGGGAACGCTGATCTTTTATGAGACGCCCAACCGCCTCGTGAGCGCCCTGGAGGATATGGCGGCGATTTTCGCGGGACGGGCCGTCACGGTCGCGCGCGAAATCACGAAAATGCATGAAACCGCGCTCCACGGCCGCTTTCCCGAGTTCGCGGCACAGGATTTTTCCGCTCATTCGAAGGGGGAACTGGTCATTCTGGTGGGGCCGGATGAGAATATTGCCGAGTTTACGGATGAGCAGATCCAGGAACGGCTGATACCTCTGCTGAATCATTCCAGTCTGCGGGATGCTGTTGATGAAGTGGTGAATGTTCTTGGAGTGCAACGCAAGCGTGTGTATGCTATAGCACAGTCGTTGAAGGACGATAAGCTGTCCCAGTTATGAAGAGAGTTGTGCCTTGCCCCAGATCGCTTCCGGTCATCCGCCGCAAAAGGTTTCGAATTTTACCAAAGGCACTGGCGCCGAAGCGCTGGCGCGGCAGGTGCTGGCCCAGCAAGGGTATACCATTCTAAATCAACGTTATAAGACGCCTGCCGGGGAGATTGACCTGGTCGTGCGCCGGGGCGATGCGCTCGGCTTTGTGGAGGTCAAAGCGCGCAAATCCGTGGACGACGCCGCTTGGTCCATCACGCCGCGTCAGCAGCGGCGCATCTGCGAGGCCGCCGGCATCTGGCTACAGGAATTCCCCGGCCAATGCGCTGAAACCATCACTTTCGACGCGGTTCTCGTTGTACCTGGCCAGCCTGCGCGGCATATCGTCGATGCCTTCCGCCCGGAATTGAATTGAGCGTTGCGGCGTCTTTACCCCCATCGCTATCGTAGCCAATTATAGGGCGCCCCGGTCCGGCGCGGGCGGGGCATTGCTTAGCGAACAGAGGGACAGCAATGACGCTGAATGTTGCATTTCAAATGGATCCGATTGAGCGGATCAACATCTCCGGCGATTCCACCTTCGCCCTCATGCTGGAGGCGCAAAGGCGCGGTGCCCGGCTGTTCTATTACCTTCCGCAAAATCTGCTCATGCGCGATGGCGTGGTGCGGGCAAGCGGGCATGGCATCCGCGTGATCGACGAGCCGGGGCGTCACTTCGAACTCCTAGGCCAGCGAACCGTGGAACTGAGCGAATTCGACGCCGTATTCCTGCGTCAGGACCCGCCCTTCGACATGGCCTACATCACCACTACCCATCTGCTGGAGCGGATTCACCCGTCAACGCTGGTCGTCAACGATCCCGCGAGCGTCCGCAACGCGCCCGAGAAGCTGTTCGTCACGCATTTCCTCCCGTTGATGCCGCCAACGCTGATTACCCGCTCGCCCGATGACCTCAAGGCCTTCCGCGCCGAACATAAAGACGTGATCGTCAAGCCGCTTTACGGCAATGGCGGCGCGGCGGTGTTCCGCCTGAGCGAGGGCGACACCAACGCAGGATCGCTGGTGGAGTTGTTCCAGACGGTGTTCCGCGAGCACTTCATGGTGCAGAAATATCTGCCCGATGTGCGCAAGGGCGACAAACGCATCATCCTCGTCGATGGCGAACTCGCGGGCGCCGTCAATCGTGTACCAGCGGCCGATGAAACACGCTCGAACCTGCATGTGGGCGGCAAGCCTGAGGCGGCGGCGCTGACGGACCGCGACCTCGAAATCTGCGCCACCATTGGGCCGGAGCTGAAGCGGCTCGGTCTGATCTTCGTCGGCATCGACGTCATCGGTGATTACCTGACGGAGATCAATGTTACGTCCCCCACAGGTATACGAGAAATCGAACGCTTGGGCGGTAAAGATATTGCCGCCATGGTCTGGGACGCAGTCGAGTCGAGGCTGAAAGCACGGTGATTGCAGTTTTCTGTGTTATGTTCTCATATTGTTCTTGATTGTTGCCCCGGGTTCATCTACTCCTTGTTGTTAAGGAGTAGATGAGATGTTTTCAAAAATCGCGTCGGTCGCATTTCAGGGAATTGAAGCCAGGCCGGTTGACGTCGAAGTTCTGATTGCCCCCGGCCTGCCGGCATTCTCCATCGTCGGGCTTCCTGACAAAGCGGTAGCGGAAAGCCGCGAACGTGTCCGCGCCGCCTTGACTGCCATTGGTCTCGGGCTTCCCGCGAAGCGCATCACCATCAATCTCGCGCCTGCCGATCTGCCGAAGGAAGGCGCTCATTATGATCTGCCCATCGCCTTGGGGCTGATGGCGGCGAGCGGCGCTATTCCGGGTGAACGGCTCGACGAGTTTTGTGTGATCGGGGAACTGGGGCTGGATGGCAGCATTGCGCACGTGGTGGGCGGGCTGCCCGCTGCTATCGGCGCCAACGCCAGGGGTAAGGGGCTGATCTGCCCGGCCAGTTCTGGTGCCGAAGCGGCTTGGGCGGGCGAGAACTTGAAGCTTCTGGCGCCGGATCACCTGCTTTCGCTGATCAATCATTTCAAGGGAATTTCCACGCTCACGAGGCCCCAGCCGGCTGCCATGCAAAGTACGCTGGACCGGCTCGATCTGAAAGATGTCAAAGGCCAGGAGAACGCCAAGCGGGCGCTGGAAATCGCTGCCGCCGGAGGCCATCACATGTTGATGGTGGGGCCGCCCGGCGCGGGAAAATCCATGCTGGCCCAGCGGTTGAGGTCGATTTTACCGCCGCTGGAGCCGTCCGAGCTGCTGGAGGTTGCGATGATCCACAGCCTGGCGGGGGCTTTGTCGGGCGGCCAGTTGAGCACCGGCGGCCCTTCCGCGCACCACACCATTCCGCCAGCATGGCCGCACTGGTTGGCGGCGGTACGAAGCCGCGCCCCGGTGAGGCCGCGCTGGCGCATCTCGGCGTGCTGTTTCTCGACGAACTGCCCGAGTTCACGCCGCATGTGCTGGACGCCCTGCGGCAGCCGCTGGAATCTGGCGAAACAGTCATTGCCCGCGCCAACCACCGCATTTCCTATCCGTCGCGGCTGCAATTAATCGCGGCGATAAATCCTTGCCGCTGCGGCCGTGCTGGCGAACCGGGCTTTTCCTGCCGCCAGGGCACCCAATGTTCGGACCGTTACATCGCCCGGATCTCGGGTCCCCTGCTCGACCGGATTGACATTAAAGTGGAGATGCCGGCTGTGCGGGCGATCGATTTGACTAAGCCGCCTGCGGGCGAGTCAAGCCAGGATGTGAAAGCGCGGGTTGCGTATGCCCGGCGGCGGCAGAGCGAGCGGCTGGAGAGGGCCGGATATAAAATGCTGAGAACAAACTCTTATTGCCCGCCGTCACTGCTTGATGAAATAGCCGCTCCCGATGTCGCTGGCTTGAAGGTGCTGCACGATGCTGCCCAGAAGCTACAGCTTTCGGCGCGCGGATATTACCGGGTTTTGCGTGTTGCGCGTACCCTCGCCGATCTGGACGCCGAAGATCAGGTGCGCCGGCATCACATCGCTGAAGCGCTCAGCTATCGCGGAGAAATAACGCGGTTGATGGCTGCGTAACTCTAGCGCGAGGCGGGATGTCGGTTGTGCAACACCCCGTGGCGTCCGCAACGCGACAATCGTTAAGGGTAACGGAGGTAGGGAGGCTACAGGTGCACTCTGAAAAAACTGGAGTTTTTCAGAGTTCGCAAATGCTTAGGCGGTTTGCCGCCGGTGAGGTGTGCGGTATTCCCCGTGCTGCGCAACCGCCACCTTGATTTGGTCCGGCATTTGCATATCACGAGCACCAGAATGGGACGCACTAGGGAGATTGCACCATGACCGGGCCGGCAATGACGCCAGCATTCAGCCGTGGCCATGGCCGCATTGCCATAGTGCTGGGCACCAACGAGATTGCCTCGGCCGTGGCCGTCTATCTGCATCGCGCGGGTTATGGCGCTGTCCTTGTGCATGCCCCAGTGTCGCCAGTTATCCGGCGCGGCATGGCGTTCCACGATGCGCTCTATGGCGAGCCGGTGTCCGTCGATATGATAACGGCGGTTCGCGCCGATCGTGCCATTGATACTCTTTCGGTGTTCTGCCGCCACGAGCATGTCGCAGTGACCGAGTTGGGGCTTTGCGACCTGATCATTCTCGGTCCTATCGACCTGCTTATCGACGCCCGCATGCAAAAACGCGTCACGCCGCCCGATTTCCGCGGCCTCGCCCGCATGACCATCGGCCTCGGGCCGGGTTTCACCGTGAACGTGAATTGCGATGCCGCCATCGAGACCCGCCCCGCGGAAACTGGTGCCGTGATCCGCTTGGGGAAAACCGCTCCGGCGGACGGTATCCCGCGCGCGCTTAGCGGAGCGGGCCGTGAACGCTTCGTATACACTGGCACCGCCGGCAATTGGCGCACCGCCGCGTCCATCGGCATGCGCGTGCAAGACGGGGGTGTTCTCGGCCATCTCGATGGTATGCCTGTCAAAGCCCCGCTTACCGGCACCCTGCGCGGTATCGCGCGCGATGGAACCTGGCTCCCGGCCGCGGTCAAGCTTCTCGAAATCGACCCCAAACTCGAGGGGGCGCGTTGGACCGGCATGGAGCCTCGCGCCCGCGTCATCGCGGAGGCCGTCCTTGATGCGGCAGGCATCGCCGTCCGGCGTTCGCTTCCTAGTCATCACCTCAGTCTGGTGCATTCCAGCTGATGGAATTAAGCGGGAAAACGCGATGGCCGGCCGTCGCGGTCCGTAAAAGGAAAGAGCCCCGCACGAAAACAGGTGCTCATATGCCGGGCCCGCGCGATAGCCAGCTCCGCGCGGGGAATATCGAGCGTCTCGCGCGCGGTCTCCTCGAACAGGGCGAGCCAGCGGTCGAAATGTTCGGGTTCAACAGAGAGAAGCAGATGAATGGGAAATGGATGGCCAGAATAGCGTGATGTGCCCAGGAGAACGCGTGACCAGAAGTCTATGATGCGGGAAATATGATGCTCCCAATCGGCAATTCTTCCATCGAAAACCGGAGCGAGCAGCGGATCTGTCACCGCCTTGGCATAGAAGCTGCGGACACACACGCCGATAGCGTGCTCAATCGCGGCATCGTCGCGGCCAACACTATCGGCTGTATCCAGTTTGCACAAATCCGCCATGCCCGCGCCTCGTCGCCGCCCGTCGTGTTCTATGCCTGTATGCAACTGCGACATATTTAAGAATAGTGGACAGAAATGGCCTGTTTTAATTTGCGGCATGCTGCCGCAACCGCACATTACAGGCATCGTTCCCCGAAAACTGCCAAACTGGCTGTTGGAGAAAATGATGCAGAAACAAAGAACCCAATTTTTGTCTGGGGCGCATTTCCCAGAAAGGCAGAGGCCGCGTTTTGTGCGGAAAGCCCAGCAGAACAAACAATTAGAGCAATTTTCCGGCAGGGGAGAGTCTAAATATGCTCTTGTGGACCACAACGAGATCCGCTCCTGGCACGGCTGGCACCGCCACGTCTCGCTCGTCATGCCGGCCTTGGTCCGGCATCACGCCAGCAACGCCCCGGCCCGGCAAACGCTACCGGGGATCTTGGCGGGCCACGGCTTAGGGTTCGTGCGTAAATAACTGAGCCATCTGGCTTGTCCTTTTGTCCGCCCGCTGCGTTGCGGAAAGGCTTACATATCATGGATATGCGCCCCTTTCCGCGTCTTTGCGGGCATACAAAATCCCTGCGCCAACTGACTCAGTTATTTACGCACGAACCCTTATCCGCTGGTCTGTGCAGGAATTCCGCCGCATAGCCTGCCGGCTGGCGCAAAGGCGCATCGAGACTGTCAAGGTCTTCGCATCGTCCCTCTGGCGAAGGGTACATCAGGCTGCCGCAAGGCAGGCACGCCTCAAGGTGAAACTGCAACTGTAATGCTAAAGCCCGCGGCTGCGGGAGCTATAACAACTTCAATATTTTCCGGCACAACGAGTTGTCTTCCTTCCCGTAGGGCAGCATTTGCCGTGGCTGACGAAGGAGCGCACTAAATTCACAGCGCGCCGGGCGGTAAATGGCCACCACTACAGTCCTGCCATTTGCCTCCTGAGCCTGCATTCAATCGAACGGCTTGCCAGGAAGATCGCTGCGGCTCATGTCCGGGCGATCTGGACCACGCGCAGATTATTGGTCGTTCCGGCTTGGCCGAAGGGAATGCCGGCAACGACGATGATCGCATCCGCGGGGCGCGCGAATTCCTCGGAAAGCGCAATGGCGGCCGCGCGCTCCACCATCTCCTCGTAAGTGCGGATGTCCTCCGCAAGGACGCTGTGAGCACCCCACAGCAGGCACAGCCGCCGGGAAACATTCTCGTGCGGCGTGATCGCCAGGATCGGCACCGCCGGGCGCTTTCGTGCAATGCGCGCCGCCGTCGTCCCGCTCGATGTAAAACCCACGATGGCCGAGGCATTGATGGCCTTCGCCAGATCCGCGGTGGCCGCGGCAACGGCATGCGGCGCCGATTGCTCGTCGCCGGGCTGGGAGGCGTCGATGATCGACCGGTAAAGCTTATGCTGTTCCGTGCGGCTGATGATGCGATCCATCATCTCGACCGCCTCGCGGGGGTAGCTGCCGGTGGCGGACTCCGCCGACAGCATCACGGCGTCGGCGCCGTCATAGATCGCCGTCGCCACATCCGACGCTTCAGCCCGTGTCGGGGTTGGCGTGGAGATCATCGACTCCAGCATCTGCGTGGCGACGATCACAGGCTTGGCGGCCAGCCGGCAAGCGCGCACCAGCTCCTTCTGGCGGCCGGGAACATCTTCATGCGGGATCTCGACGCCGAGATCGCCGCGAGCGACCATGATCGCATCGGAAAGCCGGATGATGTCCTCGATATGATCGAGGGCCGAGGGCTTTTCGATCTTGGCCATCAACCCGGCGCGGTCGCCGATCAGCCCGCGCGCCTCGATCATGTCGCCCGGCTTCTGCACGAAGGACAGCGCGACCCAGTCCACGCCGAGTTCCAGGCCGAAGGCGAGATCGGCGCGATCCTTCGCGGTCAGCGGCGACAGGTTGAGGATGGTGCCCGGAAGGTTGACGCCCTTGCGGTTTGAGATGACGCCGCCCACGATAACCTTCGCTTCGATGACGTCCTTTCCCGGACCGGTGACACGAACCCGCACGCGGCCGTCGTCGATCAGCAGATCCTGGCCGGGCATGACCGACTGCGAAGATTTCGGGATGCGGCAGTGGAATTGCGTTTCTGCCGCCATTGGTACCCGACAGTACGAAGCGCATCGTCTCGCCGGCCTCAACCATGATCTTGCCGTCCTGGATCGTGCCGACACGAATCTTCGGGCCTTGAAGATCCTGCAGGATGCCGATCGGGCGGCGGACATCCTTCTCCAGCGCGCGGATATAGCGCGTGAACCCTGGCGTGATCCTCGTGTGCCCCATGGCTGAAGTTGAGACGGAACGTATCGACACCGGCGAGAAACAGCGTCTTCAGCATCTCCGGCGAACCGCTCGCTGGTCCGACGGTGGCGACAATCTTGGCTCTGCGGTGACGGCGCATGGTTCAATTGGTTCCTTGGTTTGCTTCCAGTGAAAAGAAGGGCGTGAATTCCAGTTACGCTGGCGGGCGCCGATACCGTGTGGATGGGTGTCTGGTGCCGCCGCGGTCATCGGCCTCTCTCCCGGAGGGAGCCGCCCGCAATGTAATGGAGACAGACCGGGTGATTAACACAAATTCGCTTTCGCTGGAACCTTCAGCCGATATGGCAGATGGTACGCATCCGGGGAAACTTTCAATTACCCACAACTTTTGAGAGAGTGTGCCGGCTTGGCAATCACCTCTCGCTGAACCCATTGAAACAAGTGCGATTTTGTTTTTGACGCCGAATCAATAGGGGGCGTGCATGCAGGGCTGTTCGGAATTATCCGCTGGTGATCCGGGCGAAAGACGAAAGCTGGCTGGACAGTGAACCTGGCCGTTGCGGCATGCCGGAAGGGCGCACGGCGATGTTCCGGCATCTCCTTTTCCGCTAAATTGAGCCGCCCTCCAGCGGCGGCTTACGTGTCCCCGCGTTTGGCCGCCCGCTCCCGCTCCAGGAGCTGGCGTTTGCGCTCCACGCCCCAGCGATAGCCGCTCAACGCGCCGCCAGTGCGCACCACGCGGTGGCAGGGAACGGCGAGCGCCAGCGTATTGGCGGCGCACGCCTGTGCCACGGCGCGGCTCGCCCGCGGCTGCCCGAGACGGCGCGCGATTTCGGCATAACTCGCTGTTTCACCGCAGGGAATTTGCCTCAACGCCTCCCACACGCGCCGCTGAAAGGCGGTGCCCTGAATGTCGAGCGGCAGGTCGAGGCCGTCCGTCGGCCGTTCAATGTGCCTCACAGCCGCGTCCAGCCTGTCCGCGAGCGCCGCCGAAGCGTGAATAACGGCGCGCGGAAAGCGCTGCTTGAGGGCATCGGCAAGTTCCGCCTCGCCGCTGCCCAGGAAAATCGCGCACACGCCGCGCGCGGTCCCAGCCACCAGCACGGTTCCCAAGGCGCACGCGCCCGCCGCATAGCCGATCTCCATGTCTTCGCCCCCTTTGCGATAGCTGGCGGGCGTCATGCCGAGTGCCGCATCCGCCGCTTCGTAAAACCGGCTCGCCGACGAGTACCCCGCCGCGTAAATGGCTCCCGTCACCGACTGCGCGGCCGGCAGTTCGTTCCGCAAACGGTCTGTACGGCAGGCATCCGCATAGGCTTTCGGTGTGACGCCGGTGATTTTCTTGAACAGGCGGTGGAAATGATGGGCGCTGAGCCCGCACCCGGCCGCCAGTTCGCGCAGGTGCGGCGGCGTTTCGGCGGCCTCGATGGCGCGGCAGGCAGCCGTAACCGCTTGCAAACGCCCGTCCGGCGCTTCTTCGTCCGGGCGGCAGCGCTTGCACGGGCGGAATCCCGCCGCCCTGGCTTCGTCCGGCGTGGCGAAAAAGCGGACATTTTCGCGCAAGGCCAGCCGGGCGCCGCAATCGGGACGGCAGTAGATGCCCGTTGTGATGACCGCGTAACAGAAGCGGCCGGAGGCGTTCCTGTCGCGGCGCTTTACGGCCTGCCAGCAAGCCTCGGGCGTGAGAGCAATTTCCGCCTCCGCGGCGCAGGAGGCCTGTTCCCGTTCTTTGCCGGGCTGTATCCAGGCTGTGGACGTCATGGCCATTTCTCCTATCGGCGCCGCGGTCACGCGGGGAGGGCGCTCGGCCCTGGCTTGTTTAATGCGCCATTCACGCCGCCGGCGTCACTCCGTTCCTTGCGCTCGAATTCATTTTCCAGGCATGCAGCCCCTCCATTTACCCCGCCTTCAACGCTCGCACCGCTTCGAGCACCGCGTCCGCGTGCCCCGTCACCTTGACTCCGCGCCAGATTTTCGCGATTTTGCCCTTGGCATCAACGAGGAAGGTGGAGCGCTCAACCCCCATATAGCTCCGGCCGTACATCTTCTTTTCCTTCCACACGCCGTAAGCTTCGATCGCCTGCTTTTCCTCGTCCGACACCAGCGTCACCGCGAGCTGGTGCTTGTCCCGGAATTTCTCGTGCGCTTTCACGCTGTCGGGCGATATTCCCGCCACTTCGGCTCCCAGCGCCTCGAAATCCGCGGTCTTGGCGGAAAAATCCACAGCTTCTTTGGTGCAACCGGAGGTGTCATCTTTTGGATAAAAATAAACCACAATGATCCTGCCTTTATGTTTGGCGAGGTCGAAGTGTCCGCCGCCGGCTTGGGGCAACTTGAAATTGGGAGCGTTAACACCTTCTGCTAGCATCTTGGGCTATGCCTTCCTTTTGCCGCTTTTGTTTCCTCAAGAAACCTGACCACCCCCACCTGGGGGCAGCATTGTTTCCCGGACGAACATTCAGTTGCTATTCGAGAGAGTTTTTCCCCAATACCTGGGAGGCCGCACTGGGGGGAACTCCGCTTAGTGTGGCATCCTGCCGCCGATGCGAGTAAATTGCACCAACTGAAAACAGAACCGCGTTCAGCAAAATTTGATTCTGGTGCGGAGCGAGAACAAGTTGGTAGAACCCGGCCTATCCAGCGGATCAGTTCCGGTTGAACAGCCGATGGCTGCTGGCATGCGGGAAAGCCGTTATCCACAGCCCGGATGTGGTCTGTCCGCAACTTTAGAAGGGGAAGTGAAGCGATGGGACATTTCGAGCAGGTATCGTAACCAGATATGAATGAGCGTCCGCCCACTCGCCGCGATCAATCTTTGCTCAAGGAGCTAGCGGCCCGTCACGCGCCTGCCGGTAGAGCGGCCGGTGGCGCAGTCGTGCGCTGGCAGGACAACCCGCCCCCATCAGCAACATCGCTGCTGGGCAAGGCGACCCGGCGCTCGTTCAAATTCACAGCCTACAGTCTTGGCACCCTCGCCGGCCTGCTGCTCGTTGCCACAGTCGCGCTTTACGTCAGACTCCACCAGGGCCCCATCACCATGGATTTCCTGGTGCCCTCCGTCGAGGAGGCGGTCAACCGCGAACTGGGCGAGGATGCGCGCCTCAAGCTGCGGGGCGCCGTGCTCCGGCTGAGCGACAACGGCCGCAGCGTCGAATTCCGCATGACGGATGTCTCGCTTCTCGACGAACATGGCGAGCCCGTGGCGCAGGCGCCGCTCGCGTCCATCGACCTGAGCCTGCGGGCACTGCTTACAGGCCGCATCGCGGCAGGCCGGATCAATTTCATCGGCCCCAGACTGGTGATGAACTATTCGA
This sequence comes from uncultured Alphaproteobacteria bacterium, assembly GCA_963827885.1. Lineage (GTDB taxonomy): Bacteria > Pseudomonadota > Alphaproteobacteria > Rhizobiales > Rhodomicrobiaceae > CAWHDD01. Next base: position 32,241 of record CAWHDD010000019.1, on the reverse strand, counting down.
GCGAGCACGGTCTGGCGCTGTCCTTTTCGGCCGCCCGCTCGGGTGCTCCGTCCCCGGCCCGCGCCACTGCGAACCGCAACGCGGCGATGTCCGGTGATCCTGGGATGCGTCCGCAGAAAGCCCAGCCCCTCAATCCAGGCGATGCCGCCATTGCCGCGCCTGGCCAGCCCCGAGGCACGCATCGAGGTGGTGAAGGCGCTGGCGAACTTCTTCGACGAGACGCGGCGGCGCGGTTCCGCCACATCCTATTTGACGCAATTCGGCTTCAAGAACGCCAGCGTTTATCTCGATTATGGCGGACGGATGAGCCGCTGGGTGGTGCCGGAAGCGAAAATCAAACTGTCGCACGCCGGCGCCAGCAGCACCATTTCCGGGAATATTTCGATCGAGACGGCCTCGGAACCGTGGAATCTCGAATTCCAGGCCCAGCAGGACACCAAACGGGACCGCATCGCGCTCGTCGCTTCGGTTTCCGATTTCACCCCCGCCAGCATCGCCCCGGATTTCCCCGGCATTCCGCAGCTCAAAATCGTCAGCCTGCCAGTGAAAATGGCCACCCGCGCCACCATGCTTCGCGACGGCACCATCGCCTCGGCCGAGCTGGATGTCGATCTGGGTGCGGGCGAATTACACGCTCCCTGGGACGATAAACTGAAGCATCCCGCCGCCATCGACCGGGGGGCGATGCGTTTCTCCTACACGGAAGCCAGTTCCAAGATTTTGCTCAAATCGTCGGTGCTCGCCTGGGGGCCCAACCGCATCGAGCTGACAGGCGAAGCCGCCAAGGAGAAAACCGGGGCGGGTGCGCACCGCTGGGAATTCAACTTTTTTTCGCCGAAACTCATCCTGGGGGTGGAGGAGTTCAATCTACCCTCCATTCAGATGGATACACTCGCCATTGCCGGCAACTACGATCCGCAAGCCAGTGTAATCAATCTCCACCGGTTCCAGATACAGGCGCTGGACGCCTCGATCAATCTTTCGGGCCGCGCGGGGATTGGGCAGAATTCCAGCGGCGTGCAGATGAAGGGCGTCATCAGTTCGATGCCGGTCGCATTCATGAAGCTGATCTGGCCGAAATTCGTGGCCGGCGGCGCGCGCGAATGGACCGGCAACAACATGACCGCGGGGCACATCAGCGGCGGCAGTATCGCCATGACGCTGACGCCGGCCATGATGGAAGCTTTGGCCACCGACGGCGATGTGCCCAATGAAGCTGTGTCGGTGCAGATCGACCTGAACAATCTCGTCCTGAACCATATCAAGGGGCTGCCGCCAATCCGCACCGGCAAGGCGCGCGCCATCGTGGCCGGTAAACGCTTCGTCTTCGATGTGCCGGAGGAAAGCCGGATTTTGCTGCCCTCGGGCGCGCAGGTGCTGCTGAATTCGGGGCAGTTCATCGTCGGCGATGTCCGCCCGGATGTGCCCTATGGCGAGTTGCATTTCAAAGGCAGCGGGACCGCCGCCGCCGTTGGCGAATTGCTGGACAGCGAACCTCTCGCCTATCTCAAGACGGTGGGCTTCAAGCGCGAGGGCATCAGCGGAGCGGCGTCGGGCTCCTTCAGCATCGGCATTCCGTTGAAGAAGGAAGTCGAATTCAAGCAGCTTTCCCTGCGCGGCAAAGCCAGGGTTGACGACATCAAGGCGGAGAAAATCTACGAACGCATGGACGTGCAGGGCGGCACGGTGACGTTCGACATTACCGAAAAGGCGCTCGACGCGCAGGGCGATCTGAAAGTGAACAATGTTCCTGTGCAGCTCGCCTGGCAGCGCATCTTCGACGCGCCGCCCGAGCATCAGCCGAGACTGAGGCTACGCAGCGTCCTGAACGAAAAGGCGCGCGACGAATTCGGCTTGCCGGTCAATCACTTCCTGCGCGGCAATGTGGTCGCCAACCTTGCAGTCGGCGCCGGTACGGAGGGTGTGCCGGCGGTGGCGGCCGAGATTGATTTGACGGCTGCCGATCTGTTTCTCACCAACATCGGCTGGCGCAAGCCGCCCGGCCAGCGCGCCATCATGTCGTTCGATGTGCAGCGCCAGAATAACGGCCACACGCTTCTCAAGGACGTGCGGATGCTGGGGGACGATCTGTCCATCGCCGGCAGCATCACATTGAACGAACAGCACCGGCTGGCGGCGTTCGAGTTTCCCACCTTCTCGTTCAATATCCTGACGAAGCTGGAAATCACGGGCGCCCTGTCCTCGCAGAATATCTGGAAAGTGGACGCCAAGGGCACCTCTTACGACGGGCGGCAGTTCTTCCGCTCGCTGTTCTCCGCCGGCCAGCTTGCCGAAAACCAGCCGGTCCCGTCAAAGGACGAGCCGGGCATGGATATCCATGCCGAAATCGGCACCGTCATCGGCTTCTTCGATACGACTGTGAAAACCGTGACCATCGACACGCGCAAACGCGCGGGGAAAATGTCGGGCCTGGAGGTTACCGGCCGTTTGAACGGCACCGCGCCGGTTGCCGTGCGGCTCGATGTCAAGCCGGGCAAACCGCGCTATCTGCTGGCCGAGGCCACCGACGCGGGCGCTGCCTTCCGCGTGGTCGGCTTCTATCCGGCGATGCGCGGCGGCGAGGCGTCGCTGAAGGTCGATCTTGATGGCGAGGGGCTCGTTGAACGCAGCGGCATACTCTACGCGGAGAACTTTGTTGTCGTGGGCGATCAGGTGGTGGAAAAGGTTGCCGCGCAAGGGCCGGTGGCCACCAGACAGCCGGGAACGCGCCAATCCCCCGCGCATCAAACCGTGTCGGAGGACCAGAAGCCGTTCGACCGTCTGATAATCCCCTTCGCCGTTGGCCATGGGCAATTCGTGCTCAAGAAAAGCGGTATCAAAGGACCGATGGAAGGCGCGACCATCAGCGGACACATCGACTTCGAGCGGGATATCGTGGATCTTCAGGGCACCTACGTTCCGCTATACGGCCTCAACTCCGTGGTCGGCGTGGTGCCGTTGCTCGGCGATATTCTCGCTCCCAACGGCGAGGGGCTGTTCGGCATCAAATTCTCGGTGAAGGGGCCGGCGTCGCAACCCGATGTGATGGTCAATCCGGCGTCGCTGCTGACGCCGGGCTTCCTGGCGGGCATCTGGGACGCCGATCAAGAACCGCCGCGCATCATCCCGCGAGCGTCGGCAAGCGACAGCAAACGCCCGGTGAGGCGGTAGGTTGCGGGTGCAGCAGGAGCCTCGCCCGGCCGGGGAGGCAATGCCGCCTCCCGCTCTTGTGTTAGAATGGGGCGCCGGTCAAACAGCCTTGATCAGCGCGTGCCGTTTCTTGCCCAGCGACAGCTTGATTACGCCCTCATCCGACAGCATCGCCGCCGTCAGCATGGCGCGCTCGTCATGCACCGGCGCATCGTTCACGCGCACCGCGCCGCCCTGGATCTGCCGCCGCACCTCGCCATTGGAAACCGCCAGCCCCGCCTGGACGAATGCACCCAGCACCCCCACGCCCTTCTCTAGCTCAGCCCTCGGCATCTCCGTGGTCGGCAAACCGGCGGCGGTGGCGCCCTCGGCGAACGTGCGCTGCGCAGTCTCGGCGGCTTCCGTGGCGGCGGCGCGCCCATGGGCCAGGGCCGTCGCCTCGGTGGCGAGCACCTTCTTCGCCTCGTTGATCTCCGCGCCTTCCAGCGCTTCGAGCTTGGCAATCTTGCTCAGCGGCAGATCGGTGAACAGCCGCAGGAAGCGGCCCACATCGCCGTCCTCGGTGTTGCGCCAGAACTGCCAGTAGTCGTAAGGGCTCAAATCCTCGGCGTTGAGCCACACCGCGCCGCTGACGCTCTTGCCCATCTTGGCGCCCGACGAGGTGGTCAGCAGCGGCGTCGTCAGCCCGAACACCTCGGCGCTGTCAACCCGGCGCGTCAGCTCGATGCCGTTGACGATATTGCCCCACTGGTCCGAGCCGCCCATTTGCAGCGTGCAGCCGAAACGCCGGTTCAGCTCAAGGAAATCGTAAGCCTGGAGCAGCATATAATTGAATTCGATGAAGCTCAGGGGCTGTTCGCGCTCAAGCCGCATCTTCACCGAGTTGAAGGTCAGCATGCGGTTGACGGTGAAATGGCGGCCATAGTCGCGCAGGAAGCGGATGTAGCCCAGCCGCTTCAGCCAGTCGTCGTTGTCCACCATGACGGCATCGGCCTGCCCGTCGCCAAAACGCAGGTAACGCGAAAAAACCCGCTTGATGCTGGCTTTGTTGCTGTTAATCTCCGCCTGGGTGAGTATCTTGCGGCTTTCATCCTTACCCGACGGATCACCCACCTTGGTGGTGCCGCCGCCGATCAGCACGATGGGTTTATGCCCGGCCTGCTGCAAGCGCCGCAACAGCATGATGCCGATAAGATTGCCGACATGCAGACTGGAAGCAGTACAATCAAAGCCTATATAAGCGGTGACGCACCCCCGGACCAGCGCGGCGTCGAGCGTCTCCGGGGCGGTGATTTGGTGGATGCCGCCGCGCATCGCCAGATCTTTTAGGAAACTCGATTTGAATGCACCTGTGCTCATTGTGTGACGCTCGGCTGAAGTTTTGCATGAAGGGATTGAATAGCGAATCCCATTTCGTCTAACAGAGTTTCTTCCCGATTGCACTAGCCGTAGGGACCGGGCCGGGGTTTTACCGTCAGCGCCTGGGGGCGTCGCGCGGCAGAAAAAACTGGAATACTGACAGAAGTTTCAAGATAAGGGAGCCCATTCGTTCTGTTTTGAGGCAAGGCGATTGGGCGGCAAGGGCGAGGAATGAGCGTAGCAGATGGAAGAGTGCTGACCGCCATCGGTTTGATGAGCGGCACGTCCATGGATGGCATCGACGCGGCGCTCATCAAAACCGGCGGCTTCGGTATCGAGGAATTCGGCCCAGCGCTGTCCGTCGGGTTTGCGCCCGAAGAGCGGGAACTGTTACGCGAGGCGGTTGCGGCCGCCGGCTCCCTCGCCCATCGCGACGACCGGAGCGGCGTCGTGGGCGAGGCCGAAACCATGCTGACGGCCAAACATGGCGAGCTGGTGCTGCGCTTCATGGCCGATAATGGTCTCGCCGTCTCGGATGTGGACGTGATCGGCTTCCACGGGCAAACCATCCTGCACCGGCCGAAGGAGCACTTTTCGGTGCAGATCGGCGACGGCGCGGCGCTGGCCAATATGACTGGCGTCCCGGTTGTGTACGATTTTCGCGGCGCCGATATGGCCGAAGGCGGGCAAGGCGCGCCGCTAGTGCCGCTTTATCACCTGGCGCGGGTAATCAAGAGCGAGTTGCCGCGTCCCATCGCCATCGTCAATCTGGGCGGCATCGCCAACGTTACCTGGATTGGCCAGGATCGCGGGCTGATCGCCTTCGATACCGGGCCGGGCAACGCCCTCATGGATGACTGGGCGATGCGCCATCTCGGTGCGCCCATGGACGCTGACGGGCATCTCGCCGAGGCTGGGCATCCGGCGCCGGCCGTGCTGGAGGCGCTGCTGCGCGATCCGTTTTTCGCGATGAAGCCGCCCAAGTCACTGGATCGTCACGATTTTTCGCTGGAGCCGGTCGAGGGGCTGAGCCCTGCCGATGGCGCGGCGACACTTGCCGCCTTCACCGCCGGCGCGCTGATCGTGGGCCAGCGCTTCTTCCCGCAGGCGCCCGCGTCATGGGTGCTGTGCGGCGGCGGCACGAGGAATCCGGTGCTGACTGCGACCATCAGGCAGTTGCTGAACGGCAAGGTGCAGCTCGCCGAGGAAGTCGGCTGGTCGAGCGCCACGATGGAGGCGGAGGCGTTCGCGTTTCTGGCCGTGCGCAGCCTGAAGCGGCTGCCCATCACTTTCCCCAGCACCACGGGCGTGCGCACCCCCATCACGGGCGGCCGGCTGGTCAATCCGGGTTAGGCCTTGCTCATAAATAACTGAGTCAGATGGCGCAGGATTTTTGTTCGTCCGCAAGGCGCGGAAAGGGGGCGCATACCGGGAGTATGTAACCCTTTTCGCAACGCGGCGGACGGAGAAAAAGACAAGCCAGATGGCGCAGTTATTTATGAGCAAGGCCTTAGCCCTTCGACTTGGCCCCGCTCGCCTTTTTGCGATGCAGGCGGGAGTCCACATAGCCTTCCACCGTGCCCATCAGCTCGTCGATCTTGCCCTCGAAGAAATGATTGGCTTCCGGGATGATCTCGTGGGTGATGACGATGCCCTTCTGCGTCTTCAGCTTATCGACGAGATTTTTCACCGACTCCACCGGCACGACGCGGTCGTCGGCGCCATTGACCATCAGGCCCGAGGACGGACAGGGGGCGAGGAAGCTGAAATCGTAGAGATTGGCCGGCGGCGCCACCGACACGAAGCCCTGAATTTCCGGCCGGCGCATGAGGAGCTGCATACCGATCCAGGCGCCGAACGACACGCCCGCGATCCAGCAGACGCGCGCATCCGGGTTATAGGTCTGGAGCCAGTCGAGCGCGGTTGCCGCATCCGACAATTCGCCGGGGCCGTTGTCGAACAGCCCCTGGCTGCGCCCGACGCCGCGGAAATTGAACCGCAGCACCGAGAATTTCTGCCGGGCGAAGGCATAATAGAGCTGGTACACGATCTGATTATTCATCGTGCCGCCGAACTGCGGATGCGGATGCAGAATCAGCGCAATGCGCGGCTCGCCCGACGGTTCGTGATGGTATCGCGCTTCGATGCGGCCCGCGGGGCCGCTGATGGTGACTTCTGGCATAGTTCCGTGAACGTTAAATTTGTTTGACGCCTGTCTCAGACGGATACGGCCGAACGCCGTGCGTTCGATCTCCGTTCCCGCCGGAGTTAATACTTGACTGACGCGGTCGGGAATTCTATATCAGCTAAAGGGCATACGAAAAATCACAAAGCTAGACCGACTCCCAGGGCGCCTGTTTGCTAATAGCATAAGTCGCCCGGTGAAAAGCAAGATTAAACAGCGGCGGCGGTGTTGGCTTAATCAGAGTTCCCAAAAACGGCCTTCCCTGTTTTTGGAAAAAGCTCTGCGAAAACAAAAGACTCGAAGCGGACCTTGGTGCGGTAGCCGGGGAATGCCTGCCTAGGAGCGCGGAAGCGAGGTTGTTCATGCAGTTGAGCACAAAAGGGCGTTATGCGGTCATGGCGCTGGTGGAAATCGCCCGGCACAGGCCTGGCGAATGCGTGCCGCTTCAGGAAGTGGCGCAGAGTCAGAAGCTCTCTGTGGATTATCTGGAGCAGCTCTTTATGAAATTGCGCCGCGCCGGGCTGATTACATCGGCGCGCGGCCCTGGCGGCGGCTATCGCCTTGCCCGCAGTGCCCGCGATATCAACATCGCGGAAATCATGACCGCCGTGGACGAGCCGGTCAAAATGACACGCTGCGAGACCGATGACGATCCCGGCTGTCTGGGGGATGCGCGTTGCGCGACCCACGATTTGTGGCGCGCGCTGGGCGATCACCTTGTGGTGTTTCTGCGCGGTATTTCGCTCAGGGACGTGGTGGACGGCAAGTTCGGCAAGCCAGACTGCGGGGAAAGAATTACGCGCCTCGCCTTCAATGCCGCCATGGCGCCCAGGGTGGTTGCCTGATGGGGCGGATTTATTTCGATCATAACGCGTCCTCGCCGCTGCGGCCGGAGGCAAGGGCGGCGATGCTGTCCGCGCTGGATGCCGGCGGCAATCCGTCGTCGGTGCACACCGAGGGCCGGAATGCGCGCGCCGTGATCGAAAATGCACGCGAGACCGTCGCGAGGCTGATGGGCGTCCGGCCGCAGGATGTGATTTTCACCTCTGGCGGCACGGAGGCGGCCAATACGCTGCTTCAGCCGCGGGGCGAGGGCGCGATGCTGCTGCTGGGTGCCACGGAGCACCCTTGCGTGGCGCATGGCCACAGGTTCGCGGCGGATCGTGTACAGGTGCTAGAGGTTGACGCCGATGGTGTCGTTGATCTCGCGGGGCTGGAGCGGCGTCTGCACGAATCGGGAACGCAAACCGCCGTCGCCATACAGGCGGCCAATAATGAAACCGGCGTGTTGCAGCCGGTTGAAAAAATCGCCGGGCTGACCCGAGCTGCTGGGGCGTTGTTCATATGTGACGCCGTGCAGATGGCTGGCCGCCTGCCGCTGGATGCCGCTTCGCTCGGCGCGGATGCATTTACGCTGTCGGCGCATAAATTTGGCGGTCCCAAGGGCGTTGGCGCTATCATTCTTGGCAATGGCGGCCTGCTGGTGGAACCGCTGGTCCGTGGCGGTAAGCAGGAGCGCGGTGGCCGTCATGGTACTGAAAACGTGCCAGGAATTGCCGGAATGGCGGCGGCGCTGGAAGCGGCGGCGACGGATATCGAGAGCACTTCGGCCGCCATGATGGAGCTGCGCAACCGGCTGGAGGCTGGGGTAAGGTGCATTTCGCCGGATGCCGTGATCATCGGCGAAGCGGCGCGGCGCCTGCCCAACACGACGCTGTTCGCGGTGCCGGGGCTATCGTCGGAGACGCTACTGATGTCGTTCGACCTCGCCAGTGTCGCGCTTAGCGCCGGTTCTGCATGCTCGTCAGGCAAAATCGCGCGCAGTCCGGTGCTGGCGGCCATGAAGGTGCCGGACGAGCTGGTTTCGTCCACGCTGCGCGTCAGTCTCGGCTGGACGACGGCGGCCGCCGATGTGGAGGAGTTCCTCGGCGTCTGGCAGACCGTATACAACCGGTTGAAGGGGCGAGCCGCAGCATGACCGCGCCCGTACACAATATATGTTGGAGGCAGTGATGGCCGATCTGGAAACCGTCGAACGCGTCCACGAGATCGACGTCGATAAATACAAATACGGATTCACCACGGACATCGAGTCGGTGAAGGCGGCGAAGGGCCTCAATGAGGACATCGTCCGCTTCATCTCGGCCAAGAAACAGGAGCCGGAATGGCTGCTGGAGTGGCGTCTTGCCGCCTTCCGCCGCTGGCTGACCATGGATGAGCCGAAGTGGGCCAAGGTCCATTATCCCCAGATCGATTATCAGGATCTCTACTATTATTCTGCACCGAAATCGACGGAAGGGCCGAAAAGCCTGGACGAGATCGACCCGGAGCTGCTGCGGACCTACGCGCGCCTCGGCATTCCGTTGCGGGAGCAGGAGTTGCTGGCTGGCGTCGAGCGCAAGCCGGTGGCGGTTGATGCGGTGTTCGACAGCGTGTCGGTGGTCACGACCTTCAAGGAAGAGCTGAAAAAGGCGGGCGTCATTTTCTGCCCGATTTCCGAGGCTGTGCGCGATCATCCCGAGCTTGTGCGCAAATATCTCGGCACTGTGGTGCCTTCCACGGACAACTTCTTCGCCACGTTGAATTCGGCTGTCTACTCCGACGGCTCATTTGTGTACGTGCCGGAAGGTGTGCGTTGCCCGATGGAGCTGTCCACATACTTCCGCATCAATGAGCGCCAAACCGGCCAGTTTGAACGCACGCTGATCATCGCCGAAAAGGGCTCGTATGTGAGTTACCTGGAAGGGTGCACAGCGCCGCAGCGCGACGAGAACCAGTTGCATGCAGCCGTGGTCGAATTGATCGCGATGGACGACGCTGAGATCAAGTATTCGACGGTGCAGAACTGGTATCCCGGCGACAAGGACGGCAAGGGCGGCATCTACAATTTCGTCACCAAGCGGGGCGATTGCCGCGGCGCCAACTCGAAGATTTCCTGGACGCAGGTGGAGACCGGCTCGGCCATTACCTGGAAATATCCGAGCTGCATCCTGCGCGGCGACGGCAGCCGCGGCGAGTTCTACTCCATCGCCATTTCCAACGGCTACCAGCAGGTGGATAGCGGCACCAAGATGGTGCATCTGGGCAAGAACACCTCCAGCCGCATCATCTCCAAGGGTATTGCGGCGGGACATTCAGACAACACATACCGAGGCTTGGTTTCGGCGCACAAGAAGGCGTCGAATGCACGCAATTTCACGCAGTGCGACTCGCTGCTGATCGGCGATAAATGCGGCGCGCATACGGTGCCGTACATCGAGGCGAAGAATGCCTCGGCGCAGTTCGAACACGAGGCGACGACTTCGAAAATTTCGGACGATCAGTTGCTGTACTGCCAGTCGCGCGGCCTGTCGGCCGAGGAGGCGGTGACGCTGATTGTCAACGGCTTCGTGCGCGATGTGCTGCAGCAGTTGCCGATGGAATTTCTGGCCGAGACGCAGAAGCTGATCGGCATCAGTTTGGATGGCAGTGTCGGATAAAATTGTGGCGCGAAGCGCAGAGTTTGGGGCAGGAAAATGTTAGAGATCAAAAACTTACACGCTGAGATCAACGGCAAGCCCATTCTGCGCGGGCTGGACCTGATCGTGCCCAAGGGCGAGGTGCACGCCATCATGGGGCCGAACGGCTCGGGGAAATCGACGCTCTCCTACGTGCTCATCGGCAAGGAAGATTACGACGTTACCGCTGGCTCGGCGGCCTGGAACGGCGAAGACCTGCTCGCCCTCGGGCCGGATGAGCGCGCCCATCGCGGTGTCTTCCTCGCCTATCAATACCCGGTGGAAATCCCCGGCGTTGCATCCATGACCTTCCTGCGCACGGCACTCAATGCGGTTCGCAAATCACGTGGCGAGGCGGAATTGTCTACACCGGAGTTCATAAAGCTGGTGCGGGCGAAGGCCGAGAGCCTGCAAATGTCCATGGACATGCTGAAGCGTCCGGTGAACACGGGCTTTTCCGGCGGCGAGAAGAAGCGGCTTGAGATTTTGCAGATGGCGCTATTGCAGCCCAACCTGTGCATCCTCGACGAGACCGACAGCGGCCTCGATATCGACGCGCTGCGTGTGGTCTCCGAAGGTGTGAATGCATTGCGCTCGCCGGATCGCGCTTTCCTCGTCATCACGCATTACCAGCGGCTGCTGGATTACATCGTGCCGGACAAGGTGCATGTGATGGCGGGCGGGCGCATTGTGCGTTCGGGCGGCAAGGAACTGGCGCTGGAACTGGAAAAATCCGGCTACGCCGATTACGGCGCCGATGCCGCGTGAGGAGGGGGAATTGAACATCGCCATCAAATCCGGTGCCGCTCCGCAAGCGCCCCTCACCGGGGCCGCCGCGCAATTTCTTGAGCATTATCGTGCGGCTCTGCATCATTTGCCGGGCGCGGCAGGGGGACAGACGCGGGAGATGCGCGAGGCCGCCGCGACGTTGCTGGTGGCGCATGGATTGCCCAACCGGCGCGTTGAGGCGTGGAAGTATACGGATTTGCGCGCACTGCTGCGGGATGCGCCTGCGCCGGTATCCACTGCGCCGGATGTTGCCGGCGCGGACGTGGACGCTGCACTCGGCCCGTTGGCGTCGCTCGCTGGGCCGCGGCTGGTTTTCGTCAACGGTCATTTCGCGCCCGGCCTTTCGCGGCTTGACGGCATGGCGGGCGTTGAGTTCTTGCCCACACGGCAGGGCCTTGAGCATATGCCCGATTGGGCCGCGCCGGCATTCGGCAAAACTGGTGCACCCGCTGACGACACAGTGAGCGCACTCAACGGATTGTTTGCAGCCGATGGCGCGATGTTGCATGTGACGCGCGGCGCCAAGCCGGCCGAACCGCTGCACTTGGTATTCGTGACCGCCGGTGACCCGCTCACCGCCGCGCCGCGCAATCTGATCGCCGCCGAAGAAGGCGCCGAAGCCCTCATCGTCGAAAGCTTCGTCAGCCTGGGCGAGACCAAGGCGCAGACCTTCGCCGTGACCGAAGTCGCCGCAGCCAAATCCGCGAAAATCCGCCACGTGAAGTATGCGGCTGAGAACCTCCACAGCCAGCATTTCGGCAATTGGCATGTAACGCTGGCGGAGGCGGCGGATTATCAGGCTGTACACATTTCGTCCGGCGCCAGCCTGTCGCGGCATCAGCTTTTTATGCGCTTCGACGGGGAAGGTGCACGCGGCCATTTCTCCGGCGCGCAATTGCTGCGCGGCCGCCAGCATTGCGACATGACCATGGTCATCGACCACGCCGTGCCGCGCTGCGAGAGCCGCGAGCAGGTGAAGGCGGTGCTCGCCGATGAGGCGCATGGCGTGTTCCAGGCCAAGGCGATCGTGCGGCGCGGCGCGCAGAAGACGGACGGGCGGCAGATGGCGCGCGCGCTGCTGCTGTCGGACGCGGCGGAGTTCGACGCCAAGCCCGAGCTGGAGATTTACGCCGACGATGTGAAATGTAACCACGGCTCGGCCATCGGCCAGCTCGACCGTAACATGTTGTTTTACCTGCGGTCGCGCGGCATCCCGGAGCCTCAGGCGCGGGCGATGCTGATCGAGGGGTTTGTCGCTGAGGTGGTCGAGACGATTGAAAACGAGCCGCTGCGAGACGCCATTGACGCTTGCGTCAAGGCTTGGCTGGCGGCGTAAGAGAGGATGAGCATGACCGTCATGGAGCGGCACAATCTGGGCTTTGATGTGGACGCGATCCGCCGGGATTTCCCCATCCTGGCGCGCTCTGTACACGGCAAGCCGCTGGTTTATCTCGACAACGGCGCGTCGGCGCAGAAGCCGGCCGTGGTGCTGGAGGCCATTCGCCGTGCTTACGAGGAAGAATACGCCAATGTGCACAGGGGTTTGCATTATCTGAGCGATGTTGCCACGGATAAATACGAAAAGGCGCGCCAATCCGTCGCCCGCTTCCTGAATGCACCGTCGGAGAACGAAATCGTATTCACCCGCAACGCCAGCGAGGCCATCAATCTGGTGGCGCAGAGCTTCGGCGGCATGGTGATCGGCGAGGGCGACGAAATCGTGCTGTCGATCATGGAGCATCACTCCAACATCGTGCCCTGGCATTTCCACCGCGAGCGGCGCGGCGCCAAGCTGGTCTGGGTGCCGGTGACGGACGAGGGCGAACTGCGCATCGAAGATTTCGAGGCCGCGCTGACGCCGCGCACCAAGATGGTCGCCATCACGCAGATGTCCAATGTGCTCGGGACCATCGTGCCAGTGAAGGAGATCGTGCGAATTGCACACGCGCGCGGCATTCCCGTGCTCATCGACGGCAGCCAGGGCGCCGTGCATCTGCCGGTTGATGTGCAGGATTTGGGCTGCGATTTCTACGTCTTCACCGGCCATAAAACCTACGGGCCGACGGGTATCGGCGTGCTCTGGGCGCGTATGCAACATCTGGAAGCCATGCCGCCATATCAGGGCGGCGGCGAGATGATCGAGAGCGTGACGCAGAACGCCATTACCTACGGCAAGCCGCCGTTCCGCTTCGAGGCCGGCACGCCCGCCATCGTGCAGGCCATTGGCCTCGGCGCGGCGCTGGATTATATGAGCGGCGTGGGGCGCGAGGCCATCAAGGCGCACGAGGATCGCCTGCGCGATTACGCCCATGAGCGGCTCGGCGCCATCAAGGATTTGCGCATCATCGGCACGGCGCCGTCGAAGGGCAGCATCGTTTCCTTCGAGCTGAAAGGCGCCCACGCGCACGATGTGTCCACGATTATTGACCGCGCCGGCGTCGCAGTCCGTGCCGGTATGCACTGCGCGGAACCGCTCATGGCGCGCTTCGGCGTCACGGCGACCTGCCGCGCCTCCTTTGCCATGTACAACACGCTGGAAGAAGTGGACGCGCTCGCCGAAGCCCTTCTGAAGGCCCAACAGCTCTTACGGTGACGAACGATGAGCCACACCGCTGAAATGACGCAAACCGCCGCGCCGGAGGCATCGCCCTTCAGCCAGGAGGAACTGGATCGCCTGAGCGGCGGCATCATCGCCGCGCTAAAAACGGTCTACGATCCCGAAATCCCGGTTGATGTCTACGAACTCGGCCTCATCTATAGGATCGAGCTGGACGACGACCGCAATGTTGCCATCGACATGACGCTGACCGCGCCGGGGTGTCCGGTGGCCGGCGAGATGCTCTCGTGGGTGCAGAACGCCGTTGGCAGCGTCCCCGGGGTTGGCACTGTGACGGTCGATCTGGTGTTTACGCCGCCGTGGGACTCGAGCCGCATGTCGGAAGAGGCGCGAGTGGCGTTGAATATGTATTGAGAACGTCCCCCGCACGGGGACGCGAGGGACAGGATAGGCGCATGACGGCGAGACCAAGACCGAAAGTCATCACTCTGACGGATGCCGCGGCGGAGCGCATCAAGACCATGATGGCGCGCGCGGAGACGCCCGTGGCCGGGCTGCGGCTGGGCCTCAAGAAGGGCGGCTGCGCCGGGATGGAGTATACAATGGCGTTCGCAGGGGCCGCCAATCCGGGCGACGAAGTGGTCGAGGACAAGGGCGCGACGGTGTTCATCGAGCCCCAGGCGGTGCTGTATCTGATTGGCACCGAGATGGATTACCAGACGGACAAGCTCAAGTCGGGCTTCGTCTTCAGCAACCCCAACCAGACCAGCGCTTGCGGCTGCGGTGAGTCGGTGTCGCTGAAGCCTGTTTCCAACTGAAATCTTGGCGAATAGGGCTTGTCCGGAAATAACTGCGCCAGATCGCGCAGGAATTTCGTTCGTCCGCTTGGGCAGCGGAAAGGGACGCATACCACAGGTATGTAACCCTTTTCGAGAACGTAGCGGGCGGGCAAAAGGACAAGCCAGATGGCGCAGTTATATCCTGACAGGCCCCTTATAAGCAGGACCGGGTTTACCGGTCCGCCGCGATGCGTACTGGCCGCAGCAGGAATGCTGGGACGTGGTCGCCGAGGCCAATAACAGCGCCCTCCGGCTCCCGCGTCTTGTGCGGCGGCTTCGGTTTGCGGTCGTGTACTGGCCTGATGTGCGGCTGTGCTGCCGATGGCGACGCGACCGGATCGGCGTGTACCGCCGCCGGTTTTCTCGCCTCGCCCCGCACACCGCGCCGGCCTTCGGTGACTTCACGCGGAGCACGTCCAGCGCCAGCCTCACGCGGCGGACGTCCAGCGCCAGCTTCACGCGGCGGACGCACCGCTCCACCCTCACGCGGCGCCCGTGCAGGCGCTCCTTCGCGTGGTCCGCGCGCTGTACGGCCGCCACGGCCACGGCGCGCTGACGGAGATGACACCATCAACTCGGGATCGGGCTCGCCGCCCAGCCACTCGATTTTGCTGTTCACCAGCTTCTCGATGGATTTCAGCGCGACGACGTCATCTGGCGTGACCAGCATGGCGGCGAAACCTTCACGGCCCGCGCGGCCCGTGCGGCCGATGCGATGCACATAGTCTTCCGGGCTAACGGGAACGTCGAAATTGAATACATGGCTCACGTCGGGAATGTCGAGGCCGCGTGCCGCCACGTCGCTCGCCACGAGGAACGTGATCTCGCCCTTGCGGAAGCCGTCCAGCGTCGCCGTGCGTGCACGTTGATCCATATCGCCATGCAAAGCGCCGGCGTTGAAGTCATATTTCAGCAGCGATTTATGCACGATGCTGACGTCGCGCTTGCGATTGCAGAAAATGATGGCGTTTCTGACGGTCTGCTCGCGCATCAGTTCGCGCAGGGACATCGCGCTTGGCGCGCGGGTCGGCGAGGCAGAATTTCAGCCGCTGCATGATGGTCGAGGCGGCGGACGCGGGCGGAGCCACGGCGATGCGCACCGGATCGACCAGGAATTTTTCCGTCAGCTTCTGGATTTCCGGCGGCATGGTGGCGGAGAAGAACAGCGTCTGGCGGTTAACGGGGAGGACTTTGCAGATGCGCTCGATGTCGGGGATGAAGCCCATGTCGAGCATGCGGTCGGCTTCGTCGATGACCAGGATTTCGACACCCGTCAGCAGCAGCTTGCCGCGCTGGGAATGGTCGAGCAGGCGGCCCGGCGTGGCGATCAGCACGTCCGCGCCGCGATCCAGCTTGCGGAACTGCTCGTCGAACGACACGCCGCCGATGATCAGCGCGATGTTCAGCTTGTACTCGGCGCCGAGAATCTCGAATGCCTGATGGACCTGCGCGGCCAATTCGCGCGTCGGCTCCAGAATGAGCGAGCGCGGCATGCGGGCGCGGGCGCGGCCCATTTCGAGTTTGTTCAGCATCGGCAGAACGAACGATGCCGTCTTGCCCGTGCCAGTTTGTGCGATGCCGATAACGTCGCGGCCCTGGAGGGCCAGCGGGATCGCTTGCGCTTGAATGGGGGTCGGGTCCGTGTAACCGGCAGCTTCGACGGCCGCCATTACCTTTGCGCTCAGACCGAGATTTGAAAAGCTCATTATCACCTGTTGTGCCGAACGCCGTGGCGGCGGTCACATACGGCCGCCGCGGCGCCATGACGGCTTGCGGTTAGGAATACGAAATGGAACGGCCGGCCGAATCAATCGCAATGCCAAAGCGCCGCTCCCTGGAACGATCCCTACGCTAATTAAGGATTGTTAACGAAATGCGACGGCTAGGATGATCTGCCGGTATAGCGTCATGCCCTTAGGAAATAAGTGTTGCGAGCGCGCACCGCAAGGGATTTCACGCATCAGTCCGCTCGCAAACTGAAAAAATGAGCATAAATAAGGCGATTTGCCGCGACTGTTGCTGAATTTACAGCCGCGAGCGCTGCTTACGGTTTCTTGGCGGCGGATTCGGCGTCCTGAGCCTCGTCCTTCGGGGCCTCGACGACCTTGTAATTGCCGTCGGAAGTCACCTCGGCGTAGAGGGAATTATCGGCGTCCTTCTCGGCGTCGTAGGAGGTGATGATCAGCGTTGCCTTGCCGGCGCTCTCGGCGTCGAAATTGACGAAGGCGCTTTGCAGCTTGCGGTCCTCAACCTCCTTGATCGTCAGCGTCTTCACGACCTTGGCGACGGCGCTGTCTTTCTCGAAGGCCATGAGCTGCACGAATACGCTGACCTGGGGTTCTTTCTGGCCGGTCATGACGACGATGGCGCGGAAGGTGCCGGTCTGGTTGTCCTTCGACCATGTGCCGCCGGTGGTGACTTCCGTAACATTGGCCGGAATGCCGCCCGCGATGCCCGTCGCGGTTTCGGCCTTGACCGGCGTCATTGCTGCCGCCAGCAGCAGGACAGCCAACGCGGCGGACCGATGGAATCTGGCCATTGTTTGTTCTCCAGTTAAATTGCCGTTGACAGCGGAAGCGTGCCACTTTTGCCCATTACCGAGGAGGGATAGGCAAGGCTTATGACATTTGCAAGGCGTCTGTAAGGGGTTATATGGGAATTCCCCCGGTGCGGCCAAGGTCTGGCGTTGCCGCCGCGGCATTCACCGGCAAGGAGACGGTGCCGATGAAAATCGGAACACCTTTGACGGCGCGGCCGCAATCTGATTTGTTCCGCGGAACGGAGAGACCCGCCAGTACTTCAGGACCGGGTTCCTGATTTCATCGAGCCCGTGCTGATAGAGAAAGTAGACGAACCAAGCCGATGACCGAAATTCAGATGCAGGCTGACCGGCCCAGCGCTTTCCGGCCTCGGCACAGCGGCGCACCTTCGCCATCATCTCCCACCCGGACGCGGGCAAGACCACGCTGACCGAGAAGCTGCTGCTGTTCGGCGGCGCCATCCGCACGGCCGGTCAGGTGAAGGCGCGCGGCGAGCGGCGGCGCGCGCAGTCCGACTGGATGGAGATCGAGCGCGCGCGCGGCATCTCGATCACCAGCTCGGTGATGACCTTCGAGCGCGACGGCATCACCTTCAACCTGCTGGACACGCCGGGCCACCAGGACTTCAGCGAGGACACCTACCGCACGCTGACCGCCGTCGACTCCGCGATCATGGTGATCGACGCCGCCAAGGGCATCGAGAGCCAGACGCGCAAGCTGTTCGAGGTCTGCCGCCTGCGCGACATCCCGATCATCACCTTCATCAACAAGGTGGACCGCGAGGGCCGCGACCCGTTCGAGCTGCTCGACGAGATCGAAAGCGCGCTGGCGCTCGACGTCAGCCCGATGACCTGGCCGGTCGGCATGGGCGCCGGATTTTCACGGCTGCTACGATCTGCGGGCGCAACCGCTTCCTGACCTCGCAGCAGCGGGCGCGGCGGCGGCGCCTACGAGCAGGACATCGCGTGCACGCGGCGTCGACGACGCGGCGCTGGACGCAGCGTCGTGCCGCGCGACATCCTCGCGCCTTCCGCGAAAGCGTGGCGCTGGCGGCGGCGGCCTATCCCGAGTTCGACCGTCGAGTCCTATCGCGCCGGCCACATGACGCCGGTGTTCTTCGGCAGCGCGCTGAACGACTACTGCCGTGCGCCGAACTGCTCCAGGCGCTGGCCGCCATTCGCGCCGCCGCCGCGCCCGCAGCCGGCCGAGCCGCGCAATGTCGAGCCGGAGCGAGGACAAGGTCACCGGCTTCGTGTTCAAGGTGCAGGCCAACATGGACCCCAACCACCGCGACCGCATCGCGTTCTTCCGGCTGTGCTCGGGCCGCTTCCGGCGCGGCATGAAGCTGCGCCAGGGCCGCACCGGCAAGACTTCTGGCCGTGCCAGAACCCGATCTTCTTCTTCGCCCAGGAGCGCGAACTGGCCGAGGAAGCGCTGCCCGGCGACATCATCGGCATCCCCAACCACGGCACGCTGCGCGTCGGCGACACGCTGACCGAGGGCGAGGACATCCGCTTCACCGGCATCCCCAACTTCGCGCCGGAAATCCTGCGCCGCGTGCGCCTCGACGAGCCGATGCGCGCCAAGCAGCTCCGCCGCGCGCTGGAGGATCTGGCCGAGGAGGGCGTGACGCAGGTGTTCCGCCCGATGCTGGGCTCGAACTGGATCGTCGGCGTGGTCGGCAGCTTGCAGCTCGACGTGCTCGCCTCGCGCATCGCCGCCGAATACAAGATCGCCGTGGGCTTCGAGGGCGTGCCTTACGAGACCGCGCGCTGGATCGCGAGCGACGATCCGGCCGATGGTCAAGACGCTTCATCGAGCGCAACCGCGGCGTCATGGCCGAGGACCGCGACGACGCGCCGGTGTTCCTGGCGCAGAGCATCTGGGAGCTGAACCGCACCATCAAGGAATGGCCGGACCTGCGGTTCCTGACCACGCGCGAGCGGGCCTAAGCGTCCACCCGCTGCGTTGTAGAAAGGGTTACATATCCGCGATATGCGCCCCTTTCGGCTGCCCGCGCGGACGAACAATATTCCTGCGCCATACAGCGCAGTCATTTCGGAGCAATGCGTAAATCACTCATATCCTGCAAGTTGCGCGGGAGGCGGAAGCCGGGAAAGCGAGCAGGATGAGCCTGTATTTTGAAGAACTTGACTACCAGCCGACGCCGATCGGCGCGCTCAGCCTGCGCCGCCGCCGAGAATCGCCGCAGGGCGCCGATATCTTTGAGATCAAGCTCGGCGACGAATTTCTCATGTCGAGTCAGTTCACCGTGTCCGAAATCGCTCTGGCGCGGCTGGGGCTGGCGGAGCTTCCGGGCACGGGGTTGGATGTTGCCGTTGGCGGCCTCGGTCTTGGCTATACCGCGCGGGCAGTGCTGGAGCATGAGGCGGTGGGGTCGCTCATCGTCGTTGAAGCGCTCGAAGCGGTGATCGGCTGGCATGAGACGGGGCTGCTGCCGCTCGGGCCGGGGCTGACGGCCGATCCGCGCTGCCGGTTTGTGGCCGGCGATTTCTTCGCGCTGGCGGCCTCGGACGAAGGTTTCGACGCGGATATGCCCGCGCGGCGGTTCGATGCCATTCTGGTCGATATCGACCATTCGCCGGACTTTCTGCTCAATCCGAGTCACGCGGCCTTCTACCAGCCGGAGGGACTGACGAAGCTCACCGCCCGCCTGCGTCCAGGCGGCGTCTTCGGGCTTTGGTCGAACGAGCTGCCGGATGCGGCCTTTACGCAGCGGCTCGCCGCCGTCTTTGCCGAAGCGCGCGCCGAGCGGGTGACGTTCCACAATCCGCTCCAGAACCGGGAGTTCACGCAGACCATTTATCTCGCGCGGACAAAAGCCTGAGCAACATCCGCCGGATTGGTGTAAAGCGGCCGGATGGAACAATTCGATGTGGTGATCCTGGGCGCCGGCGCCGCGGGGCTGATGTGCGCGATGCGCGCCGGGCAGCGCGGCCGGCGCGTGCTGCTGCTCGACCACGCGGACGAGGCGGGCAAGAAGATCCTCATCTCCGGCGGCGGGCGCTGCAATTTCACCAATCTGCACTGCGCGCCGGAGCGCTTCCTCTCGGCCAACCCGCATTTCTGCACGTCGGCGCTGGCGCGCTACACGCAGCACGACTTCATCGCGCTGGTCGCGCCGCCACGGCATCGCCTTTCACGAGAAGACGCTGGGGCAGTTGTTCTGCGACGGCTCGGCGCGCGCAGATCGTCGCCATGCTGCTGGCCGAATGCGCGGCCGCCGGCGTCGATCTGCGGCTTGGCGCACCGCGTCACGCGACATCGCGCCGCGCCGGATCGCTTCCGCGTCGCGACCGACCACGGCGACTTCACGCGCGCCGTCGCTGGTGCTGGCGACCGGCGGGCTGTCCATCCCGAAGATGGGCGCGACCGGCTTCGCGCACGACGTGGCGCGCCGCTTCGGTCTGGCGCTGATCGCGAGCCGCGCCCTGGCCTGGTGCCGCTGACCTTCGACGGCGCGATGCTGCGATCTGATGCGGCCGCTGGCCGGCGTGTCCGCTGCCGGCGGTCGCGCGCGCTGCGGCAAGCGCAGCTTCCGCGAGGCGATGCTGTTCACCCATCGCGGCCTGTCCGGCCCGGCCATCCTGCAGATCTCGTCCTACTGGCGCGACGGGCGAGACGGTCACGCTCGACCTGCTGCCGGGCCGTCGACGCGGCGGCGCTGCTGCTGGCGCGCCAAGCGCGCGCGGCCCAAGGCCGAGCCGCAGCACCGTCCTGGCCGAACTCCTGCCGCAGCGCCTGGCGCAGGCCATGGCCGGCGCTGCACCTGCCGCCGCGCGCGATCGGCCGAACGTCGCCGACGCGCCGCTGACGGCGCTGGCGGCGCTGCTGAAGCGCTGGGCGTTGCACGCCGTCGGGCACCGAGGGCTACGCCAAGGCCGAGGTCACGCTGGGCGGCATCGACACCGCGGCCTGTCGCTCGCAAGACCATGGAGGCGAAGGCGGTGCCCGGCCTCTATCTGCATCGGCGAGGCGGTGGACGTCACCGGCTGGCTCGGCGGCTACAATTTCCAATGGGCCTGGTCGAGCGGCTGGTGTGCGGGTCAGGCCGTCGCCTGATGCGGCGCTTCGCGGCGCGCGCGCACGGCGGCAAGGCACCAGCCCACGATGTCATCCACGGACGGCTCCAGACGGCTCGCCAGCCCGCCGTGAAACTCCTCCCACGCCTCGATATGCGGCTCGCGCACGGTGGTCAGCACCGGCAGCCCAGCGGAAATCGCCTCGGCGAAGCAGGACATCAGCCCCGCGCCGTCGATCTCGGCCTTGCCGAACTTGTTGATGACGACCAGTTCGACGCCGGCCTCGATGGCGTCCGTGACGCGCTGGGCCATGTCGGCGAGGCCGCTGGGATCGAGCCGGCAGCCGCTGGCCGCCTTGCCGCGCTCCTGCGTGATGCTCACCTCGGCGCCCGTGCGGATATCGACGGCGATGACGCGGGCGCAGCACGTGGCCGGATCGGTGTCGCGGTACTGGAGCACGCCGGCAACGGCGATCCCGGCCTGGCGCAGGCGGCTCACCGCCCCGGCGATCACGGCCTCGGCGTCGAAACCGGCTGGGTAATGGATGGCGGCGATGAGCGGCGCCGGTTCGTGCGGCATGCTGACGGTTTCCTCATGAGAAGTGCCGCCAGGATACTGAAGCGGCGCGGGCAGCGCCAGTGCGGTGATTCGATGGGGGGTGGTGCCTACCTGTTACAGCAATTTTTGCGTGAGAAATGGCGCGATGATACCGTCGGCTTCAACAAGGGTGCCGTCGCCGTTATGGCCAAACCAAAATTGTCCCGTCACCTTGTTGCCCACCTTAAACTCATCCCACTGAAGCTTACCGTTTTCATCGTTGGTCAATATGTTCCCAGATACAGAATAAGTTGAGCGAAGCCAACTGCTGTACTGATTGTACAAGGTGGAGAATCCGTTGATGGTCGATTTTACTCGCTCAAGCCTTTCGGTTACGTGGTCGATTCCGGCTTTTGCCGCCTCGATAGACCCCGTGTCCGTCGCGTTAGCGAGCTGTTCATTCGCCTCTTTCAAACGATTCTCGTAGATGCGCAATTCCTGCGGCGCTATATCGAACTGGTGCTTGGCCTCAACGAACTGGCTGGGGCTCATCATGCCGGCTGGCGGAGCCACATTTTCGCTCGCAGAACTGACCTTCGATACTGCGGAGTCAGTCCGCCCGGACGACTGCCCGGCAGATACTCGCGAGCCAGCCTGCTCCCCGGCACTCTCCGCATAAACGCTGACCGCCAGGCTGACGGAGAGTTGCCCCGCCCCTGCGTTACCCTCGGCGGCCTGGAGGATGGCCTGGATGGCGGCGGCGGACGCTTGGGCCGCCTTCTGGATCGACGCCAGATCGCTCTGCTGGAGCGTAGGCGTCCCGGCGGCGGGTGTGGTGGCGGCGGCCTTCGCGTCCCCGGACTGCAGCGCCGCGAACAGCGTGGAGATGCTCGCCGAGGCGTAGGCGCTGCTGAAAAACGGATTGACGGATGAGACCATGGCTATGCTCCAGCGCCGGACGCGGCGGTCCGTCCCGGTGCGATGCCGGTGCGCCGGGGTGGAGCGAGTATCGCCGGCAATGGTGAAACCGGGGTTAGCGGCGGTGGAGGATTTTTATCGACAACCTGCGCGGCGCCTGATCCGGCGCCCGCGTCTGATGCCCGCCTGCCGCACCCCTGAATTTTGATGGGGAGGCCGTCTCCAGGGCCGCTGCCGGCGGTTTTCCGGGGGAAACGGCGTCATTTCAGGCGTGGATGACTGGGATTCGGCGTTTGTTCAGGCTTGCCTTTGCTGTGCAGGCACGTTCTATTCACATTATGGCACTGGAACACCTAGAGAACGGTAGCAAGAAACCGCCCGGCAAAAGTCCGGCCGCCGCGCCGCGCGCGGAGGGCTTTCTGCCCGTGGAGACGTTTCTGATCGCCGCCGAGCCGGTCTGGGTGTGGAATTGCGGCGAGCGCACGGTCGTGTGGGCGAATGGCGCGGCCAAGCGTTTGTGGGGCGATGCCGGGGACGGCAAGGCGAAGTTCAGTCCGTCGCCCGCCGCCGTGAAGCGGCTCACCGGGATCGCGCGGCGCAAGGCTGGCGGCGGCCAGTGGATGGTGACGCTGCCGCTGCCGGGCGCGTCGGGCGACGTGCTGGCCAACTGCCATGTGCAGAAGCTCGAACTGGCGGGCGGCGCCGCGGGGCTGCTCATCAAGGCGCAACTGGACGCTCCGCCGCCGCCGGTGCCGCCTGCGCCGGTCAGGAAGCGCGCGCCGGCTCAGGCCGCCAAAGCCGCCGTGGCCGTACAGCCGCGCCGTCCCGCCGGCAAATCCGCTGCGGCAAAAACGAAAGCGCCCGCCGGTGCGGGGCCTGCCAAAACGAAGCCGGCCATGGAACAGACGCCGCCCCCAGCGCCCGCGAAGAAACGGAAATTTCGCGCCAAGGCGTCGGACATGGCTTTCCTCGCCGGTCTCAGCCACGACCTGCGCAATCCGCTCGGGGCCATCCTGGGCTTTGCCGAATTGCTGCGGACGGCGGGCGAGCGGCGGCTGAGCATCGCCAAAATCGAGGAATACGCCGCCGACATCGGCAAGAGCGCCGAACTGGCGCTGGACCTCGCCAACGACCTGCTGAACTGGTCGAGCCATGGTCAGACCGGGCGCCCCAGCGCCGCCGCCAGCACCGATGCCGCCGCCACCCTGGCGGATTGCGTGCGTCTCGCCGCGCCGCTGGTCCGGCAGGCGGGGCTGACGATGGAAC
Organism: uncultured Alphaproteobacteria bacterium; assembly: GCA_963827885.1. Taxonomy (GTDB): domain Bacteria; phylum Pseudomonadota; class Alphaproteobacteria; order Rhizobiales; family Rhodomicrobiaceae; genus CAWHDD01. Next base: position 8,561 of record CAWHDD010000019.1, on the reverse strand, counting down.
TGCTGACGCCGGAGGTTCTGCCGCCCGTGCCGGTGACGGAGCGCGGGCTGAAGCAGATTTTGCTCAACGTCATGCTGAACAGCGTGAAGTTCACCGCGCCGGGCGGCAGCATCCGCATCAAGGCGGCGCGCAACAAGGCGGGTGCCGTGGTCATCAGCGTCGAGGATAGCGGCGGACACGATCAATCCGTGCCGGCGACGCTCCAGGCCGGGCGTGTCGCCATTCCGGGGGTCGGGATCGGGCTGACCATGGTGCGGGCGCTGCTGAAGGACGCGGGCGCCAAGCTGCACCGGCGCAAGCGGCCGGCGGGCGGCACGGCCACCAAGATCATTTTCGGCTGATTGCGTCACCGGACACCGGAGCCCTGGAACCCCGCCGCACACCGGCAAGGCCTAAGCAGAGTTCGCAAAAGCGGCCTTCCCGGCTTTGCGAGAAAACTTCTCGCGAAAACAAAGGAATCTAAGCGGGCATTCGTTGGCCGCCGATGCTACGGCATCGGCTATTCTAAGCCAAAAACAGGCGCCATCCGGCGCCGGCAACGAAAGCAACTGGGCGGAGTCCGCCACGGGTGCTGCGCCTGCCGTCTCCGCTGCCCCAAGCCGGCATTCTTTTGTTCGGCCGGAACCATTCTTTCGTCCCGGCCATGCACGAAGTACAAGCCGCCGCGCGCAGGATGGGTCAAGGGCGCTGAAAGCGCGGGAGTCCAAGTTTTCGTTGCTCTGTGCTTCGCCCAACCGCTCCTCTCGCCCCTCCGGGGCTCAAGGCCGTTTACCCTTGACGCGTCCGAGCACGGCGGCATGCTTGGGTGCGGCGGGGTCCAGGCAATGCCGCTACCCCCCAATTACCGCCGGCGCATGCGCTTACACATGCGCCCCCGGCTGCGGCGCACTCAACCGCCCGCCCGCCTTGCCCTCGCCCTCCAGCGTCTTCATCCGCGCGCTGCCATCCGGGATCAGCACCGTAATCGTCGTCCCCGCGCCCGGCGCCGAGCGCAGCTTGATATCGCCGCCATGCAGCTCCACCAGGCTCTTCACCAGCGACAGCCCCAGCCCCGCGCCGCGGTGGCCCGATCCGCGCGGATGGCTCTCGAAGCGCTCGAACACCGTCTTCTGGAACTCCTCCGGGATGCCGAAGCCCATATCCTGCACCGTGAACGTCACCATGCCCCTGCTCGCGCCGGCAATTCAGCGTGATGACATTGCCCTCCTCCGAAAAGCCGATGGCGTTGGACAGCAGGTTGAACAAGATCTGCGTCAGGCGCTGCCCGTCGGCGAGGATCTGGTCCACTTCCGGGTCCAGATGAATTTCCAGCTTCAGCCCCATCTTCGCCAGCCGGTCGCGCACGCCCAGTTCCGCCGCGTCGATCACCTCGCGCACCGAAACCGGCGCCATGTTCAGCTCCAGCGCCCCCGCGTCGATCACGGCGAGGTCGAGAATGTCGTTGATGATGGTCAGCAGCGTCATGCTCGAGGTCCGGATGTCGTTGAGATATTCGCGCTGCTTCGGGTTGAGAGGCCCGATGCGCGGATTGGCCAGCATTTCGGAAAAGCCGATGATGTTGGTGAGCGGCGTGCGCAACTCGTAGGAAACGTGCGAGAGGAACGAGTTCTTGAGCCTGTCGGCCGCCTCCAGCGCTTCGTTGCGCTCGATCAGCGCCAGTTCGGCGCGCTTGCTGTCGGTGATGTCGATATAGGTGAGCAGCGTGCCGCCGTCGGGCAGCGGCACGCCCGCATAGGCAATGACAGCGCCATCGGCCCGGTTGAGCATGCCGTCGAACGAGTGCGGGTCTCATTCACGCCGGTCACCGCGCCGCGCGCCGTCACCCACGGATCATCCTCGCCGCCGGTCAGCGGCTTGCACAGCAGCGATAACCTCGTCGATATGCGGCCGCGCCTCCAGAAAACGTCCTCGTCGAGCTGCCAGATGCTCGCGAAGGCGGGGTTGAACAGCTTGCAGCCGCCCGTCGGAGCCGAACACCGCGACGCCCTCGCGCAGGTTGTCGAGCGTTTCGCGCTGCACCTTGATGAGCGCGTTGTAGCGGCTTTCCAGCGCGAGTATCTCGGTGACGTCGTCATAGAGAAGGTGACGCCGCCGTCGGGGCGGTGATCGGTCAGCACATGCACGCGTGCGGCCGTCGGGAAGATGCCACCAGCCTTCGCTCGCCGCGGTCTCGTTGGCCTTGATTTCGCTGGCCGACTCTGCGCCTTGGCTGAGCGCCCACCATTGCGGTAATCGGCCTGCTCGGGCAGCTGGCGCGTCTGGCGCAGCTTGTCGAAAATTTCGCCCAGCAGCGGCTTGGCCTCGAGCCACTGCGCGTATCGAGCCGCCAGAATTCCTGATACGCCTGATTGTAGAACCCCAGCCGCTGGATCGGGGCCGAAAATGGCGACGGCCGTGGCCACGCGATCGAGCGTGCGGGCGTGCGCGGCCATCTGGCGCGACAGGTTGTCCTGCGCGGTCTCCAGCGGCGCCACGTCGATGACGGCGCCCGCGCTCGCCCGGCCGATGGGCACGACGATGGTCGTCGAAGGCGTGACGCTCGCCCGGCGACGATGGTTTGCAGCCGCTTGCGGAACGTCTCGCCCTTGCCGAGCGTCCGTTTCCACCAGCGCGGCGCTGGTGCAATTCCAGCAGCTCGCTCTGATGGTCGATGACGTCGTCCAGCGCGCGCCGCCTCGACGGCGGTGATGTAGGCGCGGTTGACCCATTGTCAGCCTGCCCGTCGGAGCCGCGGAACCAGACCGGGATCGACAGCGCGTCGAACAGCGCTTTTTCGATGCGAGCTCCTCGCTCTGGCTGCGGAGCTGCGCGATCAGGTTGGCGAGCTCGATGCGCCGCCCGGCCAGATCGCGGAACTTCAGGAAATAACAGCTGCCCGACGCGCGCCCCTCGGCCTCCACGATGGCGCCGCCTAGCGTCTTCAGGATCACGCTGAACGGCTCGCCCTGCTCGCGCAGCTTCCTCAGCTTCACCTTCTAGATCGAGCGCCGCGTCGCGTTCGGCCCAGGTGGCGAAACGCAGCAGCATACGGATTTTGGCGGGAACGCCGGAGCTGAGCGCCAGCGAGTGGGTGACGAGGCGCGGCGCCTCATCCTTCTCGCCGACCATGAGCGCCTGCGGCTCCGCCGTCATGATGGACTGCGCAAGATCGAGCTGGCGCGCCAGGGCCGCCGTCTCCTCCACCGCCCGCTGCTCGGCGCGGCGTGCGCCCTCGCGGGCTTTCAGGAACACAAAGGCGGCGCTGACGAAAAATAGCATGATGCCGATGAACACCGCCGCCGCGAACACGTCGCCCGCGAGGCTGACGGCGGGCTGATGATGGGGCGCGGTCTGGGCCGCATGTGCCGCGCTCGCGCCGCCGGACAGCAGGACAGCGCTCGCCAAAGCGCAACGGGCAAAATGTCCCCGGTTTGGGTTCGCGGGACGGTCGTATGGGATGAGCATGGGCGGTCTCCAAACCGGCAGACGCAGGTGAAGTCTATACGCACACGCATGGCAACCCGCACAATTGCACGAATCGACACTTAATCTACCGTTAAGTCTTCGTAAGAGCAAAAGGCTGGCGGCGGAAAGGTGTGGGCGATTTGCCAGCCTGGGGATTTCCGGCCACGGTGACGCGTGATCAGCCCCTTTCAAATCTTGAGCGGGCAGCTCTGCCGTTTGCACAGCCCAAAGGTTGCATTCCTTTGTTCGGCCGGTGTGCCATTCCTTTCGTTCTCTAATCGCAGCCACAAGCGCAAGCCTTTTTTCCGCGTATCGCTTTCTTTTGCTCGACCGCGCCGCAGGCTTTCTTCTGCCCCGGCTGCAAAATCCGTGCGCCGGCGCGCGCAGGAGCTGTCAGGGCCGGGCGTCGCTCAGCCTCTCGTCGCTCTCGAAGTCTCCAGGCCGTGCCTTGACTGCTCCGAGCACGGCGGCAGTTTGGATGGCCGCGGGGAGAATGGCGCTCCCGCCATCGTTTGCCCCCTTCACGCTCGGCATGGGGATGACTGTCACTGCCGGTTCACCGTTCTCTACGCGGTCCACTAAGTTGCGCGATGCTTGCCTGATCACGCACGGCAACAAATGGCCGCAGCATGGCCTCGGAGTTTCGACGCCGCTATGTCCCGAACGCACTGACTGGAATGCCGTGCAGGAAGAATCGCGCGGTCGTCGAGGCCCGTCCCGGCAGGGACGGCAGACGACGGGTCTGGAACGGGATACGGTCATCCATTTTCTCGGCGCCAAAGCCGGGACGGAGGTGTTCTCAGAACTGGAACGTTTCCGCAGGTGCGGCTTTACCGTCAAAAACCTCGCCAAGCATATGAGGATACAGCCGCACACGGCTGAAACCCTATTGGCCCTGCATTTGCGCCGCATCGGATGGACGATCCAAGCCATTTCCGCGCATTTGGACCTTGAGCATTCCATCGTCACAACGCTGCTGGGGCAGCATTGCAAAAATTGGAGCCGCCGCGCGCCGCGAGGCGCCTATGCCTAAATACCGGCCCAAAGGGGCGGCGCGGACGGCATTTCTGGGCTGTATCGAGGAGATCGCCGCCGCCGTCGATAAAGGTCTGACGCTGAAAGCCGTACACGCGGGTTATGCCGGCCTCATGTCGTATGCGCAATTTACCCGGCTGGTCAAAAGTTACATTCGAGGCGACCGGCCCTACCAGCGGCTCTTGCCGCTGCCGGCGGCGGCGCCTGCGGTGAAGCGGCCTGCGGCGGCGCGGCGTGCTGAGCCAACGGAACAATCCAGCCATCGCAAGTTTGTTTTCGACCCCACCGCGGTCGATCGCAAAGATCTGATCTGAGGGTAAAATGGAAAGGGAACGCGAGATGCAGACAGCGAAGCACAAGGTGCATTTCATTTTGAATGCCAAAGGCGGCGTCGGCAAATCCATGGTCGCCTTCATCCTGGCGCAGTATTACCGTCACCGGCAGCTGCCGGTGATGTGCTTTGACGCCGATGCGACGACGGCGACGCTGTCGAGCTTTGCCGCGCTGAAGGTGAAGCGGATCGAACTGCTGCAGGGAACCATGATCGATGACCGGGGTTTCGATCAGGTCATGGAGCCGATCATGACGCAGCAATCGAATTTCGTCATCGACACCGGCACCTCGACCTATGTGGCCATCACCAACTATCTGATGGAGAACGACGTCCATAATCAGATCCGCGCCGTGGGCAAGCAGGTGGTGGTGCACGTCATCCCCGGCGCCGCAGGGCGCCTCTTCTTGTGCTAGAAACAGGCGATGCTGAAGCATCGCCGGCGGCGGCGGGCGGACGATGCGCGAGACCTTGAGCGACTTCGACGATCTGGCCTCGCAGCTGGCGCCCGAGGTGGAGATCATCGTCTGGCTCAACGAGCATTTCGGCCGCATCCAGCAGGGCGATAAAGGCTTCCGCGATATGCAGGTCTACCAGGCGCACCAGGACCGCGTGCACGGCCTGCTGCATCTGCCGCAGCGGACGGTGTCGACCTTCGGCACCGGCGATGCTTCAGCATCGCCTCTTCTCAGCTAAAAAGAGCCGCCCTCCGGCGGCGGACGTCAAGGACATGATGCAAAAGCATCTGACCTTTGACGAGGCCATCGCCTCGGCGGATTTTACCGTGATGTCGAAGCAGCGCCTCAAACTGATCCAGCGGGATGTGTACGAGCAGTTGGCGGCGGTTCTGGGCGTCTGAGCGATGGACCGGCCGAGGCTTGCCGATGTGCAGCGGCTGATCGGCGAGGTGGCCAAGCGGCACAATATGCTGCTTGGCCCCGATGATCCCATTTTCATTCACGTGACGCTCAACGAGCTGGTGGTTGGCCAGCTGCTGCAGCGGGCGCAGGAGGCAATCGCGGACTCGCTGGCGCAAGTGGCGCTGGTGCCGGGACAGGCGCGCGACGCCGCGCAAGCGACGGCTGAGCAGATCATTACCGGCGCGGCCGGTTATGTGGCGAAAGAGATCAACGCCGCGGCGGGGGAACTTGAGGCGCGTTTGCGGGCCGCGGCGCGCGAGGAAATGGCGCAAATCCGCGCGGCTCAGGCGGACGTGCAGCAGGCCCGGCGCGCGGCCTGGCGGGCGGCCGTTGCCGCCATGGCGGCGGTCTGCTTGATCGCCGGCGGCCTGCTGGCATCATGGTTTGGGGCAGGACTTCAGGACCGGGGGTGCCAGCCCCCGAAGCGCAACGGTGTCAGTGCCGGGATGGTTCAGTGCCCGAGCCAGCCGGGCACCCCGGCGGCCTGCGCGTCAGGGCTTATCGCATAACCGGCGCCGGGTAACGTTTTCCAGGTCATATGAATGGCAATAACCACCATGGTCACGGCAAAGACCCGCCGCAACGGCCTTGCCGGGCAGGATGTGGGTCAGGTACGCGCCGAGCGGCGCCATGAGTATGGTGGTGGTGGCGATGGCTCCGGCGCCCGTCAGATAGACAAAGCCAACGCAGCCCATGGGGCAAGTGGCTGCGGGTTCGGGAGCGAGCATGTAACCAAGTGTGGCTGTCACCGCCAGCGGCACGCTTCCGCCACGGCTCATCCCCAGCGGACACCAGACGCACTGGAAACCTTCATCGCCGGGCGCAATGCCTTGCGCGGCAAGATCCCGTCCATCCTGCCGCACCGTTCGTGGACGCCCGCCGATGCCGGGACGGTAAGCTTCGAGGGACGCCGCCATCTCAGCGATGGTTGCGAAGCCGCCCTGCTGAAACGGGGAGACGAAATGCTGGTCATGGTGCTGACGCCCGCGCAAGCCGCAAAGGCCGATTTCTGGGCGCGCGGTCAAGAGCTTGCCGTCGATGCCAGCGGCCGGTTCAACGCTCAGCAACGAAGAGGCGGCCGATGATCAACCCATACCAGCCTTCCGCCCGGTGGAGCCGCCCGGCGATCGCCGTTTTCATCCTTGCGGGGCTTGCTGGCGTGCTGGCCGCGAACAGTGCCGCGACACAATTTGTTGCCTACCGGCTCTCCTATCACCCCGCGCTCGGTATCCCCTGGACCGGCAACTTTTACGCGCCCTGGGCCTGGATTGGCTGGCGGGCGCAATTCTATGACAGCGCCCGCAGCACCTTCGATCTCGTTTATGCCGGTTTCGGCGGGATGGGTGTGATGGTTTCGCTGGTACTTCTGTTCACTGTAGGGCTCCAGGGCCGCAGCGCCCGGCGGCATGAGGGCGTGCATGGCACAGCCCACTGGGCAAGCCGCGCCGAGATCGAGGCGACCGGCCTGCTGCCGCGGCGCGGCAGAACCGGCGCTGGCGTTTATGTGGGCGGCTGGACCGGTAAAAGCGGCCAGCTTCATTATCTCCGGCACGACGGCCCCGAGCACATCGCGGCCATCGCCCCGACACGCTCCGGCAAGGGCGTCGGACTGGTGATCCCGACGCTGCTGTCCTGGCCGCATTCCGTCGTGGTCAACGACATGAAAGCCGAGCTGTGGAACTCCACCGCCGCCTGGCGCGAGAAGCATGGCGGTAATGTGGTCATGCGTTTCGATCCCGGCAGCCCGGAGGGCAGCGTGCGTTTCAATCCGCTCGACGAAATCCGCCTGGGCACCATCCACGAGGTTGGCGACGTGCAGAACCTGGCAACCATCCTTGTCGATCCCGAAGGCAAGGGGCTGGTGGACCACTGGGCGAAAACCAGCCATGCCTTCCTCACCGGCGCAGTGCTGCATGTTCTCTACAAAGCCAGGGCCGCCGGCAGATCGGGGACGCTGCCCGATGTGTCCCGCGCCCTGTCCGATCCAGCCCAGCCGATCGACGCCCTCTATAAGGAAATGCTCACCAACAACTGGGGGCCGGACGGCGCCCTGCACGATATCATCGCCGCCTCCGCCCGCGACATGACCAACCGCCCCGAAGACGAGCGCGGTTCGGTGCTGTCCACCGCCATGTCGTTCCTGTCGCTCTACCGCGATCCGCTGGTGGCGAAGAACGTGTCGGCCAGCGGCTTCTCCATCTCCGATCTGATGAACCACGAGAAGCCGGTGACCCTCTATCTGATCGTGCGCGCCGAGGACAAGGATCGCATGAAACCGCTCATGCGCCCATCTACGGCACGCAGTCGCTGTATTTCCGCGATCCGGTGTTCTCTGAGCGGGTGAAACTGCCGGTGCCCGCCGGTTCGCCGGGCATTGCCCCGGCCAGCCGGGCAAGAGAGCGGTTCAAGCTGTGAACGGGCGCCGCTTCGCCTTCACCGTCTGGGGGCTTGCAGCAGCGCTGGCGGCCGCTGTGCAACTCGCCGGCGCCGCCGGGCTGCGGATCAATCACACCGCTTCGCTGCCCATGGGACTGTGGCTCATCGAGGTGCGAGGCGGCGCCATCGGGCGCGGAGACATTGTCAGCATCTGTCCCCCGGATACGGACGTGTTCCGCGTTGCCCAGACGCGGGGCTACTTACCCTATGGACGCTGCCCCGGCGGCTATGAGCCGCTGCTGAAGCCGGTGGCAGCGATCGCGGGCGACGCCGTGACCGTCGCGCCGGAAGGATTGCTGGTCAATGGCCGCGCCGTCCCCAACAGCACCGCGCTGGCTGCCGGCGGCGCAGGCCGGCCTTTGCCTCGACGGCCTGCCGGTTCGTTCATCGTCGCC